>NZ_JAWGOQ010000005.1:0-189236 GCF_032555305.1 Enterococcus sp.
AGGTGGCTCTCTATCTCCGATTCGAGTGGCTCAGTTTTTCCCGATTCAGGTGGCTCAATCACGTCCGATGAAGTGGCTCCCAAACTCCGTCGTATGCAGTAGGAAAAAGGCGATTTAAAATTGTTGGTTTTCCTACATTTTTTATTTTATACTTTTCTCATCGTTACAAGGAGGATCACAAGATGAGAAAAGACATTTACGAAAAGGTGCAACAATACGTGAAGCAAGAAATCAAACCAAACTATGCAGAAATTGCACGGCAATACAATGCGGATTATCGGACGATTAAGACCGCCTATGAGAAATTACTATCCTCTCAAAAAATCGAGAATGACCAGAAAAACCAATCGAAGCAACCGAGCAAGTTGAATCCTTTCAAACAGACAATCAATGAGAAGTTAGCACTTGGCTGCAGCGCAAAGGCGATTTTTAAATTTATTGAAAAGAAAGGATTCGAGGGAAAATACACGATTGTTCGCGAGTATTGCAAGAACCACAAAGCGGATAAAATCAAGCAAGCAACGATCCGTGTTACGCATCAGCCTGCACTTTCTGGTCAAGTCGATTGGAAGGAGGAAATGAAGCTGATAAGCAAGTATGGTGAAGTTTTCCAGTTCAATATTTTTCTTTACGTACTTCCCTATTCCAAAAAGAAATTTATCACATTGACCTTTGATCGCAAACAAGATACTTTATTTCAATGCTTAGATGACGCCTTTTATCACACTGGCGGCGTACCACAAGAAATTTGGTTCGACAATATGAAAACAGTCGTGGACCATTCTCGGACACAATTTACGAATGTTCAGTTTAACGAGCGGTTTTATGCCTTTAGTAAAGATGCAGGTTTTCTTCCAATCGCTTGTCGGGCCTATCGGCCTCAAACAAAAGGCGCCGTTGAAGCGCTGGCTCGCACGATGGAACGACTGCGGGTTTACAATTACGAATTTTGCGACAGTGTCGAGTTAATCAGCATCGTAGATGATTTTTGTGAAGAACTGAATCAAGAGGTATCCCAAGCAACAGAGTGTGTGCCGGATGATCTTTGGCTGGAGAAAGAAAGAAAAAGAATACCTACACTCTCTGCCTGACAACTTATTGACTCCCTATTTTGAAGACGATATTTGCCGTATCGTTTCAAAGGAATCAATGGTGCAGTTTAGAAAGTGTAAGTACTCCGTCGACCCTAAGTATATCGGTTGTGAAGTCATTTTGGAAGTCTCTGAGGTTGAAGATCAAGTAAAAATTTATTATAGCGGTGAAGAGATTCGCGCACATGAACTGACCATTCAACCATTCAATTATCATCAAGACGACATGCGAAATATTCTGAAATCAGATGTTTTCAAGTATCATTCAGATGATGAAATCGAGCGATTCATTGAAGCATCATTGACACAATACGATTTACTTTAGGAGGAGAACATGAGCAATTATCACCAACTGCTTAGCAATTTTGATCAGCTAGGTTTATGTCGAATCAAAGAATATTTTTCCAACTACTTAGAAGTCGTGAATGATCGATCCATTCCATTTACGGAAGCTCTTTTGGAGCTGACCAATCAAGAACTTCTCTATAAGCAATCAAAGAAGGTAGAGCGTGCGTTGATCAAGGCGCGCTTTCCAAAGGTAAAGCGAATGAGCGATTTCGAATTCGGATATCAACCAAGCATTAATAAAAAGCACGTCCTCGATCTACAACATTTGAGTTTTTTGGACAAACAAGAGAACCTTATTTTTATTGGCAATCCAGGTGTTGGAAAGAGTCATTTAGCAACCAGTATCGGTGTCGCAGCGTGTGAACAAGGGATCCGAACCTTGTTCATTAACTGCCACGAGCTTTTATTACGGCTGCAATGTGCGTATGAGAACGGCACGATTGAACGTGTCATGAAACGGTATGCGAATTATGAACTACTAATCATCGATGAAATTGGCTATCTTCCGATTCAACGCCAAGAAGCAGATCTATTATTCCAATTAATCAATGCACGGTATGAACGTCATTCGACTATTTTCACGACCAATTCGAGTCTTTCGGGTTGGGGTGACGTGTTTAAGAATCCAATCGCTACTGCAGCGATTCTCGATCGCCTGGTCCATCATTCACAGATTTTCAAAATTACTGGGAAATCGTATCGACTACGTGACCATCAGGAAAAACTACAAAAATAAACAAAACGAAACAGCCTTTTTCCTACAATTCCTAACCGCCATAAACCTACAATTTTAAACCGTCCTTGACATTTGGAAAGGGATCAATAGAGGTGGCTTTATTTGTCAAAACCTCTGTCCATAATGAAACGCTGTTTTTTGTTAGCCTGCAAATAAGTATTGTCTCAACTTATTTGCCAACCATGCTGATTAAGAAGCTTAATCTATCATTATCATTTAAGAACTCCCTTCCACTATAAGCAATTTCAACTATTTTATCTAATTTGGTATGAGCTTTTCTTAGATCTGGGGGCATTATTTTTCCGTATAAATTTGCGAGTGTATTTCCTTCAGCCATGTAGCTATTTCTAATTTCTATTATTTTTTGTGCCAAATGTTCAATTCCTTCTATCTGGGCAAGGGTTAGTTTAGGAATAGGGAATGTGTTATAACATAGAGTATTTGAGTAACGAAAATCTCCTTTTAATTTTCCTGTTACTAGCCTAGCCCAAACAGTGTGTAATCTAGTTTCTAATACACCGAATAGCTCTAATGGAGCGTTTGTAACCTGATATGCAGCATCGCTGATAATTGTATTTTCATCAAAATAAGCCATTGGTATATATTTTCTCGCTGAGGAGCTAGTTCTAGGAACACCAAGTACATTTTGTTTCCAATATCTGTCTCGTTTATATAGGGTGGGGGTTTCAGCTAACGTTATATCTTCTTTACTAACAGTTTTTCTAAAATCTGAAATAGCCGTCAATCTATCACTCAACTCTTTATTGTTAACGATAAGATTGAAAGGAATATCTTTTGCATAGATGGCATATCTACTAGGGGCAGTTGTGTTTAATATCTCTTTACTACCATAATATGGATGAATATAATTTTTTAACTCAGGGTATCTTTCTAACCATCTATGATACTCATCGGGTAAAAGTATAAAATTTTGATTATCTAATAATAAACTTCCAAGAGTCATATTTGGAAAATCTGAAATAGGATTTCTTAATTTTGTATTCAGAAGTAAAAAGCTAGCGTTTATTAGGTATTCGTTAATTTTTGGAACTATTGTTTTGATAGGACTTTTTGAAATGTCATCGTAAATAAACAATTCTTTATTACGTTTATTTTGAGTCTCCATTCCAATAATAACAACAAACACACTTGCCCCATTGTTATCCCATTTGAACGTTTGATGGGCAAATGAAATATTTATACCCATGTGATTAATTTTTTTCCACAAACTTGCTGCTTGTATTCCTTGAGATATTGAATTTGTTGCAACAAAGGCAGTTTTTACGTTAGGATTTTGATTCATTACAAAGGCGGATTTAATAAACCAACCTGAAACGAAATCCAAATTTTTTATTCCTTCTAACTCAGGTGCTACTTTGTATAAAATTTGTTTATTCTCCGGTCCCATAACTTTAGCGCCTATAAAAGGTGGATTTCCAAGAATGTAGTCTAATTGACTGCAATCAATAATATTATTCCAATTAGTGAGTAAGGCATCGGCAACACTTATTTTAGCCCCTGCATGAAGAGGTAATCTCAGTACTTGTTGCCCAAATTTATTACTAGCTTCCATATTCATAAGATGATCCATTAACCATAATCCTAGTTTTGCGATAGAGGCGGCATAGGCTTGTATTTCAATGCCATAAAATTGTGCCACTTCTACTTTTATACGATCTTCAATAGAAAAAAACGTATCTTGGTAGCTAATATCTAATTTGCGGTTAAAATCTTTTACCCCAATATTGTTATCACGGATGTACTCTTCTCTCAGCTCTGCTTGAATTACATCATGTTCCAATCTTCTTATTTCACGATAGGCTAGAATCAAAAAGTTACCCGAGCCACAGGCGGGGTCAAGAAATTTTAGGGAGGATAATTTATCATGAAATTGATTTAATCTTCTTAGTCGGTCAACTTTATAATTTAAGATTTCGTCGAATTCTGTACGTAGTTCATCAAGAAAAAGTGAGGAGATGACTTTCATTATATTTGTTTCAGAAGTAAAATGAGCCCCAAGATCGTGACGGGATTCATTATCCATAGCCCCCTCAAACATTGAGCCAAATATGATTGGGCTAATCATTCCCCAATCAAGCTTTGTAATTCGTATAAGCATATCTCTGGCTACTTTATTTAAAGGAACGCCTTCAAGCTTAACTTTAAAAAGACCACCATTAATAAATCGAAAATCTTGAATAGCAGTGTTTTTTATACGCAAATTTTTAGGTGTATCTAAAGCTAAAAACAAATCAAGAAGTTTATACAGTAAATCAGATCCATCTTCGTTTGTCTCATTTAAAATATAATTCCTAAACTGATCCTTTTCAAAAATCTCTGTATCATCAGCAAACATACAAAAAACAATTCTTGTCATGAGTAGTGATCTTGAATTTTTTGGATAGTTTAACTCTCTTAATGTATCATGGAATTTTTCTAACTCTTTAGCAGCTTCTGCATTGACTGGTGATTGTGGCTCTCTAGCCACAACCTCTTCACCAAAGAAAAAATCGAATAACTCGATGTACTTTGGTAATTCTTTTGTTAGAAATTTAAAGTGTGTATTTTTATCTAAATTATAAAGTACAATGTAATTGAAATCAGATACCATAACATACTTAGGAATATCATTATCTGATAATTCCATCACATAATCAAAAGCTTGTCTTTTAGCTACTTCTAAATCTTTTCCAGCACTTTTCATTTCGGTAAGCAATAATCCATTGAATAGATGATCAATATAACCACCTTTTACGCGATGTTCAAAACCAACGTTCACCTTTGATTTGTTGATGCCAAAAACATCTACGAAAAGATCGCGTAACCACATTTGAGCTTGTTGTTTTTCATCAGTGTAATCTTTATGCTCTTTTACAAATTTCAAAGCTTTGTTTATCAGTCCATCTCTTTTTTTTGAATCCAAGAACAACACCATCCCACTCTTCTATTTAGATAATTATATCAAATAAATATAGATAGAAGAATCCATGTATTAGTTTTCTGAATAAACATATATAAATAGATCTTGAATTGTTTTTTAAAACGATAAAAGAAGTAAAAATGACTCTTACACACTTCATTACAAAATTATTGAGTTCTATTCATGAAGCTAACCTCATATTTTAGGATGTATTCGAATTAGTTTGGTTTTTCTTCAGGGTTTGACAGCTTGCGGTATTAGTCAACCTTTATTGAAAACAAGAATAACTAATGCTTAGTAGTTCTTGTTAAAAAGAGTTTGCTTAAAATCGTACTATTATATAAAAAATGGCATTAATCTATTTACATGGTTTAAGTTCTTTACTATACTAAGGTTACTCAGGGGTAACCTCAGAGGGCAGATATGGCTGAATATCGAGAAATACAGAATATTATTGATTCATTCAAAAAGGATCTTAAAGTGGGAAAATGCAGTATCATTCCGCGAGAAAAGAATCAAGATACGCTTAACAGACTTCAATGGATCGATGAGGAAGCGTTGCATTATCTTGAAAAGAATCTAAAAGTTGAGCATTATCAATCGGGACCTGAGCAGCCGCATTTTAGGAGTGGGAGGTTGAGAACGGGATCAGTTTGGAAGTTCCTAATGCCTGTAGTTTCTTCAAAGGCTAATATTAGGCTAGAGGTTTACGTCAAATTTCATTATTGCAGAGACGGAACGATTTTTATTTCATTTCACGAATCAGTTTAGAAGGAGGGTGCTTTTAATGGAGAGAATGTGCTATGAGTGCGGCGATGACGAGTTCAAAGAGATTCATGTTTCAAAGAATGTGAAGGTCAAAGAGCTGGAATTTGAAGTTGAACATCGCTATTTCGAGTGCACAAGTTGCGGAGAAAGATATTGCGATTTTGATCATCCAAATGAAAATTTAGTGCGAAATTATAATAAGTACCGGAAGCTAAAAAAATGGCTGATTCCTGAAGAGGTCCGCAATATCCGCGGGAAGTACAAGCTAAGCCAGAAGGAGTATGCCAGTCTTTTAGGAATCAGCTATTCTACTTTGAGTGCTATCGAGAACGGTTCATTGCAAAATAAAGCTCATGAGTCACAATTCGTTCTGTCTCAAAGCGCTATGGGGATGAAGCAGCTGGTGGCTCACAATCAGGAGTTATTCAGCTCGCAAAAGTTATCCGAGCTGCTGAGCCTGCTAGATACTTTGATCGTTGATGAGTATCAAGAGGTGGTGAAGAAGTCTGTGATTTGATTAAAAACCTAGCGACCAGTATTTTTAATTGTATAGAGATATTGGTTGTAAGGTTTTTATTTTTTTATTTAGTCATGTCATAGTTTTTTTCAGAAATGATTTGAAGTTTCTTTTAAACACCGAAGTTCGTCTAATTTTCATCTAGTAAGTCTCTCATGAGCTCTTCTTTTGTAAAAAAAGTTTGGTACTCGCCATTTTCCATTTCCTTGATTGATTGTGCCAAATCATCATTTTTAACGGTCATTTCAAAAGGAATTCCTTGCTCCTTAACGACTTTAGTCAGATATATCTTAATTCCAGTTGTTAAATCTAAACCAAGTTCGTTAAAGATTTTGACTGCTTCTTCTTTTAAGTTGATCATCCACCCTAAAATTAATCTGAGCCATAATAACACATCCTTTCAACCTATATTACTATTACAGGAATGTTCATACGCTTTTGTGCATCCGTGAGCAAACCAAACAAAAACCTGTTACACTATTCTCTATAGGTTCATAAAATTTGAACTAAACTTCAAATTTTGATTAATTTTTCGAAAATTTGAAGTTTAGTTCAAATTTTTGTATAATAGAGAAAAATCTCAAAGGAGACTTCATATGTTTAAACGTGAGTTTTATCTTAATCAGATTGTGAAGTTTAAGGATACTGATTTCATAAAGGTACTGACGGGTGTTCGAAGATCTGGAAAATCAGTTTTGATGATGCTTTATAAGGAGTATCTAGAAAAGAATGGGGTTTCCAATGACAATATCATCTATATGAATTTTGAGGACTTCACGTATCAAACAATTACGACGGATGAAAAATTTCGAACGGCTATTCAAGCACGACTACCTAAAAATTCAAATAAAATTTATTTTTTGTTTGACGAAATACAAGCAGTAGAAAATTGGCAAAAGGTAGTTAATGGTTTAAGAGTAAGTTTTGATAGTGATATTACTATTACGGGTTCGAATGCGGATATGCTTTCGGGGGAGCTGGCGACACTTATTAGTGGAAGATACATTGAAATTCCAATCTATCCTTTGTCATTTCGGGAATTTTTGAGTGTAAAAGAAATTGATAGGAATTCTAGACAAGCGGATCGGGCTTATTCTGAGTATGAAAAATATGGCGGGTTTCCTAGTGTGGTGCTTGCGAATGAAGAATTAAAGGATACGATTCTTTCAGGTATTTTCGATACGATCGTCTTAAATGATGTGGCTTTACGATCTGGAATAAAAGATGCGGAGGTTCTGAAGGCCTTAATTGGTTTTTTGGCTGACAATGTAGGGCAGCTAGTGAATGCAAGTAAAATTGCCAACACATTAAAAAGTGAAGGCATAAATACAAGCGTCCATACAATCAATCGTTACTTGAATTTATTAGAAGCTGGATACTTATTTTATCGTGTACAGCAATACGATATACGTGGAAGAGAATATTTACGAACGAACGGAAAGTATTTCATTGTTGATTCCGGCATGAGACGGAACGCCGTTGGAAGAAAAGAGGGTAACTACAGTAATAGACTTGAAAATATCGTCTTTATGGAATTATTGAGGCGAGGGTATACGGTGGATGTAGGGCGTTTAGCAGATAAAGAAATCGATTTTATTGCAAAAAAGTTGGATGAAACGGTGTATATCCAAGTTTCGTATGAACTACCGAACAATACCCATGAGACGGATAATCTTAACAATATTAAGGATAACTATAAAAAGGTCTTAGTAACTGGTCGCTACTATGAAGTAGAACAAATAGATGGAATATGTATCAAATATATTGTGGACTGGTTGTTAGAAGATTAGAAAAAGAGCAGATCAATTACTAAAAAGTATTGATTCGCTCTTTTTTATAGAATTCAACCAATAGTGTAACCCTCAAAAAAAGTTATTGCCACTTCGCAAGTAACCACATGTCATACCTTTATTACCCGTTCGCCTCATACTTCAACAAATACTCATGTTCTTCTTTAATAAGCTGTTTGATATCGGTGAAATCTTCAGCGCAAAAAGGAACAGGTAGCGATAGCCAAAAAAAAGCAGAATAAGACATTAATATTAACTGTCGATGTTCCATCGGAAAAGAGTGGATCTAATCCGATGAAAAAACCTGCGGTAGATTGCCAAACAAGAATAATGGTACCTAAAGCATTTTATGGACGATTATGATCATAGACACAGGCAGCTGGATAATTAAATTTCTAGTTTTTTCTTTTTCTTTTAATATTCTCAAATTTTTGAGAATTAGATAGATCGTTGTCAGAAATGGAAGTGTCCTGCTAATTTGCTTTTAAAAGGTCCATTTAATAAAATGATTTGGATAATATAGCAAAAAATTGCTCAATCTGCAGAGAGATATAACAAAAAATTACATTATTAGTTGTTATTTTTATAGGTTGATCTCTAGAATAATGAAGCAAATCGCAACGGAATCATGCTTGCTTATCTAGTTCTAAACCTTGCAATTACAGGCGTTTCTGTGTTTTATTGAGATGCGTGAGTAATGGTTTTCATAAATCCATATTGTTTTTTCAACTTATTTATAGCATTATAAGTGTCTTGACATGGTTAAATGGTAATTATATCATTTTAATTGTAAACGCTTACGTTTTTAAAAAGGAGGAAGCTTCATGAAAAAAAGATTATTGTTGAGTATGATTCTTTTTTCTGGATTGGCGCTATTTTTCACCTCAAATGATGCAAAGGCGGCTTCTCTGACTCTATTTCGGGTATACAATCCCAACAGCGGCGAACACTTCTATACAAAGGATTCAAATGAAAGAAAGCATTTGATAAAGGTTGGATGGCATGATGAAGGAACGGCATGGGACACTCCTACTAGCGGAATAACTGTCTATCGCTTATATAATCCAAATGTTGGAGATCATCACTATACGATGGACAAAAAGGAGTATGATCATTTAGCTAAGGTTGGCTGGCGTAAGGAAGGAGAAGCATTCAAGTCAGTTGACAGAAACAGCAAAGAAAAACCAATTGGTATCCCTGTATACAGAGCGTATAATCCAAATGCTCGGACAGGGACTCATAATTTCACTATTAATACGAATGAACAGAAGCACTTGATCAAGGTCGGCTGGAGAGATGAAAAGATTGCCTTCTATGCTCACCACGGTTCAAACGATTACTTCACCATCAAGACTGTTCATAAGAGTGGGAAAACAGTACTAAAGGAATCATCTACTAAGGTGAAGGAAGGCTTCAACTATGTAGGTAGAGCTGAAAACTTCCCAGGCTATGAGCTAGTCGGCAGTAGTACGAAGGAAATCAAGAATATTCGGTCTAGTCAGGAGATCGTCTTCAATTACAATAAAGTGAACAAGGATAAATTGACAAGCGCAATAAAATCTGTCGATGCTCTAAAGGCGGATGACTATACCCCGGTTTCATGGGATAATTTGATAAATGCTAAGGATGCTGCGACGGCTGTTATCAACCGGAAAGAGGCGACACAAAAAGAGGTAGATGATAGCTTGAATGACTTGAATGCAAAGATTAAGGAGCTAGTTAAACGGGCGGACATTAGTGCCTTACAAACTCTTTATAATAGTGCAAAAGGTATGGGACCACAGCATTTTGTAGATTATCCGACTTATACAAAATTCCATGAGGCGTATGCGAATGCATATAATAAAATTCAAGATTTAAACAGTCCACAAAAAGACGTCGATGATGCATTAACGGGATTGAAAGAAATGATTAATTTAGCAAAACCAGATGCATCGCAAACGTTGTTAGATAATTTACAAGGGCTATACGATACTGGTATAACTAAGAATGAGGCAGACTTCACCCCAACTACTTGGCGTGAACTGAAGGCTTCATTAGATGCAGCGAAAACGGTTCTCGATAGTGAACGCCCAATAGAAGAGACAGCCCAAGCTTCATTCGATAAGCTGAAGGCTGCTTTGGATAATCTGGTAGAAAAGGCAGATAAAACTGATCTACAGGCGTTGTATGATGCTTCGCAAGGTTTGGGACCAGCAGACTTTGCTACACGTGACGATTATTTAGAATATCATAATGCGATGGGAGACGCCCGAAATGTTCTCGCGGATGAAAGCCATTCGCAACAACGCGTAGATGATTGTCTTGCTGCTCTCCAAACGGCAGTAGGTAAAAAGATAACCTAAGGGAAGTCCAAGGCAAACCAAATTTTATCAGCTATTGATGGATGGCAAGAAGTATAGCGTTTACTCTACAAATAGATTAAATTAGACTCTAAATCACAGAGACTTTATACGACCTCCAGTTTGATTGCTATTATGCGATCGGACCGGGGGTGTTTTTTTCAAGAAAGCTAAAAGACTGAAAATGAGCACGCAAATAGAGAATAGAGAAGCGTGGTATGATCGAATCAAGGAGAACAGAGCTACAGGAATGTTCATACGCTTTTGTACATCCGTGAGCAAACCAAACAAAAACCTGTTACACTATTCCTTACTAGGACCTGTGGGAAAAATGAAGGATTGGAGATAATGGATGAGACATATATTGGTAGTGGAGGATGAAAAGGAGATTCAGGACTTTATCAAGGAATGTTTACTGGAGGCGGGCTATGAAGTGACGACCGCTGATGATGGCGTGATGGCGATTGATCGTTTTAACAATGGCTCATTTGATCTGGTGCTGCTGGATGTCATGCTGCCGAAAATTGACGGTTTTGCTGTTTGCGAAGTAATTCGGCTGCATTCTTCTGTGCCTATTATTATGCTGACGGCCATGACCGAAGAGGAGGATCAGGTGCGGGGCTTTGATCTGCTGGTCAATGATTATGTCTGCAAGCCTTTCTCTTATGTCGTTTTATTAAAGAGGATCGAAGCAGCTCTGCGTCAGAATACTGTACCAGACACGAACGGCAAGCTGATCCTGCATGACATCGTAGTAAACAAGGGAACGCATGAGGTCTTTTCAAAGAATCGACCAGTTACCTTGACGAAGATCGAGTATAAGATGCTGGTGTTTTTACTGGAGAACAAAGGTCAGGTTCTGACCAGAGAACAGCTGCTGCAGGCAGGTTGGGAGCTGGATTATTACGAGAACAGTGACAAGCTGGTGAATCATCATATGATGAATATTCGTAAGAAACTGGAAACGAACGCGATCGAGACGATTCGGGGAGTGGGGTATCGGATTGTATAATAAACTACGAACGAGTCTGGGAACAAAGGTTTTTGTCTTCACGTTTCTGCTGCTTTCTATCTCAACGTTGGGGCTCTATCTTGTCATCATGTTTTCGGTTCCAGCGACTTACCAGGAGCAAATTGATCAGGAAGTCAGCAACTCCTTTTTTCAATTAGTAAAGGAATTGAAAGAGGACGGATTGGACGAAGATAAAATCGAGAAGTATAGTCAGCGTTATCAGGCGAATATCGATCTTACCGATAAAGCAGGAAATAAAATCGGCAGCTGGGGCAAGCTGCCTAAGCAGGATGGTACAGCAAAAGAAGGAACCGTCATTTCAGCGGCGACAGAATTAAAGATTGGCGAGAAGGAGTATTTTGTGACTATGACAGCGATCGCCGAGCCTGTAAATCAGATTACGGCAATCATGAAGGGACTGCTTCCGTATGTCTTGCTGGGTATCCTGATCTTCTCGACGGTCACCGCTTATATCGTTTATCGGATCATCGCCAAGCCGATCATTAAGCTGAGTGATGTTTCTAAAGCCTATGCAAACTTGGATTTCGACCAGGAAATGTCCATACACCGTAAGGATGAGATCGGACTGCTCTCGATGAATTTGGAGCAGCTTGCACATAATTGGTCGGGTGCTTTAGAGGAATTAAATCAGGCGAATGATCAATTAAAGGAAGAAATTCAGCATGAGGTTGCTCGAAAGCAGCAGCAACGGGAATTCTTTTCAGCTGTCTCTCATGAATTAAAAACGCCGATCACGATCATGAATTGTATGGTGGAGGGAATGATCCATCGCATCGGTCGCTATAAGGACCGCGACGAGTATCTGGTTCATACGCAGGAGACGTTGAGCGACATGGAACAGCTCGTCAAGGAGATCATGATGATCTCGAAATTAGAATCAGAGGCGGAATTAATCCGACCTGTTGATTTTGAGGTTGCTGCTTTACTTGAAACAACAATCGAAAAAAATGCGCAGCTTGCAGATGCTCGCGAGATTAAGATTGTCCAGCAGCTAGAGCGACCTGTGAGTATTCATGGGGATTATGATTTGCTGAAACTCGTTTTTTCTAATTTGTTTACCAATGCGCTCCATCACTCCCCTAAAGGAGAACAGGTTGAAGTGCTCATGGATCAGACAGCGGACCATCTGCTGATTTCTTTTGAAAACACGGGTGTACATATCCCGGAAGAAAAGCTGGCGGATCTGTATGAGCCGTTTCAGCGATTGGAGACCTCGCGAAATCGGAAGTACGGCGGCAGCGGTCTAGGGCTGTATATCGTCAAGACGATTCTCGAGAAGCACGCGTTTCGGTATCGCTTTTTCAATACAGACAAGGGTGTGAAATTTGAGATTCAATTGCCCTTGTCTGGTGAATAATCAAATCCTTTGCTTCACGAACGGCGATGAATATTGAGCCGTTTGTGAAGCTTTTTCTATATCTTGATCGAAACTACATCTTTTCTCGATTAAAACTAGATATTCCTTCGCTATAGTGAATTCAACGAAAGATAAAACAATAAAAAATAGTTGGAGGGATTCGTTATGAAGAAAATGGGTATCGGTCTATTGTTATTATTTGTTGTATTCGGCTTAGCAGGCTGCGGAGAGAAGAAGGAAGCGACTACGGAGTCTTCTGCTGCAAAGCAGGACAATCCATTGGAGGGTCTATCGGAAAAGGATGTTGTTTCCGAGGAAGAAACAGAGGTTGACGGCGAAAAGATCGTTATTAAGACACTGAAGGATGGACAAACGATCGCGTTGCCAAAAGGTATGACCATCGATGACGCGAAGAAGGAACAAGAAAACGGGAACGGAGAGCTTTCGGTTCATGAAGAAGAGACGAGCAAAGATCCGGAAAAATAGAGACTGAAGACGGAAGGAGCGGTGCCTGATGAAAAAAAGAGGGACAAAAAAGAAATCAAATAAAAAAAGCGTGCTGCTTATCCTGTCGTTGGTTCTATTCGGATTTGTCACAGTCATCTTTGTTTACGTTGGCTCAGGCACGGAAAAGCAGGCGGAAGAAAAGCTTATCCCCGTCAAAGTCTCAGAGCTTTCCAAGGATACCAAGGAAGGCGCGAATTTTCTCTTATCGGGAACCATCAAGCCTAAACGGAGCAGCGAGCTGTTCTTGGATGCCAGCAAAGGAAAAGTATTGGAGACCTTGGTCAAGGAAGGCGATAACGTGACGAAGGGGCAGGAGCTGTTTCGTTATGTCAGTCCAGAAAATGAGTTTGAAGTTAATCAGGCCCAGTTGGAGGTCGATAATCAAGCGAAAATTCTGCAGCAAAAACAGGAAGAGTCAGCATTTAAATGGAACCGCCACACGGAAAGACAAAATGAACTGAATGCCGCCACGCAAAAATATAATCAAGCCAGTGAGGAAGAAAAGGAAGCGTTGAAACAGGACAAGGATGCCAAAGCGGAACAAGTTCAGCAAAGCCTAGAAGAGGCACGGTTAGCAGAAACGGAGGTTAAAAATGCGGCATTGCTGGTGGAAAAGGCCCAGATCAATGTGAACTCGATCAAAGAAAAATTCGGGGACAGCACGATTCGTTCAGAGATTGACGGGCGGATACTCAAGATTGATCAGGATCAGCTCAATACTCCATCACAGTCGAAGGACGCCTTCATGCAGATCGTTGATGACTCGGCCCTCTACGTAGAAGGAATGGTGGACGAATTCCGCAAGGACCAGCTGAAGCTGGATCAGCCGGTGAAAATCGTTGATCGCAGCGGATCTGATCAAGTCTGGACCGGAAAAGTAACTAAGATTGACCAGCTGGCTTCTAGTGAGGACGCGGATAAGAAAGAGGAGGAGAATCCGAATTTATCGAAATATCCTTACCGAGCATTGCTTGATCCGTCTGACACCAAACCTGCGCTGGATAAAAATGTCTACCTTTCAGCTGAACCATTGGAAAATGAGGAAGCGTTATTTATCCCCCTTGATTATCTGGTCAAGGAAAACGGGAAGTATTATGTCTGGGTCGTCAAAAATTCAAAAATAAGCAAAACAGAAGTGGCGGCAGAAGAAGTGGCAAATCAAAAATATGCCCGAATTCCGTCTGGTCTCTCCGCGGATCAAGAAATCTTATTGCCGCAGGAAAGCCTAAAGGAAGGGATGTCGATCAGCGACCATGATTAAGCTAACGAATATTTCAAAAAAATATCAGCAGGGATCGCAGGAAATCATTGTGCTGAAAAACATCAACCTGACCATCCAGCAGCAGGAGTTTGTTGCTATTATGGGGCCTTCCGGCTCGGGAAAATCGACGCTAATGAATCTGATCGGTTGTTTGGATCAACCTTCGGAGGGCGAATTGCTGATCGATGGCATCGCTACCGCTCAGCTAAAGGATCACGAATTATGTGATCTGCGGAATCAGACCATTAGCTTTGTTTTTCAGAACTTTAACCTTTTGGCGAAGCAAACGGCGCTGCAAAATGTCGAGCTGCCGTTGATCTATCGAAAAATTTCCAAGAAGGAACGGATTGAACGTGCGAAAGAAGCACTGGCACGGGTGGGATTAGCTGAACGAATGAATTTTCTTCCGAGTGAGCTATCTGGCGGACAAATGCAACGGGTGGCGATCGCGCGGGCACTAGTCACAGATTCTTCGCTGATTCTGGCGGATGAACCAACTGGCGCACTGGATACTAAGAACAGCAGACAAATCATGGAATTCTTCAATGAGCTGAATGTGATCGAAAACAAAACAATCGTCCTGATTACGCATGAACCAGAGGTTGCTGAATATGCCAGCCGCAAAATCATCATTCGCGATGGCGCCATCGCTTAATTGAAAAAGGGGGAAGAGCGTTGATAGAAAACACTAAGCTGGCCTTAAAAGCCATTCGCGAGCATAAGCTTCGTTCTTTTTTAACGATGCTAGGGATCATCATCGGCATCGCAGCGATCATCGCCATTTTCTGTATCATCAGCGGCAACACGGAGAAGATGAAGCAGGGAATCGTCGGCAGCGGAAATAACTCGATCGACATTCTCTACGGCTCCAAGGCGACCTTCAGAAAGACCATCAGAAAATCAAAGGAGACTTTCCCTTCTTATGTGCCGCTGATTCCCGAAAAAGAGATCAATCAGCTGGACAATGCGCCGGAGATCAAAAATGCGACTCTTTTCCAAAAAGAATTCTTACGCATTTTCTACGGGAAAAAAAGCATTCAGTCCAATGTCTGTGCCATTGCGCCGAAGTTTTTTGCGATCACGCCGCATACGCTGATTGAAGGACGCTTCTTCAATGAAAGTGATTATGACGGGAATAAGCAGGTTATCCTATTGCCAAAGGACTTTTATCAGGAACTGTTTCCCCGAGGAAATGGACTCAATCAATTGGTTGAGATCAACGGTATTCCCTTTAAGGTCATCGGCGTGGTGGTCGATCCCAGTCGGAAAAATGAATACACCGAGCGACAGGCCTTTGTCCCCTTTAATAACTGGTCGATCCTATCGCAAAAGGTCAATCCCCAGCCGACCGTCCGCGTCCAAACACAGAATACGGATCAGTTGAAACCCATTAGTAATCAGGTAATCCGTTATTTAAATCAAAAAATACCGGCATCAGATTTTGAATTTGGGGTAAATGATTATGAGGATATCGCAAATAATCTGGAAGAAATCAATCAATCAAACTTTATTATGCTGGTGGGGATTGCCAGTATCTCGCTATTAGTCGGCGGGATCGGCGTAATGAATATCATGCTGGTCTCTGTCACGGAACGAACCAAAGAAATCGGCCTGAAAAAGGCGCTTGGTGCACGCAAGAGTATTATTTTGGCACAATTTCTGATTGAAGCGATCACATTGTCCTTTATTGCCGGAGTCATCGGTGTGTTTTTGGGGATCAGTGTCGGTTTTCTGGTGAGCCGTTCGATGGACTACCCCTTCATCCTTTCAGAAGTGTCAATCATCGGAAGCTTGCTGTTCTCAAGTACCATCGGGATCGTCTTTGGTTTTCTGCCCGCGTACAAGGCAGCGAAGCTAAGCCCTATCGAAGCGTTGAAGTTTGAATAATCCTATCAGAGCAAAGCTAAAATGTAACACGTGTTGATTGGAGGGGAACAAAGGAGTGGCTGAGTCGTTTAATGAGAATGAGGCGATAGAATCGATTTAGGTGAAACGATTTCTAGTATTCATTCATTTAAACGTAGATTTGTATTTTTACCAATCAAAAACAGAGCCGTAAACGATTATTCGTTTCGGCTCTGTTTGCATTTATTCCGCTATCTCATACTTGATAACGCCATTATTCTCATAGCCTTCCAGCTTCACATCAGACAGTCTGCGTTCAAAGAATGAGCGTTGGTTGCCATTCTCATCGTATTTGTCTGGCAGAACAAGCGTTGGTTCGCTGTCTGGGATTGGCTGTGACAGTTGTTCTTTCAGTGCATCGATATGACGATCGTAGACGTGAGCGTCATCGATGGACCAGTGCATCGTGCCAAGTTCGAAGCCTAGCTGATCCGCGATTAGGCGATGCAGGACGGCGTATTGATAGGTGTTGAAGGGCTGGCCTAGTGCCATGTCAGCGGAGCGTTGTTTGACATGGAGATCAAGGACACCGTTATTGACTTTCCAGTTGGTTGCCCAGACGCAGGGTTCCAGCGTCATTTCATCGAGATCATCGACATCCCACAGGCTAGTCATGATGCGGCGGGAGCCGGGATTGTTTTCTAATTGATGCAGGACGTATTCGACTTGGTTGAGTTTTTCTTCATGGTTTGGCAGCTTGCGGCATTTTTTGGCTAATTGGTAGCCGTATGCTTTGCCGATGGTATTGTTGTCATCGACCCATTCGTTCCAGACTTTACAGTTATGCTCCTGCAGCCACGTCACATCGTTGGATAATTCTTGCCAGATCCATTCTAACTCGATCAATGGCGTCTTTTGGAATACGCGCTTTGATTTTAAGATCGGGATACCGTCTGTTGGTTTGATCTTAAAGTTGACGCCTTGGATGAAGCGGGTAGGAGCGGGGCTGCCATCGGCATATTTTGCCCGAACTAGCGCAGGGTCTTGATCCGTGCCGTTTTCAATGATATCCATGACGATGTCGCGATAAATTTTGTCGAAGCCAGTATATTCAGTCACAAGAATTCTCCTCTTTTTATGCTTTTGTCTGAGTTTAACATATTTGGGTGAATTCGTGGATTAAAAATTCTTTAGAGATGTGTAGGGAAAGCGAGTGATTTTATCTTTGTACTCAAAAGCTTATTGCATCAACATTTGCTGTGGATTGACTGTTTTTGCAATTTGAAATTTATGAAATATTTTGATAAACTTAGTCATAGCTAACTTAGTCGTGACTAACTTAGTTACGACTAACTTAAATAACTGAAGGGGGCTGTTTGAACATGTTTGTGGGAAGAGAAAATGAATTGACGGCTTTGAATCAAGCGTATGAGCAGAATAAATTTCAATTTGCGGTTGTTTATGGACGTCGAAGAGTTGGTAAAACCACTTTGATCAATCGATTTGTTCAGGATAAAGAAGTGATTTATTTTTCGGCGGTTGAGGAGAATGAAAAAGACAATCTTCAGCGATTTAGCCAAGCGATTCTATCCTTTGATAGTCCGAACTTATCCTCACTAAGTTTTCCGACTTATGATGAAGCATTTCAATATATCTATGAAAAGGCTAAAACCAAGCGAATCGTCTTAGTGATTGATGAGTACCCTTATCTGGCACAGAGTTATCCCGCGATCAGCTCGATTTTGCAGTCGCACATTGACCACGACTATCTGAATACGAACTTATTCATGATTCTTTGCGGTTCATCGATGTCTTTCATGGAAAATCAGGTTTTAGGGTATAAGAGTCCTTTATACGGCAGAAGAACCCTGCAATTAAAAATTTCTCCCTTCAATTTTGATGAAACGCGTCAATATTTTCCAAAAATGGACAAGGAAGCAGCCTTTATCATTTATTCTATAACAGGTGGGGTTCCACAGTACTTATCATATATGTCAGAAACTGCCAGTGTAAAAGAGAACATCATGAAGACATTTTTGACCCCAACAGGCCCGCTTTTTGAAGAACCAAATAATCTCCTTATGCAGGAATTACGAGATCCAGGCAACTATAATTCGGTGATTCAAGCGATCGCGTTAGGCTCGTCGAAATTAAATGAGATTTCGACCAAGACAGGCTCAACGACAGGGAGCACAAACTTTTATATCAAGAATTTGCTGGATTTAGGTATTCTATCAAAGACCGTTCCGGTGACAGACTTTCAAAAACAAAGGAATAAAAAAACGTTATACGCCATATCTGATGGAATGTTTCGTTTTTGGTATGCCTTCATTCCGAAGAACATGAGCGCAATCCAAAGAGGACAAAAGGAACTTGTATATCAAAATATCGAAAAAGGCTTATCCGGCTTTTTAGGGAAAAGTTTTGAAGAGTTATCGAGAGAGTATCTTTGGCAGCATATTTCGGATGAAGCGATCGTTCCAACACCATTTAGTCAATTAGGGACGTGGTGGGGGACGGATAATCAGAAAAAAGCAGAGATTGAGATCGACATTATGGGCTTTGATTACGAAGGGAGGATCGGCTTCTTTGGCGAGTGTAAATGGAGAAATGATTTATTAGATCATTCAGTGTTAGATACATTAGTCTATCGTGCCAATTTATTTTCGTATCAATCCAAGATTCTCTATCTATTTTCTAAATCCGGCTTTTCAGCAGAGACAATTGATAAAGCAAAAGAGTTAGATGTACATTTAGTCGATTTTAATGATATGTAAAAACAACGAACCTTCAGGAAACTGGAGGTTTTTTTGTGGAATTTTCAATCTGCCAATTGTGATATAATTGTGACAAGTGTGATGAAGATGAAGGAGCGGGTGAGAAATGGAAACGAAGTTGTTTTTTTTTGATATCGATGGAACGCTGACGGATCGCAGGACTGGGCAGGTGGTTCCCAGTGCGAAGCGAGCGTTGGAGCTTTTAGAAGAAAATGGACATTTTGTGTCGATCGCGACGGGGCGGGCGCATTACAAGAGTCGGAGTTTGCTGACGGAGCTTGGGCTGGAAAATATGGTGTGCTCTGGCGGGATGGGCGTAGTCATCAAGAATAAGCTGGTAAAGAATACACCGCTGGATAAAGAGGAAGCGCTGGCGGTCATCCACGATGCGGAGGAAAAAGGTATCGGTGTGCTGATCGCAACGGATGACTCGGAGAAGGTCTATGCCCAGAATGATCTGTTTCGCGAACAGGTGGGACCAAGGCAGGAGCCGACGGAGTATTTCATTGATCCGGCTTTTAATGTGGATGAGGTGGCGGATATCTTCAAGTTTTACTTGGCGCTGCCTAAGGAGCAGGATCATCTGATCCCTGAGCCGAAAAAGTTTGCGAAGCTGCGCTTTGTTCCTGAATACACGATGTGCCAGCATGACAATAAGAAGCAAGGGATTCTCGATGTCTTGGATTATTTTGACAGACCGCGAAGCGATGTGGTGGTCTTTGGTGATGATGTGAATGATCTGGTGATGTTCGATAAAAGCTGGACCAGCATCGCGATGGGGAATGCAGTGGACGAATTAAAGGCGTTGGCGGATTATGTGACCGATCGCAATATCGATGACGGAATCTACAATGCGTGTAAGAAGTTTGGCTGGATTTGACAAACGGTAAATGAAATCTATAAATACGAAATGAGGCCGACTCATAAGTGTTCAGCGTCAAGAAATAAGAAGGAAATTCCGAAAATTGTTCCTCAAATTTTTGTGAATTTTCGGCTTATTTCCGCAGGCGCTACTTATGAGTCGCCGTTTGTTCGCGAATAGGAGCTGATCCGAAAGTCTAAAAGACTTTTGGGTCAGCTCCATTTTTTCTAATCATTTATTTCATGGGCAGCTTGATCTGAAACACCACACCCCGCGGCTCCCAATCCCGTACCGTCAGCTTACCCTTGTGTTGGGTAACGATCTGCTGGGCGATGGCGAGGCCTAGACCATAGCCGCCGGTTTCTTTGGAGCGGGAACGATCTTCGCGGTAAAAGCGTTCAAAGATGTGCTTCTTGTCTTCTTCGCTGATGGAAGGACCATTGTTTTTGACTTCGATCAGCCAATTATCGTTAGAGATTTCGGATTGCAGGATAATCTTGTCTTCTGCTTCGGTATATTTCAACGCGTTGTCCAGCAAAATTACCAAGGCTTGATGGATCCGTTTTTCATCCACCTGCATCGGCTTATCCGCGAAGTTTTCCAGCACGAATTGCTTGTCCTTCATTTCCGCGATCTCCTGGAAGGGCTGTGCCAGCTGCTGGATAAAGGCTTTCGGTTCAACAGCTTCCTTCTGTAAAAGCAATTGATTCGAATCACTGCGAGCCAGTGTCAGCAAATCTTCGGTCAAGCCGTTCATCCGCCGCGTCTCATTCAGTGCTTGGGCAATCGGTTCGGATTCCTCCATGATGGTGTGATCCGGTCTAGTGAAGAGCTGCTGCAGGCTATTTTGAATGATTGCCAGCGGTGTCCGCAGTTCGTGGGAGGCATTTTCCACGAATTCCTGCTGCTTGCGCCACGAATTCATAATCGGCTGCATATTCATTTTTGAAATATAGAAGCTGATACCGATCGAGATTAACCAAAAGACCACCATACAAATAATCAACGTCGTCTCGAAGGTCTTCATCGAGTCAGCGATCTGGTTAGTATTGGCTAAGAACTGAATATAGGCGATTCCTTCATAGTTCTCTGCCTTGATGGTATAGGAGCGGAAGGACAGCTTCTGACTTAGATCTGCCGAGGTTTTCAAGCTCAGGGCTTGAACAGAATCGAGCTGCTCCTTGTCCAAGGTCAAGTATTCCAATTCGGTAAAGCGCCCACCGATAACGTCCTTGTTCAGAATCTTGCCGTCCTTTGACCATAGAATGATCTGGGTGTTGAAGCGGTTGTTGCCAGCGGGCCCTTTGTCCATCCGCTCTTCATCCGGCATTTGAGCCAGAAAGGGATTATTCTGCTGGTAGCGATTGATCTCCATCTGGATGAGGTGCTCATTGTTCGCCATCTGCTCTAAAGAAAGATCCGTTTGTCGATAGGCTGAGCTTTGCAGCAGCTGCAGGGTAATGAAGCCCAGCAAGACAAAGATCGCCGCAAAAGCGGCAACATTGATGAAGAAAAATTTTAGCCGTTGTCTTCTCGAAATTTCCGTGTTCATAAAATCAATCCTTTTGCAAAATGTAGCCGACATTTCGCAGTGTTTTAAACAGGTGATCGACTCCAGCAGGCTTCAGGTGCTTGCGTAAATGGCTCATATAGACCTCCACGACAGTAATAGTGGTATCCGAATCAAAGCCCCAAATCCGATCAAAAATCTGTTCCTTGGTCAAGATAACACCCTTATTTTGGATAAAATAGACCAACAGATCAAATTCTTTTCCTTGAATCGGCAGGGCGTCATCATCAGCCGTCACTTCTTTGGTCGCGAGATTGCAGGTGACATTTTTATAGGTTAACTGATTTTCAGAAAATAAACCCAGCGAACGCTTTAGCAAAGCTTTGACCCGCAGGATCAATTCCTCGCGGTAAAAAGGCTTGGTTAAATAGTCATCGGCGCCTTTTTGGAAGCCTGTTACTTTATCCTCTAGGCTATCTTTGGCGGTTAGAATCAGCACCGGTGTCTGAATAATTTTCTCCCGCAAATCCGCCAAGACTTCATAGCCGTTCTTCTCCGGCAGCATCAGGTCCAGCAAAATCAGATCATACATTCCGCTTTCCGCCTCAAATAGTCCTTCCTCACCGTCATAGACTTGAGTAATTTCGCCTAGGTCGGTCAAAATTTCCTTTATATTTTCTGAAAGTGTCACTTCATCTTCTACTATTAATAGTTTTATCATGTTTCTGCTCCTTTTTTATTACTTATTCAGTGTACCATGTCTTTCCTAAACCAAGCTTAAAACTTTTTTCCTGTTGCTTAAGCTTAAGTTAAGACAGCTTGACTATTCTACAGGCAGACAGATGAAGGGGGAAACAGTATGAATTACATCAAACGGGCGATCCAAAACCTTTGGGCCAAAAAAGGACGCAGTATCTTAATGATCGCGGTCTTTTCAGCCATATTAATCTTTGTTTTAGCGGGGCTGACGATCCGCAGCGGCGCAGATCTTGCGACAACGAACGCGAAAAAAAGTGTCGGAGCGACAGTGACCTTATCGACGAATCGAGAGGCGATGTTCAAAAATGCTGATTCAGAGGATGAAAATAGTCGCCCTGATCCAGGCAGCTTCGAACGAACACCGGTCAATCTGAGCGATGCTGAAAAAATTGCGAAGCTAGACAATGTGAAATCCTATTCCTTTGAAGCCAGCACCTCGGCGGATAAAAGCTCGGGAATCACACCGATTTCAAGTGATACTGAAGAGGAAGAAACATCAGATGAACAGATGGGCGGTTTCGGCGGACAAGGGGCTCCCGATGGTATGAGCCAAGGGGATTTCCAAATCAAAGGTGTTTCTGAAAGCAGCTCTTATAATGATTTTTCTTCAGGAACAGCCAGCATCGTAGACGGTGAGGCAATTACTTCAGCAGATGAGGGTACCAATAATATCTTGATCGAAGAAAGCTTAGCCGAAGCCAACGAGTTGAGTGTCGGCGATAAATTTAAGATTAAGGACAGCGACGATAAGGATGTCGAGGTCACCATCAAGGGCATCTACAAAACCAGCAACTCCGGTGACAGCATGGGGGCGCGCTTCAACTTTATGAATCCAGCGAATACGATCTTTTCTTCTTATACGATGGTCAATACGCTGACTGGTTCAGATGGAAAAACCATCGATTCGGCAGTGTACAACCTAGATGATCCAAAGGAGATGGACAGCTTCGTGAAGGAAGCCAACAAATTAATCGATACTGATACCTTTAGTTTAGAAACCAACGATCAAATGTATCAGCAAATGCTGCAGCCATTGAACAATGTCTCCAGCTTCGCGAAAAATATCGTGATCCTAGTCGCAGCGGCTGGCGTGATCATTTTGACACTGATCATCATGCTGTCGATTCGTGAACGGAAATATGAGATCGGCGTATTGCTTTCATTAGGCGAATCCCGCGGGAAAGTCATCTCACAATTTTTCGTAGAGATCTTTGTCTGCATGGTCTTCGCATTAGGAATCGCGGCAGCCAGCGGAAATGTTGTCGGCAACGCAGTCGGTAACCAATTATTGAGTCAACAGACGACTTCGCAAAATGAAAGTCAGGCCAACGCAGCCGGAGATAATGGCGGACCGGGGCAAGGCGGACAAGGACAAATGCCTGGCGGAGGTCGTGGCGGACAAATGGGCGGCAATCCATTCACTCAAACAGAAGAGATCAGCGAATTGAACATCTCCGTTCAGCCGATGGAAATTCTCAGTCTTGCAGGGATTGGACTAGGCATCAGCTTATTCTCGATCGTGCTCTCATCCGCGGGAATTTTACGATTGAATCCGAAAAAAATCTTGATTTCATAGGAGGAAAATTTTATGACATTATCAACCAAAGACTTAGGCTACTGGTACGAAAACAACGGACCACTATTCGAAAAGGTCAATCTAACCTTTGAAAAAGGCAAGATGTACGCCATTTTAGGCACTAGCGGCTCAGGGAAAACGACTTTTTTATCCCTGATCGCCGGACTGGACACACCAAAAAGCGGGGAGATTCTTTATGAGGACGTCTCCTTGAAGAAGATCGGACTGCGGGAATATCGGCGCAAGGACGTCTCGATCGTCTTTCAAGCCTACAATTTACTGCCGTATTTATCAGCGGTAGACAATGTGGTCACCGCGATGGAGATCGCCCAAAGCCAGCAGGCGGACAAGAAAGCCTATGCCTTGGCAAATCTGGAGAAGGTCGGAATCACCAAAGAACTAGCCGAGAAAAAGGTCACCTTATTATCCGGTGGTCAGCAGCAGCGGGTCGCCATCACGCGGGCGTTATGCTGCGAGCATGACCTGATTGTTGCCGATGAACCGACTGGAAACTTAGACGAAACAACCTCGGGCGAGATCGTCAAGCTGTTTCAGGAGATTGCCCACGAACAGCAAAAGTGCATCATTTTAGTCACCCATGAGCAGGAAGTCGCCAAAGGATGCGATGTGGTGTATGAGCTGAAAAATCAAGCATTCAGGCAGGTTTCATAGAGGAGGAATTAGATGAGGACGACCCTAAAGAAGGTGAGCTGTTTTATCGGATTGACCATTTGTTTAGCGGGCTGCGGTGTGAGCGGTAGCGTATCGAATGAGGTAGAAAATGAAGCACTCTCGGTCTCACTGAATGAAGATTGGCAGGAAGATCAAAGTGAAAAAGAGAAGAAGTATCAGACACTATTGGCAAGCGGCGACTACGATGAAGACAATATTTATGTAAAGGTCGATCCTTATGATGCCAGCCCATTATCCGCACTGCTGCTTTTCCAAACAGAGGAAGCCGTGAAGGTGGATATTTCCGTCGCAGGCAAGGATGAAGAAACGACGATCAAGAACAGCTTTGATGACTATACGACAGAACACAGTATTCCCGTTTTAGGGCTCTATGCGGATCAAGAGAATGAAGTAACGGTAACATTGACTGACGAAACAGGAAACAGCGTGGAGAAAAAAGTAACGATTAAAACAGGAACGTTCCCGGATTCTATCGCGAAAATCGACGTCAAAGAAGCCGATACCGAAAAAATGGCGCTTGGCGATAGTGAACTGACCTTCGTTGTGCCAAGTACCAAACGCGCCTATGCCTTTGATGCCAATGGCGATGTCCGTTGGTATTCGACCCGCTACAACAGCCATATTTTCCAAGAATTAAACAATGGCAATCTGCTCTATCTGACCAAAGAATCCAACGACGCCGACACCTATAACGTACTGCTGGAGACGGACTACTTAGGAAAAATCTATAACCGTTACGATTTTTCCAGCTATAGTGCTGCAAATGATACAGGAAAGAGCGATGGGGAGATGACAGTCATCCATCATGACGGCATTGAGTGGCCAAGCGGTAATCTATTGTTGACTGTCAATGATGGCAGTAATTACATCGAGGATACCATGATCGAGCTGAATCGTGAGACCGGTGAGATCGAGAAAACCATCGATCTAAAAGACATTTTACCGGAATCCTTCTATGAGGAGTACGATTCAACAAGTCGCGAGGATGGCAAGATCGATTGGTTCCATCAAAATTCGGTAGAGTATGATGAATCAGATAACAGTATCGTCATTTCCGGGAGGCATCAGGATACAGTGATGAAAATCGATTATGAGACAAATGAAATCAAATGGATCATGGGAGACAGCAGCGGCTGGCCGGACAGTTACCAGAAATATTTCTTAGAAGGTGATGCCAAAGCCAGCGGCGGACAACATGCCGCAATCGTTCTGCCAGATCAAGATGATAACGAGGAAACTACCGATATTCTGTTCTATGACAACAATATCTCGGTGACGCGCGGCGACGAAGAGACTTCTGAAAAATACTCAGAAGCCCGTCAGGTTCGTATCAATGAAGAAGACATGACTATCGAAGAGATTTGGACCTTTGGCGAAGATTTAGGCAAAGAGTATTACACCAAAATCATCGGCAGTGCCCGCTACCTTGAAGATACTGGCAACCGCTTAGTCAACTTTGGCTATCGTGACGAAGGGAAGTCTAGCTCGATTATGGAAGTCACCGAAGAGGGTGAAACAGTTCTGAACGTTGATCTGACCGATTTCCCAACAAGCGCCTGGGCATATCGTGCAGAGCGATTCTCGCTGTATAACGAGAACTGGACATATCAATTAAATGAGGACTAAGTAATTACTACAGAACACGATGCTAAACGACACCACTAGATGAAAATATCAGTTCGCTGAATCAATAATTACAACTAAAAAATAAACACCAAAAGCAATCCTTTAAAAAAGGATTGCTTTTTTTCTGTTATTAAAAGTTGTGAAAATTCCTTCAAAACACTTTAAAAAAAACGGATTATCTGATTGATAAAAGCGGTGTTTGGACAAGCCGTAGACAGTCCCATTTATTTTAGACTAGCCAAATCATCATTTCAATCAAAGTCAAAGCTGCTGGGCTTCATTATGATTACTACACTCTCATGAGGAACCTTTTAACCGTTTTATATAGCATATAATTATCTGTGTTATGAAAAGGAAGAATTATATATTAAATAACTATAATACCAAGTGTTATTTTGTGGTTTACTATTATGCTATGCAATTGTAAACGATACATTTTTAGCATTATAACGTTAAAAAAAAACGAAATACGAAACCGATCATCAGGTGTTCTTTTTATAATAATTCTAAACAAGATTGTATACTAATGCTACGTGCTTTCACCTACAGTATCTGACAAGGAAGAATCATTTAGATATGATTTTGTTACTTCTAGTGCTAGTAGGTTTTATATAGATTGACTTTAATTATGGAAAGGAAGTATTACGTAATGAAAAAAATGCATCCAAAAAATTTATTCTATCTCAGTAGCTTGGCCTTAGCATTGGTCGGAACGCCAGCGTTTGCGGCTACTAATGGTCCAGGAACGGAGAGTTCAAATATCAGCGCTGGAACAGCCCAAGCAGGGTATGAAGCGGATACGACAAATAATGCAAGCGCTAATACGGTTGGGGAGTTCTCCATCGATGCCGGAAAACTGACGCTAGATAGCGTGCCTAACATGCACTTTGCTAAAGAAGATAAAAGCAATCCAACAATCTCAGATGTTTCTAACGGCATTACCTTGAAGCTCGCAGATGGAAAGATCACACCGAATGCGATTGAATCTTCAAAGGATTTTGATGGAAATGCCAATCTGGACCTAAGTGTTTCAGATTTCCGCGGGGACGATCAAAACGGCTGGAAGGTATATGCAACGGTCTCAGATTTCAAAAAGGATGCTTCTCACAGTCTAACAGGTACTACCTTAAAAATGACTGCTAAGCAAGCTGCCAAAACAGATACAGGAGTAGCTGTTGACGCTCCAACGGAAGTTTCTATTCCTGCTACAGGAGATGCTGGAATTGTTGTAAATGCAGCTTCCGGAAAAGGAACATTGGACAATCATTTTAATTTTGATAACACAACAAGTTTAACAATTGAAAAACAAGCAGCACAAGCTGGCTTGTATCAAGCGAAGATTACCTGGTCTTTGGCAAATGTGCCAACAGCTAAGTAACTAGAACAAAGGCGAGTCTATTCGATTCGCCTTTCATAGTATTAGGAGTGAATAGATGAATAACTATAAGAGATTGCTTCTGCTATTTACTGGCTTCTTTTTGTTGCTGACTCCGACCTTTGTGCAGGCAGCGAGTACCGAAAAGGCTCCATTTACGATGGAGGCAGTCTTGCCTGAAAATCAACGGAAGGATTCTGCAGCGACCTATTTTGATTTGGTTGTCCAGCCCGAGCACAAACAACAGCTAGCTGTCCGTTTTCAAAATCTTTCCGATAAAAAAATGACGTTACAGCTTTCCGAAAATAGTGCGGTAACCAACTCTAATGGTGTCATTGATTATAATAAAGTAGATTCCAAGAGGAGTCTGAACGCGAAATATCGGTTGGACGAGCTGCTGAGCATTCCAAATGAGGTCGTGTTAGCTGCTGGTGAGACGAAAGTGATTTCAGGGGAATTGTCTGTACCGAAGGATCGATTTGATGGCATTCTCTTAGGTGGGATTACTGCAACGATGACAGGGGAGAAGACCGCTGGTGAAAAACAAACGTCAGGCTTGGCGTTAACAAATCAACTGGCGATGACAGTTGGTGTTGTGTTAACAGAAGATACGCAACAGGTGGTAGAGCCTGAGCTGCGTTTGCTTCAGGTTCGGCCAGGATTAAGCAACGGCTATACCTCGGTATTAGCAACGATACAAAATTCGATGCCTCAAATGGTAGGACAAATGACCATCACTGGGAAAGTCTTTAAAAAGGGAAGCAGCGAAGTCATCAAAGAAACCGTTCGAAAAAATCAAGAAATGGCGCCCAATAGTCAATTTGATTTCCCAATAGATTGGGGAAAAGAAAGTTTAGAACCCGGCGACTACACATTAAAATTAGTCGCGCAAAACAAAAGTCATAAATGGGTCTTTTCAAAGGACTTTACAATAGCCAAAGCGGAAGCAGAAAAACTAAACAAAAAAGCTGTGGGACTTAAAAAAGACTATACATGGTTGTATATCATAATCGGAATTGTCCTCTTTATTTTACTACTGGTTCTAGCCTTTTTATTGGGCAGACGACAAAGAAGTGAAGAAAAAAATGAAGATTCATAAAAATAGTTCTCTCTTACTCAAGAGATTACGAATCGTGTTTATCCTATTTTTTAGTTTTAGCATATGTTTGGTACCAACTCTAAATGGACGGGTCAATGCTGAGGAAAAGACAGTGGCCGAACTAGAAATTCTACCAGGTAAAACGACTATTACGTTACCCAAACACATTCCAAATGGAGAAGTTCAATCCAAGAAAAGTGAAGCATCAGGAATGAGGTACCATCGATTTCCTCAAACCAATATGATTGGCAATCAGTATGCCTTGTATGGAATTCTCGTCGAGCTATTCCTACTATTTCTTTTTATTTTACTCTTGAGACGGAGGCGGGAAAATGATGAGTAAGCGAATGCGAGGGCTATTTAGCGGAGGGCTTCTTCTGCTTCTTTTCTTTTTCCGAACGACCGTCTCAGAAGCGGCGCCTGTGCCTCCTGTTCCGACATTGCCTTTAAGTTCTGGGTTAGTGAGAATGGAAGAGAACGGGAATTTACAAAATAGCAGTCCAACCAATCAGTATATTCAGGTTACCCCCTCAAAGACCAATCAAAAAGGAGCAGTTTGGTTTAATCAGCCAATTTCCTTTGAGAATGATTTTGATATTGAAATGTATGTCTATATTCAAAGCGGGGGAACTGGTGATGGGATGGGTGTACTTTTAAAAGATTCTTCAGAGACATCGACTTGGATTGGAGGGCATCGAGCGGGGACTTTAGGAATTTATGGTCCTGAGACCCTTCCATCGAAGCCTGTAAATAACGATTTTATTAATGGCGCCATCCCGAAGAGTTTTGCCATTGAATTTGATAATTACGACAATAAAAACGGAATGGACTACAGCGACGCGATTACTGGAAATCATATTGCCTATTCTTATCCTGGATTGCCTGCTTCTTACTCACCACATTATGATGGTCTATGGCCCTTTGGAAATAACATGAATGTTTTAAAGCACAATAGTGTTCAACAGATTTCTTTGGCAACAGGTACATGGAAAAAGTTCACAATGAAGTATTCTAAAGCCGCAAATCAATTAACTTATCAATATGAGGGATTGCCTGCTGTTTCAGTTCCTAATTTTGTGGGCGGATCAGAGACTACAAAAGAAACATTCGCTTCAGGAAAAGCCTATCTTGGTTTTGCCGGTGCTACTGGTGCAGACGCAGGGGCCGTGCAAGAAATGGCCGTTACGTTTACGAAAGGTCCGAATGTACTGGATATGAACGTGGAAAAACAGATTTCGCTGGACAATGAAGCCCCATTTTTTGACTCTAATACCTTAAAGGATACAACCGATGTCCCACAAGTGACATTGAAGAACAAAGATTCCGTTCTGCATTATAAGGATACGTTAGTCATTGACCCAAACTCATCATTGAGCAGTATTGGTAAAGGAACCTTCACGATTCATGCAACAAAAGGAATTAATTTTGATCAAGCAACCTTTCAGCTGGATGGTCAACCGGTTTCGGTCACTTTTGATGAACAGAAACAGGAATACCATATTACCAGCATGTCAGATATTGGCAAAGGGACGCATACGCTGACCTATAATGGAAAACCTCAGCTCGATCAGAATGGCAATCTTGACATAACGGTGAACACAGATACCCAAGTTACAGGTGCTACCTATGGAACGGCGTCTTTGCCGCAAAACAGAAATAGTCAGGCATTGAGCTATCAGGTTAAAGCCGTTACTTCATTATCATTGAAGGAGTCGGTGCAACGAATTTATGGTGCTCATCAAGGTGTTATCTGGGAATCACCTGATCCGCTAGCGGCTATCGAGATAGGAACTCAGCAAGAAAGATTGCAGGAAACGCTTGAGGCACGCGTTTCAACTGAATCAACGATTGAAAATCCCGGAAATGCCAAAATCACTTTGCCAATTTCACCATCATTGAACATTAATCCGAATACAATCACTGTTAATGGCGTTTTACTACCCGCCAACCAAGTCTTAAAAACGGACAGCGCGCTGATTATTGATACTAAACAACCTTTAAGCAAGGATAAAGCAGTAACGATAAAGTATACTGCGATTCCTGAAGCATTTAAGGTGGATCAAAAAGCAGAAGCAGAAGCAAACTTCTCTGCTCAACTAACAGGGGACATCGGATCAGCATCCTTAAACGGAACGACTAAGTTGATATTCAATGCTTTGCCGGAGATTTCGATTAATCAAGCACGTCCCTTTAATCAATTAGACCAGTTGGAAACGCAGCGACAATCGATTAAAAATCCTTTAGCGATTATCGGAAGTGACAAGGATGAAAATAGCACTACGATTAACTATTATGCGAAAGATTTTGGCGATCAAGCACCCACAGGTGATTATCAGCCAAACGACGATCAATCCGATATTCTTATCGGACAACATTCGAACCGTGAAGCATTAAATAATGGGACGGCACAAAACTTTTCAGAGATGATCTTTCCCAAAGATGCATGGCAAAAACTTGGTGCCGGTATTCATTATTTCGCTATTTATGGAACGGATCCCGAAAAGAATGTATCCAATGTCCACTATTTAAAGGTAAACATTGTTTCAGATAAATTAACACTTGATCGAGTTCCTAACTTAAATTTCAACAGTGAACCAGCGTTTAATAGTAATCAGATTGCAACGTTACCAGGTGAAGCCGATACCGTGGATTATTCTCTGCGCAGCTTTGAAGTGAAAAATCAGATAAATGCCTATGACGGTGATACACATAATGACGGGCAGATCCTAGTCACAGATTCTCGAACGGATCGAAGCAAACCGTGGGAATTAAAGCTTAGAATGACCGACATTCAATCATTAACGACTAAAAAATCATTGTCTGATCAAGCGGCAGTCGTGTTGCAGTTGGCGTTTAAAGACAACCCGAATAGCTTTGACATCCTGTACAGCAACTACAAAAATGAAACTGTGGAGCTGAAAGATTTAAACGCACCCGAGAAAACAATTTCTGCATCCAAAGAAGCGACGGTTTTGACAGCAGCAACGGGAAACACCTCCCAAGATATCGTACAGGCAACGCAATCAATTGATTTAAGTCGAACCTTTTTACGCTTCAAAAAAGGCAGCCAATCCGACTTTACAAAAGCGGATCAGTTTCAGTTAAAACTTGAGTGGGTATTAAGCACGCCTGCGGATGAAACAAGTAGATAGTAAAGAGTATTTAGTTAGAAAAGAGGCTTTGACATAAGTCTCAAAACAAGCTCCAGAAATGACGAATGAATCGTCGTTTTCTGGAGCTTATTTTGGTCCGATCAATTGATAATAAACTTTTTCCGATAAGTCGAAGGAGAAATGCTAAGTTTTGATTGGAAAAATTTTGAAAAATAGGAAGAGGAAGAAAAGCCAGTCTCATAGGCAATCTCCGTAATCGTCAGCGAACTTTTTCGCAGCAGGGAGCAGGCCTTTTGAAGCTTCAAATCCTGGATATATTCACTGGGCCCGATGCCTTTATGGGTTTGAAACAGCTTATAGAGATAGGTTCGATCAATATTATTTGCTTCTGCAATCTGATTGACGCTGAGATTCTCCGACATATTGTCATTGATATAGGTCAGAATAGTTTTAAAAAGCTGCTCACTTTGTGAAGTATTATCCGTTTTTAGATTAATTTGATCGATGGTATCGAATAGAATGAAGGAAGAAGCCATCGTACGAAAAAGATTGTCCTGCTTGAAGGAGTCATAGATATCTTGAAAGAGAGCATCGATCCGATGATCGAAGGAATGACTGATCACGCAATGGTGTTTATCTAATTCTAACTTTGAAAAATAATGATCCATCATTTTTCCAGAGAATCCGACCCAGCGATACTGCCAAGGGTCTTCACGATTGGGGTAATACACATTTTTACAATTCGAAGGAATGATAAAAAAATCTCCGGCTGTGATTTTTCTTTCAGGAAAAAAAGGTGTTGAGAAAAAGCCTTCGCCTTCGATACAGTAATGAATCACCCAATAATCGATTGGAGCATACTCCGTAGGCTTGGTTGAGCGACATTTTTCATAGCCTACTTCGCAAATGTGAAACTCTGAGCTTAGTGTATCATTGTTGATTAAAATGCTGATGTCGTTTGATAATGAGCTGTACATTCGATCCCTCCTTGAATAAAAAATTGCAACAGTCAACATTATTACAAGTTTTTGGAAACATTTCTTATTTTTTATATCATGAAAGCGCTATAAAATCAACGTGTAAGTAATTATTGAAAGGATGTTTGAGATGGAAAACTCTAAATCAAGACAGCGCTTAGGATCGGTCGCATTGATGCTCATGACCTTTTCAGCGGTATTCGCGTTTCCCAGCATTGTTAACAACAGTATTCAAATTGGGTTAGCGACAATTCCGGGGTATTTGTTTGGCAGTATTTTTTATTTTTTACCGTTTATTCTGATGATTGCAGAATTCGCTTCTGCTAACTCAGGGAAAGAGTCAGGTGTTCATAGCTGGCTGCAATCGGTTTTGGGTGACAAATGGGCCTTTTTAGGCGCCTGGTCGTATTTTTTCGTTAATTTGTTTTACTTTTGTTCTTTGTTGCCGAATACCTTGATCTACGGTTCGTATGCTTTCGTAGGAAGGAATGTTTTTCAGGGAGGAAACAGCACGATCATTATCGCAATCATTTCTATTGTTCTCTTTTGGCTGATGACGTGGGTCTGTATCAAAGGCGTGTCATGGATCTCAAAAGTTACTAGTTTTGCTGGGAGTGCGCGGTTGTTTATGGGTGTGGCCTTTGTGGTTCTGGCCTTCGTGGTTGTCTTTGGACTAGGGAATGAACCTGCGCAGGATTTTACCATGCAGTCGATCACGCCAAGCTTTAATTGGACCTTTTTCATGACGATGGCCTGGATCTTGCAAGCTGTCGGAGGTGGAGAAAGTATCGGTGTCTACATCAAGGACGTTAAGGGCGGCAATAAGACCTTCGTTCGTACGATGATTGGAGCCACGATTGTCGTTGGTATTATGTATGTTTTAGGGGCTGTAGCGGTTGGATTTGTCGTGCCGATGGATGTTTTGAAGGGGAATTTCTCAAACGGGATCTTCGATATCTTCAAAATCTTGGGTGCGTATTTCCATATTCCAAGTGGTGTGATGGTTCGGCTAGTCGGTTTGATCTTATTTATTGGCAGTCTTGGTTCGCTAGCGTTATGGACTGCGGCACCTGTAAAAGTCTTTTTCTCTGAAATTCCGGAAGGTGTCTTCGGAAAATGGCTGGTGAAAACGAATGAAGAGGGGAATCCGACAAATGCGCTGGTTGTGCAAGGGGGAATCGTTACAATGCTCTTGATCATTCCAGCATTGGGAATCGGCAATATGGACAGTTTCCTTTCAACTTTGATCAATATGACAGCGTCTACATCGCTGCTACCGGTATTGTTTTTATTGATCGCTTATATCGGTCTGCGCCTGAAGAAGGATTCAATGCCCCGCAGCTTTAAGTTCGGCAGTCGCCAATTTGGGATTTTTGCCGGCATCGCGTTACTAGTGCTTTTCATTTTCGTCTTCTTTATGTCAACAGTGCCTGATCCGCAGCTAATCATGGCTGAGATAAATGGGACGCTGCCGGCAGGTGAGGCGAGTCCGATTGGGATGCTGGTCTACAATGTTGTCGGACTGGTGATATTTATGGGCTTTGCGTGGATCTGCTGGAATCGCTATGAAAGAAAATCAAAAGTATTGAACAATGAAGAGACAAATGTAGAGGTGACTGGTAAATGAAAATTTGGGAAAACTATCAATTAGATCAGATCAATCGATTAGAACCACGGGCACATTTTTCGACCTTTCCAACTAAAGAAAAGGCGCTGCTAAATGAAAACAAATATACACACGCGTTTAAAAATTTGAATGGCATTTGGAAATTCTTATTGGTAGATGCGCCAGAATATAGTCCAAGCAAGTTTTATGAGCCGGATTTTGATACAGCAGAAATGGCGGACATCAAGGTTCCTGGTAACTGGCAGGTTCAAGGCTATGGCAAGATGCACTATTCCGATCTATGGTACAACTTTCCGATTAACCCGCCGTATGTTCCAACGGAAAATCCAACAGGAATCTATAAGCGGCAGTTTAGCATCGATGAAAGCTTTAAGGGCAAAAAAATCATTCTGCGCTTTTGCGGGGTCGATTCGGCTTACCATGTGTGGGTCAATGGTGAGGAAGTCGGCTACAGCAAGGGTGCTAGAAACGAGGCGGAGTTTGATATCACGGCCTTCGTTCAGGAGGATGCTGCCAATGATTTGACGGTGCGCGTCTATCAGTGGTCTGATGGTACTTATCTGGAAGATCAGGATATGTGGTGGCTCAGTGGAATTTTCAGAGATGTGGAATTACTCGGTGTCCCTTATGCCGGGATCAATGATCTAAAAGTTGTCGCAGATTTAGACGATGACTATCAGAATGGATTGCTGGATCTTTCGTTCACTCTACGGGAAAGCAAGGGGCAACGGATTGAAGTAGAACTGATCGATCCTTCAGGTCAACGAGTATTGCATCAAGAAATTACTAGCGAACAGGGAAGTCTTCAGGCGGAAATCCCCAGCGTCGCTCATTGGACAGCGGAAACACCTGAGCTTTATCAGCTGCTGATTTCGGTTTACGAAGGGGAAAAGCTAGTTGAAGTGATCCCGCAAAAGGTCGGATTCAGAAATATTCGCTTAGCAGGCGAGGTCTTTCTGGTCAATGGCGTGGCGATCAAGTTTAAAGGGGTCAATCGTCATGATTACAATCCTAGAAACGGGCGTGTTGTCTCGAAGGAAGAAATTGAAAACGATATTCGCCTAATGAAGCAATTCAACATCAATGCAATTCGCACCAGTCATTATCCAGCTTCTTCTTATTTATATGATTTGTGTGATGAGTACGGGATGTATGTGATCGATGAGACAGATTTAGAGTGTCATGGTTTTGAGTTGACTGGGAAATATGACTGGATCAGTAATGACCCTGAGTGGGAACTGGCCTATGTTTCCAGACTGGTCCGAATGATCGAGCGAGATAAGAATCATCCGTCCATCATCCTTTGGTCGTTGGGAAATGAGTCAGCGTTCGGTTGTAATTTTGTGAAGATGACAGAGGTTGCGAAAAAAATGGATCCCACTCGCTTGGTTCACTATGAGGGAGACTTTGAGGTAGAGGCCGCGGATATCTACTCAACCATGTACAGCTGGCTGGAGCATCCGACGAAGCAGCCATTAATGAGCACGATCATTGAGCAATCGAAAAAGCCCCATATCCTGTGTGAATATGGTCATGCGATGGGGAATGGACCTGGAAATCTGAAGGAATACCAAGACCTGTTTTATGCTCATGATAAGCTGCAGGGCGGCTTCATTTGGGAATGGTTCGATCATGGCATCGAATCCTATACTGAGGACGGAGAAAAATATTACCGCTATGGCGGAGACTTCGGCGATGATCCTTCTAACAAAGATTTTTGTATCGACGGGATGCTGATGCCGGATCGCACACCTTCACCAAGCTTGTACGAATACAAAAAGGTGATCGAACCGATCCAAACGACAGCGATCGATCTGAGCAAAGGAGAAATCGAGCTGTTGAGCCGCTTTGATTTCCAAGACCTGAAAATTTTTGATCTGCATTATTCAATTATGGAGGATGAAACACTGATTGAAGATGGAACGATTTCGCTGCCTTCGATTCCAGCGCGAGAGAAAGCCAAATTAAGCTTGCCGTATAGCTTGGATTTTGCACCAAAACCTGGCGCAAGCTATTTCTTGATCGTTTCCTATCAATTAAAAGCAACGACGACCTATGCACCAAAAGGTTATGAGTTAGCCTCAGCCAGTTTTGAGCTTCCAATCAAAATAGCGGGTGTAGAGATTTTACCAAGCGGCAAGCTGCAGGTGAATGAGACACAAACGACATTGAGTATTGAAGGAACAGATTTTATCGTCACGTTTGATACGGTTAGAGGAACGCTGCAAAAATTGGTCAGAGACGGCCAAACAATTATTGAACGAGGACCGAAATTCACCATGTGGCGTGCGCCGATCAGTAACGATATGGAAATCATCGATGAGATGAAAAAACAGTATTTCCTGCATTTAGAGCATGAAATAGTCGAATCCTTTGACTGGAAGGAAATCGATCAAGCCGTTCAAATCACCGTCCAGACGATCAATTCGACAACAAACAGTGCATGGCATTACAAATGCACCTATAGCTATACGATCTGTGGAAGCAGTGATGTTTTATTCAATCTGGAGGGGACTCCTAGCGGGAAGATCGACTCCGCGCCAAATATGCTGCCGCGTTTAGGCGTATCGATGCATGTGAATAAGGACATGAATCAAGTAAACTACCTAGGGCGGGGACCAAGAGAAAACTATGCGGATTCAAAAGAAGCAGGGTATCTGGGTGTCTATCGCTCAACCGTCGAGGCGATGTTTACGAATTATGTTGTTCCTCAAGCCAACGGAAACAGAATGGATACAAGATGGGTGGCGCTGACCAACGATCGCGGGCAGGGATTATTCGCCGCAGATGAAGCGGGCTTCAATTTCAGTACTTCTTATTATGAAGAAGCTGATCTGGATAACGCTAAACATACCTGTGATCTAAAAGAACGAGAGTATGTTGTCGTGAATATAGATTACAAGCAAAATGCGCTGGGCAGCTATTCCTGTGGGCAATGGCAGTTGGAAAAATATCGAACAACCTTCGAAAAATTCAACCTGTCTTTCCGCTTAACCGGATTCAATGCGAAGGAAGCCGATGCTCTAACACTGTCTCATGAAGTAATTAAAGCACCGTTTTAGCAGATAAATGAAATACTCCTTTCAAGTTTAGCGACGGTTACTTTCCGTTGCTGAGTGGAAGGAGTATTTTTTTGGAGCATTTTTAAATAGTTCCTTTTATGTTTATAATCCGGAATTTTATTCGATAGAGAACTTGACCAAAGAACACTCATATGAAATAATGAACATATGAACGAATAATCATGTATAGTGGAGGAGGAATAAAAAATGTTAGTACGGGTTCTCGCATTTACGGCTGTTACGCTATTTTATCTGATCTACTTGGTAAAAGGCCTGCTACTGAGAAAACAAGGAATCACCGTCAATCTGTTAGGGAAAGACGCGAAAAAAGAACAGTATTTTGAAATCGTTTTAAGGATCATGACAGGCGTCGGGGGAGTGCTCCAGTTCCTTGCTCCACTCCTGTTTGATATCAATCGAACCGTTTGGGTGCATGTTGGTTTAGGTCTGATTTTTGCGGGAGTTTTTCTATTTTTTATCGCGGTCAGGGCGATGGGGTTGAATTGGCGTGCAGGCTACAATGAAGAGCAGAAGACCGAATTGGTGACTACTGGGATTTATCGCTTCAGCCGCAATCCGGCCTTTGTGGCATTTGATTTGTTGTATCTTGGTTTGGCGGTGATTTTTCCGAATATACTTATGATCGCTGCAGCAATTCTCGCGTTGGTTTTGTTCGATCGGCAAATTCGCGGGGAGGAAGCTTATCTGATGTCGACTTTTGCTGAGAATTATCGTCAGTATCAATCGGAGGTTAGACGCTACTTATAAATGAAAAATGTACCCCAAAGGGCAGGATTAGAAATCTGCTTTTTGGGGTTTTCTTTGTGTGCAGAATCTTAAGTAATTGAGAAGTATTCAAAACAAGGGTGATTTTATGATCTGAATAGCTCATGTATTGTGAGCGAAAATATCGTAAAAAGAACTTTAAACCGTTCATTGTGCATAGTATTGAACGATTTAGATTACGATGCTATAGTGATCTCAAGAAATGAGAGAGCGCTAACATGGCGTAATGAGAGGTGTTTCTTGATGGAATTAAAAGAATTAATGTTGAACGATTTAATTATTTTTGATGAAGGAATTCGCTCAAAGGGTGATCTGTTTGATTGTTTAGCAAAAAAGCTTGATGAGCAAAATCGTGTAAGCAAAGCTAAAAAGATTATCAAGGATTTATACAAACGAGAGAAGGAAACGTCAACAGGAATCGAGGATGGTTTCGGGATTCCCCATGCAAAAAGCAAATATGTTCTGGATCCCACAGTTTGTTTTGCTCACACAGGATTGATGGAGGATTATGTCGGCTTGGATGGTAAGCCAGTCGAATGTATTTTTGCCATATTAGTTCCGCAGAAGGCTGCTGACTTACACTTAGATATTTTGAGTGGGCTGTCCAGAAGACTGATGAATCAAGAGTTTCGAGATCAACTGAAGAAGGCTAAAACCGCTGCAGAGGTTTTACATATATTGTAACTAATTGTCTCTTCAACTTTTCGCAGAACACGTATATCAGAAAAGTATTAAGTGTAATGATCTAACCCATTGATCGAGCACTTTAGTTGAATGATATACGGCATTCGAATCGGATTAATTTTTTCCAAAAAATTTATTACTTTAGAACAAATAAGGAGGAACAATCATGAATATTGTTGGAATTACTGCTTGTCCTACAGGAATTGCACATACCTACATGTCCGCCGAAAAACTAGAGGTAACCGCTACTAGTTTGGGTCACAAGGCAAAGATCGAAACGCAAGGAGCGAAGACAGAGAACGAATTGACTGTTGAAGAAATTTCAGCGGCGGATGCCATCATTTTAGCGATTGATAAGGATATCGATATGAGTCGATTTGCTGGAAAAAAGGTGAAAAGAGTCTCTACTGGTCGGGCAATCAAGGAGCCGGAGCTAGTGATTGAAGAAGCTCTCAATGACGAAGGAACGGTCAAAATCTCGGCTTCCAGCACAGGTGAAGAGAAGCCGCAAAAGGCCGGTATCTACAACCATTTTATGAATGGTGTGAACTATATGCTGCCGTTTGTCATCGCCGGCGGGATCATTATCGCTTTGAGCTTTGCTTTTGGAATCACAGCATCTGATCCGAAATCGGACGACTACAATGTATTGGCTGGTGCGTTGTCGACGATCGGCGGCGGCACGGCTTTCGCTATGATGGTACCGGCTCTTGGCGCGGGGATTGCTAGTTCAATCGCCGGAAAAGCAGGCTTTGCTCCAGGGATTGTTGCTGGATTGCTTGCTGCGAATGGCGGTTCGGGATTCTTAGGTGGGATGATCGGTGGATTATTAGCAGGTTACGCGACGGATTTCTTGGCAAATAAGATCAATATAAAGAAACAATTCGCAGCTATTTATCAATTGATCGTTGTTCCATTGGTTTCAATTTTAGTGATTGGATTAGCGATGGTTTTCTTGATCGATAAGCCGATTGCGTGGGTCTTAGATGCATTGACTAGCTGGTTGAATGGGCTTGGAAATACTTCAGGTCTGATGTTTGGCTTATTGATCGGCGTGATGATGGCGGCTGATATGGGCGGACCGATCAATAAATCGATCTCGACCTTCTCGATCGGGTTGATGTCTGCTGGTGTAAACGCGCCGATTGCCGCGTGTATGGCTGCCGGTATGACCCCGCCGCTGGGTCTAGCGTTAGCGACAATCTTGTTCAAAAATAAATTTACCAAAGAAGAACGAACTTCAGGTCAATCATGCTGGATTCTGGGAGCTTCCTATATCACAGAAGGGGCCATTCCTTTCGCGGTCGCTGATCCGATTCGGGTCATTCCAAGCTTGATGCTGGGCTCTGCCACGGCTGCCGGAATCTCTATGGCAGCGGGTGTCACTTCGATGGCACCGCATGGGGGAATCTGGGTGATGCTGATTCCCAATGTCATGAATAACCTGCCGATGTATCTCCTAGCAATTGTCGCAGGAACGATTGTGACAGCGATGGCTGTTGGACTACTGAAAAAACCGGTCACTGAAGAAACTATATCAAATGAAAAATTAACTAATGAGGTGGAAGTATAATGTTGTATACGATGAAGGATTTATTGAAGGTTGCGAAAGAAAACAAATTTGCGGTTCCCGCATTTAATATTTGCAGCTATGATATGCTGAAGGCGATCATGGAGGAAGTTGAGGCGCAAAATGCACCAGTCATTTTGGAAATTCATCCGGATGAGATTGCCTATCTAAATGATGAGTTTGTAGCCGCAGTGAAGGATTACGCGCATAACAGCAAAGTTCCGGTCGTCATCCATATGGATCATGGCGGAACGGTCAATGATGTGATGCGAGCGATTCGAAACGGGTATACATCTGTAATGATCGATGCCTCCGTCCAAGCCTATGAAGACAATCTGGAAATCACCAAACAGGTAGTGGAGTTAGCCCATGCTGTGAATGTCTCGGTGGAAGCGGAATTAGGGACGATCGGCAATAATGGCTCGGCAGAAGGAGGATCAGCCAACATCATTTATACAGACCCAGATCAGGCTGAGGATTTTGTCGAAAAGACCGGGATTGATACGTTAGCGGTCGCGATTGGTACGGCTCATGGCCTGTATCCAAAAGACCTGACGCCTAAGTTGAATATTGAGCTGTTGAAGGAACTGAACCAACGAATTGATTTACCATTTGTTTTGCATGGGGGGTCAGGAAATCCGGATTTAGAAGTCAGTGAAGCAGTGAAATATGGTGTCGCAAAAGTAAACTTGAGCTCAGACCTTAAGAGTGTCTTCTTTGATGCTTTGCGGGAGATTTTAAGTGAAAATCCAGCGATGTATGAACCAAATGAAGTGTATCCAATGGCAAACGAGAAGGTCAAAGAAGTGGTGAGACACAAGCTAAATGTGTTAAATACCATCGGAAAAGCCGAATTGTATTAATTCGAAAAGACAGTGCTTTCAAAAATTGAAGGCCTGTCTTTCTTTCCTTTTTCCACTTACGTATAATGATTAGAAGATACTATTTCCGAGGAGGCTGCTTTATGCTAAACGCCATTGAAGATCGTCAACAGCAAATCGTCAATTATTTGAAGGTGCATCAATTTGCTCGCGTCATTGATTTGATCGAGCTTGTCAATTACAGCGAGGCTACAGTAAAGAGAGATCTGGTGCTGCTGGAGCAAAGCGGCTTGATCCGACGAACACGCGGCGGCGCGATGATTGTCGATAATAAAAAGATCGATGTTCCTTATTTGATGAAGGTTACCCGATTGAATGAAGAGGATAACAAACAATATATCGCTAATGTCGCCGAGACGTTGATCAAAGACGATATGGTCATTTTTCTTGATTCAAGTACGACCAGCCTTCATTTGGTAAAAAACCTCAGCCGATTTGATGGTCTTCAGATCATTACCAATGGTGTACTGACGGCAGCTATGCTGAGTGAATTTACGACAGCGCATGTTTCGGTTTTGGGCGGCTCGATCGTACCTAAAAGAGCTACGATTAATGGTTCAAAGGCCTATAATGATATATTGACGTACAATGCGGATTTGGCGATCATCGGCTGCCGAGGTCTGGATTTCGATCATGGTCTGACTGAAACACATGAGGGCGAAGCCTTGATCAAAAAAGCTTTTCGCCGACAAGCCAATCATTTAGTCGTTTTGGCGACGAGCGACAAATTGGATCACAAATATATGTATCAAGGTGTTTCTTGTTATGAGATTGATTATTTGATCACGGACAAGCCACTTGAGTCAGATAAGATGGAAAAACTAAATCAACATCATATAAAATGTCTCTATTGATGAAACTAGGTAAGGAGCAGGCTTATAGCGAGTCTGTTTTTTTATTTGTTCAACAGGTCATACCAAACCTGTACATTATTCTGTTTTCCGCAAACAGGCGTAATGAACTCATGCTCTTGGAAGGCGTCATCTGTCATATCAATCAAAATAATATCGTTGTGTCGTGAATTTCTTGAACAGTACATTACAATTCTACGTAGTCCACATTCAAAATTTATCACGATTCATTTAACACTTTCTGTTGGCTTGATGAGATTGACGGCGGAAGAAAAAGATGCCCATTGGAGCATTCTGACTGGGAATTTTTATACCTTATAGAACAAAAGACGAAAAGTTGATTAAGCAACATCAAAAAAACTGCCAGTAATTTTGTGATTACTGACAGGTTAAGCAGATTAAGTTTAAGAGAATAAAAAGGATTGATTTGATGGTATCTTAATCTGCAGTGTACCCTTGAAGAGCTTCGGTTCCTTCATCGCTGTTGCTGATGCGAACCACATTATCCATTGCGGAAACGAAGATTTTGCCGTCACCAGGCTTCCCGGTATGCAAAATTTGCTTCATTGTATTGATTACTTGGTGGATCGGAATGCTGCTGATCACAACATCGACTTTAACTTTTGGCAGCAGCTTCGTTGGGATAACTGATCCACGATAGTATTCGGTATTTCCTTTTTGAATCCCGTGACCTAAAACTTGAGTAACGGTCAATCCTTCGATGCCGATTTTTTCCAGGCCTTGCTTTAAATCGTCTAATTTATTTTCGTTAATCACGACTGAGACCATCGAGATTGGTAGATTTTCAACTGCTTTTTGTGAGATTTTCTGCCATGTGGTTTTAGTATCATTAGAGCTTGCGATTGTATTTTCTGACGCTTCTAATTGTATGTCCGTCGCACCAGTCGCTAATATCGGTTCTTTGCCGAACATATTATTTGCTGATAGGGCGGTATTTGTCTGAGGAAGCTCATTCGCATTGGTCATATCTGGCGTAATCACAAAACCGCTATAGGCACTTTGTAACCCGTGTTCTGTAACATCCAATCCAGCTAGTTCTATTTCCTCAGAAACTCTTAAGCCTACGGTGTATTTCAAGGCTAGAAATAGGACAGTCGTAGTCGCACCGACCCATGCTGCGGTCACTAAGACACCAAAAATCTGTGTAAGGAAGAGACTTGTGCCTCCGCCGTAGAAAAGGCCGCCATCTAAAGCCAGTAATCCTGTCAAAATAGTCCCGAAAGCCCCGCAAACACCGTGAACGGCTACTGCACCAACAGGATCATCAACGCGAACTTTTTTATCAATAAATTCAACGGCAAAGATCATAGCCGTTCCAGCCAATAAGCCGATCAGACATGCCCCAGCGGAGCTTACCATGTCGCAGCCGGCGGTAATCCCAACCAAGCCGGCCAAAGTCCCGTTTAGTGTCAGTGAAACATCGGGCTTTTTATATTTGATCCAAGAAACGATCAGTGCCGCCAAAGTTCCCGTCGCGGCAGCGATGTTCGTATTAACTAACACATTAGAGGCGACCAGCATCGTATCATCGCCGGTCATAGAGGTAGTCGATCCACCGTTAAATCCAAACCAAGAGAACCATAAGATGAAAACCCCTAAAGCTGCGAGTGTCAAATTATGACCAGGGATCGCGTTGGATTTTTTGTCCTTCGTATATTTACCGATTCGAGGTCCAACGATCGCGGCACCCGTAAAGGCAGCTACCCCACCGACCATGTGAACAGCTGTTGAGCCAGCAAAATCATGGAAGCCCATTTCGGCTAAAAAGCCGCCTCCCCAGATCCAATGTCCGGAAATAGGATAGATCAAGCCGCTGATCACCGCGCTAAAAATACAGTAAGCGATAAAGTTCGTCCGTTCAGCCATTGCGCCTGAAACAATCGTTGCTGCAGTTGCACAAAAGACAGTCTGGAAAAGAAGAAAGGTTGGCGTCGGTAAATCAAACGTAAATGAATTTCCAGCAAATAAATGAATCCCACCAAAAATGGCGCTGCTGCCGCCGAACATAATCCCGAAACCAATCACCCAATAAAGTACGGTTCCAAAGCAAAAATCGATCAAATTCTTCATGATGATGTTTCCAGCATTTTTTGCTCTAGTAAAACCAGATTCAACAAGTGTAAAACCTGCTTGCATAAAAAATACTAAAAAGGCACCCAACAATGTCCAAATCACATCTACTGACGAATACATACTATCAACCCTTTCGTTTGTGTTAACTTTTCTGACATATTACACAGAAAAAAAGGATTTTTCAACCGATTTTCAAATTAAATTCTAATTTTAGTAAAAAAAGTTATAAAACAATACAAATGATGTCATAAAATATTACATGTGCATTCTCAAAAGATCACACAAGACCTGTGCATTATTTTGTTTTTCGTTTTTCGCCCCATAAATAAGGGTCACGACCTCATGCTCCTGAAGGGTCTTCTTCAATTCTTCCAGCGCTTCATTCTGTGCACCGGACTGCAGCTCTACGCGGTACTTCGCTTCAAACTCAGGATATTTTTCCGCTTCATGATTGAACCATTTTCGCAGTTCGGAACTGGGAGCAATCTCTTTTAACCAAAGATCGATTTTCTCGGTTTCTTTTGACTTTCCCCGCGGCCACAATCGATCCACTAAAACACGATAGCCATCTGAATCCTCTGCTGGCAGGTAGGCTCTTTTTATTTGCAGCATTTCGAACACTTCCTTTGTTCCTTTATTTTAGCAAATTGGAAAATATATCGTGAGTAAAAGCTATTTTGGTGCACTTTCTATGGTTGGTCAGATTATGACCTTTTCAATTAATAGTAGGATCATTGAAAAGCAAATTAAAATAAGGAGAGGCGAAGTTCCTTACTTAATGGAGGAACGATTTGTAGGAGATTCACTCATGACTAAATAGAAATGGGCAGCAATCGTCATTGATCGCTGCCTGTCTTTGTTTTATGACCGAGTCTTTATCTGCTAAAATAAATACGGAGACGATATCATTTTGGATCAGAAAGGCGGTTCTCATGGTTGCATTCGCGCTATTATTTAGAAGCTTGTGGCACATTTTAAAAATACTGTTTCGCCAAGAGGAACAAAAAGCGATTATGCTGGCGGTGCTTTTTATTCTGACGATCGGGACGATTTTCTATCACAATGTTGAGGGGATGACGTACTTAGATGCCTTATATTTTTCCGTCATGACCTTGGCGACTGTCGGGTATGGCGATTTGTCGCCCCACACGGCGTTGGGCAAGCTGTTTTCCATCATGTATGTGCTGGTGGGGGTGGGGATCATTACCGCATTGATTGCCAATTTCAATCGTGCTTTAGTGGAGTATCATCAAAAAAAGAAGCAGGATGAAGAAAGAGCATAGAAAAATTAAAAAAATTGCGGGAGTCAGGAGGATTATTTTCTTAATCTTTTTGACTTTTTTATGTGCTCGTTTTGTCATTTTTAAGCTGCTGATCGCTATTTATTTGAGGGCTGTTGGGAATTATGTTGCTCAAAACTTAAATATTTGGACGATGAATTCTTGCCAACATTATATGGTTCTCAAATCGCTCAATTTTTGGAAGAATTTCAATTTTTACTCGTGTTATTTATGCGCTATCATGAAGGTGTTGAAATCACGATTATCTATTTGGAAAAGGAGCGATTACACATGGAGAAGCAGCTAACGAGACGGCAAATTTTTACAATGAAGAGGAAAAACCTGGAGCTCAAGGTTCGTAAATTTTGGAATGATACACAAAATGCGGACTTAGTGATCGAATATATTGTCGCGATCATTGTGAGGAATGCGTTAGTAAAAAGTGATTTTTCGCAACCTTGTCCAGATGTTGTCAGAGAATTGCTTTCTCAAGCTGAGCCAAGTGAGACGTTCAAGAAATTCTGTATCTTTCTGAAGGATTATGTGGAGGAGCATGAGTGGTCTGCCATGATCAAGCGTGTCTTCCAGAATGAGAATAACTATTACAAAGCCACGAAAAAAATGCGTTTGTATGAAGGCTATTTAAAAAATCGAGGTCGTGCCGTACTTAATCAAGATTACGATCGCTACACCCTTGTTTCGATTTTCCTAGATGAGAAGGGGAAGAAGCATACTTGGAGACTGAGGGACGCTGATCCCAGCAATACCCTCGATGAAACCACACGGATACTCAAAATTTTGACTACCCTGACTATTTTTCAAAAGGACGATGTGCGTCAGTTCGCCAGCTATGTGGACTGCTTCTGCAAAGGTTCTTCGACGCTTTTCAGTTCGCGCACAACCAAAGACGAGCCACGGGAGCAGTCTGCCCAAAATTCAACAAGACCAACCGTTGAACTAACGGCGGAAACTGCATTGATAGACGGGTTTGATCTACAAACTTTGACAAAAACGGAACTTATTGTGATGATCAAGCGGATATTTGAAGAGGCTGAGGCTGCTAGTGTGGAAGAAGATACTGAGCCAAACAAAAAATAGATCCGACTAGGGAAGGAATTATCTATGATCATAAAACACGTCTGAAAGATAGAATCACTCCAGGAAATGAAAGCGGTTCATCGGGGTGCCAGCTAAGCAGCAAGAACCGAGTCTTGCCGCGGTTGCTGCTATGTCGAAAACGAAGGAAGAGAAACCGCCTGAAAAGCCAGTAGAACAAAAGCCGCGTAAAAGACCCACCAAGAAGGAGCGAGAACTCTTGAGGCGATTTAAAGGAGCTTAGCTTTCTGAAAATGTGGCTATTTGAGTTGTTTATTTGGTATGGCCAAGTGAGAAGGAATCAGACTTATTCGCTGATGAATGGGAATATGCTGGGAATGAAATCAATGCGTTCATTTTATCCTCAGGTTTATTTGGCAATTCATGTCACATCGGCAGGTTGGATCTGTTTTTAAAGTGGTAAAATGATTCGATTTTTTGAAAAAGATTGAATTATTTTTCGCTTATTTTCGTGCTAAACTATCTTTATGATACAGACTTTGTCATGGCTGTATCTATCCTTTTCCTGTGTACAGGAATACATTCGCTGTCGCTCTTTATGGGCGACAGATTTTTTGTGATACAAGTAATTATTCATGGAGGTTCGATATGTTCTATTTAGTAGCTGATGATCGAAGTTTATCATTGAGTATTTATTGGTTCGACAGCAACGAGCTTTTTCGGTATTTTTCTATTATTCGGAGGATGATTATGAGAAATCGAAAACTTGCTTTATTGAGTTGATCTAGCAATTTGTTTTATGGGGAGAGGGTTCACCTAAAAACGACGTTTACAATTGCAACGTTTTCCGCCAAAATGAATCGTGAGGTGAACGTGATGGCGATTTATTTAGAAATGCCTGAATTAGATAAAGAATTTCCCTTCCGTATACTGGTGAATGACGGTGATATTTTGACCACGCCTCATTGGCATCGCGAGGTGGAGCTGATCTAGGTGACAAAAGGGACAATCTCGCTGGGGATCGATGATGTGCCATATAAATTGAGTGAAGGGGAGATCGCCTTTATCGGCGGCGGCTTGATTCATTATGTCTTGGCTTCCCCCGGCAGCGAGCGGCTGGTCTATCAGTTTGATCTGAATTATTTTACGGCGGGAAATAAAGAAAACTTAGATTTGCAGAAGCTGTTTTCGGAATTATTGCCGATTAGTCCTTTATGGGAGAAGCACGATGAAATGATCGTTCGAGGATTGCTTGAGGCCATGAATCGCGAGATGGAGACTCAGCAGGCAGGCTATCAATTTGCTTTAAAGGCAGAGCTTTTCCAGCTGATCGCGTTATTGCTTCGCGACATTCCTAAACAAGCGAAGCAGCCGAAAAAGATTAATAAGCTTGCCACACAGGATGTACTGGAGAAGCTGGATGGGATCTTCAGCTATGTGGAGGCGCACTACCAAGAGGAGTTGACGTTGCAGAATATCGCGGAGGTCTCTGGCTACAGCTCGTTTTATTTTACGAAGTTTTTCAAGAAGAATACCGGCAAAACATTTCTGACCTTTTTAAATGAATATCGCATCGATAAAGCCAAGTGGCTACTGATCAACAGCGACCTGCCAGTATCAGAGATCATAACTCAGACTGGTTTTGAAAGTGATAAGACCTTCTATCGACTATTCAAGAGTTCGATGGCGATGGCACCGTTGGAATACCGCAATACGATGAAAATTGAATAAAAAAAGAAAGGCAATTACGTTTTTCGTAATTGCCTTGTTTATTCCACTAAAGAAGAGTGTGATGAGCATGAAAAAAAAGAACCCATCAGAGCGAAAAAGATCGAAGGATGGAAAGTTAAATATGTAATGAAATAAGACAACACAGTTTTGTTTGTAATCTTCATGGCAATATTTGAGAACAATACAACAAAAATGGGGGAATGAAAATTTTATTTCCTGACTATAATAAAAGTATCAACACCGATGAAAGCGAATACGTACCGAAAGGGAGAAAGAATAAATGAAGAATGAAAAGCAGTTTTTCTGGGGCGGTGCAGTCTCAGCGGCTCAAAGTGAGGGGAATTATCTGGCTGATGGTCGGAAGCCTTCAAATTTTGATTATTTGCCGCTAGATGATCGTCGTCTAAAAGCAGTATATAAGAATCAAGCAGATTCTATTTTGGAATCTACGGGTGATGAATTTTATCCCGGTCGAACCGGAAATGATTTTTATCATCATTATCGCGAGGATATTGCTTTATTGAAGGAACTGGGGCTGAATAGCTTCCGTTTCTCGATTTCCTGGTCGCGGATTTTTCCGACGGGAGAAGAGGAGTCACCGAACGAAGCGGGTCTGCTATTTTATGAAAAGCTGTTGACGGAGTTAGAGCGGCATCAAATGGAACCGATCGTGACCTTGTCGCATTTTGAGATTCCACTGGAGCTGGTGAAAAAATATAATGGCTGGGAAAATCGTAAGGTGGTGGACTTGTTCAGTCACTATGCGGAAACGGTGATGACGCACTTCAAAGGGCGCATCAAGTATTGGATTCCTTTTAATGAGATGAACATGGTGCTGCACATTCCGTTTATCGGCGGTGGGATTTTGTTTGAAGAAGGCAAGGACAATTTGTCGATCCAATATCAAGCGGGTCATCATCAATTGCTGGCGAATGCTCAGACGATCAAATTAGGAAAAGAAATTGATTCTGAAAATCAATTTGGCGCGATGCTGGCCGCGGGTAAAACCTACGCCTATACTTGTGATCCGAAAGACGTCTTTGCGGCGTTGCAGCAGGAGAAAGAAAACCTATTGTTCTCTGATGTGCAGGTTTTCGGTGAATATCCGAAATTCTTCGATCATTATATGGTGGAAAAGGGTTTGAAGCTGACGATTTATCCCGAGGATCGCGCGCTGCTTAAAGGGAATACGGTTGATTTTGTTTCCTTCAGCTATTATTCCAGTGCTTGTACCGCGGCAGAAGAAACGGGGATTGATCGGGTGGCGACAAATGGCTACACAACGTTGCGGAATCCGTATTTACCAAAGGGCAAGAGTGTTTGGCAGAACGATCCGTTGGGTCTGCGGATCACCTTGAATCAGTTGCAGGATCGTTACCACAAGCCGCTGTTTATCGTTGAGAATGGGATCGGAACGCCGGATGAGTTTATTGATGGCAAGGTGCATGACGATTATCGGATTGATTATTTGCAGGGGCATGTGCAAAACATGTTGTTAGCAGTGGAAGAAGACGGTGTTGATTTGATGGGCTACTTGATGTGGGGCATCATCGATCTGCCAAGTGTCAGCGAAGGAAAGATCAGCAAGCGTTACGGTGTGATCTACGTTGATCAAGACGATGAAAACAATGGGTCGCATCAGCGTTATAAAAAGGATAGTTTCGACTTTTATCAAAAAGTCATTTCGTCAAATGGTGCCGTTGTATTTGAATAGAAAGGGGAAGAAAAATGAAAAAGTATCAACAATTAGCAAAGGAAATCATTCAAGGTCTGGGGGGGACGGAAAACGTCAATTCCGCTGTTCATTGTGCGACGCGTCTGCGTTTTGATCTGAAAAATCCGGATACAGCAAATCTGGAGGAATTGAAGCAGATCGATGGTGTTGTGGGTGTGAATCCGACGCCGACGCAATTACAGGTGATCATTGGCAGTCACGTGGGAGATGTATTTGAAGAAGTCATTCGCCAAGGAGTGGTCAATGGCGACGTTGAAGGGAAGACGGAAACGACAAAAGCTGCTGCGAAGGAAACCAGTATTTTCAATAAAGTCGTGGATACCATCACCGGCTGTATGACGCCGATGATCCCAGCCTTGACCGCTGCGGGGATGATCAAAGTAATTTTATCGTTATCGACGACCTTCAACTGGCTGTCGAATGATTCAAGTACCTATCGTGTATTGGATTTTATTGGTGACGGCGCCTTTTATTTCATGCCGATTCTGTTGGCTGTCTTTGCGGCGAACAAATTTAAAGTCAATACATCGATTGCTATTATTGTCGTGGGTGTCTTTTTGCATCCGAATTTCAGTCAGTGGGTGGCTTCTGGCGATCCGATCTCTTTTCTTGGCATGCCGATTCAAGGTGTAATTTATGCGGCATCGGTGATTCCGGCACTGCTGACGATCTGGGCAATGTCCTATATTGAACGAGGCGTTGATAAGATCACGCCGCAATCATTGAAGATCCTATTGAATCCGACACTGACTTTATTGATCACTGCGCCTTTAGCGCTGATCGTAATCGGTCCATTAGGCAATTATGCAGGACAAGGCTTGGCTTGGGTAATCAACTTAATGCAGGGACAATTAGGATTTATCATGGTGGCGCTATTAGCAGCGACGATGCCGTTTATCGTCATGACCGGCATGCACCATGCCTTGACACCAATCTTTGTGGCATCTTTTGCGGCAACGGGAACCGAATCCTTGATCTTAGTGGCGCAAATCTGTGCCAACCTAGCGCAAGGCGGGGCAACGCTGGCTGTCGCCTTCAAATCAAAACAAAAGGACGTTAAATCAATCGCCGCAGCAGCAGGAATCTCAGCGATTATGGGGATCACTGAACCAGCTTTATACGGAATCACGATGAAGTACAAAAAACCGCTGGTGGCGGCTTGTATCAGTGCTGGAATCTCTGGCTGCTTCGCTGGATTGATGCACGTGACCTTGTATGTTCCGCAAAATAGCTTGATGGCGATTTTAGGCTTCTCAGGCGACAAAGGCACAGCCAATGTTATCGCTGGGCTATCCATGATGCTGATGTCCGTTGTTCTTTCTTTTGTATTGACGCTGTTTTTGCAAAAGGACGAAAAAATTGAAGCCGCACCAACAGAAAAACTAGCAATGAATTCATAATAAATAAAAGTAGGATAGAGGCTTAGTCTTCTATCCTGCTTTTTGGAGGAAAACCCATGAAAATCTATTTAAATGACTATCAAACGGAAACACTGGAAAAAGCCGAGAGTCTGCTGTTTAACGGCAATGGTTTTATCGGTTTACGGGGAAATTTGGAGGAAGCGTATTACGATCATTTTTCCACCAATCGCGAGACCTATATCAACGGCTTTTATGAGACCAAAGATATCCATTATCCTGAAAAAATGTACGGCTTCACACCAACTGGCGAAACGATGATCAGCGTGATCGATGGCCAAACGACTCTGATCACAATCGGCGGCGAACAGTTTTCCATCAACAATGGTGAGATTAGCGAGAATGAACGCTATTTGGATATGGACAAGGGGATCACGGTTCGAACATTGGTGTGGACATCGCCAGAGGGACGCGAAACCCGCATTACGATCTCACGGCTGACTTCTTTTGAGTACAAAAATCTATTCTCCATGAAGATTGATTTTGAGCGTTTGAATCATGAAGAAGAGATTGAATTGACGACGCACTTGAACTTTTACCCCGTGCGAACGATCGATAAAAATGATCCCCGCATGAGTCATGATCTGCAAAAAATCACGATCAAGGAGATTGATTTAGAGGGAAATCGCTGCACGTTTGGGACAGACTATTCTCAATTAGAAGCGGAGTTACGCTGGTCGATCGACAATCAAACCGTGTCTCAGACGATTGAAGAAGAACGCATCGTGATTCGTACAAAGTTGGAGGGCACCAGCTACCAAAAGAATCTGAGCTATGCCTTCCAAGAGCAGAAGCACGCAGGAATCGAAAGCAGTTTTGTAGAATTGGTTCAGGCTCAAACGGAGTATCTGACGGAGTTTTGGCAAAGTGCCAAAGTGACAATCAAAAGCATCGAAAATCTGGAGGAAAGTGTCAACTACAGCACCTTCGCCCTGCTGCAATCGCTTGGCACCAATGGTACGACCAGTATTGCGGCGAAGGGCTTGAGCGGCAGTGGCTATGAAGGACATTACTTCTGGGATGCGGAAATGTTTGTTTTTCCAGTCTTTTTACACTTGAATCCGGCGTTGGCGAAGCAATTATTGACCTATCGCTACAGCATTTTGGATAAGGCACGGGAAAACCGTCAGCTTTTCGGTTATCAAACAGGCGCCCTTTATCCGTGGCGCACGATTTCAGGCACGGAATCCTCACCGTTTTTCGAAGGCGGTTCGGCGCAGCATCATATCAATGCGGATATTGCCTATGCCTTCATTCAATATTATCGCTATACCGATGATCTGGCGTTTATGGCAGAGTGCGGCTTTGAAGTTCTGCTGGAAACAGCGCGAGTCTTCAGCGAAATCGGCTATCTGAAGGATGGTCAGTTCCATATTGATAAGATCACCGGACCGGACGAGTACACCGTGCTGGTCAACGACAATTATTATACTAATCAGCTGGTGGCCCATCAGTTTGAATGGATTAATCGCTTGGCACCAATGCTTAAGGCGCAATATCCTGCGGCTTGGGCAGAGTTGACCCAAAAGCTTCAGTTGGAAGAGGAAGAATTGCAGGACATGGCGCTGTTTGCGGAAGCGATGATGCTGCCAGTAGATGAAGAAAAAGGAATCATTGCGCAAGATCGTGATTTTCTAAATAAGGGCTTTTGGCCTTATTCGCCAGAGGACACGAAATATCCGTTGTTGCTGAATTACCATCCGTTGACGATTTATCGCTACCAGATTTCTAAGCAGGCGGATGGGGTATTGGCATTGATGCTATTCCAGGATTTCTTCGATCAGGAGACGATCGCGAAAAGCATCGCCTATTATGATGAGGTCACGACCCATGATTCTTCGTTGTCCTACTCGACGTTTTCAACAGTTTACAGTCGCTTAGGGCAAGTCGAAAAGGGCTATGAATACTTTATTAAAAATGCCCGCACCGACTTAGATAACAGTCACAAGAATACTAAAGATGGTATCCATACGGCTTCGATGGGCGGTACCTTTATGACCATCGTCTATGGCTTCTGTAATTTGCAGATAGTGGATGATCAATTAACGATTTCGCCGAATTTGCCAAAAGAAATCGAAGAGATTGATTTTTATACCTATTACAAAAATGAAAAATATCGTGTTTACGCCAGTCATCAGGAACACTGGATCAAGAAACAAGCGGAAGGAAGCAAGTAATGAAGGGATTTGTCTTTGATTTAGATGGCGTGCTGGCCGACACGGCGAAGTACCATTATATCGCGTGGAAAGAATTAGCCGCTGAGATTGGTATTACGATCGATGAAGTCTTCAATGAACAGCTGAAGGGCATCAGTCGCCAGGAATCGCTGGAACGCATTTTGGAGCATGGCGGGAAGCTTGGTGAATTTTCGGAAGAAGTTTTAGCTGAGCTGGCGGAGAAAAAGAATCAGCAGTATGTTGAATTGCTGGAGGAATTAACCCCGGAGGACGCGCTGCCTGGAGTTAGAGAGTTTTTGGCAGAAGCTCGAGAACTCAATATTCCCTGTACTGTTGCCTCCGCCTCAAAAAATGCGCCGTTTATTCTAGATAAATTAGCTCTCAGTGATCAATTTGTCGGGATTGTCGATCCGGCAAGCTTAACGAAGGGCAAACCTGATCCAGAAATCTTTATCAAAGCCGCAGAATTAATGAAGCTGCAGCCAAGTGAAGTGATCGGCTTTGAAGACGCACAGGCAGGGATCGATGGGATCAAAGCTTGCGGCATGTACGCGGTGGGAATTGGTGAGTCGGAGCAACTAATCGGAGCGGATCGATTGATCAATGATTTGTCCGAAATAACGATTGAGGAATTGATTTGTTTATAATGGAAAGAAGTAGAAGTCTGCCAGAATTTTTTTTGGCAGACTTCTTTTAAATCAATTAATTGTTGGCAAATTCACATTTAAAATAATAGGTAAATCAAGGAAAGATGAGCTTTTTTCTGATTATGAAGGTGGAGAATTAAGTGATGAAGATCGTTATGAATGGGATGATCCAGTAGGGAAGGAGCTTGTTTAGTCATGAAAAAAATAATTGTCAGCAAGGACAATGTCGGGAATGAAGACAATGTTTATGAGAAATGGATTAAAGAAGTTGTTGACAGAGCTTTGGGTTCATGATAACCTTTCCATAAGTTCTTGATGTTATTACTTCGGGTAAGCATGCGAGAATTAAAAATGAAAATTGTTGGATGTTATCACTTTATGTGAGCAGGACCTATTTACCGCACAATTGTCGTGTATGTAAATGGGCTTTTTTTGTGGCTAGCGAGGGAAATCATTTATGATCATAAAACGAGTGTTAAATAATAATACGGTTATTTCGTCAAATAGCAAGGGTGTTGACGTATTGCTGATGGGTAAGGGCATTGCTTTTGGAAAGAAAAAGGGACAGACGATCGACATGGAACTGATCGAAAAAACTTTTTTACTAAAAGACAAGGCGACTCAAAGCAAATTTACGGAACTTTTAATCAATGTACCGATGGAGCATATTTTGGTCTCTGAGAAGATTATTAATTTCGGTAAAATCAAATTAGGTAAGAACTTGAATGAAATCATTTATGTGAATTTGACCGATCACATCAACTCAGCCATTGATCGGTATCAAGAGGGATTGATTTTAAAAAATCCGCTTCGTTGGGACATCGCGCGTTTCTATCCGGATGAATACGCGGTCGGTGAAAAAGCCATTGAAGTGGTGCGAAACGATTTGGGTGTGGCTTTTGAGATTGATGAGGCCGCCTTTATCGCGATCCATTTCGTTAATGCTGAGATGGATAAATCATTCGATTTCGCTTACGAGATTGCCGAAATTACCAAAAAGATTGAAACAATTGTCAAAAATCATTATCGAACAGAGTTTGATGAGGATTCGCTCGATTATTATCGCTTCATTACGCATGTGAAATTCTTTGCTCAACGTTTATTAGCAGGTGATCACTATGATGATGAAGACGAGGAACTACTGAATACTCTGAAACAAAAATATGAAGGTGAATACGCCTGTGCATTAGAGATCAAAGCATACGTGCAAAAGGACTTTGAGTACGAGCTAAGCTCAACGGAACTGCTCTACTTGACAGCGCACATCCGTCGAATCACCAAAAATTTGTAACTAGGATTGTTATCCCACCGGAGCATGACCTAGAGCTTGTCAAACAAGGCAGCTTTAGGTCATTTTTTGCGAGTCCGACTTTTCACAGTTTATAAAATTTGACGAAAAGTTTATTGTCCCAAGGAATAATAAAGTACAAGAAGTATAGTCGGATCGTATGCGCAACGAAAATCAGACACATTTTTCTGGTTTTTAGAAAAATGACACCTTACCAAGAGGTAGCTGCCAGTTCCACTCTTGGCAGTATATGTAGTGAGGGGGCAGATTAGCTATAGGTAGTAAATTATTGCTCAAGAAGCCTAGTGGAATGGTATGCGCAGCGAAACTCGAACTCATTTTTCTGTTTTTTAGAAAAATGAATACTTAACACGAGATAGCTGCGAGTCCGACTTTTCACAGTTTGCAAAGGTTGACGAAAAGTCTATTACTCCAAGGTAAAAAAGGTACAAGAAGTACAGTCGGATCGTATGCGCAACGAAACTCGAACTCATTTTTCTGGTTTTTAGAAATATGAAACCTTAACACGAGATAGCTGCGAGACTGACTTTTCACAGTCTAGCTGATTTAGGAATGCTCCACAGAAAATGTATATAGTGTTTTTACCACATTCAGAAAAGAGGAGAAAAAATGAACTATCAACAAACTGCAAAAAAAATCTATGATGCCGTTGGCGGCAGTGACAATATTCAAACAGCCTCACATTGTATTACCCGGCTACGTTTGGTTTTAAAAAACCAAAGTCAAGTGGATGATGAAGAGGTTAAAGCAATCCCTGGTGTAATGGGGGTCATGAAAAAAGCGGGACAGTATCATATTATTTTAGGAAATGATGTCGCAAATTATTACCGCGCTTTTGCCAAATTAGGAAATTTTAGCACTGAGCCTGTGGCATCTGAAGAAAAGAAAAATCTGTTTGAAGCTTTAGTAGATACCATTTCCGGTTGTATGTCACCGTTGATCCCAGCTTTATTAGGGGGCGGAATGATCAAAGTTCTTCTGATCGTTTTACCGTTACTCGGTGTTTTGAGTGAGTCATCATCTACTTATAGCGTTTTGACATTTTTCGGCGATGCACCATTTTACTTCATGCCAGTGATGCTGGCATTTACGGCTTCGCAGAAATTCGGTGTGACACCGATGCTGGCCGTTGCGGTAGGGGGAATTATGCTGCATCCGAATTTTTCAGCGATGGTTACAGCGGGTGATCCGGTTAGTATTTTTGGTCTGCCGATCACGCTGGCGAGCTATGGTTCATCGGTAATTCCGATTCTGATCATGGTTTGGTTGATGAAATATATTGAAGCTTTTTTCAATCGGATCATTCCGGCTGTCATGAAAAATCTTTTACAGCCTCTGGTTGTGTTGTTACTGTCTGGTATCATCGCGTTAGTCGTTGTTGGACCACTGGGGACATTTGCAGGACAAGGTCTGTCATCGGCAGTTCTTTGGATCCAAGCGAAAGCTGGTTGGTTGGCTCTTGGTCTGATGTCCGCTTTGATGCCTTTGATCGTTATGACCGGGATGCATTGGGCATTTGCCCCGATTTTCTTGATTGCTTCTCCAGTGGCGCCAGATGTACTGATTTTACCAGCGATGTTGGCTGCGAATATTGCTCAAGGGGCGGCGGCAATGGCTGTTTCAATGAAAACCAAAGACAAAAATCTCAAACAAGTTGCTTTGGGTGCCGGAATTTCGGCTTTGCTGGCAGGGGTAACTGAACCCGCTTTATATGGTGTAACCTTGAAATACAAGAAGCCACTTTATGCGGCGATGATTTCTGGTGGGATCTGCGGAATCTTCATGGGAATCACGGGCGTCGAATCTTATGCTTTTGCGGTACCCTCACTTGTGGCTCTTCCGCAATTTATCAATGGTAGTATCGATGGTAATTTTATTAATGCTTGTATCGTAGCAGCTGCTTCGATCGTCATCACCTTCGTATTGACTTGGATCTTTGGGATCGAGGAAGAGGTAACGACAGAGGATACTGTTTTAGAAGTTGTTGAAAGCGGCAGCAGTGATCCAAAGAAGGTTTTAGCACCTGTTAAGGGGAAAGTGATTCCGTTGGAAAAAGTAAATGATTCCGCCTTTTCTAGCAAAATAATGGGGCAGGGAATCGCGATCATCCCTGAAGAAAATACGATCGTAGCACCATTTGATGGAACTGTATCGGCGCTCTTTCCTACGAAGCACGCGATTGGTTTGACCAGCGAAGCGGGGATGGAGCTTTTGATCCATGTTGGAATTGATACAGTGGAATTGGACGGCAAGTATTTTGAAAGCTTTGTCTCAGTCGGTGATTCTGTTAGAGCGGGTCAAACATTGTTAGCGGTTGATTTTGCGGCTGTCAAGGCGGCGGGCTATGATACAGTGATTCCGATCGTTGTTACCAATACCGATGCGTTCATTGATGTGGTACCAAAGGATGAGATGAAAACGGCGGACTATGAAGATGCCGTCTTGTATGTGATTTAAGAAAAAACGATGGAGGAAAAGCATGAGTAAATTTCCAAATGATTTTTTATGGGGCGGAGCAGTGGCCGCAAATCAATGTGAAGGAGCTTATTTAGAGGATGGCAAAGGGCTATCTGTGCAGGATGTGACCCGTAAAGGTTGGCACGAAGCACCGACTGAAGAGCCAATGGAGGATAATCTAAAATTAGTCGGGATTGACTTTTATCACCGATATAAAGAAGATATCCGGCTATTTGCAGAGATGGGCTTCAAGGTCTTCCGCTTATCAATTGCCTGGGCACGGATTTTTCCGCAAGGAGATGAGCAGGAACCAAATGAAGCAGGTTTAGCCTTCTATGATGCCGTTTTTGATGAATGTTTAAAATATGGGATCGAACCGTTAGTCACCTTGTCCCATTATGAAACGCCGCTGCATTTGACTCGAACCTATGACGGTTGGCGCAATCGCAAAATGATTGATTTCTTTGAGCATTACGCACGGACTGTCTTTACACGTTACAAAGATAAGGTCAAATATTGGCTGACTTTTAATGAAATCAACTCGATTACGCATGTCCCGTTTCTTAGCGGCGGCATCAACACACCGAAGGAAGAACTAACGCAACAGGATATCTATCAAGCGATTCATCATGAGTTAGTTGCTAGCAGCCGGGCAGTTCAAGCGTGTCACGAGTTGATTCCAGATGCGCAGATCGGCTGTATGATCTTAGGGGTGCCAGTCTATCCCTTAACCCCTAAACCAGAGGATGTCCTAAAAGCTTTGGCAACCGAGCGAGAAAACTTTTTCTTCTCGGATGTGCAGGTTCGCGGATATTATCCAAGCTATGCGAAACGTATGTTTAAAGAAAACGACATAGAGCTAGATATCCACCCGCAGGATTTGGCTGATTTAAAGAACACAGTCGATTTTATTTCCTTTAGTTATTATATGAGTGTGTGCGAATCAGCTGATCCGACGAAGGAAGCAGGGGAAGGAAATATTATTGGCGGCATTCCTAATCCGTATTTGAAGGCTAGCGAGTGGGGCTGGCAAATTGATCCAGAAGGTCTACGCTACTATTTGAACATCTTATATGATCGTTATCAAAAGCCTGTATTCATCGTTGAAAATGGTCTGGGCGCGGTAGACGAGCTCGTTACTCTAGAAAATGGCGAAAAAACCGTCATAGATGATTACCGGATCGACTACATGAATGATCACTTGGTCCAAGTCGAAGAGGCGATTGAAGATGGGGTGCCGGTGATGGGCTACACTTCTTGGGGCTGCATCGATTTAGTCAGCTTCACGACCGCAGAAATCAAAAAAAGATACGGCATGATCTACGTTGATCGGAATAGTGACGGCACGGGAACTTTGGAACGTTATAAGAAGAAAAGTTTTGCGTGGTATAAAGAAGTGATCGCCTCGAATGGGGATTCGCTAGTAAAATAAATCTGTAAAAAGAATCCGCGTGCTTGTTTGTCACAAGTGCTCGGATTCTTTTTCATTCTTGTCATTTTTGTCATAGACTTACTTGTTGGAAACGAATACAATTGCATTAACGCTAGCTTTTTTAGTTTGCGATTGTGGAGGCGAAGAGATGGAATTTATTGGTGTGTTGTGTCTGATTTTAGTGAGCGTTACCGTAGCGAGCCATTTCTCTCGACGAATTGGCATACCAGCGGTAGTCGGGCAGCTGCTCGTGGGAATCGTGCTGGGAAATGGTGGACTGAAGATCGTCCATCCGGATATTCTAGTGAAGGATTTTTCTGAGATCGGCGTCATTTTACTGATGTTCTTAGCCGGTATCGAAAGCAATCTGCCGCTGCTGCGAAAGTATTTTCGACCGGGCGTGTTTGTTGCTTTGCTGGGAATTCTATTTCCGCTTTTATTAGGAACAGGAGGAGGAAGTCTCTTTGGCGTTCCCTTGAATCAATCCTTCTTTTTTGGTTTGATTTTGGCGGCGACATCGGTGAGTATTTCGGTGGAGGTCTTAAAGGAGTTAAAAGCGGCGAATACCAAAGAAGGCTCCACCATTCTTGGTGCGGCGGTGGTAGATGACATTTTGGTCGTAATCATTGTCAGTTTATGCATGCCGTTATTAGGCGTGGAGGGTAGCAGTGACAAACCGCTGGGCTTCATGCTAATCGCGCAGGTGCTGTTCTTCTTCGCGGTCTTCTTCTTGATTCGCTGGGGCGCACCGTATTTAATGAATCTGAGTAAAAAAATATTCGCTCAATCCTCCGTGATCATCGTATCATTGACATTGTGCCTGAGCATGTCCTACTTGGCGGATTTTATCGGACTGAGTTCAGTAATCGGCGCCTTTTCAACAGGGATAGCGATCGGGCAAACGAATGTCTGGAAGGATGTGCGCTACAATATTGAAGCGATCGGTTATGCCGTCTTCATTCCCGTCTTTTTCATCAGTATCGGGTTGGAGGTCACCTTCGATGGCTTTGCCAAGCAATTGGTGTTTGTCTTGATTTTTACCATAATTGCAGTAGTCTCAAAATTGATCGGCGGCTTTATGGGAGGAAGATTCTCTGGATTTACTAACGATAGCAGCTTAATGGTGGGGTCAGGAATGGTTTCTCGCGGCGAGATGGCGCTGATCATCATCCAGCTGGGCTTTCAGGCACAACTCGTAACAGGAAAGTATTATTCTTCGATGATCTTGGTGATCCTTATTACTACGCTGTCATCGCCATTTTTATTGAAATATTTTACAAAGAAGGTTTACTCTTAATATGAAAATCACTCTAGCTGAATGCTCTCGGGCAGTTGGACTAGAGTTTTCTTATGATTAGGAAGACTTTTATATCAGAGAAGAAGTTCAGATACTTTAGCAATCTATTGTTCACCTTCAATATGATTGAATTGATCAAGCTTAATATAATGAATAATATACATAAAGTCCCCTTTTTTAACACTAGAATTAAAATCTCTGTTATCTTCAGACGCAATTACGTGATATACTGCAAATAATTAATGAAAAGTGGGAGGGTATTATGAAAAAAATAACAATTGTTCTTTTAGTGGCCAGTGCTCTGATCCTGTCATCCTGTGGGAACAGTAACAGTGAGGATGACAGCAGTTCCAGCAAAGCCCAAGAGAGCAGCAGTAAGAGCACTGATAGCACGAAAAAAGCCAGTAAATCTGGCAGTGATTGGAAACTTAAAACTTCTGGTGATAAAACCACACTGGTCTTCAGTACGGGCGAAGTAAAGGGCGGCTTTCCTGACGTAGATGCAGTCAAGGATGATTTTAAGCAGTATATGCACATCGAAGTGGATAGCTCCTTGGAGTGTCAGCAATATGGCTACGTTGGCAATTCGCATGGACGAGTCATGGAGTGGGCTAATTCTCCAGACGCAAAAGTAAAGGATATGACGATCAAGAAGGACGCGATCCCTGCTTCTTATTCAGTGAAGGATGATCAAGATCGCGAAATCCTTTATCATCTTTACGACGAAGCCCTCGAAAAGAAATACATCGAAGAAAGTGAAGAAGACGATCTCTATACCTATATGCAGCCGGTTCCTCCGCTGAACAAGTTCGATGAGAATCTGGCGGAATTAGAGGAAGAAGGCGCAACAGATATCGTGAAGAAAACCGGCGAGGCGGAAGGCTTAAAGTACACCTCCATGAGCTATCACTATGAGGATGACGAACCCGCTGACGGCGTTTTCTACGTCATCTTTGAACTAAGTGATTCGGTTAGATTCAGCTACAGAGTTCGCCCAGTTGGTGCTGATTTTGACCCGCAGGCAGAAGTAGACAAGATGGCGAAAAATATCACCTTAGATAAATAAAAATAAAAAAGTGGTCCTGTCCTTTCATCATGGCAGGACCATTTTTCACTCCTTCGTCCAAGCAATCACCGGTGAGAGCAGCAGAAAGCTGATCAGTGTTCCTTCCCGCACCATCAAGGTTAACTGGAAGGAAAAGGTCAAAATCAGTGCCAGCAGGATGCAAATCAGGTCAATACTGTAGCGGTAAAACTTGAAGCTGTGATTGGTACGCTCTGCCAGAAAAAGGCAAAAGGTTTCGATCGGAAATTTCAGCAGCTGGTATTTCAAGACTTTTCCTGTCCCAACACCAGCGATGATCGTTCCTAGAATAAAGAGCAGGCATTTAAAAAAGTAGGAATGCAACGTGAACAACGGAAAAACAAAATAGGTGAAGAGATTGATCGTTGAGCCAAAGAACAGCAGGGCTATACCCATCGTCAAGTAGTTTCTCAGTTTGCGATGTGGGTCCAGCAGCCAGCAGCTGATCAAAAAGAGAAAATTCAAACCTGCCGTGATCGTCCCGATCTTGATCTGACTAAATTCAGCTAAGGTAGCATTCAAGGAGTTGAAGCTGCTGACGCCGATATTGGCCTTCAATGTCAAACTGATGCCAAACGCGCTGAGAAGATAGAATAAAAATGAACGAGTGATTGTTTTGCGATTCATGATAATTGTTCCTCCGATAACTAATTGATAGGATGAGTATGCCAGAAGAAAAAATAGCCAACTAGGAGATATAGCCTAATCATGAAAAAAATTCCCTATAACGATTCAAAAAGAAATTTGCTAAATCAAGTCGAAGCCCCATTCTTAATAGAAGAAATGTTGCAGCAAAGCTCTTTCATCGATTATGAACGCAATGAAAAAATTGTCAGCCAAGCAGCGAAGCTGGATTATCTGTTCATCCTCTTATCAGGAAAAGCCCGCATCATCCAACAGGAGCCTAACGGAAAAAATTTGATCCTCCAATTTCTGGAAGCCGGAGACTTCATCGGCGAGTTGACCCTAGTAAAAGCTGAGGAAGCTCCAAAAGATGTGATCGCCATCGGTTCGGTTTGCTGCTTAGCGATCCCGTTGAAGGTTGTGGAGGAATTGCTAATGAAGGATGCGAAGTTTTCAACCTTCATCGCTCAGTACATCGGAAAGAAGCTTTTGCTGCGGATGGAGCATTTTTCCAATGCGCAAACCTTTGAACTGAAATACCGTTTAGCCGCATTGCTATTAGAAGTCTCAGTCAACAATCAATACAGCGAAAATAATACGCAAATCGCTGATTATTTGGGTGTTAGTTACCGCCATCTGACGCATACCTTTAAGTATTTACGGGAAAATGGGTATATTGAAAGGAATAATACCGGTTACGAGATTGTTCCCGAAAAGTTACAGAAGTTGATTCACCAAGGGAACGAAGGATAAAAAAACGTTCAGTCAAAAGTGAATGCTTAAGAAAATTAAAAATACCGCCTGATTGCCAGGTGGTATTTTTTTGTTATATATACACTTTTTTTTAGTAATTAAATTATACATTTTTTTAAAAATATTACTTATTTGTTTTGATGCCGTTGTCGAAAGAACAAATTCCCTTGTGTTTTCTTTGTGATGTGATGTTTGTTGTTAAATTAATGAAGTTCGAGCTTATTTTTTGTCGCTTTTTAAGAAATGCATTAATATATTGGTGGTTATAAGTTAATTATCATTTTTTATTAAAATAATTATAAAAAATGGGTTTTGACTATGTTAGCATTTTTATTGTGAAGGAGGTGAGAAAAAATGAAGCGACGCAGAATAAATCTCTGCCTATTACTGATCCTTTTATTTCCCAACGCGACTGTCTTTGCTACGGATTTCACAGAAGAAACATCCACAAGCGGCTATGAGGAAATAGACCAAGATAAAAAAGAAGCTTCAGCTGAGACGGAACAAAGTAGTCTAACGAATGATGCGCTTAAAGAAAGCAGCCTTCCTGAAGCGACCGCTGAAAAAGAACAAACAGAGGGAACAAAAAGCTCAACGGACTCCTCGCAGGAAGCAAACACGGAGAACTCAGAAACAAAGGCTGAGCCCAAAGAGGCTGAAAAATTAGAGCTTCGTCTGTTAGCGGCAAATGAAGCGGAGGCTAGTACGTGGGATGAATTTGTCACTGCCATTCGTGACGAAACCATCACGAAAATTATATTAACGGCCAGCTTTACTAACCCTAGTGCTTCTGATGCCAGTCTGTCTGGTTATTCCCGAAAAAATGATTTGGAGATTGATGGTCAAGGAAACCGCGTAGATTTTCGGAATTCATCCATTCAATTAGGAACACCAAGCAATTCAATCGGGCTTTTCCACATGCACGATATTACGTTAAATCAAAATTATGTTGGGGCTTCTTCAGAGGATATAGTTGGTACAAGGTTAAATTATACACAGAGTGCTAAATGGCGCTTTCGTTTCGGCAATATTACGACAGAGCCTGGTGTTCAGCGTTTAGCCAGAGCCTCTCATGCGGAGGTACGCGTGTACGGCAAGATGAATATTGATACACGAGCTGAAAACTTCTATTTGGGAAGCTTGATCATAGAAGACGGCACCGATTATCGCGGTAATGTAAACACCTATAACTTTTCTGTGTTTTGGTACAATGTGACAGCCGATGCAGGCTCCACTGGTGAATCCAGAGAATTTACGATTGGGAAAAATTGTCGGGTCGATGTCGGTCAAACCCAAACAATCGGTCGAACTTATCCTGCTGTATATCATCACTATCTTTCCTTAACAGTGGGAGAAAACAGTGTGTACAACGTGGACATGCCAGGGAATGCTGTTCGTTTTGATGATGACGGCGCTGGAATGACAATTAAAAAAGGAGCAGTCGTAAACTTAACCAGTAAGCAGGCGGCCGGTTCAGTAGTGGCTTTTAGTGCCGATAATACGTATCTGAATGCTGAACCTGGTAGTTACTTTTATGTAATTGGAACAAGTAATCAGCCTTTGATCAACGTGTCCGCTAATGGCACAGGAACTGCGAGCTATCGACGCACGGGAAATACGTTTGTTTTAAACAGTCCGGCACAATATGACCTGCGGAACCTAAACGATAGTCAATCAGCGGTAAATGTTGCATATAGTAATGACGCTTATAACAGTTTTTCGATTCTTGATTCAGATATTGATTTATGGAAGGTAGGAGTTCCTGTCTTAGGACCATCCAGTGAAACCTATGCGAAGATCCCAAGCTTTAAGGTAGACGGAAGCGGAACGAAAGAAGTCGTGACGACTGCGGATACTGAATTGAGCAAATTCAAGCAGGCAAATTATCGCCGAATCTCGGGGATGAACCAGAATCCAAAGATCGAATGGACGCCAGTTACTGATGCGGATAAGACAATCAAGGGGCGCGTAATTATCGGAGAAGTTCCTGATAATAATGGGTTAGTGGACGGCGAGATCAAATATATCCCGGTCTATGCCTCGGAGAATCAAGCCAATGTTCGTTTGACCGATACACATGGAAATGTTAGAGGTAACCTGTTGACCGATGTGAATGGTTACGTTTCTTATACAGACACAAACGACCCCATCCAGTTCCAAAAAGCTGGAGAAAAAATTTCAGGAATCGCCGAACGAGGCCCTTGGATCACGCCAGATCCGATTGAAACAACCGTAATTGATGTAACACCACCAGAACCCGCTAAAGTAGATAACTTGGACGCCATCCAAAGTATCACAAAAAAGTTAACGGGAACTGGGGAACCTAATAGCATTATAACACTAACTGTGAATGATCAGCCATCAGGAATTTCAGGACAGCTGGTCGGCGCAGATGGAAAATGGGAAATCGATATTTCTAGTTTGAATCTAGTAAAAGGAGATGTGCTTCAATTCTTTTTACAAGATCAGAGCGGAGGCATCACTGAACTTAGTGAAGCGGATCGCCCAAGTACAAATAATACTGTCGGAAATATCAATCCCAAAAATGATTTAACTTATCGTGATGCAACCTTTAAAGCAGCGACAAAAACGACCGTTGTCGGCTTTTTATCCTTAGCTTCCGTACCAGATGGACTGGAATTTGGAAGCAATCAAGTAACGAATAAGACAGAAATCTATCGCCCGACAGCCAGTGGTGATTTGATCGTTTCGGATACTCGCGGCGGAGAGAAAAAACCGTGGCGCTTGACTTTGAGTCAATCTGAAGGCTTGAAAAATGCGACCATTTCGCTTGAGGATACGCTTTATTACACCTCTCAATTAGGCGAAAAGCAAATAACAGCGGCGGACCAAATCATTGAGTCGGGAGAATTTACTTCTGACGGCTCAAAAAATATCTCTGCGGATTGGCAGGGCAATAACGGCTTCAAACTGACAGTCCCTGTTGAAAAACAACGAGTGGGAGACTACTCAGGAAAATTATCATGGAAACTAGAAGATGTCCCAGGAAATTAGGTGAGTAGATGAGACGATTAGTAATAAGTGGTTTATTGACAATGCTGGCGCTCTTTACTGCTATGCCTGTCCTTGCGACAGATGCGAACTATGATAGTAACGGGGTTACAGCATTTTATGGGAAATATGAGTACCCAAAAGATGAGCCTGCTAAAGATACGTTAACAAAAAAAGATGAAACAGGTAGTATTGCTACGATTGAAGAGCCACAGAGAGCAGTCCCAGAGACGACAGCCGAGTTAACGCGAGCGTTACCGGCTTATAAAGGAGAAGGAACAATTATTCCGGCGACGGGAGATACCTCTAATATGCTGCCTTCAATACTTGGAATCGCCTTATTGACAGTTGTCTTTTTTAAGCTGAAAGGGGTTGAGAATGCTGAAAAAGATTCAATTATTTAGTCTTCTCCTCCTGCTCTTCCCGGCTTTTACCAGTATTACAAGGGTACATGCTGATGAAACAGACACCCATATGAATTATCAAAGCGGTGGAGGACAAGCGGTTAAACCGCTTGATCCCCTGTTGCCAGATCCAACGAAGCCGGTGAGTCCTGTAGATCCAACCGATCCAGCTGGACCGCCGGCAGGTACCGGCGGGAGCCTGTCTTTGGATTTTGCCTCCAGCCTGCAATTTGGGAGCCAAGCAATTTCCACTAAAAACGAAACCTATTACGCACTTCCCCAAGAATATACCGATTTTGACGGCACCAAGAAAAAAGGTCCCAACTACGTTCAAGTAACTGATGTTCGGGGAACAGGTGCTGGGTGGCAATTAAGCGTGAAGCAAAATGGACAATTCCAAACAAGTGAAGCTCAAAAGCTTGCAGGCGCCGAGCTTCGCTTCAAAAATGGCGGCATGATTTCCAATCTTTCTAGTACCTATGCACCAAGTGGAAATGAAACATTGGTCATGCCGTTGGATACAGAAATTAATGTGGTGAATGCCAGCAGCGAACAGGGAATCGGTACGTGGCTATATCGTTTTGGCTCGGATGAGGCTAGCGGTGGCAGCTCTGTTCAACTGACCGTTCCCGGTAGTTCAGTAAAGTATGCAAAAAAATACCAAACTTCCCTGACTTGGAGCTTAAAAAACGTTCCATAAGGAAAGAAAAAACTTTTTGAGGAGAAAAAACGATGAAACAACTAAAACTTATAACAGTCGCGACATTGGCGGCATTATCTTTATCAACAATTGGCGGAATCGCTTCACAAGCAGCATCTGTTGATTATGATTCCAACGGAGCAGTGGAATTTATTCCTAATCCAGATCCAACAAAACCGGTCGATCCAACTGATCCAGACCCAACCAATCCGGTTGAGCCGGTTGATCCAACCGATCCAACTGGTCCAAAGCCTGGGACAGATGGCCCGTTGTCAATTGATTATGCTTCTTCACTAGATTTTGGGGTAAATAAAATTACCAATAAAGATGAGGTCTATTATGCGAGAGCGCAGCAATTCAAGGATGGACGCACAGCCACACCAAACTACGTTCAAGTATCTGACAATCGCGGGAACAATGCCGGCTGGACATTGAAGGTAAAACAAAATGGGCAATTCCAAGCAGCGGGGACACTAAACGATACTTTGACAGGGTCAGCAGTGAAGCTAGCCAGCCCAACAGTGAACAGCAACTCAACCGCTGTGTTTCCAACGGCAGCTGCAACAATCGAATTAGATCCTGCCGGAGCAGAAAGCTTGGTTATGTCTGCAAAGGTCAACCAAGGTGCGGGAACCTATTCGAATCGTTGGGGAACCGTTGAAACAGTTAAAGAAACAGACAAAGATGGAAATGAAGTCGACGCTGAGGTGACAAAAGCTGTGACATTGGAAGTGCCTGGCAGCACGCCAAAGGATGCAGTGAAATACAGCACCACATTGACTTGGAGCTTATCTGACGTACCAGGTAATTAAAAGAAACGACCATCCAACTTTATCTGATGAGCGAAAGTAAAAGGCAGTAGTTGGTAAGCATCTAATTTTAAAAATGCAATTATCACTATAAAAAAAGGAGAGCATTACAATGAAAAAATTTGGTTCATTATTTTTAGCAACAGCTATTTTAGCAGGAATTACTTTAGCGCCGGTAACAACTTTTGCGGCAGACGGCGGCAACTACGATTCAAATGGTGTAATCACTTTCGCCCCTAACACGGACATAACCGACCCAGTGGATCCAGTGGATCCTACAAACCCGGTGACACCGGTAGATCCGACTGATCCTACAGGACCAAAACCAGGTACAGCCGGTCCGCTATCGATCGACTATGCATCAAGCTTGGATTTCGGTACACAGAAGATTACGTCCAAAGATGAAATATATCAAGCAAAACCACAAAAATACTTAGATAAGGACGGCGTTGAAAAAACCGGTCCTAACTTTGTCCAAGTAACCGACAATCGCGGAACTGAAAAGGGCTGGACCCTGCAAATGAAACAAAATACTCAATTCCAGACGGTCGATGCAGAGGAATTAACAGGTGCAGAAATCACTTTCAAAAACGGAAATGTTGTAACGGCTTCTGCTTCAGGAAAACCAACTGGGGAAGCAACTATCGTAGCCGATCCATCAGGCGCCTTGAAAGATGTCATGGCAGCTGCAGACGGTCAAGGGGCTGGAACCTACTTGCTTGACTGGGGCACAGATGCTACAACAGCTGCAACAAGTATTGAGCTGAGTGTACCTGGTTCAACCACAAAATATGCGAAAAAATATTCAACAACCTTTACTTGGGTGCTTAGCGATACACCTGGAAACTAACGACGATTAAGAATGAAGAAGGGATGTACTCCAGCATCCCTTTCTTTCACTGAGAGGATAAGAGATCATGAAATTTAGAAAAATTGCGCTACTGGCGATGACTGTTTTTAGTAGTTTAACAATGGCAATGCCGAGCTTTGCTTCAGAGTTTAATTTTGCAGTAACCCCTAAACCATCAGAAAACCAAATTGATCAGCAAAAGACTTATTTTGATTTATTGCTGGAACCGAATCAGGAAGAGACACTGACGGTTGATTTACGGAACGATACGGCTGAAGAAGTAGTAGTAGAGGCTCAGATTAATCGGGCAACAACGAATGACAATGGCGTCGTTGAGTACAGCAAAAATGACATCAAAGCCGATCAAACGCTGAAATACGATCTAAAGGATTATGTGGAAGCACCGGCTGAGATCACCCTAAAACCACAATCAGCGGCTGAATACAAAGTAAAAATACATATGCCAAACGAAGAATTTGCAGGCGTGATTGCAGGCGGTATTACATTTAAGGAAAAAAATGCAGAACAAGCCAATGTTTCTTCAGATAAAAATGACAAAGGGTTGGCGATCAAAAATGAGTATTCCTATGTTGTTGCCTTATTGATGCGCCAAACAACCGAAAACGGAAATCCCGATTTGAAGCTACAAAGTGTCAAGCCCAATCAACGAAACGCTCGTAACGTCATTCAAGGGAACTTGCAAAATCCTAACGCAACCTATCTGAATCAGTTGGCAACCAAAACAACGATCACAAAAAAAGGCAGCTCGGAGGCTCTTTATACAGACGAACAGTCAAAAATGCAGATGGCGCCAAATTCTAATTTCAATTTATCCGTACCGTTAAAAGGCGATCGCTTAAAGGCCGGGACCTATACGATGAAAATCGAAGCCTACGGTCAAGAGGATCAAAATGGCAGCTATCCTTTCCAAGCAAAAGGCAGCCAAAAAGAGGGAAATTATCGCTATCATTGGTCATTAGAGAAGGATTTTGAAATCAAAGCAGACGTCGCTAAGAAATTAAACGATTCTGATGTCACGATCAAGAAGGATTACACGTGGGTGTATATCTTGATTGGCATCTTATTATTATTGTTAATTATCCTTTTCTTAGTATGGCGTAAGAAAAAAAATGACAAAAAAGATCCGGCTTAGCCTTATTTTAATTTATTGTGTGGCGATCTCTCTCTTATTTCTACCATTTTTAAAGCAGGCAGCAATTATTTATCAAACCCAAACTGTTTCGATCAAACCAAGTGAACTGATCCGTACTTCTTCGGAGGTTCCTCTGGAAGCTGTGCAGCCGCCTGATTTGTCTGAGGTTTTAGCCTTTGACAGGAATCGGACCTTTCGATCAACTGGACAAATCGTAATCCCAAAAGTCGAGATTAGTCTGCCGCTTTTTTCGGGGATAACAAATGATCAGCTTTTAGTTGGTGCAGGAACCTTGTTTCCAGAAAGAACAGCCGAGAATCAGAACATCGTTGTACTGGGACATCATTTGGGTCGGGAAAATTTATTGTTTGGCAAGCTGTTGAATATAACCATTGGTGATTCTATTTATCTGGAGTATCAAAATCAGTTTTATCAATATAAAGTGAGTCAAACGATGACCATTCAGCAAACGGAGCTTCAAGTTTTAGCTAATAGCAAGCAGGCAGAGCTCACCCTGATTACCTGTGATAAGCCAACTCATACAGAACAACGCTTTGTGGTTAAGGGCAAACTGGTTAATCAGCCCGTAAAGACAACGAAGCAAACAATAATGCAGCAAAAAAGTCAGATTAAAGAAAAAAATAGTCAAAAAAATCGTAAGTATTGTAGGATGATCCTGATTCTTTTTCTAGCCAGTCTTGTGATTGGTACCGGAATAATCATTCGGATCAGCAGAAAATAGCACCACAATATGGAAGGAGTGATGAGATGAAAAAAATGGTGGCACGATCATTGATGTTGGCCTTTGGGGCGTCGATTTTCTTATATTCCGAGCACGTCTTTGCCAATACGGTCATTTATGATCCATTGGATCCACATAATACGATCACTCCTGTTCCAAACAATGATCCTGAACCGAGCAATTCCTTGCTAGACGAAACTACTGAAGAATCAACAGTGTCAAGTCAATCAGAGGACTCAGAAGCCAAAGTGATCCTTGAAAAGACTTCAGATAGCGAGGCGCAGGTTGAGCAAGACCAAGGGGGGCGTCTGTCAGATAAGCTAGGACTTGAAGACTCTTTGAAACAAAAGGAAAAAGGCGGGAACCTCCCGGTGCTTGATCCTCAGCTGGCAAAATTAGCGATCCGCCAGAAAAACCATGTTCTGATGCTGGATGAGGACTTCTTTTCTTCGATCAATACAACTGCGCTGCCTCCTGATAGTGGTGGAGGGTCGGGTGGTGCTCCTAATGATTTTGCGGATATTGCGCAAAGCGCGTATCTGTTATCGGGTGTCGTTTTGTACGGCGGTGAAGCTAACGGAAATTTAGCAGCAAGGATGAGTGATCAGTTTGCTTGAGAATTTACTAGCAAAAGAAGAATGGCGGAAATACCAGCTCTTGAAGCGGCTAGAGCGGAGTTCTTACTTTGCCTTGTCAAAAAAAGAAATCATGGATTTCTTGGAAATTTCGAATTATGTGCTTAAAAGTACGATTGAACAGCTGATCCAAGATCTTGAAAAATATGATTTGTCTCAGGAAATCCAAGTCTTTCTGGAGGACCCCTTTGTTCAGCTGGAAATTACCGGAACCGCCAGTTCGGAGACGCTTTTAGAAAAATATGTAGAAGAATCTGTCGAATTCACGATTTTGTTAGGAGCTGTTTTGGGCAAGTTCAAATCATTAAATGAACTTTCTGAAAAGACCTTGCTTAGTTATCCCATCGCCTATAACAATTTCAAGCTGCTGAATAAGTACCTTGCTAATTATGAGCTTAAAATTGATAAAAAATTTCGGCTTGTTGGTGAAAGCGAAAAAAATGTCCGCTTGTTTTTGACAGAGCTGTTTGCCCGTATCTACAAAGGCCATTATGAATTTCTTGAACAATCGCTGGAAGGACCTGTGGCATTCAAGCTGTCTAAGATGGAAAGTGAGAAGATGACCATCCATCAAAAAATTGGTTTGCAGCATTTTCTCTATGTGACCAATCTGCGTATTCAGCAGCAGAAATATGTTGAGTCGGCAACAGAGGATGTTTTATTCAATGAAGATCTACAACAGGAAATGGAGGACGCTTTTTTTATGCGTGTTCCAGCGGAAGCACGAAAGGCGGAGGTCATCGCCTTCTTGGCTTACTATTATTCTCGTTCGGAAGAATTAGGTGAAAAGCTGCACTTAACTGAAAATAAACAGCTCATGGCTTGGAGTCAAAAGCTGCTGACGAGTCTAATTCAAGCTTTCCCTAAAATAATCGATAGTCCAGAAAAACATGGTGCTTTTTTAAAACGCAGTCAGTTCCTGCATTTTCAATTGATGGAAACCAGCCAGGCCAGTGAAACGATTCAGCCGGAAATCAATATCGTTTATTTCCAGCAGAATTATCCAACGGTTCTGGAATTTTGTCGTTTGTATATCAATCGTCTACAGCAAAGCGAGCCCGTCTTGTTTAAGAAAAAGAAACAGGTCCTTTTCCAATACCTCTTTTTGATCTTAGATACCTTTTCCAAAGAGGCGCTCGTTGAGACGATCAAGGTGTATGTCGATTTTTCATTTGGCAGCTTGTACAATCAGTTCATTACGGAGAATTTGAACTTTTTTAATTTGGTGGGCGCCAAAATTACTACAGATATCGAAGCAGCGGATATTTTGTTGACCGACTCTCGAGACTTGGGAAAAACTTATCAAGTGGACTGTGTCGTCTGGCTGTCTCCGCCACGCCCTCTAGACTGGGCAAATCTAGGGCAAAAAATCATCCAGAAAAGATCTGAAAAAAATAGTGAAGTGTAGAAAATCACCATCTTTTTTCTACACTTTTTTATTTGACAGGTTTTTGTTGCATTTGCAACAAAAATATTTTATGATAACGGAGTAACAGATAGGAGCTAAAAAAATGATAGACGTTCTTAGAGACATCGGCGCGATCGCCAGAGCACTGGACTCAATTGCCAATATTGAATTTAAGGATTTTCAATTGTCTAAAGGTCAGTATTTGTATTTGATCCGTATTTCCGAGAATCCTGGCATCATCCCCGACAAGTTGGCCGAAATGATCAAGGTCGATCGGACAACCGCCGCTCGCGCAATCAAAAAGCTGGAGGAAAAAGGCTTTATTAAAAAGAAAACCGATGTGGAAAATAAAAAGATTCGCCGCTTATTCATTACGGAAAAAGGAGCAGAGCTTGCGCCAATCATCAAGCTGGAAAATGACTATTCCAATCAAATTGCGCTGCAACAGTTATCAGAGCAGGAGATTGCGGCCTTCTCCCAGACCTTGAAAAAAGTGGTCGCAAACATTGATGATGAATGGCTCTCAGTCAAAAAAGGCAATAAATGGCCCTATTTAGAAAAAACGAAGGAGTAATTATATGACAACATTTATCGCAGATCCATCCTTTTGGGAGGTCTTTCCCAAAGCACAGCTCAATGTGCTGATCGTAAAAGGAATCGCAGACAATCAAGCAAAGGAAAATGATCCATATTTAACCGAGCTGCTAACCAACGGAAAGGAAGCGGCGAAGAAGTTTCTTCAGGAAGAAACCTTCAGCCAAAATCCCGTCATTGCTGAATGGCGTGGGGCATTCAGCCAATTCAAAACTAAAAAGGGTGCCCGTTCATCGATCGAAGCACTGCTGAAAAGAGTCAGTCAGGATCGTGAGTTTCAGCCAATTAATCCGCTAGTCGACATCTATAACAGCATTTCGCTGGAATTCGCAGTACCCTGCGGCGGAGAAGACCTGCAAAAGATCGCTGGCGACATTCATTTAGGTCAGGCAGTGGGTGGCGAAGCCTTCTTACCATTAGGCGCAGAAGCCGATGCGCCAGCTTTACCTGGAGAAATCATTTATTACGATGAAAAAGGCGCGATTTGCCGTTGTTTGAACTGGCGGGAAGCCCAACGAACGATGCTGACGGAAGAAACTAAAGACGTGATCTTTTTTATGGAATCAATCAATGCAGAACAGGCAGAGCGAGCTAATCAGGCGATGCAGGAATTAAAGAAGCGGATCACTGAATATTTCAAGGTTGAAGGAATAGATTTTGTGGTCAATGCGGAGAATTCAGAGGAAAACGTTTAGAAAATTCTGTGTGTACGTAGATGATTTATAGCGATCACTAGCGATTTGTAAAGTAAAAACAGTCAAAACCTTACAATAGTAAAGTTTTGACTGTTTTTACTTTATCTAAAGGGTTATTGGAAAACGCGAATAGTTTCTGCTATCCTCTTCTTATTAGATCATTTCACAAGGAGGTAGTAGTATGATCAAGCCAGACAGATTATCAGCGGGTGATACGATCGCATTCATTTCATTGTCTTCGGGTCTTGCAGGAGAACCCAAGATCAAATATAGATGGAAGACCGCCAAAAGTCGTTTAGAGGAGCTAGGCTACAAGGTTGTTTTAACACCGAATGCATTAAAGTCGGATACGTTTCTGAAACAGCATCCTGAGAAACGAGCAGAGGACTTGATGAATGCCTTAGTCGATCCACAGATCAAAGCAATTATCTCCATGATCGGTGGCGATGATACGATTAGATTACTTCCATACATGGATTTTGAGATAATCAGAAAGCATCCTAAGCTATTTGTTGGTTATTCAGACACCACGATCAATCATTTTATGTTTCATCACGCGGGTGTCACATCGATCTATGGTCCTTGTGTAATCCTTGAAATTGCCGAGAATGTTCGCATGCATCAATATACTTTGGAACATTTTCTTGAGCTAGTTTCCGGAAAAAATTTGCCAATGACACTGGAAAGTAGTCCGAAGTGGACCAGTGAATTTCTAGATTGGTTTGATGAAAAAAATCAAACGGTAAAAAGAAAGATGCAGAAGGAGAGTCGTGGTCACGAGTTTATTCAAGGAAAACAAACGGTCAGCGGGAAGCTTTTGGGTGGTTGTCTTGAAACCTTTCCCATGATGATGGGGACTGAGATATGGCCGAAAAAGGATGAGTGGAGGGACAAGGTTCTGTTTTTGGAAACTTCTGAAATGCAAATTAATCCCGATATGTTTACGATCCTTTTAAGGGGTTTGGCTGCACAAGGAATCTTCCATCAAATCTCTGGTCTGTTGGTAGCCAAGCCAATGGATGAAAAATACTATCAAGAGTACAAGGCTGCTTTGTTGAACGTTATTCGGACGGAATGTGACTTATCAGATTTACCGATCGTTTACAATCTGAATTTTGGACATACCTCTCCGACTGTTAGTCTACCAATTGGATGCGAGATTGAAATTGATTGTATGACCCAAAAAGTCGCAATTATCGAAAGCCCGGTAAATTAGTAAAAAACCAGCTAAGTCCAAAACTTAGCTGGTTTCGTGTGCGCTATAAGTATTTTTCCAACCCTGCCGCGATCCCATCTTCATCACAGGAAAGCGTCACATCATCCGCAATAGCTTTCAAATCATCTACAGCGTTGCCCATCGCGACACCGATCCCTGCATATTCGATAATCGAACGGTCATTATGCCCGTCACCAAAGGCGATCATGTTGTAAGAGTGAATCCCCATGTCAGGGAAAACAGTATTCAAGGCCTTTGCCTTATCGATTCCTTTATCCGTGAATTCAAAATAAAAGGGAGCTGAGAAAGTCGCGGTTACAACATCATCAAAAGGCGTGTGCATCGCTTTTGCATGCTCAGCCATGTAGTCTGGTTCTCCGGCAACTAAGATTTTATTGATGGGAAAATCGGCGAAGGCTGCTAGATCCTCTTGTTCACATAGCTTGAAATTTCCACCCCGCGCCTCGTATTCAATAATGCTACCGAATTCTTCCAGTTTAAAGTCAGCGGCGACTTTTTGCAGGTCTTTGTTGTAAACGTCATTTACATAAAGATAGTCTTCCTTGTCAATCATCGGAACAACATTAAATTTTTTCAGATGCTCCAAGATTGCTCGACCCGTTTCAACACTCATAGCTTGATTGAATAAAACTTCCTTCGTCAAACAATCCGTCACGCGCGCACCGTTGTATGAAACGAGGAATCCTTCATATTTCGTCATTTCTAATTGTTCGGCTAGTTCAAACATCCCTGTTGTCGGGCGACCTGAAGCCAAGATAACTTTAATGCCTTTTTCCTGAGTAGCAATCAATGCCTGCTTTGTTTTTTCCGAAACTACTTTTCCAGTTGTTAGTAGGGTACCATCGATATCCAGTATGATTGCTTTGATATCCATTCCATCACATCCTTATTGTGTTACTTTAAGTCTACTATCGGTAATAGGTGATGTAAATGGTTTCATTTGTAAACGACGGTGGAAAATTAGTGGTATGCTTTACGGTAATTTTTCTTTGACTATTTGTGGTTCAATTGGAAGTCCAAGGACAATAAATACAGCATTTACCACAGGAAAATCAGTCCATGAATGTTGCAGTTTAAACACTTTCTCCACTCAATCGCGTCAATTCAGAAGATAATCTTCCATAATATGTGCTGCATAGGCAACTTTTAAGATCCAGATTGGTAAACAAAACATCATCATACCTCGTCGGTTTCTTTCGACTTAACAGGAATCAGCCCATATTTATATGCAGCCAATAAATAGGCGAAGCTGATGAGCGTACCCACTGCTCCATAGACCGCATCGATGATATCTGTCGTATTCATAAAGCCCATCAGCGTTTCACATACAAGATTTCCAACTAAAAGAATCCCACCTAATAGAGTTACGTAGCCAAACTTTACCCCAGAAAGCAGCCAGGTGTAGCCAATGGTTAAATAGAACAGCATACTTAATGAAAAGTTGGAGATATGCGAGTGGATTTCCTGATTAATCACGACAAAATCAGGAAAAGGTACACTTAACCAGCGCCCAATCGTCAATAGAACACCCAAAATAAGCAGTAGATAATACCCAATAACAAATTTTTTCTTAAATGTATATTTTTCCGGAACGTTCATTGACTCACCTCAATAGAAATTATACAGGGCTTGCGGAAGAATACAATCGGCTGTTCGGTCTTCTTTATCGGCTTTTCTTCAGTATTCTTTGTACCATTGTTTCAATCAGCAGTTTAGCGGCGATTAAATGACTAAAGTTTTTGGCAAAGAGAGTTTTAGCTAAAGAACTAGCGGTTGATCTGCTTGTTTTCAGCGCTAAAACGCTGGTCATCCGAAGCAAATGTGCATAGTCGCGTGTTTGACCCTACCATGAATAGCTCAGAAGGCTGCTCATTAGGCGCACTATGTACCTAGTTTGTCCAGAGACACCGAGGAACAATACGATACTAAATGAACAAGGCAGTGAAATCAATCGTCCAAGCCAAAGAAGATGTAATTTTGTCAATATCCTGGGTTCATCGGTTGATGTTGGGAGGAAAACGATTATTCTTAAATAACCATCTCAACAATACGATGGTGACATTCAAATTTTTACTGGAGATTCCTTTCTCGTATGAGATACTTAAGCAAAAAGAGGTGAGTCAGATGCAAAGCAGTAAGTTATTAACAGATTTTTTTCAATTGAATCTTTCCGCTGAGCTAAAAAAACAGATTGACAACCTTGTCTTGCCAGTGTCTTTTTCAAAAGGTGAAACGCTGTTACATGAAGGAGAGCAAGGGACGTGTCTCTACTTTATCCTGCAAGGCGTGGTTCGCGGATATTACATTGACGCAGATGGCAATGATATCACCAAATGCTTTTCAGCCGAAAATGAATTCTGTTCGACAGAAGGCTTTCGGACGAAGCAGCCCTCTTCCTTTACCATTGAATGTCTTGAGGACTGTCAGTGTTTTGTCTTTTACTACACGTTTCTCCGGCAACTCATGACAGAAAGCCAGCAAGTTAACGATGCGATTCGAGAACTGTTTCAAGAGGAAGTAGAAAAGCAAGAAAGGAAAAATCGCAATCTGGTCCTTTTAAGTGCAGAAGAGCGCTATCGGGATTTTTGCCAATCTTTTCCTGAATTAATGGACCGTGTGCCGCTACGATGTATTGCTTCTTATATCGGTATCCATTTTGGCTCCCTCAGTCGCATCCGCAGCAAAATGAACTTAACCTAGGTGAACGACAAATGCTTTTTTTCCTTGCATAATTTTTGCGAAGAAAGGAAGTGTTTTATCATGGCGACTGTTTTGATTACTGGCGGGACGAGTGGGATCGGCTTTAGTTTAGCCAAAGAATTTGCAAAAAAGGGCGAAAATCTAGTTTTGATATCATCAAATCAGGAAAACCTGGAGCATGCTCAAACAGAACTGCGGAATAGAAGCAAAAGTGAGATCACGATTATTCAACAAGACTTAGCACAATTAGGAGCAGCACGGCAGCTGTTTGAAAAGCTTGATAGAGACATTGATATCCTCATCAACAATGCTGGTTTTGGATTAGTTGGGGAAACAGAAAAGATCAATCATCAAGAAGACGAGGCGCTGATGCTTCTGAATATGGTCAATTTAGTCGGTCTCTGCAAATTGATTTTGCCTTCGATGTATCAAAAAGGTGCCGGAAAAATCCTCAATGTTGCTTCAGTGGGTGCGTTTCAGCCCGGACCTTACACGGCTACTTATTTTGCCAGTAAAGCCTTTGTTTTGAGCTATAGTCGTGCTATTCGTTACGAGGCGAAAAAAAGAGGCATACAAATTTGCACGTTATGTCCCGGAGCCACGCAAACAAATTTTTTTTCAAAGGAACAAACGACGATGCCCAAAGATGCGATGACAGCCGATGAAGTCGCGCAAATCGCCATCAACAAACTCATGGAAAATCAATCTGTGATCGTTCCCGGCATGAAAAACCGCTTGATGCAGCTATTTCCAGAGAAGCTGAAAATGGCTTTTGTTGCAAGAAGGAAGGCTGGGGAAATCAAGGAACGAAATAAATAAATGAAATCCTGGCGACTGTTGCTATTACAACAAACGCCGGGGTTTATTTTATTATGGAATTCTATAAACAACTCATTGTGAACGTACATCGATTTTGCGTTAACTAGTATCGATAATGTGAAAAAAATCATTATTAACCTGTTTATTGAAAAGATAGTAGGATACGCAAAAGGCTGACAATTTTTTGGAAGACGTTAAGCAGAGTAATGTCATCATTATGGCACTTCTTTGACAGTTCAAAGTGTTTGTTCAACCAGTCGACATCTAGATAAAATCACAAAAAGTGATATTTGCTATAAAAAGATCGTTACGTTTTTCCAGATAATGAAGTGATCTCAAAAAATTAAAATTTTTTCGGAGTAGAGAAATCTACTCCTTTTTTTTGTTTGTTAGGATGGGAAATTATGCCACGTTCTGTGTAGCTTTTCGAAATTGAGCATGGCTTTTCCAGTTAAATTTCTGTTTTATCCGACGGTTGTTGTAAATAGTAGATATCTGTTTGGCATTCTTTTGACACTTTTAAGATGAATTTGAGCGTTATACTTATTTTAGAAATGAAGAACATATGTTTGTAACGTGGACGCACGAAACATCATTTCAAAAGGAGACGTGATATTGGGAGATATTAATAAGATGATTCATTCAGAGTATTACCGCTAAAAAAATGCAAATGGCGGGGGTGGAGAAACGACAATTCAGGAGGTGAAAAATAATGGCGATTAACATGGAAACAGCAATTAACAACATGTATGCATTAAAAAATCGAGGAATCAAATACTCAATGTATGGATCGAGAACTGGAGCGGATGGCACAGGCGATTGCAGTGGCACAGTTTATGACTCTATACGTAAGGCTGGAGCAAGCGATGCTGGATGGGTTTTAAATACCGATTCATTACATAATTGGTTGCTTCAAAACACCTTTGAGTGTATTGCGACTAATAAAGAGTGGACGGCTAAACGTGGAGATGTCGTGATCTTTGGTCCAAAAGGAGCCAGTGGAGGGTCCGCAGGTCACGTAGTAATCTTCATTAGCAACACGCAAGTAATTCATTGTACGTATAAATCAGCAACAGCAAATGGTGTTTATGTAGACAATGAAGCAGCAGGGTGTCCCTATAGTATGGGATGGTACGTTTATCGTTTAAAAGTATCGTCTTCAGGTAGTGAAACCCCAAATATAAAGAAAGGTGGAGATATTATGTTGTTGTTTAAAGAAAATGGAAGAGTTTATTTATTAGTAGGAAATCAATACACATACGTTAAAAACCCAACGGACCTAAGTGCAATTAAAACAATGATGACCAAAGCTGGCTACGACACACATGAGCACACAAATGTAACTCAAGTAGCTTATATTAAACGTGTTGCAACCGAAAAGTAATAATGTTATTTCTTCGCAGGTAATTTTATTCCCTGCTTTAGTTGGAATCAAAAAAATCCAACTAAAGCAGGGTTAGAAAAAACTGATGGTATAAATATATTGATAGGAGGAATGAGAAATGGCAATTAACATGGAAACGGCGATTAACAATATGTATGCATTAAAAAATCGAGGAATCAAATACTCAATGTATGGATCGAGAACTGGAGCGGATGGCACAGGCGATTGCAGTGGAACGGTTTATGACTCTATACGTAAGGCTGGGGCAAGCGATGCTGGATGGGTTTTAAATACTGATTCAATGCATAATTGGTTGCTTCAAAACAGTTTTGACTGTATTGCAACAAACAAAGAGTGGACAGCAAAGCGTGGTGATGTGGTTATCTTTGGTCCAAAGGGAGCTAGTGGTGGTTCAAATGGACATGTAGTAATCTTTATCAGCAACACTCAAGTTATTCATTGTACTTATAAGTCAGCAACAGCCAACGGTGTGTATGTGGACAACGAAGCAGCAGGCTGTCCCTATAGTATGGGGTGGTACGTATACCGTTTAAAAAGTTCAGTTTCATTACCACCAAAAAATATTGCAATGGCATTTTCAAAAAAAGGGATAAATTATGAATCGCATGTAAGAAATGTTGGTTGGATGAACAATGTTGCTGATGGAGCCTTATCAGGATCTGTTGGCTATAATTTACCAATGGAAGCCCTTAAAATTACTTTTGGTAATAATCATATTGATGGTTCTGTCCAATATCGTGTTCACATGAGAACTAAAGGTTGGGGGCCTTGGGTCAATAATGGAGCTGTCGCTGGGACAACTGGACAAGTATTACCCTTAGAAGCTTTTGAAGTAAAGTTGACCGGACAGGCTGCAAACTATTATGACATTGAGTATCAAGCTCATGTGAAAACAAATGGATGGATGCCAGTTGTTAAAAATGGTCAAACTGCAGGGACTACGGGAAAAGCTTTGGATATGCAAGCGATGAAAATAACTTTAAAAAGAAAACCAATTGTTCAAGGATCGAAGACGGTTCCAAGTACTGGTTTATCATACAGATCACACTTGGGAACTGAAGGTTGGTTAGGGTATGTAAAAGAAGGAGAAGTTTCAGGTACAACAGGGCTTAATATTCAGATGGAAAAACTCGAGGTTTTCTATAATGGATCAAACAAAGACCTAGAAATTGATTCTCATATTAAGAATGATGGATGGGTAAAAAACTCTGGAGGAACTGTTGGAGAAAACAAATGGATTGAAGCATTTCGTATAAGAACCAAAGGTGATTTAGCTAAGAATTACAATATTGAATATCGTGTGCACTCTACAAACAAAGGATGGATGGATTGGGTACGAAATGGGGAGCAAGCAGGCACCACTGGACAGAAATTACAAGTTCAAGCAGTTCAGATTCGATTAGTAAAAAAATAGAATTTAAGTAGGCTTCAGTTGATTGAATTGCTCTTTAAAAATTGGAAAAAACAAAAATGTGAAGTAGCTTTGAAAAGTATTACTTTTCGAGCTACTTCACTTTGTCATATCCATTGATTTATATTTTAAAAGTTCGTATTAGGTAGAGGAATTACACTTTCATAAATAAAATGGGAAAAGTACTTCAGAATTGCCTTTTAAAAAAGAAAATAAAAATCTTTGGAAATAAGAAATAAAAAACGTGGATGACAGGAATCGAACCTGCACCTCGTATCAAATGAAACAAACCGTCGTTTTAAGTCCCATTTCTGAGTTTAAACACCAAGTTCATCCACAAGAAGAGTGTACGAAAGCTAGCTTACAGAAAGCTTAAATAGAGAATAAGAAAGATTAAAGGAGATTCATCTTTCTTTGAAGCTCGATATTACGATTAAGTAGTCGAATGTGCAGGTGTTTAGTCACTGTAAAACAAAAAAACGATCGTTACGCTTTTTAGTGAAAGTGTAACGATCGTTTTTTAGTCTAAAAATTTCACAACATTACTGTAATGGTCCTTTACTTCAGTAAGGATCTCGTCATCCGTGATCAAACCAGTTAACTGAGGCAACGTTGCGAAGGTAGCGATCGATTTTTTCTCGAATTTCGAGCTGTCAATCAAGGCGATTGTTTGTGAAGCTAATTCTACCATTCGCTTTTTCAATTCCACTTCATATAAGTTGAAATCTGACAAGCCTTCTGTAGCCGAGATGGCATAAGCAGAAGTAAATAACGTGTCAATGTTGACTTTCTTTAGGATTTCTATACCTAGAATCCCTTCGACCGCGTTAGAGCTTCCCTTTACGACGCCCCCGATCAACACAACAGTAAGATTCAAGTTCTCTTTTAAAAGGGAAGCGGTACGAAGTCCATTCGTCAAAACAGTGATCCGCAAATCTGATTGACTAATCAGCTTCGCCAACTCGTAGCAGGTCGAACTAGCATCTAACACGATACATTCACCGTTTTCGATCAAGGGGAAGGCTTTTTTAGCAATCTCTGCTTTCTTCTCGATGTTCTTTTGTTTTCGAATGTCGTAGTTTTTGTCGATTTTTAAGGTTTCGTCTTCTTTCGAACGAGTCGCACCGCCGTGTGTTCGAATCAACATATTGTTATCGCTGAGATAGTTCAAGTCTGAGCGAATGGTTGCCTTTGATACAGCTAATAGCTCAGTCAAGTCATTGACTGAAACGGAATCCCGTTCCTGCAGCAGTGCAAGAATCTTTTCTCTTCTTTGATTTGTATACATAAATCTGTCCTCCATTAATAATGATTGTCTATAGTATAGAACAAAAAAGTAAATAAAACAATAGAAAACACTACTTTTGTTTTCGTTTTGCGTCAAATTACCAATTTTACTTTCGGAATTGAATAGCTAAACGAAAATAAACGAAAATAAAGATTGACAAAGCGAAAGCTCACAGTTATTATGAAAGTACGAAAAGAAAAAGGAGAGAGAAAAATGAAAGTTGGAATCGGATCAGATCATAACGCATTTGAAATGAAGCAAGAGCTGTTGGCATATATAGAAGCAAAAGGGATTGAAGTGAAGGACTATGGATGTTTTTCTCCAGAAGAAGTCGATTACCCAGATATTGCCTTTAATGTAGCAAATGGTGTGGTGGACAAGGAAATCGATCGCGGAATCCTTTGCTGCGGCACAGGGATCGGTATGGCGATGGCAGCAAACAAAATTCCCGGCGTCAGAGCGGCACAGGTACACGATACATATTCTGCGGAGCGAGCACAGTTAAGCAACAATGCACAGATCATCACGATGGGTTCAAAAATCATCGGTGTTGATGTCGCAAAGAAAATTGTCGACGAATATCTATCAGTTACTTTTGAAGGCGGCAATTCTGGCAGAAAAATTGATCAAATCATGGAAAAAGAAGCAGAGTATTCGAAATAGGAGGAAGAGTAATGAAATTCTTTTTAGACACAGCAAATGTTGAGGAAATTAAACGAATCAATGAATTAGGATTGGTAGACGGTGTCACAACAAACCCGACGATCATTTCAAAAGAAGGTCGCGATTTTAAAGAAGTCATCACTGAAATTTGCGGCTTGATCGAAGGACCAGTCAGTGCCGAAGTTATTGCGCTTGATACAGAAAACATGGTGAAGGAAGCACGTGACATCGCGACTTGGGCAGACAATGTAGTGGTAAAAATTCCCATGACAGAAGACGGGTTGCGGGCAGTCAACATCCTATCTAAAGAAGGCATCAAGACAAATGTGACCTTAGTTTTCACAGTCGCACAAGGATTGATGGCCGCCAAAGCCGGCGCAACCTTCGTTAGTCCATTCGTTGGACGTCTAGATGATATCGCGACTGACAGCTTGGCGCTTATCAGTAATCTGAAAAAAGTCTTAACACAATATGGCTATCAAACAGAGATCATTGCCGCTAGTATCCGTAGCTTAAAACACGTAGAAGATGTCGCAGAATTAGGATCAGATATCGCGACGATCCCAGGCACACTGTTCCCTAAACTATGGTCGCATCCATTAACTGATGCCGGCATTCAAGCTTTCTTGAAGGATTGGGAAGCATTTAAAAAATAAAATGTAGAAAAGTTTTTGAAAGGATGTCAGTTCCACTTTTCGCAGTTAGATCATCGTAAGGGATCAATCTACAAAACATAACTCTTATAAAAGAGAAAAGACCTAGTGGAATGATATACGGCTTGAAAATCGACCTAATTTTACGTCAGGAAAATTAATACATTAATATGAAAAAGGAGGTACTTATCATGCGTAAACCAATTGTTGGTATCAGCTTAAAGCTATACCAAAACCAGATCGACAACGCTCGGGATTTTGCTCATGCGATCGTCGAAGAGGTTGGGGACGAGAAAAAAATCGAGCAATTCATGTGTCCAGGAATGGGTGTACTTTATCCAGTAGCGATGATTTTGAAGGATTCAGAAATCGGGTTAGGTTCGCAAAACATCGCTCCAGCAGCAAACGGCGCCTATACAGGCGAATTTTCCATTGAGTCGCTCAAGGAAATGAAGGGCAGCTATGCGGAGATCGGACATATTGAACGGAGGACGTACTTTAATGAAACCGATGACATGATCAATCAAAAAGTTCGTTTGGCATTGGATTATGATGTGACACCAGTCCTTTGTATCGGCGAAGTCACGAAGACGGATAACTATCAAGAAATCAAAGATCTAATGAAGAAACAGTTATTCTTAGACTTATTCCAAATCGAAGGCAAACAAGCGGAAAAAATCATCTTGGCCTATGAACCAGCTTGGGCCGTAGGAAAAACCTGTGCAGCCAGCGCGGTGCATGTACAGCAGGTTCATGGATTGATCCGCGAATGTATCAAAGAGTTGTACGATATTCAAACGGCAGAAAACATTCGCATCATTTACGGCGGCTCTGTTTCACAAGAAAACGTCAAGCTGATCGTTTCCGATGAAAATGTTGATGGTGTGTTTGTGGGACGCTTTGGGCACAATCCTAAAAATTACGCGACAATCGTTGAAACAGTTAAGAAAGTGAAGGGGGAGTAAACATGTTTGGGATTATTCTCGTTTCCCACAGTCAAAAAATCACTGATGGGACGAAGGAAATGATCGAGGAAATGACAGGAACCAGCGATGCGGTGCGGATCATCTCCGCTGGTGGAACTGGTGATGGCAGGTTAGGGACGAATTCGGTCATGATTATGGAAGCAATCGAAGACAATGCGGACTGTGACCACATTCTAATTTTCTGTGATATTGGAAGCGCTATACTCAGCTCGGAAACAGCGATTGATTTGATCGAGGATGAAGCGCTGCAGGCGAAAACGGAGATCATGGACTGTCCATTGGTTGAGGGAGCTTTTGCGGCGGCCGTTCAAGCAACCGTTTGTCAGGAGAAGGAAACAATCATTCAAGAGTTGGCACAGCTGTAAAGCTTTGTTGAATAAAAAAAAAGAGGAGCGAAAAAAATGAAATTTCTGAGAAGTATGGTAGGGTACATGATTGCTGGCACCATTGTAATGTCTGTCTGGAATGAATTGGGCAGTTTTGGCATCTTCGGCGGTTACTTGGCAGCTGGAATTATTATTGGACCTATGTGGTTTATGAATCATTATCTCAATTTGACCGGTAACGAAGATGACGCGGCATTCGTAGACATGGGGCTTGCGATCGGTGTCTGCGGAATTGCTCGTGACACATTCATGCAAGGCGGTGCTGTTCTCACTGATGCGTTACCAACGATCGCACTAGTTATCGTGGGTGCGGTGATCGGCGGGATCGTTGCGGCAGCATTTGAAAAGAGCGTGGCGAAAGAAGAACAGCGGGATGAAAAAGCGCCAGAACCAGGCATGACAGAAAAAGAATTAGATCGTTTAGTTGGCGAAGAGTAGCATCATAAAAGGAACGGAGGAAAAACAAATGACTTTGGGCTTAGGACTTGCAACAATATGCGGCGGATTTTTATTCCCCTTTGTAATCCGTATGGCATGGGGAAAAATGGTGGATCACTGGGGACCGATCGGCGGATGGATGGCAGCACTCTTTATTGTTGGAACGGTTTGGTGTATTAATCACGGCATTTCAACACCGATGATCGCGCAAACAGGCGCGTGGGTCGATCAAGGGTTGGCAGCCGGTGTTGGAGTGTGGGTCGCTTCCGCATTAGTTGGCGGGAACGTGAAAAAATCATTACCAAAAATCGCCGCAGCCATTACGGGTGGATTATTAGGCGGATTGTTATTGTCTTTATTCTTATAAAAAAGTATCAAAAAAATATATTTTACAAGGAGAATGGGAATATGAAACGGTTAATCAATGATGGCTATGAAGTTGTAGAGGAAATGCTGGAAGGCTATGCAGCAGCGAATAAGCAATATGTGACACTAGATCCAGAAAATCGTGTGGTTGTCAGCAAATTAATGAGTGAAGAACCACGTGTGCGAGTAATCGTTGGTGGCGGATCAGGGCATGAACCAATGTTCTTAGGCTATGTTGGGAAAGATTTCGCTGATGCGGCGGTTGTTGGCAACGTTAATACGTCGCCTGCGCCAGATGCTTGTTACGAAGCAGTGAAAGCGGTTGATAGCGGCAAAGGCTGTCTGTATCTTTATGGAAATTATGCTGGCGATGTGATGAACTTCGATATGGGCGCGGAAATGGCGCTTGAAGAAGATGGCATTCGCGTAGAAACAGTGACGACAACAGACGATGTTTATTCCGCAAAAGACAAGAAAGATCGTCGTGGTGTCGCAGGTGATTTGCCAGTCTTCAAGGTAGCGGGCAGTGCAGCTGCAAAAGGCTACGATTTGGATAAAGTCAAAGCAGTAACGGAAAAAGCTAACGACAACACGTACTCATTAGGCGTGGCATTATCTTCTTCAACCTTGCCAGTTACCGGCGAAGTGATCTTCCAAATGGATGAAGGTGACATGGAGATTGGTATGGGGATTCATGGCGAGCCCGGCATTGAACGTCGTAAAGTTGAAAAAGCAGATGTCATTATTGATGAGATCATGAAGATCATCCTTGAAGATTCCAAGATTGGTGAAGGCGATGAAGTTTACGTGTTAGTCAACGGCTTAGGCGCGTTGCCGGTGATGGATCAATATGTCTGCTATCGTCGTGTGGATCAAATCTTAAATGAAAAAGGAATCAAGATTCATCGGACAGATGTCGGCAACTTCGCGACTTCGATGGATATGGCTGGCATGTCCGTTACACTGGTGAAATTGGACGACGAGATCAAAGAACTGCTTGATGCCCCTTGTGATACACCGTATTATAAATTGTAAGAAAAGGTTTTCATTTCGTGTCTCTGATTCGTTCAAATGGTCGTTAGTTAGTAGAAATGAAGCTTTTTTCCAAAGTGAAAAATAAAATAATGAGGTGTAAACATGGGTGAAATGGTATTAGATAAACAATTCTTTGCCGATAGTTTGGCAAAAATGGCAGAGCTTACGGAAGAAAATCGTGACTACTGGACCAAACTGGACTCAGATATTGGCGATGGAGATCACGGAATCAATTTAAGCATTGGCTTTCGCGCGGTGAATGCCAACCTGCAAGATAATTTAGAAAAAGCGGCTGACGTGACAGCTTTGCTGAAAAAATCAGGCATGCTGCTGTTGAGTAAAGTCGGTGGGGCTTCAGGACCATTGTATGGCAGCTTCTTTATCAAAATGGGCAAGGACGATGCTGGCAAAGAAGCGGTTTCCTTCCCAGAATTTGCGGGTATGTTAAAAAACGGTGTGGCAGCTGTTCAGCAGCGAGGCAAAGCGGAAATAGGTGACAAAACCATGATCGATGCATTGCAGCCGGGGATCGAGTATTTAGAGGCGCATAAAAATGACGACGATCCTGTGGCGGTGATGGAAGAAACCGTATCGATCATGAAACAAGGAGCAGAGTCAACGATTCCATTGATTGCGAAAAAAGGCCGGGCGATGCGTTTAGGTGAACGCGCGGTTGGACACAAGGACCCTGGTTCGGAATCTTCATGGATGTTGATGAATGTCTTCCTTGAGGAAATGAAAAAATAGATTGAATGGAAGATGAACATGACAAATTTAGCAGAAAAAGCCGTAGAATTGCGTGAGTGGATCATCCGCGCGCTGGCTTCCGCGGGATCAGGACATCCTGGAGGTTCTCTTTCGGCAATCGATATTTTAACGGTACTATACTATCAGGAAATGGATATTACTCTGGAAAACTATGATCAAAAGGATCGCGATCACTTTATCCTATCGAAGGGTCATGCGGCACCGGCTTTATATACCGCTCTAGCAGATAAGGGCTTCTTTCCCAAAGAAGAGCTGCTTGACTTACGGAAATTCGGTTGTCATCTGCAAGGACATCCAGATCGGATCAAAACGCGCGGTGTTGATACTTCAAGCGGCTCGTTAGGACAAGGGTTGTCGATTGCAAATGGCTTAGCCTTGGCAAAACGACTGGATGGTATCCAAAAGAACGTGTATATTTTGCTTGGCGATGGCGAATTACAGGAAGGCCAAGTCTGGGAAGCGGCGATGACTGCGGCACATTACAAATTGAATAATGTGATTGCATTTGTTGATAATAACGGGTTGCAAATCGACGGCACAAATGATGAAGTAATGGGCGTGCAGAACATTGGCAAGAAGTTCGCTGCCTTTAATTGGAACGTGTTGACTGCAGATGGACATGATTTTGCGTCATTAACAGCCGCGATCGGAAAAGCGAAAACATACGAAGAAGGCCCAACTGTCATTGTATGCCAAACGAACAAAGGCAAAGGGGTTAGCTTTATGGAAGACCAAGTCGGTTGGCATGGGAAAGCACCTTCCCAAGAAGAAGCCGAAAAAGCATTGGCAGAGCTGAAGGAGGCGTTTTAAAGTGAAAAAGGCAACAAGACAAGCTTACGGCGAAACGCTGGTAAAATTCAAAGAACATCAAGACTTAGTTGTGCTGGATGCGGATCTATCGGCTGCTACGAAAACCGATGTGTTTGCCAAAGCCTTACCAGAAAAATTCTTCAATATAGGCATCGCGGAAGCGGATATGATTGGCACGGCGGCGGGCTTAGCTTTGGGTGGAAAGCGGCCATTTGCCAGCAGCTTTGCAATCTTCGCAGCCGGCAGAGCTTACGAGCAGATCCGTAATGCCGTGGCCTATCAGAAATTGAATGTCACGATCGCGGCGACTCACGCAGGAATTACCGTTGGTGAAGATGGCGGATCACACCAAGCAATCGAAGACATCGCATTGATGCGGGCGATTCCGGGAATGACGATTATCAATCCTGTGGATGATCTAGAGACTGAAGCGGCGATTGAGACGATTTTGGAACATGAAGGCCCGGTTTATCTGCGCTTAGGACGCTTAGCCGTTGAACGAGTTCATGAGACGAAACAACCATTTACCATCGGAAAAGCGGAAACCCTAGTATCAGGAAACGATGGGACGATCATCGCCACCGGCTTGATGGTGCAGGAAGCATTGGATGCGGCAAAGCAATTGGCTGAACAAGATATCCATGTTCGGGTATTGAATTTTTCGACGATTAAGCCACTGGATGAAGCATTGGTACTTCAAGCGGCTAACGAGACACCTTGGATCATCACCGCTGAAGAACACAGCGTAGTCGGCGGACTAGGAAGTGCCGTTTCCGAATTCTTATCTGAAAATCAACCAACAAGAGTGGTAAAAATCGGAGTCCAAGACCAATTCGGTCAATCAGGAAATCCAGAATTACTGAAAGAACACTATGGCTTGACAGCGAAGAATATCGTTGAAAAAGCTGTTGCGTTAACAAAATAAGAATCACTAAACAGCGCCTGCGAGAATTCTTGCGGGCGCTGTTTTACTTTGCAAAGTAAAAATCCGTTTATGATTTTGCCTTTGTTTGCTATTTTTCGTTATTCTCCAAAAAATAAAGAATTATATGGTATGATAATACAAGAAGACAGAATAGCGGACAAGGAGAGCAAAATGAATTCAGAAGAACGTCGTGAGTTTATCATCAAAGAATTGGAAGAAAATCATGCGGTGAAAATATTGGATCTGAGCAAACGCCTAAAGGTAACCAGAGAGACGATCAGAAAAGATTTGTATCTCCTTGAGAAAAAAGGCTTGATCAAAAAAATCCATGGCGGCGCTGTTTTAGAAACAGCCAATAAAGAAACTGATTATGAAAAGCGCAAAAATGAATTTCATGCTGAAAAGACGGCGATCGCCAAAAGAGCAGCTTCTTATATCGAAGAAGGAGATACCATCTATCTCGATTATGGAACGACCACTTTAGAGCTAGCAAAAGAAATCTTGAAGATGAAAAACGTGACCGTGGTTACCAATACAATTCCTATCGTGAATCTTTTGTTAGCGAATGAGTCGGTTGACCTGATCATTCCTGGCGGGATCGTTCGCAACAACGAATCTTCATTATATGGACCCTTTGCATCAAATAATATCAAGGATATTTTTGTCACGATCGGGTTTTATGGCTGCAGCGGTATTGACGCCGCCAGAGGGATAACTTCTCATCATACTGGAGAGAACTTAGTCTCAAAAGAGATGATCGAGCACAGTCAGACAACGATCGTTTTGGCAGATCATAGCAAATTCGGCACGGTTGCCTTGAATAAAACCGCGACTTTTGATCAAATCGATATCGTTATCACCGATAGTCCAAGAAATAAAGAAGAATCTCAACAATATACACAGCAGGGTGTTGAACTGGTTTATAGCCTAAACGAACCTGAAGAATAAAAACAGCAATAGTAAGCAGTGGACAAAAATGTTCACTGCTTATTATTTTGCTTTAAATTTTGCTAAACTAATAAATGCAAAATAAAATATTGCAAAAAGCAAAAAATGTGTTATCCTTATGTTGGCGATTACAACAAAAGGAAGAAGGAATGAAGATGAAAAAAGTGATTGTAGCCTGTGGTGGAGCTGTAGCAACATCAACAGTAGCGGCGAACAAAATTCGTGAGTTGGCAAAAAGAGAAGGGATTCCAGTGGAAGTCAGTCAATGCAGAGTAAACGAGTTGGATTCTAAGAAAGATGGGATTGATTTGATCGTAACGACTGCCAAAGTTAGAAAGGATTACGGTGTACCAGTAATTCATGGAGTGGCCTTTGTCTCAGGCATCAATATTGCAGCTACGGAACAGAATATTTTAAACGTGTTGAAACAGTAAAAAGGACAGTTGCACTGTCCTTTTTGAATAGTGTGAAGGGAGGAAGTAATGAATCCAACAGAAAGAAAGGACTATATTTTAACTACTTTGGACACGAAGCATTCTGTCAGGATCAACGAGCTCAGCAAAGAATTGAAGGTAACGAGAGAAACGATTCGAAGAGATCTCTATACCCTCGAAGATGAGGGGCGGATCAAGAAAGTACATGGCGGCGCGGTTTTGGAAAGTCCTTCAGGCGAGACTGATTATGAAAAAAGAAAGATCGAAAAGCGGCTTGAAAAAGAGCGGATTGCCAAAACGGCAGTCAGCTATATCGAGGAAGGCGACAGTATTTATTTGGATTATGGCACGACCACGTTGGCTTTGGCACAGGAAATCGCCGAGTTGAAAAACATCACGGTCGTCACGAACACCATCCCGATCATCAATACGCTGATAAAAAATAAAGCGATCGACATTTTGATTCCCGGTGGTGTGCTGAGAAAGAACGAGTCCTCATTGTTCGGTCAGTTTGCCTTGAATAATATTTGCGATATCTTCATCACGATCGGTTTTTTCGGCTGCAGCGGGATCGACAATAAAGCGGCAATCACTAGCCATCACATGGGTGAAGTCCTGATTTCAAAGCAGATGATTCAGCAAAGCCAAACGACGATCCTGCTAGCGGATCAAAGCAAATTTGGCAATATTGCCTTCAATCGAACGGCTAATTTTGAGGACATTGACATTGTTGTGACTGATCAGCTGCCTAATGACAGCTATGAACTTGATTATCTGAATGAGCATGGGGTCGAATTGATCGCGTCAAGCTGAAAAAGAACTAGTGCCTATCACGACACTAGTTCTTTTTTTAGTATTTAGTTACTTTTAGTGAATCGAAAATCTCCGTTATTTGCGGATGATTCAATTCTGGATACCAGCTCAACACATTCGCGGTCGAGTAGCTGATCGCCTTTTTCAGTGTAAATTCAGGACTCTGACCGGTTGCCAGATTTTTAACGAGCCCACCCAAGAAGAAGTCTCCGCAGGCAATCGGATTCTTCGCTGCCACTTTTTTTGCTTTGACTGCTAAAATCTGGTCATTAATCTTGGCAATGATGCCATTTTCGCCAAGCGTAATAATGAATACTGGAATATTCGCTGTAGCTTCAGAGGCTAGGAGCGCCGCATAGGAATCAATCGTCGTCAGATCTGCTCCAGGAAAAATATCCAAAATCTCCTCATCGTTAATCTTAATGGCATAAGGTTGTGCTTGATACGCTTCACGTAAAGCATCTCCGCTGGTATCCACAAAAATCTTTACCTTCTGCACACGAAACTCATCAATAAATGCCGCAATGTAGTTTGCCGGCATGCCCTTCATCAATGAACCGCTGAATACAATGTAGTCTCCCTCATGGATCGATTCTTTTATCGTATCGGTGTATTCCTTCAATAACTCATCATTCAACTGAAAACTATTTTCGTAGATCGGGTAGGTGATGTGATTCTTAGTATCCATGATGATATTGCAAACTCGTGTATTGCGATCGATTTTGGTAAATTTCACGGGCACCTTATTTTGAATTGCCAACTCACCGAGATACTCACCATTTCGTCCACCAGCAATCGTATGAACACAAAACTCAACAGCAGGGTCTTCAAATCCAATAGCATAAGCGACATTAAATCCTTTGCCTCCAGGAAATTCTTTCACTTCATAAGGGCGGTTTGGCAAGCTTTTGACAAATCCATCAACCATTAAGGTCCTGTCGATCGCAGGGTTTGGACAAACTAAATGAATCATACATACATCTCCTCTTCTTTTTTTCCATAATAGCACCTTTGCCAAACTATAACAATGCATTTTGTTTGCTTTTTAATTGCAAATTGCAAATAAAGCAAAATTTAGTATTGCAAAAGCAAAATAATGTGCTATTATGATGTTAACGGTTACAGATAAATGCAAACGATATCACGGTATATTAGTTTGCAAATCCTGAATCAAATTGTACTTATCTAGAATTTGACTAGAAAATAGGAGGAAGAAAATGATTTCGCAGGATTTTATGTACTGTCAGTACACAGTTGATGACCAAGAAGCCTTATTTGATCAATTGTCAGATGCGCTAATGCAAAAAGGGATCGTCAATGAAGGCTTTGCCCAAGCGTTAAAGGATCGTGAACAAGAGTTTCCGACAGGTCTCCCAGTAAAACACGGTGTCGCAATTCCCCATACGGATGGAAGTTTAGTTCAATCAGATCAGTTGATTTTCGCCACTTTAACAAACCCGGTTGTTTTCAATGAGATGGGCGGCGAGGACGAAGATACGATTGATGTTTCGGTCATTGTCATGTTGGCAGTTAAGGATGGACCGAAGCATTTAGAGGTTTTACAGAAGTTGATCGAATCAATCCAGAAAGAAGGCTTTGTGGAAAGCTTGGTAAATGCTAAGGAATCTAGTGAGATGCTGGAAATCGTCAATCAATATTTATACCTATAAAGGAGGAAATTTAAAATGAAAAAAGTGATCGTAGCGTGTGGCGGAGCAGTGGCAACATCAACAGTGGCAGCCAACAAAATCAGAGAGTTAGCAAAAAGAGAAGGCATTCCATGTGAAGTGACACAGTGCCGGGTGAACGAATTGGAGTCAAAGAAAGACGGCGTTGATTTGATTGTTACCACAGCCAGAGTCAAAAAAGATTATGGCGTTCCAGTCATTCATGGGGTGGCCTTCGTATCAGGCGTCAATATTCAAGCAACAGAAGAAAAAATCTTAGTGGTTCTAAAAAAATAAAGGATAGGGGTTCATAAAAATGGGAGTTATTCAATACATTGTTGATCTAGGTGCAAGCGTAATGCTGCCAATCGTCATTTTCATTTTAGGCTTATTACTGAGACAGGGCATTGGAAAGTCCTTGCGCTCAGGGATCACCATCGGGATTGGTTTTGTTGGAATTAGTTTAGTAATTAGTTTGTTGACGGAGAACTTGGGAGCAGCGGCAGAAGCGATGGCGGAAAACTTCAATCTTGGTTTGAATGTCGTTGACCTTGGTTGGTCAGGAACTTCACCAATGGCTTGGGCATCTGATTTAGGCCTAGTAGCGATCCCCGTTGCTATTGCGGTGAATATCGTAATGCTTCTATTAAAAATGACACGAGTGGTTAACGTCGATATTTGGAATATTTGGCATATGGCCTTTACAGGGGCAATCGTGCAAACAGCAACTGGCAATTTTTATTTAGGTATTTTAGGCGTTGTGATTCACGCAGTTATTGCTTATAAGCTTGGCGATATGTTTGGCGATGTCACTGATGAGTATTTCGGATTGGAAGGAATCTCGATTCCTCACGGCTCATCTGCATATATGGGGATTTTCGCGAAACCGATCGATGATCTCATTGAGATGATTCCAGGTGTCAATAAAATCAACATTACGTCAGAAAAAATCGAGCAACGTTTAGGTGTGTTAGGTCAGCCGACGATCGTCGGAGCGATTCTTGGTTTTGCGATCGGAATGCTGGCGCGTTATACAGTCGGCGACTCGCTTCAATTAGCGATTCAAATGGCGGCCGTAATGGTCTTGATGCCAATGGTGGTTAAGCTGATTATGGAAGGCTTGATTCCAATCTCAGAAGCGGCCCGCGAATTGTTGGACAAGCACTTCAAAGGCAGCGAATTGAAGATTGGTCTGGATCCAGCCTTACTATTGGGAGATTCACAAGTAATCGCCGCAAGTTTAGTCTTCGTACCATTAACCATTTTAATCGCAGTTATCGTTCCTGGAAATCAAGTCTTGCCATTTGGTGATTTAGCAACGATCGGTTTCTTTATAGCGATGGCGGTCGCGGTGCATAAAGGGAACTTATTCAGAACATTGATTTCTGGCTCAGTCATCATGTTTATCACAATCTGGATCTCGAATCAAATGATCAATCTGCAAACACTGTTAGGTCAAAATGTTGGCTTGGTTGGTGCCGGCGAACGAGTTTCTTCTTTAGACCAAGCAGGTAGTCCAATCACTTACTTGTTGGCAAAAGGAATTACGTTTGAAATGGGTGCAGGCTTCTTCATCATCCTAGCATTGTATATTGGAGCATTTGCCTACACATTTATTAAATACAAGAAAAGAACGTTGTACGTAGAAACAGAAGAATTTGAAGGGACTGAAACTGGTGAAAGCATTAGTAGTAACTGATAAGCATAAAATGGCTTTACAAGATATTCCAAAGCCAGAAATCAAACCCGGAAAAGTTCTGATAAAGGTAGCTTATTGCGGCATTTGCGGGTCGGATCTTCCGCGCTATTTTGAAGGTGGGGTCCATGCCTTTCCGCAGGTTTTAGGGCACGAGTTTTCGGGAACGGTGGAAGCGATTGGTGAAGGTGTAAGTAACATCGAAACGGGAGAAAAGGTGGCAGTGGCTCCTTTAGTTCCATGTGGAAGCTGTGAAAATTGTCAAAAAGGGGAGCCGGCAATGTGTACCCAATATAGTTTCATTGGTTCTCGTGAACAAGGGGCGATGGCTGAGTACGTTGTCGTTCCTGAAAAGAACTGTGTGAAGGTTCCGACCGCTCTTTCTTTAAAGGAAGCCGCTTTGCTGGAACCTTTGACAGTAGCGATCCACGGCATCGAGCGCGTTCGCGTTCCTGCCGGGGCTGAGGTATTGGTGCTAGGAGCAGGTACGATCGGTCTTTTGACTGTCTTAGCTTTACGAGCAATCGGTGTTGGCAAGGTAACGGTTGTTGATTTAAATGAGAAGAAATTAGAGGTCGCAAAAGCAATCGGTGCAGATGAAACAGTTAATCCGCTAACTATAAAGCTGGAGGATCACTATAAAAAAAATCCACTGCCTGAAGTCGCGATCGAAACAGCCGGCAGTTCGATTACCCAGAAGCAAGCAGTCGAATTTGTCGCTAAGCGCGGGAAGGTCGTCTATGTCGGAACGAGTACCAGAGATGTCGTCTTTGATCCAGAAACATTTGAAAAAATCTTACGTGGCGAGCTAGAAGTAACTGGTTCGTGGATGTCTTATTCGGCACCTTTCCCAGGCTATGAATGGGAAACCGGCCTGCGCTACATGTCCACGGGTGAGATCAATGTGAAGCCGTTGATTACTGAGACTTTCAAGTTAGAAGATGTCGCCGTTCCTTTCGATAAAATGATCGAAAAGAATTCAGCCGCAGTGAAACTTTTATATGCCATTAATGAGGAGAAATAGCAGAATGAAAATAGTATCTGAATCACAATATGAAGCATTGAAGAATACAAGTAATCATGAAGGAGTTATCGGCGCGCTAGCAATCGATCAACGTGGCGCTTTAAAAAAAATGATCGCCAAGTACAAGGATGAAGCGGCTGATCAAGATATTGAAGATTTCAAAAAAATCGTTTCAGAAGAATTGACACCGTATGCCAGCTCGATCTTATTAGATCCAGAATATGGTCTGCCAGCGGCGAATGCCCGCGCGGAAAGTACCGGTCTCCTATTGGCCTATGAAAAAACCGGCTATGATGCAACGACGCCGGGGCGTTTGCCGGATTCGTTGAATGTTTGGTCAGTGAAACGTTTGAAAGAAGCGGGAGCAGATGCCTGCAAATTCCTGCTCTATTACGATATCGATGAATCCGATGAGATCAACGATCAGAAAAAAGCCTACATGGAACGGATCGGTTCGGAGTGTGTGGCGGAAGGAATTCCATTCTTTTTAGAATTGGTCTCTTATGATGCGAAGATTGCTGATGCTGCTTCAAAAGAATATGCGCGAGTAAAACCACATAAAGTCAATGATATGATGAAGGAATTTTCTGATCCTAGATATAATGTCGATGTTTTGAAAGTCGAAGTCCCAGTGAATATGAAATTCGTTGAAGGCTTCGGTGATGAGAGTGTTTATACAAAAGAAGAAGCGGCGAAATTATTCAAGGAACAAAGCGAAGCAACCGATCTGCCATTCATCTTCTTAAGTGCTGGAGTGAGTGCGGCGATGTTCCAAGATACCTTGCGTTTTGCCAAAGAAGCTGGCTCAACCTTTAACGGCGTCTTGTGCGGACGTGCCACTTGGGCCAACGGAGTGGAACCCTACATCACAAAAGGCGAAGCTGCCGCAAGAGCATGGCTGCAGACAGAAGGTCGCAAAAATATTGATGAACTAAATGCAGTCTTACGCGAAACAGCAACATCTTGGCATGAGAAAATCCATTGCCAGCAAGCAACTGCACGCTTTTCATAAAAATGTGAAGGTAGATTTGATCTGCCTTCTTTGTGTTTAAGAAAGAGGGGGAAAAATGGATTATCAAGTATTGGGAAATGAAGATTTAATCGTCAAGGTATTAAACAAAGGGGCAGAAATCAGCAGTATTCAATCTAAAAAAGACGGTACCGAGTATATTTGGCAAGCAGATGACAAATTTTGGAGCAGACACGCCCCGATTTTATTTCCAATCGTAGGCAAGCTGAAAGAGGATCAGTATCAGCTGGATGGAAAAACCTACCATATGTCTCAACATGGATTTGCTAGAGACCGTGAATTTCTTGTTATGAATCATTCCTCTGATACATTAGCAATGACGTTATCAGAGGATGAGGAAAGCTTGAAGATCTATCCATTCAAGTTCGAATTAACGATCGAGTACAAATTAATCGGTAATTGTCTGATCGTTCGCTATTTCGTAAAAAATGGAGACGAAGAGAAGCCGATGTATTTTGCCATCGGTGCGCATGCGGGCTTCAACCTGCCTTTGGATCAGCAAACAACCTTCACTGATTATTATTTAGAAATTTCACCAAAACAGTCACGAAAATTCATTCCAGTCACCGAAGAAGTCTTGCTGCATACGGATAAAGCGGTCGAGCTGGTGGATTCCATCTATCCGATCAATCGCGAATTGTTCAGTCAAGGCGTGCTGATCTGGGAAACAGCTGGAAATACACGAGTAGAATTAAAGTCGGATAAAACGGAGAAAGCGATCGTTTTCGATTATAGCAGCATGCCTTATTTGGGAATCTGGTCACCTTATCCCCAGGAAGCCCCCTTCATCTGCATCGAACCATGGTGCGGGGTTGCCGATACCTTTGATACGAAGGGGAATTATGCTGAAAAATTGGGAATCAATATGCTAGCACCGCAAGAGCAATTTCAGAGCTCTTATCAAATGACATTTAAGTAGAAGGGGAAAATATGGAAGCAGTAATTTTTGATATGGATGGGGTGCTGATCGATTCAGAGCCAGCTTCAAAACAAGCGTTCGCCAAAGCCTTTGCTGCGGTTGATATTGAGTTTACAGAGGACATGTATCAAAAAATGCTAGGTCGAAGTCTGAAGGATATCGAACAATTTCTTGCTAGATATTATGAAGACGCTCAATTAGCACAAAAAATCATTGAGATTCGTGAATACGAGTTCGCCCAACATTATAAGGTGTATCCGGTCGATCTGAAAGCAGGTGTTTTTGACTTATTGGATTTTCTCGATAGTCAGAATCTAAAAAAAGCGGTAGCCACCTCTGCGAAGAAAAATGTTGCTGAGGAATTGCTTAGACAAGCGAACTTATGGAATCGAATGGATGCTCATTGTTATGGATCAGAAGTGGAAGAAGCCAAACCGGATCCAGAGCTGTTCATTAAAGCAGCCTCACGTTTAGGTATCCCGCCTGAAAAGGCGTATGTCATCGAGGACTCACAGTCAGGCATCATCGCTGCCAATCGGGGCGGCTTTGTACCGATTTATGTTCCGGAAGAGAAGGATGAGTTTCCAGCGGTTCACTCATATAAGTATTCATTGTTTAATAACCTTTCTGAGTTTCAACACTCATTGTGTTCGAAGCGTAGTTAACTTATTTTTATGTTTTCTAGTCCAACTATCTTTTATGATTGAAGATAGTTGGATTTTTTTCGCAAAATACTTTTTCTAAGTATTATTTCTGAGATAATATAGAAAAATAATCTTATTACTAGGAGGGGAAAATGTATCTACTAGGTATTGATATCGGCATCTCGTCCTGTAAAGTGGCTCTATTTACCGAGGACGGAGAAGCAATTGCTCAATCAACTAAGAGTTATCCCGTTTTTCATCCGCAAGAGGGGTGGGCTGAACAAGATCCTGATGATTGGTGGCAAGCGGTCTGCCAAGCAATCAAGGAGTTATTAAGCGAATCTAAAGTCAAATCAGAAAAAATCGTCGGCATCGGAGTTGACGGACAAAGCTGGTCAGCGATTCCTATTTCAAATGATGGGACGCTTCTGCGTAATACCCCAATTTGGATGGACACACGAGCACAAGAAATTTGTGATGATTTGAAACATACTCTTGGGGAAGAGAGGCTGTTCGCTATCAGTGGAAACCCAATTCAGCACTCGTATACATTGCCTAAGGTTCTATGGTATCGTGATCATTTGCCTGAGTTATACAAACAAACCGCAAAGATTTTACAATCCAACAGCTATATTGTTTATAAATTGACAGGAGAAATCACCCAAGATATCTCTCAAGGCTATGGTTATCAGTGCTTCGATATGAAAAAAGGAGCATGGGATCGAGAGCTATGTAAAGAAATGAATTTACGTGAGGATATCTTGCCAGAAATCGCTGCCTGCCATGAAATCGTTGGTAGAGTTACCAAGGAAGCCGCGCAACAAAGTGGCTTGTCAGCGGGTATTCCTGTTGTCGCTGGGGGATTGGATTCTGCCTGTGGAACGCTTGGTGTCGGTGTGATCGCAAATGGAGAAACGCAAGAGCAGGGTGGTCAAGCAGGTGGAATGAGCATTTGTACGGATGAGTATCGTGCCGACAAACACTTGATTCTGAGTTATCATGTCACTTCTAAAAACTGGCTGCTGCAAGGCGGAACAGTAGGAGGTGGTGGTGTTCTGAAATGGTTTGAAGAACAATTCGGGCAAACAGAACGGATCAACGCTGAAAACAATGGAACGACTAATTTTGAAGAAATGAATCTATTAGCTGAAAACATTGAAGCTGGGTCTGAAGGACTTGTTTTTCTGCCTTACATGGCGGGAGAACGATCGCCTATTTGGAATCCGAAAGCCAAAGGCGTTTACTACGGATTAGATTACAGTAAAACAAAAGGCCATATGATTCGAGCAAGTATGGAAGGTGTCGCCTTTTCATTGAAACATAATTTGGATGTTGCGAAGCAAGCGGGTGCTGAAGTGAGTCGTTTGCGGGCAATGGGCGGTTCAGCCAATAGCCAGCTTTGGACACAGATCAAGAGCGATGTGACAAATAAGCCAATTGATGTACTTAATTCCGACACAGCAACCACTCTTGGCGCGGCGATACTGGCTGGTGTGGCGGTGGGTGTTTATAAAGATTTTGAAGATGCTGTCGCAAAAACGGTACAAATCAGAAGAAGCCATACCCCCAATCCATATAATTCAGAAGTCTATCAGAAGAATTATGAGTTGTATTTGAAGCTGTATGAGCAGTTAAAGGGTGTCATGAAGTAATCGAAAAGAAGTAAAATGTAAATGTAGTTTGCTTCTTTTTTGTGGCTATCAGTAATGCATCCATAGTGTTCCTTGTATAAATCAAATATTAATTTTTCATTAAATATTCCCGAATACATGCTTCTCTATCGGTTAGAATAATAACTAAGTGATGAGTTGAAAGAAGCCTTCTACACTTGAGTTTGCTTCTTTGAAAAACGTGAGGAGGACAGAATTGTATGAGTTATGGTCAAGCAATGGTGCCGAATATTTTAATGGAGATTCGAGAAAATGAGTATAATTTGCAATTTAGTATAGGAGATAAAATCAATTTTCTTTTTAATGAAGATCATTTCTTTTTATCTGGCACGATCGTCAAAAAATATACGAATAGCTGTCTCGTTGATATTAGCAAGACGGTTGTTCTGTCGGAGAAGGAATTGGAATTTTATAATGGAAAAGTCGTGATCAATTATAAGAAAATCGAAGGAGTTAAGTGGAATGAAAGAGCTTAGCTTTGAGGAATTAGAGTTACAGGTTCAAACGCTCTCTTTTCAGATTGAAAGCTTGAAGAAAAATAGTGCGGAAAATAAAAAAACACTAAAAGTTTTAGAAGAAGACTATCGCTATTATAAGAAACTGTATGATGAGGCCGTGAGTAATCTAACAGAAACCGTGTTCCAAGATAATCGTTTTGGGGATTGGTAACGCTCAATAATTTGCTGGTAAAGTCTTTCTGAATAATACTTAACGAACGTAAAGCCAAACGACCAATTCACTTTCAAAATTGATAGTAAAAAGTCATTTGGCTTTATTTTTGGATATATCAGTAACTAATCATACTTTTCAATCTCGGCTGCTTTCTGTTCAAAATCGATAAACAGCTGGAACCCACGATCATCCTTGTCCTGATCCCAGATTTCAACGAGTTTCGGAACGACTTCAATCAGGATTTCGCTATCTTTATGGGGATAGGCATTGTAGCTTTTCTCCCAATATTTTTGATACAACGTTTGAAAGGAGTCATCCTCCTGATCTGCGACTAATCCATGATTAACCGCGATACCTTCGACCTGAACACCCCAGTAGCAAATCGCCACCTGCGGATTCTCGATCAATTGTTGGGTTTTACGAAAATTCTTATCGGTTTTAAACAGAATTTTGCCTTCATGAATGATAACACTGACATTGCGCACCATGACATGGTCATTCAAACTCGTTGCCAAAGCCATGATCTTTTTTCGTCCCAATTTTTTATAAAATTGCTCAACTGCTGCTTCAAATTCCACTATAAATACTCCCGTCTAAGAAAAATCGCCCGCAATCGATCCAATGAAAAGTAAACGATGGCGGTAGTGACACCGTATTTAAACAAGTTGAAGGGAACGATCCCGATAATTACCAGCTTCCAAACACTGTCTACCAATGGATTGACTGCCTGTGTCATAGCGATGATCGCTTCCATCGACATCCCGTAAAGCTTGGTGTAAAAAGGAATGATGAAATACACATTCGAGAGGCACGCAACAAAAGTAACTAACGCTGTTCCAGCCAGCATCCCTTTTAAAGCCGAGCTTTTGTTCGTCGACCGCTGATAAAGTATACTAGCAGGCAAAATGAAGCTAAGACTTAAAATGAAGTTCTGGATTTCACCAGTAAACATCGAAGCGGTTCCGACTGTCGCTAATTTGATTAAGAGCTTGATCAGCACAATAAAGATCCCTGAAACAGGTCCCAACAAGAACGTCCCCAGCAATTCTGGAATACCTGCCAAATCAAAATCCATAAACGGCGGCATAAATGGCAGCGGAAACTTGAAGAGCATCAGCACGTAAGAGAGAGCACCAAAAATCGCGATCATCACTAGTTTTCTTGCAGTAAATTTCATTTCAACACACCTTTCTTAAAACATAAAAAAGAACCTTACAACAACATTTGCAAGGCACAGTCAAAGTAGAAAAAGGTGTAGTTGATTGATTCAAATAGGGTTTGTCATCTGAACGATCAACAAACACACGCTTTTCTTCTTCCATCCAGACTGTACTGTCGGTCCCAGAATTGCACTGAGTCAGCCAAAAGGCTCGCGGACTATCACCGCCGGTCGGGAATTAAACCCTGCCCTGAAGAACTATTTGTGTTTATTCTCACATGTTCTTAATGAAAATGCAAGCGTTTTTTTATTTTGTGCTGATGAAATGCGAAAAAATCAATCAAACGAAATGGAAAGGTTAAGTATCGGAAGCTAATAAGAAAAAACTTCCTAGTTCATTTTTGCTGAGTGAACTAAGAATTTTTTCCTGTATAAAGCATATTCCAATAAGCATCAGGGACTTTCACTTCATGAATCTTTTCCCAACCTTCTTTTTCATAGAAGGCGAGAGCAGGCGTATTTTTCGATAAGCATTTTAATTTCATCGGCAATTGCAGGTGTTGTTTAGCTTCCTTTAGAAGCAGATGACCCGTGCCTTGGCCTTTAAAATTCCTATCGACAAATAGGCAATGAATGAAATTATCAGGTACATACAGAGAAATAAAACCGATGAGTTTTTGCTGCGACTCCGCGACAAAAACGAGCTCTTCTGCTGTATCACGATCAAAATCTTCTAGATGCATTAACTCTGGATCAGCCCAATAAAAGGTCGTACGACGGCTTTCCAGGTAGAGGTGTCTTAGTTGGGGTTTATCATCAAGTATCATTTCACGAATTTGAATCAAACAAACATTCCTTTCTGATAATTATCTAACTTTTTTTCTAAAATAAACTTTATCATAATTCAACTATTTTTCCAGTCCCCAGAAGGAGTATCTCTCTCAAATACTTGATCTATTGCCCAATCAAGCCTATTCTTAAATCGTTTTAGTAGTAAGAACTAGAAAAACTCATACCAAATAACTAGATGAAAAATACGCCTTTCGCCCTATGACGAAACAAGCAAGATTCGGCATAATATGTTCATAAGATAAAAACACATCGCGAGTGGGAAAATAAAAAAATCAATCAAAACGGGTTCCAAAAATAGTGTTTTTGGAAAATAAAAGGAGAAAATTAAAATGAAAAAACTAACGAAATCACAAAACAATCGAGTATTAACAGGAACATTAGCCGGAATCGCAGATTATTTTGGAATTGATCCTACTATTGCACGTGTCATCTTTGTCTTCTCCATCTTTTTCTTAGAAGGCGCACCAATCCTGCTTTACTTGTTATTAATGTTTCTAGTTCCAAAAGCAGAAAACCATAGCCGTGGCTACGAACAACCTTATGAATACTCAAGTAGCAGCCAAGCAAAACAAGCCGAAGCAGTCGCTGACGACGCATGGAGCGACTTCTAATCAAAAAAAACAATGCTTGATCACCAGCTTAAATATATAAATCAGAAGAGTGGACTGTTAATAAAAAAAACAGTTCACTCTTTTTGCCAGTTGCACTTTTCGCAGTATATTTTTTTGAGGACAGATTTATTTATTTCAGGTTGGACCTTTGATCAAGATGTTTAGTGCAATGGTATGCGAAGCGAAAATAAGACTCATTTTTCTGGTTTTTAGAAAAATGATTACTACTTAGTGAGCTAGCTGCGAGTCCAACTTTTTGCAGTTTATCGAGTTTGAATAGGATTAATTGGGTTAGCAAATATAGATTTCAAGCAGTTTAGCATAGTCGTATGCGTGATGAGAATCAAAGAAACTCTTTCAGTTTTTGAAAAGTTTCTTCATTTCAAACGAATTAGCTGCCAGTTGCGACGTCTACTTTGACTAATTAAACTTTTTGATATCAAATTTATTTCGTAAAATATAGTCCTTTCGACCCATGACGGGGAGAAAATGTATGTGCATAATAGACTCATAGAAGAATTCGTCGAGGAGAGATCAGCATGAACGAACGCGAGAAGATTATAGAATCTATTAAAAAAGGTATCCTATCACCTGAAGAAGGTTTAGATTTACTGGAAAGTCTTGGCTTAAAGGACCCAGAACATAAAGCTGAGAAAACGTCAGAACCGGAAACAGCACCAGAGATTGAAACAGAAGTTGAACCTTTAACGGAAACTGAACCAGAGCCGGAAATAGTACTAGAAACTGAAAATAATCCAGAATTTGAAGAAACACCACAACAAGAAATTGATTTTGAAGCATCATCTAAACCAGAAGATTCTTCTGACTACGAAAAAGCGGTAGAAACTGAAGAATCGGCAGAATCCAATGAAGCTCCAGAACTTAAAGAAGATACAGTATCTGAAAAATTCTCAGAACCTGAAAATGAACCAACAACCGAAGCAACGCCAGAATATGAACCAGAACTAGAGCACGAAGATGGCTTGGAACCAGAAGAAGACTCAGATTTTGAAGAAATGCCAGAGCAGGAATTAGAACAGGAACCAGAAACGTTCGAAGAGGAGATTCCAGAAAAACCGCAACCTTCTGACAGTGTTTCCAGCATGATCGACGAGTGGGAAAACAAGGCACCAGAACCCGAAGAGGCAGATCCAGTCAGATCTAAGATCGATGAATTTGATGAAGCGTTGCAGACAAAAATAGAAACGCTGCGTGAGAAAAAGGAAGAATTTAGAGAGCTAAGCCTTGAAGCGGAGCTAGGAATCATCTCGCCTGAGAATAAAGTAATCTATGACAGCATGAAAATCGAACTGAATGAAATGGAAGAAGAGATTGAACTGTTGAAGCATGAACGCAGAGCGATTGATCAAGATCTTTTTGCCACTCCTGAGCAGCCATACGTCTCAGACGGTTTCTTTGAAGTACCAGATGATTTTGAAGAACAAAAATACCGTCCGATGGATCGTCCTCATGAAGAGCCGAATGATTGGGCAAGCCGTATTGCTCGAATGGTTACTAGAACAACGGAGCGAGTTTCTGACAAGGTAAATAATGATTTTGATTGGAAAAAGATCAATCAAAAATTTTATGGAACGGCTAAAACACATTTCAGCCATCAGTTTACATTTGAAGACATTGATGCTGGAACGATTGATATCAAATTAGCCAAAGGAAAAGTTATCTTGAAGACCTGGGAAGACGACACAATCAATGATGTAAAAGTCGAAGCAACTGTCGCTCTTTTAGGACCGATGGAGGAGTCAGATCCGATGGATGCTTTCTTGGAGCGCAGTAGAATTGATATCAATAATTATCAGATGTTGTTCCACGTTCCGAATAAAAGAGTCGACGCCAGATTGACCTTCTACTTGCCAAAACGGCATTACAATAATTTATCTGTTCGTTTATTGACCGGTGACTTGATGATCGAAGAAATCGCTGCTAAGAATGCCGCGATCAAGGCGACCAATGGGACTGTTTTGATCAAACAACTCGATGCTTCGATGTTGGAGTTTGAAGGAACCAACAATGATGTTGAAATTCGCGAAGGTCAAATTACGAATGCGTTGATTGAGACAGTGACTGGAACGATCATTTCCAAAGCGGATGTCGTGCGATCTGAGTATTCATTAATCAACGGCGACATCAAGGTAACCGCGGGAAATGATGATCTAAAAAAAATCGAGGCTCAATCCGTCAATGGAAACGTCAAAGTATCATTGCCGCAGACAGTCGGGATCGAAGGCGTAGCAAAAACCGGAATTGGTACGATCAACTATCGATTCGCAAATTGTGAAACCTTGCAGGAAAGAAATGGCAATACTCAAAAAGTACTGCATTTCCAACGATCAGCAGGGGAGCCCGCTCAGATTGAAGTTTCATCGAAGGCCGGCAATATTTTCTTGAAGGATACTGACAACTAGGAAGGAATGACCCACATGAGAAAAAAACTGACAAAATCACAAACAAATAGAATGTTAACAGGAACGATTGGCGGAATCGCAGAGTATCTCGGCATCGATCCTACCATCGCACGAGTGATCTTTGTATTCATCAGCATTGTTTTAGTAGGCGCACCAGTATTTCTGTACGTCCTATTAGTACTGATTATTCCTAGAGCGGACAGCAGTGCTAACCAATACCAACAATACAAGTATGAGCGTCCGAAACAATCGAAAAAACAGCGCAAGCAAGCTGAAGCAGTTGAGGAAGACAATTGGAGCGACTTCTAAGTCTATTAACTGTTATCTCTAGTAAGAACAACTAATTGAATCATAATGTATCACGACATTCCGTTATTTTTTATGGGATGTCGTTTTTTTACGTGAAGAAGCAGAAAATTACAATAGTATAGTCAAAAACAGTTTCATTTTTTATCTAATTCTCATGTTTCCTTTAAGGTATACAGTTAAAAACCACCCTTTACATTAATAGAAAAAAGGTAAAATGACTATATGAAAGCAAACGTTTTCTTTGGAGTGTTGTTATTTCAATCGTTCGGAGTGGAGTATTCATGCTGAGAACCGAGCACATAAACGATTCGCAACCATCAACGCAAGCTGATTTGGAGGAGATAAAATGGATTTTCGTCAGGTTTTAGGAACTAGTAATATTCGCAGATTAAAGCTGATTGAGCAGCTTTATTATAATCGCGGAGGACTGCCAAGTGAGAAGCTTATGAATAGATTGAACTGTTCGTTGCCAATCCTATTAAATGATATCAGTCTGATCAACGCACAGAAGGAAAGCTTTACTGTTGAGAAGGATAAGGGCTTATATAGTGTCAAACTTAAAGGTGATACAAGTATCGGCAAGCTTTACGCTGAAGCACTGAACAATTCACCGGAATTTCAAATTATTGAGGAGCTGCTTTATGAACGCTGTGACAATATTGGGGCTTTATCTAAGCGGCTTTTTTTGAGTTCTTCAAATATTCAGCGCTGCTTGAAAAAAATTGAAGGTGTTCTGGAAATAGCAGGCATTCAATTGTGCTATCGGCCGCTGCGTTTAGAAGGTCAGGAAAGTGTAATTCGTCATTTTTATTATCGCTACTTTATTGAGAAGCAATTTACCTTGAAAACAGTACTGCCAAATTTAAGAGACTATCAATTGAAATCAATTGAAAAATTTGTCCTAGAATTTACTAGAATCAATGATTTAGATAAAAAGTACATTTTCCAGAAACGCCTAACTTACAATGCATTCATCAGTTTGTGGCGGATAAAAAATGGTCATACCTTTGCGAAGGAAGAATTAAGGACAGATGGTTTGGTGTTGCCTAAAGAAGAGACAATCGCTGATTTCAGGGATATGCTTTCCAAAGTATTCCACTTGAATTTAACTGAGGAGGTCATGCGGGATTGCTTATGGCTTTCCTTCTCAGATTCGATTGTTTTCAGCAAGAAGCATAGAGAGGCGGCACTAAGAGATAATCCCCGTTACAGCCAGCTATTTGAAGACCATCTCGAATTGACCGATCATTTTGTTGAACTGCTGGGTGAAGAGTCCATTGGAGAAGAACGCAAACTTGAGCTTACGACTGTTTTACTGAATGAAATTTATCTGTATAAAACAAATGGAGAGTTTGTTACCATCCTGCGAAAAAACCGGACTATCTTTTTAGAAATGGTGAAAATCATGCATCGGCATGCCGTCGAGAAGGTCACGGAAATCGTTGAGGCATTCGTCCAGGAGCACGAGATTTATCGCTCGGAGGATTTTATCACAAATTATGTGTATGTTTTATTAACCGATCAGGTAGACAGTTTGGAGCTGTTGGCTTCTCAGGACAAAACGATCCATTTATTGCTGCTATCCGACCTTTCACCGACTGAAGAAGCCTTCATATCAACGATTATTACTCAGATAGTCTACGGGAATTTTGAGATTCATCATTTTGAGGATTTATGGGACAGTACGGATGAGCTGGTTCAGAGAATTGTGACCTATGATGGGTTAATCACCACCGGACCAAGAGAAGGTATTCCAAAAGATTTTCCTTTAGTCTCCATGGATCCCTATGTGACCCCGCAATCCATTGTGGCGATTCAAAACTTAGTCAATGAGCTGTCCGAACAGAAATCTGCCACTGAACAGTTGCCGATCCATCAGGCATAAATTTAGCGTAGAAATCAGACGCCAACCGCTTATTAGTGTGGTTGACGTCTGATTTTATGTCTGCGAAAAAATATTTTTTTTGACGTTTTTCTGTTGGTGAACGGTGATCAAAATGTGAAAGTAAAATAACTACACATCAATTCTCTGTTAAAATAGAGAACCACATCCAGCACTTATTAGTAAAGAATAGATAGCATTTTTTTCGTCGATCCATCTTGTTTAAATTACAACAATAAAGCTTTATTGTTTTGAAGTATTGCTTCATTTTTTACTTGAATTTTTACTTATTGTGAGTAAAATTATAAGTGAAGGAAGATAAAAAAAGGAAAGGAAGGATCAAGATGGCTAACAACATGATTCCCCGTCGCTCTGATTTATTTGACATGACACCTTTCAATTTTTTTGAGGACTTTGGACGGAATTTTTTTGAAGGATTTAAAGGCAACATGGTCAAAACAGATATTCATGAAACAGAAACAGAGTATATGTTAGAAGCAGAATTACCAGGGATTCCAAAAGAAAACATCCAAATCAATTATGAAAACGGTGTGTTGACGATCGAAGGACAACATCAAACCGACACGCAGGCCGAAGATGATAAAGGCAACTTAGTGAGAAGTGAACGAAGCTTTAGTAGCGTTCGCCGACAATTTGCAATAAGAAACATTAGAGAAGAAGAGATTAAGGCAGAATACAAGGACGGTATTTTGAAAGTAACGATGCCAAAAGCAGCAGAGAAATTGGAGCGGAAAACCGCTATTCCAATTGAGTAGTTATCTTTAAGAGCCCCTAAACATCTTATTTCAGGATGTTTGAGGGCTCTTTTTTCAATGAAACGGCAAAAGGATTCCAGAATGATCCGCTGTATTCAGAACTCAGCGATCAAACCCAATCACTTTCTTTTGACACATCAAAAAATTACGATGCTAGACGTTCCATAGAGAGATCTTGGCTTTCTTTTTAGAAAGACACTACGGGCACAAAATGCGGTAAACTTTAAATTCTATTTGAGGTTTACTTAATTATCGCGCTTTCAAAATAAGGTCTAGCCCATACATCCTAATCGTATCTATGACGAGAGATCTGGAGATACGACATAAAAAAACTCGTTACAGTCTGATATCTTTGCTGATAGCTAAAATAACAATAATGTGGAAATCATTGAGTTATCATTTTTAGTGAAAAATCCCATTGATAAAATATGAAAAGATCTCGAAGGGTGCGGAGATCAAAGAAGTAATCGCATCGATAAAACCACCGATCACATCCATCAGCATTTGAAAAAGAGCATCAAGCATATTATTGCCTCCTTTTTAGGAATCATAGCAGAAAAAGGTAGGAAATAAAGCAACCTAACAATACTGTTAGCCAATTGTATGAAGTAGTTAAGATTTATCCGGCTTCACTTGCTAAAAACTTCCCCAAATAATCGTTTGATTTTCAGAAGATAGAGCCGCTGTATATGGTTCGAAGACGAAAAGCAGGTCGCTTTCCTCATTTACTACGATGTCATTGTCAACATCTTTAAAAAGATAAGCAGTGACAGTATATTTACCATTGTCGAGTTCGATTCGGAAGGGTGCACATGACTTATCCGGTATCTTCTCATCATCAAACTGGGCTGCCATCGTCAAATTTGTGTAGTCAATCAGATAGAGTGAGTGATCAGTAACAGAAATATAATTGATCGATTTTTTGATATATTTTTCGAATGTCAAAGGAGACTGAGTGATCGAAATTTTCCAATCATCCTCGATGCCTTCTTGAGTCATTTGATACATCAAGATAGTGCCTTTTTGCTGTTCTTCAACTACATGAGGAATCAGATCAGTCACTAAATCCCAGTCTTCATCGACAAAACTATCATACGTATGTGCATCTACTAAGCTAATAAAATTCGTATCTCCAATATTAAAATTAAAGTGTTGCATGGTATCAGCTCCTTTTCAATCATTTTAACAAATATAAAACAGCCCACAAATCAATTCTCGATTTGCAGGCTGTTCGATTAACTAATTTTTGAACTAGTAATCGATACCAGTAATTTCCTCTAGAAGTTTTTTGAAATTCCACCAATCTATTATTTGTCTTCATGATTTATTCGATGGGCTCTAGACAACTCGTTCATAAAACCACAGTAGTTTTGCCTCCGAGTCACTCTCATTACACCAGCTATGATTTTCCTCAGAACTGTAGCTCAAACAATCTCCTTCCTCCAGCTGGTAGACGGTTTCTTTTCCTATCGTGAATGTAACTTCGCCGGAGAGGACAAAAACAATCTCATTTCCTGAATGGGGCTGCATTGTTGGGCGCTGTGAACCAGGGCTTAACGTGTACATCATGAAGGATAATCGAGAATTCTCTTGATTCAGCAGATTCTCGATCGTAACGCCACCGTTTTTATCAATCACACTCACTCGTTGCTCCTTCTTGACTAGCTGTGAAGCTTTTTTTTGATCGACAGGCAGAAAGTAAAGAACATTCTCGCCGTAATAGTCCGCAATTTTCTTTAGTACTTCCAAGCTGGGATTGACCTGCATGTTTTCTATTTTCGATAAATAGGATGTGGAAATCCCCACGGCGTCCGCGACTTCTTTGATTGTTTTGTTTTTAGACTGCCTGCTGTCCTTCCATTTTTCACTAAGCAATTTCTTACTGACAGAGTTTTCTTCTGCCGAAACATTGTTGTTTAAACTGTAGGAGTCAACCATCATTTTTACAGCTTGAGTCCCCATCTTCATATCGATCGACCAATTCTTTATTTTCTTTAGCATTTCAACATCGTGCTGGTCAAAGACACGATAACCGTTGCTACTCCTTTTAGGTGTAAAGAAACCGTGCTGTTCCCAGTTCCTGATCGTTGCGGGTACAACATTGATAATTTTTGCTACTTCTTGAATTTTGAAAACGATACTATCGGTTGTCGACATTTTGATGCCCCCTTGATTAATCATCCGAATCTAACTTCTTTAATTCTAGAGTAATTTTACTAACCTTGTCAATGAAGCTTATCAATAAGGGGAAACATTGTAAAAGGGTATCCATTATTCTAGGAATTATTATCGTTTTTTTTTGTTTTTTGTTTTATGAAAAAAAATGTTATTCTATTTTAGTTTTTTTAGTAATCAGCTTCTATAACTAGATGGAGTCGGGAGGAGGAAGCGACCTTGTTGTAATTCAAGTTATTTATGTAAATGAAAAAGTTCGCATTTTTTGTCTGTTAATTTCTTAACTTTTAAAAAACTATTTACAAAGTTAGGAAAATGATCTACGATGATTTTGAAAACGCATTCATAAAACTTTGCGCAAAGGACATTGAATAGTTTCGCCAATTTTTTCGAAATAGGGAGGCTCATTTATGAAAGTTGTACTGTTAGATTCGCAAGTAATTAGTGGATACAATTACGCCGTTGAACGAAAAATTATTGAGGATGCTGGATTTGATTTTATTATGGGAACGTGTAAAAACGAAGATGAGGTCATTGAGAAGTATCGAGATGCCGATGCTATTTTAAATATCGCCACAAAGATGACCGAAAAAAGCATTAGTCAGTTGAAAAACTGTAAAGTAATGATTCGCTATGGAATTGGGGTTAATGAGTTTGATATGGATGCGGCGAATAAGATGGGCATCAGGATTTGCAATGTAACAACCTATTGCATCTCAGAAGTGGCTATTCATGCAACAGCCTTGGCTCTAGCTTTGACGAGACAGCTGAAACATTTTGATAAGGCGGTAGGACGAGGTGTCTGGAACCAGGATTTGGGTACAAAGATGCGTCGACCATCCGCTCAAACGGTAGGATTAGTTGGTTTTGGCAATATCTCGAAGCAAATCGCACGCAATTTCCAAGGACTTGGCTACAATGTCATGGCCTATGATCCTTACGTACCAGCAGACGTTTTCACTGATAGCGGTGTGAAGCAGGCTGATTTAGATGAGTTGTATGAGGGTGCAGATATCATTTCATTACATCTTCCTGAAACTAAAGAGACGGCGGGAATGATTAATGCTGAAACAATTGGAAAAATGAAGGATAGTGTTATTTTAATCAACGCTGCTCGTGGCGGCTTGATCAATACAGAAGATCTGATCGAAGCACTGAAAAATGGAAAAATCGGGGGAGCGGGCCTGGATACGCTGGAAGGTGAGCCAATGAAGGATACCAGCAATCCGCTTCTAGGAATGAACAATGTGATTCTCACTCCGCATATTGCGTATAGTTCAGCAGAGGCGAATCAAGAGCTGTTCGCTTCGGTAGCCCAGACAGCGGTAGATGTGTTGAATGGAAAGAACCCTGCAAATATTTTGAACAAGAAGGCATTGAATTTATAAGGAGAAGCAGAATGGAAAAAAAAGAGACCACTCTCCAAAGTTTGCTTGTTTCATTTGGTTTAGCCTCTGTTTGGTTCGGCATCTATATCGGGCCAGGGTTTTCAGGAGGAGCTCAATTAGTCAGCTTCTTTGTAGGTCAATCTTGGCTAGGGGTATTTATTGGACCACTATTAACCACGATTGTTGCGGGAATCATTTGTTTTCTCGTCTTGGAATACTGCAGAACGTTTGAATTGTACGATTTTCGCTCATTTTATGATCGTGTATTTGGAAAATACAATTTCTTTTTCGCGAACGTAAAAGAATTTTCGGCTATCTTAGCATGTATCACTATCTCAGCACTAACATTTGCGACAGGAGGACGATTATTAGCAGAATTTTTTAATACCTCGTTTGTGGTAATGGGGCTGCTTACTTTTGGGATCGTCGTTATCTTAATTCTGGCGGGTCAAAAAATTGTCATCCGCTCCGCATCGTTTATCGCGATCGCGTTGATTCTTTTGATCAGCTATATCGCCATTAAGGGAGTACCTGCATCGTGGGAAGGAATGTCGAACTATGTTTCCAACCGAACGATGAACGCACCACTATCCCATGTTCTACTGCAAATCATTCTATACATCAACATTATGGTCGCTTTTATTGATGCTGTGATTCCAGCGTCTAAGGGTCAAGTAAAAACAAAGAAACACTCGTTGGGCGCGGCGGTTATCGGAAGCTTGATGGTATTCATCTCCACGATTGCGATGAACATCATTTTTGCAGCGGGAATGCCGGAGGTTGCTAGTCAGGACCTACCGACATTGTGGAGTTTGAATCATATTATTGGTGCCGGCTTCACTGTTCGTTTGCTTTACACTGGGATTGCCTATTTAGCGGTCTTATCAACAGGAGCAGGGTATTTGTATGGAATGATTGAACGCTATCAATTGTTAGTGCACAAAGTATGGAAAAACTCTTCCTACAATGCGCGTCGATTACTGTTAGTAGGAATTCTTACGGTATTGGCTTTCTACTTTGGGCGAGCAGGGATTCCGCAAATCGTTACTACGGCTTATGGGATTATTGGAAGAATTAACATTCCGTTGTTTGAAATTCCGTTTTTAGTCATTTTACCGTATCAGCTATACATGTATCAGAAGAATAAAGTAACGGCTGAGATCGAATTATCAGAATAATCAAATCAACTATCTATTTTAAGGAGGATTTATTAATGGGTTTTAGAGAAGAAGGAAAATGGTGGGTTAGCCCCTCAAATTATGATGAGCAGGTAACAAAGGAATTTAAGTTCGTGGACAACATCCAGTTTTTGGATACAACATTGCGTGACGGGGAGCAACAGCCAGGCATCGTTTTGACAAAAGATGAAAAGGTTGAAATTGCCAAAAAACTAGATGCGGTTGGAGTTCATCGGATTGAAGCCGGAACGCCGGCGGTTACAAAAGAAGATGCTGATGCAATTAAAGGAATCACATCATTAGGATTAAAAGCGGATATTTATTGCTTCGTTCGGAACATGGTCAAGGATATGGAACTAGCGAAAGAATGTGGTGTTGATGGGGTTGTCGCGGAAATTCCTGGAAGTGAACATCTGCTGGCTAAAGGAATCAAATGGGGTGCAGAGAAAGCGATTAAATCGGCGATTGAAGCTACAGCGAAGGCTCACGAGTTAGGGCTGAAAGTCCTATTCTTCCCAGCAGACGGCTCACGAGCAAGTATGGATTTTCTGATGGATACAGTACAGGCGATCGTTGATGGCGGCGGGCATATGGATTCGTTAGCTCTAGTAGATACATTCGGCGCCCTTTCACCAGAAGGAGCAAGATTACGGATTTCACAATTGATTGAGCGTTTCCCTGGAACACCGATCGAATGCCATTTCCATGATGACTTTGGCTTAGGAACGGCAACGTCATTAGCTGGTTTGGCGGCGGGAGCGTCTGCGGTTCATGTGACTGTCAACGGAATAGGCGAAAGAGCTGGATCAGCACAATTAGAACAGGTTGCTCTTTCATTAGAGGCTTTGTATGGGCAAGATACAGGCATTGATTTACCCAAGTTGAAGGATTTGTCAGATACTGTCGCACGTTTAGCTCGGGAACCAATCAATCCTACGGCGCCTGTTGTTGGTGATGCAATCTTTGGTTGGGAAACCGGAATGCCTTCCAGCTTGTGGGAAAATGCCCGTAAATCTGATCCGTTAGTTATGCTGCCATATCGTTGGGATTTAGTTGGAAATCGCGAACCAATTTTAGACTTAGGGAAAAAATCTGGGAAAGACAACCTACGTGTTTGGCTTGAACGCTACGATCTTTCTGTCGAGGAAGACAAGAAGATGGACCTATTGATGGCGGTGAAATCAAAAGGAATCGAATTGCATCGCACGTTAAATGAGGACGAGTTCAGAGAATTGGTTGCGAAATTTCAATAAGTAGAGAAAGTAGGTTGCTGGAAGTGAAAGCATTGGTTTTGAATTTAGGAGGAACTTCTACAAAGGTCGCTTTGTGTGAAAATGAAAAAATAGTCTTAAGAGAAACTATTCGACATTCGTCTGAAGAAATTGAACAATTCAAAAAAATCTGGGATCAATATGATTACCGAAGAGAGAGTATTCTCGATTTTTTAAAAAGTAATCAGCTTACGGTCAGTGATTTGGATTTATTCATTTCTCGCGGCCCTTCTGTAAAACCTTTAGAATCAGGTGTCTATGAGATCAATGAGACGATGGTAGCTGATGCGAAATCCGGTAAATATGGCCAACATGTCTGTAATTTAGGTTGTTCGATTGCATTGTCCTTCGCACAGAAAAGCGGAAAAAAAGCATTGATTGCTGATCCTCCTTGTGTGGATGAAATGATTGCTATTGCGAGATATACCGGGCTTCCACAAATAACCAGACACAGCTATTTCCAAGCGCTGAGTCACAAAGCCTTCGGCAGATTTATCGCTGAAAATTTAGGCAAGCCCTATGAAGAAAGTGCGATCGTTATCACTCACTTAGGGTCAGGGATCTCGTGCGGAACGCATAAGAATGGAAAAGTAATCGATATTACGAATGGCTTAGACGGTGATGCGCCATTTGGGATGGATCGCAGCGGCACGCTTCCAGCAGCTGATTGGAAAAAGCTGATTCAGTCAGGCGACTATTCTAATGAAGAATTAGATTATATGTTGAATGGCGGTGGTGGTTTGATGGCCCACCTAGGCACAAATAATGGCGAAGAAATCGAAAGACGGATAGCAGAGGGGGATCAAAAAGCTTCAGAGATCTTTAACGCGATGGCCTTTCAAGTGAGCAAAGCAATTGGTGCAGCTGCAGGCGCGATGGGTGGCAAACTTGACGCAATTGGCATCACAGGCGGATTGGCTCACTCAAAACATTTTGTCGATTTTATTAAGCAGCATGTTTGGTGGATCGCTCCGATTTATGTCAAACCTGATATTGATGAGCTGGAGGCCTTGAGTTCAATTTGCATTTCGGCTTATAAAGGAAAAGTCGAAATAAAAGACTATTAATGAAGCGAGAAAAATTATGCAAACTACAAACTTTCAAGATTTGCGTGAAAAGGTAAAGAAGGGACCTAATACCAAGATTGTCATTGCGATGGCGGATGAAGAAGAGGTTTTGTTGGCTGATAAGGCTGCAAAGGAGGGGCTTGCCGAGTTTATTTTAATAGGAGACAAGCAGCGAATTCGAGAACTATGCACAAAACACAGTTTATTATTCGATGACCTTGAAGTGATTCATGAGACAAATCACCAAAAGGCTGCTGCGGCTGCGATGAAGATGATCAAAAATCAGCAGGCGGATATTCCAATGAAGGGATTGCTTCATACTTCCGAATTCATGAGGGCTGTTTTGGATAAGGAAGATGGCTTTGAACGAATCAGCAGAATCAGTCAAGTGACGATTTTTCAGGACCACTCAAATCGGTTGAGATTCTTGACTGATTGCGCGATCAATATCGATCAGCCGCTTGCTGTTAAAAAAGACATTGTTGAGAATGCTGTGTTACTGAGTCATTTATTGGGAAATCCTTGTCCTAAAGTTGCTTTGCTTAGCGCAGTGGAGACGGTCAATGAGAAGATGCCGGATACAACACTTGGAGCAATCATGACCCAAATGAATCAGCGTGGGCAAATAAAGGATTGTATCGTTGATGGACCGCTTTCTTTAGACAATGCGATTTCAAAAGAAGCAGCAGATATCAAAGGAATTCGCAGTTCAGTGGCTGGGGCGGCGGATATCCTAGTTGGTTCCTCGTTGCAGGAAGCAAATACTCTCAGCAAGTCATTGAATTTCTATGCGAATTTTGAGACGGCATCGGTCCTTTTAGGAACGAAAAGACCATTTATTATGACGTCAAGAACCGATACGCTTCAGAATAAGGTGAATTCAATCGCAGCAACCTGCTGGATTTTTAATCAGCAAACCGATTTTTTATAGATAAACCAATTCTATGTTTAGGCGATAATCAACTGTCCGGTTTGATTGTCGTCTTTTCTATTAAATTGGCAAAAACTGAGGAATAAGAATAAAGTAAAGGTGTAATTTATTCTAACAGGAGCTAAAATAGATCATAGAGACATAAAGATCATATAGTGGAGGATAGAGATGAAAACAATTACTTACAGTGAACATGAGCAGTGCTTTATTAAGGTTGTTGAACCCGATCAGATTACACAAAACGTTGTAGTGATCTTGATTCATGGCGGATACTGGCGGATGGAAAAAACGTTGGAAACAGTGGCGGATGCTCAATCCTTTTTTGTCGAGGCTGGCTATATCGTTTGTAATGTGGAATATCGTAGAGGGCCGGAAAATCCATGGCCGATTCCCTCAAATGATGTAAAAGAGGCAATCAAAAAAATAAAAGTCTGCTTTCCAAACTATCACTATGCCCTCATAGGCCATTCTGTCGGTGGCCAATTAGCTCTTCTAAACGCTGAATCATCTGATTATGTGATTGCTTTAGCACCAGTAACTGATTTGATTTATACCAGAGACATGCGGTTAGGAGACGAAGCAGTTCAGGAATATTTTGCAGAAGAAATTAATGACTCAGTGTTAGTATCCGCATCGCCAATTAGCCAGCTACCCTTGAAGGCTGATGCTGCCCTGATTATTCACGGAGCCAATGATGTCAGAGTCGATATCAAAACGACCATTGATTATTTTCAAGAAAATTTGAAGAATAAAAACAATATTGAGCTGTTGATCCTGCCTGAAATGGCTCATCAAGATATTATTCATCCTGATGAGACTCATTTTTCTTATCTTTTAAATTGGCTTGACACAATCGTCTAAGGGAATGGTAAAATCCGCTAAATGCGAGCACCTAAGCTGGCTTTAGCGGATTTTTTCGATTGAATAGTTAGCCACCCAAAAGCTAAGTTTATTTATACAACTATGTCAACAGCCAAAACCTGCAATCGATTTTTTTTGAGTAGTGTGCTTGTCAGTGATCTGTCCGTTTAGCCTTCAGTCCTCGATTTAACAAGATATAAAAGCTAATAAGTCCCAGTATCAAGCTTATTACAACGGCGATCTTACCGACATTACTAGTTAAAAAAGTTTGAGAAAAGGGGATTCTATAGAGAATACCAATCACTGCACTAATTAGTAAGATTGGAACAAAGGGGAAAAGCTCTTGTTTTTCTTTTTGTCGCAGAAAGAAAATCCCACAAATAAGGACGAGCACACCGATCATCGTGATTCCAACGATTCCCTCTGTATGGATGATGAGGTTAGTATCAATCACCACTGATAGAACGATTCCAAAAATTGCCATGAGCAGGGTTAACGCGATCGCCAGATATTTTTTGAAGTTTTGTTTCGTAGTATAGGCATCGTTTCCGATTTGCCACACAACAAGTACTGCGAGTGCTGTCCAGTAAAGACCGCCAATCAGCAGCTTTCCTACATCGAAGAAGGCATTGGGAGAGGCAAGCGCCGGGAGCATAGATATAAGTGAATAGACAAACAAAACTGCTGCGACCAGTTTAAGACTATCCAGAAAATTGGTAGGCGTTTCTTTGAGCAGTTCATCGGCGATTTCCTTCGGTTGTTTGCCAAAATACTCTTCGGCGGTTTCGCCATTTTCTTGTGCATCAAGGATATCCTGCAGAATCTCGAAAAGCGCTCCTTCCAATGATTTTTCATCCTTGAAAAAGGACTTTCCTCGAATATAAACTAACAAACTGCCGTAATATTCCTCATTGATCGGATTCAAAAACTCCTGTAATTTCGCGTTTTCTTTCGTAAAAGATGGACTTTTCATTTTTTATTCACTCTCCTTCAATAGTTTTTCAACATTACCAGATAAGAACAACCACTGTTTGATAAAGCTTTCCTTTTCGTTCAGACCACTTTCTGTTAATTGATAGTATTTTCGCTGCGGCCCTTCATCAGAAGCGCGCATCTCACCAATGATCAATCCCTTTTTATCCATGTTCATCAGTAGGGGATAGATCGTTCCTTTAGGGATACTGTCGAAGCCGAAGTGCTGCAGCTCTTCACTGATTTTATACCCGTACAATTCTTTTTTTGACAAAATAATCAAGATACAGCCCATCAAAATCCCTTTAAGCATCTGAGATGAAACTTGTTGATTCACGAGCAAGTCTCCTTTCTACTAGTTTGCTTAACAATATAGTAAAGCATTACCAACTATATTGCAATGCAAACTAGTAGAAAAATTTAATCGCTCGTAACTATTTCTTAAAAAAATTACGACTTTCAGGACAGAAAAATGATCGTTTGGGATAGATTTCACCTATAGAGAGCAAAATAATTTATAGTTTTAGATAGAGGAGTATGTGGATTTTGACGGATAACGAAGGAAAGGATGGGATCTTTTTGGAAAAGAATACAGGTGGAAGATCTCCGCGTGGCATGGTATCGTATCGATCATCAAAACGTATGATAAGGCGTATCCTCCTTTGTCTAATGATCCTTTGTGCATTCTGGTTGTTTAACTTTATCAATGCTTATGCGGTCAACAATCCGACTTGGCTAGAGGGAACCTGGTCTTATCGAACTGAGCAGTATTCAATCGAGGCGAAAAATGAAGACCTTAAAAAATGGGACATCAAACAAAACGGGTTTATTTTAATGGAAAACGCGAAGATTGCAGCGAACTCTTCAAAAGGAAATATCATTTTGACTAGGGAAGGCAGCCAAACGGAGTATCACATCAACAAAATTGATAAGGAACATATGAGACTACATATTTATAACAACAAAAAGAAAATCAAAACAATGAATTTACAACGCGTGAAATAATTTTACAAGGTTAATTCATTTTTTTAATACCCTGTTAGGAACCTGGGATGAAAACTATTTTTTTATATCTTTCCTTTACCTTATTTTTGATTACAATTAAGAATGTAAGAAATAAAACTGCCAAGTAACATCTAGTCTCTCTTTCTAACACGTAGCGGTAGTTTTATTTGATACTCATTTTTATGGGGGATATGAGAAAAGTGATGGAAAAGCTGATTCTCATTTGTGCTTTGCTTGTACAACAAAATTGCTGATTATTAAAAGCACGCCCCCAAACAAAATGATTTGAATACTAATATAGACACCTGCGTTCATATGATCGCAGGTGTCTTTTTGTCGTCAAGCTTAGACAAAGAAATTTGGGTATTCCTCTTTCAAATAGCTGCTTAGCTGTTGGAAAGTGATTCCCAAAAGTAAAAGTAGGTACTTAAAACAAGTGAAATCTCTTAAGTTTTGATTGAAATCGGAAATAGAAGCGCTTTCTTTTCGATGGTAGACTATGCATGTAAACAAGGAGGCGGAATTGGTTGATAAAAAAGAATCAGATATTTAAGGCGGAATTTGCAGAGGATGGGCATCTATCGGAGTTAAAAATGATCAATGATGTGCATCAGATGAATTGGGTCATTAGTCAGGCATATTTGGACGAATTGGGCTATCCGGGAAAAGAAAAGTTGTTTGGACACTTTGCTCTTCGAGTAGGAAAAAAAGAATTTAAAAGCTGTGAGGTGCTGCCAAGAATTGTTGAAAGCGCAGACACTGCAAGGGTGATCTATGATTTTGAGCAATTCCAAGTGGCGGTGTGCTACGATTTCGGCGAAGGTGATCAACTGGATTGGGGAATCGAGCTGTTCAATCATTCAGAGGAGGCGTTGGTGGTTGACGATTTTGGGGTGTGGCTCTCTTTGGCTTATGTGATGTTTCGCGACAAGAATGTGTTGCGTAATATCCATGAATCAGCGGCGATCTTCTCTTCTATTTCAACGAATTACACCAAGCTAAACGCTGTTCGGCGAGACAATCAAGGCAGCAACTTGGGGCTCTATCAGACAAGCGGCGAAACTTTGTCAATCGGGACTTATTGCGAATATGAAAATCTCTTTTTTGAAAATGTCTCGCCTTCACTGGATGGCGTATTGTTTCATAAATTGATTTTAGCTGGCGGATATCCAGAGGGCTATGAAAATCGCGACTGGATTTATTCAAAGAAGCAGCTGATTTTGCCGGCCCATAGTCGGAAAAAATGGCGCTATGTATTCAAAACTAACGCAGATCAGACGGAGTTTTATCAGCAAGCTTTTGATTTAGGGCATCCAATTATTCAGTTTGAGCCACTGAATATTTTAGGACAAAAAAGCCATGTGACGATAAAGAATCCAGCAAATAAGCAAATCAAGAATGTTTCAATCCTGTATAAGGATCAGGAAGTACGAGCTTCGGACCAGACGGCTTCTCTGAAGCAAACAGCGGCAGGATGGCAATTGAGCTTTACGCCGCAGCATCTAGGAGAGCATAAACTGGTGGTTCAGTTCATGGATGGCAGTGAAGATTTTGTAGTTTTAAATGTGATGGATGGTTTGGCGCAGGTTATTGAAGAACGGGCAGATTATATTTGTTCGAGCCTTTATAATGGAGCTGAAGGTAGTACACCTTATGCATTTGAACCGATCTCCAATCAGGGGGAATCACTAGGCAAGCTGAATTTAGTTTTGAAGAAGAATCTATTAGGCGCGCTAGTTACGAGCCAAGTTCAAAAGGTTGAGGAGAGTGCAGTGCGATACGTTCGTCAGAAATGGTTTATTGATGGTGATTTCACGCGACCACGTAAATTATATGGAGAGTTTTATCGACCGATGGATTTTGAATATATTGGACATTTATTCTTCCTGCTATCAGAGTTTGATGATGAAGTGTTAAGTCTGAATGACGCCACGACGTATTTAAAATGGGCGGCGGATGTATTTAATCTTAGAGTAAATCCGGCGCTTCACGAAGACGAACGTGGGAAAGAAGAGGCCCAGATGCTGGGAGTATATTTCTTATATATCCAAGACTTGTTAGCAAAATTAAAAGAGTCAGAATTACAGGACACCTATCAAACAATCAAAGCTTTATGGGAACAAGTGACAGAACGAGTTAATCAGACAAGTGAGACGTATGCTTCGGCGATCACGGAACACTTCTATGATAATGCGGGCTTTGGCCCAACAGCCGGTGCATTGAGTGAGATGGGGATGGTTGAAGGAGCGCAGCGCTATGGACAGCTTCTGCTAGCAAATATCGGCTATTCCAATGACTTCCGGGCACAAAATCCTGATCGCTGGTGGGAGGCCCTGACATATATGATTCATTCACTATGGGGCGGCGTCACGGCCGCATCCGCCTACAAAGTCTATGAGTATCTTAAAGATCCAGCTTATTTGGAAGCAAGCTATCGGGCGACTGCTGGTATTTTATATTGTTATGATACGCATTCCACAACGACATTACCGTTAGAAAAGGGAATGGCTGCTTCAACCTATGCGGTAGCTGGTCCGCACCTCAATCGCTGTGATCTGTCGAGAGAGCGTTTTGGTCAGGCGACATTTTTTAAAGACGGCGGGATCTTTGCTCGGCTGTTTGAAAATGATACGCAGACACCAGACTGGGATATGGGCGAAGAATTAGTCGCTTATTTAGACAGTTTTGGGCAAAAAACCTTCATTTTAAAAGAAGGAGCACAGTATCGTGTGATCAACGGCAGCTTGGAAGAGGCTGAGGATCAGATACATGTAACAAGTTTTGCGCCGTATTGTAAGGAATTCGTCCTTATTGAAGGTGATCAACAAACGATATTGAAAGCAGAAGGCCAGCGTACAATCACCGTAAGCAAAAGTGCTTGTCTAGTATAGAAAAGTAACTATTCGCAAAACAGTTTTGAAATGAAAGGAGCAAGGCGACGATGACTGATCAAGTAATTTCTATCTCTGTACCGCCATTTCCTGACTTTATCGAAGGAAATGTCCGTGTTTTTAAGAAAAACCACAATCACCCTGACCGGACCAATTTAGGTTATTTTGATTTGATTTTTGTTAAAAGCGGTCATTTATTCTTAGCTGAAGAGGAGGAGCAGTATGAAGTAGGACCCAATGAAATGTTTATTCTATTACCGGATAAGCATCATTATTCCTGGAAGCCCTGCGAAGAGGAGACCGAGTTTTACTGGATTCACTTCTATACAACGGCACCATGGAAGCAAAGTGATCGTCCAAGCCGTTTTACTTCATTGTTACCGATTCCAGATTTGCACTACCATCAACGGTCTTACACACTGCACTTGCGGAAAAAGGCCACAATCAAAGAACCGGAGATGCTCTTCATGCTGATCCAAGAAATTTTGGACAGTACAACCAATGAGCTTGTAGAGGATATCTGGCGAACGGAAGAACTGTTTTTGCGCTTTTTAAAATTTATTGAGAATCAAGGGGTCTTTAAGGATCGTTTAGCAGTGATTGCAGAACAAGTTCAGCTTTTTCTGGAGAACAGCTACGGGAAAAAAATCACGAATCAAGGATTAGAGGAACGCTTCCATCTTCATAGTAACTATTTATCCAAAGCGACCAAGTCGGTTTATGGAAAAACGCCGCTTGAGATGCTGGAGGAGATTCGAGTGGATCATGCCAAGAAGTATTTGCTGACGACTGATTTAGCTATCACTGAGATCGCACAGCTCGTCGGCTTCAATACAGAGATTTATTTTTCTAGTCGTTTTCGTAAAAGTGAAGGTGTTCCCCCGCAGAAATACCGCAAACAGCACAAAAATGTTTAAATCAGCAACTAACAAAGGAGAATCAGATAATGGATATGGATCAGACAAAGGCAGAGCACGTTCCGAATGTTCAAAAAAAGGAATTAACGTTGAAAAATCGTTTAGCCTATGCGGGAACAGATGCTGCTGGGAATTTACTATATTGTACATTGACGAGCTTTATCAACTTTTTTCACACAGATGTTTTTGGTTTGTCGATCGGAGTTGCGGCAACGATTGCTTTGACAGTACGGATTATTAATACGTTGACAGTGCCGCTTTGGGGCTTGGCCATCGATAAAACCAAGTCCAAGTACGGAAAAGCACGTCCATGGTTTGCGCGGCTGGCCATCCCGTTTGGGACATTCATGGCATTAACTTTTCTTACCCCAAACTTAGGCGGAGGCGCAAAGGTTGCTTACGCGGCGTTTACGTATTTAACAGCCAGCATTTTGTACACCGGAATTTCCACGCCGATTACGGCTATTTTGCCAAATCTGAGTAACAACTCGTTTGAACGGACAAAATTAAATTCTTACCGAATGATCGGCGGGAATGTCGGCTACTTTATCACAGCGACCTTTACCTTAACGTTGGTCTCAGTTCTCGGAGGAGCGAATCGGCAGCTTGGGTTCTTTTTCACGGTACTAATCTATGCGCTTGTTTCGATCTTTATGTTTTTCTTTGCATTCAAAAATACGAAAGAAGTAAATTCTGAGACTGTCGGAAAAAGTCTTCCGGTAAGAGAAAGCTTCAAAGCATTAAAAGCAAATTGGCCGTGGGTCATCATCGTTCTAGGGAGTATGTGCTACTGGTTGGGCAATTCTACGCGAACTTCTTCGCTGATCTATTATGCACGGTATAATCTGGAAAATCAAAATTATGTCTCTATTCTAAATGGTCTTGTGTTGACACAAATGCTTGGTGTTATTAGTATTCCTTTTCTAGTAAAACACTTCTCAAAAACAACAACGATGATTATCGGCTTTTTAATGGCAGCGGTAGGTCAGGTAATGTTAGGCGCGGCAGGCGGCAATTTTCCAATGCTTGCAGCGATGTGGGTCTTAACCAGCATTGGCACAGGAATTACTGTTTCGATGCCGTTTGCGATGCTTTCCGATACAGTCGATTATGGAGAATTCAAAACAGGTATTCGTGCCAGTGGCTTTTTAACCGCGGTGGGTAGTGCGGTTGGATTGCAGGTGGGGACAGGATTTGGCGACTTTATCCCGTTAAAGCTGATGCAGCATTTTGGCTATGTCGCGAACCAAGCTCAAACCTCTGAAGCCCTGAAGGCGATCAAATTCGGCTTTGCTTATTTACCAGCGATCTTTTTTGTGATCGGCGCACTGGTCATGCTGCTCTACGTTCGCTTTGAAAAACAAGAAGCTCATATTTTGACGGAGCTAGAAAGAAGACGGCTAAGTGAATAATCCATTGATAAAAGAGGGCGACAGACGATCGCGCTCTTTTATTATTGTCGTGGTTCAAGTAGAGTAGCCTTATTAGTAAATCTATTCAAAGAAAATCAGCAAATAAGAATTAAAGGAATTTGTTCGGACAAATATAGCTACTTTCGCTTTTTTCTGTTAATCTGTATACAAAGACAAACAGAAAGAAAGGGTTACCTATGAATCAATCAAAATATCAAATGATCGCTGATGAATTGAAGTCAAAAATTTTGTCGGGCGAATATGCAGAAAATACAACAATCCCACCGGAACTCCAATTACAAAAAGATTATCAAGTTAGCCGTCATACTATTCGCCAGGCGATTGCGTTGCTAGCCAATGAAGGGTTTCTGAGGAAAGAGAAGGGTTCGGGAACTTATGTAGATGGGAAGTATAAACGTGCTGAGAGTAATCATTCGACACACAAAACCATCGGTGTGGTCACCACCTATCTGTCTGACTATATTTTTCCATCGATCATTCGCGGCATCGAAAAAACATTGCGGGAAAAAGGCTACTCGCTTCTTTTAGCCAGCACTAACAACGATTTTCAACAGGAAAAGGAGTGCATTGAAAAGATGATCACTCAGGGAGTAGAAGGGCTGATCGTAGAACCGACTAAGAGTAATCAGTACAATCCCAACCTGGCTCTTTACGTACGATTGAAGGAGCAGGGGATTCCGATGGTGATGATCAACGCTGTTTATGAAGAGATCAGAGCCCCATATATTTGTGTTGACGATGTTGAGAGCGGCTTTTTGGCGACGGAGCATTTGATCAAAAAGAATCATAAGAAGCTGCTACTGATCACGAAGATCGATGATTTGCAAGGAAAATACCGGATGAAAGGCTTTATCAAGGCTTGTGAGGAGTTCGGTATTCAATTTTCTCCTGAGGATATTATTACTTATGAAACAGAAACAAGAAAGCAGATAGTTAATCAGGTTCTAGCACGACTGGAAGACGAGCCACAAATTACTGGGATCGTGTGCTATAACGATCAGATCGCCAGCAGCTTAGTGGATCAGTTAAGCGATGCAGGGTTCAAGATTCCTAAGGAGCTTTCGATCATCGGAAATGATAATTCCGCCTTAAGCAAAATTGGCAATGTTAAATTAACTACATTGAACCATCCCAAAGAACAGATGGGGGAAGATTCAGCGAATTGGATCATTGAAGCAATTGAAGAGGGGCATGAGCCTGACAATATTTTATACGAACCAACGCTGGTTGAACGTGATTCAGTAAGAACAATCGAATAATCAAGGGGACAGCTCATTTCGGTGGGCTGTTTTTTTATGGGTTCCATTAGTTGCAGCAGTTATTGTTGGATGATTTATCGTAAATATGTACGAACAAAATATAATTTTTAGATTGACATGTACGTACATAAATTGTATGATAACGGTAACAAAAGAAGGACGAAGGAGGAGATTCCTATCAAAACGCAGGAAATGGTCGCAAAAACGAAGCTGGATATTATGGATGGTCGGACAGCATTAGGGATCGAGTTTGGATCAACACGGATCAAATCAGTTCTGATCGGATCAGATTTATCACCGATCGCCGCAGGCAGCTTTGAGTGGGAGAATACACTTGAGAATGGTATTTGGACGTATTCGTTAGAGGATATTTGGAAGGGCTTGCGGGTGAGCTACCGTAAAATGGCGACGGAAGTATTTGAAAAATACGGCGAATCATTGACGACAATCGGTTCGATTGGCTTTAGCGCGATGATGCACGGCTATATGGCTTTTGACGAGAAGGACGAGCTGCTGGTGCCCTTCAGAACATGGCGGAACTCGATCACAGCAGAGGCTGAGCAAAAATTGACAGAGGTTTTTCAATACAACATCCCTCAACGCTGGAGCATCGCACATTTGTATCAGGCAATTTTGAATCAAGAAGATCATATCAGCGATGTTCGCTTTTTGACGACGTTAGCGGGGTACATTCACTGGCAGATGACCGGACAAAAAGTCTTAGGCGTCGGTGATGCATCAGGCATGTTTCCGATCGATACAGATACGAAGGACTATGACCAGGAGATGATGGAGAAATTTTCCGAGCTGGCATCGGGCCCCGGGTTCGCACAGAAGCTTGATCAGATTCTCCCGAAGGTCTTGTTGGCTGGAGAAGTGGCTGGAAGCCTGACGAAAGAAGGCGCGTATCTGCTTGACCCGACAGGCACTCTGCAAGCTGGTATTCCGCTTTGTCCGCCAGAAGGCGATGCGGGCACCGGAATGGTGGCAACAAACAGTGTTCGGCAAAGAAGTGGGAACGTTTCAGCGGGAACATCTGCATTCGCCATGATTGTTCTGGAGGAAAAACTGAAGCAGGTGCATCCGGAAATTGATTTGGTGACTACACCGGTTGGCGACTTAGTAGCGATGGTTCACACGAATAATTGCTCTTCTGAGATCAATGCTTGGATCAGTCTATTCAAAGAATTTTCAGAGTCATTGGGGTTAGAGATTAGTACAGAAAAGCTGTATACAACATTGTTTGAGAAGGCATTAGAAGGTTCGCCTGATTGTGGTGGGATGCTTTCGTATGGCTATTACTCTGGTGAAAACATTACTGGTATGAATGAAGGACGTCCCTTATTTGTCCGGACGCCTGATAGTAAATTTGATCTGGCAAACTTCATGCGCCTGCATTTGTCTAGTGCATTTGGAGCAATGCGGATCGGAATGGAGATTTTGAGGGAAGAAAACATTAAGATCGATAAGCTGGTCGGGCACGGCGGAATTTTTAAAACCCCAGAAGTCGGACAAAGAATTTTAGCTGCCGCAATGGAAGCTCCGGTCACAGTGATGGAGACAGCAGGCGAAGGTGGAGCATGGGGAATCGCTTTATTAGCAGCTTATCAAAAGGAAAAATCAGGAATGTCATTAGCGAAATTCTTGGAGGAAAAAGTATTCGCGACAAGCGAGGGAGTGACCATCGAGCCGCAGGTAGAAGATTTGCAGGGGTATAGTCAATTTATCGAACGTTATGAAGAAGGATTGCCGATCGAAGCAACAGCGATTAACGTGTTGAAGTAAGGATTTCAGTAGTACGAATAAGGAGCGAGTTTGTAATGTTAGAGCAACTTAAAGAAAAAGTTTTTCAAGCAAATTTGGAACTGCCAAAGCAAGGCTTGATCAAATACACATGGGGAAACGTTAGTGCTTTGGATCGGGAAACAGGCTACTTTGTGATCAAGCCAAGCGGAGTGAGCTATGAAGAGATGCAGGCGTCCGACATGGTGGTCGTCGATTTGGACAACAATGTGATCGAGGGAGAAATGAATCCATCTTCGGATACGCCGACTCATGCGGTGCTGTACAAAGCGTTTCCTGAAATCGGCGGCATTTGTCACACTCATTCTACTTGGGCGACCATCTGGGCACAGGCTGGATTGGATTTGCCGGCGATGGGGACGACTCATGCGGATACGTTCTACGGCAAAGTTCCTTGTGCGCGTTTCTTAACCCAGAAGGAAATTGATGATGGCTATGAGCATGAGACAGGCAATGTCATTATCGAGACGTTTAATGAGCGTGAGATCGATGTGATGGAAGTTCCGGGCGTGTTATTACACGGGCATGGACCATTTACATGGGGGAAAGACGCAGATAGTGCAGTGATGAATGCTGTAGTGTTGGACGAAGTGGCAAAAATGAACTTATTCGCTCGACAATTGAACAGCTTTGCAGAAGAACTGCCACAACGTATTTTAGATAAGCATTACTTAAGAAAGCATGGAAAAAATGCCTATTACGGGCAAGGAAAATAGAAAAAAGGAGCGAACAGCATGTTAGAAGTTAGTAAAAAAGAATTTTGGTTTGTCGTAGGCTCGCAGCATTTATACGGAGAAGAAGCGTTGAAAAGCGTGAAGGCTGACGCGGAGGCAATCGTCAAAGGGTTGAATGACAGTGGTGAATTGAGCTATCCGATTGTTTTGAAGGAATTGGCCGTAACACCGGATACCATTACTAAAATCATGAAGGAAGTCAATTATCGCGATGAAGTAGCGGGCGTTATCACTTGGATGCACACTTTCTCACCAGCAAAAATGTGGATTCGCGGCACGAAGTTATTACAAAAACCATTACTGCATTTAGCAACACAATTCAATGAAAGTATTCCGTGGGATACGATCGACATGGACTTCATGAACTTGAACCAATCGGCTCATGGGGATCGTGAATATGGCTTCATCAATGCCCGCTTGAAAAAACAAAATCAAATCGTCGTTGGCTATTGGCAATCGGAAGGCGTTCAAAAACAGATCGCTGACTGGATGGACGTAGCGGTGGCCTTTAACGAAAGCTTTAATATCAAAGTGGCTCGTTTTGGCGACAATATGCGGAATGTCGCAGTAACCGAAGGGGATAAGGTCGAAGCGCAAATTCAATTTGGCTGGGTTGTAGATTACTTTGGAATTGGTGATCTGGTGCAATATGTTGATGCAGTTAAGGATGAAGAAGTCGATGCGTTATTTGCTGAATACAAAGAATTGTATGATTTTGACTATGGCGACTACGATCATGAAACATGGGAAGCTCATGTCAAAGTCCAAGCCAAGCAAGAAATCGGAATCCGTCGTTTCTTAGAGGCAGGGGATTACAATGCCTTCACGTCGAACTTTGAAGATTTGTATGGCATGCAGCAGCTGCCAGGATTAGCAGTACAACGATTGATGGCAGAAGGCTACGGATTTGCCGGCGAAGGTGATTGGAAAACAGCAGCGTTGGATCGTTTGATGAAGGTCATGGCTCACAACCAAAATACCGGCTTCATGGAAGATTATACTTATGAGTTAGCAGCTGGCAAAGAGGCGATTCTACAATCTCACATGATGGAGGTTGATCCGACATTAGCGGTGAATAAACCGAAAATTGTTGTTTCACCATTATCAATGGGTGACCGCGAAGATCCTGCTCGTTTAGTATTTGACGGAAAAGCTGGCGATGGTGTGGTGGTTTCAATGGCTGACTTCGGTACACACTACAAGCTGCTGATCAACGAAGTGGAAGCTTTTGAACCAACTGAAGCAGCACCGAACTTGCCAGTGGCACGGGTGCTTTGGAAAGTAAAACCTAATTTCCATGAGGGTGTTGGTAAATGGATCGAAACAGGCGGCGGACATCATACCGTAGTATCCTTGAATCTTACTACTGAACAGATTGTCACTTGGGCAAAACTAGTTGATTTAGAGTATGTAACAATCAAATAAAAGATAAAATATTGGTTTGGGCTAACCAGACCAATATTTTCTTGAACTAATAAAAGTAAAAAATACCGATAATTTGAGCTTAAGGGTTTACTTCTGGATCAATTAAAGGTATATTGTACTAAAATAATAAAAGTAAAAACAACTATAAAGGAGTTTCTTAGTTATGAAAACCAATTTTGACTCAAAAGAGTATCTTGAAAAGGTAGATGCATGGTGGCGTGCAGCGAACTATATTTCAGTTGCGCAAATGTACTTGAAAGATAATCCATTATTGAGAAAACCACTAGAAAAAGACGATGTGAAGACACATCCGATCGGTCACTGGGGAACCATTGCAGGACAAAACTTCCTGTACGCGCATCTAAACCGCGCAATCAATAAATATGACTTGAACATGTTCTACATTGAAGGCCCTGGTCATGGTGGTCAAGTAATGGTTTCAAACTCATATATCGATGGCAGTTATAGTGAAATCTATCCAGAAATCACGGAAGACGAAGCCGGTTTGAAGAAACTGTTCAAAATGTTCTCATTCCCAGGCGGGATCGCTTCACATGCCGCACCAGAAACACCCGGCTCAATCCATGAAGGCGGCGAGCTTGGCTACTCATTATCACATGCGACAGGTGCGATCTTAGATAATCCAGATGTGATTGCAGCGACTGTTGTAGGTGACGGCGAAGCAGAAACAGGTCCGTTAGCTGGCGGCTGGTTCTCAAATGTGTTTATCAATCCAGTCAATGATGGCGCAGTATTGCCAATCGTTTACCTAAACGGCGGAAAAATTTCAAATCCGACAATCCTTTCTCGTAAGAGTGATGAAGATTTGAAGAAATATTTTGAAGGATTAGGCTGGAAACCTTACTTTGTTGAAGGTACAGATCCTGAAAAAGTTCACCCAATTATGGCTGACACCTTAGACAAAGTAATCACAGAAATCAAAGACATCCAAGCAGAAGCCCGTAAAGGCAAAGCGGAAGATGCTGTAATGCCAAAATGGCCAGTAATTTTATTCCGTACACCAAAAGGCTGGACAGGCCCGCAAACATGGGACGGCGAACAATTAGAAGGAACCTTCCGTGCCCACCAAGTGCCAATTCCAGTAAGCTCAGAAGATATGGAACATGCGGATAAATTAGTGGATTGGTTAAAATCATACCGTCCAGAAGAATTGTTTGATGAAAATGGAAAAATCGTTGAAGAACTGAAAGAAATTTCTCCAAAAGGTGATCATCGGATGTCTACGAACCCAATCACGAACGGCGGGATCGATCCACAACCAATGAAGATGCCAAACTGGAAAGAATATGCGATCGATACAACTACACCAGGCGCAGTGATGGCGCAAGATATGATCGTCTTTGGTCAACAAGCTCGTGATATGATTACTGAAAATCCAACGAACTTCCGTATTTTTGGACCAGATGAAACAAAATCAAATCGTTTGAACAAAGTGTTTGATGTAACAAATCGTCAATGGATGGAACCAAAAAACAGTACCGATGAATGGCAATCATCTGTCGGTCGTGTAATCGATGGTCAATTATCTGAACACCAAGCGGAAGGTTTCTTGGAAGGTTATGTATTGACTGGTCGTCATGGATTCTTCGCCAGCTACGAATCCTTCTTGCGGGTAGTAGACTCTATGTTGACGCAGCATTTCAAATGGATGCGCAAAGCCAGCGCTCATGCTTGGCGTAAAGAATACCCAGCGTTGAATTTGATTGCAACGTCTACGGTATTCCAACAAGACCATAATGGCTATACTCACCAAGACCCAGGTGTATTAACACATTTAGCTGAGAAAAAACCAGAATTTATTCGTGAATACTTGCCAGCAGATGCCAACAGCTTGATGGCAGTCATGGATAAAACAATGCAGGATAAACAAGTCATCAACTTGATCGTTTCAAGTAAACATCCGCGTCCGCAATTCTATTCTGCCGACGAAGCGGAAGAATTAGTTGAAAAAGGCTTGAAGGTTATCGACTGGGCAAGTACTGACAACGGTGAAGAACCTGATGTTGTCATCGCAGCAGCTGGTACAGAACCAAACTTGGAAGCTTTAGCCGCTGTGTCAATTTTGAACAAAGAGTTTCCTGAGCTGAAGATCCGTTTTGTCAACGTGGTGGATATCTTGAAATTACGTCATCCAGATATCGATCCTCGTGGATTAACCGATGAAGAATTCGATGCGATCTTCACAGCTGACAAACCAATCGTCTTTGCTTTCCATGGATACGAAGGCATGGTTCGTGACATCTTCTTTGATCGTCACAATCATAATCTGCACATCCACGGCTACCGTGAAAACGGGGACATCACGACACCATTTGATATGCGTGTCTTCAGTGAAATGGACCGTTTCCACTTAGCACAAGACGCTGCTAACGCAGTACTTGCAGATGATGCGAAAGATTTCTCTGCACAAATGGATCAGACTTTGGCTAAACACCATGACTTCATTCGGACAGAAGGAAAAGATATTCCAGAGGTCGAAGATTGGAAATGGGAAGCCTTGAAGCGTAAAGAATATCATTTTAGTTAAAAACTATGAATAAAAAGAAGAACTGCAGACAACGTCATTAGACTGACGTGTTTGCAGTTCTTTTGCTTACTGTCGATTTTTCTTCCGATATTCTTTAGGAGAAAGGCCTTCTTTTCGTTTAAAGATATAGCTGAAATAATTGGGATCATTATACCCAATCTCGGTGGCAATCACCGAGAGCTTCCAGTCTGTGTTTGCAAGCAGCCGTTTGGCTTCCTTCAAACGCTGCTCAGTCAAATATTCGACAAAGGTTTTCCCCAGAGCCTGAGAGAAGATCGTGCTGAAATGGGAGCTGCTGAGGTTTATGTGATCGGCGACACTGCCTAATGATAATTCCGTATCGGAAAAATTTTGTTTAATATAGACAATCGCCTGATCTAGCAGCTCGCGATATTGTCTCATGCGCTCATCAATGACCGTCTTTTTCAAAAAGTCCAAGATTTGCTCCAAGTATTGTCGAAATAGGACAGGGTCTGAAAGAATAGTAGAAATTTTTGTTGGTGAAGGAATCGGAAATTTATCCTTCATTTGAGCATTCTTTTCTGCTGCTAATTGGTTCAGTTCATTCACCATGATCAAGCGAAACAACAAAGGATTTTCACTTTTATCGCTCATTTCGATGAATTCGGCTATGAGCAAGTGTCGATTTTGATTGGTCATTTCATCGATTTGTTCCTTCAAATGCAGCTCCTTCTGATACTGATTTAGTTTTTGATCGAAATCTTGATAGTGTAGAATCGGCTGCTTCGTTTGGACAAGGGAATAGTCCAACAGGCTTTTCGCGGTTTCATAGCTTTTTTGAATTTCGCTGATCCGTTCAACGGGGTTTCCAATCGCAACCACTAGATTTGAATCATCGCTGTTCAACTTTGTATAAAGAGTGAGTGCGACTTGATCGGCTTTCTGTAAAAGGACATCTTCATCTGGATGGAACAGCAGAATTTTGATAAAGCGTGAAGAAAGACAGGAGAAGAGCAAGCTGTCATCTTCATCGAAAAGCCTCGTCATTTTTTCTCTGAAACGTTCATAGTCCGCGAAGTTCTTATTGATGGGATTCGTTATCAAGAGTACGATAAATTTTTTGCCGGCGATTTGCCGCTTCAGCTGTCGTGCGCCTTCAAGTGCTTCTGACAAGGTCGATTGATTGCCGAAAAGAGCGTTCAGAAATAGATTTTTTTTCACATCGAAAGAATAAGAATCATCGACTGTCGGCTGTTTGCTTTGCTCCATGCGTGAAACGACTTTTTCCAGGCTTTCCTGCAACTCATTGAACTTGATGGGCTTCAATAAGTATTCCGCGACCTGTAAATGGATCGCCGCCTTGGCATAAGTGAATTCATCAAAGCCGCTGATAAAAATGATCTGGATATTTGGAATATTCTGTTTAACCTCCTGAGAGAGTTCGATCCCGTCCATAAAGGGCATGCGGATATCTGTCACGAGGATGTCCGGTTGAAGCTCTAGAATCATAGAAAGAGCCACTTCACCATCGCTCGCTTCACCAACCACTTCGATCGGCAGTTTTTCAGCCAATTGGTTGATGTTTCGTTTAAGAGATTCGCGAATGAGATGCTCGTCCTCGGCAATAAAAATTTTATACATCTTCTGAGCCTCCTTTTTTTCGTGTTGGGATGATCACATGAACCGTGGTGCCACTATCTACGATACTGGTGATCTCGATTTTTGCTTCCTTGCCATAATACAACAGCAAGCGCTTGTTCACATTGAACAAACCATAGCCCTCTTGAAACTCAGTGTCTAAGCCATCCTTTAGTTCAGCGTTGATTTCCTTCAACCTCTTCTCTGTAATGCCTTTTCCATTATCTATAATATAAAAATGAATAAAATCCTGATCGTCTAAAAAGGCTTGAACTACGATTTTTCCGGTTCGTCGTACCAGCTTTGTTCCATGATAGACCGCGTTTTCGATCAAAGGCTGGAGAATCATTTTCAGCATCGAATAGTTTTTGATCTGTTCCTCGATCTCAATCGAATAGGTTAGAGCATCGCCATAGCGAATCTGTAAAATAATCAGGTAATCGTTGATGTGCTTGATTTCTTTTTCCACTGGTATCCAATCCTGACCTTGGCTCAAAGAAATTCGAAAGAAGTCAGAGAGCGCATAGGTCATTTCTTTGACCTTTTCACTTTCTCCCATTTCCTCCAAGACTAAAATCGCATCCAAACTATTGTAGATGAAATGTGGGGTGATCTGAGCTTGAAGTACCCGCACTTCACTCTGTGCGAGATTATATTGCTTCAACGCATTTTCTTCTAAGAGTACCACTAAATTATCCGCCATTTCATTCATACTAGTGCTTAGTTTTTGCAGCTCGTTGCCTGGGAGCGAGTTGATTCGATAATTGAGTTTGCCGTCAGAGAGAGCATCCGCCATCTTAATCATCTCTTCCATCGGCTGTTGGACCTGCCTCATCAACCGGGTATTGGTTTTGCGGGAAAAGAAGATGATGGTAGCGATAATCGCGGCCTCGATTACTGACAAAAGGAGGATGGCTTGCCGAACCTGCTGACTATGATTGGCGGCCAGCTTAATCTCGATAGTGACAAAGTCTTGAAGAATCTCATGGACTAAATTTGTCGCAGATTCCACATGGACCATTAATTCTTGATTCTCTTTAAAGGGAGCATCGGCTTCGATATTTGCTACGATTTTCTCCAGATAGCTATCCACATTATCTAAAGAGCGGTTCACGATATTCAAGTTAGCACGTTCTTGGGTGGTCTGGGTATTTTTTTTGATTTCAGTGATTTCTCTTTTGATTCGGTTGACACTGTTGCTTTGCGAAAATTCTGCAGTGGTCATTTGCCCATAGGTCAAGCTCCATGCCTCTTCCATGATCTTTTCCTCTACATCGTTTGCGATTCGGTTGGCTTCCGAGATGTTTCCAACACTGCGCTCATATGCAAACAGATAGCGGGTGTAGATCAAAACACTGATGATCAGCGGGACGATTGATAAAACCAGCATCAGCCAGCTGATTCGCTGCAGGAGTGATTTGATAGTTGTTTGTTTTTTCATCAGCGGCCTCCTAGTAGTTTCTTGGCGGAATTGTTGAAAGTGAGTTTTGGTCAGAAAAAACCGTATCGGAAACATAGATGTCCTCTGAGATAGTCTTATTGTCAAAGTAGCGTTTAACGGTATTCGCAACAAGTTCACCCATGAATGGATTGCATTCCACTACACAATTGACCTTTCCTTGTTTTAAGAGCTCGATCATTTCTTTTTGAGCGTCGATGGATACGATCACGAATTTATTCTCTAGCTGGTGATCTTCAAGTGCATCTAGAGCACCGAGCGTCATTTCATCATTATGGGAGTAGATGACATCAATGTTGTTTAGCTTGTTGGCTTTGATGGCTTCAGAGAATTCCTCTTTGGCCTTCAGACGGATAAAATCACCTGTGATCGTTTCTTTGATCTTGATTCTTGGATCGCGTCCGACCGTTTCAGTAAAACCATCGTGGCGCAGTCGAGTAGGGGAGGAATTTTCGGTCCCCTTGATCTCAAAAACATTTATGGTTTCCTTTTCGATCTTTTGGTAGTGGTTCGTCACATAGAGACCGGCTCTCCCGCCTTGAGCTTTGAAGCTGGAGCCGATGTGGGTCAAAAAGAGATCCGTGCGATTGGTGGCGATATTTCGATCAACGATAATCACAGGAATCTTGGCTTTTTTTGCTTCTTCTAGGATGGGTTCCCAGCCGATTTCCTGGATCGGAGAAAGGATGATCAAATCAACTTGATAGGCGATAAAGGTCATCACATCTTGGTATTGCTGTTTGGGATCGGAGAAGCTGTTACGGGACATCACTTGGTACTTCTGCTTTTCAAGCTCTTCTTTGATCGATTGACTTTGAACCTTGCGCCAGTTGCTTTCAGTCCCCGCTTGGGCAAAGCCGATCGTGATTTCTTTGGTGTTTTCTTTTACGTCTTCCTTTTGACAGCCTGTTAATAGGAGACAAAAGCCGATTAGTAGAAAAATTTTGATTTTTCTCACGGGATACTCCCCCTTTCCTTACTAGTATATAGCGCTTCCACAATTAATTCTAACATGCCCGTGGATTTCGAAAGAATGTCAAGAATCCGCAAAAGAAATCCAAGAAATCTAACGAAGTAATAAAAACTTCCGTATTTTTCCAAGAAAGTAAAAAAGAATCTCAATGAAAGCGGTTGCTGCAAAACGTACACTTAGTTTATCAAATAAGTTTTGGAGGGAAAGTTATGAAACGAGGGTTCAAAAAAATGTTAGTGGCGACTGTTTCACTGATCGCGCTAACCGCATTAACTGCTTGTGGAAAAGGAAATGCTTCAGGGGATGAAAAGGGCTTTGTCGGTGTATCCATGCCAACCAAGTCGGCAGAACGCTGGATCGCTGACGGAGATAATATCGTCAAGCAATTGAAAAAGAAAGGGTACAAAACAGACTTACAGTACGGCGAGGATAAAGTCGAAAACCAAGTAGCTCAGATCGAAAATATGATCACTAAAGGAGTAGATACCTTAGTTATCGCTTCAATTGACGGTTCTGCACTGACGGATGTATTAGAGAAGGCACATCAGGCTGATATCAAGGTAATCGCTTATGACCGTTTATTGATGAATTCTAAGTATGTTGATTATTATGCGACCTTTGATAACTTCGGCGTAGGTGTCTTGCAGGCTTCATATATTGAAGAAAAATTAGGACTGAAAGATGGTGAAGGACCTTTCAATATTGAATTATTTGGCGGATCACCGGATGACAACAATGCACTAATCAATTATAACGGCGTCATGTCCGTCTTTAAACCTTATTTTGACAGCAAACAGTTGATCGTTCCTTCTGGTCAAACGAAGTTCAATCAAATCGCAACCTTGCGTTGGGACGGCTCGACGGCACAATCACGGATGGACAATTTATTAAGCGCCAATTACACCGACAAGAAATTAGACGCAGTTCTATCGCCTTATGATCCAATCAGCTTAGGAATTATCTCTTCATTGAAGGGTGTCGGCTACGGCTCAGGAGACAAACCATTACCAGTCATTACTGGACAAGATGCAACAATTGCTGGGGTAAAATCGATCATTTCAGGTGAACAGACAGAAACGATCTTTAAAGATACCCGAATTTTAGCGGATAACACAGTTGAGATGATCGAAGCGATTCATGACGACAAGAAGGTGCCGGTTAACGATGAAGAAACCTACGACAATGGAGAAAAAGTCGTACCAACTTATTTGGCAAAACCAGTATCTGTTGACAAAGAAAACTACGAACAAGAACTGATTGACACAAAATATTATACCGAAAAAGATTTAAGCGAGTAAAAAAGGAAGAGAAAAGTACGAATGCCTCGTGCTTTTCTCAATCCTCTTGAAAAGGAAGTGGAAAAATGGCCGATTACATTTTAGAAATGAAGAATATCATCAAAGAGTTCTCCGGTGTTCGTGCCTTGGATGATGTCAATCTGAGCATCAAACGCGGCGAGATCCATGCCCTTTGCGGGGAGAACGGAGCAGGAAAATCGACTTTGATGAATGTACTTAGCGGATTATTTTCTTATGGCAATTATTCAGGCGATATTATTTATGACGGCGAGACGTGTCAGTTCAAAGGGCTACGAGACAGTGAAGAAAAAGGGATCGTCATCATTCATCAAGAGTTGGCGTTAAGCCCGTATCTATCCATCAAGGAAAACATTTTTCTTGGCAATGAACAGACCAATCACGGGATCATCGATTGGAATTTAACGGAGAGAAAAACGGAGAACTTATTGAAAACAGTGGGATTAAAAATCAATCCCAATACCTTGGTTTCCCAAATCGGGGTAGGTCATCAGCAGTTAGTCGAGATTGCCAAAGCCTTCTCAAAAAATGTGCGGTTGCTGATCTTGGATGAACCAACTGCGGCACTAAACGAAGAGGAAAGTGCAAATCTGCTAGAACTAATCAAGGAATTTCGCAATCAAGGGATTACCTCAATCATCATTTCTCATAAATTGAACGAGATCGTTGATGTGGCGGATCGCATTACCATTTTGCGTGATGGTCAAACAATTGAGACGTTGGAAAATGAAGACATCAATGAAGAACGAATCATCAAAGGGATGGTGGGAAGAGACCTCACCAATCGCTACCCCGATCGTTATCCGAATATTGGTGAAGTCTTTTTCGAAGTCAAAGACTGGACTGTTCACCATCCGATCGATACAGCTAGAGTGATGAACAATCACATTAATTTCAACATTCGTCGGGGAGAAATAGTTGGGATTGCTGGCTTGATGGGGGCTGGTCGTACAGAATTTGCGATGAGCATCTTTGGTAAGTCCTACGGCAGCAACATTAGCGGTAAGATTTTTAAGGAAGGCAAGGAAATAAAAATCAATGATGTTCCACAAGCGATTCAAAATGGCTTAGCCTATGTATCCGAAGATCGAAAAGCGGTGGGACTTAATTTATTGATGGACATTCGAGAAAATACCACCATAGCTAGTCTTGGGAAAATCAGTAAAAGCGGCATTTTGGACAAGGAAAAGGAAGTCACCGAAGCTGAAAATTATCGAAAAAAAATGCGAACCAAAGCCAATAATGTTTTTCAAAATGTTGGCAGTCTGAGCGGTGGGAATCAACAGAAGGTCGTCCTAGCGAAATGGTTGATGACCGAACCCGATGTTCTTTTCTTAGATGAACCGACTCGTGGGATCGATGTTGGAGCGAAGTATGAGATTTATACGATTATTGAAGAAATGGCCGCACAAGGTAAGTGTGTCTGCATTATCTCGTCTGAATTGCCAGAAATTATCGGAATGTGTGATCGCATTTATACGATGAACGAAGGAACGATGACCGGCGAAGTCATGCGGGAAGATGCCAACCAAGAAACCTTGATGAACTTGATGACGATGGAAGAGGAGGCAGTATCCTAATGGAGAATGCAACGAAAGAAAGCAAAGAAAAAAGCACCATTAATATAAAAGAAAAACTATTAGATATTTTTAGTAAATACAGCATGGTTATTATTTTGATCGCCTTATTGATCGCCTTTCAATTAATGACTGGAGGAATCTTCCTCCGGCCGTTGAATATTACCAATATCGTTTTGCAAAATAGCCATATTTTAGTTTTAGCGGCAGGGATGCTGCTGGTTGTATTGTTAGGCTTTGTTGATTTGTCTGTCGGCTCAGTGATGGCTTTTGTTGGGGCGATTGCCGGCATGATGATGGTGAACAATCACATGAGTCCATGGATTGCTGTTCCTGTTTGTTTAGCAATCGGAGCTTTGATCGGCGCATGGCAGGGATTCTGGGTAGCTTATGTGGGCATTCCAGCCTTTATCGTTACTTTAGCCGGATTATTGATGTTCCGCGGGTTGACACAGGTAGTGCTTGGCGGACAATCACTTGCGCCGTTCCCAAGAGCTTTCCAAAAAATCTCAACAGGTTATCTGCCAGAAATCTTGGTTTCTTCTTCTGGAATGCATGTGTTGACCTTGCTGTTAGGAGCGATCTTAGCGCTAGCTTTGGTTTTCTTCCAATGGAAAGCTCGGGAAAAACGGAAAAAGAATTTATTTGAAGTCCCTTCAATGAACGCCTTTATCTTCAAATCCATTTTGACAGTTGGAATCGTTTTGGGCATGAGCTATATCTTTGCAGCATATCAAGGATTTCCAATTATCCTGATTATTCTCGGTGTGATTGTTGGCGTTTATGGCTTCTTGACTAATAGCACTGTCGCTGGTCGGCAAATCTATGCTACAGGCGGCAATCTGAAAGCCGCTCAGCTTTCAGGGATCAAAACCAAAAAAATCACCTTTTGGGTCTTCGTCAATATGGGAATGATGGCTGCTTTGGCAGGCCTGATTTTAGCGGCACGATTAAATGCGGCAACCCCACAAGCTGGAACTTCTTTAGAGTTAGATGCGATGGCTTCTGTATACTTTGGTGGGGCTTCGACCTCCGGTGGGATCGGAACGATTACCGGTGCGATCGTCGGAGGTTTGGTTATGGGTGTCTTGAACAACGGGATGTCAATTTTAGGTGTCGGAGTCGATTGGCAACAAGCCATCAAAGGCTTGATCCTGCTTCTTGCAGTTGTACTTGATATCTACAATAAGAAACGTAAAATCTCGTAAGGCGGTAGAAAACATGACCAAGGAAAAAAGAATTCTATTAATTTGCACTGCCGGAATCACTTCTGGGCTGTTAGTAAAGAATATTCAAACAGCCGCGGACGAACAGGGCGTTCCCATTCGCGTCTATTCCGCACCAGCTATCATCGCCGAGCAAGCCATTCAGAACCAGCAAATCGATGGCTTGATGATCGGACCCCAATCTGAATATGAAGTGAATCGCTTGAAGGATTTTCTGAACTACAAGGCGGTGAGCTATAAGATGATCAAAAAGGAGGATTATGAGACGTTAGATGGAGAAGCAGTGTTGCAGGATATACTTGGGAGTTTCATCTAATTAAGAAAATGGTTGTTTCACTCAATAGTTTATGAAGGGAAGTTTTCGATTTTGAAAGCTTCCCTTTTTATTGATATTAGTGATTCGATCATTATAGGGTATCTTCTTTTCTTTCCGTATGCGCAAAAAAATCTTTTCGATAGTTTTTAGGGGAGGAATGATATTCTCTTTTGAATAGCTTACTAAAATAAGCTGCGTCATAGAAGCCCAGCTCTTCAGCAATCTCCTGAATACTCATAGTCGTCTTTAAAAGTAAGTTTCGACTTTTTTCTAAACGGAATTGATTGTGCAATTGTGCCGGAGTAGTCCCAAAATGCTTTTTAGTCAATTGAATAATATAAGACTTATGATAAGAGAACTTTTCAGTAAGAGTGTCTAAAGAGAACGATTGGTTAGAATGGGACTCGATATAAGAATAAATCTGTGATGCAATATCAAAATCTGTAGAAAAATATTCTTGAGTTCGAATACTATCCAAAACGGATAAAAACAAACGTTGGGCTTCAAATTCATCCACTTTTGGTTTGAAAAAAATTTTTTCGTGTGCCGGGTTATCAATTTTAACTTCCTCTAAGCGATCAATAATCGATAAAATAAAACTTGTTTGTTGAGTATTTAAGTGTGCTTGGTTGCTGATAAAAAAAGAAAAATCATCCTTTTTATAATACTTTCGGTGATTCATTCGTTTACGTTTTTGCTGCTTACTAGAAAATTCTAGACCAAATGAGCCAGTAGTTGAGAAATGGAGCCAAGAAAAATGTGTCTCTTCAAGACAGGGACGAAATCCTTTATGTCTTTTATTTGGTACAAGAATTAAGTAATCACCGGCGTTCAATGTATATTGATAACCATCTTCTTCCATGTAAAGAGTTCCTTTTTCTACTACAATCAAATCGAAAATATCTGTTAAAACACGCCGTTCGTGAATATCGCCAGGTCTGAAAATGGAACGTCCAGCAACAATTAAGTGAGGCATTGGTGGACAAATATACTCTAAATACATGTCGAACATCCTTTCGAATAAAATCATACTATTGAAATGTCTGAAAATCCTATTTAATGGTAATTTATTTGTTTAACTCATCATATAAAAAACTAATATACTAATATTATACAATTTTATAGTAGGATAATATACAATTTTTTTATTGTTTCCTGCATTCAACGAATGATTTGTATGCGCTAACATTAAGCTATCAAATGAAGGAGGAATTCTGATGAAAAAAGTTTTAAGCAATTATCGATTTTCCATTATTTTACTTGCGGGAGTAGTCGTGGGAGCGGTGGCAGGCCTTTTGCTGGGGGAACAGGCTACTATAGTAAAGCCAGTCGCTGATGTTTTTCTTAATTTAGTTTTTTGCCTGATTGTTCCGATTGTCTTTTTTTCAATCTCAAGTTCGATCGCAAACATGGAAAACGTTGGTAAGTTGAAAAAAATCTTATTAATATTCTTAGCTGTTGTCATCGTATCTGGAATCATCACTTGTTTGTTAGCATTACTAACGACTACGATCTTTCCTACAACGAATGGACAACCGATTAAGCTACCTGGAAGCTCAGAGGATTTGAAAGCTGAATTGAATTTAGTCAATATGTTTACGGTATCTGATTTTTCTATGCTGCTCTCTAAAGACAATATGCTAGCATTGATCATTTTCTCTATTATGTTTGGGATCGGTACAAGTCTCTTGAACGAAAAAGGTTTGATGATTAAAAACTTTTTAAATGGAATGACCGATGTATTTAGCGGCATGGTAGCTATGGTTATGAAGTTAGCACCAATCGGAATCGCCTGCTACTTTGCTTCAATGATCGGTCAAATGGGAGGACAGGTCGTTTCATCCATTGCTCGTTTGTCAGTTATCTATGTTGTTTTCTGTATTCTGTTCTTCATTATCACTTCCTCTGCTTACACTTATTGGGGCGGCGGAAAAGAAGGCTTAAAGGCTTATTGGAAAAATATTACGTTACCAATGACAACAGCGATGGGAACGTGTAGTTCGACAGCGTGTATCCCAGTAAATCTTATTGCTAGTGAGAAGATGGGGATTCCTAGAGACATTTGCGATATTGTGATTCCTTTGGGAGGCAGTACTCATAAGAATGGTGTGGTAAGTGTCCAAATTATGAAAATTGCGTTTCTATTCGCGATTTATCAGCGAAATTTTGGTATTCAAGAAATGGGGATGGCAATCTTTGTTGGTGTGATTAGCGGAATTATCGTAGGTACGATCCCAAGCGGCGGTTTTATCGGAGAATTGTTCATTTGTACCGCGTTTGGGTTTCCAACGGAAGCAGTGCCCTTAATCGTGATTATGGGAACTTTGACTGATCCATTCTGCACGATGATCAATGTAACCTCAGATCCGGCTATCTCGATGGTGATTGCTCGTTTAGTAGAAGGAAAGAACTGGATAAAAGAGCAACGTTTCGAGAAAAACGAATTTGATATCGTAGAGAGTCATGTGGAGGAGAGCGTGTAAATGACGATAAATACAACGATAAATGAAACATTAGAAGCCGATTTAAAAGAAATCTATTTGGGGAATTTAGCAACTGTTGATTGTGACTTAGAATTACCAGAAACAGGAAAACGAGGGACCACATTTTCTTGGTCATCTAATGAAATTCTCTTTATTTCACATAATGGAAAAGTAACTCGACCTACTTTTGGTGTGGGCAATCGTGAAGTTGAATTGACTGTTACAGCGAAGCTTGGTGATGATATTCAGCAGAAAAAATATACTGCGACCGTTTTAGAAGAGGTCCCAAAAACAAAAATTATTAAAACAGAAAATATGGTAATCAGCTTAAAAGAAGCAGAAAAACACTTGCCGACAGTTTGTGCTGTATTTTTGGATAATGGGAACTACTCAACAGCAGAAGTCGAGTGGCTGAATAAACTTGATAAATCAAAAAGTGAGCAGGTTCTTAGAGGGAAGGTAAAGGAAACGGGGCAAACGGTTCTTCTTAAAATTATTGCCTCTTCTAAAAAAGGCAAAGCACCAAAAAAAGTTACAAAGCCATTGTCCACGCAATTGACAGAGAATTCAAGCTTCAAGCAGGCCTCGCTCAATATGCTTGAACATTTGAAGGGACTTTCATTGGACCAATTATTGTATAGTTTCCGTGAGGTGGCACAGTTGCCTACAGAAGGTGCTGGTCCAATGACAGGCTGGGATGCACCCGAATGTAATTTAAAAGGGCATACAACAGGACATTATCTTTCTGCATTGTCACTGGCAGCGTATTCTACTCAAGAGGAATCTTTCTTCAAACAGGTTGATTACTTAATCTCCAATCTGTCTGAATGTCAAAATGCGCTTGAAAGACTAGGGATGCATCGAGGATTTTTGAGTGCATATTCAGAAAAGCAATTTGATTTATTGGAAGTCTATACGACTTATCCAACTATATGGGCGCCTTACTACACATTGGATAAATTATTTCAAGGGTGCTTAGATAGTTATGAATTTGCTGAATCGGAACAAGCTCTGGAAATTGCTAAAAAAATCGGAGATTGGACCTATGAGCGTTTGTCAAAACTAGATTCGCAACAATTGAATCAAATGTGGTCAATCTATATCGCAGGTGAATTTGGCGGAATGATCTCAGCATTGATGCGTCTTTATCATTTCACAGACGATAAAAGGTATTTAAGCGCTGGGCTGTTGTTTGAGAATGATAAACTATTTATACCGATGAAAGAGAATTTTGACACTCTTGATGGTGTTCATGCCAATCAACATATCCCACAAATTATTGGTGCTTTAGATATCTATGAGGAGACAGGAGACGAAAGGTACTTATTGATTGCTCAAAATTTTTGGGAAATGGTAACGCAACACCATTCTTATTCCATCGGTGGTGTTGGGGAAACAGAAATGTTTAAACCATCTGACGCAATCGCTCATTTTTTGACTACCAAATCTGCGGAAAGCTGTGCCAGTTACAATCTTTTGAAATTGACTAGAAAGCTTTTTGACCTTTCGCCACAAGCTAGATATTTCGATTATTATGACAATGTTCTGCATAATCACTTATTATCTGCGGCAAGCCATGAGTGTGATGGTGGAACGACCTATTTCATGCCGAGTTCGCCAGGAGCGCAAAAACAATTTGATACGGATGAAAACACTTGTTGCCATGGAACAGGGCTGGAAAGCTTGCTAAGATTCCAAAAAGATATTTTCGCCTTTTCAGCGACTACTGCCTATGTAAATCTTTTTTACCCAAGCGAAGTAAGGTGGCCTGAAAAAGAGATTACAATTTATCAGACTGTTTCAGAAAATGAAATTGTTTTAGCTTGGAAAGGAAGACGAGCATTTAATCTAAAAGTTCGAGTACCAGAATGGGCCGTTTTTGACCAAATTACTATCAATGGAATAGTCTCCTTTCCAGCAATAACTACTGGCTACCTTGAGTTTGAACTTACAGAGCTAGATGAAGAAATTCGTATTACCTATCAACCAAAACTAAGATTTATTGTAGCCAACGACGAACCAAGCTTAGGGTCAATCGCCTATGGTAAGGATATCTTAGCAATCAAATCAGCAGAGAAAGAGTTTATTTCTATTGATTCATCCGATCTAGAAAAGTTAACAAAGACAGCGGATGGTTATCAATTGAAGGAGCTTCAATTACTGCCGCTAAATCAAATCAATCATGAACCCTATCATCTGTATGTAAAAATAAATTAGTCAAAAAAAGAAGCCGAGTGCTTCTTTTTTTGAGGATTCAATTCTACTCATGATTATCTTTCATTATTTCAAAAAGCAATTGTTTTAATGCTTCGTTGCCTAATTGCTTTGGCAGCGGAGAAGAGGGATCCATCATACTGGAGTTCAAATTGGTGTGGGAGTTTTCTTCACGATATTGTGAAGGCGTCACACCATTTTTTTGTTTGAATAAACGCATAAAATGTTTTGAATCATAAAAAAATGATTGCTCCGAGATTTCATTGATAGATAGGGTCGTTGTTGTGAGGAGTCTCTTGGCGTAGTCGAGTTTGATTTTCAAAATATATTCTTTTACTCCTAGACCCTGTTCCTTTTTAAAAAGTCGGCTGAGATAGTTTGGATTCAGTCCAAAATGGTCGGCAATTGTGAGCAGGTTCAGTTCACTGGAGATGTTTACTCGGATCCATTCGGCGATCAGGGCGGTTTTCTTTACTTTGTTTTTTGCGTTTTGTGATAAGTATTTTAAGTAATCATCGCAGATTGCTATCAGCAAAAGGGTTAAGTAGAAATCATTGCTTCTTTGAGTATATTGATAGATTTTTTCATTATTTAGCAGCTGGTTGATCAGGACTGTGATTCTCTCAGGATAAGTTAGTGAAAAATTCCTTGGCAGGAGCACGGAATTATTTAAGTTAGTCGGTGATTTTAAAGAGGCGATATCCTGTATGCCTGTTTGTAATTTTTCATCATCATGAGTGATCAATTTATAAGAAGCCATAAAGTGAAACCAGTAAAAACTCAGCTCGTAATCGATCGTTAAAGCAGGTTTGATTGTTGCGTTTGGCGGGACGAGAAAAAAATCATTTTCTTTTATTAAATGATCCTCGCCATTGATATTTAGTGTCAAATTATTTTTGACCGCTATGATTACTTCAAAATTTTCGGAGTGTTCGGTTATCTTATGTCGCCATAGATGATCTTGGTTATTAGCAAAAAGCCCGCCCCATAAGAAAAAAATCGGTTTGTTTAGATCAATCTCAAAAATCATTTTTTCTCCTTTTCAAAAGGTAACATTCTGACACTAATTATATCGTTTCGTCAGTTACTATTCAATGGTGATACTAATAGAATAGACTTGTAAGCGCAAACTGAATATGAATGATTGAAACCGAGGTAGTAAAAGTTGCGCTTTTTCAATATGCTTTGAGATTTTCAGTAGAGGAATAGGGAGCTGACCAATGGAACAAGAAAGAAAAAGATTTGATATAACCGATTTTGGAGCAATTTCAGATACTAAAAAGATTCAAACCAAGCTGATCCAAAACTGTATTGATGCCTGTCGAATATCTGGCGGGGGAGAAGTGATCATACCTGCTGGGACATTTGTGATTGGCTCCTTGCGGTTGTACTCTGACATCACACTGCGTCTGCAAGCAGGGGCAATTTTGTTAGGCAGTAAATGTCTGGATGATTACAGTGATTTTAAAGTTCCATCTACAATTCAGTACTTGGCTGATCCTTATTATCGAGAAATTTGGAATTTACCGGAGTACTATTTTTACGCATTGATTACTGCTTTTGAAGCGGAGAACATCAAAATTATCGGTGAACCGGGTTCGGTAATTAATGGACAAGATACCTTTGATGAAAATGGTGAGGAGAAATTTCGCGGTCCGATGGGGATCATTATGTCAAAAGTGGATCACCTGCATTTGGAAGGCTATTGTTTTGAAAATAGCGCGAACTGGAGCCACACGTTAGATGGATGTCGCAATGTAGTGATTAATAATGTAGTAATTAAGGCTGGGCATGATGGATTTAACCTGCACCACTCAGAAGAAATAAGTGTCACTGATTGCCGATTGGAATGTGGGGACGATTGTTTTGCTGGATATGATATTAGAAATCTGATGGTCGATCATTGCTATTTGAACACAGCGTGCAATGGCATGCGGATCGGCGGCGAGCATTTGCTCTTCAAGAATTGTATTTTTAGTGGACCGGGAAGATATCCGCATTTATCTGAGGACACCTACTATACCCATGCAATTTTCAAATATTACGCCATCAGACCAGACACTATTCGCAACGATGCCCATGATATTAAACTTATGGACTGTATGATCAAGGATGCAGACAGACTTTTGGCCTACGATCATGGAAAAGTAGAAATGATTCAAAACAACCGACCGCTAAGAGATTTGACCTTAGAAAATGTTTCTATTGCAGGAATTAGACATACATCATTGTTTAAAGGAAATGGTGAAAAGGCCACACTGGCTTTGAAAAATGTGGCAATCGATTTTGAATCAAAAGAGGCTTTCCTGCAAATTGATAAAGGAATTCATTTGGATTTTGAGCAGGTAGATTTCAGAAGACCGACACGGATTAAAATTGGTTCTGACCAAACGATCGAGCTTGAGGGAATGACTACCATGAAGTTTTCTGGGGAAAAGCAAGAATAAACCTGATTAAAGGAGGAGTTGGAGAATGTTAGGAATTATTTTAGTCAGTCACGGCACTATGGCACAGGGAATGAAGGAATCTTGTGAAATGATCACTGGTAAACAAGAAAAAGTCCGTGCCTTGGCGCTGACTGAGGAGGGAATTGTTCCCTTTGAAAGAGAACTAAGTCTGCTTATAAACAAGATGAAAGATGACTATGAAGATATTCTGATACTTGCAGATCTAGTCAATGCTACACCATTCCTACAAGCTTATCGTTTAATTTCGACCGAGCAGAATATTAAATTAGTTTCTGGTATGAATTTACCTACGTTATTGGCTTTTGTTCTAGCACCTGAAAATTATGACGATTTCGAGACACTTGTCAGGGAGACGGTTAACGAACAGGTTCATTCGGTGGCGTTATTTGAACCTGTAGATTCAGCGGAAGAGGATAGTGAATTATAGGAGGAATAATTATGAGTTTTACTTTAGTACGTGTGGATGATCGGCTGATTCATGGTCAAGTTGTTTTGTATTGGTCAAAAGTACGCCAAGGGGACGGTATCATATTGGTGGTTGATGATCAGCTTGGTCAGGATAATTTCATCAAATCAGTTTTTAAAGACGCAGGCAAGAAGATGGGAAAAAATGTGTTCATTTTTACAGTTGAACAGGCTAAGAAAAAAATTCCTGAAGCAGCAGCGAGTGATAAAAAGTATTATCTAATTGCAAAATCAATTTCTTTTCTGGCGGAGTTAAAGAAAGCGGAGGTTGATTTTGGCGAAGAAGTAATTATTGGGAATGTCAGCAATCGCCCTGAAACCAAGAAAATGTATAACAACATTTACTTCAGCGAGCAGGAAATCAAAGCGGCTGATTATTTAAAAGAAAAGCAATTGAAATTGAAATTTCAATTAACACCAAATGATGCGGGCGCTGAGTATTAGAAAGGAAGATGAAGAATGGATGTTTCGGTTTTTCAAGCAATAATGATTGGTATTGCCTGTTGGTTAGGAAGTATAGAGAATCCTCAGCCTTTAGGATTGGCACTTTCGGATATGCTGGCTCGCCCCATTGTTGGTGGAGCGATTATTGGACTTATTCTTGGTGATTTGGGTACAGGTGTAGCAATAGGTGCAGCGATTCAAGCCATGTATTTAGGAAATGTAGTGGCTGGTGGAGTTGCGGCAGCAGATATGTCTTTTGTTTCGTATCCTTCCATAGCTTTGGCAATGATCGCCGGGGCAGATACGACGGTTGCGGTGACATTGGCGACAACGATCGGGGTGCTAGGTGCGGCTTTGTTTACTGCATATGAAACGTTTATGTCTGTTTTTAACGCAATGGCCGATCGTCAACTAGCGAAAGGAAATATCGAAGGCATGAGACGTGTCTATATTTTTGGTCCGATGCTGACTTCCTTTACTATGCGATTTGGAATCACACTAGTGACGGTCCTGTTAGGCGCGACCTTCGCCCAAAATTTCTTAAATAGCATTCCAGAAATTATTCTTCATATCATGTCTGTACTGGGTGGGGTTCTGCCAGCAGTCGGGATCGCAATCTTATTATCAAATACAGTGAAGGATAAGAAAATGTTCGCCTTCTTTTTATTAGGCATCATTATGATCTCGTCAAAAATGAACATGGTGACGGTAGCAGTTGTGGCAGGGTGTCTAGCGGTAATCTTCTATATGTTATCTAACAATAATGGAAATACATCAAGTAATTCTAACTCTTCAGATACCTTTGACGATATGAATGATGAGGAGGCTGTACTTTAATGGAGAATTCTATAAAAGATATTCAAGTGTCAAAAAAAACATTGGATAAAACTTGGTGGACGTGGTTTAAATACTGTTTGGGAGTTTTTGGTTTTGAACGTTTAGAAGCACCGGGTTTTGCGATGAGTATGATTCCGCTGTTCAAAGAATTATATAAGGATGATAAGGAAAAGCAAGTAGCCAGTATAAAACGTCACACGACTTTTTTTAACACACATCCTTATCTAGGCGGATTAATTAATGGAATCGTCGCTTCGATGGAAATTGAAAAGGCCAATGGAGGAGATATCTCGGACGAAATGATCGAGAATTTGAAGGTAGGAATGATGGGGCCAGTAGCAGGAATCGGCGACTCATTATTTCAAGCAACCCTTTATCCCATCGTTTTCAGTGTTGCTATCGGTCTATCAACAGGCGGCAGTCCTTTGGGTGCGATCTTCGTAGTTTTGACCGTTTTCACATTGCAATTATTCGTCACCCGTTTTACCTTTTACCAAGGGTTGAAGCTTGGTAAAGAAGCCTTTCAATCAGTTTTAGGAGATACGATGGAAAAAATCCAATCGGCGATGGCGGTTTTGGGATTAACAGTCATGGGAGCTGTCACTGCGCAATTTGTCAACTTCAACTTGACCCTTTCCTATAAATCCAAAATGAATGAAGTCAATTTTCAAGAGATACTCGATGGAATCTTTCCAAATATCCTTCCGATTTGCTTAGTCCTTCTGGGATATTATTTGCTGCGAAAGAAGAATATTTCTGCGATCAAATTGATTTTAGTCTATGTTGTCATCGTGGCAGGGTGCGCGGTATTAGGCATCGTATAATTTTAAAAAGCTGCTTCAAAGGATGTTCTTCTTTGAAGCAGCTTTTTTCGACAGATTCTGGTATGGAACTTGCTTACATAAAAGTGAATGGAGGGAATACTAAAATGAAAAAAATCAGCACGTTCACTTTTGGCGATATGGTCATTGAATACTATCAAACACCGGAATCGGTGGAATGGATCTTGGTACCTGAAGCTCTGCAAAAAGAGGTCACTTTACCCAAAAAAATCAAATATGATTCTCTCGTCCAAGTAAAACTTCTTGGTGACGACTATCCTAAGGGCTTTTGCACAGGAAAAACGATGCGCAACAATCAGACGGTTAAAAAACTTGAACTTTTGGATCAAGAAGTCCATACGAACAAGTTCGAAAAAGAGATTCAAACTCGTTTGATTGATGATAAAGGAAATCATTATATCCATCATGTTGTCTGGCAGGATGGCGCTTCTGTGATCGAAACCTTTGTTACTTTCGAGAATCGTTCAGGAAAAACGCAAACGCTTGAAATGCTGGCTAGTTTTTCCTTGAGTAATTTGAGTCCATTTCATGAGGAAAATCCGATCGGAAATTTGAGTCTAACGAGGTATCAGAGTAAATGGAGTTTTGAAGGTCGCCAAATGACAAAGCTGATTGAAGAGCTGCAGCTGGAGCCATCTTGGAAACCGTCTGGTGTCGGTTTAGAGAAGTTCGGACAAGTGGGATCAATGCCAGTGAGCGGCTGGTTCCCGTACGTAGCTGTCCATGATCAGCAAAAAAATGTGACCTGGTCGGCCTGCATCGCTCAGCCTGGTTCGTGGCAGATCGAAGCTTATCGTTTAGATGAAGATCTGTGTCTGGCAGGGGGCTTGGCGGATCGGGATTATGGCCATTGGCTCAAACGGGTTCAGCCGGGCGCATCATTTAGCTCACCGAAGGCTTATCTTACAGTTACTCAAGGAGATGAAGAATCAGCTTCTCAGTGATTAACAGAAAGACTGGAGGCAGCAGTTGACGGAAAACAACATCCAAGTGAGGCTGAGCTTGCGGTTCAATTTAATGAATTTTGTACGACGTGGGGCCATCCGACTGAAGCTTCTATACTAGAAAACTTAAATGCTTTAAAAGATAAAAATATCCAATATTACGTTATTGATGCGGGCTGGTATACAAATGAGCACGGATGGGAGAAGAGTCATGGCGATTGGCAAGTCAATCAGGAGCAGTTTCCTAATGGTCTGAAGTCTGTTGTTGATACGATCAAGAAAAATCAGATGATCCCCGGAATCTGGTTTGAAATCGAAACAGTCGGTAGTGAATCAATCGCCAGCAGCTTCTTGGAGCATCTGTTGGAAAAAGATGGGTATCCACTAACGGTTGGCAGCCGGCGTTTTTGGGATATGCGCGACCCCTGGGTGAAAAATTATCTAGGAGAAAAGGTCATTCGCTTTCTCAAAGAAAATGAGATCGGCTATTTGAAGATCGATTACAATGAAAACTTTGGGATCGGATTTGATGGAGAAGAATCCCTAGGTGAAGCCTGTCGGCAGCAAGTCGAAGCAAGTCAAGACTTTATTCGCGAGATTCAAAGCCAGCTGCCTGATTTAATCATCGAAAACTGTTCTTCTGGCGGACATCGTCTGGAGCACTCCATGATGGAACTGACGGATCTCTCCAGTTTTTCGGATGCCCATGAAGCAGTCTGTATTCCGATCGTTGCGGCGAACCTGCACCATTTGATGTCTCCAAGACAAAGCCTGATCTGGGCGGTATTCAGAAAACAAGATTCGCTGCAGCGGCTTTATTATTCAATGACCGGTACTTTTCTGGGACGGATGTGTCTGTCGGGTGATATCAATGAGCTGTCTTCTACTCAATGGCAGGTGATCGATGACTGCATGACCTTTTACGAGGAAGCGAAGCCGTTGATTAAGCAGGGGAAAACAAAGATTTTTCGAGATGAGGTTCTTTCCTATGGTGAACCAAACGGCTGTCAGATCGTGCTGCGTTTTCATCAGAAAAAGGCCTTGATCGTCATTCATAATTTTGATCAAGATGAGATTGAATTGCCTTTTGAACTTAAGAAGATTACAAAGACCTGCGGAATTGAGACGCAAAACATTTTATTAAAGGAAACATCTGGCAAGTGTCGAATAGCTTTTTCAAACGGCTTCATGGGATGTTCCTTACTAGTGGATTTAGTTTAATTCGACAGATTGTGGCATGAATCTTGCTTCATATAAAGTGAACGAATAAAGAAGGAGTGTTGTAAGGATGCAAAATATGGAAACACGCTATACCCATAGCCCTGAGGATATCAGAAACTATTCGACAGAAGACTTGCGTCGTGAATTTTTAGTAGAGAAAGTTTTTGTGTAGGGTGAAATAGCTTTGACCTATACCCACAATGACCGGATGATTTTTGGTGGAGTCACACCGACGAATGAAGCTTTGGAGATCATTTTAAGCACGGAATTAGGTGTAGATTACTTTTTAGAACGTCGTGAGCTGGGTGTGATCAATATTGGTGGTTCAGGAACGATTGAAATCGACGGACAAAAAGAACTGATGAAAAAACAGGATGGCTACTATATCGGAAAAGAGACGAAGCGGGTCGTGTTTTCTTCTGATGATCCGGCCAATCCTGCGAAGTTCTATGTTAGCTCTGTCCCTGCTCACAAGAAGTACCCAAATGTGAAAATCAGCATTGATCAGATCCAGCCGATGGAAACAGGCGACGGCGAAACGTTGAATGAACGAAAAATATATCAGTATATCCATCCAAATGTTTGTGAAAGCTGTCAGCTGCAAATGGGTTATACGATCTTAGAACCTGGCAGTGCATGGAATACGATGCCATGTCACACTCATGAACGCCGGATGGAGGCATATGTTTATTTTGATTACGCCAACGAAGATACGCGCGTCTTTCATATGATGGGCAAGCCTGATGAAACGAAGCATTTAGTAGTAGATCAAGAACAAGCGGTCATCTCACCAAGCTGGTCGATTCACTCTGGTATCGGAACCAGTAATTATTCCTTTATCTGGGCGATGTGCGGAGAAAATATTACTTATACAGACATGGATATGGTCGCAATGGATGAATTGAAATAAAAATAGAAATGAGGAACGAAGATGGAATTTAACATGGATATGTTTCGTTTAGATGGCAAGATTGCACTAGTGACAGGAGCGGTTTATGGCATTGGTTTCGAAATCGCCAGATCGCTGGCGGCTGCAGGAGCAACGATCGTGTTTAATAATTTAGATCAAGCATCAGTAGACAAAGGGTTGGCGAATTATCAAAAAGAAGGAATCACGGCTCATGGCTATGTCTGTGACGTAACAAATGAAGAAGCCGTTGCAGCGATGGTCAAACAGATTGAAGAAGAAGTCGGTGTGATTGATATTTTAGTCAATAATGCCGGCATCATCAAACGGATCCCGATGCTAGATATGTCCGCAGAAGATTTTCGTCAAGTCGTCGACGTGGATTTGAACGCTCCATTTATCGTTTCTAAGGCAGTGCTACCATCCATGATCAAGAAGGGGCAGGGGAAGATCATCAATATTTGCTCAATGATGAGTGAGCTGGGACGGGAAACCGTAGCTGGCTACGCAGCTGCTAAAGGCGGCTTGAAAATGCTAACGAAAAATATCTGCTCTGAGTTTGGCGAGGCCAATATCCAGTGTAACGGAATCGGTCCAGGCTATATCGCAACACCACAAACCGCACCCTTGAGAGAACGCCAAGCCGATGGTTCTCGCCATCCATTCGATCAATTTATCGTATCAAAAACACCAGCAGCGCGCTGGGGCGAAACCAGTGATTTAGCCGGTCCAGCAGTCTTTCTTGCTTCGGCGGCATCAGATTTCGTAAATGGTCACATTCTTTATGTCGACGGCGGCATCTTAGCATACATCGGGAAACAGCCGGAATAAAATGTGGAGAGCAGCCTCGATACTATGAGTGCTGCTCATTTTATATTTTTTATTTCGTAGAAAGACGAGATGGTTTCGACACAAACTTGATAATTGGTAGAAGTGTCGAAAAAATTTTACTATACTAGTATATGAAGTTATATTCTTTTTCACAAGAAAGGATGTGAATGAAATGTCGAAAAACAAAGTTTTAGCAATTTTAGCAGCGAATACTGAGGCTGTTGAAAAAATCGCGCCAGAGGAGTATCTAACAGCAGAGGGAATTTCTGAAATGGTTGGTATTCAGCGCAATACGACCAGCCAGTATTTGAATGAATTTATTAAGGAAGGTCTGGCGATCAAAGTAAAAAGCCGACCTGCTTTGTTCTATCATAAAGCAACGTTTGAAGAACGATTTTTTGAACCGCAGCAGGCTGTCTATGATGGGTTCAGTCAGTTATTAGATGAGAAGCGGAATAATGACAGTAAAAACAGCGAAGTTTTTTCCTCGGTGATTGGGGCGCATTCCAGTCTGCAAATGGTGGTCGACCAAATAAAAGCCTCTGTCTATTATCCGGGAACAGGCCTGCCAATCATGTTTCATGGCGATACCGGAGTCGGAAAAAGTCTCTTGGCGCGGAAAACCTATGAATTTTGTGTCGAACAGGGATTAGTGGAGCCGGAAGCGCCTTTTTTAGAACTAAATTGCGCACAGTATTATCATAACGAGGAATTGTTGAGCAGTATTCTATTTGGCTATAAAAAAGGAGCTTTTACTGGGGCGGAGGAAAATCAGGTTGGTCTGCTTGAAGCCGCTGATCAAGGCGTTTTGTTTTTAGATGAATGCCATCGACTATCGCCTGAAAGTCAGGAAAAACTTTTCACCTTTATTGATAATCAGCATTTTTCTCGGATGGGGGAAAACAACAAACTCCGTAAATCAAAGGTCCGGCTGATTTTTGCTACGACCGAGGATATTCAGGATAATTTTTTGCGAACCTTCGTCCGGCGCATCCCCATCACGATCAATATTCCTTCGCTGCAGGAACGAACAAGTCAAGAAATTTCAGAGTACATTTATACCTTTTTGATTCAGGAGAGTCGCAAGTTCAACAAGGAGATTATTGTCACTCCTTGGATCATGAATCGTTTAATGTCTCTCAACTACAGAGATAATGTGGGGGAGCTTAAAAATCTGATTAAGATTATTTGCGCTGGCGCATACGGTCGACAGAACAATCAGAAACAGGTGATTATCAGCGCGGAGTCTCTAGAAGAGAGTTTGATGTCGCGTTTCTTATCACTGAAGGAGATCGACAATATTGAAGATACGGATCTTTTGGTCTCACCTGAAAGTCAGATTACGGATTTTATCCATACTGATACTGCGGAGAGTCTGATGATCAATGGCATTTTCAAGGTATTTGAAAAGCTGTTCCAGCAATATCAGATAGAGGAAGTGACTGAGGAATACTTGGTTCAACAGTTATCCAGAGAAGCAACGACGGTCGTTGAGATGCTGGTCTATGAGGATAATGAAGAAAAAAACACATTGAAGCTTTTGAGAAATACGGTAAAAGAGCTGGTAAACTTCCTTGAATCCAGCTTTTTCATCAAGATGCGGGGGAATTCGATTGTCGCATTGACCAGCTATTTGTACAAGCGCAGCAGTTTTATTTTTGATATTCCCAAATTGTCTCAGAAGCAGCTAGAAGAGATCAAAGAGTTCATTTCGATCAATTTGCTGATGGAATCAAAATTATTGAATGCATTATTAGAACTGTTGGAATCAAAACTGGACGTTACCTTGACGGATTCAGAAAAAGTTTTATTAACCTTCTACTTAAAGGGATTAGACCTCGAGGTGAAAAAGCCAGAAGTTCGCGGCGTGATTCTTGCCCATGGTTTCTCGACTGCCAGCAGCATCGCGGATGTGGTCAACCGCTTTATGGATGAACACCTTTTTGATTCTTTCGACATGCCCTTCAATGTTTCTTTAGAAAAAGTCAAAGAGTATATGAATCATTACATTAAAAGCAACGATTGCTCAAAAGGACTGGTGATCTTAGCGGATATGGGCTCTTTGATGTTTTTAGCGGATAGTATGGAGCAATTATCCGGTCCGCTCTTGATCATGAACAATGTGACGACGCAGCAAGCCTTATTTGTCGGCGAAATGCTGAAGAAAAAAACGGATTTAGAAATCATCGCAGAAAAGATCGCCGATCATATGCCGTTTGAATACAAAATGACGTATCCGGCAAAAGAGCAAGAGTTAATGATCGTTACCGTCTGTCAAACGGGATTGGGCGCCGCCCAGCAATTGAAGGAATTTTTACAATCTAGTATTCCTGAAGAGACGGGCTTCCATGTGGAGGCGGTTGATTATCACTATTTAAAGAAATACGGACGAGAGAATTCACTCTTTAAGATGTATGAAGTGCAGGGGATCGTTGGTACCGCCGATCCAGGAGTGGCCGATATCCCGTATGTCGCTCTAGAAGACTTGATTTCTGGACACGGACAGGAAATGATCGACAGAATTTTTTCGGAGGTCAAGGATGAGCAGATCAGAAAGACGATCAATAATAACTTGGTACGGAATCTATCGATCGAACGTTTGATTTCAGCAGTAACGATCTTAGATGTGAAGCGCGTCATCTCCTACATTGATGAGGTGATGGATCGCTTTGAACGCCATGCAAAATTTACGCTGACCAACAGTAAAAAGGCCATCTTGTATGTCCACATCGCAGGCTTGGTTGAACGCCTGATCCGAAATCAAGAGGTGACTCATTACAGCGGGGAGACCCGACCTCAGGATCGTAAATTAATGATTCTGTCTGAATCGTTGGAGATTTTGGAGTCAGCCTACAATATTGAGATTAGTGAATATGAGTTGAATTATTTGTATGACATCATTTTTGATTGCTAGATTTGGAGGCCTTAGATGAAATTAGCAGCTATTGATTTAGATGGAACATTGTTGAACAGTCAGCATCAACTACTAGAGGAAAATACACGAATTTTACGACGAGCTCAGCAGCAAGGAATGAAGCTTGTCCTAGCGACGGGGCGAAGTGTTGTTTCAGCTGTCGAAATGCTTGATGAGATGCAGCTGGAGGGTTATATCTTAGCTTTGAATGGCACGTTTATTGCTCAAAAAACAAAAGAAGAATTGAAAATCCTTCGTAGTTCGCAGCTAAAAAAGTCAAATGTGCAGAAGGCTTTTGAGATCGCACAAGAAGAGAAAGTCACGTTTGTTGCCAGTAACCAAACGGGCAGTGACCGTGTTGTTGCAGAAGATCAGGCAGAGCTTGTGCAAGAATTCTTGATTAAACGAGCAGATCTTAGACGTCTGACGGCGGAAGAAATGCAGGGAAAAATCGCGGATGCTGCTGTTCACTATTTGAAGTTAGCTTTTACGAATCAGGATCGTGGCAGGTTGCTGCGGCTAAAGAAGCGGCTAGAAGCAGCGGGCCTGCCTACGATTTTTTCGGACACACACTATATTGAATATGTTCCAGAAGGTGTCAACAAAGGCACGGCGCTTCAATTTTTATGTGACAACTTGGGAATACCTTTATCGGACACACTTGCGATCGGGGATCAGGAAAATGACATCGAGTTATTACAATTGAGCGGGATCGGCATCGCGATGGGAAATGCGCAGGAACATGTGAAAGCGGTGGCTGATCAGGTAACGGCTACGAACGATCAGACCGGTGTGGCAAAAGCGCTCATCAGATATTTATAAAGTGAACTGAACTCAAAGCTAGCGATTGAGTTCAGTTTTTTTCTAAAAACGCTCCGCCACAAAAGTAGTTATCGACCGACAGAAAGAAAAGAAGATAAATGAGTCAATCAGCGAAGGTTCTTATTAAAATAAGCGCGAATGTCATAGTCATAATAAAATTTTTTTAACCTTGTCACACTAGGAAAACGCTTAATTAAGATGAACCAAAATGATCTTGGAAACAGGAAAAAAATTAAATCGACTGAATTTGGCACGGGAATTGCTGATAGTAAAGTGAAATGCAAAAAAAGAAATGGAGGAATAAAAATGATTTCTATGATTCGAATCGATGATCGGCTCGTCCATGGTCAAGTGGCCGTGAAATGGTCAAAACAATTAGGGGTAAATAGAATCGTTGTAGTGAGTGACTCGATCGCAAAAAATGAGATTCAAATTAGTGCATTGAAAATGGCTGGACCAGCTGGCGTAAAGGTAGCCGTACTGTCATTGGAAAAAGCAGTAACAATCTTGAACGATCCCCGCTCGGAGAAATTGAAAATTCTGGTTGTGACAAATGAACCGAAGTATGTGCTAGAGCTTCTGCCAAAGCTCAATGAGAAGCCAATATTAAATATGGCGAACTATGGTAGAATTGGCGGTTCATTGTCAGATAAAGAGAAAATTACTGAGACCGTGTATCTGTCACTAGAAGATAAAGATCAAGTGAAGCAAGTGTTTGATCTCGGCTACGATTTTAATTATCAGCCATTACCGGATGACACTCCTCAATCACTTAAATCATTAATAGGAGGGTAATTTTATGTTAGCAAATGCTTTGATTGTCGGTTTCGTAGTAGCTTTAGCAAAATTTGTAGACTGGTGGGGCTCGACTCAGCTGTCTCGTCCAATTTTCATTGTGGCTTTATTAGGTGTTTTATTGGGACATCCCACCGAAGGAATCATTATGGGTGCGCAACTTGAACTTATCTTTTTAGGAAATGTCAGTCTTGGAGGCGTGATGCCTTCAGATATCACTTTAGGTTCGATTTTCGGAGCCGCCTTCGCGATGATCGTCGGGTCAGATTTAAATGTGGCGATTGCTTTAGCCGTTCCTATCTCCATGTTGGGCACACTCTTGTATTCGGTGATGAAGATGGTTATTACATCGCTGGTTCCACGCTTCGAAAAACATATTCGTGAGCACAATTACAAATCATTCAGCCGTTTGTGGCAAGTTCAATTCTGGGGCTTTGAATTATGTTACTTCTTGTTAGGCTTCATCGTTATCTTAGTTGGTGCTGATGCCGTTAAAGCATTTGTCGAATGGCTGCCAACTTGGGTACAAAGCTCTATGACCGTTGCTTCAACTATGCTGCCAGCAATTGGTTTAGCCCTACTGCTAAAAATGTTATGGCAAAAATCTTTAGCACCATACTATTTCCTAGGCTTTGCGATGGGTGCCTTTTTCTTCTATCAAAAAACAATGGAAGTTAAGGATGGCGTGGTTACTTCGCAACCTACGAATATCCTTTCACTGGTACAAATTGCTTTTGTAGGATTTATCATTGCTGCTCTTGTCGTAATGTCTGAATTGAAGGCCAATAAGAAGCCCGCAAATACAGCGGTAAGCGGTTCTGCGGTTGCTGAAGATGAAAGCGAGGATTTTTTCGATGACTAAAAATAGTATGTTGACACTGAATAAAGAAGAACGAAAAAAAGTTTCCAAGATGTTTTGGCGTAATCAGTTCTTAATGTTCTGTACCAGTTATACGAAGCAACAAGGAATTACTTACGGTTGGTTGATGGCGCCATTCTTGCAGAAGATCTACGGAAAAGATACGGATGAATTTTATGAAGCCATGGGTCGGCATTTAGATTTCTTCAATACTGCTCCTGCGATGAACGGCTTCATTGGAGCTTTGAACCTGTCGATGGAAGAAGAAAACAAAGAAATGATGGACCGCGGAGAAGAATTTGACACGACCGCGATCTCGGCATTAAAGACTTCGTTGATGGGACCACTTGCAGGTATCGGTGATGCGGTTTATCTATCTGTCCTGCGGGTCGTGGCAACTGGTGTCGCACTTGGCTTGAGTCAAGAAGGCAGTATGTTAGGACCGATTCTATTTCTATTGATCATGAATGTACCCAATATGCTGATCCGCTGGTTCACGACTGTAGTTGGTTATAAGGCCGGAGGCAACTTTATTTCTGAAGCAATGCGTTCAGGAACTTTTGCGGCGATTACCAAAGGCTCCGCAGTACTTGGGTTAATCATGACTGGAGCGATGACGGCACAATTCGTTACTTTTAAAACAACTTTTGAAACGAAATTATCAGGCACAGTTTTCAATTTGCAGAATGTCTTTGACTCTATCATGCCTGGATTGTTACCGCTTGGGATTACAATGATTTGCTTTGCCTACTTGCGCAAACACAATAAGCCCGTTCGAGCACTGATTGCGGTCTTTGTTTTAGCCTTTGCGTTGACGATTTTAGGTATTGCAGGTTAGGAAAAAAGTGGTGCACCTTGGCAACTCCATAATAAGTTTGAATATTGCAGGGAAAAGTGGGTAGTGAGCTACTCACTTTTCCCTGCTTTTTTGATAAATGTATAGGATCAGCTCGAAAATTGTCCATACTAAATAAACCTAGTCTTCACAGCTTTTTTGATATTAGACAAGTCGACGCACATCAGGAAGCGTCACTTTTTCTTTCTGTTTTTCCAGCTCAAGACCCGTTCGAATCTCTTTTTCTTTTTCCTTGCCTCACGATTTTCCTGAATCTGTTCCTCTGTTTTGCCATAGCGCAGGGTAGGAGTATCCAGTGGTTCAGGCTGCTTGACTGTTTTTGTGACAGGTGGTTTCTCTGTTGTAGTTGGATTTGGTGCGGCGGAGCAGCTTTTTAGCTTAGTAGGCGGAGCCTCCTCTGGCAGCGAGAGCAGCGTGTCCGAATTTGTGGCGAGTGCTTTTTTCGTGCTGACATTGGCTGATCCTGAACTTGGGGCTTTTTCAGGTGCGTTGTTTCTATTATTAATAGAAGCTTGCGATTGTTTGGTTGTTGCAGGCTTAGCAGAAATTTGGGCAGAACTCGCCGCTTTTGGTTGAGCTGCGGTTACTTCATACTCGACATCGGTACGAACTCGTTTGCTTTTATAGGTCATGCATTCCGTAAAGCGACGAACGCCAGCGGGGGTCTCGAAGATCGTTAAGGTCGTCATTATTTTCAATAATTCAGCGACCTCAGCCTGGTCTTTTTCTGAATCTTTCGGGATTTCTTTTGTGTTAGACAGAGTCCAAGTGTGCTTTTTCCCGGAGCCATCCTTAAACACGGATACGATTTTGAACTGTTCTTCGGATTCTTCTGCTTTCATCTGACTTCTTTTGATTAATAGTTCGTTATATAAACAAGTTTCCTTAGTAGCTTTGTGAAAATTGGCTTCGTTTTGAAAAAGGCGTGCGATGACGGTCTGCCACTGCTCTTCGCTGAAAAATTTCTGGAAGTAAACGGCGTGCTGGCGCAAAGTATCATTGGGTTCTGAGGTAAGGAAGATCTGATGGATCAGGTTCACGAGCAGATCAAGTGAGTGGTCTCCGACACAAAGAGCACCGCGCAAAAGAATCGAAACAAGGTACTCCACAACTTCTGTCGCATTGCCTGTTTGTTCATAATACGTACGAATTCTTTTTGCGAGATTATCTTTCTTTACTCCAAAAAGGGTTCGCTGTCCAATCTTAACTAAAGCCATCATCTAATCTATCCTCCAATTATCAATTTACCGCCAAGCGGTTATATTTTTTGTCTACAGCGATAGGATAACACGGATATTTTGATAATTGAATAGCAAAACGGATATACCTTTATTGCTTATTGTTTATAAAAGTTGTGGGTAATGACCTTTATGACAAGATCGATAGAATAAATAAGGTTTGGTCTTTAAAATATAAATAACGATAATTTGAATTATTCTTATAGAAAAAAAGTAGGAAGAGGATTATTCGGTTTTTTCAAATATTTATGTCGGATTGGTAAGGCGAGCTGTCATAATTTTAACAAAAAAATGTTGGCGTTATCAATCGAAAAAAATTAATTTTTTGGCTATAACAGAGCTTAATCAGGTCTCAAGTTTGGTTGGGCTTTTTTTTATACGAATAAAGCTGCTAAATTTCGACAGATAATTGGCACACCAATTGCTTATATATAAATGAACAGACTATTGAAGGAGTGACTAAATTTGAAGAAAAAATTTTTCTTAATATCTCATAATGAATTTGCCCACGGCTTAAAAAAGGCGCTCGAAATGATCATTGGTCCACAGGAGAACTTGTTTTCCTACGGCCTGATGCCTGGAGAGCATCCAGATGAGATTGCTCAAAAAATCGATTCCCTGATCACAGAGGATACGGAGGCAGTAATTCTCGGTGATATCGCAGGCGGAAGTGTATGCAATTCAGCGATGCGGCTAACAACCAAGAAGAACGTTGTCCTAGTTACCGGAACCAACTTGCCGCTTGCAATGGAGATTATCGTCGGTCAAACGACTTCACCGGAAGCAATCGAACAGATCATTTCTGGTGTCAAAGAAGGCATGAAAATACTGACACTCATTCCCGCTTGCCAAGAGAGCACTGAGGAGTTTTTCTAAAAATGGTCTTTACGAAAAGCGATTTGTTTGAATACATGGTGGAGCTGCTTCCAAAGGACGATGAATATCTCAGACAAAGCGGCGGCTCTTATTTGCAGGAAATTCGTCAGTTGGAAAGCATTTTGCGGCCTTTTTGGGGAATAATCCCCGCATGCAACGGTTCGATAGATAAGCTGAAAAGTTTCGACGCTATCAAGAAATTTCAAAAATGTGTCGAAGAAAGGACATTGCCCCGTGTTTCGACTGAAAATCGTCAAATTGCGGTAGAAGCTGGAGTGCTTGGGTACGCGATTGGTCAATTCGGGGAAGCTTTTTTACAGTTGTTCAGTAAGGCGGGGCGTACCTATTTGATTGAATGGCTGAATCAGCTGAACCAGATCGAGTTTCCGACTGGCAATTGGTATTTCTTTTTGATTCTTATCAACGGTGCCTTGAAGGAGCAGGATCTGCCATACTCTGAGGAACGTTTGGCTGTTGCAAAGGAAGGCATCGAATCGTTTTATTTAGGAGATGGCTGGTATTCCGATGGAGAAAATCAGCAAAGAGATTATTATGTGGCCTTTGCATTTCATTTTTACGGCCTGCTTTACAGTCGTTTCTCAAGTGATCCTCAAGGGCAAGTATATGTAAAGCGCGCGGTTATTTTCGCAAATGATTTTAAGCATTGGTTTGATCCTCAAGGGCGTTCGTTGCCTTTTGGCCGCAGCTTAACGTATCGTTTTGCACATATCAGTTTTTGGAGTGCTTTGGTCGTTAGCGGAGCCTATCAAAAGACGGATCTGAGTTTGGGCGAGATCAAAGGAATCATCGGTCGAAACTTACGGTTTTGGCGGCAGCAGCCTATTCAGCTGCCGAAAGGAAAAAATCTTTCAATCGGGTATGGCTACAACCATCTGATCCTATCCGAGGACTACAATGCGCCTGCTTCACCCATGTGGGCCTTCAAGGCGTTCCTTCTATTAGAATTGCCTTCTGACGACTTATTTTGGTCTGTTTTTGAAGAAAATCTGCCTATAAAAACTCAGACTGTTCAGCCTCACGCTGGCTTTCACATTACTCAAAGTGCTGAACAAACGATTGCTCTGAGTAATCTGCAATATTGCAAGAATCAAAAAATGTATCACCAAAACGAAAAGTATACGAAGTTTGCTTATTCGACTTATTTTGGCTTCAACTTGACTCGTGACAGTCAAAATATTGAATCCTTTGCGATTGATTCTACCTTGGCTTTTTCAATGAAGGGGCACGACCAATACCAATCAAGGCAGACTATTTCGGCGTCAAAGATTTTCCCGACCTATAGCTGGAGTCGGTGGTTCGTTTGGAACGAGCTGCAGGTGGAAACTTACCTTGTTCCCATCGATGGGGCTACTCATTTGAGAATCCATGTCATTGACACTCCATACACTGTTGAAGCAATCGAAGGCGGATTTCCTCTTTTTGAATGGAATCCCAAGTATGATCAACCAAAGATCTATACCTTCAGCAGCTATTTAGAGAATCGCTTCGGCTTTAGTTTGATCAGGGATTTAAACGAAAGCCGCCAGCCGGATGTCGTAAATCAGGGTCCAAATACCAATATTTATTCGCCTGAGAAAAATGGCATCCCAATTTTAAAAACTGAACTATCAAGAGGCAAACACACCATCGTCACACTAGTGGCAGGAAGCTCGAAGAAAAAAGCGCCTGTCGAGGTTCAATTCATTGAGGCAGCAAACACTTATCATGTTAAAACGAAAGATCAAGAACTCATAATCAAGAAGGAGCGATTTAGATGATCAAGGAAGAAACAACACAATGGGCAAAAGAAATATTTGAAAAGATTGACCAAAAATTGACTGTCGAAGCGACACGTCAAGGAGGAAAGATTCCTTATATCCCAGAGGAAGCAACGGGACGTTATGAAGAGGATCTGGGGACTTCCGATCCGGTTTGGTGGACCAATGGTTTTTGGTCAGGCATGATGTGGCAAATGTATCATGCAACGGAAAAGGATATCTACAAACAAACAGCAGAATTAAATGAAGCCGCTTTAGACAAGGCATTTGAAGTCTATACTGGACTGCATCATGATGTTGGTTTTATGTGGCTCCACACAGCCGTGGCAAATTTTCGCTTGACGGGCAACGAACGTTCCAAGGCTCGCGGCTTACATGCGGCACATCTTTTGGCAGGACGCTATAACCCGCGAGGGAAATTCATTCGTTCATGGAACCGTGATCGGGCTGGCTGGGTAATTATTGATTCCATGCTGAATATCCCGTTGCTCTATTGGGCGGAGGAAGTAGTGGGTGATCCACGCTTTCGTTTTATCGCGGAAGATCATGCCAACAAAGTGATGAATCAGATCGTCAGACCCGATGGTTCAGTCAATCATATCGGTGTTTTCGATTCCACCAATGGGGAACTAGTGGAAACACCTGCTGGACAGGGTTATGCTTCCGGTTCATCTTGGTCCCGTGGACAGGCCTGGGCAATCTATGGGTTTGCTTTGAGCTATCTCCATACTGGGAAAAAGGACTATCTGGAAACGGCAAAAAAAGTCGCGCATTATTTCATTTCTGAAGTGGCAAAGACAGAATGGATTCCGTTGGTAGATTTTAGAGCGCCACAAGAACCGGTGATGATTGATACTTCCGCTGGTATGTGTGCCGCCTGTGGTTTTTTGGAAATCGCCAAGCATGTCGATGAATATGAAAAAGCATTGTATATCGATGCCGCAGTTAAAATTTTACATGCAACAGAAGAAAAATATGCCATCTGGGATATGGAAAAGGATGGGCTGATCGATTTTTCTACTGGCAGTTATCATGAAGAAAAATGGACAGAAGTACCGATCATTTATGCTGATTACTATTTTGTTGAAGCTATTTTGCGACTTTTGGACACAGATTTTCTGATTTGGTAAAAAATAGGCTTAAGGGCAACCTTAAGCCTTTTTCCACAATATATGAGGAAGAAAGAGAACTGGAGGAAGAAAATGCTGACACTGAAATTGATTGATAATGAAGGAAATATCGTAGAGGAGCGTTCTCATGCAGAAGAGACCTATTTAGCCTATAAAACGCGCGCGTATTCGAATGGAGAAGAAATCGTCTTAGAATCTAGCGAAGTGAATTGCTTCGTTTGGGTGCAAGTCGACGAAGCGCTTCCGGCAAGCTTGATTTATTTGACCGAGAATCAGTGGGTATTTCCCATTATCACAGATCCCGAATTGCGCAGAGCCTATTCGCCAAAGATTTTTAGTGGTGAGCGACATTATATCCGCGCGTTTAAGCCAAAGTCTTATGAACTAGAGAACCATCGCAATTTGGCATTAAATGCCCACGATCAGAAGGCGGATTCCGGGGCATACCCGCATGCTTTTGCCAATGTCGAGACCCGCAATGATTCGACTTTTTTCGCACGAAATGCGATTGACGGCATGCTCGCAAACGAAGATCATGGCTCATTTCCGTACCAGTCTTGGGGGATTAATCAGCAGGAGGATGCCCAGATAACCATTGATTTTGGCCGTGAAATCTTGACTGATAAAATCGCCCTCGTATTGCGGGGAGACTATCCTCATGACAGCTATTGGGAGAAGGTTACGTTAGAATTCTCCGATGGTGAGCAGCTGCTATTGGAAACGAGCAATGTGCATGACCGTCAATATTTCTCTTACAAGCCTAAAAGAACGAGGACGGTTACGTTGAAGCAATTGATTAAACATACAGATGACTCGCCCTTTCCAGCGTTGACAGAATTTGAAGTTTACGGACAAGAGATTCAATTAGAGGGAGGCAGCTAATTATGAATAAGGTGATCAATCCGATCCTGCGAGGCTTTCATCCTGATGCTAGTGTAGTGAAAGTTGGTAAAGACTATTATCTGGCTACGTCTACTTTTGAATGGATGCCCGGAGTTGAAATCTATCATTCGACCGATCTAGTCAACTGGCGGCTTATCGCTAATCCACTTCAAAAAAGTGATCAAGCCAATCTGATCGGAAACTATAACTCCGGCAGTATTTGGGCGCCGCATATTAGTTATTCAGACGGTCGTTTTTGGCTGCTAATCACGGATGTTAAAACAGGGAATGCGTTTAAAGATACACTAAATTATGTTTTATCTGCTGAGGAGGTCACAGGTGATTGGGGGGCTCCGACTTTTGTGACGGCCAGCGGCTTTGACCCAGCCTTTTTCCATGACGACGATGGTCGGCACTATATTATGAGTATGCTCTTTGATCATCGTTTGGAGCAGCCGAATTTTACCGGTTTAGTAATTCAGGAATTTGATATCAAACAACTGAAGCTGATTGGTGAGCGGCAGCATTTTTACACTGGTACTGATTTAGGAGTATGCGAAGGACCACAGCTATTGAAAAAGGATGGGTGGTACTATTTGCTCTGTGCCGCCGGCGGAACGGGGTATAGTCATGCCGCAACGGTTTGTCGCGCGAAAAACCTTCTGGGACCGTACGAGCTGTCACCTTATCATCCATTTTTGACGACTAAACCCATGCCGGAAAATCCGCTTCAAAAGAGCGGGCATGCGTCATTTATCGAGGTTACACCAGATGAATGGTATATTGCTCATATTTGTTCTCGACCACTAGGTGAACGAGGAAACTGTACGCTAGGTCGAGAAACGGCACTCCAGAAAATCGATTGGATCGATGGCTGGCCAAGACTTAGTAACGGGACCATGTTTCCTGATTTGGAGGTTGATGCTCCCAGTATCGCAAAGAATGTAGAACAGCAGCTTGATTTCAGTTCCCAATGTGATTTTTCTGAAGGAAAGCTGCCGAACTACTTTAAAACATTAAGACAGCCGCTGGCGGAAATATCCGAAAAAATCACGCTATCTGAACGTCCCGCTTATTTACGTTTATACGGGGAGCAAAGTATTACAAGCTTGCACCGGCAAACACTAGTCGCTCGGCGTTGGCAGCATTTTTGTTTCAACGTGGAAACAGAAATGGAATTTGAACCGCGCAATTTTCAGCAGATGGCTGGTCTGGTGTTGTTTTATGATACGGATAATTGGCATTATCTCCAGGTTTCTTACGACGAAGGGTTACAGTCGAAAGTCATTCAAGTGGAAAGTGATGCGATCAATCATTTTTCATATCGCTCAGAAAGAGTGGCTATTCCATCAGATCAACCAATTCGTCTGGCAGTAAGAGTCGATCGCGATCGAGCGCAATTTTCTTACGGAATCGGTGCGGAAGAATTACACCCCATCGGTGAAGCCGTCGAAGCGGATCGTTTGAGTGACGATTATATCAAAGCTAACGGAAAACTGGCATTCACTGGTGCGATGGTAGGCATCTGTGCCCAAGATTTTGATGCGCACAATTCTTTTGCTGATTTCAATTATTTCAACTATTTAGAAGACCATACAAAAGAGGCGAGAAAATGAAAAAAATTGATAGCTTATTTAGTTAGAACAAGCGAGTGTAATTGTAGTGGTTCGCGGCGGTTTTGCTTGACAAGGAAAGTAAGCATGCGGAGCCTTACTAAGGGTGGAATAAAAGGACTTGAAATCACATTCACCTTATCTTAAGTTGATCAATTGATAGCTGAATTGACCGTAGAAAACAAGGATGACACTTCGATTATCGGTACCGGTACGGGCGAATCTACTTTTTGGCGACAAACGGGATTAAGAACCTACTATTTTGAGCAAGGAGTAGGTTTGCGAGTGTTGAGAGTGATCTATGATGCGAAAGCATTCTACTTTGATGGTACAATTAGTTAGAGAAGCTAAGAAATTTGGAGTACGCAGCAGCTTGGAGATAATTATCGGGACAAGCTCTGGTCAGTTGAAGAGTGTGGAGCGTTTATCCGTGAAATCGCTCCTAATGGTGATTATTGTTCGGCTGCTGCGGCCCTTGAAACACGCGATTACTGAAGATTTTAATCCATTCACAGTGAAAGAGGTGGAGGGATTGTTAACCGCCGGCGGAGAAATCAAACGCTAAAAATCTTTGTCAGGAAGGAGTGGTGAAGGATGTCGGTTCAAAATGATTTGTTAGACTATATCAAAGAATCTTTCGTAAACGAACCTGTGACAGCCTCGCTGATTGCCGAGAATAAAGGGCTCAGCCGAAATACAGTGAGTCACTATCTGAATCGGTTAGCTGAAGAAGGACATCTGCGCAAGATAAAAAGCAAACCAACCACCTTTATTTATGAAACAGCGCCGCAGGAATCAGATCCTTTTGATGTATTAATCGGTCATGACGGTTCATTGCGTTCCATGGTCCGTCAGTTTAAGGCGACGGTCATGTATCCAAATGGCTTGCCATTGATTTTGAATGGCGCTAGCGGAACGGGGAAAAGCTTTATTGCTCGAATGATTTATGAATACGCGAAGGAAAAGGGACAAATTGAACAAGCTGCGCCCTTTGTTGTTTTGAATTGTGCAGATTATGGGAATAATCCCGAGCTGCTTTCATCGGTATTGTTTGGCTATGTTTCGGGTGCTTTTACCGGAGCCAATCAAGAGAAAAAAGGGCTGTTGGATGAAGCCGATGGTGGCTATCTTTTTCTAGATGAAGTCCATAATCTGACCGCGGAAAACCAAGAAAAGCTGTTTCTTTTGATTGATTCTGGTCAATTTCGACGCTTAGGAGAGAATGAGAAATGGCGAAAGACCCGCGTCCGCTTGATCATGGCAACGACTGAAAATACACATTCAACCTTGCTGACGACTTTTCGCCGCAGAATTCCTTATGAAGTCGTCCTGCCACAATTCTCTTCACGGCCATTAAATGAACGGCTGCAATTAGTCCGCTTGTTTTTCCAGCAGGAGTCGACGGAAATCAATCGGGAAGTGAGTGTTTCGCAAAATCTCATAGACGAGTTGGCAAAATCCGGATTTGAAGGCAATATTGGTCAATTAAAGAACCGAATCAAAGTTTTAGTCGCCAACGAATTACCTGAGCAATCAACTGCTGTTATCACACTTCCGCGAAATAATTATGCAGGAGAACTGGTGCATTATGTAAGCTTTAAATCTGCCGAGACGGAGAATAATTCATCAGATCAAAGTGATTCTTTGAGATTGCTGAAGAGTGAAATTGATCGGATTTCTCGTTTTGATCAGCTTCTTGAAAGTCATAATAATCTGCTGTTTTTGCTGGAAAACGTCTTGGTGGAAGAAGACATGCAATTAGAAAAACATATGAAGGATTATTTTACCTTATTCGGGTATCGTGAAATTGAAAAAATAATCGCTGAGCAACTGAACCAGTATGGTTTTCTGTCTTCTGAGGTGCAGCAACAAAAGATAGCTAAAATGCTCTACTTCTTCAATCAGCACGGTTATCTGCTGGAAGCGAGTATCGTCCTTGAAAATGAAGAACGAACCGTTTTTCGTAAGTATTTTGAAGTAGCAGACTCACTAGTAGAGCTGTATCAAGAACATCCATTGTCCACGCAGTTTTCGATATTTCTGGCAGCGTACCTTGCTAATCAATTCCCAATTCTATCTAAAGTAAATGGAATCGTCGTGATGCATGGTCAGAACAATGCGAAGACACTGGCGGCTACAGCGAATGAAATGATTGGCGATTATGTCTTCGATTATTTCGGAATGCCATCACTAGTCAGTACTCAGGAAATCATCAAAGAAATCGTGCATTACACTAAAAAAGTCGACACGAGTCAAGGTCTCGTAATTTTGGTCGACATGGGCTCCTTGGAGCAAATCTATAGTAGCATTAAAGGAAATGTCAGTGGCGATCTGATCGTCATGAACAATGTTTCGACCGCTTTAGCAATTGAAGTGGGGATGAAACTGCATCAAGGAATCACGACCCGTCAGCTAGAGCAGCTAAATTTAGCGGATTTTAAAGTAGAACGTCAGTATTTTGAAGGCGTTTCTCAGAAGCCGAATATTTTGATTGCCTGTTTATCCGGTCAGGGTATAGCAGATAAAATCAGAGATATTTTTACAAACTACCTGTCAGAGGAAGTGGAAGTACTGACCTTTGATTATCAGCAATTGGCTGAAAAGTGTCAAAACTTTGATGAGACCTTTTTCAAAAATACGATCGCGGTCATCACTACACCCAAAATCGAAGACAGTAAGCAGTCGATTGTTTCTGTAGAGGAAATTGTTAACGATACTCAAACCTTAGCTGGTCTGCAGCCCTATATGAGCCAGCAGGCAATCAAGGAATGCGGAAATGAAATCCTTAAATTATTTACCATAGAGGGTGCTTCAGCACGTTTAAATTTCTTGAATCCAGAACGAATCATCAACGAGGTCGAGGAAGTAATTGCGGCTTATGAAGCCTATTACCGCATCAGCTTTCCCAACTTTGTACGGATCAATCTCTTTTTACACATGTCATTGATGATCGAACGAATCCTGACTGGGGGAGAGGATGAGAGTGCTGAATTTGTCGTAGAAGATTCTGATGAATTCAAGAAATTCTGCGAGTTCTCTGATGTGGTATTTGAAAAAATTTGTAAAAAGTATAACCTCACTATTCCTCAAGCCGAATATGGCATGGTCTATCAATTAGTCAAACAAATGATGGGATAACCTAAAGAAGTGTCGGAATTCAATCCGACACTTCTTCCTTTATCAAACGCTGAAATGACAAGGTTTGTAATAATAAAAATTGGCACAGTACTTGCTTTTAATAAAATGAACAAGTAATCCATTAAAACGAATAAGGATGTCAGTTCAACTTTTCGCAGTTCACTTAAGAAGGGAGTCAGCTTCAAAAGCTAAGTAAATCACAAGTGTGAGTAGTTTAGTTGAATGATATACGGCATTCGAATCAGACTAATTTTTCAATGAAAAATTAATCCATTAAAACGAATAAGGAGTGAAGCACAATGATCAAAATGGTACGTATTGATGAACGATTGATCCATGGGCAAGTAGCGATGATTTGGAGTAAGCAGTTACGAATTGATCGGATCATCGTTGTCAACGAAAAGGCCGCTGCTGATCCAATTTTATCATCAACCTTGAAAATGGCTGCACCAGATTCGGTGAAGGTCATTATTCTCAATGAGGAAAAAGCCAAAGTTTTATTGCAGGATCCGCGAATCAATGATTTGAGTATCCTAGTGATTGTCAATTCACCAAAGGATGCCCTGTTTGTCGCAGAGAATGCCACAGAGATATCCAAAGTCAATATCGGAAATTATGGCAAGGCAAATAAAAACGGCGAAGAGCGAATGAAGCTAAATGACAATGTTTTTCTAGGCGAGCAAGACAAGGAGCAGCTAAGAAAAATCATTGCGCTGGGGATTACCACGGAATACCAATTAGTGCCTGACCAGCCGATCACGGACATGCAGACGGTACTTTAAAAAGGGGGAATAGAAAATGATGCAATCAGTATTAGTTGGTTTGATTATGGCGTTGGTTAAATGGTTGGATTGGGGCTTCTTAAATATCATGCCTCGACCAATCTGGATTGGCCCGCTTGTTGGATTAGTATTAGGCGATTTGACCCAAGGAATCATTATTGGTGCTGCGATCGAAGCGGTGTTTATGGGGACCTTTACTATTGGCGGTTCGGTACCTTCAGACATTACAGCGGCGGCAGTTTTTGGAACAGCCTTTGGAATTTTGACTGGTAAGGGAGTCACTACAGGGGTAGCCTTATCCGTGCCTGTTGGTTTATTGGCGGTGCTATTATTCAATCTTGTTTGTTTGATTTTTAACTTCGTTGTCGATTTTGAAGACCGAGCGATTGCCAATCACAATGAAAAACATTTCAATTTGGCCCACTTTTTCGCGATGTTTTTCTATCCAGCAGTCTATTTTGTAATGACTGTCATTGTCCTACAGCTAGGAGTAGGGCCGGTGGAAAGCTTTATGAGCAATCTGCCTGAACAGGTCAATCAAATGCTAAATGTGATGGCTCAGTTGTTGCCGGCTTTGGGAATGGGCATACTGATCAGCTCCATGTGGGATAAAGAAATCTTGCCATTTTTCTTCATTGGCTTTGTCTTGGCAGCTTATCTAGGAATGAATACGATGGGAATCGCTGTATTAGGCGGCGCGGTTGCTATTTACTTCATCCTGAGCGATTTCAAGAAAACCAAAGAACTCAATGAATTAAAGAAACAGCGAGTCGTTGCGAACAGCTCTGGGAATACCAATCTTAGTGATGAAATGGAGGACTTCTTATCATGATGAAATTTGATCTGGAAAAGGATGAAAAAAAGGACTTGAACCGCATGTTTTGGCGGCAAATGACCGGAATGTCTGAAATGACCTATGTTCGCTTGGAAGGACCAGGTTTTGGCTGGGCGATGATGCCGTTACTCAGAAAAATCTATAAAAATGATGATGATTATTATAGTGCAGTTGCTAGAAACATGATGTATTTCAACACGAACTATGCCTTCATTCCTTTCATCCAAGGCATTGTCCTTTCGATGGAGAAAGAGAATGCTCGAAATCCGCAGGAAAACATCAATGAGTCCGTTAATGGGATAAAAGTCGGTCTGATGGGGCCTCTGGCTGGTCTTGGTGATTCCTTCTTCGTTGGAACACTGCGTGTCATCGCAGCTGGTGTAGCAATGAGCCTGGCTCAAAAAGGAAATCTATTAGGTCCAATTCTATTTCTGTTGATCTATCACATTCCGTTTTACTTTATTCGTTACTACGGAGGTATCGTTGGCTATAAATTAGGTGCAAGCTATATTCAAGAAGCCCAAGAGAGCGGCTTGCTGCGCTCCATTACAAAGGGCTGCAGCATGCTCGGATTAATGATGATTGGCGCTATGACCTTCATGAATGTACCGTTCAAATTATCAGTGGTACTAAAATTAGCAGGACAAAAGTTGAATTTACAGGAAATCTTGGATCAGATTTTACCGGGCTTGCTGCCACTAGGATTCGTTTGGTTAGTCGTCTGGCTGATTCGCAGCAAAAAAGTCTCAACGACCAAATTATTGATCGGAATCTTATTGGTATCAGTCATTTTAGGTGGTTTGGGGATCGCTGGAAAATAAGGAAGGAAAAGGCCGTGATGAAGAATCGTGGTCTTTTCTGCTAAATAGTAAAGAGGGATGAACGATGTATATTCACGGAACCTATTATTCATCTGTATTGCACAGAAACAAATCCTACGTTGCCGTATTACCGCAAAAAATTACTAAAGAAGTCCGAGTCATTTTCTTGCTACACGGGATTGAATCAGACGAAAATACATGGGCACTGAACGTTCCTTTAATTCAGTATGCAGAAAAATACAACACGGCTTTTTTTTGTCCATCGGCAGAGAATAGTTTTTACACAGATCATGTTGATGGAGAAAACTACGGTGAAGCCATCGGCAAAGAGTTTTATGAAGTAATGAAGGTTCTTTATCAGTTGAATTTTACTAGAACCAATGTCCAGATCGCTGGTTTTTCAATGGGGGGCTACGGCGCAGTTTTACTCGGGTTACGGTACTCGGAACTATATAGCCGAATAGGCGCTTTTTCTCCTGCTTTTGTCTTTTATAAAAAAGAACGCAAAGAAACGCATTATCAACAAGTCTTTTCGAAAGGCGACTACGGCAGTGAAAATGATTGTGTTTACCAATATAAAAAGCTCTTAGATCAGAAAAAGGCGATTCCGCCGATCCATTTTGCCTGTGGAGCAGAAGATCCGCTATTTGAACAGACAGAGAAAGTCATCGAACAAATAAAAAGCTTCGATCCGAGGGCTGCAATCCATTTTTATCCGCAAGCAGGATTTCATGATTTTACTTTGTGGGATTCGGATTTGGTGAGGTTTTTGGAAAAATGAAGGTAAAGAAGTACACCTGCGATAGGTTAATGGCAGGTGTACTTCTTTTATTAATCAGCTAAGGATCACATCTGCCGAACTGGCTTCTTCCTGTAACTGAGAAAAAGGATGTTTAAATGTCTAGTTCTTCCAAATCAACATTAATCGCTTGACGCCGCACTTCATCAACAACGAGAGTCGCATCGTCCAAGACGTAAATGCCCTGCATATCTCCTGTGTTTAGGGCAGCGATTGCTTCGTTTGAAAAATGTAGAGAGCTCGTTTCAAAGCTCAGACTGTTGTCGCCATCAGTGACGACAAACTTTTTTGTAGCTGGCTGATTGATCAATTCGAATGTTACTGGCATTGATGTAAGCATTCCTAATTCTTCTTCTAAAAGGACATCTTCAATTTTTTGATAGCGTGATACAACAAAGTTCTGATCTTTTTCCTCCACTAAGATTGCAGCAAAGTGATTGTCATTGATCAAACTTAAAATCCCAATTTTACCATTCGCAAAGGTGGTGTCTGTATTAATCACTACAGAGAAGCTTTCTGCCTGTTCTGTTTGTCTAATTCCTAGAAAAGAGGGGGTTCCACCCGAATCAATCGTTACTTGGCGACCTTTTAAGGTCAGAGTTGCATTTTGTAAACAAAGGTCTTCACCAAGCGAATCGCGCAAGCTTAGCCATTCAGGATTTAACGTAGGCTGATCGAAGAAATCAATAAAAGGGCTTATCTTTTGTTCATTCACAAGTACCCGTTGATGGTTGGGAAACAGAGTCATATCAACCGTTTCACTAGGGATGCCATTGTTGATTTCTGGCCATTCGTTCTCCCAGTTTACCGGATAAAGCAAGGTTTCTCTTCCCATATTAGTAATTTGTTTAAAGCCAATCGAGCCTGGACGAGTTCCCAAACAAGTCAGCCACCAATTTCCTTTAGTATCTTGGAAGAGATCGGCATGACCAATATTTTGCAGGGGTTCATTTGCACGATCACGATTGGTAAAAATTGGATTGACGGATAGGCAATCTTCGAAAGGTCCCCAAAAATTGTCTGATTTGAACATCGTAATCATGTGTCCAACACCTGTACCACCTTCAGCAGCCAGCAAGTAATAGGTATTGTTCCGTTTAATGATATGGGGGCCTTCAACATCACGTCCACCAGTTCCAAAGCTGATCACTTCTGGTCCGCGAAGTATTGTTCCAGTTTGAAGGTCAATTTCTACCTGTTGAATCGCTTTTGTTCCTTTGTCATCGATGTAGCCTGTGAAGGAGACATAGGTACGTCCATCTTCGTGATAAAGATCGGGATCAATTCCCATAATGTCTATTTCAATTCGTTCTTGTTCCCACACAATTTCTCCACGTTCATTTAGGCTTCCTCTAATAATAAAGTTCTTAAATTCAGCAAAGTTCGTAGTAATGACATAGAAATGGTCCTTGAAATAGCGAATGCAAACAGCGAAGATTCCTTCATTGGACTTGGCCTGTAAGAGGTCTGCTTGGTCCTTTGTCACAGCTATTCCGGGAACTTTCGTCCAATTTAACAGGTCAGTGCTTTTACTTAACGCGATACCTGGGTAATATTCAAAGGTGCTGTTGACCATATAGTAAGTATCCTTTACCAAGACGATACTTGGATCAGGATACATCCCTCGAAGAATGGGATTTTGATAGGTTTCTATCATATAAATCACTCCTTTTCGTGTGGAAAGGCTGTACAAATCGTAGCTAATTTCAACTCTGCCGTTGTTGCAAGCGTAAGGTCTGCTGTTTGTAGTTCGGTACTTTTTCCTACTGCAACTGAGAAGGCGCCACTGTCTTTGATTGCTCGAAGACCGGCAATGGAGTCTTCAATCCCGATACATTCGGAAGGCTGTAGCTTCAATGCAGCTGCAGCGGCGAGAAAAATATCTGGTGCCGGTTTTCCCGCAGCAACGTTGCTCGGATCAACGACCGTATCAAAGCTGTCCCTTAATCCTAGTTTTTCTAAAATGAAAGGCCCGTTTAAACTGGCTGACGCTAAGGCGAGTCTTACTTGCTGCTGCTTCAATTCTGAAATAAAATCTGAGACACCGGTGAGTATTGCTTCAGAAGAGATAGCCTTTAACGACTCCTTATAGTACTCGTTTTTTTCAACTAAGAGCTGTTGAAACATACTTTCTGAGACAGCTACATCTAAGTGGTTTAGGATTACTTTCAAGGAATCTTCCCGACTGACACCTTTGGTTTTTTCCTCCAAACGATCGGGAAGCTTCACTGAAAAGTAATTATCGACAAGTTTCTTCCATGCTTCAAAATGCAGGGTAGAGGTGTCCGCGATCACCCCATCTAAATCAAATAACGCGCCTTTAAACAAGAGTAGCTTCCTCCCGTTCATTTAAAATCGGGGTAGCTGTCAGTACCTCATTGATTTTCGCTAGATTTTCTGGGGTAATTTGAATAAAAGGTAAAAGGGTATTCAGTTTTGTCAACGACATCGTCCCCAGACCACCTTCAACAGCAGCAGGATCTGCCTTGAAGAAATTTAGCACTGGATCAATGGCATCGATTTTTTCAATCAATAGCTCATCAGCCATAATTTCGGATGCAGGCGTGTCACTATGGTAATGCTCTACGTAGTTTTCACTAGGAATATAACTGATTTCATAGCTGCCGCAGGTAAGAGAGAAGCAGCCATTCGCTTTTTCCTCACCATTAACTAGCACAGGGCTATTTTCTCCTCGTGGCAATTTAACATTTACCGTTGATCCAAATGGAATCGTTAAACGGATGTTGATTGTATGTTTACTATCGGCTTCAATTTGATACCTCACAGAAAAGTTTCCATATGGCGTATCAAAATGTCCATTAACCTGTTTTAAACGGTAATCAAAATGAGGGACAAAATTCAATTCTTGATAGCCAGGTCGAACCTGTTGAATCCCTAATAAGTACGTATAAGCCCATTCCATAATGGCACCAAAGCTGTAATGATTTAGTGAGTTCATACCTTCAGGATTCATGGAGCCATCAGGCAGAACGGAATTCCAGCGTTCCCAGACTGTTGTCGCACCAAGGTTTACCGCGTAAAGCCAGCTTGGAAAATCCTCTAAAAGGAAAATCTTGGTCGCTAATTTATGGTAGCCGTAGTGAGATAAGACCTGACAAATGAAGGGTGTCCCGACAAAACCTGTCTTAAGATGGTCGTTATCTTTTTTCAATCGAGCGACTAAATCCTCCGCCACACGCGGACGTTGTATTTCAGGAACCAGTTCAAAATACAAAGCGATCGCATAGGCGGTCTGAGTATCAATTGCTAAACGACCGTTTGCAGTAATGTATTCCTTGACGATAGCTTCTTTGATTTGCTGAGCTTGTTTTCTGTAATGCACCGCATCGGCAGAAATTTTCAAGAGCTCGGCGGTTTTTGCGAGGATATCACTGGAATAATAGTAATAGACAGAAGCAATAAAATCTTCTTCCGTTTTCCCAGTCGGTAATGCAGGGTTTTCACCATCGAGAGCGAGCCAATCACCAAATTGGAAGGTCCCCGTCCATAGCTCACGGCTTTTGCTGTTTTTGCGAATCCATTCTGCCCAATCCTTCATTGCTGAGTAGTTTTGACGCAAGATCGCCGGATCACCGTAGACCTGATACATATTCCACGGGATGATTGTTGCTGCATCGCCCCAAACCGCGGCGCCACCGTCAGAATTTCCCATTGCTGGTGCGTACATGGGAACCATTCCATCATGTTGGTTTTGTTCGACTGCGATATCTTTTGCATATTTTTTAAAGAAGGCGAAGACATTCATGTTTAGAGCAGCTGTTTTCGAAAATACTTCAGCGTCGCCTGTCCAGCCCAAGCGTTCGTCACGTTGCGGACAATCCGTCGGAATATCTAAGAAATTACTTTTTTGTCCCCATAAAATATTCTGGAAAAGACGATTAACCTTTGGATTTGTCGTTTCGATTCCGCCAGTTCGTGCCATTTCGGAATAAAGAACTGCGGCTTGATAATCTTTCTTTTGTAAGGGTTGCGTATTGCCTTCAACTTTTACGTAGCGATAACCGAAAAAGGTAAAATGCGGACGAACCCATTTTTCTTCACCATCAGAAATGTAGACAAAAGAAGCACGCGCTTCACGTAAGTTCTCACGATAAAAGTTGTCCTCCTGCAGGATTTCTCCCATTTGGAAGACAAGCTTTGTTCCTTTGGGTTCGCGATTGTAAAATTCCAGCCAGCCAGTCTGATTCTGACCAAAATCAAGGACCTGTTCACCAGCAGGGGTTTCAAGAATCGCTTGAACAGGCAGACGCTCCATTATTTTTATCGGCAAGCTCAAGCGATCTTGGAGAAGTGATTTTTCTTTTTCTAGACGCATAACAGGCTGCCAATTGGCGACTGTTTTTGTGTCATCAAGGTCTTCACCGTAGTAAATCTCGGATTTTGTCACATTTCCTTCAGTTGTTAGCCATGAGTCATCTGTGGAGATGATTTCTGTTTTTCCATCTTCATAGGTCACATGAAATTCTCCAATCACACACTGCTGATCACCATAGATTGAATTCATGCCACCGTCAAAGCCTAAAGTTCCTTTATACCAGCCATCACCAGTAGAGAACAGTAATTCATGAGTGCTTGATTTTTGGAAAGCTTCAGTAACATCGTAGGTTTGAACTTGAATCCATTGATCGTAGGCGGTAACCCCTGGTGTTAAATACTCGTCACCAATTTTTTCTCCATCAATAGAAGCTTCGTAAATACCTAGGCCAGTCGCATACAAGCGGGCTTTGGTTACGTTGGCTCCGACCGTGATCTCTTTTTTAAATAAAGCATTTTGAGTGGCTTTATCTGGATGAGCGATCCAATCTGCTTGGAACGGCTCGTTCATTTTTCCAGTTTCAAAAAAGCTTTCTTTAGTAAAAGTATTGTTAGTGGCATCTTGAATCGTGATTTCAACATAGTAACGGGTACGAGGCGTCAGCTTTAGGTCAACGTCAAAATAATTATTATCAAAGACCTGCTGCTGACTTTGATACACAGGGTTGTTGTGATCCGTGGTCCAAATTTTCAATTGCTTGGTAATCTCTTCAAAACGATCTGCTTCCACAATAAATTCAATTCGTAAATCTTCAAGCTGGAAGCCAACTGGTTCTACCATGTGATTGATCAAAATTTTCGATATTTTCATTATTTCACGCTCCTAATTATAATTTGGCGGTAAAATCACCGCAAAATGGATCTACAGGACTCATTCCTTCAAAGGCTTCAGAGCCGGTCATTTTTCTAATTACCGCATCAATACTTGCTTTATTTCCAGTATAGGTGTTGATGTAGGTGGATACAGCTGGAATATCAAATAAATGATAAGGATTTGCTGTTGAAACAAAGATGGTCGGAATAGATTTCATGAACCAAGGAGCATCCGCAGCCATTAAATGGATCCAATCCAAGCGAGTGGTCGTTTGGTTGCTGGCGGTCTCTATGTTGGCGATATAAAGCGCTAAATCAAACTTATCCTTCATTTCTGCCACGCCTTCTTCAAAAATCTCATGAAAATCTAGACGTTGGCGGTCATAAAGGGTGACATCAAAACCGAGCTCCTGCAGCTGTCGTAGAAAAATGTCAGAAACCTTGCCGCCTTCCTTAAAGCCTCCATCATCTGAATCGCCTAAAACAACCATTCGAATTCGTGGATAACGCTCAACGGTCAATGGAAGAAGCTGATCACGATCCTTGACTAGGGTAACAGATTTTTTAGCGACAGCCGCTGCTTTTTCGGCATGTTCCATAGTGTGTAGCTCCAGTGTTTCAGCAAGCTTCGTTTCAAACAACCCACTAGACATTTTTGTGGCGAGGATACGCAATACTGCTTCTTCCACTCGTTCTAGTTTCAACGTGCCATTTTCAAGCGCCTTCTTGATAAACGCGTAATCCTCCTCAATATTTTTATTGAACAAAATCATATCAATACCTGCGTTGATGGTGGCTGGCAGTAATTCTTCCCGCGGCAGAATTGAATTGTAGCCGATCATTGGTGTTGCGTCTGTAATTGCTAAGCCGTTAAAGCCAAGTTCGTCACGTAATAGACCATCAATCAGGCGTTTTGAAGCGGAGGCTGGTCTCAGTTCTGAATCCTGCAAACCTGGAGAAAGTTTTCTTTCCCAAGCTGGCTGTAGGATATGTCCGATCATGATACTGTTAATCCCTTGATCGATAAAGGTCTGATAGATTTTTCCGTAAGAGTGCATCCATTCGTCAACAGATAAGGAATTAATAGTACTCAATAGATGTTGATCACGCTCGTCAACGCCATCACCAGGAAAATGCTTGATAACAGGGAGAATACCGTTTTTTTCCAGCCCTTTGATTTGAGCTTTGGCCATTTCAATCACACGTTCTTGATCGCTCCCAAAGGTTCGGGTGTTGGTGATGGGATTACGAAAGTTCATATCAATATCAACAATCGGTGAAAAGGACATGTTACAGCCAACTTGAGCTGCTTCGTATCCAGCGACATTGCCAAGTTCATAGGCATGTGTAGCGTTGTTTGTCGCTGCGATTTGCATTGGCATGCCAAACCAAGTACCTTCTGTGATAATACCGTTTCCGCCAGACTCTAGATTTGCGGAGAAGAATAGTGGAATGTCACTGGCTTCTTGCGCCGTTGCTAGCTGCCGTTTAATTTTTTCCGCGGGAGCTGGACGGTACATCATTCCTCCCGGACGGTAGGTTTTAATAAACTCTGTGATGTCCATCTGTTCTTCATCTTGTCCAATGACGAAAAAAAGCTGTCCGATTTTTTCGTCTAAAGTCATGCTTTTGACTTTGTCTTGAAGCAATTTAATTTGTTCCTTTGTTAAATGATACGGTTTTTTTGTTAAATCTAACATGCGTTTTGAACCTCCATAATTTAAAGATACTTGTTCACGCTTTCAGTTTAGCTTGGAAAGAATAGGGGAACCATTGCGAAAAAACACCTGCCGTGTGTTCATTTCACTGGTCTTTTCATGGAATACAAATTGAGTCTTGCTTGAATGAATCATTCATGAGATAGTTTAGACGAAGTGATGAATAGATATCATTCAAAAAGGCAACTTACTGCATGAAAACCTATAAATACTCAACTTTTGGCGTGAAATAAAGATTTTTGAGAGGAGAGGTGGAAATGGAAGCGGATGTTCTTACTGTATTAAAAGAAAAAAATCATCCACGTAATTGGGATGAACTAGGTTTAGAAATGAGACCAAGAAAAGCAGGTGTGTTGAAAAATGAGCCTGTTTATGAGTTTTTTCATACGTTGGATGATTCTTTGGAAGTAAATCCGCAGTCAATCGCTATTTCGGTTCAACCGGTGAAATCCTTCATCCCTTTTCACGTACATAATTTTGTGGAAATCATTGTTCCGCTTGTAGGTGAATGTACGGTTATTACCAACAACGATGAGCTGAAGTTAAAACAAAATGATTTAATCATTGTTGGCAATCATACAATCCATCGAGTAGAGCCAATCGAGGCGGATGCGATTGTTGTCAATCTGACATTGAAGGATACCGCTTTCAATTTGAATGATTATCATTTTATGAATGAGGATCGTGCAACGAAAAAGGTGTCTTCTTTGCTTTTCTCCCTGCTGTCGAATGAGGCACAAGGGGAAAATATTTATCGCTTATTCCGAACACATCAGGATAAGAAGATTCATTTGTTGTTAGAAGACATCATCCAAGAGTTTTATTACCCAGATACCCAATCGAATCAGATCATCCGGCTGGAGCTGTTGACACTCTTTGGACGATTAATTCGATCCGCCGCTAATGAACAAGCGATGATCGCTGGTGAAGATGATGGCGCGATCAATTTGTTATCTCTGCTACTATATATTGAGAAAAACTATGCACAGATTACCCTGGATGAGATGGCACAGCATTTTGGCTTCAATCCGAACTATTTATCTTCCTACTTAAAAAAACACACAGGACTCACCTTCATCAAATTAGTCCATTTGCAGCGAGTGAATGTTGCGGCTGAATATTTGACCTATACCAATGCACCAATTGAACAGATCGCATTAAAAGTCGGGTATGAAAATCCTTCCTATTTTTATAAAATGTTTCGTAAGTACCTTAAGCTATTGCCGACGGAATATCGAGAGAAGTATTCCTTTCAAGCCCAAAAAACCGATTGAGTCCACAATCGGTCAGACTGTAGACAAAATCCATTTTATGGATGCTGTTTACAGTCTTTTTTTTAGAGCTTAAATTTTTTCCGATACTGGTTTGGGGAGAGCCCGGTCTGCTTTTTGAAGAAATGATAGAAATAGGCTTCAGTGGAGAACCCTAAACGTTCTGCAATAAGTTGGATAGTTAAATCAGTAGTATTTAATAGCTGCTGCGCCTTTTGCGTTCGAATCATTTGTGCGTAGTGGGCAATGGTCATTTTAGTCTGACGCTTTAGCAGTCGATTCAGGTATTCGGGATTGTAATGTAAAGCCGCTTCAATTTCCTTGCGAGAGATATTACCAAAACGGCTTTCGATTAAATGAATCACACGATTGACAAGATACTCTTCCTTTGATAAATCTAGGTCAATTTGTTGAAGTGAGAACTGATTAACATTTTCTAAGGCATCCAATAGACGTAAAATCAATCCTCGTTGAAAATAAGCGCGCCCGATTTTAGACGTTGCCACTTCTAGCTGTAAAGAATCAATAATGACATGGAAGCCCTCACTTTGATAAGGCAAACAAGGAGTGAACTCGATATAGCTACGTTTCCATTGAGAATCTGTTTGTAGATTTTGTTCTAGGAACGTAAAAATGGGTCCATTACTAGAATCATTTGCTAACAGCTCTTGAAGCAGTGTTGGGGACAAATTCAAAAAGACAACATTGCAGCCCTCGGAAAGGATTTCCCGATGCAGGATCTGTGTATTTAATAAACAGCCTTCTCCAGCACGAAGAACATACTCCTTATCCTCAATATAATTGGTTAATTCCCCCTGAAGTACATACATCAATTCAAAATTCTGATTTTTGTGCAACGCTTGATACTCTTCATTTTCAAAAGCCGTGATGTCACCATCTTGCACCTTGGTATAAAGAATTTTATCTCTAATTTTTTGTTTGTAAAAAATGGCGATAGGGGAATGGATGCTAATTTGAGGGATCTCAGCATCACCAAAATGAAGTTCAGAAAATGGATCTTTTTTCATAAAACACCTCCGAAAGGTCGGGAAATTATAGTAAACGGTTTCTTGAAGTCGGTATTTTTCATTATATCACAGAGAACGAGTGACTAGAATAAGGGGTATCAAAGGAGGAAACCAGATGCGAGATGAAAAAAGACTGAATAAGGGCTGGCTGTTTCATTATGGAGAAGTTGGACTTCCTAATAAGACGGCAAAAAAAGCGCATGCTTTAGGCGGCCTAACCGCGCCATTAACTGAAGAAGCAGGAGATCGAGTTATTTATGGCGCTGGAGGTACACACTTTTTAAAACTGATTGCTCGTGGAGACGAAATTCAAGGATTAAAAAATTTAGCTGGGACTGATTTTGATTCAGGCCTAAACCAAGATTGGCAAACGATCGCTATCCCTCATGATTGGAAGATTAGTCAGCCCTATACACAAGCACCAGAATTGTTGATGTCAGGATCGAAAGAGGAGGGAGTCGGCTATTATCGAAAAACATTTTCGTTGAATGATCCGTTGATTGATCAGAACCGTATTATTTTGCACTTTGAAGGAGTGATGCGTTCAGCGGATGTTTGGCTGAATGGTGCCTATTTGGGTCATAATAATAGCGGCTATACCAGTTTCTCTTTTGATATATCTGAGATGGCGAGATATGGCGATGAAGGAATCAATGTGTTGTTGGTGCGAGTCGATACTACTACAGGAGCAGAGGGGTGGTGGTATGAAGGCGCAGGCATCTATCGAGACGTTTGGTTAGAATTTTTACCATTGACTTCTTTCAATCGGGACAGTGCCTATGTTTACACAAAAGAGCTTGATGGAACACAGGCGACATTGGGTACAGAGGTTTGTATCGAAAATCATTCATCAGATACAGTCGAGGTCACCCCTGTGATCAAGATTGATGAACACGTCATTTCATTAGGGCAACAAGTATTGCGACCGTTTGAAAGCAGAACGATAAAAGAAACCTTTCGTTTTTCTTCACCGATCCTTTGGTCACCTGAACAGCCGCATTTGTATACAGCTGTTTTTCAAATGGAAACGGACGAATGTCGTAAGAATTTTGGTATACGAACCTTTGCCTATGATACACAGGGATTTCATTTAAATGGAAGCTTGTATGAATTACGTGGCGTATGTGAGCATCAAGATTTCGCTGGTGTAGGAGTGGCATTAAATCAAGATATTGTTGACTACAAAGTGAAGACGATGAAGGAAATGGGAGTGAATGCTTGGCGTAGTGCCCATCATTTTGCCTCAGCGGAATTATTGGAAGCCTGTGATCGTTTCGGAATCCTCTTAATGAATGAAAATCGGTTATTAGAAAGCTCGCCATGGCGAATACAAGATTTAGAAAATATGGTTAAGAAAAGCCGAATGCATGCTTCAATGGCTTTTTGGTCCGTAGCGAACGAAGAAGTGATTGGAAATACTGATCTAGGCAGTCGGGTTGCAAAAAAACTAGTTCGCTGTATTAAACAGCAAAATTACGAGAGCTTGGTCGTTTCAGCCGAATTACTAAACCCTGACGGTATAGTCAATGAAGATTATCTGGCGAATTATGATGTGTTGGGCGTTAATTATCCAGAGGCTGATGCCATGGGGCCTGGTGCGATCAAGATCAAGGAACGTTATCCAGAACGCTCAATCATGAGTACAGAAAGTGCCTCCTACTTTTCTACAAGGGGAATTTATAAGGACGATGAAGAAAAGTGCCACTGCTCCAATTTTGGTTCGCTGTTTTCAATGATTTTACCAGGAAAGCGACAGCCAGGCGATCCAGGTGCAGGTGGCACAGCAACGCCGGAGAAGGTGTTAAATTATCTGTCTGACCATCAGTATATGGGCGGTGTTTTTCTTTGGACAGCGTTCGATTATTATGGCGAGCCTTCTCCGTTTGGTTGGCCGGCTATTTCCTCTCAGTTTGGGATCGCCGATTTATGTGGCTTTGCGAAGGATTACTACTATTATTATCAAGCCCATTGGAAAAAAGAACCTATACTGCATATCCTGCCTCATTGGAATGAATAGGGTCTTGAGATCAATGAAGACGGATTGGTTTCTGTCCGTGTATTTAGTAATGTCAATGAAGTTGAGCTTTTTGTAAATGGCAACAGCTATGGCAAAAAAAGACCGACTGATTGTATCGCTAATTGGGAAGTTCCCTATCAAGCTGGAAAGCTGAGTGCTGTCGCGTATACAGAAGCTCGACCAATCAATGAAGTTTGCTGTGAGACCAGCTCAACGATAGACGCAATAAAAAGTGAAAAAATCTTTGAAGGAAATGACTATAGTCTTTTTGCTTTAGAAGCAATCGATGACCAGCAACGATTTGTACCAACGTCCGATCATCAGCTGTCTATTTATGTTGAAAACGGAGAGGTCATTGGATTAGCTAACGGAAATCCAATTGATCAGGATGCCTATAGTGTAGAAAACATCAGCCTTTTTCAAGGAAAAGCATTAGCGATTATTAGAGGAAAAGAAGCAAATATTCAAATTAAGACCATCATCCAAAAATAGATCAAGGCAGAAAAAGCACCTATGAAAAGACCACATCGCGTATGAATTTTGCATATGGTGAGGCGTCTTTTTCTGACCTATACTTTATTTAACAATTGAAAGCGGAAACAACAATATGAAGGAGTGCAATTATTATGAATAAGAAAAAATTATCTCTAGCTTTAGGTATCTTAAGCATGAATCTTCTGCTAATGTCAGGTTCTGTCGTCGGTGCAGCGATTGCTGCCATTTCGAAATCATTTCCTCAGGAACCTATATCGAAGGTTCAGATGCTCAGTTCAATCCCGCAGTTAGGACAGCTGATCGCCACGTTACTTTTCACTTGGTTGACTTATAAAATGACGAGAAAAAATATTGGGGTTGTCTCAGTCGCAATTGTGGCAATCAGCGGTTTGCTTCCTGTTTTTTACAACAGCAGTTTGAACATTATTTTAGCATGTATGATCGCTCTGGGATTTGGGCTTGGGTTAATCAGTAATGTCGGACCGGTATTATTGCAAGAGCATTTTGACGGAGAAGAAAGAGCAACCGTGATGGGCTGGGCTGTCGGCTTCAATAATCTAGGGATGATGGGTTTTACTGCAATTGGCGGTGTTTTGGGAAGTACAAATTGGCAAAACCTCTTTTGGGTATACGGTGCAGCGATTCTAATTTTATTAATTGTTTTAGTGTTAGTACCGAAAGATCGTAAATTAACTGAAGAGGAAGTATCCAACCAACGTTCCATCAGCTTCGGTAAAACAGTCAAAAGTTTGAATGGCTATGTCTATGTAATGCTGATCGTTACTTTTGTTACTTCGCTTTGTTTGATGATCTTTATGGCAAATCAATCGATCCTGTTGGCTTCTAAAGGCAATGGAACAGCCTATACTGCAATGGTTACTGCCTTAGGAAATGTTGGAGGAATCTGCACCGCCTTTGGATTAAAATATATTCGTAAGCTTACTAAAACAGATACAATGGCATGGGGCTTTGTTGCTTTTGCTTTATCCTATGTCTGCATCGTCTTTTTCAATAATCCTGCGCTACACATCGCTGGAAATATGTTCTCAGGCATGGGAATTGTAATGGTCAATGCAACAATTCCATTCGAGTTGTCTATTTTAGCTAACCATCAGCAGTTTCCAGTGGCGATTGCAATGAACACATTGATTTCCTCGTTAGCCGGTTTCGCTGCACCTATGCTTCTTGCCGCAACAAGGATTTCTGCCGGAACAAATTCATATCTTGCAGGAATTGTCATTAGCGGTTTAATGGCCGTCGTGCTATTGGTTACTCGATTGGGATATCGAATCGAAAAAAAGTCGGGTGAAGCAACGATCAGTCAACGTGAAAGTGTTCAAGAAGTCTAAAAAAAACAAATAATTTTAACTATGACAGACTCCGTCTTTTTGCTGGAGTCTGTTTTTATTGTATGTTTGAAAACCACCTGCTCTGCTGGTGGTTCCAAATAGCTTCCAGCGTGGTATTAAAAAGACCTCCCAAAATTGATAAACTGATGTTGGTTTCCCGACCGCATCACCATCAAAGATAGGAGGTGTCCTTATGGAAAAGGACAAAGAAAGTTTATCACATAGTAAATGGAG
>NZ_JAWGOQ010000006.1:0-150108 GCF_032555305.1 Enterococcus sp.
AGTTTTCAAAGGTCTACATTGTTTGTCGCGTTGTTTCAGCAACTTTTATATCTTAACAGGTTACTGAGTGAATGTCAACAACTTTTTTGAAGTTTTTTTCGAAGAAGTTGTCGCCATCGCTTTATGCGACTTTGATAGAATAACTGAAAGACCGTTATCTGTCAACAACAATTTTAGGTGTTCCGAAATATTTTTTTCTGTTTCAGAACATAAAATAATATAGCAGTTTTAAAGGATTTGGTCAACGAAAAAATGACGATTTGATCTACTTTTTTTAAACCCGATGGATAAAACTAATTATCTCGTTTTCGTTCGTTTTTTTGTTTTCAAAAATCCAATTACTACCTATCTTGAAATATTAACTTTCGTCATTTTATTTTTGATTTTTCCTTAACTCATAGTTCTGTCTTTCGCCTTCCTTTGATTTCTTTGGTAAAATGAGGATGTAATCATTTTTATGGACGGAGGAACATTTAATGAAAGTATTAGTTGCAGATGATGATAAAGAAATTGTAGAACTATTAAGTATTTATTTGCACAATGAAGGTTATGAAGTCGTAAAAGCATACGATGGTAAAGAAGCATTGAGTAAACTCAGAACTACAAATGATATTGATTTATTACTATTAGATATTATGATGCCTGTTATGGATGGCATGCAGGTTGTAAAAGAATTGAGAAAGGAATCGCAAATACCGATCATCATGTTAACGGCTAAAACAACGGATATGGATAAGATAAAAGGATTGGTTGCTGGTGCTGATGACTATGTCACAAAACCCTTCAATCCTTTAGAAGTGATGGCACGTGTCAAATCACTATTGCGCCGCACTAAGATGCATGTTGCAGAAGATCAGCCTGATATTCTCGAAATTCAGTCTTTGATTATTAACAAGGATTCCCATGAAGTAAAAACTGTTGACGGAAAAGAAATTCAATTAACGGCACTAGAATTCGGTATTCTTTATCTATTAGCAAGTCATCCAAATCGTGTTTTCAGCGCAGACGAAATTTTCGAACGAGTCTGGAAACAAGAAAGTATCGTCTCAGCGAAAACGGTCATGGTTCATGTCAGCCACTTACGTGATAAGATCGAAGAAGCGACTGATGGTGAAAAAGTGATCCAAACCGTTTGGGGTGTGGGTTATAAAATAGATGCAAAATAACTTAGAAAAGAAAAAAAGAATTACTCTTACTTCAAAGGAAGTCAGCGAATTAATTGCTGAAGGAATCGTTACAGTCATTTTATTACTTCTATTGAATGTAGCGATTATGGTCCTTTTCACTCAGATGCTTAGCAACTCACCAGATTTAAGTGATGCTATTTATCGATCAAAAGATATTTTTGCGAACAATTTTGACAGTGATATTTTTTGGAGTGGTCGCAATTTCGTTATTCCATTCTTCATTATTATTGATTTGCTTGTTGTCTTTTGGCGTTTGATTCGTCGTTATCGACAAATGCAGCTGCGTCATATCATTAACGAACTACATTATATCGCTAACGGGAATTATAATTATCGTATCCCTTTTGAGCTGCGTGGAGATCTCAGCAAAGTCGTGGACAGCATCAACGGTTTAGTCGATAGTACCGTTGCGGCTATCGAAGATGAACGTGAGATTGAGAAGTCCAAAGATGAGTTGATTACCAATGTCAGCCATGATATTCGAACACCATTAACCTCGATCATTGGCTATCTTGGTCTAATCGAGGACGGTCAATATCAAAATCCCGATGAAATTCTCAAATATACTAGTATTGCCTATAAAAAGGCCAAACAGATGAAATCCTTGGTAGAGGACCTGTTTGAGTATTCTAAAGTTCGACAACCTTCTGTTCCAGTTAATAATGTTTCATTTGACATGGTACAATTATTAGAGCAATTGGCCGCTGATTTTGAATTGGAAGCAAGGAAGAAAAGCATTCAGATTCAAGTCGATACAAAAGAGAATCAATTGATTATGGATGGAGATACGGAAAAACTTGTACGTGTCTTCAACAATCTGATTACCAATGCACTAAAATACGGAACTGAAGCGGATAAAATAGTTATCGAAATTGAAAAAGCGAAAAACGAAGCTGTTGTTACAGTGAAAAATAATGGGACACCAATTCCTAGAGAAGCTTTGGATCAATTATTTGATCGTTTTTATCGAGTTGATGGATCACGTTCGCAAGAAATCAGCGGGACTGGACTTGGTCTGGCAATCGCTCAAAATATTGTCAATCTTCATGGGGGGTACATCTACGCCCAATCTAATGAAGATTGGACCTCGTTCATTATTCACTTGCCTCTCTATAAGAATCAGGTAAAGACTATCTCGGATAATCATTGACTTTAAATTTTTGATTGCTTATACTGGTGTCAATAAGATATGCAGGAAACCAAGTACTTATGTGTGTTTTTTTAGAGAGTTGATGGCTGGTGAAAATCAACAAAGCAGCTTAAGGAAATCCAGTTTCATGATCTGCGTTTTTTGAAAGAAAAACCGAGTGACGTCGATATCCGTCAAACAAGTGCAGCTTAGGCTGAATTTGGGTGGTACCGCGAAATTCAACATCGTTTCGTCCCTGTTATTGGGATGAAACGGTGTTTTTTTATTTTAAAGGAGGAAAAACAATGCTAGATGTAAAAATGATTCGTAACAACTTTGCTGAAGTTAATGAAAGATTAGCAACTCGAGGCGTAAAAGAAGAAGTTTTGAAACGTTTCTTAGACCTAGATGAACAACGACGCCAATTATTAGTTAAAACAGAAGAGTTAAAAAAATATCGAAATGACGTTTCAACCGAAATTGCTAAACTAAAACGTGAAAAAAATGAGGCCGCTGATAAAATCGCTGAAATGAAAGAAGTTGGCGTAAAAATCAAAGAATTCGATACACAAGTAGCTGACATTGATGCTCAATTAACTGAAATTGCTACAACTCTACCAAACTTACCACATGATTCTGTACCGATCGGTGAAGATGAAGATGACAACGTAGAAGTTCGTCGCTGGAGCGCCCCACGTCAATTTTCTTTTGAACCAAAAAACCATTGGGATATCGCTGAAAATCTAGATATCTTGGACTTCGAACGAGGTGCGAAAGTTGCTGGAAGTCGTTTTGTCTATTACAAAGGCTTAGCTGCTCGTTTGGAGCGCGCTGTCTATAACTTTATGTTAGATGAACATGTCTATGAACAAGGCTATACTGAAATGATTACTCCTTACTTAGTGAACAGTAAAGCAATGTTCGGTACGGGACAATTTCCTAAGTTCAAGGAAGATGTGTTCCAAGTTGAAGATCGTGATCTAACCTTGATCCCAACCGCTGAAGTTCCTTTGACAAATTACTATGCTGACGAAATCTTAGATGGCAAAGATTTGCCGATCTATTTCACTGCTCTATCTCCTTCTTTCAGATCTGAAGCAGGTAGTGCTGGTCGTGACACCCGTGGATTGATCCGTTTGCACCAATTCCATAAAGTAGAAATGGTCAAATTCAGTGATAAAGAAAATTCTTACGATGAACTAGAAAAAATGACTCAAAATGCCGAAATTATTTTACAAAAATTAAACTTGCCATATCGTGTTATTACTTTATGTACTGGTGATATGGGCTTCTCAGCTGCAAAAACTTACGACATTGAAGTTTGGGTTCCTGCTCAAAATACCTATCGTGAAATTAGTTCTTGCTCTAATTGTGAAGATTTCCAAGCTCGACGTGCGATGATTCGTTACCGCGATGAAGATGGTAAAGTCCAATACGCCCATACTTTGAATGGTTCAGGGTTAGCTGTTGGACGGACTGTGACCGCCATTTTAGAAAACTATCAAAATGAAGATGGTTCTGTTACTATCCCAGAAGTTTTGGTTCCGTACATGGGCAATGTGAAGGTCATCAAAAAAGAAAATTAAATACAAAAACAGCGGCTACGCTTATGCGAAGTCGCTGTTTTTATCTATCAAGAAATTTTTTTATTGTTCTACTGAATAGTTTGGTGCTTCTTTGGTGATTTGAACATCATGTGGATGTGATTCTTTCAGTCCATTCCCACTCATTTGAACAAATTGTGCATTCTCACGTAAGTGTTTTAGATCTCCTGCACCGACATATCCCATACCAGCCTTCAGTCCGCCGATCATTTGGAAAATAATATCCGCTGCGGTTCCTTTGTAGGCGACACGCCCTTCGATACCTTCTGGGACTAATTTATTCGCTTCGTTAACACCACTTTGGAAATAGCGATCACTTGAACCCTTCTCCATCGCACCTAATGAACCCATTCCGCGATACGTTTTGAAACGACGACCTTGATAAATTTCAAATTCACCAGGAGATTCGTCTGTTCCGGCCAACATCGAGCCAAGCATCACTGCGTGTCCACCAGCCGCTAATGCTTTTACGATATCGCCAGAATATTTGATTCCACCATCTGCGATGATTGCTTTGCCATATTGACGCGCAACAGAGGCTGCATCATAAATCGCAGTTAGTTGCGGCACACCAACACCAGCGACAACACGAGTTGTACAAATTGAGCCAGGGCCAATTCCGACTTTTACGACATCCACACCAGCATCATATAGTGCTTTTGCCCCTTCAGCAGTTGCGATGTTTCCAGCAATTAAAGTCGCTTCTGGGAATGTTTCACGAATTTCTCGAATTTTGCGTAAGACACCCGCACTATGTCCGTGAGCTGTGTCAATTACAATAGCATCTGCTCCTGCTTTCAATAAAGCTTCAGCACGTTCAAAGGTATCACTTGTTACGCCTACCGCTGCAGCAACCAACAGACGCCCATGTTCATCTTTCGCTGCATTTGGGAATTCGATGACTTTTTCGATGTCTTTAATAGTAATTAGTCCACTTAGACGACCTTCATCATCGACAATTGGTAATTTTTCAATTTTATGTTTTTGCAGTGTTTTTTCTGCATCTTGTAATTTTGTTCCAACGGGAGCAGTCACAAGGCTCTCTTTCGTCATAACATCATTGATCAACATATCATAATCCGTCACAAACCGCATATCCCGATTAGTGATGATACCGACCAACTTGCGATTTTCTAATGTTTCAACGATTGGCACCCCGCTAATACGGTAGCGACTCATTAAATCTTCAGCATCTTGTACTTTGTGTTCTGGTGTTAAGAAAAACGGGTCAATAATTACACCGCTCTCTGAACGTTTTACTTTTCGAACCTCATCTGCTTGGGCAGCAACACTCATATTTTTATGGATAACCCCCAACCCGCCTTGCCGAGCCATAGCGATCGCCATTTTGCTATCTGTCACAGTATCCATACTTGCACTCATTAACGGAATGTTCAATTTAATATTTTTCGCCAATTGTACGCTCATATCCACTTCATTTGGCAATACATGACTCTCCGCCGGAATCAACAAAACATCATCAAAAGTCAGACCTTTTTTTGCAAATTTCGTTTCCCAATTAGACATTGTTCGTTACCACTCCCCAGAATTATTTTTAATAAAAAAACTAACAGAATGAGCGAGTGAAGTCAACAACTAGTGTCAAAATCCTCATCTAACCTTTATTTTTCTCAGTTTCCAAACCATTTTTCTAGTAATTCCGTAGTGATTTCGCTCTCATCCCCGAACATTTGATAAGTCGCTTGGTTCGTATCATTGTCTCGAATCAAATAGAAGCCATTCTTATTGATAAAATCGTCTAAACGTATCACTGTGTAGCGGTCTCCAACCTGTTGAATTCCTTTGAATACATCGCGCAGCAATATTTTTGCTTGATGAATGTTTTCTTGCCGTTCACAAGCCTTATCAACTGCAGCAATCAACGTGTAGCCCTCATCCAAAAAATGTTTGATAATCTCTACTTTGATCACCATCGGCAACTTAAATTTTCGATTACCGCTCTTTTCACCTGTTGATTCAATGTAGCCTTTTTGTTCCCAATAACGAATTTGTCGTGGTGAAACACCGGTTACTTTACTTAATTCACTGATACCTACTAGTAAGTCATCACTTTCTAGGAGCTGCTTGACTGTATTATTCTTCACACCGCATCCCTCTCTTCACCTACTGATTATACTTTCGATAACAATAGTGTCAAGTAAGTTGACAAAGGAATCGAATAGCAGTAAAGTAACAAACGAACATTTATTGTTTCTGAAAATTTTCAAAAAGAGAGAAGGCGTTAGATCGTGAGTAATAATCAAACGATCGATATTTATGGAAAACCCTACAATCGTTCTTTATTAGTCGTTGTACTATTGATAGGAACATTTTGTACGGTGTTAAACCAAACATTATTAACAACAGCTTTTCCAGCACTAATGAAAGCTTTCGATATATCTGCTTCTAGTGTTCAATGGCTAACAACTGGCTTCTTGCTGGTAAATGGGATCATGATCCCCATCAGCGCTTGGCTGATCAATAAATTCAGTTCGAAGAGATTGTACATAACAGCAATGACAATCTTTTTGATCGGTACAATTACTTGTTTTGTCTCACCAAATTTTTCTACATTATTGATCGGACGTTTAGTCCAGGCTGCTGGTGTCGGAATTTCGATGCCATTACTGCAAAACATTATGTTGTCGATTTTCCCACCAGAAAAACGCGGATCCGCAATGGGGATGGCTGGTATAGTTATTGGTCTTGCACCAGCTTTAGGCCCTACCCTTTCCGGTTGGATTATTGATCACTACACTTGGCGAGATCTGTTCGGAATGGTGATTCCGATTGTCGTTTTAGTTTTAGTATTGGCAATCTTCTTAATGAAGAGTGTTATCCAATTATCTAATCCAAGTATCGATGTACTATCAGCTTTATTATCAACTATCGGTTTTGGTAGCTTGCTATACGGCTTCTCTTCCGTTGGTAATGATGGTTGGGGTAGCGCAAAAGTTATTAGCTTTTTAGTCGTCGGAGTAGTCGTTATCGGATTATTCGTTTGGCGCCAACTGCATTTGGAGCATCCATTCCTAGAACTACGGGTATTTAAGTCACCAACTTTTACAATCGCTGCTATCTTGAGTGGTGTAGTAAATATGGCAATGGTAGGAGCCGAAATGGTACTTCCACTATATATTCAAAATATCCGAGGCGAATCAGCCTTCCATTCAGGTTTGATGTTGTTGCCAGGAGCTTTGATTATGGGACTGATGATGCCGATTACAGGGGCGATTTTTGATAAGCATGGAGCGAAACGTTTAGCGATCGGCGGTATGCTGATTCTTACAGCCGCTACTTTACCATTTGCTTTCTTAACGCAAGAAACACCGATAGCAATGATCGTGATCCTATATGCTTTACGAATGTTCGGTATCTCAATGGTTATGATGCCAGTCACAACTTCCGGCATGAACGCATTACCTATGAATCTGATCAGTCATGGTACAGCAGTAAACAATACCTTCCGTCAAGTGGCTAGTTCGATTGGGACAGCTATCTTAATCAGCATCCTAACGAATGTCACAAAAGATAATCTACCATCAGCGCATTTATTAAAAACCTTGCCGTTATCATATAAAAATCAAGCAATCAGCGCTACTTTGTCTGGATACCATGCAGCGTTCTTTGTCGCTGTCGTGTTTGGGTTCGTAGGTTTCATCATTACCTTCTTCCTGAGAGCTAATAAAAAAGTTGAAGGGAGTGCAGCAAAATGATCTTCGTTGTAACCATCATTAGCGTATTAGCATTTGCGTTAACAAATATATTTGCTAAAAAGACTTGGCAAACAATTCTTTCCGTTGCTTTCGCGGCAATCTTCTTAATCAGTCTAGGTTTTATTACTGCCAATGATCATTACCATTATGGTATGAAGAAAGTTACGGAAACAACGACACAAACGTTAACCTCTACAGCTGATAATAAAGCTATGAAGATGTTGATTTACCAACCACTTGGTAATGGGAAAGAGAAAATTTATTTGTATAAAACCAATGAGTCACAGAAAAAGCCAAAACCAACAGGAACAGATCATGTCAGCAATATTGTGAAAAAGGATCAAGCAAAATCTCAATTACAGACAACAAAAACCTATTGGGTTTATAAAAATGACACGATAAAATTCTGGTTTGGACTTTCCAGCAAGAATCACCAATTGATTAAGGAAAAAAACACCTTCGATGTTCAAAAAGATTGGTTGGTTCTGAGTACCGATCAAGCGAAAAAATTAGCGAAATTAGTGCAAGAAAATAAGACGACTATGCAAACTGCTGCTCAGTCTTTCGTTCAAGAAAAAGTCAAAGCTGCCATGATGCAAAACCCATCAATGGATCAAACAGCACAACAAAAAGTCATTCAACAAGCAACTGCTGAATACCAACAACAAGCAATGAAAAAACTAATTGCTGAAGCAACAAAATAAAAAGAAGCAAAGTTCGTCTGAACTTTGCTTCTTTTGTTTTTATCTACGTGGTGCAGTAGCTAAACTGCTGACAATGCCAAAACGTTTTTTTAAGTAGTAACGCAGCGCTAAAGCAAGTCCTGATAGTACGACCATAACCATCGGATCAAGAATAGGATTCAATGCTGGCGGTAATAGTGCCGCTCCATTGAAGACTAAGAACCATACAATCGTAACCGAAACCAACATTAAAATTGTCTTCCAGGTTTTAGGTTTCTTCGATTTATCAGCTCCTGGTTGTTCATATTGATAAACAAATAGATACATCATATAGAATACTAAACCACCGACTGCTGAAGCTACAAGTAACGTTGTTAAACCATAAGTAACCGTTTGTGTTCCACGTGAAACAAACAATCCCATGATTCCGGCAACAATTCCTAAAAGACCGAATAATAGTAAGAAATTATCCAACCACATCAATGAAGCAGTGGTTGATTTTTTCTGTTCAGCAGGTTTATTCACGATCGCGTCTAAACGTTCGGACACAGTTCCGAACAATTGTCGAGCCGTTTTCCCTGTTTTTTGTTCTTCAACTAAAGTTGGCAGCATCTCATTTAAGGCAACGATCGTCTGTTCATCCGTTAAGTTCGCTGCTTTTAAAGCTTTCTTCAAGTCAAAAATGTATTGTTCGTTACGCTTAGTCAACTTTTCTTCAAGTTGAACATTCTCAGTTTGCAACGTTTGCAACTTCTCTGGTTCCATTGTTTCTTTCCTCCCTAAACGTTGAAACGGAACAACATTACATCGCCGTCTTGCACAACATAATCTTTTCCTTCTAATCTAACACGACCCGCTTCTTTTGCCGCATGCATATTGCCATATTTATCTAGGTCTTCAAAAGATACTGTTTCAGCCCGAATGAATCCACGTTCGAAATCAGTATGGATAATACCTGCTGCTTGAGGCGCTTTCGTTCCCTTTTTGAAGGTCCAAGCACGAACTTCTTGTTCACCAGCAGTAAAATACGTTGCTAGACCTAGTAAATCATACGCTGTACGAATCAATTGATCTAACCCAGATTCTTCAACGCCCATTGCTTCTAAGAATTCAGCTTTATCTTCATCGTCCAACTCCGCAATTTGTTCTTCGGCTTCAGCACAAACAACAATCACTTCTGAATGTTCACTGGCAGCAAAATTACGAACGGTTTGTACATATTCATTGTCATCTGGATCGGCCACGGTATCTTCATCGACATTTGCTACATACAGAACTGGTTTACTAGTCAACAAGAATAAACCTTTGACTATCTTTTGTTCTTCTTCGGTAAATTCGATTGTACGAGCAGATTGCCCTTCTTCTAAAACGGGTTTTAATTTATCTAGAACAGCTAATTCTGCTACTGCATTTTTTTCTTTTGTTTTAGCAACTTTTGCCACTCGAGCATAGCGTTTATTAACAGAATCTAAGTCTGCTAAAACCAGTTCCAAGTTGATCGTTTCAATATCCTCTAATGGATCCACTCGACCTTCTACGTGTGTAATGTTTTCATTGTCAAAACAACGTACCACGTGACATATCGCATCGACTTGTCGGATATGACTCAAGAATTGATTTCCCAACCCCTCACCCTTGCTTGCACCTTTGACGATCCCAGCAATGTCAGTGAATTCAAATGTGGTCGGTACTGTTTTTTTCGGATGAACCAATTCAGTCAAACGTTCTAAACGCCAATCAGGTACTTCCACCATCCCTACGTTTGGATCAATTGTTGCAAAAGGATAGTTGGCAGCTTCTGCTCCTGCTTTCGTAATTGCATTAAATAAGGTAGATTTACCAACATTCGGCAAACCTACGATTCCGGCTGTTAAGGCCATGGTCTACTTCACTCTTTCTCTACTAAGGAATTATTCTTGAACTGTATCGCTTTTCTTTTCAAGGATTTTTTTCATTTTCTTTTCAAAATCACGTCGCGTCATCATAACGATATGTCCGCAGTTGACACACTTGATTTTGATATCCGCACCCATCCGAATGATCTCCCAACGATTTGTCTGGCATGCGTGCGGTTTCTTCATTTCAACAATATCACCTAAATCATACATCTGGCAATCCTCCTATTCCATATACATTCTTACGATTCATCAAAATGAATATTCAAAATGTCTAAGATTCGTGTCAGATCAGATGGAGACAGATACTCGATCGATATCTTTCCTTTACCGTCTTTCTCAACGATCTCGACCCCTGTTCCGAATTTGTCCATCAAACGATCTTCACTTTCTCGTAAATAGTATGGTTTTTCTTTGGTCAAACGAGGTCCTTTTTTCTTATCTTTCGCTTTACCTTCATTGTATTCATTAACAATTTGTTCTAATTGACGTACTGTCAAATTCTCTTTTACCGCACGATTTGCTAATTTTAAGATTTGATCCTTTTTCTTTAGACCTAACAAGGTGCGGGCTTGACCCATTGACAAACGCTCATCTTGCACCATTTCCTTAACCAGTTTAGGCAAAGTTAAAAGTCGAAGATAATTCGCGATATATGGGCGGCTCTTTCCAAGACGATTGGCCACATCAGCTTGCGTCAATTTTAGGTTTTTCATCAGCATCTCATAAGCCTCAGCTTCTTCAAGCGGATTTAGGTCTTCACGCTGCAAGTTCTCCAATACCGCGATCTGCATCATCGCTTCTTCATCAAACTCACGAATAATTGCAGGAATCGTTTCTTTTCCAGCTAGTTTAGACGCTCGAAAACGACGCTCGCCAGCAATCAGCTCATAGCCTTTAACAGCTGATTTTCTGACGATAATCGGTTGGAACACACCCGATTGTTCGATCGAATTAGCCAATTCTTGCAAAGTCGTTTCATCAAATGATTTTCGCGGTTGATAAGGGTTGGGACGTAGATCACTCAAGGGAATCTCAATTACTTGATCGTTTTTTATGTCGACCTCCTCGATTTCAGAAAGATCTTGAAATAGGGCATCGATTCCGCGGCCTAATCCTTTATTTTTGCTCACGAACTAACACTTCCTTTGCTAGAGCTTGATACACTTCAGCACCTTTTGAGCGAGGATCATAATCAATGATCGGCTTGCCGTGGCTAGGCGCTTCAGATAAACGGACATTTCTCGGAATAATCGTATCGTAAACTTTCTCTTGGAAATAACGACGGACTTCCTCAACTACTTCAGCACCCAAATTGGTACGAGCGTCATACATCGTCAACAGTACGCCTTCAATCGCTAAACCTGGATTGAAATGTTTTTGAACCAAACGAACTGTATTCAATAGTTGACTCAATCCCTCTAGTGCATAATATTCGCATTGGACGGGGATTAAAATCGCATCACTGGCTGTGAAAGCATTGATTGTCAAATGACCCAATGACGGTGGACAGTCCACCAAAATAAAGTCATACTCATCGCTGACTTCTGCTAAAGCACTCTTTAAACGTGATTCGCGTGCCATCATAGAAGTCAATTCAATCTCTGCACCTGCTAATTGTAAAGTAGCAGGAACAATCGATAAATTTTCACGCGGTGTCTTAATAATTGTTTCTTTGATTGAAACCTCATTGACTAAAACATCATAGATATCTTGTTTCACATCAGGTTTACGCACACCTAAACCGCTTGTAGCATTTCCTTGTGCGTCACTATCAATCAATAAAACTTTCTTGCCATCCTGAGCTAAGCACGCACCCAAATTGACAGTCGTCGTCGTTTTTCCGACTCCGCCTTTTTGGTTTGCAACAGATATGATCCGTGCCATCTAATTTCCTCCTAGTTCATACTAAAGAATTTATTTCCTGCTAAGAAAATAAGTCGAAACATCCCTTTGAAAATAATTATTTCAATGGCTGCTTATTAGGCATACCAGGTTTACGTGGATATTTTTTTGATGTTTCTTTCTTTTTTTGCACTGTAATAATATGTCGTGTATCGCCATTTGGCAATGAAACATCTTCGGCTTGGATCAGCTTACCGCCCAATAAGGCAATTGCTGGTCTTGCTTCCGTCAGTTCTTCCTCGCTTTTCGCTGCTTTTAAGGCAAAGAAGTAGCCGTCCTTTTTCACTAACGGCAGACAAAGCTCCGTCAAAACATTCAATCGCGCCACTGCGCGAGCAGTCACAAAATCAAACGCCTCACGAAATTTAGGATTCTGTCCAAAAGTCTCCGCCCGATCATGATAAAGATACACATTATCTAATTGTAAAGCCTCTACCAGTGTTGTCAAAAAAGTGATTCTTTTGTTCAAAGAATCCACGATCGTAATCTCTAATTCAGGAAAAACAATTTTTAACGGTAAACTAGGAAAACCTGCTCCCGACCCGACATCACATAGCTTCCCTTCTGGTTTGAAAGTGTCCGAGAAAGCCAATGTTATAGAATCATAAAAATGTTTCAAATAAACTTCTTGATGATCGGTAATCGCGGTAAGATTCATCTTTTGGTTCCATTCAACCAATAATTGAAAATAGGTCGCAAATTGATCCATCTGTTTCGTTGATAAATCGATTCCTTGCCTGCTTAATTCCGCTTGAAATTCTTCTGGTGTCATAAAAATTCCTCTCATTTTCGTGAAACAGCAAAATGTTTCACAGACTATCCTCTACTTTAACGCATTCTAGCTTTACATGCAATGGTTTACGCATGTTTCACAGGGAGATTAAGAAAGCTTTAATTCCATTTTTCATTAATGTTTTCCAGACAAAAATCATAGAATTTTTTTAAAACCGGAATTTCTAAATTATTCTTTTTCACTGCCAAATAAATATTGCGATCTTCCAAAATATCTGTGATTGTGATTTTTTTTACTGGAAAAGAATTTATCGATGGGATATTGGGCATGATAGCGATCCCGTATTCCTGCCCAACAAACCCTAAAACACTATGATCTTCTTCCAGCTCACATTGGATTTTCAAAGTTACGCCTAATTTCTTTAATTGACGATCCAAATACGGTCGTAAGCCACTTTGTTTCCCATAATAAACATACGGATAGTTTAATGTTTCTTCAATTTGAATCGTCTTTCGCTTAGCCAAAGGATGGTTTAGCGGAACTACCAATACTAACTCTTCTTGTGTCAAAATCTGAAAAATCAGGTCATTATCTTCGCTAATTTTCGAACAGATACCTATATCAATCGTATCTTCCAACAACATTTGAATAATTTTATTCGAGTTGCCTTGATGGAATGCGAAATGAATCTCCTCATTTTCTTTTTTTTGCTGAAAAGTTTGAGTTAATCGTGGCACAAGTGTTGACCCCATTGTGTAAATGAAACCAAATTCAATTTCACCAGAATTGGGGTTGATTATTTCTTGTAATCTTTGTTGTCCTTGCTCAATTTTCTGCAGCGCAGGCTGGACATACTCATAAAATATTTTACCATGGCGTGTTAATCGAATATTGCGCCCTTTTTTTTCAAACAGCGCTATACCCAATTCTTGTTCTAGAATTGTCATCGAATGACTCACATTTGGTTGGGATGTATTAGCTAACTCGGCCGCTTTAGTCATGTGTTCGCTTTCCGCTAATAAAACGAAAAACTCTAGCTGTCTTAAGTTCATATTTCTCACCTCATTCAATAAACAGATTTTATCAATTTTATTAAAATAAATCATTAGTTTTAATGATACAATTACCATACTATTAATGTATAATCAAGTGAAAACAATCACATAAAGAGGGATTACTTATGAAACCTACAAAATATCGTTTACTGATTGGCAGTCTTTACTTTAATTACATTTTTCAAGGTATGGCCGCCATTATACTTTCACAAAATATGACTGCTTTAAAAAACCAATGGCAAGCTAGTACTACTCAAGTCACCTTAGTAATGAGTGCAATTGGTCTGGGAAGAATAATCAGTCTCTATTTTTCAGGTTATTTTTCAGACACTTTTGGTCGCCGAAAAACAGTGATTATCGCCATTATATCTTATGCACTTTTCTTTTTCGGTGTTTTATATAGTCCGAATTATCAAATAGCCTTTTTCTTTGCCTTATTCGGAGGTGTCAGTAATGCTTTTTTAGATACTAGCACTTACCCTACCTTAGTAGAAGCCTACCCGGATGAGAAAACCAACAGTTCTCTTAGCGTTCTTAATAAAGCGTTTATTTCTCTAGGCCAATTTATTTTGCCATTTATTACGCGTTATCTGCTCAAAGAAGGATTATTTTTTGGTTGGCCGTTTATCTTGTGTGCGGTTTGTTTGTTAGCTAATTTAGGTTATCTTGTTTTTGCTAAATTCCCTCCATTAAGTTCGTTGCCTGTAGAAACAGTTGATGAGCCTGTACACACACCAAAAAAGATCATTAACAAAGGCGATTTTAAAATTGATGGGGTCGCTTTGCTGGTTTTCTCTTTTGTTTCTGTATCAATTTTTAATATCTTTATTCTCTGGATTCCGCAATATACCGAAGCAATGCGAATTGTTTCTCATGAGAATAGCTTGATATTTGTCAGCCTTTATAGTGTCGGTTCTTTTGCATCTGTCTTTTTTACTTCTGGCATTGTGAAAAAAGGTGTAAACATTCCAAAATTAATTAGTTTTTGTGTTGCTATTTCTGGATTATCATTACTTTGGATGCTGCTTTCCCCAAGTTTTATTTCTACAGTCGTTGCAGCATTGATCATCGGAATTTTCGCTGCAGGAGGCATTTGGCAACTAGGATTAGCCTTGATGCTAGAACTGTTTCCAAGCAGAAAAGGAAGATATACCAGTTACTATTCATTAGCTACTTCAACCTCTGTTATGGTAACCCCTTATATCACGGGCATTATAAGCAAAAATGGAATGGAATATGTTTTTTGGTTTGATGTTTTCTTAATTTTATTAGGCTTTATCGCTTCTTTAGTCATTCAGCAGCGTTACAAAAAACACCTCCCCGCAAAAATCATTGAAAGCTAAAAGATAAATTATATTTATGTTTTATATCAAAATAAAGCATTAGATTTTATAGTTATCCTTTCGTAGAATAAGAGATGAAATATTGTGAATGTTCTCATTATCTGTGAAAGGATGAACTTAATGAAAAAATATCAAATGCTTTTTGAACCCCTGACAATTAAACGACTAACTCTTAAAAACAGAGTAATCATGCCGCCAATGGGAACAAATTTTGCAAATCAAGATGGTACCTTCAACGAACAACACTATTCCTATTATGAACAACGAGCAAAAGGCGGCACAGGGTTGATCACTTTAGAAAATATCTGCATCGATTATCCTTTAGGAACAAATGGAACAACGCAATTAAGGATGGATAATGACCAATTCATTCCTGGCCTATGGCAGTTTAATGAACGTATGCATGCCTATGGCGCGGCTACTTCTGTCCAAATTAATCATGCAGGTGCATCTGCCTACCAACAACGCTTACAAGGCATGCAAGCAGTTTCTTCATCAGATGTCCCTAGTAAAACTGGAAATCCGGCACCTCGCCCTTTAGAAAAAGCAGAAATAGAACAAATTGTTCAAAAATATGCAGATGGAGCGGCAAGAGCTCAAAAAGCTGGATTTGATTGTGTTGAAATACACGCAGGACACTCTTATTTGATCAGTCAGTTTTTATCTCCTATTTACAATAAACGTACTGATGAGTTTGGAGGAACGCCTGAAAATCGTGCGCGCTTTGCTCGCATGGTAATCCAAGCAGTGCGTCAAGCAGTAGGCCCATTTTTTCCAATCTCTTTACGTATTAGCGCAGATGAACTTCTACAGGATGGTAATACATTAGATGATACCTTGAATCTTCTTTCTTATTTTGTGGATGAAGTGGATATTCTTAACGTTTCTTCTGCTCTAAATGATAATTTACAATATCAAATCGATAAAATGAATTTAAAAGATGGCTGGCGCAGTTACATGGCAAAATCAGTCAAAAATAAATATCCTGAAAAAGTAATCGTGACTTCTGGAAATATTCGTAGTCCTCAGCGTGCCGAAGAGATTTTACTAAATGGAGATGCTGATCTACTTGCTATGGGACGTGGTCTAATCGCAGAACCAAATTGGGTTAATAAAGTCGCCAATGGACAAGAAGAACTTTTGCGTAAGTGTATCTCCTGTAATATTGGCTGTGCTGATCATCGCATCGCTAAATCGCGTCCTATTCGCTGTACAGTTAATCCTGATCTTTACTACGAAGATTCCCATAAAAAAACACCGGTCATCACACCATTAAAAATGGTCGTAATCGGAGGTGGAACAGCTGGACTAGAAGCGGCAGCTAGTGCTGCAGAAATGGGTGTAGATGTTACACTTTACGAAGAAAAGTCGTATCTTGGTGGTTTAGCTCATGAGATTGCTCGGTTTCCTGATAAACGTCGAATCGACGATCTTGTTACCTATTTAACTAACAGATCAGAAAAAATTCAGAACTTAACTATTAAATTAAATCATCGTTTCACAATATCAGATTTAAAAGAAACACCTGACTTAATTGTAAACACTACAGGAGCAACTCCCTTATTACCACCGATAAAAGGATTGCATGATGAGTTAGCAAAATCTGAACGACAAGTGTTTTCCATTTTTGATCTTTTAGAAAACATGGAGAAGTTTAAAGATTTCGTCGGCAAAGAAGTCGTAGTTATCGGCGGTGGCGCAGTCGGTTTAGACGTTGTTGAATACTATGCCGAAAACGGAGCCAAAAAAGTCCATATTGTTGAGATGGTCGATCAATTAGGAAAAGACTTAGATGTCATTACTAAATTAGGAATGATGGAGATTGTCCGCGATTATAATGTTGAGGTTCATACTTCTACCAAATTAATGGAAGTCCAAAAAGATCATTTTATTGTAGAAAATTCTGAAGGAAAACAATTGGAATTACCTTTTGATTTAGGTTTTATTTGTTTAGGAATGAGAGCTAATGCCCCGTTAATCGCAAAACTAACCGCCTATGCTAATCATCACGACGTAGCACTGCTTAATATTGGTGATAGCAAAGTAGCTAGAAGGATCATGGAAGGCACCCGAGAAGCACGTGATGTGACAAAAGTCATTAATAATTTGACTGCTCATCGAAAAGCATCTTTCACTGCTTACGCTTGATCTTAAATCCACAATAAAAAATAAACAATAAGTGAGGAATTGAACAATGACAGAAAGATTAAATGGACACACTTTATTAATCAGCTTAATCGCTACCCCTATTCGTCACAGCATGTCTCCTACAATGCATAACGAAGCCTTTGCTAAACTAGGTTTAGATTATGCTTACTTGGCATTTGAAGTGGACAATTCGACATTGAAGGACGCAGTAGAAGGGATACGCGCTTTAGGCATTCGTGGCTCTAATGTTTCTATGCCCAATAAGCAAGCGATCATCCCCTACTTAGATGAAATTTCTCACGAGGCTCAATTGATCGGAGCTGTAAATACCGTTACAAACAAGGACGGTCAAGGTCATTTAGTTGGTTATAACACTGATGGGATCGGAGCAATGAAAGCCTTGATGGATGAAGGTGTTTCAGTAAAAGATCAAATTGTTACTTTAACTGGTGCAGGTGGTGCAGGAACAGCTATTGCTATCCAAGCTGCTTTCGATGGTGCCAAAGAATTGCGCATTTTCAATATCAAAGACGACGTATATGAAAATGCGGTAGAAACAGTTAAAAAAATCAATGAGCATACTAGCTGTCAAGCGACTTTAACCGATTTGGCAGATCAAGAGGCGTTTAAACAATCTGTTCAGGAGAGCAGTATTTACATCGATGCAACAGGGGTTGGTATGAAACCTTTACAAGATCAAAGCTTAATTAACGATCCTGAAATGATTCGTCCTGACTTAGTCGTCTTTGACGTAGTCTATGCACCACGGGAAACGAAACTCTTACGTTTCGCAAAAGAACACGGGGCAAAAAAAGCCATTAACGGATTAGGTATGATGCTTTATCAAGGGGCTGCAGCCTTCAAACTTTTTACTGGCGAGGAGATGCCAGTCACATATATTAAAGAATTACTATTTGATGAATAGGCGGAGTGTTAGAGATGAAAAATAAATACTTACCAACAGCGATCGGTCTTTATATTAACTACATTATTCACGGGATGGGTGTCATCATCATCTCACAAAATCAAAAGGCTCTGATGGGGCAATGGGATACCGATTTAATGGGTGTGGCAAAAGTTATCTCCATGTTAGGTATTGGTCGGTTGATTGCTATTCTAATTTCTGGTCGGTTATCCGATAAGTTTGGAAGGAAGCCTTTTATTTATCTGGGAATCGTTACTTATTCTCTGTATTTTTTCGGTATTTTGTATAGTCAGAGTGTTACGATGGCCATGATCTTTGCAGTGATTGCCGGAGTTTCAAATTCCTTCTTAGACTCCGGTACGTATCCAGCATTGATGGAATCTTTTCCAAAAAAAGCTGGTACAGCAAACGTCTTAATCAAGGCTTTTGTGCAGATTGGACAATTCACATTACCAATTATGTTAAAGATTATTAATACCAATCAGTTATGGTACGGCTGGTCGTTTATCATTCCAGTTATCGTTTTTGTCTTAAATGGCTTATTCTTGTTGAAACGACCATTTCCTGACCAAGATGCAAAAGAAAATGATCAGACTGAGATCCAAGCAGTTACTTTTAAAAGCCAACCGAAAATCGCCATTGAAGGAGTCTGCTTCATTATTTACGGCTTTATTTCTCAAACGACCTTCTATTTGATTTCTCAATTTATCGGTATTTATGGGGAAGAAGTCGCTCGCATGACGACTGACAATGCAAACTTATTGATTTCCTATTATTCTACCGGTTCTCTAGTTTGTGTCGCCGTTACAGCTGTTCTGGCAACAAAGATACGCCCTGTTTACTTAGTAGTACTCTATACGTTGGTCTCTTTTGTGACGATTTTAGTGATGTGGTTATTCCCAACACCAACCGTCATGATGATAGGTGCAGCATTCGTCGGTTTCTTTGCAGCTGGTGGTGTGATGCAGCTAGGATTAACAGTGATGGGAGAGATGTTTCCTGCTGGTAAAGGTACCATCACAGGCATCTTTTATACCTTTGGTAGTATTGCATCTTTCCTTATTCCGATTATTGCAGCAGCCATCGCTAAAACCAACGTTCGTGGTATTATGCTATTTGATACCATTATCGCAGGAATCGGCTTCTTATTAGCGGTAATTATTTTCATTCGTTATCGCAGAACAGTCGACTTGTCAGCTTAAGGAGGAAACTATATGAAAAATGTAATGATTGATCAAATTATAATCGGTGAGGGCAAGCCTAAAATAATCGTTCCTCTGGTAGACAGAACTGAATCAGCGTTATTGGCTTCGGCTGAACATATTCAACAGCTTGATTGTGACATCGTTGAATGGCGGATTGATTTTTTTCAAGATGTAGAGCAGACAAAAATAGTGGCTGATCTTTCGCATAAATTAAGAAAAGTACTCAATAAACCGCTACTCATTACTTTTCGTACCTACAAAGAAGGTGGCGAACTATCTTTGAGCGATGAAAAATACTTTGAAATTTATGATACGTTGATCGAGCATGGCCGTCTTGATTTGATTGATTTAGAGTTATTTATGCCTGAAGAACGTGTTACACAGACGTTAGAAGCTGCCCAAAAAAAGGGAATTAAAGTAATTATGTGTAATCATGATTTTGATAAAACACCGCCTAAGGAAGAAATTCTTTCCCGGTTGCAGCAGATGCAGAAAAAAGGCGCTGATATATGCAAAATTGCCGTGATGCCGCAAAATAGCGAAGATGTTTTAACTTTACTAGAGGCAACACGTGAGATGTACGAAAATTATTCCGATCAACCGTTAATCACCATGTCAATGGGAGCATTAGGTATGATCAGCCGAATCTCAGGTCAGGTATTTGGATCGGCAGCAACTTTCGGCTCTGCGGGAACAGCCTCAGCCCCTGGACAAATCTCCGTGACTGAGTTACGTAAAATCATTGATACTTTACAAGTTTAAAGCGACGATTCTGTCGCTTTTTTTATTTCTTAAAATGAGTTATTCAAGTGTTTTTTATCATCTGTATGGTGGAGAAAATAAAAAGACAGCTTAAAACTAAGCTGTCTCATTTCCTACTTTGGCAATCTTGCCTTGTTCTACGTATACCATCAAGATACTAATATCAGCGGGATTTACACCACTGATGCGGCTAGCTTGGGCAATCGTTTCTGGTTGAATCTTTTGCAATTTTTGTTTTGCTTCAGTAGCTAAACCGTTAATGGCTTCATAATCGATCCGATCTGGAATATGTTTGGCTTCCATTCGCTTCAATTTCTCTACTTTTTCCATCGCTTTTTTAATATAGCCTTCATACTTGATTTGAATCTCAACTTGTTCGATTTCTTTTTCGGTTAATTCATCGTTAGCTGGGATGAATTGCAAGATCTCATGATAAGAAATCTCAGGACGTTTCAAGAAATCACTCGCCAAAACCCCATCTTTCAATTCTGCGCTTTTTTTAGCCCGTAAGAAGCTTTGAACCTCGTCGTTGGGTTTTAGTCGAATAGATTGTAAACGATCCATCTCCGCTTCGATATGCGCCTTCTTAACTAAATAAGCTTGAAAGACTTCTTCATCCACCAAACCTATCTCATGTCCGATCTCCGTCAAGCGCAAATCAGCATTGTCGTGGCGTAAAATCAAGCGATATTCTGCTCGCGAAGTCAATAACCGGTATGGCTCATTCGTTCCCTTAGTTACTAAGTCATCAATCATAACACCGATATATCCATCGCTGCGTTTCATGATGAAAGGTTCTTTTCCCTGGATCTTCAAAGCAGCATTGATTCCAGCCATTAATCCTTGACCAGCTGCTTCTTCATAGCCGCTGGTTCCATTGGTTTGTCCAGCAGTATATAGATTTTCGATTACTTTCGTTTCTAGGGTTGGGCGAAGCTGATGAGGTGCCACCATGTCGTATTCAATAGCATATCCAGTCCGCATCATTTCCGCATTTTCTAAACCTTCGATTGAGTGTAGCACTTCATTTTGAACATCCTCTGGTAATGACGTGGACAACCCTTGAACATAAACTTCTTCAGTATTCCGTCCCTCTGGTTCTAAAAATAATTGATGGCGTTCCTTGTCCGCAAAACGGACAATTTTATCCTCGATTGACGGGCAATAGCGTGCCCCTACTCCATCCACAATCCCTGTAAACATTGGCGCACGATGAAGGTTAGTTTGGATGATTTTATGACTTTTTAGATTCGTATAGGTCAACCAGCAAGGGATTTGTTCCGTTAAATATTGGCTATCTGGTGTTTGATAACTAAAGTGATTCGGTTTTTCATCACCTGGTTGAATTTCTGTTTTACTGTAATCAATGGAGCCTGATTTCACTCGTGGCGGAGTTCCTGTTTTGAAGCGATGGATCTCTAAACCTAATTCTTGTAAATGATCCGCTAACTTGATTGATGGTTGTGAATTATTAGGGCCTGACGAATACTTTAATTCGCCGATAATAATTTCGCCCCGTAAAGCTGTACCCGCTGTAATGATTACTGCTTTTGCTGAATAAACAGCACCAGTTGAGGTCACAACACCTTTGCATATACCATTTTCAACAACTAAACGATCAACTACACCTTGCTTTAAGGTCAGATTTTCTTCTTTTTCAATCGTATGCTTCATTTCTTCCGCATACGTATGTTTGTCCGCTTGAGCCCGCAAAGCACGCACTGCTGGACCTTTTCCTGTGTTTAACATTCGCATTTGAATGTATGTCTTATCAATATTACGTCCCATCTCTCCACCGAGTGCGTCGATTTCTCGTACGACAACGCCTTTAGCGGGGCCGCCGATAGATGGATTACATGGCATAAATGCCACCATATCTAAATTGATCGTAATCAATAAGGTCTTTTGGCCCATGCGAGCTGCTGCTAAAGCTGCTTCAGAACCGGCGTGTCCCGCGCCAACGACGATCACATCATAATTTCCTGCTTGATATTCCATGTAGTTGCTCCTTCTCTATTTTCCTAAACAAAATTGGCTAAATAATTGTGTAATTAATTCATCCTGTACGCTATCGCCAACAATCTCACCTAAATAATCCCAACAACGCGTCATATCGATTTGGACTAGATCTACTGGCATGCCCGCCATAATCCCATTACGAACCTCACTCAGTGATTGTCCCGCTTTTTCTAACAAAGCAATGTGACGAGTGTTTGAGACATAAGTAGCATCTTTTTCTCCAGTTTGACCTCCGAAAAAGAGCTTCGCGATGGCTTCTTCTAGTTGATCCAATCCAGCTTTTTCTAAAACTGAAATTGAAAAAACTTCCTCTTCACTTAGATAGGTTTCAATATCCGCTTGCGTTAACTGACTAGGCAAATCCGTTTTATTCAATAGAATAATCCGTTTTAACCCTTGTGTTGCTTCTAGTAATTCCTTGTCCTCCGCAGTTAGCATTTCACTTTGATTCAAAACTAATAGAATCAAATCTGCCTCGCCTAAAGCTTTACGGCTACGTTCTACTCCAATGCGTTCTACCACGTCATCCGTTTCACGAATCCCGGCTGTATCAATCAATTTCAATGGAACTCCACGAACATTGACGTATTCTTCTATCACATCACGCGTCGTTCCAGCAATTTCTGTTACGATAGCTTTTTCTTCATGTAATAAATAGTTCAATAAACTTGATTTTCCAACATTAGGACGACCGATGATTGCCGTACTTAGTCCTTCTCGTAGTATCTTTCCCTGCTTGGCATTCAGTAATAATGCATCAATTTGCTGCCCAACTTGTTGTGCTTTTTCTAACAGTAATTGCGTTGTTAATTCCTCAACATCATCGTATTCCGGATAGTCAATATTCACTTCAACCTGCGCCAATGTTTCCAAAATTTCCTGACGCAATTGGCGAATCAAATGAGACAAATTACCATCTAATTGATTGATCGCGACATTCATTGCCCGATCCGTTTTTGCGCGAATCAGATCCATCACTGCTTCAGCTTGAGAGAGGTCCACTCGTCCATTCAAAAAGGCTCTTTTGGTGAACTCGCCCGGTTCTGCTAACCGTGCCCCTGAACGTAAAATTAGTTGTAGTAGTTGATTGACCACCACGATACCGCCATGACAATTGATTTCAACAATGTCTTCTCGTGTAAATGTTTTTGGCGCGCGCATTACGCTAACCATCACTTCATCGACTACCTGTTGTTTTTCCGGATCGATGATATGCCCGTAATGAATCGTATGTGACGGTACATCCAGTAAACACTTCTTCCCGCTACGATAGACCTTGTCTGCAATCGTTACTGCTTGATCGCCGCTTAAACGTACAATACTGATCGCACCTTCACCTGGCGGGGTCGAAATCGCTGCAATCGTGTCAAATTCTAAGGTAATCTCTGCCACTTTTTTTCCTCCTATTAATTAAGAACATAAAAAAAGTGCCTACTCCACCCCTTGATAAAGGAGTAGATTGAGCACTTTGACTGCTTTTTTCTACAAAAATTCTGGTGCTAGATTAGCATATATCTTTCAACAATTCAAGCTTTCGCATTAAAAACAAACGGTTTCTCAATTTTTGTAAAAAAGTTCGCCACACTAAACAGAGTTAAACAAGTAACCGGTCACGTTTCTTATCCCAATCGCGATCTCTTCAATATCGATATCACAAAATTAAATCGTTGAGATTCCTCTGTCTTTGAATTTCTTCAGTTTGACTAAATACGACAAGAAAAAAGTGTTAAGCAAACAGGCTGCTTAACACTTTTTCAAAGATTTAAAAATATTTTTTTGCTGGTTCAACAACTAAATAGCGATAAGGATCTTCCCCTTCAGAATGCGTTTTGATGTATTCATCTTTACTTAAAGCTGAATGAATCATTTTGCGTTCAAAAGCCGGCATCGGTTCTAAAAAGACCGGACGCCCCGTTTCTTTTACTTTCTCTGCAGTACGTTGCGCCAAACGAGTTAAGACCTCTTCACGCTTTTGGCGATAGTTGCCGACATTTACGACTACCGACAATTTTTCTTTCGCGACACGATGCAGGAAGACCTGTGCAAGATATTGCAAGGCATTCAATATCTTACCGTGCTTGCCAATCAGCATTCCTTGTTTACTGGTCTCTAGATTCATAACAATCAGTCCGTTCGTTTCATGCTGAATCTTGACTAACGCTGGCACACCCATATCACTCGTAATATTAGTTAAGTAAAGTGCCAATTCTTTGATAGCTTCATCTTCATCCAATTCAACTAATTGACTAGCGGAATCAACTGGGTCAGCAGCTTCCTTTGCTTTTGCTTCTAGTTCTGGTTTGACTGGCTGTTCTTTAGCTGGTTCTTTTACCGGTTCAGGAGTAGCTTCGGCTTCTTCAACCTTGATTGGTTCGATGGAAACACGAGCATCTTTTTTCCCCATTCCTAGGAAACCTTTTTTCGCATCCATTAAAATTTCAATTTCGACAGCTTCTTTTTTCAACCCTAAAGCGTGCAATCCGTTTGAGATTGCTTCGTCGATGGTTGGACCTTCATAAACAGGCATTTTCTAAACCTCCTTATTTTGCATTTAATTTTTAAAAGAAAATAGAAATCTCTATTTTTTACGTTTTTTCTTAGGGTGCTTAGCTTTTTCAAGTGCGCGTTCTCGTTCACGAATCTGGCGTGCTACTTCTTCTCGTTCACGACGAATCTTGAACGGATTATTGATCAACAATGTTTGAAGTACTTGGAAAGCATTTGAGATTACCCAGTACAATGATAACCCACTAGCTAAATTCAAAGCCATAACAAAGATCATCACGGGCATTGCGAAGTTCATTATTTTCAATGAAGCATTAGATTCAAGCTGACTCATACTTGATAGATAGCTACTTGCAAAAGTAAAGACTGCAGCAAGGATCGGTAAGATAAAGTATGGATCGGATTGACTTAAGTTCAACCATAGAAAATGTCCGGACCGCAACTCAGGAATTCGTAAAATCGCTTGATACAAAGCCATCATCACGGGCATTTGTACTAACAACGGCAAACAGCCGGCGTAAGGGCTCACATTATTTTCTGCATAAAGCTTTTTCGTTTCCTCTTGTAGCTTTTGTTGTGTTTCCTGATCACGACTACTGTATTTTTCTTGAAGCGCTTTGATCTTAGGCTGTAAATCTTGCGTCTTCCGCATGCTTTTCGTTTGATAGTGCATCAACGGCAACAAGATAATCCGAATCACGATTGTGAATAAAATGATCCCAATCCCGACATTGCCAAAAGATAACCCTTTGATCGCTTGTCCGAAATAATAGACGACATAACGATCCCACACGCCGCTACTGTTTGCACTGACTTCTCCAGTTCCACAGGCAGATAACAAGAATACCAGACTCAATAATCCTGTCATTAATAGTATTTTTTTATATTTCTTCACTTACATCTGTTTCCTTCCTAACTTAATATTTTTGCTAACTTTAAGACGTGTATAAGATTCGAACGCATTTCATCATGAGGCAGATCTTTTGTAGCTGGCCGCGCGATCACGATAAAGTCTATAGGAGGCAATTCTGTCTTCAATTCTTGCAAAACTGCTCGAATTTGTCTTTTCACTTGATTTCGTGCCACAGCGTTCCCAACTTTTTTACCGACTGATAAGCCTACTCGAAAATGTTTTTGGTCAGAAGGCTCTAGACGATAAACTACGAATTTTCGATTCGCAAAAGAAGCACCTTCTTCAAACACTTTTTGAAATTCTCGTTCTTTTTTGACCCGATATTTTTTCTGCATCTAGTTTCCTTCGTTTCTTTTAAATCTATACCTGACAATAATACCATACTTCAAATTAAGGAATCATCCCTATTTACCACAAAAATTCCTTAAGAAGCTCATTTTAGGTACAAAAAAAACCACTGACCGGCAGTGGCTTAAGCAGCAAGTACTTTTCTTCCTTTACGACGACGGCTTGCTAATACGCGACGGCCGTTTTTAGTGCTCATGCGTTTACGGAATCCATGAACTTTTTGACGTTTACGTTTATTTGGTTGATAAGTTCTTTTCATTTAAATACACCTCCATAGCTAACATTACATAGACATACCCGAATATTATAACGACTCAGCCCCTAGTTTGTCAATCATGAAATGAAAAACACCGAAAAACTCTGTTTACTTTTTTCTTTTATCAAACTTTTCTGAATATCTACATGCTAAAAAATCTATTCTAATCCACAGAACGAATCTAAACTTTTCAGAGATATTCTATTAGTTACTAGTAGTTGCCAGTTAGCTGAGCGACATTTCAGACAAGATTTTTAGTAATAAGTCTTTTTCAATAATTCACATTAATTTATTTTCCACTCACAAATGATTAAGCAAAAAGTTTATCCACAAAATCTGGGGATAATTTCACTCCAACTGTGCAAAACATTTTTTCGTTAAAAAACTTGCATAGATTTTTCAAACGATTTTTCCACAAGATTTTCACTTTTTGATAACTTATCCACAAGGTGGATAAGTGCTGTGAATAACTCTCCTATCACCTGTGTTATCAAGTGCCATATTTTACCAGAAATGTGAAAGTTTTCGTGGATAAAGAGAAATTTCCACAATTTTCAAGAGAAATGTGCATATGTTTTTGCCTATCAGTGGATAACGATTTTGTATTTTTATACATTTTGTGGAAAAAGATAAAAAGCCTGTTAATTCATCTCTGGTTGTGGAAAACTTTTGAAAAAAATGCTAAAGTAAGTCTATCTGAATTTTATTAAAATAGGAGGCGACTTATTTGACCTCATTGGACACTTTCTGGCAGGAATTGAAGGACAGTTACAAAAATGACCTCAATCCTGCCAGTTATGATGCCTGGGTAGGGACAGCTAAACCCTTAGCTTTAACACACAATCAACTAACGATCGAAGTCACGAGTGATTTGCATAAGCGCTATTGGGAGAAACATTTGGCCGCAAAAATCGTCGAGATCGGTTTTAAAGTGACAGGGGATGAGATCATGCCGCTGTTCGTTACACCAGACGAAGCACCGCCTGTCAGCATTGTCGAAAAAGAGGAAACACCCAAAGTAGGCACAACAAAACGTGCGATGCTCAATCCAAAATATACTTTTGATACGTTTGTTATCGGGAAGGGTAACCAAATGGCGCACGCAGCTGCTTTAGTTGTAGCTGAAGAACCTGGATCAATCTACAACCCGCTCTTCTTTTATGGAGGCGTTGGTCTAGGGAAAACTCACTTGATGCACGCTATTGGGCATCAAATGCTGGCAATCAATCCGCAAGCGAAAGTCAAATATGTATCTAGTGAAACGTTCGCAAACGACTTTATCAACTCAATCAAGAATAAGACCTCTGAAGAATTTCGGCAGGAGTATCGAAAAGTAGACTTGCTGTTAGTTGATGATATTCAGTTTTTTGCTGATAAAGAAGCGACTCAAGAAGAATTTTTCCACACTTTTGAGAATCTTTATAATGATAATAAGCAAATTGTTCTAACCAGTGACCGTCTGCCAAACGAGATTCCAAAGCTGCAAGAACGCCTTGTTTCACGCTTTGCTTGGGGCTTATCAGTGGATATAACTCCACCCGATCTTGAAACGAGAACAGCAATTTTACGTAAAAAGGCACAAGCAGAAAACCTAGAGATTCCTGATGATACCTTAAGTTATATCGCAGGGCAGATCGATTCGAATATTCGTGAATTGGAAGGGGCTCTAGTACGCGTTCAAGCATTCGCTACTATGAACAGCGCGGATATTACAACTAGCATTGCAGCTGATGCCTTAAAAAGTTTGAAGGGAACCAGCAACTCGCAGCTATCCATCAGCAAGATCCAGGATGAAGTCGCAAAATTCTATCATATCCAAATAAAAGACTTAAAAGGGAAGAAACGAGTGAAAACAATTGTGGTCCCGCGTCAGATCGCTATGTATCTAGCTCGAGAAATGACGGAAAGCTCCTTGCCAAAAATTGGTGCTGAGTTTGGTGGAAAAGATCACACAACTGTTATCCATGCTCATGAAAAGATCAGTCAATTAATGAAGAATGACAGCAGCATTCAACAAGAAATAGCAGAAATTAAAAATCTACTGTTAGGTTAGACTGTGGACAACGGTTGAAAAACCAGCTTATTTATCCACACCTTTTCCACAAGTGGAAAACTTGCTGTTTCAAGCTTTTGTCTTGTTTTTCCACATGATCAACAGGCCCTACTACTTTTATTACTTAATTACTTAAATAAATAAAAAAAGTCTTACAGCTAACAACACTTCAGAACAAACTTAGCAAAAAAGACAATAGCCATCTTCGTTAAAAAAATCAAAATGAAAAAAGGAGTTCCATTATGAAATTTACGATTAATCGCGCCCGTTTCATCCAAGAATTACAAACTGTTCAACGTGCGATCTCAACTAAAACAACGATCCCAATCTTAACAGGTGTAAAAATCGAGTTGAACAATGAAGGATTAACCTTAACAGGTAGCAATGCTGATATCTCGATTGAAACTTTTTTGGCTGCAGATGATGAAAAGGCTGAGTTACTGATCACTGAGACAGGAACAATCGTTTTACAAGCACGTTTCTTCAGTGAGATTATTCGTCGGTTACCAGAAACGACCTTTACTTTGGAAGTACAAGAAAACCACCAAGTACTGATTACATCTGGAGCGGCTCATTTTACAGTCAATGGTTTAGATGCAGATAATTATCCACACTTACCAGTAGTAGAGGAGCAAAATCAATTAAACTTACCTGTCCACATGTTGACAAAATTGATTGGTGAGACAGTTTTCTCTGTTTCTCAGCACGAAAGCCGGCCGATACTTACAGGGGTTCATTTTACAATGTCGAATGGACAGCTATTAGCAGTTGCGACGGATTCTCATCGTCTCAGCCAACGAATTGTTCCTGTGGAAAACGCAGATAAAGACTTTGATATCGTTATTCCTGGTAAAAGCTTGGTTGAACTTTCTCGTTCATTATCTGATGAAGAAGCGGAAGTCGAAATTAGCATCATGGAGAATCAAGTTTTATTTAAAACACCAACGATGTATTTCTACTCTCGGTTGCTGGAAGGAAATTACCCTGATACCAATCGCTTAATCCCAACTAGCTTCAATACGGAGATTACTTTTTCTGTACCAACATTCTTAGCAGCGATTGAGCGGGCATCTCTACTTTCACATGAAGGGCGGAATAATATCGTTCGTTTAGCAATTGCCGATAATTCAGTCATTCTTTATGGAAACTCACCAGAAATCGGTAAAGTAGAAGAAGAATTAGTCTATGAACAAGTCAGCGGTGATCCTTTAGAAATTTCTTTCAACCCAGACTATATGAAGGATGCTTTGCGTGCTTTTGGTGATATGAGCATTAAGATTCAATTTATCTCAGCGATTCGTCCCTTTACTTTGGAACCAAGCGAAGGGGATGTATCCTTTATTCAATTGATCACGCCAGTGCGGACAAACTAGGATAATTTCAACGAGTTTCACAAGTTTTTTGAAAAATATGAAAATATTTCGTAAAATATGCGATTCCAGTAAAAGGTCTTAAAATCGATTTTAAGACCTTTTACTTTTTTTTGAGTGAATTAATTAAAACGGCTTAGAACTTCTTAAATCGAAAAATACAACGAGTTAATTTGTTTTATCTATTAAAAAAGGGTATAATAAAGAGGTGTTTCTAGCATGAAAATGAGGGATGAATGTGAAACAAAAAATTTTTTTAGAAACAGAGTTCATGACGCTTGGTCAGTTATTGAAAGAGATCAATTTGATCTCTAGCGGTGGACAAGCCAAGTGGTTTCTAGCAGAAGAAACAGTATTTGTAGATGGCGAGTTGGAGAACCGCCGCGGCCGAAAGCTCTATCCGGGAATGATGATCGAGATTCCTGAGGTAGGAACTTTTTTTATGGTCAAAAATAAGGAAGAACAAGATGCGGCTGAATAAGCTTGAGTTGAGAAATTATCGAAATTATCAAGAGCTGATCTTGGAATTTCCTAACCGATTGAATATTTTTTTAGGAGAAAATGCTCAAGGAAAAACCAATCTTTTGGAAAGTATCTATGTTTTAGCGCTAACTCGCAGCCACCGAACCAGCAGTGAGCAGGAATTGATTGGCTGGAGAGAAGATTTCGCTCAAATCAAAGGTCGGATTGAACGAGGAACGAGTGAGTTGGAGTTGGAATTATTGCTGACCAAAAAAGGTCGCAAGTCCAAAGTCAATCATATCGAACAAAAAAAATTGAGCAGCTACATCGGTCAATTGAATGTCATTTTGTTTGCGCCGGAGGATCTTTCGTTAGTAAAAGGAAGTCCGCAAACCAGACGACGCTTCATTGATATGGAATTAGGGCAGATCAACCCGGTTTATCTCTATGACCTAGCACAGTATCAGCAGACCTTAAAACAGCGAAATCTTTATTTGAAACAGTTATCTGAGAAGAAGCAGACAGATGAGATATATCTCGACATTCTTACGGAGCAGCTAGTAGATTTTGGCAGCAAAGTCTTAGCAAACCGTTTGAAGTTCGTTAAAAAGCTGGAATATTGGTCCAATGATCTGCATGGCAAGATCACCAATCAAAAAGAAGTCTTGGCGATCGAATACGATGCCAGTTTACCACTAGAAAGTGAAAGTGTTGAAGAAATCCGTACGGTTTTTCTGAATGAATTGCAGAAGAACCGCAAACGGGAGATTTTCAAAGGCAATACATTTTTAGGCCCTCATCGAGATGACCTGATCTTTAAGGTCAATCAGCAAAACGTGCAGACATATGGGTCACAAGGGCAACAACGAACCACTGCATTAAGCGTCAAATTGGCAGAAATCGATTTGATGAAAGAAGAAACAGGGGAATATCCGATTTTACTTTTAGATGACGTCATGAGTGAGCTTGATGACAATCGTCAGATTCATTTATTAGAGACGATCGAAAACAAAGTTCAGACGTTTTTAACAACGACGACCTTGAATCATGTTAAAGGTAAAATGACGGTCCATCCGGATATTTTTTATGTCCATCAAGGGCAGATAGAAAGGAAAGAAACGTAGATGACAGAAGAGGAAAAGAGTTTACTAGAACGTGCTCAAGAGTACGATGCCAGTCAAATCCAGGTTTTAGAAGGATTAGAAGCTGTTCGAAAACGTCCTGGAATGTATATTGGTTCCACTAGCACGGAAGGTTTGCACCACCTTGTTTGGGAGATCGTGGATAATTCCATCGATGAAGCCTTAGCAGGATTTGCAACACACATCCATGTGGTGGTTGAAGAAGATAATAGTATCACCGTTAGCGATGATGGACGTGGTATTCCTGTTGGGATTCAAGCGAAAACGGGCCGTCCAGCTGTTGAAACGGTCTTTACGATTCTACATGCCGGTGGAAAGTTCGGCGGCGGTGGATACAAAGTATCTGGTGGACTTCACGGTGTGGGAGCTTCTGTTGTTAACGCTTTGTCTACAAGTTTAGATGTTCGAGTTTTCAAAGAAGGAAAAGTCTACTTCCAAGACTATCGACGTGGGGCTGTTGTAGATGATCTAAAGATAATTGGTGAGACAGAAAAGCACGGAACCACCGTCCATTTTGTACCCGATCCTGAGATTTTTACGGAATCAACGGTCTTTAATTTTGAAAAATTAGCGACGCGCGTTCGAGAATTAGCTTTCTTGAATCGTGGTTTGAAGTTATCAATTGAAGATAAAAGGGAAGAAAAACCTGTTTTACGTGAGTATCACTATGAAGGCGGGATCAAGAGCTACGTTGAACATTTAAATCATAGTAAAGCAGTAATTTTTGATGAACCTGTCTATGTAGAAGGGGAACAACAAGATATTACTGTTGAAGTAGCGATGCAGTATACGGATGGCTACCATACCAATATTTTAAGTTTTGCTAATAATATCCATACCTATGAAGGTGGAACTCATGAGTTCGGATTCAAAACAGCTTTGACACGGGTAATCAATGATTATGCACGTAAACAAAAAATCATGAAAGACAATGATGAAAATCTTTCTGGTGAAGACGTGCGTGAAGGTTTGACAGCTGTTATCTCCATCAAACATCCAGAACCTCAGTTTGAAGGGCAAACGAAAACTAAACTTGGTAACTCTGAAGTTCGTACAGTTACAGATCGTTTATTCTCAGAGAATTTCATGAAATTCTTGATGGAAAATCCGTCAGTTGGCCGGCGAATCGTAGAAAAAGGGATGTTAGCTGCCAAAGCTCGTTTAGCAGCTAAGCGAGCTCGTGAAGTGACTCGTCGTAAAGGGGCACTTGAGATAAGCAACTTACCTGGTAAGCTAGCCGATTGCTCGAGTAACGATCCAGAGAAATGCGAATTGTTCATCGTCGAAGGGGATTCCGCCGGTGGTTCAGCGAAACAGGGACGTAGTCGTGAGTTCCAAGCGATTTTACCGATTCGCGGGAAAATCTTAAACGTTGAAAAAGCCTCAATGGATAAAATTTTAGCCAATGAAGAAATTCGTTCATTGTTTACAGCGATGGGAACTGGATTTGGAGCCGATTTTGATGTGTCGAAAGCTCGCTATCATAAATTGGTCATCATGACCGATGCCGATGTCGATGGTGCACATATTCGGACACTGCTACTAACATTATTCTATCGTTATATGCGACCAATCGTGGAGGCTGGCTATGTCTATATTGCGCAGCCGCCATTATACGGAATCAAACAAGGTAAAAATATCACTTATATCCAACCAGGGAAAAACGCTGAAGAAGAATTGGCACAAAAAATGTCAGAATTACCAGCGACGCCGAAACCAAACGTTCAACGATACAAAGGTTTAGGTGAAATGGATGATCATCAATTGTGGGAAACAACGATGGATCCAGAAAATCGTCTAATGCTGCGTGTTAGTGTTGATGACGCGATCGAGGCCGATCAAGTCTTTGAAATGCTGATGGGGGATCGAGTAGAACCACGCCGGGCATTCATCGAGGAAAACGCGCATTATGTTAAAAACTTGGATATTTAGTGAGGATGTCAGTTTATCTTCGCGCTTTAGCGTGATTAGAGAAATGATATACGTGGTGAAGATCAGATTTATTTTTAGTTAAAAATAAATTCACTAATACGAACTAGGAGGATCATTTTGGAAGATCGTAGAGAGAATATACATGACGTCAATCTAACCAGTGAAATGCGAGAATCCTTCATTGATTATGCAATGAGCGTTATTGTGGCACGTGCTTTACCAGATGTACGGGATGGGTTGAAACCCGTTCATCGTCGAATTTTATATGGAATGAACGAACTAGGGGTTACACCAGATAAACCTCATAAAAAATCGGCTCGTATCGTTGGGGATGTAATGGGTAAGTACCATCCTCACGGTGATAGTGCCATTTATGAATCAATGGTACGGATGGCTCAATCATTCAGTTATCGCAACATGTTGGTGGATGGCCACGGAAACTTCGGATCTGTCGATGGTGACGGTGCAGCGGCGATGCGTTATACCGAAGCACGTCTAAGCAAGATTGCGATGGAAATGTTGCGGGATATCAATAAAGATACTGTTGATTTCCAAGGAAATTATGATGACAGTGAACAAGAACCCGTTGTATTGCCAGCTCGTTTTCCGAATCTATTAGTCAATGGAGCGACAGGTATCGCAGTCGGGATGGCAACCAATATTCCACCGCATAACTTGAGGGAAGTAACTGCTGGGATCGAACTTTTGATGAAAAACCCAGAAGCTACGACACAAGAATTGATGGAATGTATCCCAGGACCAGACTTTCCGACAGGTGGTCTGGTGATGGGGAAATCCGGTATTCGTCGTGCTTATGAAACAGGTAAAGGATCAATCACTGTTCGGGCGAAAATCGAGATTGAAGAACAAAAGAATGGCAAGGAACGAATTCTTGTATCTGAATTGCCATACATGGTCAACAAAGCGAAATTGATTGAACGTATTTCTGAATTACATCGTGATAAGCGTATCGAAGGCATTACTGATTTGCGTGATGAAACGTCTCGTGAAGGGATGCGGATCGTGATTGAAGTCCGCCGTGATGTCAGTGCATCCGTTATTCTGAATAACTTGTACAAGATGACCTCATTGCAGACATCATTTAGTTTCAACATGCTGGCGATCGAAAAAGGTGTTCCAAAAATCTTGAACTTGAAACAAATTTTGGAAAACTACATCGAACATCAGAAAAATGTCATTACTCGCCGGACAATCTTCGACAAGAAAAAGGCAGAAGCTAGAGCTCATATCTTAGAAGGCTTACGTATCGCATTGGATCATATCGACGAGATCATTGCAACGATCCGTAACTCAGCATCAGATGATATCGCGAAAGCGACCTTGATCGAACGTTTTGAATTATCCGATCGACAAGCACAAGCAATCTTAGACATGCGTCTACGTCGTTTAACGGGCTTAGAACGCGAGAAAATTGAAAATGAATATCAAGAGCTGTTGAAGACGATCAGCGACTTAGAAGACATTTTAGCGCGTCCTGAGCGTGTTGAAGAAATCATTCGTACAGAATTAGCAGAAGTTGCTGCAAAATTCGGTGATGATCGTCGGACTGAGTTATTAGTTGGTGAAGTGTTAAGTCTTGAAGATGAAGATTTGATTGAAGAAGAAGATGTTGTGATTACGTTGACCAACAATGGTTACATCAAACGTGTTGCCTCAACGGAATTCCGTGCACAACGACGTGGTGGTCGTGGTGTTCAAGGCATGGGTATTCACGATGATGACTTCGTAAAAACGTTGATCTCTTGTTCGACCCATGATACATTGCTATTCTTCACAAATAGCGGTCGGGTTTATCGGGCGAAGGGTTACGAAGTGCCAGAATATGGCCGGACAGCCAAGGGTATTCCGATCATTAACCTGCTAGGGATCGATTCAAGTGAAACGATCCAAGCCGTGATTTCTGTGAATGGACAAGCAGAAGACGGACATTTCTTATTCTTTGTCACGAAGCAGGGGACGGTCAAACGAACGACGGTTACCGCCTTTTCAAACATTCGTGCGAATGGCTTGATTGCGATCGGCTTGCGTGAAGGTGATGAACTAGTGAACGTAATGTCAACCGAAGGTGATGAAACGATTATTATCGGTACTCATGATGGCTATTCTGTAACGTTCAAAGAAAAAGCAGTTCGTGATATGGGTAGAACCGCCAGCGGTGTACGTGGTATTCGCTTACGTGATGAAGACTACGTGATCGGTTCAGCAGTGCTGAAAGAAGATCAAGAAGTCTTGGTTCTTACCGAAAAAGGTTACGGTAAACGGACTAAAGCCTCTGAATACCCAATCAAAGGCCGCGGTGGTAAAGGGATCAAGACAGCAAATGTCAAAGAGAAAAATGGTCCTCTTGCTGGCTTGACTGTCGTGAACGGTGATGAAGACATTCTTTTGATCACTGACAAAGGTGTTATCATTCGCTTCAATGTTGGCGGTGTTTCACAAACCGGTCGTGCTACCTTAGGTGTTCGTCTAATGAAGATGGAAGAAAACACGAAGGTTGTAACTATGGCAATCGTTGATACAGAAGACGAAGAAGTTGAAGAGAACGAAGTAAGCGAAACTAACGAGACGACTGAAACTTCAGAAGAAACACCAAACGATATAGAAGAATAAAAAAAAGTAAAAAGACTGGGAGCGATCTCAGTCTTTTTTCGTAACTTAAAGTAAAGAAACATTTGATTTTTGCAGGACGATTATGTATAATGATTATTTGTGAGTAGTCTAGATAAAATTTAGATCGCTCTCCTTGCTCTTAATAAAGTTAAGAGCCTTATAGTCCATAGGGAGGTGAAAATCAATGAGTCAAAGCACGAAGTATGAAATCACATACATCATTCGTCCGAACATTGATGAAGAAGCAAAAACTGCTTTAGTAGAACGTTTCGATACAATCTTGAAAGATAATGGCGCTGAAATTATCGATTCTAAAGATTGGGAAAAACGCCGTTTCGCATACGAAATGAACGGATTCCGTGAAGGCATCTACCATATCGTCAATGCAACTGCGCCAACAACAGCTAGTGCAGTTAACGAATTCGATCGTCTTGCAAAAATCAATGACGATATTATTCGTCACATGATCGTTAAGATTGAAGAATAATTGTTTCACGTGAAACAATTGACGAGAAGGGAGCTGGCTTTACTTTGATTAATAATGTTGTACTAGTTGGTCGTTTAACAAAGGATCCTGATTTACGCTATACAGCAAATGGTACAGGTGTTGCAACGTTTACTTTGGCGGTGAATCGTAATTTTACGAACCAAAGCGGTAATCGTGAAGCGGACTTTATCAACTGTGTGATTTGGCGAAAATCAGCAGAAACTTTAGCTAATTATGCGCGTAAGGGAACTCTTTTAGGGGTGACTGGTCGTATCCAAACAAGAAATTATGAAAATCAGCAAGGGCAACGTGTCTATGTGACTGAAGTTGTTGCTGAAAATTTCCAATTATTGGAATCTCGTACTGCAAGTGAACAACGTCAACAGAACCCAAGTTCTGATGATAGCTTCCAAAGCCAAGGCGGGGGAAATAATTTTAACAACAATTATAATCAATCCTCTCAGTCAGCTAAGAACACTATGCCTGACTTCGATCGAGATTCAGATCCATTCAGTGGATCCTCAATCGACATTTCAGATGATGATTTACCATTCTAACAATTGAATAGGAGGGAAACGGAATGGCACAACAAAGAAGAGGTCGCAAACGTCGTAAAGTAGACTATATTGCTGCTAATCATATCGAGTATATCGATTATAAAGATATCGAATTACTAAAACGTTTCATCAGCGAACGTGGTAAAATTTTACCTCGTCGTGTAACTGGAACAAGCGCTAAAAACCAACGTAAATTAACGATCGCTATCAAACGCGCGCGTATTATGGGCTTATTAGCATTCGTTTCTGAAGAATAAGATGCATTTTATAAAGAGACTTCATTTTGGAGTCTCTTTTTTTATGTTTCACGTGAAACATTCAAGAGAGTCGCTTGCCAGGATAGATTGTGCTAAAATTACACTGTTGGCTGTCGAGTGGCTATCGTTGATTTTTAGAAAACGGATGACAGCATAACAGATATGCAATATGAATTGAGGAGGTTATAGATGAAAACAAATCCTCGAATTAAATGGTCCTTTTTCTTACTTTGTTTACTATTGATACAATTAGCTGCAATTTTTTTGCTGCCCTTTAATATTTTGACAGCAATGATTGTTATATTAATCGATCTCTTATTATGGATTTATACGATTGTTTTACGTAATCGTATTGAGATAACGAATCAACAAAAAATTCAATACGCTTCACGACTTGCGCAAGAAGCTTTAGAGTATGTATCGAATGATATGCCCGTGGGAATCATTACTTGGGATGATGACAATACTTTTGCTTGGATGAACCCAGTAATAACAGAGAAGATTCAACATTTAACAAAAGATGATCAGCAAGATATGGTCAATGAGTTGTTGCAGCGAGCAAGTAAAGGAAAGAATATATATAAAATAGGGGAAGTTCTCTATCATTTTGTATTAGACGAAGAAAAACATATCGTGTATTTAACTGATATTACGAAGGAATATGCACTAGAAAATAAAGAGAAACAACAGCAAGCTGTTGTTGGGATTCTTTCGGTCGATAACTATGATGACGTGATTGATCGCCGAGATGACAAAGAAATTTCTAATTTGAATTCTTTCATTACAACGATTATTTCTGATTGGATGGACTCTTATCGAATTTTTTATAAACGAGTAAATGAGGAACGCTTTTTTCTATTTGCGCGCTATGATGATCTAGAAAAAATGATTGAGAATAATTTTGATTTATTGGAGCACATCCGTGTATCAGCTGAGAAACAAGATATGTTGATTACCGTCAGCATAGGAATCAGTTACGGTACAGAATCTTTGGAAGTGATTGGCGATGAAGCCCAAAACAACTTGGATATTGCTTTAGTTCGCGGCGGGGATCAAGTAGTGGTAAAAAATGCGGCGAAAGGACAAAAACCGGTTTTTTATGGCGGAAATTCTGCTAGCGCAGCAAAACGGACGAGAGTACGTTCACGGGCAATGTCCACAGCAGTGAAAAATGTTTTCAATCAAACGGGCAATGTTTATGTAATGGGGCATCGTTTTCCAGATATGGATGCGATTGGTTCAGCATTTGGAGTCGCTTGTTTAGCTCGTTATCACGATAAAAAAGTTCGAATCATAATCAATGAAGAAGAGACGATTCCTGATGTAGAACGCTGTTTGACTGAGATTCATAAAAATGATGATTTAGAGGACTTGTTGATTTCTCCAGAGGCTGCTAAAAGACAGCGTAAAGCGGGTGATTTATTAGTAATGGTAGATTACCATCGACCATCTTTGTCGATTGATCAAGAATTATATGAGCAGTTTGAAAATATCGTCATCATTGATCATCATCGAAGAGGAGAAGAGTTTCCTGAAAAGTCTTTACTGACGTATATCGAATCTTCCGCATCTTCAGCGTCAGAGCTAGTAACGGAATTGATTCAATTTGAAAGTAACGAGGGTCAAAGAATGAGTAAGATGACGGCGACACTTCTGCTTGCAGGTATCACGGTTGATACGAAGAATTTTGCTGTTCGAACAACAGCTCGAACTTTTGATGTCGCTAGTTATTTAAAGACTTGTGGAGCGGATGCTTCTTTAGTACAATATTTATTGAGTACCGATATACAATCTTACTTGGAGATCAGCAAACTAGTCGGTGAGAGTGATTACGTCAGAGATGATATCGTTGTTGCTACTGGAACGGATGATCAAGAATATGATAGCGTGACGGCGGCAAAGACGGCGGATACTTTGTTATCAATGGTGGATATCAACGCAGCTTTTGTAATCATTAAGCGAACCGACGGAGTAATCGCTATCAGTGCTCGAAGTTCTGGGACGATTAATGTCCAAACGGTGATGGAAGCATTAGGTGGCGGCGGTCATTTCACTAATGCTGCGACCCAATTATCTAATAGTACGATTGCTGAAGCGAAGCAACAATTATTGGAAGCTATAAATAAACAGTTAACGGAGGGGACAGAGGAATGAAAGTAATTTTTTTACAAGATGTTAAAGGTAAAGGAAAAAAGGGCGATATCAAGGAAGTCCCAACAGGTTACGCACAAAACTACTTATTGAAAAATAAACTAGCAAAAGAAGCTACAAAAAGCAGTATTTCTGAATTAAGTGGACAGAAGAAAGCTCAAGATAAAAAGGCGGCAGAAGTTTTAGCAGAGGCCAAGAAATTGGCAGACTTTTTAGCGAAAGAAGAAACAGTTGTAGAAATCAAAGCTAAAGGCGGCGAAGATGGCCGTTTGTTTGGTTCGATCCCTTCAAAACAGATTGCTGAAGGTTTAAAGAAACAATATGATTTGAAGATTGACAAACGCAAGATCGAACTGGAAAATCCGATCCGCACGCTGGGCTATACTAAGGTTCCTGTGAAACTCCATACAGAAGTAGAAGGAATCATCAAAGTTCATGTAGTGGAAGAATAATCTATTTAAATGAATAATGACAAGAGAGTATGAGAGTTCTTGAAATTAAAAGAATCCCTCATACTCTTTGTTGTATTTAGCAAGCAGATTTTGTAAAATAGATGGACGAAGAGGAGCGTAAACAGACATGAGCGAAATGTTACAAGATCGTGTGCCGCCACAAAGCATTGAAGCCGAACAAGCAACTTTAGGCTCTATTTTTTTGGATACTGATGCTTTGATCACGGCCATGGAGTACATAGTTCCAGAAGACTTTTATCGTCGCGGGCATCAATTGATTTTCCGTGCAATGATCCAGTTAAATGACCGCAATGAAGCGATCGATGTAGTAACGGTCAAGGAATTACTAGAACAGCAAAACCAGCTGGAAGATGCTGGTGGCTTAAGCTATTTATCTGAACTTGCCTTGAGCGTTCCCACCGCAGCGAACGTAGGCTATTATGCCAAGATCGTGGAAGAGAAATCTTTATTGCGTAATTTAATCCAAACGGCTACGAATATTGTGACCGAGGGTTTTGAGCAAGGAGAAGACGTACAGACGATTTTAGATGCTGCCGAACGCAATATCATGGAAGTATCGGAACGACGCAATAAGAGCGGTTTTTTGACCATCAGTGAGGTGTTGAATACCGCGATTGAAAATATTGACCAATTGGCACGAAACGATGAAGAAATTACAGGACTGCCGACGGGATATGCCGCCTTAGATAAAATGACTGCGGGTTTGCAGTCAGAAGAGTTGATCATCCTGGCAGCTCGACCAGCGGTAGGTAAAACAGCTTTTGCCTTGAACATAGCCCAAAATGTTGGGACTAAGACGGATAAATCGGTTGCTATTTTCAGTTTGGAAATGGGGGCGGAATCCTTAGTAAACCGGATGCTGTGTGCGGAAGGCTCAATCGAAGCAAGTCATTTGCGAACAGGTCAGTTGTCTGAAGAAGAATGGCAGAACTTGATTGTCGCAATGGGAAGCTTGTCACGAGCAAATATATTTATTGATGATACTCCGGGGATCAAAGTCTCTGAGATTCGAGCGAAATGTCATAAATTAGCCAAGGAGAAAGGAAATCTTGGCTTAATTCTAATTGACTACCTGCAGTTGATTGAAGGAACCGGTCGAGAAAATCGCCAACAAGAAGTCTCCGAAATTTCGCGGCAATTGAAGAAACTGGCAAAAGAGCTGAAAGTACCAATCATTGCTTTGTCACAGCTTTCTCGTGGGGTTGAACAACGTCAGGACAAGCGGCCTGTACTAAGTGATATCCGTGAATCAGGATCAATCGAGCAAGATGCTGACATCGTAGCTTTCTTATATCGTGATGACTATTATGATCGTGAAGGTGAAGAAGAGGAAGAATCATTAGCCAATCGTAACGTGATTGAAGTAATCATTGAGAAAAACCGGAGCGGAGCACGAGGAACCGTTGAGCTGCTCTTTATTAAGGAATACAATAAATTTTCTTCCTTATCACCGAGAGAAGATTTCTAGCGTAAGTTTTGAACTTGCGCTTTTTTTGTTAGTTTTTCTATCCGTTTTAGCTTAGCGTGACTAGAAAAATAATATGAGTGGTGAGGATTAATCATTTTTTTGACGTTTGAAAAGTAACTTTTGTACGAAATTGCTACAAGTTAAATTTTTCAGTATACGAAGTTTGTCTCGTTTTTCCAATTATTCGAAAATAATGTTCGTGATTTAGCCGCATTTTATAATCTTTGTTTTGTAATATTCGAATTTTCATTGAAGTATAGCGCTATTCTTGATACAATAGTTCAGGATTAAATAAAATAAAATGAGGTGTTCAGATGTCATCTGTAGTAGTTGTAGGGACGCAGTGGGGCGATGAAGGTAAAGGAAAGATCACGGATTTTTTAAGTGAGAATGCGGAAGTCATTGCTCGTTACCAAGGTGGAGACAATGCAGGTCATACAATCAAATTTGACAATGAAACATATAAATTACACTTGATTCCTTCTGGTATTTTCTACAAAGAAAAAATCAGTGTTATCGGAAACGGTGTGGTAGTCAATCCGAAGTCATTAGTTACGGAATTGGCTTATTTACATGAACGTGGCGTTACAACTGAGAACTTACGTATTTCAGATCGTGCGCATGTAATCTTGCCATATCATATCAAATTGGACCAATTGCAGGAAGATGCAAAAGGTGAAAATAAAATCGGTACGACCATTAAAGGGATCGGACCAGCCTACATGGATAAAGCTGCACGTGTCGGTATTCGGGTCGCTGATTTATTGGATAAAGAAATTTTTGAAGAACGCTTGAAGATCAACTTAGAAGAAAAGAACCGTCAATTCGTAAAAATGTTTGATGATGAAGCGATGGACTTTGCTGATATTTTTGAAGAGTATTACGAGTATGGGCAACAAATCAAACAATATGTCACGGACACATCAGTAATCTTGAACGATGCGCTGGATCAAGGCAAACGTGTATTATTTGAAGGTGCACAAGGCGTGATGCTGGATATCGATCAAGGAACTTATCCATTTGTGACATCTTCTAATCCGGTTGCAGGTGGAGTAACCATTGGTAGTGGTGTTGGACCATCTAAGATCGATAAAGTTGTCGGTGTATGTAAAGCCTATACTTCGCGTGTCGGTGATGGACCTTTCCCAACGGAATTATTTGATGAAGTGGGCGATCAAATTCGTGAAGTTGGTCGTGAATATGGAACAACAACTGGACGACCACGTCGGGTTGGCTGGTTTGATTCTGTTGTGATGCGTCATTCAAAACGCGTTTCAGGGATTACCAATCTATCGTTAAATTCAATTGATGTTTTGAGCGGCTTAGAAACGGTTAAGATTTGTACTGCGTACGAATTGGACGGCGAGCTGATCTATCATTACCCAGCAAGCTTGAAGGAACTAAATCGCTGCAAACCAGTTTATGAAGAGTTACCTGGTTGGAGTGAAGACATTACAGGTTGCCGTGATTTAGCAGATTTGCCTGAAAATGCTCGGAATTACGTCCGTCGTGTTTCTGAACTTGTCGGTGTACGGATTTCGACCTTCTCGGTTGGACCAGATCGGACACAAACCAACATTATGGAGAGTGTTTGGGCTCAAATCTAACTTATTGTGAGACAAGGAACCAAATATCTAGTAAAATGGATTTACTATTAAGTGGGTGTTTGGAGGATTTTAAAAATGTATCAGATTCTGACAGATTCATGTTGCGATTTGCCATATGAGTTACTAGAAGAAAACAACGTTGATTTCATTTCAATGTATGTTTCAATAGATGGAACGGAATTCGCTGATGATTTGGGTCGCAGTTTTAAGATCGCTGATTTTTATCAACAGATCAAAGACGGTGCGATGCCAACCACATCACAAGTCAATGTAGGGCGTTATGTGGAATTTTTCCGCAACTATGCAGAGAAGCATATTCCGATTTTGTATATTTGCTTCACCTCTGGGATGAGTGGTTCTTATCAGAGTGCGATGCAGGCTGTCGAGCTCTTAAAAGAGGATTTACCAGACGCTGAGGTCTATGTGGTAGATTCTTTAGCTGCCAGCGGCGGTGAGGGGCTGATGGTCTATGAAGCAGCTCAGAAGCAACAAGCGGGGATGTCGCTAGAAGATTTACATGATTGGTTAGAAGAAAACAAGCTGACTTATCATCACTGGGTGACTGTTGATGATTTGAATCATTTGCAACGCGGTGGACGTATCTCAAAAACCAGTGCTGCAATCGGTGGCTTAATGAATATCAAACCAATTATCACTGTCGATGTCGAAGGCAAGCTGCAAAATGTCGAGAAAATTCGAGGACGCAAAAAAGCCTTACAGCTAGTTGCTGACAAGATCAGCGAAGCGACGACTGACCCGGCAAATCAAACGATTTTTATCACTACTAGTGCCGATCAAGAAGGTGCTGAAGAGGTGAAACGCCACCTAGAGGAAAGCATTCATCCAAAAGAGGTTCGAATCTTTCCGTTGGGAACGACAATCGCCAGCCACACTGGTCTTGGCTGTATCGCGGTCTTTACACGCGGTGAAAAACGAAAATAAGTATTCAAAAAAACGAGGAAATCAAATCGATTTCCTCGTTTTTTATTGCTCTTTTTGCTGACTGAAGTCACGGATCAATTCAATCAGCTGCCCTCGGATTGTTGAATCTAAGATTTGCTCTCTTTGTACTAGAGAGATCATGAAGGTCGGCTGAGGTTCGTCAGTGATAGGGATTGTTACCAAATGATCATCAGGTGAAACCGCTAATTCGGCTAAAAAACCAATACCGATCTGTTCGCGGATCATTCCCTTCAAAATATTCAAATTACTGTTTTGATAAATGATCTGCGGTTCAAAATGGGCTTGTTGCGCCATTTTTTTGAAAGCGGTGGGATGAACGTAATGCTCATTCAAAAGGACAAACGGTTCTTCTTTCAGTTCAGAGAAGGCTAGCTCTTTTCGACTAGCCAATGGGTGGTCCGGACTAACGACAATCATAAATTTCTTTTCAATCAGAAGTTCGCTAATCAATTCATCATCACGGATCGGCTCTGTGGAACCTAATAGAGCAAGATCGATTTTTCCCCGGCGCAAAAGTCCGTAGAGATCTCGGGAGCCGCCATCTACCAAATGTATGTGTTGCATTAAATTATTTTTGAAAAGGTAAGAAGAGAGCTTTGGAAAATAGAAATTGCCAATGATTGGCGGCAATCCAAAATCTAAGGTTTCTTCCTTCAAACGATCGATTTCGGTAACAGCAATCGTTACTTCTTTTAAAATATTAGAGATGTGACGAGACAGAATCAGTCCAGATTGGGTGATAATTAATTGTTTGTGAGACTGATCACGGTAGACAAGCTCGGTCCCTAATTCATCTTCCAGCCGCTTGACTGCGTAAGTAATGGTCGGTTGACTGACATGAAAGGCATTTGCGACTTTCGTAAAATTCTTTTCACGGACTAAGCGTTGGAAATATTCTAGGTCTTTAAAGTTCATAATAATCTCCTCTTGTGAAATTAGACTATCATATAAATAAAATTTATCCTAAGCTTTTGTTTTGACTATAGTTTGTCTATGCGCGTATTCTCCTAAGTATACAAACAAGGGGGAAACGAAAATGAGAGGAAACGAAATTTTAACTAACCCATTTTTAAATAAAGGAACTGCTTTTACTAAAGAAGAACGGAAACAATATGGACTGACCGGAATGATGCCAGCTAAGGTTCAAACTTTGGAAGAACAAGCAGAACAAACGTATGGACAATATCAAAGTAAAACTACGAATTTAGAAAAACGGCTATTTTTAATGAATATTTTCAATACGAACCGGACGCTTTTTTACAAATTGATGGGTCAGCATGTCGTTGAATTCATGCCGATCGTGTATGATCCAACCGTAGCAGATTCAATTGAACAATACAACGAACTCTTTGTTGAACCGCAAGATGCTGTGTTCATCTCAATTGATGATCCAGAAAGCATCAAAGACAGCTTAAAAAATGCCGCTGCCGGCCGTGATATTCGCTTAATCGTCGTAACGGATGCAGAAGGTATTTTAGGAATCGGCGACTGGGGCGTTAATGGTGTGGATATTGCCATTGGTAAATTGATGGTTTATACAGCTGCTGCCGGGATCAATCCTACACAAGTCCTGCCAGTATCCATCGATGCCGGTACAAACAATCAAGAATTATTGAATGACCCATTGTACTTAGGAAATAAACATGAACGTATTTATGGTGACAAGTATTATGAAGTGATTGATCAATTTGTTGAAGCCGTTGAAGACTTATTCCCTGAAGTTTTGTTGCACTGGGAAGACTTTGGCCGTTCAAATGCTGCAAATATCTTAGAAAAATATCAAGACAAGATCACAACCTTTAATGATGACATTCAAGGAACAGGAATCGTCGTCTTGGCTGGTGTCTTAGGCGCTTTGAATATTTCACAGGAAGACTTAACAAAACAAACAATCATGACTTTTGGTGCCGGAACGGCTGGTGTTGGGATCGCCAACCAATTGCTAGATGAAATGAAACGTCAAGGGTTATCTGAAGAGGAAGCACGGAAACACTTTTACATGGTAGACAAACAAGGAGTCTTGTTTGAAGATACAGAAGACTTAACACCTGGTCAAAAAGACTTCGTCCGTCAACGCAGCGAATTTTCAAATGTGGATGAACTGACGAACTTGACGGCCGCTGTTAAAGCGATTCATCCGACGATTATTATCGGCACATCAACTCAACCGGGGGCGTTTACTGAAGAAATCGTGCGAGAATTGGCAGCCAATACCGAACGTCCGATCATTTTCCCATTATCAAATCCAACAAAATTAGCAGAAGCAACTGCGGAAGATCTAATTAAGTGGACAGATGGAAAAGCATTGATTGGAACAGGGATTCCAGCTGATGATGTGAAATACAATGGCGTGACTTATCAAATTGGTCAAGCGAACAATGCTTTGATGTATCCAGGTCTAGGTCTAGGAATTATTGCTTCGACAGCCAAACGTGTCAATGGTGAAGTGTTATCACAAGCTAGTCATGCATTGGGAGGAATCGTTGATACAAGCAAACCAGGGGCAGCAGTCCTACCACCTGTTTCGAAATTAACAGAATTCTCGCAAACAATTGCAGAAGTTGTTGTGAAAAGTGTTGTCGATCAAAAATTGAATAAAGAAGAAATCACAGACATCAAAAAAGCAGTAGAGGATATGAAATGGTATCCAGAATACCAACCGCTTGATGTTGATTAAGAGGATGTCAGTTCAACTTTTCGCAGGATACGTAATCAGAAGGGTATCTAGCAAGGCCGGTAAAATAATTGGTCAAGCACTTTAGTTGAATGATATACGGCGTTCGAATCGAATTAATTTTTTCTTTTGAAAAAATTATTACTTTAAAAACGAATAAGGAGGAAAAAAGATGATTTTCTTTCAATCGATCCAAAGTGTTTTAAGTATCATTATTATGATTGCTTTAGGATATATCTTGAAACGCCAAGGCTGGTTTGATGAAAGCTTTGGCAAAAGTGTTTCGTCACTGATCACACGAGTGGCGCTGCCAGCTTCTATCTTTGTCTCAGTGTTAAAAAATCTGACCAAAGAAAGCTTGTTCCAACTATCGGGCAGTTTGATCTACCCGGTTGGGGCAGTCATAATTTCTTATATCTTGGCCTATGTATTAGTTAAACTTTTGAAAATTCGTCCAGGACGTCGCGGAATCTTTATGAATGCCGTGGTAAATGCGAATACGATCTTCATTGGTTTGCCTTTGAATATTGCCTTGTTCGGCGAAAAAGCTTTGCCTTATTTCTTGGTTTACTATGTGACGAATACCGTTTCAACGTGGGCTTTTGGGGTCTTCTTGATTTCAAACGATGATCCAACCAAAGTTAAAGGCGAGAACAAAGCCAAGTTAAATTGGAAGAAACTATTGCCGCCACCATTACTAGGATTTATCGTAGCGATTATCTTTCTATTAGTAGGGATTCCTGTACCAGGCTTTATCAATGCAACGCTTGGGTATGTTGGCAGTATCGTTACTCCACTATCCTTGTTGTATATCGGAATTGTTTTGTATGATGCTGGTTTGAAGAGTATCCGTTTTGATCGTGATACAGTCGTTGCGTTATTAGGACGTTTTGTCCTAGCACCAGCTGTGTTGATCGCCTTGATTGCGCTTGGATCAAATGTTTTTGGGGCAAGCCTTGCACCGCTATTGAAACAAACCTTGATTGTTCAATCGGCTACACCGATGTTGGCGGTATTACCGATTTTAGCAAACGAAGCACACGGGGACGTTAAGTATGCGACAAACTTAGTCACGACAAGTACAATCTTGTTTGTAGTGGTCGTTCCGATCTTGATGCAACTCGTTCAATTTATTTAATTTGCATCCCAATCAAAAAAGCATTCGCGAATTGCGAATGCTTTTTCTTTTAATATAAATGACTTAATTGTTTCTGAACTTCTGGATTTTCCAAGAATTCATCATAGGTTGTTTCCGCACGGTCAACGACTCCATTTTCAGAAATAGCGATAATGCGGTTCGCAATCGTTTGGATGAACTGATGGTCATGAGAAGCGAATAAAAGCGAACCCTTATAAGCAATCAAGCCATCATTTAATGCTGAGATTGATTCTAGGTCTAAGTGATTGGTTGGATCATCCAAGACTAAGACGTTTGATTTCGATAGCATTAGTTTTGATAGCATACAACGGACTTTTTCCCCACCGGATAAAACATTGACTGGCTTCATCACTTCGTCACCAGAGAAAAGCATACGTCCTAAGAAGCTGCGCAAGAAGGTATTGTCGTCCTCTTCTTTGCTGGCGTATTGACGCAGCCAATCAAGGATCGGCATAGAGCTGTCAAACTCCTTCGTCGTGTCTTTTGGCAAGTAGGCCTGACTTGTTGTAACACCCCAGCGAATCGTGCCTGTATCAGGCTCTAGATCGCCCATAATGACCTTGAACAGTGTTGTCGTTACTAAGTCGTTTTCAGCGATGAAAGCCACCTTGTCGTCACGATTCAGCGTAAAGGAGATATTGTCTAAAACCTTCTTGCCATCGATCGTCACACTAACATTATCGACCTGCAGCAAGTCATTCCCGATTTCCCGTTCTGGTTTGAACTGTACAAATGGGTAACGACGGGACGAAGGCGGGATATCATCAAGCGTGATTTTATCCAACATTTTCTTCCGGGAAGTTGCTTGTTTTGATTTCGACGCGTTGGCGCTGAAACGAGCGATAAAGTCTTGCAGCTCTTTGATTTGTTCTTCTTTTTTGGCATTTTGTTGTGACTGTAATTTTGCTGCTAGTTGGCTTGATTCCAACCAGAAGTCGTAGTTTCCGACATACAATTTGATTTTACCGAAATCTAGGTCTGCCATGTGGGTACACACTTTGTTTAAGAAGTGGCGGTCATGGGATACGACGATCACGGTGTTGTCAAAGTTAATTAAGAATTCTTCCAACCAGTTGATTGATTGGATATCTAATCCATTCGTGGGCTCATCTAGTAAAAGAACATCGGGTTTGCCGAAGAGTGATTGAGCCAATAGGACTTTGATTTTTTGTCCGGCAGTCAGTTCACTCATCTTTTGCTGGTGCAAGTCTTCTGGAATATTCAATCCTTGCAATAGGACTGCTGCTTCGGGCTCAGCTTCCCAACCGTCTAGTTCGGCGAATTCGCCTTCCAGTTCTGCTGCGCGAATACCGTCTTCATCTGAAAAATCTTCCTTCATGTAAATGGCGTCTTTTTCCTGCATGACTTGGTATAAGCGTTCGTGGCCCATGATGACTGTTTCAAGAACGGTATATTCTTCATAGTCAAAATGATTTTGCTTCAAGACAGCCATTCGTTCGTTGGGACCTAAAGTAACGGAGCCAGTAGAAGGCTGGATATCGCCTGCTAAAATCTTAAGAAAGGTTGATTTGCCGGCACCATTTGCACCGATCAACCCGTAACAATTGCCGGGAGTGAATTTAATATTTACGTCATCAAAAAGTTTACGATCAGGAAACTGTAAACTAACGTCACTTACTGTAATCAATGATTTTCCTCGCTTTATCAGTATTGGCGCAAGGCCTCTTTGCATTATATCGGGGAACATCTGAAGTTTCAAGCTTCCTAAAGAATTTACTTAGGAATTAAAATAGGATAGACTTGGCAGTGAAGGGATGTGTCAGTATGATCGGGATAATTATCGCGACCCACGACCATTTAGCGGACAGTCTGTTAAAAACAGCTGAGTCCATTTTGGGTGAACAGAGCTGTGTGGAAACATTGAATATCGAACCCGGAGCTACAGGTCTGCAAGAAAAAATAGAGGATTTTGCTAAGGATTTATTAACGAAAGTTGATGAACTTGTTTGGCTGGTGGATATGTTTGGCGGGACGCCGTTTCGTTATGCCAGTTATTGCGTCGTGAACGATTCGCGACAGTCCTTAGTGACCGGAGTTAATTTGCCGATGGTTTTGCAAGCATTAGTAAATCGAGAGTTGCCGGTAGATGAATTGACGAAGCAATTGGAAGTAGAAGCGAAACAAACGATTCGCAGAATGTAAAAAAGGTTGTGCCCAAAATTTTGGGCGCAACCTTTTTGCTCTATTTCAAGAGTTCACGTAATGTTGGCATGTCGTGAACTTGATATTTTTCTTTGAAGGCATTGATTTGTTCTGCTGAGAATTTCTCAGGTTCTAATTCTAGAGCTTCCACTGGTAAAGGGCGTTCGTCTTTGATCTTCACATCGATCACGACAGGACGTTTGCTGGCTTTTGCCGCAGTGAAGGCAGGTTCTAGTTGACTGTATTCAGTGATCGTAAAGCCATCTGCACCAAGCGCTTCACCAACTTTGCCGAAGTCTGCTCCTTCTAGGAAAACGCCGAATTTTTGTTGTTCGGTATCTTCTTGTTCCGCTTCAATGAAGCCAAAGGCATTATTTGAGAAGACCACGTTGATGATCGGCAAATTGTATTTTACTTGTGTGATGATATCTTGCATTTGCATCGCAAAGCCACCGTCACCACTGAAGGTAAAGACTTGTTTGTCTGGATATGTCAATTGTGCGGCGATCCCGCCTGGAACGCCATTACCCATAGTAGCAAACCAGCCAGAAGTGGTGAATTGTTGTTCACCATTCATTTCCAAATGACGGATCGCATTCAGGGTAACATTGCCGACATCAGCAACATAAACAGCATCTTGTTCAGCGATGCGATTGACTTCTTTAAAGACTGGTTCAGCACGTAATGGTGTTGAATCGTCATTATAGAAGCTCTTACGCCAAGCATGCCAGTTACGGATATTTTCTTGGTTAGCCTTGAACCATGCATCAGCCGGGCGTGCTTTACCTAGTTCGACCCAGCGGCGAAGCGCAGTTGCGCCATCACCTAGAACGGATTGATCAACATTGTGACGACGACCAAATTTTGCAGCATCGATATCGACTTGGATGAATTTCGCGTCTGGATTGAAGAAATAGCGACCAAATGGGAAATCACTGCCGACAAAGACGATCAAATCAGCATCAGCTAACGCTTCATTCGCTGGTTTGGTGGCGACACGAGCAGCAAAGCCTAAGAAGTTTTCGTATAAATCAGGAATAATCCCTTTAGCTAAGACAGCGGCAGCAACAGGCATTGAAAAATGTTCTGAGAAAGCTTTGATTGCATCGAAGCCACCACGCACACCTTGCCCAATGTAAAGAACAGGTTGTTTCGCAGCTTCGATCAGAGGCAATGCTGCTTTCAAATCTGCTTCATCAGGAAGAACGACACCTGTTTTATGGTTTTTCGCAGTTGCGATTTCTGTTTCCTCGATTTCTGCAAAACCGAAATCAACCGGGATCGTAACAACAGCTACACCATTTTGTTGATAAGCAGTTTTGATGGCTTCATCAATTACGTGAGGTAAACTTTCTGGTGTCATGACTGTCCGATTATAAACACTGACATCCGCAAACATTGGATTTTCATTTAACTCTTGGAAAGAGTTGTAATTCATAGCGGTGGAAGCAACTTGCCCTAGTAAAGCTAAAACGGGTACATGATCCATTTGCGCATCATAAAGTCCATTGATCAAGTGACTGGCACCTGGTCCGGCTGAACCAAAGACAGCACCTACTTTACCAGTTAGTTTTGCATCCGCTGCAGCAGCTAGTGCACCGGCTTCTTCATGGCGGACTTGAATATATTTTACGGCTTCGCGTTCGTGATACAACGCATCCATCGTGGAGTTGAATGAACCGCCAGGAATCCCATAAATATGATCGATTCCCCAAGCTTCTAAAACGTTGATCATCGCAACGCCTGCATTAATTTTTGACATCTTCTTCACTCACTTTCTTTTTGTAAGTTCCTACCTGAAAAGTATAACGCGTCTTGAAAAAAGCATCAAAGAAAGTGTCTTCAAAGAAGTTTACAGGTATACCTAAAATATGATAAAGTGAATACGAATAAACGTTTTCAGGCAGCCATTTTAACTAAATCGTTTCGATTAAGTATTTTAGCTACATGAATGAAATTGGATGTAAGGTTAAGGATATACGTAGCAAGATAGATATATGAATAAAACAATAAGGAGGTTCTTATGATTGATTGGCTATTGAGCTTAGCCGCTTGGCAACAAGCATTAGTGGGAACACTGTTTACTTGGGGAATGACGGCACTAGGAGCCGCATTAGTTTTCTTCTTTAAAAATATCAACCGTAATGTACTGAATTTGATGTTGGGTTTTGCTTCTGGCGTGATGATCGCTGCTAGCTTTTGGTCGTTGCTGGATCCGGCGATTGCAGCGGCGGAGGAGAATGGTTCGATTCCCTGGTTAGTAGTAAGCATCGGTTTTGGTCTCGGCGGATTATTTCTTTATATCGCAGATAAAACGATCCCACACATGCACTTCGGTCCGAACAAAGAAAAAGAAGGATTTCCCAGCCATTTAAAACGAACGATTTTACTCGTATTTTCAATCACCCTGCATAATATTCCAGAAGGGTTGGCAGTTGGTGTCGCTTTTGGAGCAGCAAATGAAGCGGCAAATCCAGCAGCGGCAGTCTTAGCAGCAATTTCGGTATCATTAGGGATAGGGATTCAAAACTTTCCTGAGGGCGCAGCTGTTTCGATTCCTTTACGACAAGAAGGGTTGAGTCGAACGAGATCATTCCTGTATGGACAGGCATCAGGTCTGGTAGAACCGATCGCAGCTGTGATCGGAGCACTTTTAGTAACGAGTGTCCAGCCTTTGTTGCCATATGCGCTTTCTTTTGCGGCTGGAGCGATGATTTATGTTGTAGTGGAAGAATTGATCCCTGAAGCTCAGGCAACGACCGACAGTAAACATCATTTTGGCGTTTTTGGTGCCATGCTTGGTTTTATTATTATGATGATTTTGGATGTCGCTTTAGGATAAGAAAACCGTCGAAAGCTCAGCTTTCGACGGTTTTGTGTTTTAATAGGTTCTGCGGCCGCGACGTTTGGTCAACCATGTGACTAAGAAGTAAGCAATTGCTAATGGGATCGCGATTCTAAAGAATAAGCCGATCAGGCCTGAAAGAAGCGGGCCAACAATACTTAAAATCAAACTAGCAACTAAGAAAAAGCCGACAACAGCTAAAATTCGTACAACCATAGGATATTCTTTCATCATTTTAAATTCCTTCTTTCCATTTGTTTTAACTTAAACATAGTTTAGCAAAATATATTCTTGCTTACGTCCAACTTAAGACGTATTTATTGGCAAATTAGCGTATTTTTTGTTTAATAGGAGTCGGAGCAGCTAATTTTTTGTAAGCAACGAATGGAGTTAAGGAAAATGCCAAAGTCACGAATTGAAGCTTTTACAGATGCGGTCATCGCCATCATCATGACCCTGTTAGTGTTAGAATTACATGAGCCAAATGGTCCCACTTGGTCAGCTTTTTTACATATGGAACACAAATTTATCGTTTATCTGATCAGTTTTATCAGCTTAGCAATCTATTGGAATAATCATCATCACCTTTTTCAATTGGTTCGAAAAGTAGATGGCTGGGTCTTATGGGCCAATAACTTTTTGATTTTAATGATGACACTATTCCCATATGTTACTGCTTGGGTAGGGGATTATCCTTTCTCCTGGGCACCTCAAGCGTTGTATGGTTTGGTGACGCTGGGAACTGATTTTGCCTATTATCTGTTGGTTCGAGCATTAGTCAGAGCAAACGGAAAAGATTCAAAGATCGGCCAATTATTCAGACATTATCCAAAATTATATCTATCGATTGGTCTAGCGATTGTAGCGCTGATTTTAGGAAAATTGATTGCACCGATCGCTGTGTTGATCGTGAATACGCTGATTTTATTAATGTGGTTCATTCCGGAAAAATCTATTGAAAAAACCTTATGAAAGTGCAGCCAAGTGCTGTGCTTTTCATTTTTTTGTACATAGAAATGCTCTGTAAAATACCATAATAGCCAATTTTATTGAACGTTTTAAGCCAGTGAGATATTCGGGCACACCAAATAAACTAAGGCTCATGCTTATTTTTGCTCAGTTTACTCGTTTAAGGAACCTTCAAATCAACGCAAGACATCACTTCTTCTTTTTTTTCCTTCTCTTGGCTATTTCCTTATCTATTCTCCGTTTCTTACTTCTAGCTTCACGGTTTTGCTTGATTTCTTCTTCGGTTTTTCCGTAGCGCAAATAGGAGGAATCTATCTTTTGAGGACTTGTGCTAGATTTCTTGGCAGGTGGTTTCTCTGTTGTTTCGGGATTTGGCGCGGCAGAGCAGCCCTTTGCCTCGATTGGCGGAGCCGCTTGCGACAGTTGGTACATCGCTTCATTTTTATCCATGAGCTTCTCATAGGACAGGGTGTTTTTGCCTTCCTTGCTTGTAGCAGGCTTGTTTGGTTTTGGTGGTGTTTTACTACTATTATTAGAAGAAGCTGATTTTTCTTGCTTTTGAGTTGTTTGTGGTTCGTCTGTTTGTTTGACGTCTGAAGCTGGAACGGGCGCTTCTGCCTGTGGCACCTTGTAGCTCACGGTGATACTGGCTTTTGGGGTATAATATTCTATTAATTCTGCAAAGCGCCTTACGCCTTTCGTGGACTTGAAGATTGTCAACGTCGTCAAAATTTGCAATACACCCGCTGTTTCAGCGATCTGACTTTCTGAATCAACCGGGATTTCTTTCGTATCGCGCAATGTCCACGTATATTTTTTCCCGTCGGCATCTCTAAAAATGGCGACAGTATTGAATTTTTCACCGGATACTTGCGGTGTTCTACGGGTCTTTTTCTCTAGAAATTCATTATATAAACAAGATTCCTTGGTAAATGCATGGTATTCTGCTTCATTAAGAAATAACCGATCAATGACCGTCTGCCAGTCTTCTTTCAGAAACTTTTTGAAGTAGACGACATGGCGGCGCAGGGTATCATTGGGTTCAGCGGTCAGGAAAATTTGACGGATGAGGTCCGTTAACGACTCCAGAGCATAGTCTCCAGCACACAAAGCATCCCGCAAAAGAATCGTCACAAGGTACTCTACGACTTCTGCAGCATTGTTGGTTTGTTCAAAGTATTGGCTCACTCGTTTCATGAGATTGTCCTTTTTCATAAAAAACAACTGGCGGCCCTGTAGTGCTTTAACTAATTTCATCCTGATCATCCTTCCGCTTGTCAATAATTTTTATCAAATTTTCCTATAGTCCTTGTTAAGTAATCATTTGTAGAGATATCTTTCACAAATATGATAGCTCTAAATAACGAGTAAGTACATAGTTGGAGATAAACATTTTTATTTATTATTTTCTAAAAAATCTTTGGGTATAGTGTTTTTTGACTTTCTATTTGAACTCATCGGTTGAATTATATTGATTTAAAATAACTTGTTGTTAAATATTAGAACTTAAGAATGCATGAATGTACAGATTATTCTATTTTTTCAAATCTAGATTATCTGCCTAGCTAGATTGGTTGTTAAAAATATTGAAAAAATCACTTAAAACCAATTCTGAACAAACTAAATAAACTCTCCAGCAACTTTGAATCAGAACAACTCGCTGCTTGTATCTTTTTTCGGTAATGGCTACACTCATTTCTTTTTCTATGGTAGAGTTTAAGCAAACGTTTTGATGGAGGGTATTTATGCTAGAAGCAATCATTTTTGATATGGATGGTGTGTTAGTCGATTCAGAATATACGTATTTTCAGAGTAAGTCACAGATCTTAAAAGAAGCGGGACACGAAGTAGAAGAAAGCTATCATTTTCAATTTATGGGGACTACTAGTGAATATATGTGGGAGCAAATGAAGCAAGAATTTTCACTGCCTTTATCAGTGCAGGAGTATGTTCAGGAAATGACCGCTTTACGACAAGCGATGATCAAGCGAGATGGCGTTCGGGTGATTCCTCATGTCCAAGCTTTTGTGAAAAGACTGTCTGCAGCCGGGCTGAAGCTAGCGGTAGCATCTTCCTCGTCATTAGCAGAAATCAAAGTAAATCTAGCGGAAATCGGATTAGCTGAGTATTTTTCAGAAGTCGTCAGTACGGAAGAAGTGAAGCATTCAAAGCCTGCGCCAGATGTGTATTTGGCTGCGGCTGAGCGGATTGGTGTGAAGCCGGAAAATTGTTTAGGGATTGAGGATACAAAAAACGGTGCGGGTGCCGTTCATAATGCAGGAATGGTTTGTGTCGGTTTTGCGAATCCAGTGTTTCCGCCACAAGACCTAGCTGCTGCCGATAGAGTCGTATCTTCTTTTGCAGAACTAGATGGGGATTCACTAACTAAAATTTATCAGGAAGTGAGGGAATCGAATGCCTAGAGCAGCTATTTCCAGCAAAGCTTTTTTGATTGAAGGCGGCTGTAATGCTTGCGGAATGCAAAATACGGAGACGTTTACCATTCATTTTGAAGATCAACGATCTGCTGTGTTGGATCATTTTGATGTGCCTTCGCTCGTCCAAACGATTGCTCAAAAGAATGGTTGGCGCGAGACTGCGATTCCTGTTGGTATTGGTGAGGAAGAGATCGTCTTGAAGAGAGCAGATGCAGTTGTCAAACCAAGATTTCTTGGTGATCAAATTATCTATCAAGCAGGGGATCAGCGATTCCAAACAAAGCAACTGTTTGATGATAATAATGAATTGTTTGAACAGGTAAACAATATTTTAGTTCAATTGTTTAAAATCGAACCTTATGAGATCAGAATAGCGATTGATTAGATCCTAGAGAAATCTAGGATTTTTTTTGCGCAAAGCTTTATTATCATGAAAATAAGCTTTAGGATAGTGAGGGGAAAAATGAAACGAGGACTGATGATAGGGCTAGGTTTGCTTTTGTTTGCAGGCTGTTCCGATCAAACAAAAGAAGAAATCACAGTAACAACAAATGATCCTGTGGAGGTCAGCAAGATTTTAAAAGAGGACCAGACAGAAAACTCGCGCGAGAATTTTATTAACGAAACTTATTTGAAAGAATATTCAGTCACAATCAACCCACAGCAGTCTTTGTCGGCATTGTTACTTAACTATTCTTGGTTCAATGGTTCTCAAATCTTAACTTTTGATAGCGATTTGCAAATCACAGGCAGTCTATTTCAGGGTACCAAGGAGAAGCGGATGGATAGTGATTACGCCACCTATGAGATTCTTGATGATGCCACCCTTAAGATTCATATCATTGGAAATTATGGTCCTAATGTTATCCAGGATTATACGTATACGGTTAATAGGAGTGAAAAAGCGCTCCAACTGGAAGATTCGACGATTAACCTGCCAGATCGTGAGACACTGCAACCAGTTAAAAAGTTGATTGAAGCGAACGAAACAAATGATTGATCATCAATCAAAATAGCGGATTTCCAACAGACGGATCGAAAACAGATCCGTCTTTTTGAGCCGCATTTTTGCCTTTTCATGAAAACGTATTCTATGATGGAAAGATAATAAGAAAGGTGGATTATATGGAAAAACAGTTCGACAAACAATTTATTGGCGGAGAATGGAAACAAGGCAAGGACTCAGAGCATGTGAATGAGGATAAAAATCCCTACACGCAAGAGACGATCCTGAAGATCCAGGGGGCGAATACAGAGGATGTCGATGAAGCCTATCAAGCAGCCCAAAGAGCACAAAAAGAGTGGATGGATAAAACACCTCAAGAACGAAGTGAGGTCGTAAAAAAAGCGGCTTTGCTGATGGAAGAGAAGCAAGCGGAGATTACAGAATGGCTGATCAAAGAAGGGGGAGCCACGAAAATCAAGGCTGGGCTCGAAGTTAGTTTGGCAAAAGGAATCACTGAAGAGGCGGCTAGTTTTCCGATGCGGGTAGAAGGCAAACTTTTACCTACAAATACCCCAGGAGAAGAAAGCTTTGTGACGCATAGACCTGTTGGGGTGATCGGAATTATCAGTCCATGGAATTTTCCGTTTCACTTGACGATGCGCTCTCTGGCACCTGCAATTGCTGCAGGAAATGGAGTTGTCATTAAACCAGCTAGTGATAGCCCAGTAACCGGTGGACTTCTTCCTGCAAAGATTTTTGAAGAAGCAGGTGTTCCAAAAGGATTAGTTAATGTAACCGTCGGCAGCGGGAGTGAAATCGGGGATTATTTTGTGGCACATCCTATACCTGGTTTTATCTCCTTTACAGGTTCGACTCCAGTGGGGAAAAATATCGCTAGTCAAGCAATGAGCGGGAAGAAGATGAAACAGGTGGCTCTGGAATTAGGCGGGAATTCACCTTTTATTGTGTTAGATGATGCGAACATTGAAGAGGCAGCTCATGCGTTGATCGTCAGCAAATTCATGCACTCGGGACAAATCTGTATGGCAGCAAATCGAGCAATCGTGGTTGAAGCGGTATTTGATGAATTTGTCCATAAAGTAGTTGAACGCGTGAAAGAACTAGCTTCTGGCGATCCGTCTGATGAAAAAACAGTGGTTGGCCCTATCATCAATCAAAAACAAACGGAACAAATTCAAGAAATCATTCAACAGGCGAAAGATTCTGGAGCTGAGTTTTTGGTGGAGGGAACTATCAAGGGTCAAGTCGTTGAACCAGTCGTTTTGGTTTCAGAAGATCCTGCTCTAGAAATCTTCCATCAAGAAATCTTTGGACCGGTACTGCCAATCCTGAAATTGAAGGATACAGAAGCAGCGATCATAGCAGCTAATGATACGGAATACGGGTTATCCAGTGCTTTATTCACCAAAGACTTAGACAAGGGCAGAGCCTTAGCCAGTCGAATCGAGGCCGGAATGTGTCATATAAATGGACTAACTGTCGACGATCAACCGAATGCACCATTTGGCGGGGAGAAAAATTCTGGAATCGGACGCTTTAACGGTGAGTGGGTACTAGAAGAATTTACCAGAGTTCAGTGGGTGACAACTAAAGTGGGAAAAGGTCAGTATCCATTTTAGACACCAAGGAAGAAAAATAATCAGCTACAAGCGAAAGTGCTGAAGTGGAATTCATCCATTTCAGTGCTTTTTTTATAGCTAATCAAACTACACGCGCTGTTTGATCAGCAAAATCGGCAAAGTCTAGCTTACATAAAAAACAGACAAATAATGAGACTCTTGCTAAAATGAGGGATGTACAAGAGTACCAAGTTGCATAATAAGTAGTCAAAAACAGGAACGCAAGGATAGATTTTTGCTTTTGTATCAGCTTTCTCTATTTTTGCGGGTCTTTTTTTGTAAAAAAAAGAATTTGTAAGCACCAAGTTGCATAAAGAACACCGAACTATTTGGGAACAAAGAAGATGGAAATGTAAGCGTTTTTCGTCTAAATTGAAGATGTAAAGAGGGATGACAATGAATTTAGAAGAACGAACCAATCAAATTTTTGTTGCGTTAGTTAACAACCCGCAGATCACTAGTAAAGCATTGTGTGAGAAATTTGATTTAACACGCGGGCAATTGAATTACGCGTTGAAGAAAATCAATGATTCTTTATTGGATGAAAAGCTGAGTGAGATTAAACGAACCAAAAATGGTCACTTTCTGATCGCAAATGAGATTCTTTCAAATTATAAGGGTGGTGATGAGCAGCTCGGGGAGTCGACCGAAAGCTATGTCTTTTCCGGCAAAGAACGAGCAGCCATAATTGAATTGATGCTGTTAAGTAAAGAAGAGTATCTTTCGCTGAATCATTTTATCGATGATTTAAAAGTCAGCCGCAATACGGTGCTGCGAGATTTGAAGGAAGTCGATCATGAACTTCAGCAGCATGAACTGGCGTTAAAGTATACCCGCCAAAAGGGTTATTTCATTCAAGGAGATGAGTGGAATAAACGGAATCTTCTATCAGATTTATTAAACAATTTAGCAGTGATGTATAACGGTCTTAACGTCATTATGCAGTTTGCCAATCTCGATCCACAACAGATTAACATATTTCGTAAACGTGTAGAACTAGTAGAAGAAGAATTGGAAGTTCAATTTACTGATGAACGATTAAAAACGTTGCCTTTACTGATCATCTTGATAATTCGACGTGCGCAAAAAGGCAAGTTGATTTCCTACAGCTTTAAGATTAATTATCGGGAGCTAGCAGATACGAAGGAATATTTAGCTGCGGATCGAGTCATTTGGGATGTTGATGGTCTAAGTGAAAATGAACGTGTTTATGTAACGATGCTGCTATTGACGACAAATCTTTCAAGAGGCGATATTTTATCGGTGAAAGAGATCAATAAGATGAAGGAAGCTTTAGAGAAGGTTATTGCGAATTTTGAACGAATTGCCAGTGTCAGCTTAGAAGAAAAAGAAAAATTATTGGAGCGATTGTTGGTCCATATGCGTCCAGCCTATTATCGGATCAAATATCATTTGAATCTGCAGACTCGTTTTTATCAAGAAAATAAAGACGCAAATCTTTTTTCACTGTTTTACTTGGTTAAGGAAGCCAGCGGGCCATTGGAAACGTACTTTGGTCAACCCGTTCCAGATGCGGAATTGTTTTTCATCTCATTGTTTATTGGCAGCCACATCGTTGAAAGCTCAGAGATTGTTCATCCAGAAAATCGCAAACGAGCCATCATTGTGTGTCCAAATGGTATTTCGATTGCCGTGTTATTGGAAAACACATTAAAAAATTTGCTGCCAGAAATTGATTTTGTTACGTCGATGTCGGCCCGGGAATTTTATCGAACCGATTATGAAGTAGATTTCATTTTCTCGGCGGTTCCGTTAAAAACAGAGAAAAAAGTGTTCGTTGTAAACAACTTCTTATCCGAGCAGGAAAAGCGGCAGTTAAGAGAGCGTGTCTTACGGTCAACAGCGATCATCCAGACAGAGATCGTGACTCCTGAAAAAATCTTAACCGTTGTAAAAAAACACGCGAAGATTTTGGATGAAGCGAGTTTGTATGAAGAATTACTGAATTTATTTGCACCGAAGGAATCCAAAATTCTAGAAAAGAAACGGCCGCATTTGATTGATCTGTTGAAAGGCGAGACGATTCAGATCTTCGAGGATGCGATCAGCTGGGCAGATGTTTTAGATGCATTGGCAAAACCTTTGGAACAACAGCAAGTGATAACACCAGCCTATATCCAAGCTTTGAAAAAGGAAATGCCTATATTACCAGCTTACACGGTTTTACGGCATAAAATCGCTTTACCTCACACTGTGACAGAGGCAGGTGCAATTGGTGTTGGGATTAGCTTGGGATTAGTAAAAAAAGGTATTTTAACGGAAGATGGAAGAAAAATCCATACGGTCATTTTATTAGGTTCCAATGATAAAGAAGAGCATTTGGATTTAATATTTGAAATGATGAGTTTAGCCGGTGCAGATGAATTGACACAATTAGAAAAAGCAACAACAAAGGAAGAGATTCGGGAGTCGTTGATTCGTTTCAACGATGAGTATTGGAGGGCAAAATAATGGCAGAAACGACACTTAGTTCCTATGTGAAAGAACCATTAGTTTTCGCACAAGAGAACTTCACGTCACAGGAGGAATTGTTTGAACAAGTGTATCAGAAAGCATTAGACCTAGGTTGGGTGCGAGAAGATTTTATGGAACGGATTATGAAACGGGAAAAAGAATTTCCGACGGGAATCCAATTAATGAATTTTGGTGCGGCGATCCCGCATACAGATGCTGAATGTGTGTTAGAGGAGTTTGTGGCAGTGATTACGATGCAGGAACCTGTGGCATTTCACAGTATGGAAGACAATACCAAGCAGGTAAAAGCACAAATCATTTTTGTTTTAGGATTGAATCAACCTCACGCACAGCTAGAAATGCTGCAATCATTGATGGGGCTTTTACAAAATGAGACCATTTTATCTGAACTATTGTTAGCCACCAGCGAGAATGAGTTAGTCACAGCGATCCAAAAAAATCACTTATAAAAGAATAGGTGCCAGTTCCACTTTTCGCAGATGGACAGTGGAAAGAACGTCTATAAAAAAGTAAATACATTAATAGGAAAAAGGAGAAAACATTATGAAAACAATTCGTGTATTAGTAGCATGTGGAGCAGGAATCGCAACATCAACGGTAGTGATGAAAAAAGTCGAGGATTTATTTGCCAGAAATGAGATGCCAGTGGAAATCACGCAAATTAAAATTGCTGAAGCAGCCGGAAAACAAGATGAAGCCGATATGCTGATCTCAACAACGATGCTGCCAACACAATACAAAATTCCAGCAATTACAGCGATGGCCTTCTTGACAGGAATAGGAATGGAAAAAGTTGAGAATCAAATCATCGAGGCAGCTAAGGGAATTCAATAATTTTAACTACATGTATGTCAATTCCGCGTTTGCGGAATGATGTACATGGCGCGAATCTGATTTATTTTTAAGTTCAAAAATAAATACATCAAAACAAATTAGGAGGAATAAGTGAATGGATGGCTTAATGGATGTGGTACAGAGTATTTTAGGTGCAGGCCCGAGTGTCATGCTCCCTATCATCATTTTCATTGTCGGAATTATCTTTAGAGTTCCAGTAAAGAAAGCAATTATTTCAGGAATTACAGTTGGTATCGGAATGATTGGGATCAACTTGGTCATCACGGTACTGACCACAAATGTAGGTCCAGCAGCGCAAGCGATGGTAGAGCGGTTCGGTCTGAACTTGACGATCATCGATGCAGGCTGGCCAGCAGTCTCAGCCGGGACTTGGGCGCAACCAATCGCGGCTGTGATGATTCCAGTGATCTTGATCGTGAATTTAATTATGCTGGCATTAAATCGAACAAAAACACTGAACATTGACATCTGGAACTACTGGCATGTTAGTTCTGTGGCAGCAACTGGTTATATTGTAACAAAAAGTTTTTTCTTTGGCATCCTATGTGGAATTTTGTTTACGATCATTATTCAAATTATTGCTGATAAAACAGCACCAAAAGTTCAAGAATATTATGGCTTAGAAGGAATCAGTATCACGACTGGTTCGGCGCAAGGCTATGCGGTTTTAGCATTGCCGGTTGGGTGGTTAGTTGATAAGATTCCCGGTATCAATAAATTAGACGTTAAACCAGAAACGATTCAAAAACGCTTTGGTATTTTCGGTGAACCAATGATTATGGGGATTATCATCAGGATGTTCCTGGGCTTGCTAGGAGGCTACGATTTTATCGGCATTCTGCAAATCGGAATGAACATGGGCGGTGTGATGTTCTTGATGCCGCGAATGGTAAAAATCTTGATGGAAGGGCTGATCCCGATTCAAGAAGGCGCGCAAAAATTGCTGCAAAGCCGTTATGGCGATCGCGAAATCTACTTAGGAATGGATGCAGCGTTAGCTACAGGCTCACCAGCAGCTTTGTCAACGGGGCTTTTGATGGTACCGATCACCTTATTCTTGGCAGTTATCTTACCGGGAAACCGTGTACTGCCATTTGGTGACTTAGCCACGATCCCATTCTTCGCGGCCTTAGTCGTTCCAAGTCGTAAAGGAAATATCTTGCACTCAGTAATTTCATTGACAGTCGTAATGGCAGTAGCTCTATTAATGGCGACGAATTTCGCACCAGTCATTACCGAAATGGCGCAAGGAATCGTGAAATTCCCAGATGGTGCAGCAGAAATCACGAACTTAGATACTGGCGGAAACTTCTTGAAATGGATCTTCTTGAAATTATCAGAACTAGTTGCACAAGTGATGTAGGAGGCTTATATAAATGAGTAAAACGATGAAGGGTGTCTCTAAGCAGGCGCCTGGTTATGATCAAATGGAATTTATCGACTTGCCCGTACCTGAAGCAGTCGATAACAAGGTATTAATCAAAGTAGCCTATACCGGTATTTGCGGTTCAGACATCCATACCTTTAAGGGCGAATATAAAAATCCAACTACCCCAGTCGTACTTGGTCATGAATTTTCTGGGCAAGTCGTTGAAGTAGGAGAGAATGTCACAAAGGTCAAAGTTGGTGATCGTGTAACGAGTGAGACGACGTTTTATGTCTGCGGCGAATGCGACTATTGCAAAGAAAAACAATACAATCTATGTCCGCATCGAAAAGGTATTGGGACCCAGCAAAATGGTTCAATGGCGAATTATGTATTGGCTCGTGAAGAAAGCATCCATTTACTGCCAGATTCTTTAAGCTATGAAGGCGCGGCGATGAGTGAACCTTTAGCCTGCTGTGTGCATGCGATGTATCAAAAGAGTCACTTAGAATTAAAGGATACGATCATTATCATGGGTCCTGGGCCGATCGGATTGTATTTATTACAGATCGCAAAAGAAATCGGAGCTTTTGTTATTATGACCGGCATCACGAAAGATGCCCATCGTTTGGCATTAGCGAAAAAGCTTGGTGCTGATGTGATCGTCGATACGATGACTGAAGACTTAGCTAAGGTTGTTAATGAAGTGACAAATGGCTATGGTGTCGATAAAGTCTATGATGCTTCGGGTGCGGTGCCGGCAGTCAACGCAAGCCTGCCGCTGATCTGTAAACAAGGACAATTCATTCAAGTGGGTCTGTTCGCCAATAAAATGGTGGATCTTGATACAGAATCGATCATTCAACGGGAGATCGAATACATCGGTAGTCGTTCGCAAAATCCCTATGATTGGCCAATCGCGATCCATCTACTGGCGAAAGGTGCCATCAATATTGATGAGATGATTACGAAGAAATATCCGCTGACGCAATGGCGGGAAGCCTTCGATAAGGTGATGGAAGGCAATGAGATCAAAGTCATGATCGAATCTAACCCCGGAGAATTTTAATTAAGTTGAAGAAGTTGTACCAGCATTATTGGTACAGCTTTTTTGGTGCCTATTTTTGAATAAAAATCATACGGGACATTTTCTTTAGATCGAGGAAATCGTTATTTAAAATACCGCAAAAAAAGAAACCGTTTACTATCTTTCCTGTTCAAGCTAGACTTAAGGATAAACTGAAGTCGGGAGGAAACGAAATGGATCTTGATAATCGAAGTGTTCAGATTCTACAATCTGTCGCATCTACGGTGAAAATTTCATCTAAAGAAATCATGGAAAAGTACGATTTAACGCGTAATCAGTTGGATTATGCCATAAAAAAAATTAACGATTACCTAGATGAAAACAACTATCGAAAGATCATCCGATCACGCAATGGTAGTTTTGTAGTAGATATAAAGGTGGTGGATGCTTTTTCAGGAATCATGAATAATGAAAGTCGGTTGAAAGCAGACGAAAACAGCTTTTTAGATGAGGACCATCGTCTCCTAGTTATTTTATTATTGATTTTTTCCGCAGACTATCTTTCGTTGTATCATTTTTCAGAGAGTCTAGAGGTTAGTAAGAATACAATTGTTTCGGATATCAAAAAATTAAAAACGCGATTGAAGAGACATAAGCTGACGATCGATTATTCAAGAAAGGGCGGCTACTATTTCCGGGGAGATGAAGAAACGATCCGAGGATTGATTCTTGTCGTGACGGATCAAGTGATGGACTCTATCTATAATCGAATCATTTTTGAAAAGTATCTAACGATTCAATCGGCGGAAATTGATGCCCAACGCCAAATGCTGCGTTTGGTTGAGGAAGAGCTGCAGGTTCAATATACAGATAATCGAATCCAAACGGCTCCTTATTTTTTGGTTCTGTTGGATCGTCGAGTAAAAAATGGTCATACGATTGAGCAGCGTTTTGGTTTGTTGGCTAAAGAAATTATGGATACCAATGAATATGCTGCAATTGTCAAAGTATTGGCAGGCTTGATAATGTTGCCGAAATCCTATACGGAACATCTTTATCTTTGTCTATATATTCTCTCTCTAAAAATCACTGATCTAAGCAATATTTTTTCTCTCAACAAGGAAGCCTTACGAAAGCATATTGAACAATTTATCGCTATGCTTGAGAAAAATACGATCATTCAACTGAATGACAAGACCCAGTTAATCGAGAATCTGGCACTTCATTTGACACCAGCATATTATCGAATTCGCTATGGTTTGACTTCTGACTATACGCTGACAGACATTGTCAAGAATCAATTAGATCCCTTGTTCTTTATTGTGAAATCATCGATTGCTCCATTAGAAGAATTTTTTGAAGAACGGATACCGAACGATGAGATTTATTTGATCACCATGTTCATTGGTGCTTATATGCAGAAGGAAAAGCCAATCAATTTAGATCATACGATCGTTAAGGCAGCAGTGGTTTGTCCGAATGGGATCATCAGCTCAAAGCTTCTTGAAAAAACATTAGATAACTGGTTTCCCATGATCCACTTTGTCAGCTCCTTTTCGATCCGAGAATTCTATGAAAAAGAAGACAGTTTAGACGTTCAGCTGATTTTTTCAACCAATCCCTTGAACACAAATTTACCGGTAATTGTTGTGGGAAATGATTTGTCCGCGATGAATAAGACCTTGATCGTCAATGAAGTCATTCAGCTGATCTATAAAATCGACAGCTATAAGTTACAGCCAGATCATATTCTGTCGATCGTCAAAAAACACCTGCCTATGAATGCTGAAACAGAAGGGAAAATTCGTAAAGAGTTGATGATTTCCTACAATTCGATTTTCCAAATTCAAGATCAAGAGATTTTGACCAATGAAACTAAGCTGAACTTAAGTGATCTGATCACAAAGGAAAGTATTATCATCTTGGAGGATGGCTTGAGTTGGTCAGAGGTTTTACGTGCGACGACCAAGAACTTGATTGATCGGAAAATCGTTGAGACTAGTTACTTGAGGCATTTAGAAGAACAATTTCCTGAGGTCACGCCGAGTATTTTACTGGGAAACCAAATCGTCATTCCCCATACGGTTCCTGAAAACGGAGCCCGCGAATTAGGGATGTGCTTGGCGAAGGTGAATCGAGGATTTTCCAGTCGAGATCAAATCTATCACTATGTCGTAGTTATATCAGCGATCGATAAGAAAATGCATATTCAGCCCATGATGCAGCTGCTTAAAATCGCTAGCGATGCTAAAGTGATTCAGCGTTTGGATCAGGCACAGGATAAAGAATCACTCTTGGAAATTATCCAAGAATATAAAAAATAATCCGTCTTTCGGCTCATTTCTTTTAGGAAGTGAGCCCTTTTTTATCTGGCTGTAGCTGAAATTCAGGAACATCATTAGAGAATAAACACTTGTGAAATCAATGTTTTCAGCAAGTCATACAAATATTCCGGAATAGGTTGAGTAAAAAATGAGTTCAAAAGAAATTTAAAAGAAAGCGGTTCCGTGCTATCTTTTGGTTAAGCAAGAAGCAAAAAACAGAGTAGGAGGGATCAAGTGATCAAACGAGAATTGCTTTTTAGCAAAATGAAACCGCAAGATTATGAAGAGATGATTACGTTCTTGGGTGGGAAAATGGAGGAGCTGGGTTTTGTTAAGCCAACCTATGTTTCAGCAGTTTTGGAAAGGGAGAAGGGCTTTCCTACAGGGCTGCAGATGGGGGATTATGGTATCGCGATTCCTCATACGGATCGAGAGCATGTTTACCAATCCGCGCTAGCTATCGCAACCTTGGCAGAACCGATCGAGGTTTGCTCAATGATTAATCCCGAGGATAAGGTTTGTGTTTCATTAGTCATTTTAATGGCTGTGGAGGATCCAGATGGACAGGTAAAAATGTTGAGCAAACTGATGGGTCTCTTTCAGGATGTTGAAACACTGAAACGGTTAGAGAAAGCCTCATCGACAGAAGAAATGTACAGTATCGTGGCAAAAATGGAATTAGAAATAGCTTAGAAGCAAAAAAAGGAGGAGCAGTAATGAAAAGATACAATGTATTATCTGTTTGCGGATCAGGAACAGTAACATCGTCAATGGTGGCAGAAAAATTGAGAGAGACGTTGGAAGAAAAGGGCTATATCGTGGACACCACAGAGGCAAACCCAAATGAAGCATTGTCATTAGCAAAGACAGGGAAATTCGATTTTATTACCTACACAAGTCCACTACCTGATGGAGATTATGAAATTCCAGTAGTGAACGCGATCGGCTTTTTAACAGGGTTTGGTGAGGATGAGTTCTTAGAAGAAGTAGATGAAGTATTGCTGGCATTGGAAAAATAAATTTTGATGAAACGGTTGTTTTGGTTTCTTGCGAAAAAGTGACATAGAAATAGGTTTGAATGGCTTGGTTTCAACAAGGCTAAATACAATAATATGAAAAAGGATGCCAGTTTGTCAGTTTTACTTCTTGCTTTAGCAAGTTAGTAAAATGATATGCGTAATGACAATCAAACTCATTTTTTGTGGTTTTGGAAAAATGATTTCCTAAATAGGAATTAGCCTTGTCAAAATGTGTTGGCAGAATGGTATACGGCACGAAAAATAAATACAATAATATGAAAAAGGAGTAATGAAATGTTAGATACTTTAAAGAGCGTTTTTGATACGTTTGGTTCGGCTGTCTTTGTTCCGGTAATGATTTTTGTGGTTGCCAAAGTATTAAAGGTGAAGACCCAAAAAGCATTTTTATCTGGATTGTATGCAGGTGTAGGATTAATGGGCTTTACACTGATTTTGAACTCATACACCCCAATTATTTCAAAGGTTGTTCAGCAAATGGTGGATCAAACAGGAATCAATCTTCCCGCCTTTGATGTGGGTTGGCAGGCAACCGCACTAGTGGCGTACTCGACAGAAGCCGGAATGATCTATCTAGTAATCGCATTAGTTTTGCAAACGGTGCTGTTTTTGGTGAAATGGACCAACGTCTTTCAACCGTCAGATTTGTGGAACAACTACTCATATATGGTTTGGGGATCGATGGTCTATCTAGCGACAAAAAATATGGTTTTAGCAGTGGTGTTAATGTGCTTACTGAATATGTATAGCTTGTTGTTGTCAGAAATGTTAGCTAGAAGATGGTCTAGTTATTATCATTATCCGAATTGTACGATCATCGCTATGCACAATATCGAGCCAGGGATCTTTGCTTTATTAATGGACCCGATTTGGAACATGCTAGGTCTGCACAAAGTACGTTTGAATCCTCAAGGTTTGCAAAAGAAGCTAGGGTTCTTAGGTGAACCAATTTCACTTGGGTTGTTCTTAGGACTGTTTTTAGGAATTTTGGGAAATATCAGTAATTTGGCGGAATTGTCGGCATGGGGACAAATTACCGAAGTGGCGATCGCAACGAGTGCGGTAATGGCAATCTTCCCGAAAGTAGCAGGAATCTTCTCACAAGCCTTCAACCCGATCTCGCAAGCGGCAAGTAAGAATGTTCGCGGCAATAATGAAGGACGTGAATGGTACCTTGGTGTAAACGATGCAACTGGGTATGGCGAACCGGCGACATTGATCTCTGGAATCCTGTTGATTCCAATCATGGTCTTTATCGCAATGATCTTGCCAGGCAATCAAACATTACCAGTCGTTGACTTGTTGGCGATTCCTTATATGGTTCAAGCATTGGTATGTTTATCGAATGGAAATATCGCGAAAACACTGCTTAACGGTGTGATTTGGTTCAGCTTAGGATTGTATATGTGTTCATATACTGCACCGATGTTTACGGAAATCGCGCAAACGGTCGGCGTTACTTTACCAGCTGGAGCGTTGATGGTCACAAGCTTCAATATTTTAGGAAAACCAATTTTTGGCCTGATCTTCTTAGCGTTTTTAAGTCAGAATCCATTGTGGATCGGCTTGACGATCGTCGCGTACTTCGTTGTTTATTTCTTATTCCGTAAAAATAAAGAAGCATTTTATGGCTATGTTGAACGCGCTGCAGCGAAAAACAGTGGTGAGATTCCAGAAGGCAAAACGAAGGTTGCTTAATAGAAAAGGATGAATGTTCATGACAAAAAAGATGAGAGCAAGTGTCTTAGTAAAACCCGGTGTGTTGGAAGTGCAAGAGGTGGATGTTCCAGAAATCGGTGAAGAGGAAGTACTAGTCAAAGTCGCTTACGCGGGGATCTGCGGCTCAGATGTACCCCGCGCAAACTTAGAAGATGGTGCACGAATGTATCCGCTCATTTTAGGACATGAATTTAGCGGAACCGTCGATCGGGTAGGATCAAAGGTCACTAAAGTTCAAGTCGGAGACAAGATCGCTGTTGCACCATTGATTCCAGATCCAAATTCTGAATACACAAAAGAAGGATCATATGGACTCAGTGATAATTATAACATAATCGGTACCGGCAGTAATGGTGCCTTTGCAGAATACGTGAAAGTTCCCGAAGAGCATTGTGTGGTCATGCCGGAGGATTTGGATCTGTTGTCAGCCGCAGGAGTAGAACCGGCGACGATCAGTTGGCATGCTATGCAACGCTCAAATATGAAGGTCGGCGATACCGTTGCGGTACTTGGCTGCGGACCAATTGGACAATTTGCCATCCAAATTGCGAAAATATTCGGCGCGAAAAAAGTAATCGCAGTCGATATTTTTGATGACAAACTAACTTTGGCAAAACAGCTTGGTGCAGATGTGACCATTAACAGCAAAGAGCAGGATTTAGAAGATGCAATCAAAAAAGAAACCGGCTTGGGTGTGCACGTAGTGATTGAAACAGCTGGTAGTAAATTTACACAAAAACAGGCGTTACTAATCACTCGCAAACATGGCACAGTCGTACTTGTAGGTATTTCCCATCAAGACCTGCCGCTGTCTGAGCATGAAGCTGAACGGATCATGCGGGCAGAATTGACAATCACGGGTTCGTGGAATTCCTATACAGCGCCCTATCCGGGTCGGGCGTGGGAAGCGACATTGGAAGAAATGTCTAAACGCCGAATCAAATTTAAAGAGATGGTGAGTAATGAAATCACCTTAACCGATTTACCAGATGTGCTGCCTAAGATGTTTAAACGCGAGCTTGCTTATAACAAAATCGTTGTTGCCGTCAATCCAGAATAAGAGGGGACCGAATCGATGTTAGAACAATTAAAAGAAGAAGTATTTCAAGCCAATTTAGCTTTACCTAAGCACGGATTAATTAAATATACGTGGGGCAATGTCAGCGCCTATGATCCCGAAACGAAGTATTTTGTGATCAAACCTAGCGGGGTAGGTTATGAAGAAATGAAAGCCTCGGACATGGTGGTAGTTGATTTAGACAACAATGTAATCGAAGGACAGTTGAATCCTTCATCGGACACACCGACTCATGCAGTGTTGTATAAGGAATTTCCAGAAATTGGCGGGATCGTACACACGCATTCGACTTGGGCGGCTGCCTGGGCACAATCAGGTCTGGATGTTCCAGCGATGGGGACGACGCATGCAGATACTTTTTATGGATCCGTTCCATGTGCCCGATTTTTAAGTCAATATGAAATTGATGAAGGCTATGAGCACGAAACAGGCTGTGTCATAGTGGAGACCTTTAAACAGCGTGAACTTAAGCCTTTGGAAGTTCCAGGGGTGTTGCTTCACGGACACGGTCCCTTTACTTGGGGCAAGGATGCAAATAGCGCCGTGATGAACGCAGTGGTGCTGGAAGAAGTCTGCAAAATGAACTTGTTGACACGGCAATTAAATACTTTTGCCGAGGAATTACCGCAACGTGTACTGGACAAGCATTATTTACGCAAGCATGGCGCGAATGCTTACTATGGGCAGAAATAGGAATTAATCTGGAAGGAGGATTGCAATGATTAGCGAATTATTTGTTTTGATTGGTCTAGCCTTTTTCATCAAAATATTTTTTGATGGTGCCAAAAAGCTGGTTATTGGAGCTAATGGAGATGTTGTTAAAAGTAAAACATATTTGATCCATGGTGTATTGGGCGTGGCCTTTCTGATTGTTGCTCGAATCATTACGATCCTTCTTTAATTTTCAAATAACGGAGGATGATGGAATGAAGCTTCATGAGATCAATCAGGCTCCTTTTATTAAAGAAATGTGCGAAGCGACTAGTCAGCTGTGGTCTTATGGCTGGGCGGAGCGTAACGGCGGGAATATCAGTTATCGGCTACCGCAGGAGGAAGTTCAATATTATCTCAATATTGACCATGTTAAGAGGACAGTGGCGCTAGATTTTACTGTAAAAAATTTAGCAGGAGAGATATTTCTCGTTTCCGGATCAGGAAAGTATTTTAAAAATATCCAAAAGAATCCCGCTGATACCCTAGCGCTCATTCGAATAAATGCAAAAGGAGATAAATACGAACTATTATGGGGGTTAGAAGGAGGCGATCTGCCAACGAGTGAGCTGGCGTCGCATCTTCAATGCCACGAAGTTCGACTAGCACAAGACCCAGAACATCGAGTTATCCTGCATACCCATGCAACAGCGATATCTGCGATGACGTTTATTCATGACTTAGACGAAAAAAAATTTACAAAGACGTTATGGCAAATGATTACAGAGTGTTTGGTAGTTTTTCCCGAGGGGGTGTCCGTCCTTCCTTGGATGGTAGCCGGCACAAGTGAACTGGGTGATGCATCTGCTAAAAAAATGCAAGATTCTAGGATTGTCATTTGGCCGCATCATGGAATTGTGGGGGCGGGTCAAACGATGGATGATGCTTTTGGTTTAGTCGAAACAGCGGAAAAAGCTGCGAAAATCTATTTGCAGATCTGCTCGACGCGACAGGAGGTCAAACAGAGGATCACCGATCGTGAACTTTGGGCGTTAGCCGAAACGTTTCACGTGAAACCTAAGGCGGGTATTCTAGCCGAGGAGGCCGCAGAATGACAAACATTGTTGTTATTGGAGATCCCTTTGTATCAGCAGAAAATCTAGCTAAAGCGGCTGAAGGACTAGCACTTACAGAGCCAGTGACGATTCAAAAATTTGATTGGTATGCTGGAAAATCTCGTTCAGAGTTTCGCCAGATCATCAAGGTTTTAGAGAAGAACGGACCCGATGAGTTTGAACTTTCAGCTGAAATCGTAAAGGCGATATCTGCGGCAGATTACTTACTGATCCATCTGGCTCCGGTCTCGCGTGATCTGCTCACTCATGCCAAAAAACTAAAAATCATCGGAACATGTCGTGGCGGGCTGGAGCATATTGATTTAGCGGCAGTCCACGAATATCCAGATTTAGCGGTAATCAATGTCATTCGAAACGCTGAGCCAGTCGCTGATTTTACGATTGGCTTGATGTACGCTACAGTGCGCAATATCGCAGCTTCCGCCATTCAGGTAAAAAGTGGTAACTGGCCGCAAAATTTTCCGAATGATGCTTACAAAACTTCTTTTTCTAACTTAAAGGTTGGCTTAGTTGGTTTAGGTCATATTGGAAAAATTGTTGCCAAACGGTTGTCCGCTTTAGGAATCAGCGTTAGCGCGTACGATGCTTTTTCAGATCAGACAACACTAAACCAAGAAGGGTATCAGATCGAGCTGAAGAGTTTAGCTGAGATTTTCAGCGAGTCGGACGTTGTTTCGCTTCATTTACGGGTAGTTCCAGAAACCAAAAATCTCATTGATCACTCGCTATTAAAATTGATGAAGCCCAATGCTTATCTAATAAATACCGCACGACCGGATATTATTAATCGTAAGGACTTACTTGACTGTTTACAGAATAAAAAAATTGCTGGCGCAGGCATTGATGTATTATGGGAGGAACCCGCTGATCCAAATGAACCTTTACTCAGATTAGATAATGTAGTAATCACGTCACATATTGCTGGAGATACAATCGACGCAATTGAGCGTTCCCCGCAACTACTGCAAACAGAAATGAATAAGGTACTGCAGAAAGCTTAAGTAGATGATTCTACTTAGGCTTTTTTGTTTTTCACAAATTAGTGTACATTTTTTTCTGTTATTCAAAAAAAGAGCGTATTAAACAATCTGGGAAAGCGCTTTATACTTGGCGTGTAATTAAGAGGAGGGAACATAAAAATGTCAGATTGGTTAGACGTTGCAGGAAAAAAAGTGATCGTAACAGGCGGTTCGTCTGGGATTGGGGCAAGCATTGTCAAAGAATTGTTGGATCAAGGAGTGATTGTCGCGAACTTTGATCTTCAACCTGGTAAAGTAGTTCATGAGCAGCTTTACTATTTTCCAACAGATATCTCAGATCGGCAGCAAGTAGAAGAAAATGTAGCAAAAGTCGTTGAGAAATTAGGTCTGATTGATGGGTTAATTAATAATGCCGGAATTAATATACCGCGACTATTGGTTGACGAAGAAAATCCGCATGGTCAGTTTGAATTATCTGATGAGGTTTTTGACAAAATGATGGCGATCAATCAAAAGGGACTCTTTCTAATGACGCAAGCGGTGACGAGGACAATGATGAAAAGGCATGAAGGTGTGATTATCAATATGTCTTCGGAATGTGGATTGGAAGGTTCAGAAGGACAAAGCCCCTATGCTGCAACTAAGGCAGCAGTAAATAGTTTTACGCGGTCATGGTCTAAAGAGCTGGGTAAGCAAGGAATTCGGGTGGTAGGAATAGCTCCTGGAATTATGGAAGAGACCGGTCTACGTACGGAAGCTTATGAGACAGCGTTAGCCTATACACGAGGAATCACTGTTGAAGAGCTTCGTAAGAACTATGATAAAACCACTACGATTCCACTGGGACGCAGCGGAAGGCTCAGTGAAGTCGCTGATTTAGTATGCTATTATTTATCTGACCGGTCTAGTTATATTACAGGTGTTACAACCAACGTCGCTGGAGGAAAGACACGAGGATAAGAGAAGGTGGGGTAATAGGATGGCATTAATCAATCGCTGGTATCAATTATTGCAGCATTTTATTACTCATGATCGCTTGAGTCTGAGTGAACTGCAAAAAATAACGGATACGAGTGCACAAACCACCAAAAAAGCAATTCAATTATTAAATGATCAGATGGACAGAATTGCATTGATTGAAGAAAAAGGACACAACTATTCACTAAAAGTGCTGGACTCGAAACAGTTTTCAGAAGTTATGAATGGTAGTTTAAAACAACGAACGGATTTCAACTCTAGTACGAAACGAATGGCCGTTTTGATTGATTGCTTTATGAAACAAGAAGATTACGTTGTTATTGATGATTTATCTGAGGTACTAGGAGTCAGTCGTTCAACAGTTAATAAGGATTTGCGGAATTTAAAGCAGCTGATGGCAAGGTATCAAATTTCACTGATTGGTACACCTAATAAAGGATTGCGAATATCTGGCGTCGAATCACAGTTGCGATTACTTTATCTGCATCATGCCTATGATTATTTGGAGCAACCAACCTTAAGCAATGATTTGCTGCAGCGAATTGATGCGATTGCGTTGAGTAAGAAATTGGATTTCCGTACATTGGGATTATTGCAAAAGACAATTATTTTAACGATACAGAGAATTCAGGCAGGAAAATCCTTAAAACAAGAAGTGCCTTATTATGTGAATTATTTTTCGGGAGACCAGTTATTGGAAGAGCTGTTTGTTAGTTTGGCAACGGATTACAGCTTAACTATTAGTACTTTTGATTTTGACTTTCTCTGTTTCCCGCTCAATATTTTCAACAATAATTTGGTTTCTGAGCAGCAGGCAGACAATCAAGAAGTGAAGACGTTGTTCCGGTATATGATGGAGCAAATCAATGCTGCTGTAATTATTAATCTAGACCAAGAAGTATTGTTTCAGGATTTGCGGGCCCATTTCATGTTCTTGATCAATCGGATTATTTTTCAAGTTGAAACCTATGATATATTTCGTGAGGAGTTTAAACAGAAACATGCATTTGCGCATGAACTAGCAGAATTGGGGATTGCAGCGTTAGCGGATTTTTTACAAAAGCCCATTCAGCAGTCCGAGCTTTCCTATTTAGCTATTTACTTTGAGCTGGCATTGAAATCAGAAGCCCAACCGAAGATGAAAGAGATTGCAGTGGTATGCAATACTGGAAAAGGTACTGCCTTAATGATCAAACGTCAGCTGACAACCGTTTTAGGTCCGAATATCCGAATTGCTCATTATTCAGAGGAAGAATATGAAACAAAGGATTTGGATCGCTACTTTGCAGTATTTACAACAGTTCCGTTGAAGCATACTAAGGCAACAACAGCTGTAATCAAGCTGACGGATCTGTTTAACGAGAACTGGCTTTTAAGTGAATGGAAGCGGATTGTCGCTTCAAAGGCTGCTTCGTTCGAGCATATTCAGTTTTCTTTCGAACACTTAGATAAACAGTTGGCGTATGAAGAGAACTTAATTGAACTGTTGGGAAAATTACGAACTAAGCAGCTAATTGATGATTCCTTTGCTGATTATATCTTGACGAAAGCTCAAGAGGAATCTGCAGTAATTGATAATGGGATCGCTTTCCCGCATGGGATCAATCGTCAAAGTGATGAAATTCTTGTCACTATCGGAATTTATCCAGAAGGAAAATCAATCGAAGACATTGAACTTATTTTTCTGGTCGCCATTCCGGAAAATCTAACGTTGACGATGGAGGATGAGCTGTTAAGTTTTTATGACACGATTTTTGTTATCTCTTCCAGCTTGTCGTTGCGAGAGCAAGTCAAGGGAATAAATAGTAAGGAAGAATATCGGCAATTACTGGTGAAAGGGTTCTAGTGGGTAAGGGTGTAAGGAGTTATTTCTTTGCACCAGAAGGGAGCGAGTATCGTATGAATATCTTTGTTTTAGGCGCTATTGCAATTATTGCTTACATTCTCCAGATTTTCTTAGGAATGAAGCAGATCAAGAATTTTAATGCTGTTTATATTCGAATGAAGCGTAAAGGAAAGGTTGCGATTGGTCGTCGACCCGGCAAGCTTGTCTCTGGGACGATCTTGTTGCTAGGAGTTGATGAAGCAGGAATGATTCAAGAAGCGGAAATGATGCAAGGGACTTCAATCTTGGCACGCTTCAAACCCCATCCGCAATTTATCGGAATCGATATCCATCAACTAACGGAAGCAGAGATGTTGATGAAAGAAAATAAATTAACCCGCCAAGCAGCAGCCAATGCGCAAAAAATTTATTTAGAAGTAGAAAAAGGCAGTCATCGTGATGAAACTCCAGTATCGCCAATCTTCAATCTAGGAAATCAATTATCATTAATGAAATTGTCGCTTCAAAACAAATTTACAAAAAGGAGTGTTTAAAAATGGATTATATTACAAAATTTGCGGAAGGCTTTATGAGTCTCTTCCAAACAGGTGCGGAAACTTTTATAAGCTGGATGACAGGAATTGTCCCAGTAGTGTTGATGTTGATGGTAGCAATGAATACACTGATCGCTTTTCTAGGAGAAGAGCGAGTAACAAAAGTCGCAAAAGTATCTTCGAGAAATCCTGTGACGCGTTATCTAGTGCTACCTTTTGTCTCAGCCTTCATGTTAGGGAATCCTATGTCCTTTACCATGGCTCGCTTTTTACCAGAGTTTTATAAGCCAAGTTATTATGCTTCAAACGCTCAATTCTGTCATACCAGTAACGGTGTTTTTCCTCATATTAATCCTGGAGAGCTGTTCGTATGGATGGGAATTGCGCAAGGAATCACACAATTGGGATTGAATTCGATGGAATTGGCGATTCGCTATATGTTTGTTGGGCTAGTCATGAATTTTATCGGCGGCTGGACGACCGATTTTACCACTGCGCTTGTTTGTAAACAGCAAGGCATTCAATTAAGTAAAACCGTTGATGAAGTCGCGGTAACAGAATAAGTTTGAGGGGGAAATGAAAAATGGCTTATAATAGTATCAAAATTGTAAAAGGTTCAGGCGGATATGGCGGACCTTTAGTGATTACACCAACAGAGGAAAAACATAAATTTGTTTATGTGACTGGCGGCGGTGACAAACCAAGTATCGTTGATAAGATTGAAGAGTTATCTGGGATGGAATCGGTCAATGGCTTCAAGACTTCGATACCTGATAATGAAATCGCTTTAGCTATCATTGATTGCGGCGGGACTTTGCGTTGTGGAATTTATCCGAAAAAAAATATTCCCACGGTGAACATTGTCCCTACTGGAAAAAGCGGGCCATTAGCACAATACATTAATGAAGAAATTTATGTGTCTGCTGTTGGTAAGAATCAAATTATGCTAGCCGATGAGACAGAGGCAGCGGATAAACCAGCGTTCATTACGGAAGAAAAACCAGAACGTGAATTCAAATATTCAACAGATAAGAAAATTACGGAACAAAAAGCAGAACAAAAAAGTTTCATCGCAAAAATTGGGATGGGTGCCGGAAAAGTTGTAGCCACTTTTAACCAATCGGCTCGTGAAGGTGTTCAGACAATGATCAACACGGTGATTCCTTTCATGGCATTTGTATCATTACTGATTGGGATTATTCAAGGCTCTGGTGTGGGTACGGTCTTTGCTAATCTAATGAAACCATTGGCAGGAAATGTGTTCGGGTTGATCATTATCGGTTTTATCTGTTCGCTACCATTCTTATCGCCATTGTTAGGACCTGGCGCGGTTATCAGCCAAATCTTAGGTACCTTGATCGGCGTAGAGATTGGGAAAGGGAATATCCCACCGCAATTGGCGTTGCCAGCACTATTTGCCATTAACACGCAAAATGCCTGTGACTTTATTCCGGTTGGACTGGGTCTAGAAGAAGCCGAAGCTGAGACTGTTGAAGTAGGTGTGCCATCAGTCCTATATTCACGTTTTCTAAATGGTGTTCCACGAGTAATTGTTGCTTGGTTAGCAAGTTTTGGATTGTATAGTTAAAAATGTTTGGAGAGATGAAAGATGATTTTTGAGACGCAAGTAACCAATATTGGTCCGGAAGCTGAGATGTTTCAGCAAGAAAAGATGCTGATTTTTTTCGGTGATGATGCGCCGGAAACGTTGGCGGATTATTGTTATAACATCCAATTGACACCATCTACTGACGAAATCACAGCAGGAATGAACTTTTTCTTTGATGATCAGTCATATAAAATCACGGCAGTAGGCGACGTAGTGAAGAAAAATCTAGATGATTTAGGACATATCACTCTGCGTTTTGATGGATCAGAAACAGCGGAGCTTCCAGGGACGCTGTATGTAGAAGACAAATTGATGCCGAATATCACTATAGGTACAAAAATAGCGATTCATTAAGAATACTCATCTAAGAGTTGCATTTAACCAGTTTAAATGTACACTTTTAGATGAGTGTTTTTGCGAGTTCCGCTTTTCGCAGTTTATTAAAGAGGCGAGTTCTTATAACGATTTTTTCTTGAATAATGAACGGTCTGTTTAGCGGAATCGTATGCGTGCGAAGATGAGCTCATTTTTCACGTTTTTTGAAAAATGATACCCGTACTTCGAGCTAGCTGCGAGTTCCGCTTTTCGCAGTTTATTAAAGAGGCGAGTTCTTATAACAATTTTTTCTTGACAATGAACGGTCTGTTTAGCGGAATCGTATGCGTACGAAGATGATCTCATTTTTCCGATTTTTGAAAAATGAGATCAACAGTCTTGAGCTAGCGGTCAGTTTCTCTTCTCGCTTTAGCGTGATTAGAGAAATGATATGTGTACGAAAAATGACTTCAATTATAATGAGTTACCTGGGAAATTTAACGAATGAGGCGATAATATGAAACTTACACCGAAGGAAACAACGGCGTATCAAGAACATTTTTTAATGGATCGTGAAACGATCAAACAGTATGTCGTGGAAAAATTGGGCGCTTTTCCTGACGATGCATCCATCGAGGTGACCGAGATTGGTGACGGGAATATTAACTATGTTTTTCGTGTGGTGAACGCGACAACGAAAGACAGCTTGATTATTAAACAAGCCGATGTTCTGCTGCGTTCTTCAGGCAGACCGTTGGATATCGAGCGGAATCGGATCGAAGCAGAGATTTTGCAGTTGCAAAATGAGTTGGCACCACAGTTTGTTCCAGAGGTTTATTATTATGATCAAAAGATGTATGCTGTGACGATGGAGGATATTTCAGAATATCAAAATATGCGCTATGAAATGATCAAGAAGCGGATTTTTCCTAATTTTAGCGAGGAAATCGCTGAGTACTTAGCTCGCACGTTGCTCTTAACGAGCGATCTTGTGCTGGACTGCGATGAAAAAAAGCGACGTGTTAAAGCTTTTATCAATCCTGAGATGTGCGAGATCAGTGAAGACTTAGTGTTCACTGAGCCCTATGATGATTATAAACAACGAAATATCGTGACAGCTGGCAATGAACGATTTGTTGAGGAGAATTTGTATCAGAATGAACCGTTGCAAGTAGAAGTCGCACTGCTGCGGAATAATTTCATGAACAATGCCCAATCATTGCTGCATGGGGATCTTCATACAGGTTCGATCTTTATCAATCAAACAGGTCTGAAGGTGATTGATCCGGAGTTCGCCTTCTATGGTCCAGCGGGATATGATATCGGCAATGTATTGGCTCATCTTTATTTTCCAATGGTAAAAAATCTGTTTGATTCAACGAGGGATCCGGATTTTCATCAGTGGAGCAAAGAAACGATCGCAGCAGTTTACGATCAAGTCCAAGTTAAATTAGAGAAGTATTATGATGAAGCGGTGGTTTTTCCGTTGTATCGGAATCATGCATTTAAAGAAACAATGCTGCGAGGAATGATGGCAGATGCAGTCGGCTATGCTGGAACGGAGATTATTCGCAGAGTCGTAGGGGATTCGAAGGTCAAAGAATTGTCCTTTATTCCCGCTGAGCAAAAAATCGCAGCAGAACGACTATTACTGAAGATAGGCGTTCAATTAATTATTAATCGACAACATATCACTAGTGGAGGTCAGCTAGTTGATGGAATAGTTGATTTAGCAGGTGAGTAGAGTGGAAAGACAAGATTATACAATGCCAACGTTATTGCAATATGAGAATGTCGCGTGGTATGAAAACGGCAAAGTTCGTATATTGGATCGGCGAATTTATCCGACACGTGTCGAATTTGTGGAGTGCGAGAGTCATGAAGCAGTAGCGCAGGCGATCACAGATATGGTTACTCAAAGTGCGGGACCCTATACTGCAGCGGGTATGGGCATGGCGTTAGCCGCCGAGGAAAGCAAAGAGCTAGAAGTAGCAGAACAACTCGCTTATCTGAAAAAAGCGTCACACACGATCGCCAATGCACGTCCAACGACGGCGAATCGCATGACGCTGATCACAGAAAAATGTGTCACAGTGGCAGAGCTAGCATTGAAAAAAGGCGAAGATCCAGCGGAGGCAATTAAACAAAATACGATTGATTCTTTAAATCGGCGATACTATACGATGGATCAAGTTGCCAAATATTTGATTGAAAAAATTCCTGATGAGGGAACAGTTTTGACCCAATGCTTCGGGGAAACGATTATCGGAATGCTGCTGCGGGAAGCGATCGAGCAGAACAAAACGTTGCATTTCTTTTGTGCAGAGACACGTCCTTATTTGCAGGGGGCTCGCTTAACTGCTAGCTGCTGTGCTGAAATGGGGTTTGAAACGACGGTCGTTTCTGATAATATGATTGCGTATTTGATGGAGCACGAAAATATCGATCTGTTTACTTCGGCAGCGGACACGATCGCTCAAGATGGTTATATTGCCAATAAGGTTGGTACTTATCAAATCGCGATCTTAGCTCAACGTTTTGGTATTCCTTATTTTGTCACAGGGATTCCTGATATGGATAAAGCAAGTCACGAGAGTATCAAGATCGAAATGCGTGATCCTGAACAGGTCATGGAGTTGAATGAGATCAAGCATACCTTAGATGGGGTTCATGCTATCTATCCGTCCTTTGATATTACACCACCTGAATTGATCGGAGCTGTAGTAACAGATCGCGGTATTTTCTCACCATATGACTTGAAACGATATATCAAAGAGCAGCCTGAAAATAATTTTTATTGATTGGAGTAAAAGATGAAATACCTAAAAGAACGTGAGCGAATCGTTGAGTACGGCAAAAAGCTCATCACTGAAAAGTTGACGACAGGTACTGGCGGCAACATTAGCATTTATTTACCTGAAGAAGAAGCGATGCTGATCAGTCCAAGCGGCATTCCTTATTTTGAAACGAGATTGGAAGATATCGTGATGATGGATCTTCACGGGAATGTGTTGGAAGGGACACGCAAACCATCAAGCGAGTATGATCTTCACAGTATTTTTTACGCGAATCGACCAGATGTCCGTTCTGTCGTCCATACTCATTCAGAATACGCGACGACCTTTGCTTGTCTACAGCAGGAAATCGAGCCGCTTCATTACATCATTGGTTCCGTGGGTGAAAAAATTCGCTGCTGTGAATACAAAACCTTTGGCACGCGTGAATTGGCTGAGGAAGCCTACAACTTTATTCATGATGACAACGGTATTTTGTTAGGAAATCATGGTGTTTTGACTATTGGACCTGACTTAGCCAGCGCTTTTGGCGTTGCGAAAGATATTGAGTTTCTAGCTAAACTTGATTATCGAGCTCGCTGCATTGGGAAGCCTAAATTATTAAATCAAGATCAAATGAAGGAAGTCTTGGAGAAGTTCGAGACCTACGGACAACAATAATTGGAATCAAGCCGCTGCTTTGGCTTAGGTCAAAGCAGCGGCTTTTGTTTTTTCGTTTGAGTAAAATTAATCTTTAATAATTGATCACTCGTTCACAATAGGTGTGCTATAACACAGCTTCTGTAAATTGGTCTATGATTTTTTCAATTAGAGTGCAAGTTGGCAGAACAACTATTGATGTTAGTAAGATTGTGAAACAACCTTCAAAAAAATGCTTTTTTCTATTATATTTTTGAAATTGAAACCCTCTACTTTTTGTGGTGTACGTTATTTTAAAAATGTGTAATTGTGACTGGATATTTCCGATAACCATTTAAATTTGATAGAAATTATCTATATTTTGCTGATATATCACGTTTTTTACGGTATGAATTATTTTTGTAACATATGTTCCAAATGATAGAAAATGATAGTTTGTGAAAAGAAAGCGTTGACATGTTATTAACCGATGTTATACTAAAGGTGTCTTAAGTCATATGTCAATATGTTTGTCATATGTCAAAAAAGTATGGAGGGGTAATAATGACACTTTATGGGAAGCTTTTGGAAAGAGAAAGAAACGGTGCACCAATCAAGGTTGGGGTAATTGGTGCAGGCCAAATGGGTTTTGGGATGATTGCTCAGATTTCAACGATTCCAGGTATGGCTGTTACAGGGATCAGTGATATCAATAAGGATGCCGCACAGCGAGCAGCGGATGCCTACAATGCAAGTGCAGAGAAAAAAGTGGATATCTTAGTCAGCTCAGATTTTAAAGAAATTATTCATTCGGAAAAAGTAGAAGTGATTGTTGATGCGACAGGTGTCCCAGAAGTTGGTGCACAAATTTCGCTGGAAACGCTGTTAGCGAAAAAACACATTGTATTACTGAACGTGGAAGTGGATATCACGATTGGACCATTGATGAAGAAAATGTATGATTCGGCTAACTTAGTTTACACAGGTTCTGATGGTGACGAACCGGCTGCGACTACAGAGTTGTTCGAATTTGCGAAGAGCATGGGAATGGAAGTCTTGGTTGCAGGTAAAGGAAAGAATAACAAATTAAAAGTCGGCGCAAATCCAGATACCGCCCAAGCAGAAGCAGACTCTAAACAAATGTCTAGCCACATGTTGGCAGCCTTCCAAGATGGTACGAAGACCATGGCTGAGATGAACCTATTGTCCAATGCGATCGGTTTTATTCCTGATAAGGTTGGGATGCATGGTATCAGCGGTGATGTCGATTCAGTAGTTAAGGACTTAGATCTTAAAGAAAATGGCGGCGTTTTAGATAAATATGGTGTTGTAGAATATGTTGACGGTTTGGCGCCAGGTGTATTCGTTATCGTCAAAGGACAAAATGATGGTGCTCGTCATGAATTAAGCTACTTGATGAAGAAGGGTGATCGCGACCATCATATCTTGTATCGCCCATACCACTTAGCTAGTTTAGAAACACCGATCACGATTGCGAAAGCTGTTTTGAATCATGATCACGCAATCGTGCCATTAGGCGCTCCGATTTCAGAAACTGTTGCAGTGGCGAAGAAAGACATCAAAGCGGGCGAAAAAATTGATGGAATCGGCGGCTATTGTGTACGTGGTGTGTTAGAAACGCACGAGGACCTAGTGAAAAACAACAATGTACCGATCGGCTTAGTTGGCGGTTCATCGGTTGCAAAACGCGATATCAAAGACGGAACATTCTTGACCTATGATGATATCGAGATTGATGAATCAACCACTGTTTATCGATTGCGGAAACTTCAAGATTCAACGTTTGGCGGGTAAGGAAAAAATGAAGCAGGTGGGGGTAGGACCTTCATCTGCTTTTGGGAAGGAGCAGGACGATGAGTGGCTTAGTGATTGTTTTGATCGTTTTGATGCTTAGTCAAAGTCTGCTGAGCATCGTTCAGGTGAAGTATTATCAAGGCTTCATCAAGAAAATCACCACAGAACAGGCAGGAACGGAATATGAATTTTATACGGAAGTAGTCAAGGGTAGAATCTTGCGGACGATCGTTGCAGTGGTTGTTGATGCAGACGGCAAAGTCATTCAGTGTTACATCTGTAAAGGATTGACAATTTTTGCTCGTTTCAAAGAGGCGCAAGCATACAGAGGCGCGCGATTAGTCAACTACAGTGCAGCTGCACAGGAAAAAAAGGCACCACAAATTGATAGAGCTTTGGCGCAAATTTACTCGCGGAAATTGGAAGCGGTTACCTAAAAGAGGGAGGATTTTATAATGAAATATATCGAGTGGGCAGGTAAAAATTTTATTGGTATGTTTGAAGCTGGCGGCGAACAGTTTATGGGCTACATGACTGGGATCGTTCCATTATTGATTGTACTGTTAACCTTTACTTATTCAGTTATTGCATTTATTGGTGAAGAGCGTGTCGATAGAGCCATCCGCTATTGTTCAAAATACATGATTCTGCGTTACTCATTAATGCCAATATTAGCGGTCTTGATGCTGACGAACCCGATGGCTTACACCTTTGGGAAGTTTGTTAAGGAAGAAGAAAAACCGGCGTTCTATGATGCTGCCGTATCATTCGTTCATCCAGTTACTGGTTTGTTCCCTTATGCAAATGCTGGAGAGCTCTTTGTTTATCTAGGTATCGCAAATGGGGTGACCAAAGCAGGATTTAGTCAATCAAGTTTGGCTGTTCGTTACTTCCTAGCAGGAATCGTGGTCATCTTGATTCGTGGGATCGTCACGGAAAGACTGACAAAATTCATGATGGCTAGAGAAGCGAAGAAAGCAGCTGTATAAAGGAGGAAGCGAAATGTACAAAACAGTATTTGTAAAACCTGGAAGTAAGGGTTGGGGCGTTGGTCTAACATTAGTTCCATCAGAGCAAAAAAATAAGGTTGTTTCTGTTACAGGCGGTGGAATCCATCCAGTTGCGCAACAAATCGCGGACTTGACTGGCTGTGAGGCTTGTGATGGATTTAAGAATCAAATTCCAGAAGAAGAAACCCTTTGCGCGGTGATTGATTGCGGCGGAACGGCTCGAATCGGTGTATACCCCATGAAACGGATTCCGACAGTTGATGTGTTGCCTTCATCTCCTTCAGGACCGCTTTCCAAGCATATCACTGAAGATATCTTTGTATCAGGGGTTCGACCAGAGGACGTATCGATCCTAGAAGAGGCAAATTTAGAAGATCGACAAATGGCTGCAGTTAATCATGCTCATGCACAAGATGCAGAATCAGCAGCAACGACAGAAAAAATAGTCACTGAAGGTCGCGAATCGGATGAAGAATTCAAAGAGAGATATGCTAAACTGAAAGAAGATCATAAAGAAGAACAGGCGAAGAAAGATAGCTTTTTAGTCCGTTTCTCTCGTGGAATCGGCGGTGTTATGAGTACCTTTTATCAATCAGGACGAGATGCATTGGATATGTTGTTGAAAAACATCATTCCATTTATGGCTTTCATCAGTATGATTGTTGGGATTATCAATTATACCGGTGTTGGTGACTGGTTGGCTAAAGTGCTTTCGCCATTAGCTGGATCATTGCCGGGGATGATCGTCTTAGCTTTGATTTGTAGCATCCCGATCCTGTCGCCAATCTTAGGTCCGGGTGCGGTAATCTCACAGGTTATCGGGGTATTGATTGGGACACAGATTGCCAATGGTTCGATTCCTGTGCAGTATGCATTACCAGCATTGTTTGCGATTAATGCGCATGTAGGGTGCGATTTTATACCGGTAGGTTTGTCATTAGGAGAAGCAAAACCGGAAACAGTAGCGATCGGTGTACCTGCGATTTTATATGGTCGGATGTTAACAGGGTTCACAGCGGTAATCTTGGCATGGTTGGCTAGTTTTGGAATGTATTAAAAACTGTTTGAATGGAGCGAATTGATTGATGGTAAAATCTAAAATTGTTGAAATCGGCAGCATGGTGCCAGCTTTTGAGGAAGAACGACTGGTTATTTTGTTCGGACCTACTGCGACTGCAGAGTTGAGAGATATTTGCGTGATTCATGAATTTGAAGACCGCCCGAAGGATGCATTGAAAATCGGCGGAAAAATCAAATTTGGTGATCAAGAATTTACGATTGAAGAAGTCGGTTCACAGGCGAATGCGAATTTTGAAGAATTAGGACATATTTCGATTTATTTTCGTAACGCGATCGGAGAGATCTTACCGGGAGCAATCATCGTCAGCCCAGGTATTTTTCCAGACTTCGAAATCGGAGGCGTCATCGAAATTAGTTAGTTAAAAGGTCGAAGATGTGCCGAAATGAGGTGCATCTTCGACCTTTTTATTTAAGCCAAGAGGTTATGAAACGAAGCACTATTGCACTGCGAATTTTAAATTTTTGTTCTCCTTTTTTCACTTGCACGCTCGTGAAATCACTCGTATAGTGGATGAGACCAAAAGTTGTTCAGAGGATGGGATCAAAATGGCTATAAAACATAATCGCGACATCGTAAAAGTGGCTACGATGTACTACAAAAAGAATTTGAAACAGTCGGAGATCGCTAAACGTCTGGGCATCTCTCGTTCGCTGGTTTCAAAATATTTGAACGATGCAAAAAATGAAGGAATTGTTGATATTTTTATCAAAAGCGAGAGCGCTTACTCCGTCGAGTTGGAATTGGCGTTGGAGGAAACATTTGGGCTGAAAAAGGCCGCGGTGTTAGACACCAGCAGCCTGCGCAAAGATGAAATCGAACGTTTGCTGGTCCAAACCGCGATTACTGCTTTTCAGAAAGAAATCGCTAAGGCTCAGACGATCGGGCTATCTTGGGGGAAAATGCTGCGGGGAATCGTCGATGAATATCCCTACGAGAATCATGCGGATGCCACCATTATTCCCTTGATCGGCGGATTGGGATCAGAGCTAGTAGATGTCCATTCCAATCAATTGGCCTATGATTTAGCTAAAAAGTTGCGGGCTAAGTGTAAGTATTTATATGCACCAGCGTTAGTGGATAATGCTTTTATTAAAAAGAGTTTGATCGAGAATGAAGGCATTCGTGACGTTTTGGATGCAGGAAGAAATGTCGATTTCGCTTTGGTTGGGATCGCGAGTCCCTTTTCTAAGAACAATACGATGACTGAAATCGGTTATGTCGATCAGCAGGATATCGATGAGCTGGAAAAGCTGGCAGTGATCGGAGACGTCAATTCGAAATTCATTGATCATAATGGACAGGAAGTCGCCTGCGAGATCAATGAAAACGTCATTGGATTGAGTGTTGGTGATGTCCGGAAAATTTCAAATGTCGCAGTTGCCTGTTATGAGGAAAGTAAAAAAGATGTGTTGTATGTTGGAACAAAGACCAAGATTTTTACTCATATTACAGTGACGGACAGCTTGGCAGAATACTTATTAGAACAAGCAAAAAACGAGGCGCATTGAGCGTCTCGTTTTTATTTATGGCACGTACTTCGTTACAAATTCAGTGACTTTTTTCTGATACATCGCAGGATCAGTGCTCAGAGCCTCCGCATGCCCAGCGCCATGCACGACATATTTTTCCTTTGGTCCCTTGGTCGCATTATAGACCTCATCCAGCATTGAATAGGGAACGAAATCGTCCTTATCGCCATGAATGAAGAGCATCGGGCGATCATTCTTTTTCAATTGTTTCATCGAATCTGCTTCACCGAAAAAGTAGCCGGCACGTACTTTCGTTACTAAACTAGTAACGGGAATCAATGGAAAGGAGGGCAGATTGAACATGTCTTTTAATTGATAGCTCAGTTCACCATTAACTGAGCTGTACCCGCAGTCTTCCACGAAGGCTTTGACGTTATCCGGCAGTTTTTCACCGCTGGTCATCATGACAGTTGCTCCCCCCATACTGACTCCATGGAGCACGATTTCAGACTGAGGATCCTGCTTGATGACACGATTGCTCCATTGCTGGTAATCTTTTCGTTCTGGCCAGCCAAATCCGATGTAGTCACCTTCACTTTTTCCGTGACCACGGGCATCAGGCATCAATACATTGTAACCGAGGTCATGATAAATCTTGGCATACTGCGGCATATCTGAGGCTTGTCCCATATAGCCATGTGCTATGATTGCTGTTTTGTGTTGCTCTTTTTCAGCTGGCAGATAATAAGCGGATAGTTTCAGCCCATCCGAAGAAGTCAGCTGCCAGTCAGTACGATTATTTTTATTGTTGAACCAATCTTCAGCAGCTATCAACTCCGCTGACTTTTTAGCCGATCCGTCAGACAGAAAATCCTTTTCATCCGGAACGACCGCGTATGAATAGAAATAATTTCCTGCGGCGATCAGTGCAATTACTAAGATTAAGACAATTCCTAAAATGATTTTTGTTGTTTTCTTCATTTCTTCCCCCTACAAACTTATCATAAGCAGTATAAAAAAATTTTCGCTGCATAGCAAGTTCACAAACTGGCGTATTTACAGCCAAACACATTCATGAGAAAATGTAGCAGAGTTTAGAGCAGAATGATATACGGCGCGACCATAAAAGTGATTTTGAAAAAAATCATTCCCTCATTAGGAGCAAGGATGTCAGTTCTGCTTTTCGCAGATAAAAAAAGCACGAGTACTCATTAAGAAATATTAGTCTTATTAAAGATGAGCAGTTTAGCAGAATGATATACGGTGTGAACATAAAGTGATTTTTGTAAAAAATCACTACCTTACTATGAGCAAGGAGTAATCAGATGAAAAAAAAGAAAATCACCATTAAAGAGGTGGCCCAACAGTCTGGGGTCTCGATCGCTACGGTTTCACAGATTTTAAACGGCAACGAGCAAAAATTTAGTCCAAAAACGGTCGAAAAAGTGCTGGCAGCTAAGGCCGCATTGAATTATGAACCTGATTACTTTGCCCGGCGAATGATTGTGAAAAAAAGCAAAACGATCGGGGTTTTGATTCCTGATATCACCAATCCTTTCTTTAGTACTTTAGTGCGCGGTATCGAAGGGGTTTTATATCGCGAAAATTTTATTACTATGTTATGTAATGCGGATTTGGATACAAAAAAAGAGACGGATTATTTAGAAGAGTTAAGTCGTCGCGGGGTCGACGGCTATATCATCGCTAGTTCAGCGATTTCCAACCAAGCTATTAATGACAGCCTACGTAAAAAAAATCTGCCATATATTGTTTTAGATCAAAAGAAGGCGGAGGGCTTTAGCGATGCCGTCTTGACGGATGATTTTTCTGGTGGGAAGCTTGCTGGCGAACATTTGAGTCAGCTGGGACATCAAAAGGTAGCGATCGTTTTACCTGAAGATGCGACAGAGAATATTCGGACGCGGTTGACAGGTTTTCAAGAGATGTATCCTGATGTAGTCTTGATTCATGGGGAGTTGTCTAAAGCTGGCGGGCGAAAAGCAGCGGAAGAGATCGTTAAGACCGATGTAACGGCGATTTTTGCCATTAATGATGAATTGGCTTTTGGGATCTATTTGGGTCTGGCTGATTTAGGGAAGAAAATCCCGCAAGATTACAGTGTGATCGGGTATGATAATATCGATATGTGTGAATACGTGACTCCGCAGCTAACGACGATCGCACAGCCGATTTATGAATTGGGTCAAACGACGGCAGAATTATTATTGGATAGAATCTCACAGCCTGAGAAAAATTGGGAAGAGCAAACCTTGCCAGTTCAACTGATTCAACGTTTTTCGACAGCACACTTGAAATAGCTTTCAAGCTGTGCTATATTTTTGGTGTCGAATTAAAACGTTTTAATAAAACGTTTTAATTTCCAAACAAATGAATGAACTAAAAGAATAAGAAATGGAGTGGACAAAATGAATACGATTACAATCATTGGGAGTATCAACTTGGACCGCACGATTCGCGTGAAGCAAATGCCGAAACCGGGTGAAACGATGCATACAAAAGAGATTTTTTCTGCTGGCGGGGGCAAGGGCGCCAATCAAGCCGTCGCAGCGAAGCGTTCTGAAGCAGAGACGAATTTTATTGGAGCCATCGGCAATGACGAAGCCGGCGACATGATGCGGGAGCTTTTATCAGAAGAAGGCATCGAATTAGCTGGTGTCCAAACATTGGAAAAACAAGCGACTGGTCAGGCCTATATCATTGTGGATGATCAAGGGGAAAACAGTATTATGATCCATTCAGGTGCCAACAACGCTTTCACACCGCAACAAGTCCAAGAGCACGCGGATTTGATCAAAGCCAGTGATTTTGTGATTGCTCAATTTGAAAGCACTTTAGAAAGTACGGTCGAAGCCTTTACGATCGCTCGGGAAGCTGGAGTAAAAACAATTCTAAATCCAGCACCAGCTTTAGAAAACGTACCAGAAGAATTATTGAAAGTCACAGACATGATCATCCCGAATGAAACGGAAACAGAAATCTTAACGGGGATCAAAGTCACAGATGAAGCGAGCCTAAAAGCTGCAGCTGAACATTTGCATCAGCTAGGGATTGAAGCAGTGATTATCACGATCGGCAGCAAGGGTGCCTTTTACGATGTACAGGGACGCAACGGAATCGTTCCAGCCTTCAAGGTTAACGCGGTGGATACGACCGCAGCTGGTGATACCTTTATTGGCGCGATGAGCAGTGTATTAGCGAAAGACTTCAGTAACCTAGAGCAGGCAATCGAATATGGAAATAAAGCATCTTCGTTAACCGTTCAACGATTTGGTGCACAGCCTTCTATTCCTTATAAAAATGAACTAAAGTAACGAAAGGATTTTTTACTATGAAAAAAAGCAAAGTTATCAACTCAGATATTTCACGTGTGATCGCACAAATGGGTCACTTTGACCAAATCAGCATTGGCGATGCCGGCATGCCGGTTCCTATGACAACAGAAAAAATTGATCTAGCCGTCGACAATGGCATACCAAGTTTCATGGATGTTCTGAATAATGTGCTGGAAGAATTAGAAGTTCAACGGATTTACTTAGCGGAGGAAATCAAAACAGAAAATCCTGAAATGTTGAAAAAGATTCAAGACCGTTTACCAGAAACTCCTGTGACCTTTATTCCTCATAGTGAGATGAAAGCAGCCTTACACGATAGTCGGGCATTCATTCGCACGGGAGAGATGACTCCTTATGCCAATATTTTATTGGAGAGCGGCGTCGTATTTTAAGCATAGTCACAAGGGGGAATTATTATGAATACAACAGCGATCTTGATTGGTTTAGGCCCGTTACTTGGTTGGGGACTTTTCCCTACCATTGCATCAAAAATCGGCGGACGGCCAGTCAATCAAATTTTAGGTACGACCTTAGGCACGTTGATCTTTGCACTTGTCTTTTTCGTAATGAACGGCATGAGTTTTCCAACAGGGATGGATCTGTTCTTTTCGATCCTCTCAGGCGTTGGCTGGGCGATTGCTCAGATCATTACCTTCCAATCATTCACGTTGATCGGCTCATCACGGGCGATGCCGATCACGACAGCCTTTCAATTGTTGGGCGCTTCATTGTGGGGTGTTTTTGCATTAGGTGATTGGCCTGGTCTGAACGCCAAATTATTAGGTGGCTTCGCTCTAGTCCTAATCATTTTAGGTGCGTGGATGACGGTTTGGACGGAAGAAAAAACACAGGAAAAAGCCAGCAGCTTGAAAAAAGCCGTACTCTTGCTGGCTGTTGGTGAGATCGGTTATTGGGCTTATTCAGCCGCACCGCAAGCAACCAATATTGATGGGATGCATGCATTCTTGCCGCAAGCGATCGGGATGCTCTTAGTCGCTCTTGTCTATTCAGTAATTTTAGGCGTGAAGGACAAAAACAAATCAGCGCTGGCAGAAACAGTTTCTTATAAACACATTTTTTCAGGGTTCTTTTTTGCTTTTGCGGCGTTGACCTATTTAATCTCCGCACAACCGGACATGAATGGTTTAGCGACTGGCTTCATCTTATCGCAAACCTCGGTTGTTTTAGCGACCTTGACCGGAATCTGGTTCTTAGGTCAAAAGAAAACGAAAAAAGAAATGACGATTACGATCATCGGACTGGTACTGATTCTAGCTGCCGCTGCGATGACCGTGATGATCTAAAAAAACGCCCGCGGGCGTTTTTTTAGTATTCTCGACGATAAATCATTTTGCGGAAGATAATGAAGAGTACCATTGCAGAAAGCACAACGATACCGCCAATCAAGAAGACATTGGCATAGGTGGAGGCTTCCCCAGCTTCGACCGGTACAGGACTGCCACTAGCCATTGCACCGTTTGCCATCAGATTACCGAAGACCGCGACACCGACTGAGCCAGTTATGGCTTGGACTAAGTCATTGAAGCCCATTACACGACCTGCTTCTTCGGCAGGTACTGTTTTGGCTGCTGTATCGACGATCGGAGAATAGAAGAAGGAAGTACCGAAATAGTAAACGCAAGGAGCTAGTGCAAGAGCGGCAATCTTTCCATGAGGAATGGCCCAAGCAATCAAGATCAAGCCCAGTCCCATGAAACCAAGAGCACCTATGATCGCGGCTGTACGTCCGATTCTTTTGATGATCGTGCCGCAAGAGAAGCCTAACACACAAGCCAGTAAAATCGACCAAATCAGGAGCATCGAAACTTCGGCGGAATCAATCCCAAAGACATTCAAACCAATCGCATTGACACCGGCGTTTAGAGTATAGCTGAAGAAATAGCCGACAAAAATAATGATCATCGTAATAGCGAAGGCCGGATTCGTAAAGAATTCTGGACGAATATAAGGATTTTGTGCCTTAGTGATATAGACGATAAAGGCAGCTAGTGTGGCGATGATCGCGACGAACCAATAAAGGGTCATATTGGTAAAGAACATCGTGACCGAACCGGCGAATGCGCCAGTGATCAGGAAGCCCCAGCCATCAATCTTGGCACCTTTCGCTTGCTCATCCGGCAGATTTTTCGCCAGTGCGGGTAAAAAGAAGACGGATAATAATGGTAGTAGGAACAACCAGCGCCAATCAAGCTTCATGATAAAACCTGCCGCTAGGACACCGACAGCGGCAGATAAGCGAAAGATCGCAGAAAAGATGCCATAATAAATCACCCGATTTTTAGCGGTAATGTATTTTGAAACTAACACTAAAAACACGGAGCCGGGAACCTGTCCGCCGGCAGATTGCAGCATTCGAGCGATAATAACGGCCCAAATATTGCTCGAGCCGGCAAAGCCGATGATCGATCCTAATAAAAAGATTGCGATTCCGATGAAGGTCATCTTCTTCAAGGATAGAAAATCTCCTAACGAACCGTAGACCACACAGACAATTCCTAAAATAATTCCGGGAAGCGAGGTAATCAAGGAAGCGTACTGCGGCGCTCCTAGTTGCTGTCCGATATTTACAAAAATCATACCAAAAGCTTGCTGCTCTAAAATACCAAAAATAAAGATAATCAATACTAAAGGAATGGCGCGTTTTGCCATTCTATTCAATTTCTCAAATTCCGCTGTTCCTTCCTGCGGGACGGGGATGCCTGTCTGTTCAACTGGATTACTTGCTACTTCTTGTGCCATTTGCTACTTCCTCTCTAATTGCTAAAACGCGTTCTAAATATTTTTGACGAAACGCTTCGACGTCTACATCAACACAGATCGTCGCGTTGTCGGCTTGTTCAAATACACCGTCGAAATCGACGACTGTCGCCCCCAAAGTCAGTGGGCTTGAGATTTCTACATCAACGAAGGCGGGCTGAGTTTGGAACAATTCAGGATTTAATAAATAAAGCGCAGCTGAAGGATCATACATTTTTACCCCTTCTGAGATATCTCCGCCATCGTAACTGCGGAAGAGGTCAGCCACCATCTTGCCAACAGGATGAGTTTCCAATGCATCGAGATTCTCTGCCAATAACCGTGCTTTGCGACCAATGTCTAAGCCAACCATGGTAATCGGAACGCCCGAACGAAAAACGATCTTGGCTGCTTCGGGATCGATCATGACGTTGAATTCGCCATAGACGCCAATATTTCCTCGTGCGGTGGAGCCGCCCATCAAGATAATTTCTTGGACTTTTGATCGTATTTCAGGAAACGTTTGCAATAATAAGGCCACGTTTGTCAATGGTCCTAGAGCAATAATAGTGACTGGCTCTTCGGTTGCTTGCAAAATCTGCCACTGCTTCAGCACGGCATTTTCTTCTGTCAGTAAAGCGGTCTTAGCTTCGGGAAAGTCAAAGCTCCCCATCCCTGAAGCACCATGAGCATTCGTTGCAAAACGATTCTCTCGCAATAAGGGGGTAGCTGCTCCTTTGGCAACCGGAATGTTTTTTTGTAAAAAGTTCAACAAACGTAAAGCGTTATTCGTGGTGTGCTCGATGCCGACATTTCCCGCGACACAGCTGATCAGTTCCACATTTAGACTAGGTTCATTTAGCAAAATAGCGATTGCTGCCGCATCATCAATACCAGGATCGGTATCAATAAGTACTTTTCTCATCAATAATTCCTCCATTGGTTCAGATTTAATTAAAACGTTTTAATTTTGTGGTAATGAAAAAGAAGAATGACATCGCTTTCTTCGATGGGACTATTATAAAACGTTTTAATAGAAAAAAGTTTTTTAAATATTTTTTCAATATAAAAAAAGTCAGTCGATCATTCTCCGCAAGACTGATAATTCGAAGAAATAAGCTTGTGAATGCTATAATCAAAATATGAAAAATTGGTGCTCTTTTGCTGATTGATTAGTCAAAGGGCATCCGGTTTGATCATCATCAGAAAGAAGGACAAGCTATGAAGCTGACCGTTTCATTAGATATTTTGGAAGAAGCGTTTTATTATGTGTCGTCAATCAAGCCCGTTTCCACAGTGCCATTGATGTATGCGACTTTTTTTGCGGAAAAGGCACAAGTGGCTTATACAATTGAGAATGAACCGAAATTTGCGCGCAAAGTCGAGCGTTCATTCAAGGCCGCGTTTCACGAAATTGTGGAGGCAAATCAGGAGTATCGGAAAATTCTTGATCAAGACAAATTATTATCACCGCAAGAGCAGTTAACCAAACAAGCTGAATTGGTCGATTCTGTGATAGCAGCGATCCAAAAATATCCTGAATTGGATTTGATCCGTCTAGAATTGGCAGGTAGCTGGCCAGTGTTTCAGACAGAGGCGGGTCATTTAGATCTCGCAGAGTAAGCACGTATCTTTGGCATAGCAGAAAGAGATGTTACAGTTAAAATGAAAGGGTGAAGAAAATGGAATTTACATATTTTGAAGGACAAGAAGCGTTTTTAGAGGATTATCAAAAAGTTGCTAAGGCAGCAACGATTGATCAGCAGCAAGTAGTTGATGAGGTAATGAAACAGCTGAACAAACCGACACCAGATGATAAACTTTTCTACATCTTACCTGGCGATAAAACAGTTAAGGGGCAAGCAGTCAGATTTCCTTTCCGTAAAGAATTGATCGCAATGGATGAAGAAGCTACTGTTTCGACGCAATTTTTCTATGAAGGCTCCCCTTATGAATACGAAGTTTTAGAAGAGGAACAACGGTAAAAATGATCTCTCAAGCTGATCAGGGCTTGAGAGATTTTTTTTTATTCATTTCCACTTTAATGTGGAAAATAAAAAATTTAATCCATTTAGAAAACGCTTTATAGTTGAACTATAGAAAAAAGGAGGGAGTTTACTTGGGAGAAGCGAAAATTGGAACAGAAATGGAATCAATGGCGATCATTTTACATGCAGGCAATGCTAAAAGCGACGCATATGAAGCACTACATGCAGTGAAACAAGGCGACTTTCAGAGTTTTGAGGCAAAGTATCAATCGGCAAAGAGTGAAATTCGACAAGCACATAAGGCGCATGCAGAGATGCTTCGTAAACTTTCTGCAGAAGAGCGCATGGATGAAGTGGATCTATTATTGGTCCATGCTGAAGGACATTTAACATCAACAGATATCGCTGTTGATATGATCGGTGAATTTGGTGAGTTATATAAGTGGAAGGAGACTATAAATGGATAAAAATTTCTTATGGGGTGGCGCAACAGCTTCTTATCAGTGTGAAGGTGCCTGGGATGTAGATGGAAAAGTAGAATCAATGTGGGATCGTTATTTGCATGAGAATGATTTAGAAAATGGCGATGTTGCCAGCGATCATTACCATCGTTTTGAAGAAGATATTCGCATGATGAAAGAAGGCGGACAGAATTCGTATCGCTTTTCACTTTCATGGCCGCGTATCATTAAAAATAAAGAAGGAGAAATTAACGAGAAAGGGATCGCCTTTTATCAACGGTTACTTGACGCTTGTCATAAATACGATATCGAACCATTCGTGACGATCTATCATTGGGATCTTCCTCAATATTGGGAGGACGAAGGTGGTTGGTTAAACAACAAAGTGGCTTATGCCTTTGAACATCTTGCAAAGGTTTGCTTCGAGCATTTTGGGGATAAGGTACGTAACTGGACAACGTTTAATGAACCGAAATGGTTTATCGCAAATGGTTATTTTATTGGAAATTATCCGCCCGGTTTACAGGATGTCCAAAAAACAATGATCGGTGCATACAACGTGATGCTAGCTAGTGCGTTAGGAGTCCGTGCATTCAGAGCAGGAAACCATCAAGGGCAAGTGGGGATTGTTCATAGCTATACACCAGTTAATGGGGTCGATGATACGATCGAAACAAGGGTCGCGATGCGCTATGCAGATAATTATTGCAATAACTGGATTTTAGACACGGCGGCTTTAGGTGAGTTCCCAATTGATCTAGTAGCTAAGTTGGCGGAAGATTATGATATCAGCTTCATGAAAACCGAAGAACTAAGGATCATCAAAGAAAACACCGTCGATTTTATTGGATTGAATTATTATGCTCGCACATTAGTGAAACCGTATACCGGAGGAGAAACGCAGTTAGTATTTAATCATTCCGGTAAAAAAGGTGAGAGTAAAGTTGTTATCAAAGGCTGGTTTGAACAGGTCAAGGACCCTAACAGTGAATTTACTGCTTGGGATACAGAAATTTATCCAAAAGGACTGCAAGATGGCTTGCTAGAAGCTTGGGATCGGTACCACTTACCAATCTATGTAACGGAAAATGGTGTCGGGGTCCGTGAAGATGTGACAGTAGAACAGGTGAATGATGACTATCGAATTTCATTCATGAATGATCATATCAACGCTATTATGAATGCGATGGATCAAGGTGCAGATATTCGCGGATATTATGCATGGGCGTCATTCGACTTGTACTCATGGAAAAATGGCGTGGAAAAACGTTATGGCTTAGTGGCAGTTGATTTTGAAAAAGAACAAATTAGAAAACCAAAAGCTTCCTATTATTGGTTCAAGGACATTATTGAAAGCAATGGTGAGAAAATTCAACGAAGAACGTTTGAATAGAATACTGCTCTGAAAGAAAAATAAATACTTTAATATGAATAATGAATAAGGAGAGACGAAAAAAATGAAAAAAATCATGTTGGTTTGTAACGCGGGAATGTCAACAGGCATGTTAGCGAAGAAAATCGAAGCAGCGTCAGATCATACCTTAGAAGTTAGTGCGTATAGTGAGTCAGAATATCAAGATTACCTTGAAGGGATCGATTTAGTATTAATTGGTCCGCAAATTCGTTTCTTAAAACCACAGATTGAAGCCGCAGTGGACGTGCCTGTTGAGGCGATCTCACCAATGAAATACGGGATCATGGACGGTAAAGGCGTGTATGAGGATATCAAAAAATTGATTGGAGGATAAGTAGTCATGGGATTTAGTACATTTAGCGATACAATGGATAAATACATCTCACCATTGGCAAATAAATTGAGTCAGCAACGGCACTTGAAGGCTACCCGAGATGCTTTTATGTCTATGCTGCCGATCACCTTGTTCGGATCAATTCCGATCATTTTGAACGCCCCGCCAGTGACGGAAGATACGAAAAATGGTTTCTTGCTGGCTTGGGCCAGCTTTGCTGAAAAGAATGGTCTGGTTTTGAACTGGATCAGCGGTGTGACACTGAGTGCCATGGCCTTGTTTATCTGCGTGGGTGTGACGTATTTCTTGTGCCGCCATTATAAAGAAGACGTGTTGCGGCCAATGATGTTCGCGCTGGTTGGCTTTCTGATGCTTGTATTGACTCCGTTAAAAATGGGTTGGGACGGCAAAGAAGTTGAGATTAGCTTCTTAGATGGTCGAGGAATCTTACTGTCACTTTTTGTGGCGATTGTCACGGTGGAAGGCTACCATTGGATGCGCAAAAGAAATATTGGGCGGATCAAGATGCCCGACAGTGTCCCCGCTTCGCTCTCAGAAACATTCGCTGCCTTGGTACCAGGCTTGGTTTTGATGACCTTCTTTTCAATCATCTTTATCATTTTTCATGCCTTTGATACAACAGCGGTTCAGTTCTTATACAATATTATGGCTCCGAGTTTCAAAGCGGCCGATAGCTTGCCATTTACGATCATCAGTGTCTTTTTAATTCATTTATTCTGGTTCTTTGGAATTCATGATGCCGCTTTGGCTGGAATTTTAGGACCTATCCGTGACGGCAATCTATCGATCAATGCGGCAGAAAAAATGGCAGGTACTGATCTTAGCAATATTTTCACGACACCATTTTGGACTTATTTTGTCATTATCGGGGGATCTGGCTCCGTGTTAGCCTTGGCCTTCTTGATGATGCGCTCGAAATCTAAGCAGTTGAGTACAGTTGGGAAAATCGGTTTGATTCCTTCTTTCTTCGGTATTTCTGAACCAATGATTTTTGGGACGCCATTAATGCTAAATCCGATTTTCTTCTTTCCTTTCATTTTTACTTCAGTCTTTAACGCTGTTGTTACGTATCTGTGCATGTCGTGGGGAGTTGTTGGAAAGACCTTTGCTGTCTTTTCTTGGCAGATGCCGTCACCAATCGGTGCGTTTCTATCCACAATGGATTGGCGGGCAGTTGTCTTAGTCTTAATTTTGATTATTCTCGATGGCGTGTTGTATTATCCGTTCTTGAAAGTCTATGAGAAAAACCTTGTTCAGTTGGAAAAAGAGAGCGAGACAGAATCTGTATAATGTTATAATAAAGCGTAGAAGTTTAGGACTTCTATGCTTTTATTGGGATAAATAATTAAGTAAATGTTACTTATTTACAGGAGGGATCAGAGTGAATATTTCTCACAGACAAGAAAAAATTCTAGAGAAATTGTCCCTAAGCCAGCAGCCTTCAACTGCAAGCCAGTTATCTAAAGAATTAGGTGTTTCTTCGAAGACAATTCGAAATGATATTCAACAGTTAAATCAACTATCAGAGCTGCCAGTAATTCTTTCTAAAGCCGGAGCTGGTTTCTTTTTAAACCAGAAAAACAGTTTGTTTCAACAAACTAAAATTGAAAAGCAATCTGACAACAGCGCCTTTGAGTTGCTGACCCGTTTGCTGGATCAAAAAGAATGCGACTTTTATCAATTGGCCGATGAGTTTTTTATCAGTGAATCTACACTGGATCGAATCGTCAAAGAACTTAATACCAAAATCGCTAAAAATGATCCGCGGCTCTTAATCAAACGACGACAAAATCAATTATTCATCGAAGGGGATGAAGCGGCGAAGCGCCGAGTTTTTACGTTGTTTTTAAATCAGGAAATTGAGACGAATAAGCTGAGTTTAGACAATTATTCGGATTACTTTGAAGAAATTGATTTAGCAAAATTATCCAGCATTGTCGTAAAGGTACACCAAGAAGAGGGGTTTCTCATCAATGACTTTTCGACAATCTCGTTTATTTTACATCTTGCAGTTTTGCTAGAAAGAGTAAGCAAGAAAAGCTATCTAAACGCTTCTCAAAGTGTTTTGAAAGAAAATAAGAGTCGGCAGCTGACCTTAGCGATGGTTCATCAATTAGAGAGCAGCTTTGGCGTTGAAATCCCAGAAAAAGAATATGCGTATATTTATCGTCTCTACTCCGGTTCCGTTGTTTCTGATGAAGATTTAGCAGATAAAGAGTTAAAAAGGATCATTGAAGCTTTACTAGTCAGCATCGATTCGATATTTTTGATTGATTTTACCCAAGATGAGAAAATAATCGACTACTTGATGACGCACGTCTCGGCTTTATATAAGCGTTCCGCTCATCAACAATACTTGGTCAATCCATTGTTGGAGGAAATCAAAAGCAAATTTCCTTTTGTCTATAATGTGAGTGTTTATGCTTCCGGGTTTCTACAAGAAAAGCTAAATATTCAGTTTCCAGAGGATGAGGTCGCTTATTTGTCCCTGCATTTTCTTTCTGCTTTAGAAAATATCCGTGCTCATAAGAAGAAGCGCATATTGCTCGTATCCCCCTATGGCGTGGGGAATCAACGTGTAGTTAGAAATCAACTGAATAAAATTCAAGAATTTGACATTGAGTTGTCTGTGGCGGAATCCATTTTTGTAATGACAAGTGAAATGACAGAAGACAAGTCGTTGATTTTGACGACGGAGGCTTTGGATTTGAAAACAACCGTTCCGATCTATCGGTATGAGTCATTTCTAACGGAACGTGATTTAGAAAAGATCCAACAGATTCTAGTTGAAGAAAATCAAACGCCCTCTGTCTTAACAACCTTTTTAAAGGAAGACTTGTTTTTTCCGCAAAAAGAGTTTACAAATAGGGAAGAAATCATTCAGTTTCTTTGCCAAGAGTTATCTGAAAAAGGATATTGCGAGAAAGATTATGTGGAGAAGGTCTTGAAGCGTGAAGCACTATCTAGTACTGCCTTTGGGGATTTTTACGCGCTGCCTCATGCCATTAAGCGTGAGGCGAAGAAAAATGCTGTTGCAATCTGTTCGTTAGCCAAACCCGTTCAATGGAAGGAAAAAAAGGTTCGATTGGTTCTGCTGTTTGCGCTGAAGGAGGAGCGAGACAATTCCTTTGAACAGCTTTTTGAGGAGCTTGTACAGATGTTGAATGATGCATCCCGAGTAAAGAAACTTTCGAAGCAAGCGACATTCCAAGACTTTCTATCACTTTGTCAAAAATAATCGAAAACAACCGTCAAGCCCTAAAATGAATAGCGCCTGACGGTTGTTTGTTTTAAAAGATTAATCCTGTGATAATGGCACTTAAGAAACTAACTAGACTTGCACTTAACAAGATTTTTAACCCATGTTTAGCAACTAAATTTCCCTTTTCTTCATTCAGTCCCTTCATAGCACCAGAGATGATTCCGATGGATGAAAAGTTCGCGAAGGAAACTAAGAAGACAGAGATGATCGCTGTTGTACGAGCGGAAAAATCCCAGCCGCCTTTCGCTAATTCAGTCATCGCAACAAATTCGTTGGTCACTAATTTGGTTGCCATCAAGCTGCCGGCGTCGACTGCTTCACTCCAAGGGATTCCTGTGATAAAAGCAAGAGGAGCAAAGACATACCCCAAAATTTCTTGGAAAGTTAGACCCGTAATCTTGGAGAAAATAAAATTGATCATAGCGATTAAAGCCACAAAACCAATCAGCATCGCGGCTACAGTGATTGCCACATGGAACCCATCTAAAATATATTCTCCCAGCATTTGAAAGAAGGTTTGGTCTTTATCTTCTTCAATCACTAACTCATCAGCTTCCAATTGATAAGGATTGATGATAGATGCGATGATGAAGCCTCCGAATAAATTCAGCACAAGTGCAGTAATTACATAACGCGGTTGGATTAGTGCCATGTACGAACCAACGATAGACATCGAGACAGTGGACATCGCCGAAATACTCATAGTTGTTAAACGCTGTTCCGATAAGGTCGATAATTCTTTTTTTATGGAAATAAAGACTTCTGACTGACCTAAAATCGCTGAGGCAATCCCGTTATAGGATTCCAATTTCCCCATTCCGTTGATTTTACTAAGAGCCAAACCAACCCCCTTCATGAAAAGAGGTAAAATCTTAATGTAACGCAAGATACCAATGATCGCTGAGATGAAGACAATCGGCATCAATACATTTAAAAAGAAAGGAAAACTGCCTTTGTTGGCGATCCCACCGAAGACAAAGTCTACACCTGAGCCTGCAAAGCTCAACAACGCGTCAAATACACCGGCTAAACCACTAACAATTGTTGTTCCCACTGTTGTCCGCAATAAAATGAATCCTAATAAAAATTGCAATACCAGCATGAGTATGATCGGGGAATAGCGAATCTGCTTCCGATCGTTACTGATCACGAAGCTTAATGCAAAAACAATCACCAACCCAAGAATACCTATTACAAAATGCAAAAAACCACTCCTTTTTCATTTAAAAAAATCTGAAATAGCTTATCCTGAATTGAACAATTTTGCGAAGGATAACCTTTGAAAAGTGGTCTCTATGAACAAATTCTAAAAACGTAAGCACTAACATCCTCATTTTTAAAGACGTATGATGATTACAGCTTTTCCTAAAAAAATATGCTATGCTTGAACAGAATTCTGCAGAAAAAGAGGGATCGAATGGAAGGGGAAAACAAAAAACGAATACTGTTGCCACGCTATCAGCAAGTAGCAGTAGAGATCGCTGAACGAATCGCGGACAAACGGTATCAGGTGGGAGAAAAAATCCATGCTCGTTCAACGTTAGCGAGTAATTTTAATGTTTCACCAGAGACTGCTCGTAAGGCAATTAATGTGCTAGTAGATCTAGGAATCATGGAAGTTCGACATGGCAGCGGTGCTTATGTGTTGTCGCGGGAAAAAGCCAAAGTTTACTTTGAAAAGTATCAAGACGTCCAATCTGTTCAGGAAATTAAAAATGAGCTTCAAGAAAGTGTGGAGAAACAGAAAAGGGAGCTAGAGAATGTCAGCCAGCTGTTGAACCAATTACTCGCTCAGACAAAACGAGTTCATAATGTTGCGCCTTTTGTTCCTTATGAATTGACCCTGACCGACCAAGCGATCCATCTGGATAGTACAGTGAATGATTTAAATATTTGGCATGAGACTGGCGCCACCATTATCGCTATTCAGCAAAAGGACGAACTCTTATTGTCTCCCGGACCGTACGCGAAAATTTGTGCGGGAGATACATTGTTTTTTGTGGGTGATGAGCTGGTTCTGCAACGAATGCAGCATCTCTTTTATCCAGAAGATAGATCTGAATGAATACTGTAAAAGGACCAATTGTTTGGTTCTTTTTTGTCCTTTAAGGGAGTATAAAATTTTCACATGCAAAAAGCTTATGAGAGCAAGGGTATCCATGTCCGGCTTTACGAACTAGCTTTATCGGCAATAAGCAAAAATATTTCGAAATTTGAGGAGCAATTTAGAAATATTTTGGTCTTATTGCTCAAAAGCTGAGCGAGTTCGTGAAGCCTTTCTTATTTGAAAGAAATTAAACCTTAAGAAAAGATAACGCTTACGGAATTTCGAATTCGATCCTTTTACTAAATATTCGTCCCATGAGAAGCTTGACTTAGTCTATTAACGGCTTTAGTGAAATGGAGGATTTACTATGGAAAAAGAATTGCCACAATCTTTGAAAAAAGTTGCAGTGTTCCCAGAAGACCCCCGCTATGATAAAGTTCGTTCAAATGCATATAGAGTTGGTCGGCCTAAAGTGGTTATTTTAGCGGAGACGGATGAACAGGTGCGCGAAACGATCAACTATACAGCCAGAATCAAGCAGGAGCAAAAGGAGCCATTTCCGCTTTCTGTCAAATGTGGCGGTCATGGCTTATCAGGTACATCCGTAAATGATCAAGGGATTGTCTTGGATCTGTCGAACATGAACCAAATAAGCGTAATTGATAAGGAGAAAGGGATAGTCAGCATCCAAGCCGGTGCATTGTGGGGCGATGTAGCAGTGAAGCTGCATGCCGATCAATTAGTTATTTCCAGTGGTGATCATGGAGATACAGGTGTTGGCGGATTAGCAGTATCTGGCGGCATGGGAACGATTCTACGGTCCTTTGGTCTTACCATTGATAAAGTGATCGGAGCGACGATTATCACCGCGGATGGAAAAAGACATGTGGTAGATAAAGACCATGAACCGGATCTTTTTTGGGGGATTCGAGGAGGTGGCGGTCAGTTTGGTGTAGTGACGGAATTTCTTTTCCAAGCAGATAGGGCAACCGCAATGGATTCAAAAATTTCCAATCCGATGATTGTTCAGACAATTAACTATTCGATTACGGATCTTTTTGAATTTGTTCAGGGATGGCATCAATGGTTTAAAAATTCGTCAAATAAATTGACGAGTATCTTACTGTTGAATAAAGGCCCTGCTGAAACGATCACCGTACAAACGAGAAATTTTTGGTACGGGGAAGAAACGGTTGAAGCAAAGGAAGTTCTTGAACGCGCCCTTCAATTAGGAACGGTCTCAGCTACGACGGAAGTTTTGATGAACTACGTGGACTTCTTTCCAGACGAACATGCCCGAATAGAAGGGAAAAATACGGGGTTTGGGAAAAATACCCTAGTGACACATATCTCGCAAGAAATGGCCGCAGAAATAGAAAAAATATTAGAACCATCCTTTGTATATGGGGTGGAATTGCGGGCACTTGGCGGGGCGGTCAATGAAAGGGCAAGTGATTTTAATGCGTGGTCTTTTCGAGAAGCGGAGATCATGATTGCTTTTTGGGTCAATAAAGAACATGCGGCAGAAGCTGGTCAGTTATTTCAACCACTCCAAGAATTCGGACAAGGTGTTTACGGTGCTTACTCAAGTGATACGAGTCAGGAAGAGAATGCGCGGGTTTGGCCGGGACAAACTGCTGAAAAAATCAGAGAACTAAAACAAAAATACGATCCAGCCAATCTGTTTGATCAAAATCGTGTGTTATAGGATCTTTTTCTTCAGTTGATGGGAGGGAATCCAAGAGTAAAATCTAGGATTCCTTTTTTTAGTGCTCATTTTCGGTTTACAGAAAATTTTCTGCATCTTCTTTGACAAAAGTGACCACATGATGTTAGTGTTGTATGGTCACTTTTTTAAGAGGAGGATATTTTTTGAGTAAAGTTAAGGTAGAACATTTAACCAAAATTTTCGGTAAGAAGCAGCAGCAAGCTCTCGCGATGATCAAAGAAAATCGCGATAAGAATGAGATTGTGGAGCAAACTGGTGCGACCGTTGGTGTATATGACGCAAGTTTTGAAGTCGAAGAAGGAGAAATTTTCGTTATCATGGGACTTTCCGGCAGCGGAAAATCCACGATGATTCGTTTATTAAATCGGTTGATTGATCCAACCTCTGGGGAAATCTATATCGATGGCGAAAATATTGCCCAAATGGATAAAGAAGCACTGCGGGAAGTGCGTCGCCATAAAATCAATATGGTCTTTCAAAATTTTGGACTATTTCCCCATCGAACGATTTTAGAAAATACAGAATATGGTCTTGAAGTGCGGGGCGTTCCCAAGGTTGAACGTCAAGCATTGGCTGAACAAGCACTGGATAATTCAGGTTTGTTGACCTTTAAGGATCAATACCCAAATCAACTTTCCGGTGGGATGCAACAGCGGGTCGGCTTAGCGCGGGCTTTAGCAAACGATCCGGAGATTTTACTGATGGATGAAGCTTTCTCAGCGTTAGATCCATTGATTCGCCGGGAAATGCAAGATGAGTTGTTGGACTTACAAGCAAACGTACAAAAAACAATTATTTTTATCACCCACGATTTAAATGAAGCGTTACGGATCGGTGATCGGATCGCCTTGATGAAGGATGGTCAAATCATGCAGATCGGTACGGGGGAAGAAATCTTGACCCACCCAGCGAACCAATACGTTCGTGATTTCGTGGAGGATGTCGATCGTTCGAAAGTACTTACGGCACAAAACATCATGGTTCCAGCTTTGACGACCAATATCGAAGTTGATGGACCGAATGTTGCGTTGAATCGAATGCGTAAAGAAGAAGTCAGCATGCTTTTAGCAGTTGACCGTAAGCGCAAATTGAAGGGCAGTCTAACTGCGGATAAAGCGCGGGAAGCACGTAAGAATAATTTAGAGCTGAAAGATGTTATCGATAAAAATGTGCGCCGTATTCCGAAAGACATGCTGGTCACTGATATTTTCAATCTGATTTTTGATTCGCCGGCACCGCTGGCCGTAGTTGAAGGCGACCGTTTAGTCGGTGTTGTCATTCGCGGCAGTGTGTTAGAGGCGTTAGCAGATACAGAAACAGAAGAGGTGATCGCAAATGTTTAGTATTTTACAACAAGCTTTACCTGTCGCAGATTGGGTCGAAGGCTTTACCGATTGGCTGACCGGAACCTTCGCGGGGCTGTTCTCAGCCTTACAGCATGCCGGACAGTTTTTAATGGATGGGATGACCAATCTATTAACGATGATTCCGCCATTACTATTGATTCTCGTTTTAACAGTTGCCGCCTTTTTTATTTCCAATAAAAAATGGGGGTTGACGAGCTTTACGTTGATTGGCTTACTCTTTATCTACAATCAAGGTTTATGGATTGATTTAATGAGTACTGTCACATTGGTTCTTTTATCTAGTGTACTGTCGATCATCATTGGAGTACCTCTAGGGATCTTGATGGCGAAAAATGAGACAGCCAAAAAGATCATTACGCCAATCTTAGACTTTATGCAGACGATGCCTGGATTCGTGTATTTGATTCCGGCTGTGGCTTTCTTTGGGATCGGAATGGTACCCGGCGTGTTCGCATCAGTCATTTTTGCTTTGCCGCCAACCGTGCGTTTTACCAATTTAGGAATCCGTCAAATTCCGAAAGAATTGGTGGAAGCTTCTGATTCATTCGGTGGTACCAGCAAACAAAAATTATTTAAATTAGAATTGCCATTAGCCAAAAGCACGATTTTAGCAGGGATTAACCAAACAACGATGCTGGCCTTATCGATGGTCGTAATCGCATCAATGATTGGTGCGCCTGGTCTCGGTCGCGGTGTCTTGTCTGCTTTGCAGCGAGCACAAGTCGGTAATGGTTTTGTGAACGGTCTGGCGCTAGTTATTTTAGCGATCATCATTGACCGTTTTACCCAGAATATCAATAAGCCGAAACAACAGGCAGCTGAAAAAATGCCGAAAACGAAAAAACGTAAGATCGGGATTGCCGCTGGTGTAGTTGCAGCAATTGTATTGCTTGCTTCTTTTGGTTTTGGTGGATCTTCTACTGAGAACAAAGGCACGATCAATCTGACGTATGTTGAATGGGATACCGAAGTGGCTTCCACTCATGTAGTCGGTGAAGTCCTAAAAGAAATGGGCTACAACGTCAACATGACGCCGCTGGATAATGCGATCATGTGGGAATCTGTCGCAAAAGGCGAATCAGATGCGATGGTCGCTGCTTGGCTACCGAATACGCATAAATCACAATATGCCCAGTATAAGGATCAAGTGGATGATTTAGGCGTCAACTTAAAGGGAGCCAAGGTGGGAATCGTTGTTCCAGATTATATGGATGTCAATTCTATTGAAGATTTGACCGATCAAGCCAATAAAACAATCACTGGAATCGAACCTGGTGCCGGTGTCGTAAATGCAGCGGAAAATACATTGAAGGCTTATCCCAACTTAGCGGATTGGAAAGTTTCCACTTCCTCTTCAGGGGCCATGACAGTCGCACTTGGTCAAGCCATCAAGAAGAAACAACCAATCGTAATTACTGGTTGGTCGCCTCACTGGATGTTCGCGAAATACGGCTTGAAGTATTTGGAAGATCCGAAGGGTGCCATGGGTACGGAAGAAGCGATTCATACGATGGCTCGTAAAGGTCTGAAAGATGACCAGCCTGAGGCATACAAGGTATTGGACAACTTTAATTGGAACCAAAAAGACATGGAAAGTGTTATGCTGGCAATTAATGAAGGAAAAGATCCTTCGCAAGCAGCCAAGGATTGGATCCAAGATCATCAAAAAGAAGTCGATGAATGGAAGAAATAGCATAGATAGAAACTGCTGATCAAGTCGATCAGCAGTTTTTTCGTTCTTTAAGGGAGTATAAAATTTTCACATGCAAAAAGCTTATGAAAGCAAGGGTATCCATGTCCGGCTTCACGAACTAGCTTTATCGGCAATAAGCAAAAATATTTCGAAATTTGAGAAGCAATTTAGAAATATTTTGGTCTTATTGCTCAAAAGCTGAGCGAGTTCGCGAAGCCTTTCTTATCTGATTAATAAATAGAAATAATTTCATAAATATTTTCAAAAAAGAATGATTCCTATTAATTAGTGTTTTCATGATTAATGATGAAAAAAGGATGTCTTTAAACAATGCGGAAAATTTACTATTATGAATATAAGAGATAGTGAGGAGGTCAGCGCAACTTTGTAAGTCTTTCTTTACACTGCTGCCTAATTAAGAAAGGTCTACCATTAAAACGAGTAAGGATGTCAGTTCAACTTTTCGCAAACTACTTAATCAGAGAAGTATGTAACCGGCTTAGCGCATCAACGCTCAAACACTTTAGTTGAATGATATACGGTATTCGAATAGAACTAATTTTTCACTTGTGAAAAATTAATACTTTAAAACGAATAAGGAGGTGGGAAAATGGATAAGAGTATGCGGCGGCGAAATCAATTGTTGTCTTTACTTCTTTCTGAAAGCGATTACAAAGCGACGGATTATTTTAGTGAGAAGTTAGAAGTCTCTACAAGAACAATTTTGAATGATGTTAATTTTTTGAATGAGGAGCTAATCAAGAAGGAGATCGAGATTGTCAAGGTACCGCGGCATGGAATCAAGCTGGTCGGAACGGAAGGAAATGTCAATCGTATTGGTGCTTTGATCTTGGAGAACGACGGGGATGCCTATGATGTGCTGGGGAGAAGAGAAGCGATCTTTCGCCGATTATTTATGAAGCCAGAAGGGCAATTACTAGAAACCTTGGAAAAAGATTTTTTTATCTCAGATTCGACGTTAAAGAAAGACCTGGATTATCTTCAGCGTTATCTTCGCCACTTCGAGGTCAAGATTTGTCAAAGCAGACGAAAAGTTATCCTTAAAGGATCAGAGGTCGATGTTCAGCAGTCTTACCAGAATTTTTTGATGACGAAGTTTCCTGATACATTACTAGTAAATAATGACGAACTGTTGCTCCAACTAGAAAATTATTTTCCGAAGCAACTGATTCAGCTGGTCAAAGATACCTTAGAAAAGTTTTCGGACATGTTCTACAGCGATATTTCGAATAAATATTTTTCAGCAATTTTTCTTACATTTTTATGTTTACTTACGCGAGCAGAGCAGGGCTATCATATGACGATCGAGGAGAAGAAGAAAAGCGAGTTGGAAGACTTGGCTCTTTATACCCAAACTTATGAGATCTGCGCCTTTATTTCTGCCAACAGTGCGATCGAACTTTGGTACCCCGACATTTATCACCTGTCTGAAACGTTGTATGCCATGAATATCAAGCCTTTTTATAAATCAAGCAAGCGCTACAGTGATTGTTATCAAGAAGCGGTAGAGGAACTGATGGCTGATCTGGGAAATTTATTGAACATTGATTTTTCTGGTGATCAGGAACTGCATGAATCACTAATGAGTCATATTGTACCGATGATTTACCGTCTGCGTCGCAATATTTTAATCAAAAATCCTTTTATGGAGGAAATCAAAAACCGCTATTTATTACTTTATTCCATGATGTGTTATGCCACTAGTAGTTTGGCTCAGCGTTTTTCGATCGAGATTACTGGTGATGAGATTTCCTTTTTAGTGATTTATTTTCAAGTGTCCTTGGAAAGAAAGTATGGTGTGAGTTTCCGCAATATCTATGTTGTTTTATCACGGGGGTTGATCACAAGTGATTTGATTTATACGAAAATTCGCCGAATCATTCCCCATACCGATAAGGTGCTTCAATTGACCACCAAGGAGTTCGAACAGGTAACCTTGAATTCTCGTGATGTTGTCGTCACCACCGACCCGAGTGTCAAGGCCAGAAATGTCGTCTATATTTCTCCTATGATCAAAGATGAGGAAATTAGCCGGATTGTTCATACCTATTACAAACGATACCACGCGACAGGAAAAGAAAAAACACAGGCACGGCAGCAATGGATTAACCCAGAGCTTGTTTTTCTTCGACAGCACGTGGAGAACAAAGAAGAATGCTTGAATTTCATGATTGAAAAATATCAGGAGCTGGGAATCGCGAAGAAAAAATTTGGTGAATCAGTTTGGGTCAGAGAAAAATTAGGCGATACCAGTTTTTCCGTAAGTGTGGCGATTCCCCATGCAGATCCCAGTGAAGTGAATCAAACCTCGATCGGGATCATGACCTTGGATAAAAAGATCAATTGGGGTATCAACAACGTCAATGTCATTCTATTTTTTGCTATTTCAGATACGGATATCGATGCGGCGAAGAGCAAGATTACAGGATTGCTTGAATTTATCGAGAAGGAGGAGAACGTGGAGCAGTTGATTCAAGCAACAGATAAACAGACACTATTGGAATTAGTGATGGGTGAAGGGAGTGCAATCTAAGTGGCTGACTTTTGGGATGAAATGTACTTAGATGAACATTTGGTAGATTTGGAAATCGATGCGTCAGATAACTTTTCAGCATTGGCGGCATTAGCAGGCTGTCTTGAGAAAAATCAATGTGTGAATGGCGAATTCAGCCAAGCAATCCAAGAACGGGAAAAAGAATTTTCAACAGGACTGCCATTAGAACATGTTGGGGTTGCGATTCCTCATACGGATTCCGAGTATGTGTTCAAGCAATCGATGGCGATCGGTATTTTAAAGAACCCCGTGATGTTTGAAATGATGGGGTCGCCGGAAGTCTTGGTACCGGTCAAAATCATGTTCATGCTAGCGATCAAGGAACCCAAGAAACAATTGGAATTTCTCCAAGCATTGATCGACATGTTCCAAACAGACGAAAAGGTCTTAGCGATTATTCAAGCGAAAACGGCAACGGAAGCCGTGAAAAAAATGAAACAGAATTTAAATTAAGGACGTGGGAAAAATGAAAAATATCTTATTGGCATGCGGCTCAGGGATTGCGACATCAACAGCGGTGAACGGAAAGATCTCAAAAATTTTGGATGAAAATGGCTACAAAGGACAATACAAAATTACCCAATGTAAGATTTCGGAAGCACCTAGCAAAGCTTCCAACTATGATTTTTTAATCTCCACAACAGTAATACCCAAGGATTTAGCTTGTGAATCTGTTTCGGGTGTCTGCTTCTTGACAGGTGTCAATACGAAACCAACGATTGATCGAATTTTAGGCTTGATGGAAAAGTAACCTGCATTTAAATAATACGAGTAAAGAGAGGGAATAATCATGGATGCTATTATTAAAGTGTTTCAATTTATCCAAGACTTGGGTGTATCCGTTGTAATGCCAATTGTAATCTTTATCATTGGTTGTGCCTTCAGAACCGGTGTCGGGAAGAGTCTTCGGGCCGGGTTGACTGTAGGGGTTGGGTTTATTGGGTTGAACTTGGTTATTAACTCGTTGTTAGGGACAAGCCTTTCGCCAGCTGTACAGGCGATGGTCGATCGTTTTGGGCTTAGTCTTTCAACCATTGATGTAGGGTGGCCAGCCGCGGCGGCAATCGCTATGGGTTCGACAGTTGGTTTGATCATTATCCCGCTGGGTCTAGTCGTCAATATCGTGATGCTATTTACGAATACGACACAAACGGTCGATGTGGACATTTGGGATTACTGGCATTTTGCCTTTACCGGCGCTTTGGTTGCAATTATTACAGATACGTTGTGGTTAGGGATCGTGGCAGCGGTTGTCAACATGGTTATCATCATGGTTCTGGGAGATGTTACCGCTCCAGAGGTAGAAAAATCGCTGGATCTGCCGGGGGTCTCACTGCCTCATGGCTTCACGACAGCCTATGCGCCAATCGCGATGGTCATTAACAAAATCATTGATATGATTCCTGGTGTACGCGATATCAATATTAATATGGATACGGTTCAACGCCGCTTCGGTGTTTTTGGTGAACCGATCTTAGTTGGAACGGTCATGGGGATTGTCATTGGAGTGATCGCCGGGTATGATGTAACGAATGTTTTAACACTAGGTGTTTCGCTAGGTGCGGTTCTAGTTTTGATTCCGAAAATGGCTGCTTTATTGATGGAAGGTTTGATCCCGATCAGTGACGCAGCCAGTGATTTCATTCAAGAAAGATTCCAAAATCGTGGAAAAATCTATATCGGATTGGATTCAGCTATCGGGGTAGGTCACCCAGTAACATTGGCGATTTCATTTATCTTGGTACCGTTGTTGATTTTCTTGGCAGTTGTTCTACCAGGAAATACGGTCTTGCCATTTGCTGACTTGGCTGTTATTCCGTGGATGTTTGTTCTAATAACGCCAATCGTAAAAGAAAATGGGTTCAGAGGTTTGATTGTCGGCTTAGTCGTATTAGTATTCGGACTATGGATCGCCACTGATTTAGCTCCGATGATTACGACAGCTGCTAAAAATGTGAATTTCGAAATGCCGGAAGGAGCCTCTCAAATCTCCTCTATCTGTGATGGGGCAAACCCGTTAACATGGGTACTGGTTCGATTAAACGGTCTTGGTTATATTGGTACCGGTATTGGAGCAGCCGTTGCATTAGTTATGGCTATTTGGAACCGAAATCGGATTAAAAAAGAAGCGGCTCAAATACACGATGGAGGAGAAGCTGCTTAATTCTTTCGTATGAAAAAAGGGGGAAGAACGAATGAAACGGTTTGAATACGATAAAACATTGTATTTTATAGATGTCCCTGTTACAGGAGTAGTCTCTTTGATCGTTTTCCTCATCGCGGTCAGCTCTGTTATCGCGAATCGAATGCCTGCACTGATGGTTTTTGTCGGGATCGTGGCTTTTTATAGTTTTTGGAATGCGCTGGTTGCCAGAGTGACACCGAAGGAAGTGGATGTCTCCGGTGATACGCTGACGCTGCGTTCATTTAAACGAACAGATGACTATAGCCTACCGCAGTTGAAGAGTTTTAAGATTCGTGAATTTCCATCTGCTGGGAAAATGTTTCTGCGTGTGGATGGTGGCGGCTTGTTGAAAGGGCGTTATTGGCTGAATACGAAAAATTATAATGACGGTCAGGAGCTGTTTCGACTATTGCTGGATATGGAGTATGAGAAGCATCCAGAATCGTTGAAGGCACGTGCCAGAAGAGTGAATACTGAATATAATGCACAAGCCAAAAAGAAAAAAGAGGCCAGCTGATGTTAGAAAAAGAAAAAGCAGAGATTATCGCAGCGGGAATAAAATTGGATCGTTATGGGTTGATTTCTTTGTCCGGAGGCAATGTGAGTCTGCGAATCGATGAAGACACATTCTTGGTGACACCTAGTGGAATGATGTATGAAGAGATGGTTCCAGAGGATGTTTTGGTGATGAACCTTGACGGTAAAATCATCGAAGGAACACGTCGTCCAAGTGTCGATACGATCGCAATCCGCTACATTTTCCAGAAAATGCCCGCAGTCAAATCAGTTATCCATACACATCAGCCATACGCAACCGGGATTGGTCTCGTGGTGGATCGAATTGATTGTGATGTGACAACCCTAGCCAACACCGCAAAAGGCCCAGTCAATGTGGCTCCTTATAGTTCTGCGGCTAGTATCGATATGGGCTATGCGGTGGTGGATCATATTGGTGATCAATTGGCTGTCGTACTGAAAAATCATGGTGTCGTAACCGTTGGCAAAAATTTAAAAGAGGCCTTGTATGCGGCGGTCTATTTAGAGGAAGCCGCGAAAACACTATATGTCGCGCATTCCTATGGCGGCGAGATCGCTAAACTAAATGACGAACAGATCCAAACCGCAGTGGAAGTGTTTAAGGATTATGGACAGGTCAAAAGCTGAGTCAGAGTCTTTGTAACGAAAAAAAGATCTTTTTATAAACTGTCTGCCGGATTTTGGCAGGCAGTTTTTGTGTACGAAAGACATCAGATACTTGGATTCATCTTGTGTAGATATTTATCTACACAAGATGAGAATCAGATTTATTCAGGCTTCAGCAAGACTTTTAGTTCCTTCCCATTCATTGCTAATTCAAAAGCTTGCTCCCAATGATTTAAAGGCAGGATTTTTGTGATCACAGGAGATAAGTCCACATTGGATGTCTCTAGCCAATCAAGTGCCTTCTCCCATGAGCTTGGTTTTTGGGTTCGCGAGCCGATCAGTTGAATTTCTTTATTCAGTAGTAGGCTCATGTCAATCGGTACGGGATTTTTGGCGAATAGCCCTTCTTGAATGACCGTTCCTTTTTTCTTAACGATTTCCAGAGCTTGCTGGAGGGCTTGCGGACTGCCGGAGCATTCAAAAACTTGATCGAAGCCTAAACCCTTTGTTTCAGTCTTGACGAGCTCTGTCAGCTCCTTTTTTTGGCTGTCAATCACGTGAGGGATGCCCAGTTCTTCCGCCTTTGCTAAGCGATTGGCATCTTTTGTGATACCGATGAGCGTGACCTCAGCTCCTAATGATTTTACGACTAAAGCGAGTAACACGCCGATAGGACCAGGACCGAAAACAGCGGCCTTTTCATTAGGTCGTATTTTTGTTTTTTCCATTGCGGCATGAATGCAGCAAGCAAGTGGTTCCATTAATGCGGACACTTCGTCTGATAAAGAATCAGGGAGCTTGTGGCAGCGTTCCGCTTTTGCTGAAACAAAAGAGGCAAAGCTTCCCTCCACCTGTGTTCCTAATCCTTTTCGCTGGCTGCAGAGGTTATATTCTTCTGCTAAACAGAACGGGCATTTTTCACAAACTTCAAAGGTTGTTTCGCTAACGACCCGATCTCCTATCGCGATATTTGTTACTTTATGGCCAATTTCTGAGACTATACCAATGAACTCGTGTCCGAGTGTTAATGGTATTTTTTTGTTATATTCTCCTTTTAAAGCATGAATATCTGAGCCGCAAATTCCGCTATATGTCACTTTGATAATAATTTCATCTCTTTTAGGAGATGGCTTATCAATATCACATAATTCTACATTTCCAACGCCAGGCGCTAATTTCCTCAATGCTTTCAATTTGATGTCCTCCTTGAATGTTTCTTTATTTAAAATTGTTATTAAAAATAATTTATTCCTAGTATGCCAAGCGTAGCACAGGCACTCGCTGACTATCTATCACAATTCTTTTGAGAAACGGACAAAAAGGATTGGTCTTGTGAAATAATAGGAGGCAGATACAATAAAAAGTGTAGAGGTGATAGTGATGAACAGAAGGGTCAATAAAATTTTATTGGATATTTTGCATGACAAAGAAGATTCATTGGCCAATTATGCCAAATTATTTCATGTCTCCGAACAGACGATTCGTAATGACATTAAGGAAATCAACTTTCAATTAGAAAGCAATAATGCAAACGGAGCTATTTATTTGGAGGATGGTTTTTTACAAATACCTAAGGAGGTTGATTTAAAGGAATTATTCAAAACCTATGCGTCTTTCCAACACTATCATTTAACCCTCGATGAAAGACGGACAATCTTAGCGCTGCTTCTGGTCACCAGTCATGACTATGTGACGACGTACTATCTATCCGAATACCTCTTAGTTAGCCGAAATACGCTGGTTAGCGACATTGAAGCGCTGAAAAAATGGTTTGTTAATAATAATTTGGTCCTGCTTTCCCACATTGGAAAAGGGTACAAGGTGGCGGGCGATGAGATTGATATTCGCTCAGCGATGACCAAATTAGTGATTTTCAATGGTCTGTTTGATTATGGCTATGATTATGCATTAGGTTGGGAGAACAACATTTTTCAAAATCTATTATTAGAGATTATTGACCCTGACACACGTTATCAAGAAGTTAGTCAATTGTTGATGGAAGCAGAGAAGGAAGAACAGCTTCAGTTATCTGATTTTTCTTATCAAGAAGTGATTTGCTATTTGATCATTATGATTGAACGCATCAAATTTGATCATTTTATTGAAGCTTCTGGCATTTTAGAAGAGATACGGGAAAGTTCAAAATCAAATTTTGCCCAAACGATCCTCAAGAAATTAGAAGAGCGTTTTGAAATCACGGCGAATGCTGGGGAATTAGATTATTTAATTTCAGTACTGCGCAGAAAGAGCTATATCAAGAATAATGGACGAAAAATTGATTCGATCGAGATTCAAATCTTAATCAATGAGTTCATTTTCAAATTGTCTAGAGAGTTAGATATCAAATACTACTTGAACAGCGATTTGTTCGACTTGCTAGAGAATCATTTGAAGCTGTTGATCTATCGGCTATCTTTGGATGACAGTGTCGTAAATGTGCTGTTTGATGAGATTTATCAATCCTATCCGGAGATGTTTGAGATTGTGAAGCGGAATTTGAGTAAGATCGAGGATTATTTGGAGGTTGAGATTCAGCAGAATGAACTGTCCTTTATTGTCATGTACGTTGTAGCGATCTTGGAGAATAGCCATAATACGCAAGTAAAAGGGCAGATTCGTCTGCGCATCGTCTGTAATTCCGGCAGTGGCACCGCTCAGCTAATCAAAGTCAAATTACTATCTGCTTTTCCTCAGATTGATGTGGTTTCGGTGGATTCCTCTCACGCGCTGCAAAAGATTCAACCAGAAGATCAGGACTTGATTGTTACCACCGTTCCGCTGCAATTTGATCAATCACCGGTCGTCTTGGTAAATCCGATATTAACGGAACAAGATATCATTCGCATCCAAAAAGTTCTATACAAAATAAAACCGCGCCACTTTATTGATCAAGAGTATTTGATTACGAAGGAAGAAGCAATGATCGAAGATTTTTTACCAATCATTCAAAAATATCTTGACGCGGGAGAGTATCAAAATTTCTTAGAGGACCTGGAATCCTTTAATCAATTGAACGAGCGTTTATCGACAGAAACACAGGAGATCAGTCGTTTGACTTCGATCTTGACGCTTGAACGCATTAAATTGGATCAGACCTGTGACACTTGGCAATCAGCGGTAAAAGAAGCTGGACAGTTGTTGCTGACGGACAAGCTGATCACACAGGAATACATCGAGGCGATGATCCAAATGGTGGTGGAATATGATTCCTATATCGTGATCTCACCGGGAGTAGCGATCCCCCATGCGGAATTTTCCCACGGAGCGAAGAAGATCGGAGCGAGCTTCCTGCGATTAGCAGAACCTGTTTCTTTTAATCATCAGAAGAATGATCCGGTGAAATATGTCATCGCATTTTCCTTGCCGGAGGGTGTTTCAATCGGAACTTGTTTGTATTATTTCACGGAGATTCTGGCTACCGAAGATTTTTTAGCAGTGATGGATCACTGTCAGTCAGAAGAAGCAGTCATGAACCAGTTAAGAAAATTAGAAGATAAAGTGATGGGATTTCCTTATGAATAAACTACTGAGAAAAGAAAATCAAAAGTTTTTATATTATTCCTTCGATGAGGAGGAGCAAGAAGTGCTGCTGGCTAAAATGAGTGAAGTGCTGATTGACGCTGGCTTCGTTCATGAGAGCTATCAACAAGCCGTCATCGAGCGGGAGCGGGTTTTTCCAACAGGATTGCCAACACAGGGAATCCATGTGGCAATCCCGCATACCGACTCGATCCATGTGAAAAAAGAAGGGTTTCTAGTGGGTGTTTTGGAAAAACCTGTGACATTTGAAATGATGGCCAGCAAGGATGTTTTTTTAGATGTAGAACTCATTTTTATGTTAGCTATCAAGCGGCCGGAGGATCAATTGGTTATGTTGCAGAAGCTGATGCTGTTATGTCAGGATGAGCAGAATTTGCGGTTGCTGAAGGCAAAAGAGAAGGTTGTTGAGGTGGAGCAGTTATTGAAAACCATTCAGTAAAGGAGAAGAAAATATGTTAGATATGCTTAAAGCGGGAGTTAACTATATCTTAGACCTTGGGGCAGCAGCGATGTTACCGATTATTCTGACCATTTTTGGGTTGATTCTAGGTCAGAAGCTAAGTAAATCTTTTCGAGCAGGTTTGACTGTGGGGATTGGTTTTACCGGTTTGAATTTAGTCATCGGGCTGTTGTCAGATTCAATCGGAAAGTCTTCTCAAGCGATGATTGAACGCTTGGGTTTGCAATTAGATATTTTAGATGTTGGTTGGCCGATCGGGGCAGCGATCACCTTTGCAACACCGATTGCGGTAATTTTGATTCCAGTCATTTTTATTTTTAATATTGTCTTGCTGCGTTTCAATCTGACGAAAACGATGGATGTGGATCTTTGGAATTATTGGCATCTGATTTTTCCAGGTGCAATGATCTATTATGCAACAGATTCGATTTGGATCGCGATTGTTTGTTCATTAGTCAACACGTTCATTATTTTCAAACTGGCCGATTGGACAGCGCCGGCAGTCGAGCATTTCTTCGGGTTGCCAGGAATTTCGCTGCCTCATGGAGAGACCGTCAATTTCGCGCCCCTGACTTATGCGTTGAATCGACTGTGGGATAAAATTCCCGGTATCAATAAAATCGATATCAACGCGAAAAATCTAAAGGAACGTTTAGGGATTTTTGGGGAACCGATGATGATCGGTCTGGTACTAGGGGTCGGAATGGGGTTATTGGCAGGATATGAGTCTCAGGCAATTATTCAATTAGGTGTTCAAACCTCAGCCGTGATGATCTTGATGCCGAGAATGGTGGCTTTACTGATGGAAGGCTTAGCGCCGATTGCTGAGGGAGCGAAAACCTTTATTCAAAAACGTTTCCCTGGAAAAGAAGTATACATTGGGCTAGATGCGGCAGTTGTTACGGCTCATCCAGCGATTATTACGGTAGCGTTGTTGATGGTACCGATCACGATTTTATTAGCGGCGGTCTTACCGTTTAATCGACTGTTGCCTTTTGCTGATTTGGCTGTACTGCCTTTTACAGTCATTTGGTCGGTAGCGGCTTCAAAGGGCAACATTTTTAGAGGATTATTGAATTCGATCGCATCGATTTGCATCGTATTATTCATCGCGACGAATTTAGGAGCGTTGACAACGACCATGGCCCATGCGGTAGGTTTTGCCTTCCCTGAAGGAGCGACAATGATCTCAGGGATCGATATGAGCAGTCATATTACCTTGTGGATAATGTTGAAATTGATCGATCCGTCCAATCTGCCAGCTTTCATGGCAGGAGCGATTGCCTTAGTGATGTATGGTGCTCTATGGTTCTGGACACGGAATGATATCAAAAAACAATACGGGATACCAACTGGAAAAGATGATCCAAAAAATACGATCAAAGGAGCTGAGATGAATGAATAAAAAACATATCTTGATCGCTTGCGGAACGGGTGTTGCTACCTCCACTGTCGTTTGTATGCGAGTGAGGGAAGAGCTGGAAAAGAATAATATTCCAGCAACCGTTGAACAATGTAAAGTCGCAGAATTGCCGTCAAAAATCCACGGAGCGGATCTGGTGGTGACCACGACAGCTTATGAAAGTGATGATATTCCCGTGATTCGTGCCTTGTCCTTTTTGACTGGTGTGGGGATCGAAGCGGACGTACAAAAGATTGTTGATATTTTAAGTTGACCGAAACAGCAAAAGGACAAAGGAGCGAGCCCATGAAAGGTAAGGTTGCGGTAGTCACCGGAGCAGCTAAGGGGATCGGAAAAGCCATTGCGAGAAAGTTTGCAGAAGCTGGAGCCTATACAGTGATTTTGGATTTTGATCAAACGAGCGGGGAACAAACGGCTGGGGAATTTTCTCAATCATACGCCAAATCGCTATTCATCCAAACCGATGTTTCAGATCCAGAATCATTGAAGGCAGCGAGCGAGCAGGTCTTAGCGCATTTTCAGCGGATCGACATTTTAGTAATCAATGCGGGGATTAGTTATCGGCACTCGATTAAGGAAATTTCGATTGAGGAATGGCAGCGTGTATTGCGTATCAATCTGGATGGCTCTTTTTACACATTGAAGGCTTTCTACGAATATTTCTCGGACGATGAGGGAAAGATCATCTTCATTACCTCCGGCTCAGCGATTACAGGGACTGGCGGCGGAATGCATTATGCTTCGTCTAAAGCTGGACAGCACGGATTGATGCGGGCTGCTTCAAAAGAATTTGGACCAAGAGGGATTAATGTCAACGCCATTGCGCCACGGGTGATTCAGACGGATATCTTAGATACGCTTTATCCCGATGAGTTGAGTCGGCAAGATCTGCTGAAAAAAATCCCGATTCACCGCATCGGCCAACCAGAGGACATCGCGAATTTAGCACTGTTTTTAGCTAGTCCGGAGAGTTCCTATATTCACGGACAGATTATTTTGGCAGATGGCGGTCGAACGTATTAAGGAGAATCTATGAAAAATATTTTAGTTGTGACGGGTACATCAGATAATAAACGAAATTTTGCAGTGAACTATATTGAGACTTTTATGCAGGAGCAAGGTGTGGAAGTCCAAGTTGAAGGGAAAAGTATCTATGATGTGTCGGAAGTAGCAGATGATATTTCAGTGATTGTTGCAATTGGTCAGCCGCAGTTTCAGACGGATATCCCGATTATTGATGGCACACCTTTCATCACCAAATTCAATATGGATACCTGCTGTCAACAGGTACTGGAGAAAATTTAAGAGTTACGCTGCAGCTCCTGTGATTCATTCGTTCTTTCATGATTAATGATGAAAAAAGGATGTCTTTAAACAGGGACAGGTATTGATTATGATAAGGGTGAGAGATAAGGAGAGGCTGGAAAATCCTAAAAGAACCTTTTCCAGAAAGAGTGGGGAAAAATAGAGTTCGGATATCTGAAACTTAGGTATCATCCAGCTTGTATCGTGTAGTGCAAAAAACTAGAAAAATCATAGTGAAAATCCTCCTTATTGGTCTTTAGTTATCCAATAATTTATGGTTTTCACTATGAATTTTTTTATCTGCACTCAGATGAGCGAAAACAAGGTGTTTGTGAAACTCCGTAACATTTGTTACGAGAAGCGCGTCATTGGAACATCGGATAAAGATGGTCTTGTGAAAAAAATCATTTATTGAAAGCGTTGACTCTCAGTGAAATCCCTCTTATGATGACAGTGTGACATATGTTAAATATAGGAACATATGGTAATAACTGGACGTAATTAAGAAAGATTCGTTATAGGAGGAAATAAAAATGAGTTATTCCGACGATGCACGATTACTGACGGAGATCGCTTCGATGTATTACGAAGAAGGAGCCAAACAATCGGAAGTTGCCAAGAAATTCAATATTAGTCGCTCGTTGGTTTCTAAATATTTAGCAAAAGCTCGTTCCTTAGGTTTAGTAGAAATTATTATTCACGATGATTTGGTCCATCCTTATCGTTTGTTAGAGGAAAAAATAATTGAGAAATTTGAATTGGATGAAGTGATCTGTATTGCCCCTGCAGCAGCTGAAATGTTGAATAAACGGATCGGCATCGCAGCTGGAAAATACTTGTCACGAATATTAAAAGGCGATGAAACAATTGGTGTTTCAGCTGGAATGGTGGTCCATGAAGCAGCACAAAACTTTCTGCCGAAAAATCAAATGGAGAATATCCGATTTATTCCCTTGGTTGGCGGTTTGGGGCAGGAGCATACGGCGTTGCAGGCTAATGTGGTCTGTGAGATTTTCGCCCGCAAGAGCGGCGGATCGGTGCTGGAGCTGCATGCGCCGATTACAGTAGATTCAGCCGAAGCGAAAAAGGTCTTTATGGCACAGTCCTTTATCAAGAATGTGTTTGATAAAGGGAAAAAAGCAGATATCGCGTTAGTGGGGATCGGCGGTTTACCAGCCTATTCCACCATGACGAAAGCATATTTGCCGAATGAAGAGGTGCCACTTAGAAAGGAATTATCTGCCGGTAATGTGTCGGGAGATATTTGTTACAACTTTATTGACGAGGAGGGCGAATTAACAGATTGTACCTGGAATGATCGAGTGTTAGCGATCAGTTTGGCGGAATTGAAGCAGATTCCAAAACGTATCGGTGTATCTGGCGGTAAGGAAAAGGTCAGCGGTATCCGAGCAGCGTTAAAGGGAAAATTGGTCAATGTTTTGATCACTGATGAAGAAACAGCGAAGACGTTATTAGACGAAGGATAAATAAAAATGGAGGCGCATAAATGATGGCAGCAACGAAAAACATCTCGATTCCGAATCGAGCAGGTTTGACGGACGAGAACTTGGTAGAGCTTTATCGCAGAATGTGGGAAATTCGTTTCTTTGACGAAAAAGTCGATCAGTTATTTGCGAAAGGTTTGATCCACGGGACAACGCACTTAGCGGTAGGTCAGGAAGCAACAGCGGCAGGCAGTGGAGCAGTTTTAAGAAAAACAGACTGGATCACAGCCACGCACCGCGGGCATGGTCAAACGATCGCCAAAGGAACGAACATCAATGAAATGATGGCGGAATTATTTGGTCGGACAACCGGAACCAACAATGGTAAGGGCGGTTCGATGCATATTGCTGATTTGGATACAGGAAATCTTGGCGCAAATGGGATCGTGGGTGGCGGCTTCCCAATTGCTACAGGAGCAGCGTTGACCTCAAAATTGAAAAAGAATGACACGGTTGCCTTGGCTTATGCCGGCGATGGTTCGACCAATGAAGGCAGCTTCCATGAATCCTTAAACTTGGCCTCAATCTGGGCGTTACCAGTAGTCTTCTTTATTGAAAATAATCAATACGGGATGAGCGGACCTTTCAAAACGATGATGAATGTTGATCGGTTATCTGAACGAGCAAAAGCTTATGGCATCGAAGGCATTACAATAGAAGGAAACGACGTGATTGAAGTCATCAACACGACTTTTGATGCGGTAGAAAAAGCCCGGCGCGGCGAAGGTCCAACCTTGATTGAAGCAATGACCTATCGTTGGAAAGGTCATTCGAAATCTGATGCGAAGAAATACCGCACGAAGGAAGAGGAAGAGGACTGGCGCAAGAATCGCGACCCGATCAAGTTGGCGCGTGAGAAATTTGTAGCGGCAGGGATTTTCACTGAAGAAGAAGCTGAAGACATTCGTCTAGCAGCGAAGCAAGCGATTGAAGATGCCGTGACCTTTGCAGAAGAAAGCCCAATGCCGGCGATCGAAAGCATGTTTGAAGACGTTTATTCGGATTAGAGGAGGAGCAGAAAATGAGAGAAATCACTTACGCGGAAGCAGTCAGAGAAGCGATGTCTGAAGCGATGCGAGAAGATGAAGATATTTTCATGTTAGGCGAAGACATCGGAGTTTATGGTGGCGCTTTCGGTGTTAGCCGCGGTATGGTAGAGGAATTTGGGGAGGAACGGGTTCGTTCGACACCAATCTCTGAATCTGTAATCGCAGGAGCAGCCGTTGGTTCGGCGATGACTGGTATGCGTCCGATTTTTGAGATTCAGTTTTCAGATTTCATTACGATCGCCTTGGATCAGATCGTCAATCAGGCAGCGAAGATTCGCTACATGTATGGCGGAAAAGCTCGGATTCCATTGGTGATGCGGACTCCTGGTGGTTCGGGAACCGGTGCGGCAGCCCAACACTCCCAAAGCTTAGAAAATTGGACAGCTCACGTTCCCGGTCTGAAAGTCATTCAGCCAGCGACTGCTTATGATGCGAAGGGCTTGCTGCATGCGGCGATTGAGGACAATAATCCGGTGATGTTTTATGAACATAAGTTGTGCTATCGGACAAGTTCGGATGTGCCGGAAGGAAAATACACGATCCCGATTGGTGTGGCCGATGTGAAACGAGAAGGAACGGATATTTCTGTTGTAGCAACGGGGATCATGGTGCATAAAGCATTGGAAGCAGCGGATATTTTGGCCGAAGAAGGTATTCAAATCGAAGTGGTTGATCCACGGACCTTAGTACCGTTAGATAAGCAAACGATCATTGATTCGGTTGTTAAGACAGGAAAAGCAGTGGTTGTGACAGAAGCCGTGAAGCGCAGCGGATTCAGTGCCGAGTTAGCTAGCGTGATCGCCGAAGAAGAATGTTTTGATTTCTTAGATGCACCGATCATTCGCTTGGCCGGCAAAGAAATTCCGATGCCTTATCATCCTGAGCTTGAGAAAAAAGCAGTGCCTCAAGTAGAGGATATTGTTGAGGCTTGTCGCGGATTGATGGCATAGGGGGGCGAAAAAATGGCGAATGAAGTATTGATGCCGAAGTTAAGTTCCACGATGGATGTCGGAACGATCACGACTTGGCTGAAAAATGAAGGCGATTCCGTGGAAATCGGAGAAGCGATTTTTGAAGTGATGACCGATAAAATCGCGATCGAAGTGGAAGCCTATGATGAAGGGATTTTACTCAAAAAATATATCGGCGACGGGGATAGCGCACCAGTGAACTCCGTGATTGCCTACATCGGTGAAGCCGGGGAAGACGTTCCCGCGGAAATGCCAGACGCTGAAGCTGAATTAGAGACAGCAGAAGAAACCAAAGCTGAAGAAGCAGCGGAAACAGTTGAATCCGTTGAAGAAATTACAGCTGCAACAACAAAAGTCCGGGCAACACCAGCAGCTCGCAGGATCGCTCGCGAAAAAGGGATTGATCTGCAAAAAGTGAAGGGCTCAGGACCAAAAGGTCGAATTCAAGCGTTAGATGTGAAGGAATATCAAGAACCAGTTGTTGCAGCAGCGACGTCAAAATCTGCTGAAGGCGAACTGATTCCTTGGAGCGGCATGCGTAAAGCAATCGCTGACAAGATGTCGGAAAGTAAACAGACGATCCCGCATGTCACAATGAATGCTGAAGTCGATCTGACAAAAGTCATCGAATTACGAAAACAATTATTACCGATGGTAGAAGAACGAACCGATGAACGGTTATCTTTCTTAGAAATTATCGCAAAAGCGGTGATGGTTGCATTGAAAGCGTATCCTGAATTCAACGCGAATGCTTATGCTGAAGGAATCAAACAATTTGATCATGTCAATCTTGGCGTAGCCGTTGCTGTGGAGGCTGGATTAGTCGTGCCAGTCGTAGAAAAAGCGGATCAAAAGGGGTTAAGCGAGTTAACGGCAGCGGTAAAAGCTGTGACGAAGAAGGCTCGTGACGGTCAATTGATGCCAGCAGAAATGAGCGGCGGAACCTTTACGATCAGTTCATTAGGCCACAGCAAGGTTCAAACGTTTAACCCAATCATCAATTTACCAGAAGTGGCAATCTTAGGCGTTGGCGGAAGTTACGACAAGCTAGTGGTGGAAAATACACCAGAAGGACCACAGGTAGCAACGATCACAGCATTGAATCTTTGCCTGTCCTTTGACCATCGAGTAGCAGACGGCGCACCAGCCGCAGCATTCTTAAGTATGATCGTTGAGTTGTTAGAAAATCCAATGAGCTTATTGTTGTAGGATGCCAGTTCAACTTTTTGCAGTTTAATAAAAAGGAAGCTACAAGCAAAAATCATGTGAAGTAATTATGGAGTGAATGGTTTAGTTGAATGATATACGGCATTCGAATCGGCCTAATTTTTCACCAGAAAAATTATTTCATACTTACGAATAAGGAGTCGTATATATGACGAAAAAAACTGATACAGTCGTGATCGGCGCAGGACCTGGCGGGTACGTAGCGGCCATTCGTGCGGCGCAGTTGGGACAAAAGGTGACCGTAGTAGAAGCAGAGCATATTGGTGGTGTATGTTTAAATATTGGGTGTATTCCGTCCAAAGCCTTGATCACTGCGGGCCATCGTTACCAAGAAGCACAGCACTCTGACTTTCTAGGACTAAGCGTGAAGGATGCGCAGCTGGACTTTACGAAGACACAGCAATGGAAAGACCAGCAGGTTGTGAAGACTCTGACCTCTGGTGTAGGAATGCTTTTAAAGAAAAATGGCGCAGAAGTGATTATGGGGCGGGCGCAATTTACTGGTCCGCAAAGTATGACGATCACCACGAAAAATGGCGAAGAAAAACTAGAATTCAAGCATGCCATCGTTGCAACCGGCAGTCGGCCGATTGAAATCCCCGGCTTTAAGTTTGAGGGGCGGGTCTTGGATTCCACAGGTGGATTGAATTTGAAGGAAATTCCAAAGAAGCTGATCATTATCGGCGGCGGGATCGTCGGCTCAGAACTGGGTGGTGCGTATCGCAACCTCGGTTCGGAAGTCACGATTATTGAAGGCAGTCCGAATATCGTACCAAATTTCGAAAAGGATATTTCCGAATTAGTCGCGAAGCGCTTCAAACAAAATGGCGTGAATGTCTTTACCAATGCAAAAGCGAAAAAAGCCGATGAAACGAAAAACGGTGTAGCGGTCGAATTTGAAGTTAAAGGTAAGGCGCAAACGATCGAAGCGGATTATGTGATGGTCACTGTGGGTCGCCGACCGAATACAGAAAACTTAGGCTTGGAAAAAGCGGGAGTCAAGCTCACCGAGAGAAATCTAGTTAAGGTCGATGAGCAGTATCGCACCTCTCAGAAAACAATTTTTGCTATCGGTGATATTGTTGAAGGCTTAGCACTGGCTCACAAAGCCAGTTATGAAGCCAAAGTTGCGGCAGAAGTTATCGGCGGGAAAAACGTCGCGAAGGATTATCGGGCGATTCCAGCCATCTGCTTCACTGATCCAGAAGTGGCAACGGTTGGCTATACGTTAGCGGAAGCAAAGGCAGCGGGAATCAAAGCTAAGACAGCGAATTTCCCGATGCAGGCCAATGGTCGAGCGTTGTCGTTGAATGCGACTGAAGGCTTTGTCCGCTTGGTCTTTGAATCGGAGACCGAATTAGTTTTGGGTGCTCAAATCGTCGGCGTCAATGCCAGTGATCTAGTGGCTGAGATTACTCTGGCAATCGAATCCTATCTGACATTGGAGGATATTTCCCTAACGATCCATGGGCATCCGACCTTATCAGAAATGGTGATGGATGCCTGCGAAGTCGGGCTGGGAATGCCGATTCATATGTAAAAGAAAAAGTTATGCCAATTTTTATTCGGCATAACTTTTTTTGCACTATTTTTTTCCTAATTCTTCGTCTTTGCGGATCGTGGCGTCAATGCCTTTGATCACGGTTGAGATAAAGGCATTATCCTCTAATTCAACGATTCCTGCGACAGTTGTTCCGCCGGGCGAGCTTACCCGATCGATCAGTGTCCATGGATTTTCATTGCTGTTCGCTAAGGTTTGCGCGCTTCCAAGAATTGCTTGGGTCGCCATTTCTAAGGCAATGTCTTTTGGTAAGCCGTTTTTTACCGCCGCGCGCGCAATGGAGTCAATAAATAAGAACGTATAAGCAGGCGAACTGCCGGCAATCGCTGTGAAGATGGAGAAATATTTTTCTTCCAACGGCCATGCTTTACCAACCGCGTTGAATAGATCGATGATCGAATCGACGTCTTCTTTTGTGGCACTTGGATTTCCACAAACCGCCGCCGCACCTTCACCGACCATTGCGTTCATATTCGGCATTACCCGTACGATTCGGATTGGCTGATCGGTTTCAAATACTTCGTAAATGGCTTCTGTACTGGTTCCAGCTGCAATCGAAACGATCAACGGATCATTTTTCAGGATCGCGTCCTTCGCCTCCAGTAAGACACCTTTAATCACATTGGGCTTGACGGCCAAAATCAATGTATCAACCGTTTGGATAACTTCTTGCGGATCACTCAATGCATGAGCACCAACTTTGTCTGCAAAGGCTTGAACCTTCTCTGTTGAAATATCATATAGATAAATATCCTCGGGCTTGCTGAAGCCTTTTTGTACAATGCCTTCAACAATCGCAGATGCCATATTTCCAGCACCGATAAAACCAATTTTCATAGTAAATCCTCCTTATTCGTTTTAATGAATTAATTTTTCATGGAAAAATTAGTTCGATTCGAATGCCGTATATCATTCAACAAAACTGTTCACACTGTTGCTTTACTCAATTTTTGATACTGAACTTTCTTCTTAAATGAACTGCAAAAAGTTGAACTGACATCCTTATTCGTTTGAATGAATTAATTTTTCATGGAAAAATTAGTTTGATTCGAATGCCGTATATCATTCAACAAAACTGTTCACACTGTTGTTTTACTCAATTTTTGATACTGAGTTTTCATCTTAAGCGAACTGCAAAAAGTTGAACTGACATCCTCAAAAGTGTTTGAATCAAATGTGCTAATTTCATAAAAGTGGTACAATCAATAAAGAAATTATAAGTGGATGGACGCTTAATTAAAATAGTGTAGATAAAGAAGAAAGTGTTTGATTCTAAGGTGGTAAAGAAATGGATGTAACGACAACACAATATGCCAGTTTTTATCAGTTCTTGAGGACGTTGGATTGCTATCTTGGGGACGATGGTCAAATGATCGGTGAAGTGCAACATTTCGCAGAGAATCCGCAACGAGAGATCGCGGCGTTTGTCACGAGGAAGACGAGTGACCAGATTGAAGTGCCTGCTAATTTTATCCGTATACTGTATGTGATGAAAGGCAATGTGCTTGTTTCCATTGATAGTTCTGAGAAAAAATTGAGTACGGGTGGATTGGTTCTGACGAATGCTGAAACGAAGCTTTCCTATAGTGGAAATGACGAAGCTGAGGTAATTGCCTTTTACTTCAAACCGAGCTATTTTACGGAATCCTTGTTAGGACAATTTTTTGAAGAGCCGCTGCTGTATCGTTTTTTTGTGGAGGCATTGAGCGATGAGCTTGTCGGTATTTCGCGCTTTCTTGTATATGCGTTTAGTGATAACAGTGATGTACATTTTTATGCGTTACTCTTATTGAAACAGATCGTAAAAATGGCGTACTTCAATAACAAAGTAACCAAGTCTGCGTTTGTCTTGTTAATTGTCGAGCTCAGTCAGGCCGCACCTGAGCATTTGATTGCTAAGGATAGTTTTGTTTCAAATGGGCAATTGACGGAGGAAGTTTTAGCCTATATTGATGTCCGGTTGGAACAAGTGACCTTAGAAGAAGTGGCGCAAAAATTTCATTTCCATCCCAATTATTTATCCAGTCTATTGAAGGAGAAGACGGGATATTCCTTTACGGAAATCGTCTTGTTGAAAAGGATCGAGCGCTGTAAAAGCTATTTGGAACAAACGGATCTGACAGTGCAGACGATTGTGGAACGCTTGGGCTATAAGGACAAAGCTTTTTTCTACAAACGTTTCAAGCAGATCGAAGGCATTACGCCTCGGCAATACCGAAAAAAATGTGAGAGGAAGAAAACACATGTATGAAGATATATTTGCTGAAGTTCAGTTGACTGTTGTGGAGCAGCCGATCGAATGGGTTGATAATTTACCACTTTATCGCGGGCATATCAAAGAATTACCATTTATTACGGGGGAAGGGTCCTCTAAAAAAGACCTGTACCGCCAATTGGCAGAACAATATCAAGAATATGCAGCGTTGAACCAGGTTGAGGACAAAGAGGAGGAAATGACATCTTCTTTACTAACCGCGGATCAATTGCTGAAATATTATGATGGCGAGACCTTCGATGGTTTTTCTTTGGGAGATTTATTGAAGGACGAATAGAGCAAGTTTGTATCCCTTTTGAAACGTTTCCAGTAGACTAGAGGAAAAAGGAGCTGAAGAGATGGCAACGATTGAAGAATACATCAATGACGCTGAAAAAGATCAGCAGCCAATGTTGAAAGAGATTTATCAACTGATCAAAGAAATGGTTCCACCAGAAACGACGGAAAAACTCTCTTACGGGATGCCAACATTTCATTTAACGGAAAACTTGGTGCATTTTGGTGCGATGAAAAAGCATCTGGGCTTTTACCCAACGCCAAGCGCAATGGAGGAATTCCAAGAGCAACTAAAGGAGTACAAAACGTCAAAAGGAGCCCTGCAGATTCCTTATACGCAGGAACTGCCGCGGAATCTTATCAAAGAAATGGTGCGTTTTCGCCTGAAGGAAGTGATGGAGAAAAATGCTTAAGGGAATCGAGATCATGTTATATGTCAACGATGTCGCAGGTTCAGCGGCCTTTTGGCAGGAAGGGTTAGGCGGTAAGATTCTTTCGCAGCAAACGATGCCGGATGGCTCCTTGCAGGTAACAGTAGAATTATTTGATTCGGTGCATTTGATCTTGTTCGATCGCAAATTCATCGAAACTGTTTCCCCTGAAGTCGTCGATAATTTTCCTTCGTTGCTGCTGAAGGTGACAGATTTAGAGAGTTATCACGAACGATTGCAAAAGCTTAGTCCGAATGTAAATCCGATCATGGAGCAAGGTGGAAGACGTTTATTCAATTTCGCCGATCCCGAAGAAAATTATTTTGTATTGAGCGAGTGACCTTCAAGTAATTGAAGGTTATTTTTTGTGATCTTAATTGGTTCTCAACACTGCTCATAGAATCCTCTGCTGTTTCTTGGACGAATATCATCAAACTGTTAGTTGATTTAAGTCAAAATACTTGTGAATTGTTGTATTATCTTAAATGGAAAAAGAGCTTTCATTGATTAATTTATTCAGAGGAGAGAACTATGGTACAAATTTTGTTGGGATTGTTAGGGGTCCTATTGGCTTACTATCTTTTTTATTTTATTCGCGATTTGGTTTCGTCTCGCAAAAATTGGGGCGGCGGAAACTTTTTAGTTTCGGGCGTAATCGGATTTATTACGGATGCGATGGATACGTTGGGAATCGGTAGCTTTGCGCCGACGACGATGCTGGTGGAAATGACTAAGCAGCTGGATAATGACCGTCAATTGCCAGGAACATTGAACGTTTCTCACACAGTACCGGTAATTATCGAGGCCTTTATTTTTATCACGGTAGTTAAAGTAGCACCATTGACATTATTCTCATTAGTGATTGCGGCGATCGCAGGTTCGTACATTGGATCGAAAACAGTGAGCAAGCTGCCGGAGAAAAAAGTGCAATTCTATATGGGTGTTGCCTTGATCGTCACAGCGGCATTAATGGCGTTAAAACAATTGGGCTTGCTTGATTTACTGGGAACGGGGAATCATTTAACTGGTCTGACTGGCGTACGTTTAATCATCGGGATCGTCGGAAACTTTATCCTAGGCGCGTTGATGACTATCGGTGTAGGCCTTTATGCGCCATGTATGGCGTTGGTGTACATGCTGGGCTTGAATCCTTTGGTTGCCTTTCCGATCATGATGGCTTCATGTGCAGGACTGATGCCGGTTGCTGGTGTCAACTTTATTAAATCGGGGGATTACTCCCGCAAAGTCAGCTTGGCGATTACGATCGGCGGAATCATCGGTGTGATCGTGGCGACACGTTTTGTTACTGGCTTGAACATGACTGTTTTAACATGGATCGTGATCGTGGTAGTAATCTACTCAGGTTTCACATACATCCGTAAAGGCATGCATGAATTTGCTGGAAGTTTGAAGAAGTCTTAGAGAGAAATCTCTAGGGCTTTTTTTAAAAAACGCGTAACTGACTGTTTATTGCGAGGGATATAATAGATAATATTTTTAACAATCTATCTGATGGGAGAAATTATGGATCAGGAACTATTAATCATTGAGTTGCTTTCTGCGGCGGAGCCGATTTATGTACAAGCGCAAAAAAATCGTCACAAGAATCTGATCTTTGCCTTTCTATATTCAGTAGTCGTCTGTGTATTGGTTTTCGGGCTCGGTAGTTTTATTTATCAACGTTTGAGATGGCAAGATGGAGTGGCTGATAGCAATTATTGGCTGCAAAGTTCAGCTGTATTGGGAATTCTAATTGCAGCATTAGCAGGGCTGTTTTTCAGCGTAAATGCGATCCAAGGAATTATTCTGCGACGATCTTTCCAACGCTTTTTGGTTCGATGTGTTCAAAAGGCAGAAAAATATCCGATCGTTTTTCAAGATGCCGATTCCTATTATTTAGCAGAACAATTAGAAAAAAAGAAGATTCGACTGTCGAAGGAAGAGTGTATCGAACTATTGACTACGCTTGATGATGCGAAGGTTTATTTGGGAAATCGGCAAGTATTCTTGGGCTTTTCGTCTTTGCAGCTATTTGTTTTGACGGAGGAACCAACATCCATAACGATGCCTGCTCCAAAGAGTTCAAAGATCAATCGCAAATGGCTAATTTTACTCCTTTGCTTGGTCTTAGGACTGGCAGGAATTTTCGCTAACCGTCATCAAAATAACTCATCAGAGGATACAGTTTCGACGATATCCTCAAGCGAGGCACCGCGGTCGAGTACTGGCTTGCTGATGCAGCAGGGAACGCCGCCGAACAAACAAGTAAATCAAGCCAATTATTTGGATTTCAATAATGAGACAAATGAACTTTATATGACCACCGATAGCGGTACATCTTGGTCATTTGTACCCTTAAAAGCGGAATGGCTGCGCTCAGGCAGCTATTTGCTGACGAGCGGCGAGATTCCAATGGGCTATTGGATGGATAAAACTTATGACGTTTCGCAGGATTTTTCGTGGTTTATTTATTCACAGAACGAAAAGGCTCTGAATTTTCTCATTTCCAATGATAATGGCAAGACTTGGCAAAAATCACTCGTATCTGAAAACGCTCAATGGATTCGTTACCGCAAAGCCCAATTTTTCGCTGATGGCAGTGGGGTATTGGTCTATTCTAATGCCTCACCGGAAGTTTCTTCGGAAGGCTTGGAGATTTATCAAACGAATGATCACGGCAAAACGTGGTCGCGGAGTAATGGTACGACAATCAGTCAACCGATTCAAAATGTCAGCTTCGTTAATCCGACATTGGGCTTTGTTTCGACAAGAGAAAAGCTATATTACACCAATAATAGCGGCAGCTCCTTCAAAGAGGCGGTCGTGACGATTCCAGCGGATTATCAGACAGGTGGTCTGGATCTTTTCCAATCCCCTAACGAGGTAACCCAAGTCACCGCCAATCAATTAGAGACGAAGCTCTATTTATTGAAAATGAGCGGGATCGATCAAGGAAAGATGTTTGCTTGTTTGTATCGCTCTTCCGATAATGGCGAAACATGGCAGTTTGCGGAGCAGCTTTCGGAGGTAAAATCGACTGAATAATTTTTTCCTTTTATAAAGATAGCGACACTTTCTTGCTTGAGAAGGTGTCTTTTTTTTCAAAGGATTTCGTTTGAAAAAAACAAATGTGCTGTTTACAATAGGAACGACCTAATAAAGAGGAGCAATGTTATGGAATTAACGAGTGAGGATTTCCAATTGTTTGAGCGGGATCTTTTTGCATTCCAGCAATTGAAGGAGAGATATTCTAACGAAGCAATTGAAGAAATAAAGCAAGGTTATAAAGAGCACTGGCAAAAGTGGAAAACACTGCAGCAAACCGTTGCCCAAGCATTACTGGAAGACTATCGAATGGACAAGCCTAAAATTGAAAGCTGGACCAATGGCTGGAATCTACGGAGTCATTTTTGGAGTGCTTATCGCGATCCCATGCAGCTCAATCAAAATGCTTGTTTGGCGGTATTATTGAACAAAAAGCAATTTCAAGTGTATTTAATGTTCCAACATTACAAAAGTGAAGAACGCAATGGCAGTCTAGCGGAGTATAATGGATTGCTGGATAAGCTGCAGGATTGGAGCAAGGCTGTAGACATCAAAGATTACTATATCTGGCCGCAAGTCGAGCATGAACTGACGGATCATCTGCCGTTGACAGAATTTCTAGCGGATCCCTCGCAGCCTGAAAAATTACGACTAGCGATGGAGGGACGGAGTTTTCAATTGGGAAAATTATTTTTTAATACGACTAGTATCCCCAATGTCGCTGAAGCAACGGTCCAAGCAATGAAAGAATTAGCGCCGTTGTATTTTATGTTAAATCAGCCGAATTAATTTATGAGAGTTCTTTCAAAATTTTTAAACAAGTGCTGTGAAATAATCCGTCAGCGCTTATAATGAATCCGTAACAAGTAAAGGAGCGCTGTATATGAAGGAGTTAGATCTATCTAAATCTTTATTCGACTTAGTCACTCTTTATCCCGAAATCAAGGATTTAATGTATAAATTGGGTTTTGAAGCAATCGCAAAACCGGGCATGCTGCAAACAGCCGGTCGCTATGTAACGATTCCCAAAGGAGCAAAAATGAAGCACATTCCAATGGAAAAAATAATCAAGGAATTTGAAGCGAATGGGTTTACAGTGAAAGGAGCAGTCTAATGGAACGAACAAGAGAACAACGCCAAGAAAGAATTGTCGAGATTTTGTCACTGCTGCACCAAGGCGGTTCATTTGAAGAAGCGAAGGAGCTTTTTAATCGAGAATTTGATGGTGTCGACGTGACGGAGATCACGGCAGCGGAAAAGGCCTTGATCCAAGGAGGCTTGAATCCGCAAGAAATCCAAAAATTATGTAATATCCATGCGGCGGTTTTTAAGGGTGCCATCAATGAGATCCATCGCTCGAATTTAGAACATGCACAGCCGGGACATCCAATCCATACCTTAAAACTGGAAAATCAAGTTTTGCAGTCCTTGTTGACCGATGAAATCGATGGTCTGTTAACCAAGATCAAAGCTGGTGACTGGTCGCAGAAGGAACGTTTGCTCAATGCTTTGACCGATTTGCTGCAGATCGATAAGCACTATGCCCGCAAAGAAACACTGATTTTTTCTTATATGGAGAAATACGGCATCACCGCGCCGCCGAAGGTTATGTGGGGTGTGGACGATGACATTCGTGATCAGATCAAAGCATTGATCCAATTGGTCCGTTCAGAAAAAGCAGCTTATAATCCCATCGCGGAAAAGTGGGAAGCGGTCAAAAATGAGATTGAAGAAATGATCTTTAAAGAAGAAGAGATCATGGCACCGATGACACTCGATGTATTCAGCCTGAAAGACTGGGAAAAGATCGCCGAAGACAGCTTTGATATCGGCTTTGCATTTATTCCTGAGCCGTTGCCATGGAAAGCAAGTCAAGCTTCCTTGGAAAAGGAACAAGAACGGGAGCCGGCTCGACAATTAGCGATCCAGCAAGCCAAGGAAACAACGGAAGGAATCGCAGCTGGTTTGGCGGCCGAAGCGGAGGAAGCCGCACTAGAGGAACACTATGATTGGGAAGAGCAAGCCTCCAGCGAAACGATCGTACTGCCGACAGGTACATTGAAGCTGCAGGAAATGATCGCCTTGTTCCAAGTTTTACCGGTAGATCTAACGTTTGTTGATAAGGATGATCGCGTTCGGTTCTTCTCAGAAGGCAAGAACCGGGTCTTCCCGCGGACCAAATCAGTGATCGGTCGCGAGGTCGTGAATTGTCATCCGCCTAAAAGCATGCACATCGTTGAACAGATTTTAGCTGATTTTCGTTCTGGTGCGCGGAGCGAGGCTGATTTTTGGATCGATCTGCGGGGCAAAAAAATCTATATTCGTTACTTTGCCTTGAAAGATGAAGCGGGCGACTATCTCGGTTGTTTAGAGGTCACCCAAGATATTACGGATATCCAAGCGATTGAAGGCCAAAATCGTCTATTGGAAGGGAAAACAGAATAACATTTAAAGCGAAGAGCGCTCAGAATTCTGAGGGCTCTTTTTGCTGTCGGTAATGATTGACAGTAAAAAAAACAGCTATTTATCCGAAAAAGGCCTCTTCTTGATACTAATCAATTATTTTCCGCGGAGATCTTTGTAAACTGATAGAGAAAAGAAGAGGAGTGAGAAAAATGAAGTTTCAGAAAAAAATATTGGCTCATAAGACTGCGATCACATTTATCAATGCGTTTTTTATTGTGTTGGCATTAGGTGCTAAATTTTTGTTTCAACAAAACGCAGTCTATGATATCGGGATGGCCCTCGCCTCAGTTTTTGGGGTCTTACCAATCGCTATCCAAGCATATCAAGCGGCTAAAGTCAAAGTTGTCAGTATCGATTTATTAGTGACGATCGCCGTGATCGGCGCCTTTATTATTGGCGAATACAATGAATCAGCGATCGTCACCTTCTTGTTCCTATTAGGTCATTTACTTGAACAAAAAACATTGGAACACACGCGCTCAGCGATTCAACAATTGGTGAAGCTTGCCCCGGCAACCGCTTGGAAGTTAGTCGGAAATGAAGCGGAGGAAGTCGACATTGATGAAGTCGAGGTCGGTGATCAGCTACTAGTCAAGACTGGTGCTCAAGTGCCGGTAGACGGTTTAGTCATCGAGGGGACCGGCTATCTTGACGAAGCCAATGTCACCGGGGAATCAAAGCCGGTCTTCAAAGAGCATAAGGCGCAAGTATTTGCTGGAACGATCTTGGAGAATGGCACACTGAAAATCGAAGCGCAGCGTGTGGGAGAAGATACGACCTTTGGGAAGATCATCGAACTAGTCGAAGAAGCCCAAGACAGCAAATCATTAGCCGAACGGTTTATTGATCGTTTTGCGAAGTATTATACGCCTTTGATCCTCGTTTTAGCCTTGATCGTCGGGCTCGTGACTCAAGATGTTCGATTAGCCATCACGATCCTGGTCCTGGGCTGCCCCGGCGCTTTGATCATCGGTGTTCCCGTGTCTAATGTCGCCGGAATCGGAAATGGTGCCAAAAACGGTATTTTGATCAAAGGCAGTGAAGTGATGAATACCTTTAGTCGAGTGAATACGATGGTCTTTGACAAAACAGGAACCTTGACCAACGGGAAACCAAGTGTTGCCTTTGCGAAATTCTATGAGGATTCTCCTAAAGACTACTTGAGTCTGACTGCAGCGATTGAAAGTGAGTCGGATCATCCGCTAGGCAAAGCAATCGTCGACTATGCGCAGCAACAAGGTAAGAAAAAAATCGCAGCGATCAATGTTTCAGATACAGTTGTGGTGAAAGGAAAAGGAATGGCAGCGACAGCGGATGGTGTTCGCCTGACGATTGGGAATAAGGCTTTGATGCAGGAACAAGCAATCGCCATTCCTGCAGCGATTCAACAGGATGAAAACACCTTGCAGCTACAGGGCAACTCGGTCGTCTTCGTAGCAGTAGAAAAACACGTAGTCGCTTTGATCGGGATCAAAGATCAAATTCGTTCAGGTGTGTCAGATACATTGGCGATGCTGAAGAGTAATGGAATCAAGCGGCTGATCATGCTGTCAGGCGACAATCAAACCACTGCCGAGATCGTTGGTAAGGAACTAGGGTTGTCTGAAGTGCATGGCGGATTGCTGCCGGAAGAAAAATCGGCTTTCATTCGTCGGCTACAAGCAGAAGGAGAAGTCGTCGCCTTTGTTGGTGATGGGATCAATGATAGCCCATCGATCGCCCTAGCCGATATTGGGATTGCGATGGGAGGCGGAACAGATGTCGCGGTGGAAACTTCGGATGTCGTGTTGATCCAATCAAAATTTGAGAACTTGGTACACGCTTATCAATTAACCAAAAAAACCGTACTGAACATGAAAGAAAATATTGCTATTGCGATCGGGACGGTACTATTTTTATTAATCGGGCTGATCTTCGGCTATGTTTATATGGCCAGCGGCATGTTCTTCCATGAGTTGAGCATACTGATCGTCGTCATAAATGGTATGCGCCTGCTTTCTTATCACACAAAAAGTTCAAAACTTGATAGAAATCAATTTGTTGAAATGGAAGAAACAGTAGAATAAGGGTGTCAAATAAAGAAGGAGGAATCCATTATGGAAAAGGTAATTATTCAACTAGGGACATTGACTTGTCCATCATGTATGCAAAAAATCGAAAATGCGGTAGGACAGCAGGCTGGAGTCGATAAGGTAAAAGTTTTGTTCAATGCTAGCAAGGTCAAAGCAGAAATCCAATCAGACCAAACCAGTCCAGAAACCTTGCAAAAGGTGATCGAAGACTTAGGCTATGAAGTAGAAGCCATCAAAGTAAAGGAGCTCTCATAAGATGAATGCAGAAGAAAGATACCAAGCGGAACAAATCCAAAGTGGCAAGGATCATCATACACCGACAGCGGGGGCGATGATCAGTCACATCTTAGCGAACCTTTTTATCCAACGAGTAAAATTGCGCCAAGCAGCTTACTATCTGACAGGCGAATTCCGGGGCTTTGCTGAGCCAAAACTGACACAGATGATCGCGGAGGAAGACCAGTTGTTCGACGAATTGAGCCAAGGGGTCTTAGCAGAAGGGGAACTGGTTCCGACAACGATTGAAGAGTTCACCAACTATGCCATGATCAAAGAGAGCGGAAAATTGAAGTATGAAGCAGCTGAAACGGTCTTAGCTGAAATCGTGGCTGATCTAGCAACCCAAAATCTATTCATTACACGAGGAATCGCGCTAGCTGAGAAGGAAGCGAAGTTTGGATTAGCCGAATTTTTGAAAAAGCTTTATACTTGGATTAAGCAAGAGCAGCTGGTTTGGCAACGTTACTTAGGAAATGACGTCAAGCAAGCTGATGAAGAAGATGACGACGAGTAATTGAAGCTAGAGGAGGATTTTCATGAGTCAAGAACATTTATGCGTTTCTTTGGTCCCATTATTCAACCACTTGGTTCAGGACGATCAAAAAAAGATCCATGCTTTGGTCAATCATCGGATCGTTGATAAAGGGGAGCAAATCTTTACTCCGGATGGGGAAGAACAGCTGGTGATCGTGGCTCGTGGAAATATGAAAGTTTATCAACTTTCCTCCAATGGCAAGGAACAAGTTCTGCGAGTGGTAGAGCCCGGCGGCTACGAAGGGGAGAACCAATTATTCGGAGTCCGCAATGACGTGTTGTTTGGTGAAGCGCTGGAAACAACGGAGGTTTGTATCCTCAAACAACAGGATTTTTCTGATCTGCTGTTAAAGTATCCACAGTTGAGCCTCAAATTATTGGAGATCAATGCGGCGAAGTCGGTGCGGACCGAGCAGCAAACACAATTTCTAATGATGGAAAAAGTCGAAGAACGTTTGGCGACTTATTTGTTAGATCTAGCCAAAGCAACGAGAAAAAATACGTTCGATCTGCCGATGAAAATGAAGGAACTGGCCTTGTTTCTAGGAACGACACCGGAAACCTTATCCCGCAAGTTCAAGCTGTTAGAGAAGGAACAGCTGATCCGACGGGAAAAACGTCATGTCGTTTTACTGGACCCAGACGGATTAGAAGACTTATAAAAATAGAAAAATCAGGTTTAACGCGTGGACGCCGCGTTTCAAACCTGATTTTTTGTTTATTCCAATGCGTGATTGACATCTTCCAACATCATTTTAACGGACTCCAGCCCACCACCGCTCAGATACCAAACGTCTGGCTGCAGCGAAATGACTTTTTTATTTGTGCCGGCAGTTGTTTGAGCGACTAGTTCATTGACAGCAACATTATTATTGCTGTCATCACCACCGATTGCTTTTGTCCGGTCGATGACGAAAAGGACATCAGGATTTTTATCCAGAACATATTCATAAGAGACACTTTGACCGTGAGTAGATGCCTTAATGGAATCGTCCGCTTCTGCAAAGCCGAAGGTATCGTAGACGATTCCGAAACGTGAATCTTTTCCATAGGCAGACAATTGTCCTTCGTTAACCAGAACAGTCAACGCTTTATCTTTGCTTTCTTCTGCTTTTGCTTTTGTTTCCTTGATGCTGGTTTCAAGTTCAGCCAACTGTTTTTTCGCAGCTGATTCTTTGCCGAAGATTTGTCCCAACGTCTGAACATTTTGTTTGATGGAATTCCATGTATCGGAAGTGTCCACCGCTAAGTACATCGTTGGGGCGATCGCATTTAGCTGATCTAAAAAATCGCTTTGGCGACCAGAAATAATGATCAAGTCCGGTTTCATTTGATTGATTTTTTCTAGGTCGGGCTCTTTGATCCCACCGGCAGAATCTACTGTTTTGTAATCTTTCAGATACGTTGGCAAGTTATCTGTTGCTGCTCCTACGACTTTATCGCCTACACCTAAAGCGTCTAACGTATCTAAGGAACCATTATCAAAAACGACGACCTTTTTAGGATTCTTTGGGACAGTTATTTTGCCGTTAGAATCACTGACTTCGATCGTTTCTGCTTTGGCTGTGGTGCTTGTCGCGGCTTTTCCTGTTGAATCACTCGTTCCTTCGCTGTTCGCTGAGCTGCAACCAGCCAATCCTAGACCAAGTAATACTACGGATAAGCCAACTATATATTTTTTCATTCCTAATTCCCCCTAATTTATTATTAAAGAACTCATTTTTTTATGAGTCTTGATACCAAAATTTTTTTAGTTGAAATACATACAAAAACGTTTGCCGTCTAATTCGCAGATTTTGATCTCCATTTCGTATAACGCATTCAAAATATGCGGCTGGATCATTTCTTCCATCGTGCCGTGAGCGAAAATCTCACCGTTTTTCATTGCAACGATCTCGTCGGCGTAAGTTGCCGCGAAGTTGATGTCATGAATGACCAGCAGAATCGTCTTATGTTCTTCTTCAACCAAACGCCGCAAGGTCTTCATCAACTGGACTGAATGGTTCATGTCTAAGTTGTTCAAAGGTTCGTCCAATAAAATATATTCCGTATCCTGTGCTAAGATCATCGCAATATAAGCCCGCTGTAACTGTCCGCCGGATAAAGTATCAATCATTTCTTCTGCCATTTCGACTAACCCAAGTTTTTCTAAAGCATAGTCGATCCTTTGTTGATCTTCAGTAGTTAAACGACCTTTTGAATAAGGAAAGCGACCAAAACTCACAAGTTCCCGCACCGTAATTCGCAGATTGACTCCGTTACTCTGCTTTAAAATCGACAGTTTTTTCGATAGCTCATTGGAACGCCAGGCCTTTACCTCATTGTGATCGAGATAAATTTGACCCGTATCGATGGAGGTCAAGCGGCTGATCATCGACAGCAGGGTGCTTTTACCAGCACCATTTGGCCCGATAAACGCGGTCAGTTTCTTTTCCGAGACGGGCAAGCATACCTCGGAAATGACTTTTTTGGTCCCGTAGTTTTTCGAGACCGCTTTAAGATCAATCATTTTGACCGTCTCCTCTCATAAATGATTTTCCCAATAAAGTACAAACCGCCGATGAATTGTGTCACGACGCTGACAGTTGTCTTTAATTGGAAAACCTGTTCAACCAAAAATTGGCTGCCAACTAAAAAGATGATCCCCAATAAAATGGCGGTAGGGAATAAGTAGCTGTGGCGGTAAGTCGGCATCAGCTGATAACTGATGTTTGCGACAATAAACCCCAAAAATGTAATCGGTCCGACTAATGCGGTTGCTGTTCCTGTTAAGAGGCTGACCAAAAACAATATCAGAATCTGAAATTTGTTTAGTGAAATTCCTAAGTTCGTCGCTTGGTCACCGCCTAAATGCAGGACGTCTAGATAACGGTTAGTAATAAATAAAACAAAAGACCCCAGCAGAATGATTCCAGCAGCAATGCCTAAATGTGTAGTATTGATATTCCCAAAGCTGGCAAAAAGCCGTCCTTGAAGCAAATCGTATTCATTAGGGTCCATCATTACCTGCAGGAAATTACTTGTGCTGCTGAATAGGGTCCCGAAGATCATTCCCAGCATCAGCAGAATAAATAAGTCATTTTGCTGCCGTTTCAGCAAAACCTTGGCTAGAAGCAGACTCAGCAGCGCCATCAAAAGAATACTGGTCAAAAAAGTAGCCGTTTGCTCCTGTGACAACATTTTGACACCCCCGATGATAAAAAACAGCAGGGTTTGGATCAAAACATATAAAGAATCTAAGCCAAGAATATTAGGTGTCAAAAATTGGTTTTGTGTTAAGGTTTGAAAACTGACGGTTGCCATTCCTGTTGCCAATGCCACCAGCAAAAAGGCCGCAATCTTTTTGCCTCGCAACAGCCAAGCGAATTGAAAGTTTCCATAAGTGTTATAGGTCAAGTAAAGCCCGCAAAGGAGAATTGCAATAATCGTAAGGACGATCAGAAGCAGCCCTTTTTTTGGCAGAGAAAAATTCATGCGCGTTTCCTCCTAACCAGCAGGTAAATAAAAATCAAACTGCCTAAAATACCTACAGTCAAACTGACGGGCACTTCATAGGGCGCGATGATGATACGTGAAAGAATATCACAGGCCATTAAAAATAGACTGCCGCTCAATGCGGTAATCCATAGATTCTGCTTTACATGATCGCCGTAAATCAGCGAAACGATATTTGGTACGATTACGCCTAAAAAAGGAACTGTACCCACCATAATCAAAACCAGTCCGCTGGCAGCAGCAACTAAGCCGATGCCAAGCATCTGAGTCAGTCGATAATTAACGCCTAGATTGACTGCGACATCTTCGCCTAAACCCACGATTGTGAAGAAATAGGCAAAAAAATAGATAATAAAAAATAACGGAATCGTCAGATAGAGCAGTTCATAGCTTCCTTTAGTCACTAATGAAAAATTTCCCTGCAGCCAAGAAGACATATTCTGAATCAATTGAAATTGATACGCAAAAAAAGTAGCAACAGAACCGACAATGTTACCGAACATCACGCCTAGCAACGGTAGAAAAATCGGATCTTTTGTTGGAAGCAGTCGGCTAAGACCTAAAAAAATCAGCGTTCCCAGAAAGGCAAAAACAAATGCCGCAAGTGTTCGAATGGTCGTCGAGGCATTAGGCAAGAAGAGCATAACGAGTAAAATCCCTAACCGAGCGCTATCCATTGTGCCGGCGGTTGTTGGTGAAACAAATTTATTTTGTGTTAGATGCTGCATGATCAGACCACAGATACTCATCGTTGCGCCAGCTAAAATCAAGCTGACTGTACGCGGTATACGTGTGGTAGCAAGTATCAACCATTGTTCTGAATCTCCCTGAAACAAAGCGTGCAACATCAAATCTTTTACTCCGATAAAAATAGAGAGAGCGCTTAACAAAAATAAAACAAGAACAATTCCTTTTTTTCTCAAAGACTCACTCCTTAAATAATTGATAATGATTCTCATTCTCTCTAGTTGTAAAGTTTAGGTGAAAAACAAAACAAATGCAAGTTATTTTTAAAACATCATTTTCTATAATAGTGACACTATTAAGTAGAAATACTGTTAGTTATCTTTCCTATCATGAGGTCTGTGTCATGAACGTACTTTAAAATAATTGTGCATAGCTGAATTTATTAGACACAAAAAAACTGAGAAAAAATTTCCCAGTCCTTAGGTGTTGCTTATTTTTCTTTTTTAAAGGTAACGAGGATCGCGCTTCTTGTCGCGATAACGTTCGGCATATAAGAATGTGTCACCAGTTCCCAGCCTTCTTTTGCCCGACTGTTGACCAAATCATCCAAATGACCTAAATCCTCGGTACTGGCACTATCCTTAAACCATTTCACTGATGTTTCCAACACTTCGCTTTTGTAAGTCCACATGTCTAACTCCTCCTTTTTTTATTATTATAAGCTTGGAAAAAAGGAAAAGACGTCATTCGAAATGATTGTTTCGAAAAATGGTCCAGACTTGTGGATTCATGGCTTCTTAGGAGCAATCAGAAACTATAGTTTCAAGGAGGTTAGTCCTCTCTGTCAGCCAACATCTGTTTATAGGTCGCTTGTTTATCTTCCAAGAAAGCCAGATGCTCATCAATTTTTCTTCTTTCTGACAGCAGCCGATTTCTTTGGGTCGCCAAGAGCTTCATGCGCTTTTCGATCGTTTGATCGCCTTGGCTGCGAAGCTTCGAATATTTTTTGATTGTTTCAAGATCCATCCCAGTTTGCTTCAAGCGTTGAATGAAACGCAGCCACTCAATATCCGCTTCGCTATATTCACGATAACCGCTTTTGTTTTTCGCGGGAGCACTGATTCCCAGTTCTTCATAATAACGCAGAGTGGGAATGCTAAAACCAAGTATTTCAGAAACTTCACTAATTTTATACATTGTATTTCTCCTTACCCAAAAAATTGGAAAGATATCCTTGCTATCAAGTCCACTTGATAGTCTATAGTACTTTACCATAAAGGAGGCAGGAGCTGCTATGAGTGATAAAAGATTGGAACAGGGAATCAAGAATTTGAAGAAGATTGATGGTGAGGCTGGGGAACGAGTGATCGAGAACCTCGAGACTATCGCGCCAGATGTTGGGCGCTATATCCTAGAATTTGCGTTTGGCGATATCTATAATAACGATAGGTTGTCTTTTCGGGAACGGGAGATTATTACGATTACCAGTTTATTGACGCAAGGAGACACGAAACAGCAATTAATGGTTCATATCCATGGTTCGTTGAACGTGGGAATCACGGAAGAAGAGATTATCGAGATCTTTACCCACTGCATTCCCTATGTGGGATTTCCGCGAGTTTTGAATGCAATCACAAGCGCTAAGGAGGTATTCGACGCTAGAAATAAGGATTCTATTTTATTTTAATCGCTAAAATTTCACAAACTATTGACATACCCCTACTAACTTAGGTAACGTAAGAAGAGAAGTATGAATGCGTTATCAAGAAGGAGGAAGAATGCTCTATGTTTGATTTGAATGGAAAAGTTGCAGTAGTAACAGGTGCAAGCAGCGGTTTAGGTCGTGATGCGGCAATTGCGTATGCCGAAGCAGGTGCCGATCTCGTTTTGTTGGCTAGACGTTTGGAACGTTTAGAGGAATTGGCGGAGGATATCAAGGAAATGGGTCGTGATGTCTTGGCGATCAAAATGGATGTCACGAATGAAGAGAATGTCAAAGCTGGTATCCAGCAAGCCTATGATCATTTTGGACATCTGGATATTTTGCTAAACAATGCCGGGATTGCAGTCCGCGGCGGGGTTGACTCCTTGACAGTGGAAGACTTTGACAAGTCGATGGATGTCAATGTGAAGGGGATTTTCTTAGTCAGCAAGTATGTGGTGAAGCATATGATAGACAACAAGTATGGCAGAATCGTCAATGTTGCTTCGATCAATGCGGTCATGGCAGATAAAGACGATGTGTTTATTCGCCACTCCTACAATGCCAGTAAAGCAGCGGTTCTAGGCTTAACCAAAGGGATGGCGGCTAGCTATGGGAAATATAATATTACGACAAATGCGATTGGACCAGGGCTGTTCGAGTCTGAAATGACAGAAGATACGCTATTTAAATCAGAAGCTTTCTTAAATCTATATCAAGGCTTGAATCCGATGAGCCGTCCAGGCAAGCGTGGAGAGTTAAATGGTACGATCCTTTACTTCTCTAGTGATGCATCAAGCTATACGAATGGGCAGTTCATTGTCGTTGATGGTGGGATGTCGATCGTCTAAGCAAACGTTTTGAAGCACTTTTTCATTATGAGAAGGTGCTTTTTTGATTTATAGGAACTGAAATTTATAAATAACCTCCTACTTTATCATTATGTTTGCTAAAATTAATAAGCATACAAATAAATGGCATATTCATCTGCGAGGAAATTGAAGCAGAATAGGGGGATAAAAATGAAGAATTGTCTAAATTGTGGGCACGAAAATTTGGCGGATGCCCGCTTTTGTGAGGAATGTGGACAACCGTTTAAAAAAGAAGATGAAGAAAAATCTGTTGATGCTAAGGGAGAGGGCGGCGATTTCTGTTCAAATTGCGGAGAAGCAGTTTCGGTGGATGCCGATTTTTGTCCAAACTGCGGACACCAACTTAAAACAACTGTAAGACCAGCAACTAAAGTGAGGAAACCATTATCAAAGAGGCAAAAAATCGGCATCGCCGCAGGAATCGCGGCAGTAGTGCTGTTGATCGGCGGTTTTATGTTTGGCCGCTATTACTACAGTTATCCTCAGCAGTTGAGTCGTTTTGAACAGATTTTCAAAACACAAGATCCTGAGAAAATCGCAGAGGTTGTTGCTTCAGAAGATCCGAACTACAAAGTATCGACAGCGAAAATGAAAAAATTTGTCAGCTATTATCAAGAGAGTAATCATAAAGCCGACTTTGCTGATTTTCTAAGGGATTTAAAGAATAATCCGGGACAGTTGGAGGATTTTTCGGTTCAACGAAAAGGGAAGTATCTGGGAATATTTCCGCGTTACCAGCTGGTAATCCAGCCAGTCTATTTAACGGTTATGACAGATCAGGCAGATATGCAGCTGTCGTTAGATGATAAAAAATTGGCGACATCCAAAGGCAGTAACTATCAGACGACTTGGGGGCCGCTGACACCGGGCAGCTATAAGGTTGAAGGGAATTTGGATAGCGAAAAATCCACATCTACTCAAGCTTTGATCCGCTATCATAATCCTGATTTTGAGACAGACAGTCATATCGCCATCAATCTGCACAAAATTTCCTTTAAGGTCACGTCGAATATCGACGGAGCCAAGGTGCTGCTGAATGACAAAGAAGTGGGAACGATTCAAAATGGGCAAGCGGAGATCAAGGATGTGGTCTGGCATCAGGGGATGGAGGTGCAGACTTCCTTTAAAACGGGGAATGATCAGCTGAAAAGTGATACTTATCGGATTGCTGCTAGTGAATTTTTAGCAGATGATTACGACGTGGATAGTTATGCTTCAGAGATCAATCTGGATTTTGACAATGTCCAATCCAAAACAGATGTACAGAATTTCTTGGATAATTTGTACAGCGACCTTTCAGGCTATACTTCGAAGTACAGTGATTTCGGTGCGTCTGAAAAAAGCGAATTAGCAGAATATTTCGTGAACGGCTTGAGTAACGGGGATGAAAAAGACTTCGAGAAGTTTATCAACGACATTCGGACGGGGGATAAAAAATCACGGGTCGATGCGAAGGCTAAAGTAGAAGCTGTCAGCATGACTGGTAAGGATGTGTATACCGTTCAATACTTGATTTATTATGATACCATCTTCACCGACGATACGGATGATATAAACCAAGTTTTCCGTTATAAGAAGGCCACTTTGCGCTATAACGAGGACGAAGCCAAATTTCAAATTGACAATCTCGGAGGAGTGGAGAACTTTGAGACCGTGGATAGCGGCGGAGTATAGGAAAGAGGGATGCCAGTTCGGCATCCCTCTTTTAGATCAGATTAAAAACATTTCGAACACGGTGTCAATCCGCGGGCTTGAGCCTCCTCCAAGGTTGCTGGTGAATATGTGCCGTTGCCGCATTTATGAGTATGATACTTGCTGCCTGTTGGAGTGACGTAGACTGTCTGTCCTTGAGCGGGTTCCGCGGCTTGCTGAGCCTGCGCTTCCTGCTGAGCGCGAGCTGTTGCTTCAGCCTCTGCTTGGGCTTGCTGTTGTGCTTGTTCTGCAGCTGCAGCTTCTTGGGCAAGGCGCTGTTCCTCCGCTTTTTTAGCCGCGGCCGCTTCATCTGCGATTCGTTTTTCTTCGGCTTTTCTAGCTGCCTCGGCTTGCTCCGCCGCCCGCTTTTCTTCGGCTTCTTTTGCTTCTTGTTCTTTTTGTAGCCGTTCTTCTTCGGCTGCCTTGGCTTCTAATTCTTTTTCAAGTGCTTTCACATGTGCAGTGACAGCCGCTTGACTATAGCCTTTATCTGCCTGCGCATAATTTTCGATGCTCCAAATATTGAGCTTTTGTTCTTTGGCTTTTTGTTCTGCTTTTTTAATTTGGTCCAAGTATTTCGTATTTTTTCCTTTGGTGCTGCGAACCATTCCTAAGCCTTCATCGGCAAGTGTTTCCTGAACGAGCTTGCCATCCACCCAGACATAAACCAATTCGCGTTTTTTACTGTCGCGCTTCTTACCTTTGTCGTATTCGATCTGGATCTTTTTGGCATCTTTAAGGAGTTCTTTTGTCCGTGCTTTCGCTTCTTTTGCATAAGGACTCTCTTTTTTTAGATCAGGTGTGTCGATCAGTAAATACTTTGCTGTAACATTCTTACCATTTTTCAATTTGAACCGGGTTGTATCGCCATCAATATACTTTTTGACTTTGACAGTTACTTTTTTGTTGGCTGTTCGTTTGATCTTTACCTTTTTTTCAGTCTTTGTTTTCGCTGCTTCTACTTGATAATACTGTGTTGGAGTAGAAAATAGAAAACTAAATAGTAATGCGAATGTAACCCCAAGCTTGACCCCCATGTGCTTCTTCATTTGTTGCCCTCCTTCTATCCATTAATAGGAAAATAAATTATTTAAGAATATATGTGTACTTAAATAATACTATATTTATAAACATTTTTGATCATTATTAAGTAAATTAATAATCAAATAAAATTTTTAGTGCAAAAGAACCTAGATGAATCGTTGTTTGAGGTTTTAATAGTGTTATTTCTAGCATCAATTAGTTGCATCTCTAAAAAAAACAAATAGTTAGATTGCTAATTATTAGAATGTGAATGTTTTTGATTGACAAACTTTTTGACGGCGTGTATATTCTTTTCGAACAGTTAGATATCTAATTTTCAGCGAAGGAGGAATTCTTTTGGATAGAATGGTCGTTTCAAATTTGATGCGTTCAATTATGAATAAGTCCCGTGAATCGATGGAGCAACGCGTCAAAGATATGGATATCAGTCCTCAGCAGGGACGGATGATCTCCTATATCGCTCAAAACGAAGACAAGGGCTTGATTCAAAAGGACTTAGCCGAAGTATTTCAGCGCCGCGGCGCAAGCATCACGAGTATGCTGCAGGGATTAGAAAAAAAGGGTTACATCGAGCGCCGAATCCCAGAAGACAACGAGCGGCAAAAAAACATTTACGCACTGCCTAAGGGAAAAGCGTTAGTTGACGAAACCAATGAAGCCTTTTATGCAGCGGAAAAAGAATTGGTCCACGCGTTGACGGAAGAGGAAGTCCAACAATTGACAGAGCTGTTAAGAAAAATCGATCGCAGCCTCTAATTAACAAGCAGCGAGTAACTGCTTGCAGCTAAATAGTTAGAAATCTAACAATTAAAAATCTAATAGAAGAAGGAATTATCATGGAAGAATTTGACGCTAATGAATCAAACATTTACTACTTAAAAGAAAGTCCGATCCGTAAAGCCATCGTACATCTGTCGATCCCGATGATGGTAGGTATCTCGGCTACGACGGTCTACAATTTGATCAATGCCTATTTTATCGGCTTGATCCACGATACAAATATGATGTCCGCGATTACTTTGGCGATGCCGATCACGATCATTTTGATGGCTGTCGGGAATATGTTTGGGGTTGGCGGCGGAACTTTTATAACGCGCCTGCTTGGTAGCGGCGATACCCAAAAAGGTCGGAAAGTTGCTGGCTATTCCTTCTATACAAGCATTATTCTTGGCGTGATTATCGGAATCGCAGCGATCATCTTTATGAATCCTTTTGTTCATTTACTTGGGGCAGATAGCCAAACGATACTCTATACTAAGCAATATTCAACGATACTATTTGCTGGTGGTTTTGCCTTTGTCTTGAACTTTGCTTTGGAGCAATTGGTTCGTTCAGAAGGGGCTTCAAAGGAATCAATGTATGGAATGTTTATCAGTGTAGCCGTTAGTATCGCGCTAGATGCATTATTGATTTTAGTCTTTAACATGCATGTGATCGGAGCCGGTATTTCAACGGTATTGGCAAACTTGGCTTCAACGGCTTACTATGTCTGGTTCTTGGAAAATAAAAGTGAATCCTTGAAGGGCTTTTTGAAGCATTTCAAGATTTCAATCAAAGATCAATTGGAGATTTACAAAATCGGTGTTTCTGAATTATTCAAATCGGCTTTTATGATCGTGACAACGCTGCTATTGAACAATTTTTCTGTACAGTACGGCGACAATGTTGTAGCCAGCTTTGGTATCGCGGTTCGAATTACTCAACTACCTGAGTTTTTGACGATGGGGCTGTTCTTAGGAGCAATGCCGTTATTCGCCTATAGCTTCTCTGCTCACAATACGAAACGTTTAAAAGAAGCATTGAAGGAGGTTTCTCTGTGGATCGGTGGTATCTCGATCATCTTTGCTCTAGCTGTTTACCTGTTCCGCGCACCTGTAATGGGCCTATTTACTAGTGACCCTCGGGTGATCCAAGTAGGCCTAACAATCCTGGCTGCACAATTGGTTTCTTCCGTCTTTAATGGTTTTTCCGGTTTATTCACTGGAATCTTCCAAGCGTCTGGTTTCGGTGCGCAGACGGGCGTGATGTCAACGATCCAAGGAACCTTCTTCATTCCGGTCGTCTTGCTGCTGCATCATTTTTACGGCTTGAATGGTTTGATTTGGTCTATGACAATTACAGAAGGGACCGCCTTCGTTGCTGGTGTGATCATGATGATTCCTTACTTAAACAAACTAAGTAAAAATGAATTACCAGCGATGCAAGAACGATAAAAGTCTTGATAGAAGAAATATGTAAAAAGGATCAATCATTTGGTCCTTTTTTGTTGTCAAAAATATTTTTTTTACTAAAAAGATAGAGTTATTTTAAGCCGTTTCATGGATTATAATATAAGAGGAGTTAGTTTTTAAAACAATAAAATGGAAACGTATTCTTAGGAGGAGAAACTTTATGAAATCACAATCATTGTCG
>NZ_JAWGOQ010000007.1:0-145957 GCF_032555305.1 Enterococcus sp.
GAGCCTTTATTTTTTTGTCCTGAATTTCGAAAGAAATCAGATAAAAAGACGTCCCAAACTCAAATTGCGAGTTTGGGACGTCTTTTGTCTACAGTCTGAAACCAGCGAAAGTTTCGCTGGTTTTTTTCTTTATTTTTTTGAAGGATTATCCCTTATTCCGCAGATGTAAATACCTCTGAAACATCATCGTCATCCTCTAATTTCTCAACTAAACGATCAAGCTTCGCTTGCTGCTCTTCATCCAAACTAACGGTTGTCTGTGGTATCATAGTCAGTTCTGCTTGAGCTAGAGTAAAACCATCGGCCTCTAGTTGATCGCGCACACTAGTGAAGTCTTCAGCTGCAGTGTAGATTTCAAATACTTCCGGCTGAATCTCCATGTCCTCTGCGCCAGCTTCAAGCACCTTTTCAAACATCGTATCTTCATCTACTGATAGATCCTTACGCTCGATAGCAATATATCCTTTACGATCAAACATGTAATTGACTGAGCCAGTCTCACCTAAGTTTCCACCATTTTTTGAGAAAGTCACACGAACATTTGTAGCAGTTCGATTGCGGTTATCAGTTAGCGTATGAACAAGTATCGCAACTCCGCCTGGACCATAGCCTTCATAAGTAATTTCATCGTAGTGTTCACCTTCGCCAGCTGATGTAGCCTTCTTGATTGCCCGATCGACATTATCATTAGGCATGTTCGCAGACTTGGCTTTATCTATCACTAATCGTAACGCTGCATTCGTACTCGGGTCAGGACCGCCGGCTTTTGCTGCCATATAAATTTCCCGTGAAATCTTTTGAAAGATTTTTCCTCTTTTCGCATCTTGAGCATTTTTTCGCCCTTGAATATTGTTCCATTTACTATGTCCTGACATGATACATACCTCCAATTATTTTATCATCTTTATCATTGTCTGCCTGAAAGCCACTTTCGTCAAGAAAAACCCTTATTAACGCTTTTTGCGAATAGTCCGAAAAGCAATAATGATCAAGCAGGCTGTTAGCGCGCCGCAAGAATCGAGCATGACATCTTGAAACAACGGTGTACGCCCACCAGTCAACATCTGGTGAAATTCGTCCGTTGCTGCATAACCTGTCGCAGCCAACCAAGCGAAAAGCAGACCTAAGACCGATGATTTTTGCTTCAATTTAGGTAATAATCCTAAGTATAGACTTCCACCTAAAACAAAGTACGTCATAAAATGCGCGCCTTTTCGAATAAAGAATTCAACAAATTTGACATAACCTTTTGCTGAAATACTCACTTCGCTGCCCGCGTAATCAAAAGAAATCTGGCTGAAAAAGCCTTTTAATGGCTCATTTACTAGTAATCTTTGAATCAAGGATACCTGACTTTGCTGTTGATAAGTCATCGAAGAACTAATAAATAAAATAGCCATCATTAAAATAGCAAGACCTAAATAAAAATTACCATTTTTCAATTGTTTCTGCATTGCTTTTCCTCCATTAAAAAAACCGGTACGAAATTCGTACCGGTCACGATTGATTAAATTAGATTACATACGAACTGCAAAGCTTGGTGCATAATAGCTTACAGAACTTACTGTAACTGTTTCGCCAGGTTGAGGGGCGTGAATATATTGTCCGCCACCCATTGCGATAGCTACGTGGTATGTACCACCAGGGCTACCCCAGAAATATAAATCTCCTGCTTGAGCTTCACCAACTGAGATACGAGTTCCAGCTGATTCTTGAGGCACTGTCCAGCCGCCGATTTCGCGTCCAGTAGCTTGACGGAATACATATGAAGTAAAACCAGAACAGTCAAATCCTGCAGGTGTTTTTCCACCCCATACATACGGTGTCCCAATATATTTCATTGCTTCAGCAACTACGCCTGAACCATTTCCAGATGGTGCTGGAGCTGGACTTGGTGTAGGAGTTGGTGCCGGTGTTGATGGCGTTTGGTTATTTGTTGATGAAGAAGTTGAACCTTGATCATTCGAGCCTGAATTTTCAGTGTTAGAAGGTGTCGTTGGTGTCGCACCGCCACCTTGGAAATTATCGTCACTTGAAGATTCAGTTGCTGATGATTCTACTGTACTAGATTGTGTTTGTTCGGTTGTTGAAGATTCAACTGTAGATGAAGACTCAACAGTTGAACTTTCAGTAGTCGTCGTGCTAGCAGCAGCTTCCTCTTGTGCTTTACGGTCTGCTTCTGCTTTTGCATCTGCATCAGCTTTTGCTTTAGCGTCCGCTTCAGCTTTTTTAGCAGCTTCTTGTGCTTCTGCAGCTTTGCGCGCTTCTTCTTGAACACGTTGTTGTTCTTTGATTGCAGCTTCTTGTTTTTCTTTCAAGCTTGCTTTTTCATCTTCAGCAGTAGCTTGTTCGGCTGCTAGAGTTGTTGTTTGAACATTAAGGTCTGCTTGTTTCGCTATCAAATCACCTTTTTGGCTTTCCAAAGTAGCTTGGTTTGCTGTGATTTGCTCTTGTTGTTTTTGATTTTCAGCTTGTTTTTGTTCTACTTCTGCTTTATCCGCTTTTTGTTGTTCAACAAGGTCGTTATTTGCTTTGACAATCGTCGTCATAGCTTGAACACGGCTGACAGCATCAGTAAATGATTCAGCGTTTAATACTACATCAATAACATTCGTGCCTGATGATTGTTTGACTTGTGTATCACGCGCTTGCTCTTTAATTGCAGCGGAACGTTTTTCGATACGTTTTTCTAACGTTTCGATTTGCTTTTGTAATTCTTGAGATTTTTCTCTCAATGATGCTTGTTCGTTTAATAACCCTTGGGCTTTATCGTTAATTGAAGCAACTTCACCTTCTAATGCACTGATTTGTGATTGTGCATCGGTTTGTTGATTTTGTAAACTTGAAATTTTTGCATCTTGATCAGCAATTTTACTATCAAATTCATCGGCAGAAGCTGCGGCTGGAGCTGCTAATGCGCTTAATGTTACTGAACATACCATTAATGCTGATAACAAACTTTTTTTCACTCTAATGTCCTCCGACTACTCAAATTTATTTTTGAATTTTATTAGACTTTTTTCTAACACATTGATGAGTTTACCATAGCAGTATGTCATGCAGATAATAGCTTTGTTACAAAAACATTTCAATTCGCTATTTTTTAGTTACAAATCGAGTCGACAAAAAAACAGAAGAAAATTTCTTCTGTTTTTTTATATTCATTAGCATGTTTGGATTTTCCTTTATACATCAAGCTCTTGCTCGGAAGGTCCAATCAAAATTTTCTCTAATGGGAAAATTAAAATTACAAAAGTCAGAATATTAAAAAGCAATGTCGGACCTAGATAACGGGGGACAAAAAAGTTGCTGCTGACTCCTGTCAAACCGAAAATAGTTTGCAATAATAAACTGATTAGTTCAAAAAGCGTAACGCTTATTACGATCGTAAAAAAAAGTGTTAAAATATTTTGCTGAATAGTTTTCTTAAAGAAATAGAGCAACATGACCAGCACCGGAAAAATCACAGCATAAATGCCGATAACTCCAATATAGTATAGATCATACAAAATCCCTAAAATTAGAGAAGTTCCTAACAAAAACCGTTCATCAACGATCCGCGAGATGATCAGCAAGACTAACAGTGCCAAGTGCGCATTTGCGACATAGACGTTATTTGTCCAAGATGTGATCAACCGGGTCACGTGGGCATCTAACAGAAACAAGAAAAATAATAAGAAGGGCGAAATATATTTCAATGTTGTTCGTTTAATCATTCAGTTACTCCCGCCATTCTTTGGACGATTGTTACGACTGAAATATCATACATTTGTGCATAAGGTTTGATGTAAACTTCTTGATTTATCCCAGTGCTGTTCGGTTTAACCTTAGCGACTGTACCGATAGGCAGATCAGCTGGTGAATTCCCACCCAGACCAGAAGTCTGAACAACATCGCCTTCCTTAATCTCTTGATCTTCAGGAACTTCCGACGCAATCAATTGCTGTGCTTTTGCGTCATATTTGTTTAAGATGCCAAAAGAATTTCCTTTATTTGAACTTATTTTCACTGGAAAATAATTACTACTTTTATTATCAGAAGTTAGTAATTGAATCTTAGATGAATGAGCATTTACTTCCATCACTCGACCAATCAAGCCCTTATTAGACATGACCGCCATGTTTCCTTCCACACCATCACTGCTGCCTTTATCGACGATCAGCATATCTTGCCATGTATCTGGTGAACGAGTAATGACGTTTGCGGTAACTTTTTCATAACTGGTCAATGTTTGATTTAGTTCAAGCTCGTCTTTCAATCTTTCAATTTCTTGCGCTTGATTCTTCGTTTGCTGCTTCACTTCATCATATTTATCAACTTCATTTTTCAATTTTTGGTTTTCTTCATATGTGTTGATCAAGTTAGAAACAGATTCAGCTCCGCTATTTAACCAACGTCCTGGTGCAGTAATTACTTTGTCAACAACACTGATCGTGTCATTGATAGTCGATTGAACAATATTCGTATCGCTGTCCTTCGCGCGATTTGCTGCGGTGATCGAGACAGTTGCCACGACAATAATAACAACAATTAACATGATAATAATATTTTTATTTGGATTAAACTTTCTCACTTAGGCACCTCTGAACGCTATAATATAGATTGAATTTTACCACTAAATGAGGGGATTAAAAAGCAGAGGCGGTTGATTTTAGAGAATTTTAGTATCTCTCACAAATAAAAAAAGAGCGGCGAATTCGTTTCAAAAAAAACGATTCTCAACTCCGCTCCTAAATGTCACGACTCTGGATTACAGCAATCAACCCATCCAAAAAGCTTACTTCAGCATCGCCTGTCATGAACTCATTACTAGCTAAACTAGTCGGTTGTAAAAAATCAACTGCTGATAGTTCATACTTCAGATTTTTTAATGTCAGTTTCTTTACAGGAGTCAAACAGCAAAACGCAACATACTTCATTTCCGGATTTTTAGCAATTTGATGAGTCCCTGAAGCAATATAACTAACATCATTTCCCTGATCCGATATTTTTATCTGGCGCAAAAAAGGTAAAAACCGCGGCTCAACACCAAGCCAAAGATTCGCTAATAGGTGATCTAAACGTCCACCTGTTGCCCCGATCAACGTTACTTCCGCATTAGGGTAGCGCTCAAAAGCAGTCGTCAACGCTAATTGGGTGTCTGTATCATCCTTTTCTGCGGGTGACGTCTGTACTTCTACAACTTGACTGAATACTTCTTCTTTTTCAGCTTCGTTCAATGAATCAAAATCACCGATCGCTAAATCTGGCACGATTCCCTGACGCAAAAGGAATAAATTGCCGCGATCGATTCCAATGACCTTATCAAAATCATTTGAAAAAGCAGGCCAGTGATTGGGATCACCGCCTGCAACAAGTAAAATTTTCATTAGTCGATGGCTGCTCGCAGCGCATTGATTTTTTCTTGTGGGTTTTCTGCGTCATAGATGTATGAGCCAGCGACAAACACATCCGCACCCGCCTCTGCACATTTTCTGGCTGATTCAGGTTGAATTCCACCGTCAACTTCTATTTCATAATGATAGCCATTTTCTTTACGTAAACGATTCAATTCTGCGATCTTTTCAACTTGGCTCTCGATGAACGATTGTCCTCCAAATCCTGGATTGACCGTCATCACTAAGATTTGATCGACATCACCTAAAACATATTTAATCGATTCAACTGGTGTTCCTGGATTCAATACAACACCTGGCTTAACACCTGCTGCTTTGATCATTTGAATCACACGATGAATATGCGTTGTAGCTTCCACATGAGCCATGATAATGTCGGCACCCGCTTTGGCAAAATCGTTGATATAGTTTTCTGGATTAGCAATCATCAAATGAACATCTAGTGGCAATTTAGTAACAGGACGTAAGGCACTCACGACAACTTGACCAAAAGAAATATTTGGTACGAAATTCCCATCCATCACATCAATATGAATGTAATCGACACCTGCATCTTCTACCATTTTTACCTCTTCGCCTAGACGGGCGAAATCTGCACTCAAAATCGATGGGGCAATTTTCATAATGTTTACTCCTTTTTCATTTTAATGTATTTATTTTTCCTTACAGAAAAAATAAGTCTGAGTTTCAAGCCGTATATCATCCAACTAGGTTTCTCTTACCTTATAATTTCTACACATTCCATCTGCTTCTCATCACAGCTGAACTGTGAAAAGTTGGACTGACATCCTTTTTCATTTTAATGTTTTTATTTTTCTTTACAGAAAAAATAAGTCTGAGTTTCAAGCCGTATATCATCCAACTAGGTTTCTCTTACCTTATAATTTCTACACATTTCAGCTGTTTCTTATCACAGCTGAACTGCGAATAGTTGGACTGACATCCTTTTTCATTTTAATGTTTTTATTTTTCTTTACAGAAAAAGTCTAAGTTCAAAGCCGTATGTAGTTACATACGCATTATATATAACATCTAATAATTATTTATTCTTTTTATAAATAGGACGGCGCTTTTCGATTTCCTGCAGAAACTGTAAATAATTATCATAACGTGTTTGGGCGATTTTGCCTTCTTCCAATCGACGTTTCACTTCACAGCCTGGTTCTTTTACATGTCGGCATTCACGAAAACGACATTCTGGTGCGGCTTCGCGAAATTCAGGAAACTCTTTGGGTAGTTCTTCAGCAGATATTTCTAAGAAATCAATCGAGCTGAATCCCGGAGTGTCGGCGACCAAACCGTTAAACAAATCTAAGAGTTCTACATGTCGTGTCGTATGACGACCTCGTCCTAGCGCATCAGAAATCTCACCTGTTTCCAAATTCAAATCGGGCGAAACATCGTTCAATAAGGTGGACTTGCCGGCTCCTGATTGCCCCATAAAGACAGTCAAATTATCGGCAAACAGATCTGTCAGTTTTTGTTTGTCTTGTTCGCCATCGATTACGGGATAACCAAGCGGTTCATAGACTGATCGAATTTCATCCACCAAGACTTGGTCAGCAACTAAATCTGTTTTGGATAAATAGATGATTGGATGAATGTATTTATTTTCCAACGTCACTAAAAAACGATCCAACAGATTGTATGAAAAATTCGGTTCCACTAAGCTAGTCACAATGACCCCTTGATCGACATTAGCAACTGGCGGACGCACTAACTCATTCTTGCGCGGCAGCAACTCGAGAATGTAGCCTTCACTATTCTCTTCACTGCTAAAGACCACTTCATCCCCAACCAAAGGTGTTAATTTTTTTTTTCGAAAATTTCCGCGGGCACGCGTTTGATGAATCTTTCCTTCACTGGCAACGTAATAAAAACCACTTAAAGCCTTACGAATCTGTCCTTTGATTCGTCTCATCTCCTTTATCTAACTGAAAAACCACGACTTTTTCACATTAAAGAATTAATTTTCCGATGAAAACTAGTTCGATTTTCAAGCCGTATACCATCCTTCAATTTCCTTTTTATTGTAGCATACTTCAAAACCTATTTCAGTACAAATGACCTAAAAAACCTTTCCTAAAAAAATAGGAAAGGCTTCTTTTTATGATATGGTAATTGTTTCAGCTTTTTGTACATTCTTAGTCATCACTACATTCCCATTTCGTTGAACCTCGATCGTAGCTGGATTCCCCTCAGTCGTTGTTACAGATACTGTTGGTGATGCTGAATCAGTGTTTTTGTCTAACGGAAAACTCAAAACTTCCGTTAAATTAGCATTTTTTGCATCTTTTATTCTTACAGTTATGATATCTTGTTTATCTTCTGAACCGGTGAACTTAGCTGATATGGTCACATCGAAACTCGTTTCCTTATTTTCTGGTCCCTTGGAGATATAGAGCGTCACAGTGTCACCCTTTTTAAGCGAGCTAGAGCCTGCTCCAGGATCTGTCCGCGTAACTTTTCCAGCTTCCACATCATCGGAAAACTCTTCCACCTCTGTATACTTCAGACCACTATTAGTTAGTGTCGCCTCTGCAGTTCCTTTGTCCTGACCAGCTAAATCTTCTAGCTCAACATAAGCAGTTCCAGAACTAACCGTCAAAGTGATTGTATCGGTTGATTTAAGCGCTGTTCCACTTACTGGATCCTGACTAATAACTACTTCCGCTGCAACTGTCTCACTCGATTCATAGTTCACAATGATTTGTCTTTCTGCAATTCCAAGTTCCAATAGGTTTTCTCTCGCTTGCACATAAGTCATGCCTGAATACTGTCCAATCTTAAAGGTTTTTGGTCCTTTAGATACTTCAAAGGTAATTTCATCTGTTTTCGGATTTAACTTTGTTCCTTCTCTAGGACTTTGACTGATAATCTGATCGACAGCGACATTGTCATCATTTATTTTCTTGATGCGGATGTTTTTCTCAGCAAATCCAATATCGACCAAATCTTCTTGTGCATCTTCGATCGATTCGCCCTCATAGTCTTTGATAGACACTTCTTGCGTACCTGAACTGACGAATAGTCGCACGGAACGACTCTTTTTGACCATTGTTCCAGCTGCTGGATTAGTTTTAACGACGCGGCCTTTTTGAACTGTGTCACTTGAGACTTCTGAGGTCTTACTATCCACCGACAAGTTTGCGTTTTTGATAGCTGCACGTGCTTCCGCCTCAGTCATATTCTCAACCTGCGGAACCGATATCTCGGCTGAGCTCGTCAGCAGGTAACCGACCACTCCGCCAATTCCCAACATCAGTAATAAAAAAATGATAATCAGGCGTTTTCTGCCCTTTTTCTTTTTTGGTTTTTCTTCTGGCTCCGGAGTTTCTTCTTTGGGCTTTTCAGCTGGAATATCTTCCGGTTGAATCGGTGTCAGCACTTTCGTTTCATCTAGCATCACTGTTGGTCGCCACGGCAATTCGTTTGCCCGCGCTGGAGTTAACGCTGTTGAAAGGTCTGCTGCCATTTCTTCTGCCGTTTTATACCGATCAGCCGGTTCCTTCGCAGTGGCATGCATCACGATATTTTCCAAAGCTTGCGGGACTTCTGGATCAAAGCCTTTTACTGAAGGCATCTCATCTTGGAAATGCTTCAATGCGATCGTTACAGCAGATTCACCATCGAATGGTACACTGCCGGTGATCATTTCATACAAAATAATCCCTAATGCATAAATATCTGATTGCTTCGTTGCCATGCTGCCGCGGGCTTGTTCGGGTGATAAATAATGCACCGAGCCCAGCATGGAGTTCGTTTGGGTCAGAGAGGTTTCAGATAAGGCGATCGCGATACCGAAGTCTGCGATTTTCACCACGCCTGCCTGATCCATCAAAATATTTTGCGGCTTCAAGTCACGGTGAATAATACCATGAGCATGAGCTAGGCTCACTGCAGATAGAATTTGTTCCATGATATCTACAATCTTGCCATAAGGAATATGCTGATGCATTTGAATATAGCGTTTCAGGTCCATCCCTTTTACATATTCCATGACCAAGTACTGCATACCGTCTTCTTCATCCACATCGTATACTCCTACGATATTCGGGTGAACCATCTCGGTTGCCGCTAAAGCTTCACGCTGAAAACGGCGAATTGCAGTTTGATCATTTTGAAAGTCAAAGCGTAATATTTTGATGGCAACATCACGATCCAAAATCAAATCGTGGGCCAAGAAGACGTTTGCCATACCGCCGCTGCCGATATTGGCGATAACTTTGTAACGTCCATTGACCAATTTGCCTATTTCAATCATGGACGAGCCTCCCCTTCAAAATGGATCAGCAAAACGGTGATATTGTCCGCACCGCCAGCATCATTGGCTGCATTAATCAGCTGCTTGGTCTTCGCTTCCAATGTTTGATCACTTTCCACGATTGCTAAAATATTTTCTTCACTCACCATATTGGTCAATCCGTCTGAACACAATAACAAATAATCGTCCTGATGACACTGATGCTCTGAAATATCTGTCTTAATCGTCCCTGCGATCCCCACTGAACGAGTCAACACATTTTTTTGTGGGTGGATTGCTGCCATTTCTGCAGTAATTTCCCCAGACTTCAGCAGCTCATTGACCAAGGAATGATCATCTGTCAACTGTTGTAATTGATTATTTTGGATCAAGTATGCCCGGCTATCACCAACGTGAGCCAACACAAATTTTTCATCTAACAACGCCGTGCTGACAATCGTTGTCCCCATTCCCTGCATTTCTGGATGAGCAATTCCTTCTTGATAGATTGCTTCATTGACATTTTGGATTTCAGTTGAAAACCATTTAGCGGCTTCTTCCGGCTGTGCGATAGTCGAGGTTGACCAAGCAGCGCCTAAACCGTCAACCGCCATTTTACTAGCAACATCGCCAGCTAAATGACCGCCCATGCCATCAGCTAATATCGCCAAATACATTCCTGCTTGATTAGTAAATACATTCGCATAGTCTTGATTCATATTGCGCCGCTTGCCGATGTCTGATTGAAATTGGATCTCCATCCTTTTGTCCACCTCATTTTTTCTATTTTTTTCGCATTGCACAAATAAAAAAGCCATCCGTCATAAACATTTCTGGATATAAAACCAACATTTGATCTTGGATCGCCGGCTGTAGTTTCATTTCTAAATCTAGTTCAATTTTTTCAAATTCAGGGTGAGTTGCTAAAAACTCAGCCACCACTTTTTGATTCTCTTCTTTTGCAATTGTACATGTACTGTATACCATAATTCCACCTGATTTCAATGTGGGAGCGCAATTCTTTAAAATTTCTAGTTGAATTTTGGGCAATTGAACAAAATCTTGTGGTTTTTTCTGATACTTGATGTCCGGTTTTCGACGCATCAAGCCTAAACCTGAACATGGCGCATCTACCAAGATACGGTCAAAACTTTCTGGTTCAAAATTTTCTGCCGCTTCACGGGCATCCATTTTCTTCGTCACAACCATATCTGCTACTCGCAGACGTTCCGCATTCTCCTGGACTAATTTCAGCTTATGATCATGAATGTCCAGAGCGGTCACTGAGCCTTCATCCTGCAGCAAAGCAGCGATATGCGTTGTTTTTCCGCCTGGTGCTGCACAGGCGTCCAAAACTTTTTGACCTGGTTTGATCTGCATCGCTTGAGCAACCAACATCGAGCTCTCATCTTGAATCGTCAGCCAGCCATTTTGGAATAATTCACTACCGGCTAGAAATCCCTTATCGGCTACAATGCCATAAGGCGAAAGTTCACTGAGGCGCGCTTCAATTCCGTCTTCTTCCAAAGCTTCGATCGCCTCTGCACGCGTTAAGAACCGCGGATCAATCCGAGCACTGACCCGACTAGGTTCCAATAAGGACAAGCCCAATTTACGTGTCTCTTCTTCACCAATTTCTGACACAAATTTTTCTGTGAGAAATCTCGGTAGACTAATCTCTGTTGCCAAACGTTCAATTGGGTCTTGAATCAGCTCCAACGATGGTGCGCCTTCACGTTGAAATGAGCGCAGGACACCGTTGACAAATTTTCCCGTGCCAGGATTTCCTTTCGCTTTAGCGATTTCCACCGCTTCATTAATAATCGCATGGTCTGGGACTCGATCTAAATAGAGCATTTGGTAAATCGATAGCTGCAATAAGCTTTTGACCCACAGATCAACTTTCTTCGCCTTTTTGATAAAAGGTTCAATATCATACGCTAATAAAAGCTGGCGGCTGAGCGTGCCATAAACAAGCTCGGTTAATAGAGCGGTGTCTTTCCCATCGACTTGGTTCTTTTGAATCAATTCGTTCAACAGTAGATTGGAATAAGCACCGCCACGATTGATCCGTTCGATCGCTTCAAGTGCGGTAAAACGGACTGAGCGTAATAATTTTTTGGGAATTTTTGCCATCTAGCCCACCTGCTGCCCTTCAGCAACTGCTTGACCACTGCCGTTTAGAAAGGCTTGGATCGCTTGCTTGGCTTTGCCGGCTGGCTGCAGTTCGTCAATTGCCAAAACACTGCCATTTCCGCAGGCTATATGTAATTCTTTTTTTGAACGTTTAATGATAGTACCAGGAGCTGCTGATGTTGTTTCTTCTAAAGGTGTCGTGCGGAAAATCTTCCATCGTGCACCTTCATAGGTCGTAAATGCCACCGGCCATGGATGCATTCCTCGAACCTGATTATCAACTTCTTCCGCTGTCTTATGCCAATCGATCGCTTCTTGTTCACGACTGATATTTGGAGAAAATGTGGCTTCCTCTTCGTTTTGCGGTGTTGGCTTTAGTTCGCCAGAGATGATCTTTGGTAATGTTTTTAGCAGTAATTCTTTTCCAACTTGGCTAAGTTTTTCAAACATCGTACCGACATCATCTTGTTTCGTGATGGCGATTTTTTGTTGACTGAAGATGCCGCCTGCGTCCATTTTTTTGATCATCTCCATGATCGTCACGCCTGTTTCAGCTTCACCTTCCATGATCGCATAATGTACAGGGGCACCTCCGCGATATTTAGGTAGCAATGATGCATGAACATTGATTGCTCCTAGTCTAGGGACTTGTAATAGCTTCTCAGGTAAAAATTGACCGAAAGCCGCTGTGATTAATAAATCAGGCGCTAATTCTTTGATCTTCTCCATCTCAGGAGAACCACTGATTTTTTCTGGCTGCAAAACTAATAAATCATGCTTCAATGCCGCTTCCTTTACTGGCGTCGGTGTGATGATCTTTTTCCGACCAACTGGACGATCTGGCTGTGTGACAACAGCAGCAACATCATAGCCTGCCTCGATCAAGCTTTCAAGGATCGGTACTGAAAAGGCGGGGGTTCCCATAAATACAATTTTAGTCATCGGCATGTTCCTCCATATATCTTTCTAAATCTTCTGGTGTAATCATTTCAATCACTTGATCAATGAACAGCTTACCATCTAAATGATCGATCTCATGTTGAAAGGCACGGGCCAAATAGCCATAAGCAGTGACTTCCATCTCTGTACCTTCACGGTCATAGTAACGCACAGTCACTTCATCTGCGCGTTCGACCGTTCCATAGGTTTCTGGAATCGAAAGACAGCCTTCAACATCAATACTCGTCCCTTTACGATCAACAATCTCGGGATTGATAAAATCAAAACGATCTCCTTCTTCCACTTCTATCACTGCAATACGCAGATTTTTTCCGATCTGGGGTGCAGCCAAGCCAATACCGTCGTGAGCCACCATCGTTTCATACATGTCGTCTAATAAAGTGACGATCTCATCCGTAATATATTCGATCGGCTCCGCTTTTTTGTATAATCGTTCGTCAGGATGAATAATAATTGGGTAACGCATTGTATCCCTTCTCTCTAAATAAAGTACATAGGTTCATTATCAATCGCGATCAATAAGCCTTGGCGCTGATCCTTTTGACTCACCTGTAAAATATCTTCTAAAGTAGCCTGTAATTTTGGCTCGTTTTTGTATTTGATAATCAGTTGGTAATAGTAGCGATTTTTAATTCGTAAGATCGCTCCCGGTGTCGGTCCTAATAAAATACTTTGCGGACTAAGCTGTTTCCGTAATTGTTCCGCTAATTGGAACGCTTTTTGGGCGGCCCGCATCTCTTCCTGATGGGAAACGGTCACCTTCACCGTGTAATAATAAGGTGGATAATCTGTTTGATGACGAATCCGCATCTCCTGCTGAAAAAAGCTTTCGTAATCATGATGCTGCGCCAGCTTAATCGTATAATGTTCTGGATTGAAGGTCTGAATGATCACTTCACCGGCTTTTTCACCGCGACCCGCACGACCGCTAACCTGCGTCAGCAATTGGAACGTTCGTTCACTGGAACGGAAATCCGGCAGATTCAATGCAGTGTCCGCATTTAGTACCCCGACTAGCGTCACATTCGGAAAATCCAGACCTTTGGCAATCATCTGTGTACCTAATAGGATATCCGCTTCACGCTCTCCAAAGGCCGTCAATATCTTCTCATGGGCACCTTTGCGGCGAGTCGTGTCGACATCCATCCGCAAAACCCGAGCTTCAGGGATTAGTTCTTCTAATTCTTCCTGCACTTTTTCTGTTCCGGTTCCGAAGTAGCGAATTTTATCCTTGCCGCAGTTCGGACAACGATGGGGAATTCCTTCCTCGTGACCACAGTAATGGCAGCGCATCGTTTTCGTATCCATATGCAATGTTAAAGAGATGTCACAATTGGGACAAGGCAACACAAAGCCGCAATCTCGACACATCACAAATGAGGAGTATCCCCGTCTGTTTAACAAAAGAACACTCTGTTCACCTCTAGCTAAGCGATCACGCAGCTTCTCTTCTAAACTTTCAGAAAAAGAAGAGTTTAAGCGACGCTGCATTTCTTCCCGCATATCAACGATTTCAACCGTCGGTAGTTTTGCCTGGGCGTTAGCTCGCTCTGTCAGCTTCAATAATCGATAGACCCCTTTTTGCCCTCGCGCACGGGATTCTAGCGAAGGGGTCGCACTGCCAAGAACGACTGGACAATGATGGTATTTCCCGCGCCAAATCGCAAGATCGCGGGCGTGGTATCGCGGAGACTCATCTTGTTTATAGCTGGTCTCATGTTCTTCGTCTACGATGATCACGCCAAGATTTTCTAACGGAGCGAAAATCGCTGAACGGGCTCCTACTACTACATGCGCTTCTCCACGTTCTAACTTACGCCATTCATCGTATTTCTCTCCTTGCGATAGGCCACTGTGTAAAACGGCTACTTCACTGCCGAAACGGGCTTTGAAGCGCGTCGCCATCTGCGGCGTCAAAGAAATTTCCGGTACCAGCATCATCGCAGTTTGCCCATTTGCCAATACATCTTGAATCACCTGCAAATAAACTTCGGTCTTGCCGCTGCCAGTTACACCTTCTAACAGAAAAACCTGATGTTCATTTGAATCGCTCTTTTGACTGATGGCTTCATAAGCCGTTCTTTGCTCTGCATTCAAATCCAGTGCTGAAGTTTGTTCAATTTCTCTTTCAGCGTAAGGATCGCGATATTTTTCTACCGCCACAAATTCCAGCCAGCCCTTTTTCTCTGCTTGATTCAAATTGGCTAAAGAAAAATCTTCCGCCTTCATTTGTTTGACAGCAATCAGTTCTTCTTCAGAAAGCTCCGCTAGATAGTCCAGCAGCTGTTCTTGCTTATAGGAATTTTTACGTAAATCGGCTTTTAATTTATCTTTATTTTCTGGTGCAAAAGTTCGTTTAATATACCGCTCTGTCTTCACCTTGTTTTTGGTGTGAACTTCATAGCGCAGCTCAACAATGCCTTGTTCACGTAGTACTGCTAGTTCTTTCAGCCAGCCCTGAGCTTCTGCCTCCTCCCACGTGAGTGAATCTGAATCGCCAAAGTATTTCGCTCGGACGGCTGCATTTTCCTCAACAAGAAACAGCCGTTTTTGATAATCTGCCTTCATCACACTAGGCAGCATGGTTTGTAAACAAGTCACTTTAAAGGCAAAGGTCGTTTCTTTCATGTAATCCGCCAACGCCAATAACTCCTGATTCAAAACTGGCGTTAAGTCCAACACACGAATAATCGGTTTTAAATTATCTGGCAGTGGTTCTGGCGCAGTCTCAAAACCAACAACGAAACCTTGAACATGTCTTGGACCAAAGCCAACCTCCACCCGCATGCCGACTTCTACTGCTAATTGAGGCGGGATCAAATAACTAAACGGTTGATCCGTCTGCATTGCCGGCACATCTACAATCACTTGTGCTAATTTCATTTTTCCGCCTCCATTCTTGAATATTGTACTCGATTTCAACTATGTACGTCTAAGTTTATGAAACTATGTAGGGAAAACTTTGACACAAAAAAGAAGGGACTGCGCCAAAAGTATTTGGTACAATCCCATTTACGCTTCTTCGGCAAGAAAAAATCTATGCCTAGTTTTGTTCGTTGCGGATGCGCGCTTCTAGATCGCGTTGATCACGTTCACGCTGCAAGTGGCGCTCTTCTTCTTCCATTTTCAACCGTTCACGTTTGATTTCTGGATGCGGATCATTGATCACAGCACCTGCATCGATTTCTTCTAAGGCTTGACCCACACTTTTAACAGATTCAAATGAATCCAAAGTAGGCTGCGCACCTGCATCTAATTCATGTGCACGTTTACTGGCTAAGATTACTAAAGAATATTTTGAATTTACATGGTCTAACAACGTATCAATCGAAGGTTTTAACATCATAAGCTTATATCTCCTTTAACATTTTAATATATTTACCAATTACTCGGTCAACTCGGTAGTGTTCACTGATGATGATATCTTTGATTCGATCAACAGCTTTTGGTACTTGGTCATTAACAACTGCGTAATCATAAAGAGCCATCATTTCGATCTCTTGGCGCGCAACGCGCATCCGTTCTTCGATTACTTCAGGACTATCAGTGCCTCGGCCAACAATGCGGGCTTTTAATTCCGCAAGATCTGGCGGTGTTAGAAAAATAAAGACGCCGTCTGGCACTTTTTCTTTCACCTGTTGGGCTCCTTGGACTTCGATCTCTAGAAAGACATCCTTGCCTTCATCCAATGTTTGGTTTACATAAGTTAGCGGTGTGCCATAATAATTTCCGACATACTCAGCATACTCCAGCATCTCGCCTGCTTCGATCATCGCCTCAAATTCTTCCTTGGTACGGAAATAATAATCGACGCCGTCAACTTCCCCTTCCCGCATAGGACGGGTGGTCATTGAGACAGAGTATTGGAACTCATTATCATCTCTTTCAAAAATGGCTTTTCTGACCGTTCCTTTTCCAACTCCGGAAGGTCCCGACAATACAATCAACAGTCCTCGTTCAGACATACTAACGCCCTTTCATGCTCTTTTTCGCTAACGCCTATTGTGCACTTTTTTTGTGAGAATTTCAAGAGGCATCGCTAAGCAGCCTCTGAATTCTTATAAAATTTCACAGAACTACTCGACATTTTGGATTTGTTCCCGAATTTTTTCTAGGATCGTTTTCAATTGGACAACGATATCTTTGATTTGGATTGGACTTGATTTTGAGCCGATCGTATTGACTTCACGGTTCATTTCCTGCAATAAGAAATCCAGTTCGCGACCGACTGGCTCCGTTGTCTGCAAAAGTTTCGCCAGCTTTTCTAAATGGATGCTCAAACGGTCCAGCTCTTCATGGATGTCGCCGCGTTCCAGTAAAATCGCCAATTCTGTCAATAAACGATCTTGATCCACGGTATTGCCCAGATATTCTTCCAGCTTCGCTTGATACCGTTGTTGGAAGTCTGCTTCGTATTCTGTCACGAATCCATTCAACTCAGCGACTAGGGTTTGGACCTTTCCGCCATACTCAACCAAAACTTTTTGAATACCAGCGCCTTCATGCTCACGGCTGGTCGCTAATTGGGTGAAGGCTTTATCAGTAACAGCCTGGACCAATTCTTCTAGCGTGTCTTCTTCGGTCGGCTGATCGACTAAGGTGACAAAATCAGACTGTTCCATTGCTTTGACTAAAACCTGATCGACTGGAAAATCCACAACACCAAAATGTTCTTTCCCACCATTTTGCAGTTCAGCGACTAATTGCTGCAGCAATATCCAATCCACCGAAACCTGCTTGTTACCACTTTTCAACGGCGTCAAATTAATGAATACATCGACCCTTCCGCGTTGGATTTTTTCCTTCGCGATTTTGCGAATCAGCGCTTCAAAAGGATTTAGTTCCTTCGGCATCCGGATCTGCAAATCCAAGAATCGATTGTTGACGCTTTTCAATTCGATATTCAACTCATAGGTATCATTGGTTTGTGCCGCCTGTCCGTAACCAGTCATACTTTTCATTTGTTCTGATCCTCTCTTCTACATCTTGCTCAAGGTCTCTTTTAACACTGCAAATTCTTCATTGCTCAGGGTTACACCCTTGCCCATCTTCTCATGACCGGGTGCCCAATCCCGCAAATCAAATTTTGGCGGACGTTCATTCCAGCTCACCAGATTCAATTCCTTACGCCAGCCCTTCGGATTCTCCGATAGAACTGCGATTTCTTCTACGATTTCATAATTAAATTCAGCCATCATAATTCCTCCTACTTATCTATAAATAAGGTTATTTCTCATCAAACAGATCATTTATAAAATTGCCGTCTCGCAGGTACTTGAAAAAGAGCGCAAGCATGGTAGGAATCGGCCAACGACGATACGCAGCCTCTAGCGCTCCATCCTGCTGATAGATCTGCAACACCTGATAATAATCTGAAAAAACATTGTGATTCTCAAGAAAATCTTCAATTTGCTCCTGTACCGAATAATTCGCACTCAATTTGATCGGCATCTCGAATTGCTGCAGAATCGTTTCGACAAACTCTTGCGGCGTATAAACCTTTACCGGCGAGACCTTTACCCAATAGGCAAAAAACTCCATAAACGCTAAACTAAGCAGCTCGATCGGAACACTTTGAGGGAAATATTTTTGCAGCTCGGTATATAGCGAACTCAAATTGACCGTGATTTTGGTTTTTAGATAGCGCAAAAATTTCTTTGTGATCGTTTCAAAATCAGCAGAACGACTAAAAAAGTAGCGATAGCCCTGCAGTTCCCCAAACGCTCGCTTAGCCTCCAAATAACCAAGATCAATATTTTCCGATGAACGTGCACTTTGGAACAGCAACAAATCGCCTAAACTCCACGGGCTCGCCAAAGCCAGTTCGGCAATCTCATTCGGTAAGCGATATTTTTTATCCAGTCCGGGGCCATGAACATCCACGACAATCAATTCCGTTATTGGTTTTTCCATAGCGATATCGACAGGCAGATTATTACGATAGCCGCCATCTACATAGAGCTCGTTCTTAATTTTCGCCATTGCCATCATAGGAAAGAAGGCCGAAGAAGCCAATAACCAATCAATGATCTCTGTTTTCGGACATTGGTGGATTGGCACAACAACTTCTTGGAAAGCTGGGACCTTTGTCGCAACGACATAAAAAGGACAGCCCGATTGAATTCTTCGGGCATCCAAACGTTCCTCCAATAAGCGTCTGAGCGGTTCGGAGGAAACCCCGCGTTGCCGCAAAGATGTTCGAATAAACGTACGCAATTGGTCGACTTGGGCTGAAAAGTCCAGCTCCTCCACTTCTTTAAAGGTGATGTCCAGAACCTTATCCGTCTCAATCTCTTCCCAAAGCGCTAAGGCCTGATTGTAATCTCCCTGTGTGATCAACGCCCCATTCAAGCCGCCGACGGAGGTTCCGGTGATCACTTCAAATTGAATATTTTTTTCTAGCAGGGCCTTCCAGACACCGATTTGATAGGAGCCTCGCGCACCGCCGCCCCCCAGCACCAATCCCGTGTGATAGACCAATTCTTTTTGCCACATACCATTAGACAGCTGATAGCCTTCTGTGATTAGCCATTGCTGCAAAATCAAGTTAGCATCCAGCCTCAAGTGGAGCGCCTGTTTAAACTTTTGACGGGCAGCATTTTCTAGCAGCACAAAAGCCGTCTGCCAGCCCAGATTCGCTGAGATGAGCAAATTATTGATCTGCCAAGCATCCCCTTTGTCTGTCTTGTCTACAAGCAGCCATTGGGATTTTTTTTGCACCCAATAGCCTTCCCCGCGCTTGACCGCCGCCAAAAATTCTGTCCGTGCCTGTCCGTGAGACGCATAGAAAGGAAAAAGCAGATGTGTTTGTTGGAACTCTTCCCAAACCGCTAACAGATCCGATACATAAATTCTTTTTAGCTCCATCGCTTCCTCCCCTGATTTGCCGTCTGTCAAATCAACTCAGTATATTTGTTTTAGTATATCAGAAATATTCCTCCAACAAAAAACTTCAAAGCGCACTTTGAAGTTTTCTGGCAAATGGTTAATAAATTTTCATTTTCTATACCTTCTAACAACATTTCGCCAATTGATATAGACTGAATCGTTTAGTCTATACTCTCCAACTTATTGGTATCGCGAAAAGCTGGACAAACAAAAAGCGAGACAGAAAAGTGATTTCCCTGTCTCGACAACTTCTAATAGGTTTTTTGTTCCATCTCAAATGCCTTGCGCATTGTATCTGTTGCATTGTTGACTGGTGTCATAGCCACAAGATCTCCTTGTACGATGATCCGCGTCACACCTTCAATCTCACCACAGGTAATCAACGTCACCTGCTGTTTGTCCGGCTGCACATCCAAATATTTTACTTCAGTCGGCTGAACGCGAACCTTCAGCGTCGTTTTATAGGTGTAGATATTATGCAGATCCGTCAAATAAATCAAATCGCCTTCTTTGACACTCTCAAGCGGTGTAAATAAAAGGCCTGGGCGATCCGCACGGTGACTCGCCAATGCATAATTTCCTTCGCCTAATTTCTGATCTGGCGACAATGTCCCTGCCCCATAGAGCAACACTTCGTTGGATAAGCCCTTGAAAATCGGCAAATTGATCTCTACCGATGGGATCGCAATCCCGCCGATCACAGGCAGCCGTTTATTGCTTAGCTGTGCCTGTAGTACTGCTTCTGTACTGGCTGGCTGCACCGCATCGAAATCAAAGGATGCTTCTTTTTCCATATTTTTATCGATCTCGGCTCGGTCTATTTTCGCTACTGCATAGCGCTCGCCATTATATTGCATCAAAAAATATTTGATTTGATTGTTGAAAATCAAAGCTAAACCTACTAACAATAATAAGAAAAGAAAAATATTTATTAACCAATTTCTTTTTTTCTTCATCTCAAGCCTCCCGCTTTCTCCCGCTAATCATATCATACTCTATTAATTCCCGTGATACTACTTTCAGTTAATAGAAAAAAAATTAAAAAAAGAAATAAATGCATTAGAAAGTTGTTATTTATTAAAATGATTTTAAATGTTAACAAAGTGCTTCAATGTTGCAGTTTTTAAGGCATTTGTAATCTAATTTTAAAATAAAAGATACGAGCTTTTTTTTTATTATTGAGTTAAAATGATTGTGACGACTATTAGAAAGGGTGAAAATTTGTGCCAGATACGTTATTTGCTTACATCGATTCCACAAGTAATGCTGTGCTCTCAAAAGGTTTTTCACCCAACGATTTTGTTGATGGAATCGTCCATCAACCTAAACATTTGTTATTGCTAGATCCTGTTGCAGAAGCTGGAGAATACGAGCCTCATACAGGTTTGAAGATCGTTAATAGTCCTGAACAAGTCCAACAATTTTTCAACAACAAAGTCTTCACTCAATCCAAAGGAATCAAGTGGATTGATTTTAATGATTTAGCAATGCTAAAAGAACTAACTCCATTAGAAATTTCAGAACTGCTTTATTTTGGTCATATGCGGACACACCTGCATTCGCCTTTTTTTTACAAGTTACAGAATAATTTCGTGTACTTCAATTTGGGCAATGGAACAATGCGAGTATATTATCGCTATTTAGATGAGTTCTATCGTATCCTTGCCAGCAAATTGACCCGTGTCGTGTTGGAAAGGGTCAATGATCGGCGGTCGTTTTTCCGTAAAGGTTCTTCTGTCGCACCATTAGATGGCGAACTATTGAAGGAATTATATCCGATCTTGCAGGAAGGTGCAATTTTTTGTCTCAGTGAGTCCGAACTAAAAAATCGGGTCTACAGTATCCCAATTTTCCTATCTGATGAAAAAGGCTGGCGCCGCAGTCCTAAAAATTATAAGAAAGAACAACAGATTGCAGAGATCAGTTATGACACTGCTAAACAGCTATGGTCATTGGAAGTCGAAAATGATGATCCGGTCTTCTCATTCCGCTAATAAAAAGCATTTGTCTGCTAAGGACAAATGCTTTTTTTGCTGTTTATTGATGGCTTTGTTTCTGGATCAAATTCCCGTCTTTCGGTAAAAATAGCTGTGGGACTTTTTCAGCAACGATGACCGCAACGATTGCTGTCACAACGGCTGTCGCCAAGCCGCTGACTCCGTTCATAATCAGTGAGAAGATCCACGGATTCAATCCCCATAAAGCATAACTGCCCCAGAAAACCACACCGGCGATAAAATGCCAGAAGAATCTTGCTCCGGTCCCCATAATCGTCCCGTAAATAATATTTTTACGAGCACCTCGCAAGTCTTCATCAACTAGTGCCTGTTGAACTTTCTTAGCATACAGCCCGGCGAATCCCGCAAAGGTAAAAGCAATCGGGTATTCGATCAGTACTTGAATGACACTTAAAAAGTAAACATCTCCCGCTGGAAAATGCAAGATTCCCCAGATGAACGCTGAAAGCAACGCGGGCTTCACACCACGGCGCAATGCGAATAAGGTCATTGGAATCATCCCTAGTGAAACGGTAAAGCTGCTGCCGATCGTTGTCGGGATCAATGACAGCATGAAAGCCAATGCCGCCACGATCGTCCCTTCGATCATGATTCTTGTTTTGTGCATAAAAAAACTCCTCCTTTTGAACATACAGTCCACAAAGGAGAAGTAAATATCTTTACTTCATCACAATTCCTACGCTCGAATAACCGAAACAGGTACTAGGGTTTAGAGTAATCTCAATCTCAGCCCGAGGGCTCCCCTTTGCGACAGTATTATTCTATTTTCTAGTACATCCAGAGTATAACAGATGTCTGATTGCTCGTAAATGTATAAAATACTTTTATCGTGAAATACTTTCCTGATCACCGCTTGGTGATAGGGTCGTTACCTTTTTGATCCGATCAATCGTCAGCATCACCAATTGATTGTCTTGAGTGCGGATAACGATAGATTCATTAGCGACAACTTTAGGCAGCCAGCCTGAGATCGTATGAAACTTTTCTTCGTTTTTCTCATCTTGAACTTGAATGACCACTAAACTATTCTGTAGAGCTGCCATCTTCAGTTTGAGAAAAATATTCTCGTTGGCCTGCTCTTGGGCACGTTTTTCAGCAGAATCATTCAAAAAATCCGAGATGAAACGATACGATGAATTTGAAAACAGCTTGATTAAATTCTTTTTTGGCTTCTCGTTTTTAGTCATTCAGCTTCCTCCTATCAAGAGCACGGTTGCGTAGTTTGATTTTACTTAAATTCACAAGAAAAAACAAGGAATCTAGTCCAATTCAAAAAAAGTTAACCATTCGTTTAAACCTTTTTCAATTAATTCATAGGTTTCTTCAAAATTTCCTGTGTACCAAGGGTCCGGAATGCTTTCTCCCTCATGTCCCGGCACGCGATCCAGATACAAATAAATCTTATCTTCCGTGCCCGCTGGAGCCATCGATTCCAAATCGTGGACATTTTCCTGATCCATCCCAATGATGTAATCTGCCTCATAGAAATCATCAGTAGTCACTTGGCGAGCACGCATTCCTTTAGTAGAAATATGATGCTGCGACAACAGCTTCTGGGTTCCGCGATGGGGCGGGTTTCCGACCTCCCAGCGGCTGGTGGCTGCTGAATCGACTTGATAATTATCCTTCCGCTCTTTTTCCAGCGTATCGCGAAAAATCGCTTCGGCCATCGGTGAACGGCAAATATTTCCCATACATACAAATAGAATCTTTTTCATGTCATTCCTCCTGTGCTATAGTCAATTTATCGAAATGAAACGAGGGATTGTAAATGAGTAAAATTTATCTTTCCGCCAAACTGCCCGAGCTTGGCACAAACTTATTAAAAGAAGCTGGACTTGATTATCAGGTTTATGAAGGCAGCGGACTGATTTCGAAAAAGGAATTGATCGAAAATGTCGCTGACTGCCAAGTATTGATTTGTCCGCTCTCTACACAGGTCGATCGCGAGGTCATCGATGCCGCACCTGAGCTGAAATTGATCGCCAATTTTGGGGCCGGCTTTAACAATATCGACAGTGCTTATGCCAAAGAGCAAAAAATCTATGTAACGAATACACCGGTCGTCTCTACGAATGCCACTGCGGAGTTGACGGCTGGATTAATTATCAGCCTATCACGCCGAATCGTCGAAGGTGATCGTTTAATGCACGATCAAGGCTTTGACGGCTGGGCACCGCTCTTTTTCTTGGGCCATGAGCTTAAAGATAAAACCTTAGGAATCATCGGTATGGGACAGATTGGTCAAGCCTTAGCCCAAATGATGAATGCTTTTGGCATGAAGATTATCTACAATCAGCGGCATCCATTAAATGCTGAGCTTGAGGAAAAATTACAGGTAAGTTACTGTTCTCAAGCTGAAGTGATCCAGCAGGCTGATGTTTTAACCTTACATGCTCCGCTAACAGAAGATACCCATCACCTGCTAACAAGCGAAACATTTGAACAAATGAAAGACAGCGCCTTGCTGATCAATGCTGCCCGCGGTCCATTAATTGACGAAGCTGCCTTGCTGCAAGCTATAAAGAACCAGCAAATTGCCGGGGCTGCATTAGATGTTTATGAATTTGAACCGCAAGTCACCGAGGGATTGAAAGAACTATCCAACGTCATCCTCACCCCGCATATCGGTAACGCCAGTGTAGAAGCACGGGATCAGATGGCTGAAATCGTGGCAAAAAATGCGATCGCGCTATTAAATCAGCAGCCGATCAAACATATCGTCAACGGACTGGACTGAGCTTAACGCTCGTTCCAGTCTTTTTCGTATAGTCGATAAGCAAAAAACTCAATATCTTTAGCAAAACGAAATAACTGTGCTGCGATCGTGATGGGCGGCTGATCAGCACCTGCTAACAGCCAGTCGATCAAAATTCCGCCGCAACCATGTGCTAAGAAACGGGCGTAAAACTCTTTATCGGTTGGCGAAAGCTCGCCCTCCTGATCAACTTCATCAAATAAGCGAACAAATAAGTGCTGTGCCAATTCATTGAACTCTTTCGTCAATACTTCCGGTGTCGCCTTCACCGTATTCAAATAGAACTGATGGCAGACCTGCATTTCCTTCAACATTTTCAGAACGGATTCTTCCCAGTTGGTCAACGCTAAATCGTCGGAGACCAAATATTGCAGTCCCCGCTGATAATAGGCGTAATGGAGCAGATCATTCTTGTCCTTAAAGTGATAATAAAATGTTTGGCGGTTCAAGCTGGCCTTTTGACTGATATCTTGAACAGTGATCTTGTCGTAATTCTTTTCTTGGCACGCTGCGACTAGTGCTTGGACAAATGTTTCTTTGGTCGCTTTTCCTTCCGCCATTTTTTCACCTTCTATGCTTGATAAGGATAATTGAAATGTTCATAAGCTAACGGTGTCGCCATGCGGCCCCGTGGTGTTCGTTTGATAAAGCCTTTTTGGATCAAATAAGGTTCGTACATATCTTCGACCGTTTCCCGCTCCTCGCCGATGTTGACAGCGAGTGTGCTAAGTCCGATTGGACCGCCGTGATAGAGCTCAATCATCGTCTTTAACAGCTTTTGATCGACATAATCCAAGCCGGCTTCATCAACTTGTAATAACCCTAGTGCCTGATCCGCGACAATGCGGTCAATCACACCATCCGACTGAACTTGTGCGAAATCCCGGATACGCTTCAGCAAACGGTTGGCGATTCGCGGAGTCCCTCGCGAACGACGGGCAATCTCGACTGCGCCTTCTTCCACGATTTCCGTTTGAAAGATATCCGCTGAACGCAGTACGATCTCCCGCAGATCACTCTCTTCATAATATTCCATATGGGAAATGATTCCAAATCGATCCCTTAACGGTGCGGACAGCATTCCTGCCCGTGTCGTTGCCCCGATCAAGGTAAACGGCGGCAATGGAAAATGCACGGGGTGTGCAGTCGGGCCTTGCCCTACCATGATATCGACATAATAGTCCTCCATCGCTGAATACAAGGTTTCCTCCGCTACCCGCGGCAAGCGATGTATTTCATCGATAAACAAGACATCGCCAGGCTCTAATTCATTCAGAATCGCCACTAGATCACCCGGTCGTTCAATCGCCGGCCCGCTGGTCGAACGAATCTGGACATCCATTTCATTAGCAATCACCATCGCCATCGTCGTTTTCCCTAGTCCGGGCGGCCCGTAAAGCAAGACATGATCCAGCGCTTCTTGCCGGTTTTTCGCCGCTTCGATATAGATCGACAGCTCTTGCTTGACCTTGTCCTGCCCGATGTATTGTGCAAGATAACGAGGACGCAATGATTTTTCTAAACTCTTATCACTCTCATCTGCATCAGGTGAAAGCAAACGTTCTTCATCCATTTAAGTCGTCCTCCTATTTCTTCATCATTAATTTTAGTGCTGCTCGCAAGTAATCGTCGGTATTCTGCAGTGTTTCTTTCTCCAGCACCTTTTCGACCTTCTTGATTTCTTTCGGACTGTAGCCCAACGCCTGCAGGGCTTCCATCGCTTCCGCCAGCGCAGTATCATCGTTGCCCTCATAAAATAGCGACATCGGATCTTCGACTAATTCGGTCAGCTTGCCCTTCAGATCCAATACCATTTGCTGAGCAGTCTTTTTGCCGACACCGGGGAACTTCGTCAAATAGGTCACATCGCCGGCTTCGATTGCTTGAATCAGTCCTTGATGGTCTTCATTTGCCATGATCGCTAATCCGCTTTTCGGACCGATCCCTGAAACAGACAGCAGGCGTAAAAACAGCTCTTTTTCGGCTAGTGTTTCAAAACCATATAGTAAATGGGCGTCCTCACGAATGATCTGCTGCACATAGATTGTGATGGACTGCTCCATTTTGCTGCTGTAACGATACGGATTGCCCATCGCGATTTGATAGCCGATCCCATTTACATCCAGCACCACATAGCCGGGACTGATGAAGGTCAAACGACCTGTAATATATTCGTACATAATTGTTCCTTTCTTGTGTAAAGAAAATGAATTTCTAAACAGGTACTATACGGTTCATTTCCATTCGTTTTTCGTTCTTAAAACCAATGACAAACTGCACATATGTTCTCATTATTCTAGCACAAAAATCGACGGTTAAAAACTCTTACCGCCGAATCCTTGTAATAACCTTAATAAGGCGAAATAATCCGCCATCCGTAATTCCTGTGTGATTGTCAAAGTCGGAACTTCCTCATCCTCGTAGAGTAGACTGGTCGTCAGACAGAGATCACTGTTGATTAATGTTTCCACAAAAACGACCTGAAAGTCATTGGCAAGAAAACGCCGCAGGTCTTCTTTTAAAATCAACTCTTCGAACTCAGGCAGATCTGTTTGTAAAAAGATCTTCAGCACAGGCTGGTCCGTTAATTCAGGCAAACGACGCAAAACAGATAGATAACGACCGAATAAAATCGATTCGCTTCCACCTTGATCCGCTAAAATCTCTGATACAAATGCCACAAGCTTGGGCTGCTGCTGTGTGACCATCGTCCAAAAGGCTTTCCCATTAATATTATAGCGAATCACAGGAAACAGACGATGGTACAAATGTCCGCTGATCAAATAGTTCTCCGCATGCAGAGCTTGAAAGCTTTGCCATGTCGAAGGAGTATTGATCTTCTTTTCCAGCAATCGATACATCGCCTCTAACTCAGCTATTACTGAAAAAGGCGGCTTTGCCAATAAGTGCCGGATTCGCTTGGCCATAGTCGGCACCTGATAATACTCTTCCCGCGTCAACAGATTTAAAAATAAATTTCCCAGCGAAACTTGACTGTGAAAATAGGCTGGCATGATTGGTTTTAACTGACGATAAAAATCATTGAAGAGCGGATCATTACTCAAGGTGTTTTGACTGTCTGAATTTCTTTCTAGCGGATAGGATTGAGCCTCTCTCAGCAAATGCGCGGCTACCAAATATTCCAGTCGCTGCTCCTTGATCGGATTCAGCGCAATCTGGAAAAAGCCTTGGATTCCCTGACTGATTTCTTTGACTAGCTCATGCTGAAGCAGAGAAAACGGCCAAACTTTCCCCCGAAACAAGCGCCAATAATAGACGGACAGGTACATCCGTACAGTCGGCTCCGGTGCGCAAAAAAGAACTTGTCCCTGTTGAATCGTTAATTCCAAAGGCGCAAACTCTTTCTGCAACTCTTTCAATTTGCGGCGGATGGTCGACTCGCTGCGAAATAGTTTTTCACTCAGCTCTTTGATTGTCCGAGCCTCTCCATTGATTACTAGATCCAGCAGTCGGCAAGCTAAAGAATGGCGAATCAGATCCACCAAAAATTGATTCTGCTCCATCGTTTGTTTGGCGATCATCAGACGATAATTGTTGCCTTTTTTTTCAAATAAAGGCAGCTCCGTCTCCGTGAAACGGCGATATCGCTTGCTCATTTCCTCCAATAGGCGCTGTACGCTGCGAGCGTCCAACCCCAGTGCTTCCGCCAATTCACTTTTCTTATATAATTGTCCGTCATCCATCAATTCTAATAAGCGAACACTAAAATAAATCTCTTTTTCGTAATTTTGTACTTCCAGCGCTTTAATATACATAAAAAAACTCCTTCACGCCTCATTTTAGCAAAAGAGCGCAAGGAGTTACTACTAAAGTCCTTCGAATAAGCGAAACAGCAGCGGCAGGAGCGCCACCGTCGTTATGCCGTTGACACAAATACATAAACCAGCCAGAATCCCTTCCAGCTCACCGATCTCGATCGCCCGGCCAGTACCGATCGCATGAGAAGTACTGCCTAACGCAATTCCTTGCGCGATCGGACTTTTGATCTTAAACAGTTGAAAGACTTTTGTTCCCACTAATGCGCCAAAGATTCCGGTCGAAACCACGATCGCCAGCGTGACTGGTGAAATGCCGCCCATCTGGCTAGAAAGATCAACCGAAATCGCGGTCGTCACGGATTTTGGCAATAAGGAAACGATGATTCCCTGCTTCAAGGAGAATAAATGACCAATCTCAACACTAATCAAGCAATTAAGGACGACACCTACCAGCGTTCCTAAAATCACAGGTAAAAAGTATTTTTTGAGCTTATCGAAATTTTGATACAGCGGCAAAGCCAAGGCTACCGTCGCTGGTGTGATCATCATCGTAAATAAGCTGCCGCCCATATTGTAGGCTTTATAACTGATTCCGCTGATTTTCAATAGAACGATGATAATAACGACACTTGCGATCAAAGGATTGATGAAGGGAATGCTGACCTTGTTCAACAGCTTTTCCATTGCTACATAGATTAGCAGGGTCAGGGCTAAACCAAAAAGCGGGTTACTCGCCAGCGCTGAGATCATCCGCTTCACCTCGCATCGTTTTGATTTTTCCGTCAACTTTTTCAACTAAACGTGCCTTTTCCGCATTGCCCTTCATGCTGATTTTTTCAACAAATTCGGCTGTTTTACCAACAGCTACAAGGGATACTAACGAGCAGACAACCACTGCCCCCAGCAGGATCGGCCACGTGTATTTGATCGCTCCATAATATTGCATCAAACCGACACCAGCCGGTACAAATAAAATCGTCAAATGATTCAAGAGAAAATTGGCTGTATCTTCAATCGCGGAGGGCTTTAAAAGCTTGCTTTGGAAGGAAATGAATAAGAGTAAAATACCGATAATGCTTCCCGGTACCGGCAAGTGGAGAAACATCCGCAGTCCTTCTCCGATAATGGAATAAAGTAATAATAAGCTTAGTTCTTTAAATAGTTTCAAAAATATCGCCTTTTCTTAAAATAGGATAGTTCTAGTATAGCGAAAAAGGATCAGCCGATTCACCAACTTATGTTGAAATTTCATGCATTTTCTGAAAAGATCTGTTGTTCTAAGAAGTGCTATTCCACAAAAAAACGAACGATCACAAAAGGATCGTCCGTTTCCAGTTCATATAGTATTGTAAATAAAACTTATTTAACAAGCTCTTTATAGTCACCGTAGCCGGCTTCTTCCATCTCTTCGACAGGAATAAAGCGTAATGCTGCAGAGTTGATACAATAACGCAAGCCGCCTTGATCTTGCGGACCATCATTGAATACATGTCCTAAGTGGGAATCGGCTTCTTTGCTGCGGACTTCGACCCGGTGCATACCATGAGAAAAATCAGCTTTCTCTGCGACGCCCCGTTTTTCGATTGGACGGCTAAAAGCAGGCCAGCCACAGCCAGCATCGTATTTGTCACTGGAAGAAAATAGTGGTTCCCCACTAACGACATCCACATAGATGCCTTTTTGATAGAAATCATCGTATTTACCGGAAAATGGCCGCTCTGTCGCATTCTCCTGCGTCACTGCGTATTCCATCGGTGAGAGTTTCTTCTTCAATTCTTCTTGCTCCATCGTTCTTCCCCTCTTTCAAGCTTACTTGGAACACGCTGAGCATACACCCGAACAGAAAAAGATACGAAGAATATGCTCATAACTCCTTTGAATTACTGCGAAAAGGTAAAGAACGCCGAATCATTATCCGGCGTTCCTAGTTCTTCTATACTAATAGTTAAACTGCTTCAGCATCTGATTCACCGCACCAACAGGGAACCCAACGATGCTGTAATAATCACCTTCGATCTTCTCAACAAATACACCAGCGCCATTCTGGATGCCGTATGCCCCAGCCTTGTCTTTGTAATCGTCGCTGTCGAGGTAGCGATTGATTTCTTCATCGGTCAAAGGATAAAAGGTCACTTTGGCAGAGGTTAGTTTTTCTTCTAGCTGGTCCTCTTGGCGAATAACCACAGAAGTATAAACCAAGTGACTGCCGCCGCTCATGCTTTTCAGCATATTGAAGGCTTCTTCGCGGCTTTTGGGTTTGCCGAGGATTTGTTCCTCCAACACCACGACGGTATCACTGGCGATCACCAATGCTTCTGGATGCTCGTCGGCAACCACCGCCGCTTTTTGGCGGGCCATCTCCATCACGTAATCGGTTGGCGTGTATTGATTTTTGACTTCTTCGTCGATATCCGCCGGCTGAACGGCAAAATCATCCATCAGCCAATGCAGTAATTCTTGTCGTCTCGGTGATTGTGAAGCTAAAATAACGGTCATATATTCGTGCTCCTAGTTCATATTAATGGATTCATTTTTCACCACATAGATCATTCTGCTAATGCGGATCTTGGATGCGTTTAAACATATGCTCCATATCGCTGTTGCTGAAATGAATCAATACAGGGCGACCATGTGGACAGTTAAAAGGATTCTCACATTGCGCCAGATCCGTTAATAAGACCCGGGCCTGCGCTTCATTCAAATGATGATTGGCTTTGATCGAGCGTTTGCAGCTCATCATAATTGCTGTTGCTTCGCGGAATTTCTTCACGCTCACAGAGCCCGTAATCAGCAGCATATCAATCATTTCACGAATGATACTTTCCTCTTGACCCGCCGGATACCAAGTCGGATGTGCCCGCACGATGAAGCTGTTTGGACCAAACTCTTCTAAATAAATACCGACTTCCTGCAGCAACTTGGCCTGTTCCTTTAGCTTGATAGCATCATTGTTAGGATAATCCAGCACAAAGGGCACCAGCAATTCCTGTAAATCATCAGAAACGTCCCCGATTTTTTCACGGAAGTATTCGTATTTGATCCGTTCCTGTGCTGCGTGCTGGTCGATGATGTATAAGCCATCTTTGCTTTGGGCAAAGAGATACGTTCCATGCATTTGACCAAAGTATTCCAGCATCGGAAAACGTTCCTTCGGCTGTTCCTGCTCCAGCTTCGTAATGGCTTGTTCAATCACTTTTTCGCCGGATTGAGTGCTGAGATCAAACTCTGGGTGATCCGCATTAGCCGCTTCTTCATAGATTTCCTCTTCAACTGTTGCTTCTTCCGTTAGCGGTTCAGGTGTTTCTTCTACGATTGAGGCTTTTTCCTGCTCGGTTTCTAACGGAACGGTCATGGTTTTTTCGACTATTTCTTCCTTCAACGGAACCGGTGTTTCGACTGGTTCTGATGCTTTCGGTTCAACATAGAAAATTCCTGTCTTCGGATCATAGTTCAAATCACTTTTTTTCTTTGGCTGTTCTTCTAACGGCAGGTCTAATTGCTCCGTATGGATTTTTTCGACCTTGCGCTTAAAGCTAGGATTTTCACCCACATCGGGAATCAAATTGATCTGGCGCAGACTTTCGGCGATCCCGCGGCTGATCAGCTCCATCAATTCTTTTTCCTTTGATAAGCGAACTTCCTGCTTGGTTGGATGGACATTGACATCGACTAATAGCGGGTCCATCGTAATTTCAAGCACCGCGATCGGATAACGTCCTACCATTAATTTGGATTGATAGCCGTTGATGATCGCCTTATTTAGCATATAGTTTTTGATATAGCGGCCATTGATGATCACAGACAAATAGTTACGGCTCGCCCGCGTCACTTCTGGCAACGACACATAGCCGTTTAGCTTAAAGTCCAAATCTTCCGCTTCGACTTTTAACATCTTCTTCGCCGTCGCTACGCCGTAAATACCAGCGAGAGTCTGTTTCAGGTCGCCAGTGCCGCTAGTACTCAACATTTTATGACCATCATGAACCAAACGAAAGGCGATGTTGGGATGGCTTAGAGCCATACGATTGACGATATCGCCAATGTTGGACAGTTCTGTTTGCAGCGATTTTACATATTTCAATCGCGCCGGTGTATTGAAAAAGAGGTTTTCTACCGTGATCTTCGTCCCTGCTCGTAATGAAGCGGGACGATGTTCTTCGATCTTCCCGCCTTTTAAGAACAGGTACGAACCTTGCGTTTCATCGGCCGTTGCAGTTTCCAAGGTCATCTCCGAAACAGAAGCGATCGAAGGCAAGGCTTCACCACGGAAGCCCAGCGTCCGAATGCGAAACAGGTCATCGCGGTTATGAATCTTACTCGTAGCATGTCGTTTGAAGGCATTCTCAACATCGTCTTGGCTGATGCCTTCGCCGTTATCAACAATCTGGATTTTTTTTAGACCGGCTTCTTCGATCAAAATATCAATTTGACTCGCCTTGGCATCAATGGCGTTCTCCACTAATTCTTTGACGACCGAGGCGGGGCGTTCAACAACTTCCCCGGCAGCAATCTGATTGGCTAAGCGTTCGGATAGTTCTTGGATTTTTCCCATCGTATCCGTCCTTTCCTAAAGTTAAATCCGTTTTTGTAATTCGTACAGGAAGTTTAATGCTTCCATTGGGTTCATTTCAAGCAAATTGGCTTTCTTGATGCTGTCGACGACCCCTAGTTCGGCAGTGGAAACTTCACTGAATAGCGAAAGCTGCTCGGTTTCTTCGGCGACCTCAACATTCTTCTGAACCGGTGTGTCGGCTTCTAAAGCAGATAAAATCGTTGCCGCACGGGAAAGCAAATCCGTTGGCATGCCCGCAATCTTCGCCACATGAATCCCGTAGCTTTTATCCGCTGGTCCATCCATCAATTTATGCAGAAAGACCACTTCGCCATTTTGCTCCACCGCACCAACGTGAACATTTTTCAGTTTTGGCAAGGTATCTTCTAGAACGGTCAACTCATGATAGTGGGTCGAGAAGAGTGTTTTGGCTTTGACATTTTTATGAATGTACTCAATGATCGCTTGTGCGAGAGCCATTCCATCATAAGTCGCTGTTCCTCGTCCTAATTCATCGAAGAGAATCAAACTGTTTGGTGTTGCGTGACGCAAGGCCTGATTGGCTTCCATCATTTCCACCATGAAGGTTGATTGGCCGGCGATCAAGTCATCACTAGCTCCGATGCGGGTAAAGATCTGATCAAAAATCGGCAGCTTCGCACTTTCCGCAGGAACAAAGCAGCCCATTTGTGCCATGATAACCATCAGTGCAAGCTGACGCATGTAGGTACTTTTACCAGACATATTCGGTCCAGTGATCAGCAGCAGCATTTCATCGGGGCTCATATGAACACTGTTGGGAATGTACTCCTGATGGCCAAGAACCTTTTCCACGACTGGATGACGGCCTTCTTTGATTTGTAAATTGTGGGTGCCGACTTCCATAGACGGCTGCACATATTGATAACGTTCGCTGACCGTCGCGAAGCTTTGCAAAACGTCCGTTGCACTCAAGCTTTTCGCCAATTTTTGCAGACGGGTGATGGCTTTTTTGACTTCGTTTCGAACTTCTAAGAAGAGATTGTATTCTAGCGCGACTGATTTTTCTTCCGCTTCTAAAATCAAGGTCTCTAATTTTTTCAGCTCTGGTGTGATAAAGCGTTCCGCGTTGGCTAATGTTTGTTTACGCTCGTACTTGCCTTCTTCTAGATTGGCAAGGTTTGACTTCGTAATTTCGATATAGTAGCCAAACACGCGGTTGTAGCCGACTTTCAAGGTTTTGATTCCTGTGTCTGCCCGCTCCCGCGCTTCCAACTCGGCTAACCAAGTCTTGCCGTTTTTCATAGCTTCACGGTATTGATCCAATTGTTCGTTGTAGCCGTCTTTGATGACATTTCCTTCGGTGATTTGCAGCGGCGCTTCGTCGTTGATCGCTTTTTCGATCAAGTTGACCAAATCATCCATCGGCTCCATATCTACCAGCAAGTCGTTCCATTCGCCTTGGTTGATACCTGTAAGTAACTGACGAATCTGCGGTACCTGCATTAAGGAAGTCTTCAATTGGATCAAATCACGCCCATTGACGTTGCCGAATGCCACACGACCAGCTAAGCGCTCTAGGTCATAAACTTTTGTCAATGATTCATTTAAATCCATTCGTTCAAAATAAGCATTCAATAACGATGAAACCATCGCTTGACGGGCATTGATCTGCCGTTTTTGGATCAGCGGTCGATCGATCCATTGCTTCAATAAACGTCCGCCCATCGCGGTTTTCGTTTCGTCTAAGAGCCATAATAGTGTTCCTTGTTTTTTGCCTGTCCGAATCGAACGGGTTAATTCCAAGTTGGTCTTCGAGAAATAATCCAGCTTCAAGAAATGCTCCGGCATATATTCTTCCGCTTTTTGGATGTGACCCAAGCTGCGTTTTTGCGTAACCGATAAATAGGTCAACAGCTTACCTGTGGCCTCTTTTTCCAGTTCATCGGTAATATCGGCTGTTAAGAAGCTGAATTCCGCGTTGTCTTCAATCATTTCTTGATGAGAAAAGACCAGACCAAGTCGTTCCGCTAGATTTTTCTGCAGCCCCTCTGGGATCTCGCTGCCAAGAACGATTTCTTTTGTTTGTAACGCCGTAGCTTCGTTCATCACCGCTTCTTCATCGTGTAATAACGCGGTTTTTAGTTCACCAGTTGAAAGATCAACATAGGCGAAGCCAAATTTGTCTTTGACTTGGGTAACAGCAGTCAAGAAGTTATTCGCTTTGGCTTCGATGCCCTTGCCTTCCATTAAAGTTCCCGGAGTGATCAATTGGACAACTTCCCGTTTGACCATGCCTTTGGCTTGCTTCGGATCTTCCATCTGTTCGCAGATTGCGACTTTGTAGCCTTGTTCAACTAAAGTGTCGATATAACCTTGGGCTGAATGATGCGGCACGCCGCACATCGGGATTGGATCGTCAGCGTTCCGGTTACGGCTGGTCAAGGTCAATTCTAATAATTGAGAAACCTTGATGGCGTCTTCGTTGAAGAGCTCATAAAAGTCTCCTAGACGATAAAACAGAAACGCATCTTTATATTGTTCTTTAATCGCCAAGTATTGTTCCATCATTGGCGTATTTTTCGTTTTTTGAGGCATTAGTGCTCTCCCTCCTCTGTCACTTCATTTGCTTCGATCGCTGCATTGACTTCTTTTTGGATCATATTCGTCAAATGCTGTAAGAGATCATTGGCTTCATATAGCTGTTCGCGGTAGGCCACCACTAAGGGATGCTGATCGAACTCTTTGGTTAGGCGATCGGCTTCCTTCAACGCTTCCCGTTCCGCTTCTGGTTTGCCATAATGAGCATACTGGACCGCATCTTTTTGTGCGGCTTTGATGGCTTCTTCTAATTGCTGAAGTGTGTCGTTTTCCTCCACGCGCTTTTGGAGCTGCTGGTAACGTGTAATCACTTCATTTTCCCCTAATAATGCTGTTAAATGAGATAAAGCCGCTTCGACGGCGGCTTCATTTGCTAGATTCATTTTATCCCTCTGCTTCTATTCTCTGAATGGACGATCTTCATTGATCAAGACCGTTTCGATTTTTTGTCCGCGACCATTTTTATCAATGTCAATCACGCAGGCTGAAAGCACCGTGCGCCCTTCTTCAATGACTTCAAAACGATTGGGCAGCGCCGTTATGAATTTTTCAATGATGGCTTCCTTCTTCATTCCCAAAATCCCGTCATAAGGCCCCGTCATGCCGACATCCGTTAAATAGGCCGTGCCCTTAGGCAAAATTCTGGCGTCATTGGTTTGGACATGGGTGTGTGTGCCGACGACTGCTGAGACACGTCCATCCGCAAACCAGCCCATCGCTTGCTTCTCACTAGTGGTTTCTCCGTGGAAATCCACAAAGATGTAAGGGGTGCGTTTTTCCGCTTCTGAAATCAATTGATCGCCTATGCGGAAAGGATCATCGATATCCGCCATGAAGGAACGTCCCTGCAAATTGATGATCGCCAATTCCAGATCGTTCACTTTGACGTATAAATGCCCCATCCCAGGTGTTCCCGCTGGAAAATTCGCTGGGCGGATCATTTTCTTCGCGTCGGGAATAAAATCGAAAATCGCCTTATTATCCCACGTGTGGTTCCCCATTGTAACAACGTCGACCCCATCTTGCAAAAATTTCTTATAGATTTTCTCGGTGATTCCGCGACCTGCCGCCGCATTTTCTCCATTGACGATCGTCAACTGTGGATGGTATTTCTTCTTTAATCGCGGTAAGTAATCACTCAACATCTGCCGACCTAACGAACCAACAACATCTCCTATGAATAATAAGCGCACTTTTTTTCCCCTTCTCTAGTTAAGCATCTTGTCTTATTATAGTTGTTTTTGCTTGAAAATAAAAGATTCCTTGATGATCGTTTAGGTTAAAAAGAAAATTATCGATATTGCAGCTAATTCGGGGTAATGAATTCATTTTTCTATGAAAAATGAGTTTTATTCTCTTTACGCATATCATCGAACTAAACTTTTTGTTCATTAGGTTGAGTTAACTGTTTTCTTTGATCTCATCTCATTAGTAGCTACAAAAAGTTCGACTGACAAAAAACTAGCGAAGGCCTTCATCTTTCGAAAGCCCTCGCTAGTTGTGATTCGATCTTTTTTACAAGGTATTTCCGCCATCCAAGCTGATCACGGCACCTGTCATGTAGCTAGAATTCTCAGAAGCCATCAATGAAACCATGCCGACGATTTCGCTGGTATCCCCCATTTTTGCCGGTCCTAATAGGGCAACAGATGGTTTCGGCTGCTGGTATTGGGTTTCCTGCATGAATTGGCCGACCTTCATCGTCATCGGCGTAATAAAGCCGCCTGGGCACAGACAGTTGACCCGTACATCATAACGGGCATATTCCATCGCTGCGACCTTACTCATCCCAATGACTCCGTGTTTTGTCGCTGAATAAACGCCAAAGCCTGTTTCTGGTCGAATTCCAGAAGAAGAACCCGTGTTTAGAATATGACCATAGCGCTGCTCCTTCATCACCTTCAACACATGCTTCATCCCAAAGAAGCAGGCTTTGAAGTTCGAGTGCAGCACATAATCCATATCTTCTGCTGTCAGCTCATCAAAATCACGCGGCATGTGGAGCACTCCTTGATTATTAAAGAAGAAATCGATCTTGCCGTATTTATCCATCGTGAACTTAACCAGCTTTTCGACCTCAGCTTCTTTTCCCATGTCCGTCAATACAAAATCAACATCCTCGTGGACTTCCCGACATAAGCCTAAAGTGGTTTCGCCTTCCGCTTCATTCCAGTCAGCCAATACTAAAGCAAAGCCATCCTCTGCCAAACGAACCGCACTGGCTCTGCCGATTCCGGTCGCGGAACCGCTGATGATCGCGATTTTTCTTTCCATGTTAATGATCCCTTTCCCTTTCTTAAATACTTCTAGCTAATGCTGCTCCTTCTGCGGTTGCTTCGATCGCGCGTCGAGGCTCTACGGCATCGCCAATGGCATAATACGCTAAGCCCTGAGCTGCGCAATACTCTTCGATTGCTTTGAAATCACGGCTTTGCGAGCCGATTGCTACTACCACGTGATCACATTCCAACAGGGTCTCCTGGCCGTCTTTCATCACTTGTACACCCTCGTCCGTTATACTGAGACAAGTAGTGTCTGTCAGCGTCGTTACATCGTCTGCATAGAGCTGCTCCATTACGGTGATCTTCCTCGTCGAGCCTAAATCTTTGGCAACTGCATCCGTCATTTCGATCACGGTCACATCTCCGCCAGCTTCAGCAATCGTCTCAGCTGCTTCCAATCCCACTAAGCCGCCGCCGATCACGACCGTCTGGCCTGTGAGCTGCGGTTTATTTTCTAAAATATCGACATAATCATACACATTGTCATTATCGATACCAGGAATTTTCGGCTGCAATGGTTTTGCGCCGACAGCATTGATCACGACGTCTGGCTTGAGCTCAGCCAGTAATGCTTCAGTGACTGGCGTATTCAGTCGAACTTCGACACCGGCACGTTGGATTTGTTCCCCCTTCAATATTGCGGCTTGACGCATTTCCTGTTTGCGCGGCGCCATTCCCGCCAAGAGGAATTGACCGCCTAAGCGATCAGAGGCTTCGCATAAAATCACTTCGAAGCCGCGTTCTTGCAAGGTCATGGAGACCTCCATCCCCGCCATTCCGCCGCCCGCAACTACGATTTTCTTCTGATCAGTCGTCGGAACCAGCTCATATTCACGTTCTTTCCCACATGCGGGGTTCCGCAGACAAGTGATGTGAGGAATATCTGGCCGTTCGCAGGCGTCGTAGCAGCCTTGATTACAGCCGACACAATACACGATGTCATCAAGTTTTCCAGCTTCTGCCTTATTCAAAAAGTCTGGATCTGACAATTGCGCACGACCGATACCAATCAAGTCGACCTTGCCTTCTGCCAAAATTTCTTCTGCTAGCGCTGGGTAATTGACGCGGCCAACACCCATTGTGATAATTCCCGTTTCCTCTTTGATCCGCGCAGCGTTATCAATATTGAAGGCAAATGGAATATCGATCGGCGGTACTTCATATTTTAATCCGCTGGAAATGATATTGCCGCGAGAAACATCCGCTACATCGACACCTCGTTCCTTCGCCCATTTAACAAATTGAATGACTTCCTCAATGGTCAAGCCATTTTCCAGATAATCATCGTGAGCATCAATCCGCATAAATAACGGCATCGAGTCTGGCATCGCTGAACGCATCGCTTCGATCACCGCCAATGGGAACCGAGCGCGATTCTCCAAGCTGCCGCCATACTCATCGGTCCGCCGATTGATCCCGCCGGAAAGAAACGAATGCAGGATGTAGTTGTGGGCCATATGGACTTCGATACAATCAAAATCGGCTTCAACCGCGCGCCGGGCAGCCTCTTTGAAGCAGTCGATCAATTCAGCGATCAACTCTTTGCTGGCACCCGGGATCGTATACTCTGGGGAAACTGGCATGTCGCTGGCAACGATTACCTGTACCGTCGGATCAGATGCTACGGCAATGCTTCCCTGCCACAGCTGTACACCAGCTTTTCCGCCATGTTCATGGATCGCCGCTGTCAGCTGCTGCATCCCCGGGATAAACCGATCTTCTGCTAAGGATAAATAGTGACTTGGAATAGAACCCGCATGAACACCCGTTACCTCAACGATATTCAAAGCAGAGCCGCCTTTTACACGAGCAATGTGATAATCGATCAGCTGTTGTGTCACCTGATTGTCTTTCGGAAATTTAGTTCCCATGGCTGGCATAATCGCGCGATTCTTCAATGTCATTTGCCTGATTGTGACGGGAGAAAAAAGTGTTGGAAACATCGCAATCCCTCCTTATTCGTTTCAATGAATCAATTTTTCAAGGAAAAATTAGTTCGATTCGAATGCCGTATATCATTCAACTAAAGTGGGGACACTGGGGATTTACCCAATTCCTGTTAAATTCCTCCTTTTCTTAATGTCCTGCGAAAAGTTGAACTGACATCCTTATTTATTTCAATGAAAAATTAGTTCGATTCGAATGCCGTATATCATTCAACTAAAGTGGGTCACTGGGGATTTAACCAATTCCTGTTAAATTCTTCCTTTTCTTAATGTCCTGCGAAAAGTTGAGCTGACATCCTTATTTGTGAATTGTTCAACAATATTCTCTCATAGACATCAGAGAAATTCTGGACAAAAAGAAGCTAGATATTGTCAAATCACTAGACAAAAAGCAAAAAAACGCTATTATTCCGTGTTAACCTTGTCTTAGAGAGAATTCAAGGGGAGGACTTCGCATTTTTAAATAAGATTTTGTGAAATAGTATGAGCTACGACGATAAAAGCATTTTTCATGTTTAGGAAAATGCACAGCTAAAAACGAAGTTCGCTCATTTTTAGTCTCAAGAACCTAGCGGGATGATTTACGCGAATTAAAACGAATAAGGAGGGTCGAGAAATGACCGATTACGAAAATATCCACACCTATTCATTGGCAGAATATCGACAACAGCGCGTTTCGATGCTGGATTTCGAGACGGGGAAAGAACACTTATCACGCTCTGAAGAATTGCATGCTCACGACTCGATCGAGATGATCTATATCCAGGATGGACAAGGAACCTTGAATGTCAACGGCAACCAGTATCCTTTTCAGGCAGGGGATTTGCTTCGGCTGTTTGCCTTTCACATCCATGCTTTGGAAAAAAAGGATACCTCTATCGAGTACGTCTATTGCCGCTTTCCCCTTTCCGTTTTGATGTATGCCGATGTCGATCTGTCGCGACGCTATGAAAGTTATTATATACTCGAAAACCTGCCGCCACTTGTAACGATCCCACCTGCCAAACGCAGCTCCGTTCAGCAATCCTTCATAGAGCTATTAGCCGAAAAAGAGCAGGCGGAGCTGTACAGCGACAATATGATTATGGTGGAATTGGCTAAGCTCTCCTTACAATTCGAGCGAGCATCCCAAAGGAATGAAGACCCTCAACCAGCATTCTCCCCAATCTGGCAGGCTCTGCAATATATGCACCTGTATTTTAATCAAGACTTGAGCGCTGCAGACTTAGCTGAAAAATTCCAGCTGTCAGTATCCCAATTGAACCATCAATTCTACCGGAAAACCGGCAAGAATTTCATGGATAATCTCCATGAGATCCGCATCCGCAATGCCTGCGCCATGATGCCCTTTACCGAATTATCGATCGCCTACATCCAAAACTATGTCGGTTATCAATCACCAGCCACCTTCTACCGCAACTTCAAAAAACTAAAAGGAACAACGCCGGAAGCCTATCGAAAAGGCGATGGCCTACAGGAAACAGCTGTCAGTGAAAAAGCCGATACCGTCTGGAAAATCGTGTTGTTTGTAGCGGATCATTTCAAAGAAAGTCTCACAATCGAAGAAGTCGCCAAACGCTTATTTCTCAGTCCTTACACGATTCAGCAAACCGTCGAGAACAACCTGTCCATCAGCTTTTCCAATCTGCTTTTAAGCGTTCGGATGGCTTATGCTTGTGCGTTATTAAAAGCGACGGAACTAGAGATCGCCTACATCGCGGCTTATGTCGGCTACGATTCATTGCGCAGCTTTAACCGTCATTTCAAAGATTATTTTGGCTGTACACCGCGGAAATATCGTAAGGAAAATGATCCGCAGAATAGCAAATAATTCGGATAGCGCAAAAAAACTGCGGATCGCTCCGCAGTTTTTTATACGATATTATCGCTAGTATCCTTATCCCAATGAGCCTTCTTTTCGCTTTCTGCACGATAGCTTTGAACGTGCTCCCACTTTTCGGGGTCCTGCTGATAGGTATCAAAATCCAGTTCATCCACCAGCCACTTTTTCTGCTCTTCATCATAAATCAGGCTGGCGATGGCATTTTGCTTGTCTGAGACCAACGCTTCGTCAATTCCGACTTCCTCAGCCAGCTGCATCGAACGCTTTAGATCAATGTATAAATCAAATTGAACCTTGCTTTGTCCGGCATTCACCGAGATTGAATCGCAATTGATCTTAATTGTCTGAAATTGCTGATCAAAGCTTTTTAAATAAGGCTTCAGCTTGTCAAAGCTCAATTGAAGCTTTTCTTTGTGCTGCTTTGAGGCGGTCATCGAAGAAACATTCAGATTCTCACGAATGCCCTTATTGAAGGTATCGAAATAGTTGACCGCTGAGGCCAGCAAATGCTTCTGAAATTTTTGATTGCCTTCATACAAACTGTTCTCTTTCACTGTCACCCGCTGATCCGCCGCCTCAAGGTCGACCGTTTCTTTGTTCTTCTTTGAGCCGAATTTTGGATGAGCCATTTTATAGGTCACCTGATATTTTCCCGGCAGAAAAGGACCAAAGGTGTACTTGTTCCAGTCCTCCACATATTCGCCAGACATTTCCTGCGCTTGAATTGCTGCCCGCAAATCGGTTCCCTTCGGCAGCTCCATCACGAGAAACCGGGCATTGGGATAGACTTGTGCCGGCTTAAATAGGGAAGAGCCTTTTTCAATCAAAAAATTCTCTTCATCCAGCAATCGTTCGATAACCTGCTCCTTCTTCAACTGCTTCAATTGCTTGTAAAAAATGGTTCGTGCTTCGTTTGTGATTTTTTTCTTGTTGGAAAAGCTCGGCATGAATCGCTTGACTGCAGCCTCATCCTTCTCCAGCAAAGCGCTGGCAAGGCGACTCACGGTTGCATCCTCACTATTTTTATAACTGGAATAACCGACAAATCCGAAAACAGCCAGCACGATAAAGCCAATGATTGCCAGCGTTCCAGTTTTTCTAGTCATTCAACCCGCCTCGGAAGGCTGCTTTCATTGATTTGAAATAGTAATTGCGGCTTTCGTTGGCTGAATTCAGCTCCCACTTGCCGTCCTTTTTCTCCAGCTTCACTTGATAGCCCTCACCGTTCATATTGTCATCGGTGTTGATCGGCGCTTCATTGATTTTTGTCGGCAATTCCTGCAATAAATATTTCTCAGCATCGCGACGAACACTGGTGTAATCGGTGTATTTGCCTTTGTTTTCTTCAACAAATTTGTCCGTGATCGATTTTGTGTCCACATCATCTAAAAAGACCATCTCCGGACGCACGTAGATCACCACTGATTCTGGGAAAAATTCCTTAAACGTATAGGTCACTTTGCCTTTTTCCGCATTGGTCTGCTGGATCTGTGTCACAACCTTTTCCAGTTCGGCTGTTGAAGGTTCATAATTTGAGAATTCGTCCTTCAGGCAATTGACGCTTTCCTCTTTATAGGTCTTGCGTTCTGTCTCTATGTCATTGGCTAACTCAAGCTTTCCAGCCGCCTGCTTGTCCTCATCCTTCACTTCGTCAGAGCCGTAAAAGACCTTCGTCACGTATTGGCTAGTCAAGGCTTGTACCGCTTTGGTGTCATCAGTGTAGTCTTTGGTGTTAAGCTCCAATTCCACGCCTTCGTCTTTTTCGTCCTCTGAATAATACATGGGTTTGTAATGCAGCTCATACTTCGCATCCTTCGTGACCTCAAAAACCAGCGGCTCGGTAAAACTTTTGTCCTCTGATAAGCTTTCACTGCTCATTACCTTGAAATTATCGTTGGAATCATAGACATGCTCCGAAGAAACCTTTTTCCCGTCCTCATCATACAACGCAAAGTCATTGGAGGAGACATCCAGCTTGTCCTTCGATTTGTTTTTGACCTTGATATCTAACGCTAAAAAGCCCGTCTCATCATCAACCTTTTCCCCATCAGGGATGATGTAGCTGCCCCCTTCAACACTCAATTCAACCTTCGAGGTTTGGGCCGTACTTTCTTTTTTCTCCGCCTTTTTCGTCTCACTGCCGCCTGAGCAGGCAGTCATTGTCAATAACAAACTGCTCAGTAAAACCAACCCGCTAAACATCCTAAATTTTTTCATGTTTTTTCCTCCTTTATATCCTATTTGTAACTTAATAAAAAAACACTTATTATCTATATGATATACGTTAATAACCGCTATCGTCAACACGGTTGAGGAAATTAACAACCGATTCATATATTTTAAAAAAACAAATAAAATTAATAAAACGAAATGTTAAATAAAGATTTTATAATCTTTATATCTATATAATTTGTCACTTTCGTTTTTCACATTTGAACAACAAATAATCAATCGAGCGTCATCTTCTTATTTATTCATTGATTGGATAAACAAAACGAGATCCCTTTCAAAAATAGTGTTTTTTAACAAAAAAAGACTATAGACGCGGTTCAAAAATGAACGTTGTCTATAGTCTGAGAGTTATAAAGAATTTCACTGATTCTTACTATTTAATTAATGAACCAATTCTAACTGGCGCAATGCCTTGTAAATGCCATCTTGATCATTCGTATCCGTCACGATATTTGCCGCTTCTTTAACATGGCTCGCCGCATTGCCCATCGCTACACCTGTACCAGCCAAGTCCAGCATTTCAATATCGTTGTTGCCGTCACCAAAGGAAATAATATTCTCCGGTTTAATCCCGACTTTTTTCGCTAACGCTAAAATCGTTTGGGCTTTCGAACCATGATTCGGAATGATGTCGACACTGTTTTCATGCCAACGAACCAAACGAAATTCTGGAAAGGCCGCTTCAAATTCTGCATCCATCGACTGATCATAAAAGGCACAGCCCTGGTAAACTTCATGTTGAGATAAATAATCTGCTTCATACTCTGGTGCCTGTTGTCCGAAAGATGCCATCGCATCACTTACTTTTGCACCATCAAAGTTCGTCACCCGACCAAAGGAATCTAACCCAAAAAGCATGATGTCGATCTTTCGTTCACTGGCAAAATCAATCATCCGAGTCAAGGCTTTACGATCAAGAGTGCGTTTATACACCTGCTCATGATCTAGGAAACCAGCCGAACCATTACAAATGATGTAATTGGTACAGCCTAGTTGATGGATCACATCACCAGCCAACAAGCGGGAACGTCCCGTCGCAATAGTCACTAAGTGTCCAGCCTCACGCAATGCCTTCAACGCCTTCATCGTGCTCTCCAAAGGTTGTCTTTGGCTGCTCAACAAGGTTCCATCAATGTCTAGTGCGATTAATTTTCTTTCCAAAATTTATCTCTCCATTTTTATGTATTTGCTGCCCTCACGTAGGGCTAACTTACTTAAGGAATACTGCTGCATAAACGCTATTACCCAATCAGGATTCACTTTACTATAATCACGCAATGACCAGCCGATCGCCTTCTGGATAAAGAATTCATCCGTCGTCAGATCTGCTAAGATCGCCTGCGCCAATAACGCTGTATCGGTCTGTTCCTTGAACATCAACTGCAGGTTGATCGCCACACGCCGATACCAAAAATTCTCATGCTGATAGAAAAAAACATAAACCTGTTCGATCTCTGTCGGATGCGCTAAGACCCAAGTAGAAAAAACTTTGCGCCACGCATCAATACTGTCCCACCAAGTCTTCTCACCTAATAAAGGAAGCAATGCTGCCAGATCCTCTAGTGAAAAACGCTTGATATTTTTTTGCGCCAAATCGATCGCGTAATACTGATATTCCCGCTCTTCTTTGCGATAGTTGCGGAAAATCTCCTGAATCAATTCCGGCATTGGCAAAGATAAACTTTCCTTTAAAAAAGGACGTTCCAACAACGCTCGCTGCGGCTTTTTGACTCCACAAAAAGGAAAATGATCCTTCATATAGCGCGCCATTGGTTCCGCAAGCTCCGGCTGATTCGGAAAAATTAGAGAATCCATCCTTAACCACCTTCATTGTAGAGAAATTTCAGAGAATTTGCAAAAACTTCTTCCGTAATTTCCACTCAATATTTTTCTCTCTTTGAAAAAAAGTAATCGTTTTTCGACAGCACTCAACAATTAACACATTTTTTTCAAAAAAGCAACACCTGAACTTGACTCGGCTTGCTCTTTTCAGTTATACTGACATTTGTGTAAAATAATGCAGCAGAGGAATAATAGCCCGTCCCCAGTTCGTTGCCAGTATTGGTTCAATTGTGTAACCGCGGCTGCGAAGGTGAAGATTGAAGAACGAACTACACGGATATGAATTTTTCAACGGATTATTTTACTCCAAAACAATTTATTGGAGGAATTTTTAATGTCACGTTATACAGGACCATCATGGAAACAATCTCGTCGTCTTGGTATCTCATTATCAGGAACAGGCAAAGAATTAGCACGTCGTCCATACGCACCAGGTCAACATGGACCAAACAGCCGTGGAAAGAAATCTGAATACGGCTTGCAATTAGCAGAAAAACAAAAATTACGTTTCATCTACGGATTAAACGAACGTCAATTCCGTAACTTATTCTTGAGCGCTAGCAAAATCAAAGAAGGTAAACACGGTGTTAACTTCATGATCTTACTAGAACGCCGTTTAGATAACGTCGTTTACCGTTTAGGTTTGGCTTCAACTCGTCGCCAAGCTCGTCAATTAGTAAACCACGGTCACGTAACTGTCGATGGCAAACGTGTTGACATCCCTTCATACGAAGTGGAAGTTGGCCAAGTAATCGGTATCCGTGAAAAATCTAAAAACATGGTTACTGTGAAAGAAGCAGTTGAATCAGCTGTTGGTCGTCCTGCTTTCGTAAGCTTCGACGATGAAAAATTAGAAGGTTCATTCACTCGTTTACCAGAACGTGATGAAATCAACCCAGAAATCGATGAGTCACTAGTCGTTGAATACTACAACAAATTAATGTAAGACTTCTTACAGACACTCAAGTCCTTGGGAACGAGGATTTGGGTGTTTTTTTGTATAAGCAGATAAATTGGAATCAACGCGTAAAAGAATATTAGTTAGGAGGATAATTATTTACGGAGGAATAAAACGACAAAATCTGAAGCTGCTGAAACGACCGCAACGATCGAAGAGGTAACTACTGTGGGACCAGAACAGATGATTATCCGCAACGCAAAGCTTGCTATTGTCTCATATGCTGTTGATGGGTACAAATACATCGCCAAAAAAAAGTATTACTGTGCCTATATTTTTTCAAGTTGGCGATACCGTAAAAATCAGATATGAGAAAAATGATCCCACGAAGTTCAAGCGAATTTCACCACGCTTCGTATAATTGGTAAAAAAATACACCCGCATTCTCGTCCTCAAGAATACGGGTGCGCTTTTTATATTTATTTAATAATCCAACTGCTTCAACCTTAGCTTGGCTTCGTCTTCATTAATAAAGTCGATTGTATACAGATGTCCGATATTCTGCTTTAGATTTTCCAGTTTCCGATCGTTTTCAAATAAGTTCAACACACGTAAAATTCCTCGTGCTACGATCGTTCCTGATCCGCCTGATCCCAATTCAAAACCTAGCTCCGCTGTTTCAGAGACTTGGCTTCGCTTGATTTCCTTCATTAATTCACGGAAATCTCCTTTGACCAGAAATTCATCTTCCTGTTCTTTGACCTTTTGCTTCAATTCATCCGCAGTCGTGACTTCAAACAGTGCATCGCTGTCTCGGATTCTTTTTAAATCCGTCAAAAGCACATCACTAGCAACATTTAGCTCTTCGCTCAAGCTATTCAATGTTTCCTCAGAATAGTTTTCTGGATCTCTTTTGCTGACTTTGGCTAACTTTTGTTCGGAGAATGCTTCATTTTTCAAAAACGCCTCTCTGGAAAGCCCCTTTTCCTTCAAGTAAATATCCAACACATTTTTCACAACATCCACTCCTTCTTGTTCAAAAAAATCCAACAGCATCCATTTATTGGTTCACATTTCTATTAAAGCCGATAGCGTAATCTATTGATCAAAAGACAGATCGCAAAAATTCCCAGATCCACACCAAAGGATTCTAAATGCAGATGAAGCTCCTCCAGCTTGTAAATGAGTAAACCTGGCATGACTACTAAATTGATGTCCTCTCCGGTCTTCTCGAAATACACGACACGGACGATCATTTGAATAAGATGCAAAAGCACGATCAGCACAAAACTCATCGCCATAGCATCAAAAGCCACTTTCCTGACTAACTCATCATTCTTTTTCAAAAGCTCTTTCCCTAAAAAGAAGATAGATGAGAAAAAGGCATACATAGACAACAGGGCGAATACCAACAAAGCCCCAGACACAAAACTACTCACCCCTGTTACACGAAAAAACGCCATAAATTATTTCTTCCCTTCTAAATAAAATATTTCATCAAAGGGCATATCAAAATAAGCCGCTATTTTTAAAGAAAGCTCCAAACTAGGATTATACTTTCCCTTTTCGATCGCAGTCATCGTCTGGCGCGAGACATCTAACGCCTGTGCCATTTCCTTTTGCGGGATCTTTTTTTCTTCTCTTATTTTTCGAATATGATTAACAACGCTCAATTTGTTCGCTCCCAGTAAAGATATCTTTACTAGATGATAAGCTATTGTTCAAGTAGTGTAAAGGAATATTTGCTGGTCCAATCGCCGCAGAATTCTTTTTCACAGGAATTGTTGACGAACCTCAGTTTATCGATGATAATTGATAGTTGAAAATGAATTGCTCATTTCAAACTAATAGGAAAAAGGTGGAAAAATGAACTATTGTCCAAATTGCGGGGCAGAAATACGTCCGGAAGCAAAGTTTTGTCCGTCTTGCGGGTATAATCTAGAACAAGAAGGTCCAGCGGTTGGGCCCCAAACAGATTCAGAAAGCAACGAACCTAGCTATCAACCAAAACAGCAGGAACCTATGAAGCTGGAGCTAGAAAAGGCAGAAGGCTTGAACATCACCCGTGCTGAAATCAAAAAACAGGCACAAGAAAAATTATCCGGCAGATACGGCGAATGGTGCAAAACGATCATTTTATTGATTGTTGCCAATTTTGTCGCCAGCTTTATTTTTCAAATTGCTTATGTCCGCTTTTTTACTAATGGGATATTGGGGATGTCCAGTTTAATCAACCCATATGGTTATTACGGAGGATACTATGATTACGGCTATGGCTACAGCAGACCGTATTCCGGCATTTCACTCTTTTTATGGTTCTTAGTGATGATCGCTGCGTTGATCCTGATCTTTTTGATTGCTGCATTAACTACTGCCGTCTTGCAATGGTGTGCGATCCATACTCTTAGAGGAAATCGCGCGGACGGCCTACAGATTTTTGCCTATTTCATCAAAGCACAAAAAAATCGTGTCTTGAAGGCAAACGTCTTGATCGCCATCTATACGTTCTTTTGGTCGCTGCTTTTCGTCATTCCGGGAATCGTCAAAACGGCTTCTTATGCCATGACAAATTACCTGTTAGAAAAGGATGACAGCTTAAGTGCTTCGGATGCGATCTTATTGAGTCGTCAGATCATGCATGGCTACAAGCTGGAATTTCTGATCCTGCGCTGCTCCTTCTTTTTCTGGAACCTCACTGCGATCTTCCAGGTTACAAATTTTTACGTAATGCCCTATCAAAATGTGACCGAGATCCAATTCTTAGATATGCTTTATGAACATTACATTGAACAAAATAAAGAATCTCTGCAATTCTCAAACTAAATAGTCGAAAAGCCTTGAAAACTCGCTTACGAGAATTCAAGGCTTTTTTGTGGTTGTTAGGTCAAATAGGGTTGAATTAATGAGGTCAAGGTTTCTGATAAAGACATATTCTCCCTATCATCGTAATAGGGCGTCGTTACTTGGTACCACGTGTAAGTAAGATAAGATATCGTCGTCACTAAATGCTGATAAGCTGAAGCTGACAGATCACTCCTCATGCTCCCCGCCTCAACCAATACCCGAAAAATCGTTTGATAAAAGTTTGTCAGCCGCTTCCTAAAACTCAACAATTCTTCCTTCATGCTGGGAAATTCTTCATGGATATTGATGATGTACTCGTAATAAAAGCGATTCTTTTCGCGAATATCTTGAACCTCATGAAAAGAATTCAGCAATACGTTCATGGCATTTTCTTGCGTGATCTCGCTATCGAAGACAGAAAAGAACTCTTCGTAAAGCTCCTTTTGAATTCTTAATAGCAAATCTTCTTTTTTGGGAAAATGGTAGGTCAAGTTCCCGATCGTTGTACCAGCAGCCTCCGCTATATCTCGCAACGATACGTTTTTATACCCCTCTTGTATAAATAATTCCTTTGCACTTTCATAAATAGCCGTTTTCTTATCCGTCATAAGCACCCTCGATTGTTCTATTTCATTTATCATAATCGAATCCAAGAAAAAAGTAAAAAAGAAATTGACAACGCCTCCAGTACATCGTACTATCATTGTATAGTACAATGTACTGGAAAAATAGTTTACTAAAGGAGAGAACGACATGACGATTAGAAGAAGACCACCCGCACAAGACATCGGCCGGATTTTAGGCGGTAAAATGGCACCAGAAGATTTCATTAAAATGATGAACGCGACTGAACTCAATTGTGATACCTTAGAAAAAATTGCTGAGAATGAAGCGGAAGATTTTGTAAACGTTTGCGAACGCTTAGGTGATGAAGCCTACGCTTATGCAGAAAAAAATGAGCAAGCAGGCCACTTGGAAACCGCTAGCGAATACTACTTCAATGCAAATGCCTTATATCGTTTGGGAGACTATGGGATCAAAGGAGTCGATGAAGAAAAGTATCGCATCTACGGAAAACTAGTTGATAGCTTCAAGCGCAGCAAACAATTAATGAAAAAGAAGGAAGTCCAATACATCGAAGTGCCTTTCGAAGACAAAAAAATGCCCGCGTACCTATTGCTGCCTGAGAACGCACCGAAGGATGTTCCGGTCGTAATCTGCGTCGTTGGGGCAACAGGCTTCAAGGAAGAAAATTTCATTATCGCCGAAACAGTACTGAACCGCGGAGCAGCCGCGATCATTTTCGATGGACCGGGCCAAGGGGAATGCAATTTGAATCGTGACTTATACCTGACTGAAACTAATTATGATGAAGCGGTTTTAGCAATCGTTGATTATATAAAAGATCAGCCTAACTTAGGAGATAAAATCGGACTTGCTGGGGTAAGCTTTGGCGGTTATTTGGCAACCAGCGCGGCTTGTCGTTACCCAGAAGAATTTTCAGGTTTAGTTGTCAGAGGCGGCTGTTCGCAGCTTGACCAGTTAACGATGCACAGCTTTGCCGGCATCGACAAATTTTATCTATACAATTTCCTAAATAAGTTCGATGTGGAAACGTTAGAGGAAGCAGAGGTGATTTCCCATAAAATGAAGCTTGATGATGTTCTCAGCAATATCACCTGTCCGGTTTTAGTTCAGCATACAGCAGAGGACCCGGTGATCGGCACGGCGGGAGCAAAAACAATCTATCAAAATTGCTCCAGCAAAGATAAGGAGTATTATGAAATTCCCGGCGCGGTTCATTGCGGCAACAATGAAGCACAAAAAACGTGTACGTATGGGATTGATTGGCTCTTAGATCGATTGAAGTAACGCGCAAACAGCCTGCACAAACTAACTTGTGCAGGCTGTTTCTTTGCTGATTAAATTATTTATTCGTCTTCGCCTGTCTGCTCTGGTAGATCTGCTTAAAGACATAAACAGCGATAAACAACGCAAACATGCTCAACAATCCGAAAAGAATTGTCTTCGTACTGCCGGTCAGATTACTGCCGACATAAGAATAAACGACTGTTGCCGGCAGCTGTCCGATTCCTGTCGCAATCAAAAATGGGATCGGCTTGATCGCCGTCAAACCGGCTGCATAACTGATAAAATCAAAGGAGATAAACGGCAGCAGACGGCAAATCAAAATCGTATGCTTGCCGTAACGATCAAAATACTCATCCAGCTTTTCAAGTGAAAAGTTTTTGTTCAACCGCTCCACGATATCTCGTCCCGCGATCCGCGCAATGTAAAAACAAACCAGTGCTCCCGCCATCGCGCTCGTCCACGAAAGCAATGCTCCCTGCCACCAGCCGAAAACCGCCGCATTCGCAAAGGTGATCAAAAAGGCCGGCAACGGCGCGATGATTGATTGAAACATCATCAGGAAAAATGAGATGACAATTGCCCAGACGCCAAAGGATCGTAAATAGCCTACGATGCTCTCCACGCTCATGGAACGAAACAGCATCAGAACTTGTGTGATTTTCGAGCGAATCTCTGGAACCAGGTAAAAGCCAACCAACGCCAGTAAAATGACCAGAACCAAAAGAATCCTGGCAAATTTCCGCTTGCTCTTCTTATCCATTATTTTTCAACATCCTCGACTTTAGCCCAGCGATAGTAAGAGCCGTCATAGTTTTTCACCTGCTTGAAGCCGCACATATCCATTACCAATTCCATGTAAGCCGAACGAATCCCTGCGGTACAATAAGCAACAATCTTGTCGTCTTTTTTCAATCCTGCATCTTCAAAAAGCTTCGTCAACGCTTCTTTGCTCTTCAGCTTGCCGTCTTTTTTGAAGATATCCGTGAATTTAATCTGGATCGCATCTGGCAGATGACCCCCTTTGGCTTCACCGTATAAAACTTCGCCTTTATACTCTTTGTCTTCACGAACATCCACGACTTTGTAGTCATCATAATCCTTCTTCAATTCTTCTGTCCGAATGATATGCTTCTGATCGATCGAGTCGATCTTGACATCGACAGGATCCAACTTTGTACTTTCAACTGCCGTTTTAAGTCCAGTCTTCTTCAGTGCCGCGTAGCCGCCATCGACCATTTTGACATCTTTGTAGCCAGCCGCTAATAACTCCCAAGCGATCCGTCCGTCATCGCCCCAGCCTTTTTGCGCGCCAGCAAACAGCACAACTTCTTTATCCTTCGCGATCCCTTTTTCGCCTAAGCGTTTTCCTAGCTCAGCTGGTTCCAGAATCAGGCCCCACTTCTCATCGCCTGAGGCTCCTTCTTCGACTGAAGCAAGGTTTTGCCAACCGATGGCAGTCGCGCCCTTGATCGTACCTTTGTTGGCTTCTTCCTCGCCACGCGCATCGATCAAAATGATATCATCCAGATTTTTCTTTACATAATCGGCGTCCACGATGTACTCGCCGGTAAAGCCTGATGCTTCTTTTTTCTCAGATTTGGCTGTATCGGCTTCATTCCCACCGCCGCCGCAGCCTGCTAATCCCAAGGTAACTAATGCTAACAATCCAATAATTGTTTTTTTCATTCTTTTCTCCATTCATTTGTCGTTTTTACTTCGATTTTCTATCGAAGCCCAGGACTCTCCCTCTTTTTGCGTAGCCCGTTCAATTGACCCCACAACAAAGAAACATACCCTCGTATGTTCCCAAACGACTTTCCTCAATGAATGGATTCCATCCATGGCAAAAGAAGGTCCGTTGGGGAGGAGAATTTCAAATTCACATTCTTAGAGACTCTAAGGCAGAGTGTTACACACGATCACTGATGAAAATTCAAAATACTCCCTCCCCTCTTTCTCCGTTTTGCCCCTTAGTAAAAGTATATAAAACGCTTTATGGTTTTACAACAGGTCATTCATCGATCGCAAAATAACCTTGGGCTCCTCTTCTTCATCCTCCGTGTCCCACAAGGACACAAATTGAAATCCTTTCAAATAAGTCCCAGCTGGCCATTGCTTCATTAGAAAATCAACTTTTTCTGTTAACAGGCGCGGGGCCTCATGTGGTAAAAGCCGCTCGAAGGATTGGATGATCTTGTCTTCTTCGTCTTCCTCAGGATACGCTTCGAATGGGTCGCCAAAGAGTACTGTCTCCGTCCTTTTGACAGCATAAGCCGCTTCCAGCGTTTTGAAGATTTCGATCCCCTTTTCATCAAAAAGCTTGGCCGTCGTCAAACTCTCTAACGTTTGATGAATACTTTTATTCGATTGCTCCTCACTATTGTTGAAACTCCAGCTATGGGTTTGCCCCACGCCATTGGTAAATACTGCTTCCACATTCATTTTCTTATTTTCCCCTTTTCTTAAAGTATTTCGCGACTTTGTTTCGAAGCTTCCTTTCATCTTTCTCCTTGTCTCTCTGTTCTTGGCTTTTTCCAGAAGTCTGATTGGTTTCCTGTTTACCAGCTTTTTTCTGCTTTTTAGCGCTCGAATGCTGATCAGCAGGCGGATCCTTTTCCTTCGTTGAATCGGGCGGTGTCTCCAGCGTTCCTGAAGACTGCTCTGCCGATTCATTCGGATCGCGTTCGCTTGAAATACTTTGATCAGCCAATTGCCTATCAATCAAATCTCTGACTGGTAGATCTTTACTGTCCTCGTAATTTCCAATCGGAGTGTTTTTCGGTTGCTTTTCAGTCTTTTTGCCAGCGGCTTTCTTGCTGCTTTTCGGTTTCGGCGGGTTCTTTTCCGCAGTCTCCTCAACCGCCTCGGCTTGTTCTTCTTCTTCAATAAATTGCAGATCCGGCTTGAACGCGTCGCGATGAAAATCAACGAATTCGCAGAATTTTCGGACGCCATTCGTCTCGAATATTGTCAGCATCGTCAGGATTTTCAAGGCACCCGCAACTTCTTCCCGGTTCTTCGTTGGATGGGCATTCTTCAGCGTCCAGGTATGTTTTCGCCCATTCGCTCCTATAAAAACAGATTTGAGGACAAATTGATGATCAGCCAATTCATCCGTTCTCGTCGGGTCCTTTTCCTTCAGATACGCTTTATATAAACGCGCTTCCTCAGTGGCAGCAAGAAAGTTAGTGTTGTCACGATACAGGCGAGCGCTAATTATTTTCCACTCATTTTTATCGAAGTAGTCCTCAAAGAACACGCTAAAGCGACGCAATGTATTAGTGGGTGCTGCGTTCAGAAATATTTCTCTGATTACGTCCTGACAGATAAAGGGAATATCAGAAAAGTTCAACGTCAACGCTTGCCGTACCAAGAGCGTGACCACATATTCAATGACCGTCGAGACATCTTTGGTCTCACCGTAAAATTTGATGATTCGTTTTTCAAGATTACTGCCCAGCATATTGAACAGCTGCCGTTTTTCCAAGCGCTTCATTTGCATCCTCTTCCACTCCTCTAATCATTTTTCAGTAGTAATATAAACACACATACGTCTCATATAACGCTTTCATTCCCTCGTTCTACAAACTTTATAATTTAAAAATAACTCTCAGTTAAGAAAAAAGCTAGCCCATTACTCGTTTTTTTCTACCCTTTCGACGTTATATTTTTTAAAAAAATGAATAAAACACAACGATTATGGTATGGAACTGACTATTGAACGGTTTTAAATAACTGTCAAAATAACAAAAAAATACAGTCACAGACTGTATTTATTTCCATAAATTTTCTACTCGTTTCTTGACTGGGATCTGCATCCGAATAAACATCCTTCGATTCATGGCATCGGTTTTATTTTTTTCATAGACGACTTCGCAGACATAATCGCCTACGATTTGATAATTTTCCTGCTGAAGCGCCGCTTTGAACTGACTCAAAGCCGGCAGCTCCTCCTTGAAGGAATGACAATAAAAGGTCGCGTACAACCCGCTCTTCAGGCTTTCCTTATGATCAAAATGACTTGGCGTAAAAATGAACAGCTCCTGCGAGACAAAGTCTTCTGCTAAAAATTGCTTCTTAGACATAATCGAACCTACTCGATTAAAGCGGCCGATCGGCATTTTTAATTGACTCACATGATTCTTGAATGCACGTAAGTAATATTCATATTCCTCATCTGACATCTCATAAATATTTTTGTCGATGGGATAGGTCAAGACCGGACGAGCTGGAAAATGAGCCACCTCGATCTCGGTTTGGTTTTTCTTCTCCTGAAAAATCAGTGCTCCCGCCTGAAAGGAATCAATATCTTCAAGCTGCTGATCTAAGGCAGCCCGCTGCTCCAAGAGCTCCTCTTTCTTCCGCTCGACTGTCTGGCTGAGCTCCGCCAAGCCCTCCGTGTCATTCATGATATGCTTGATCTCCTCCAATGAAAAATTGAACTGCTTCAAAAATTGGATATTATCGACGGCAGCCGATTGATTGATATGATAATAGCGGTAATTACTCTCTTCATCGATAAATGCCGGATGCAGTAAATCGATCTGTTCATAGTAGCGCAGGGTTTGAACAGAGATATTGTTGTACTTCGCAAAGTGCCCGATCTTCATTTTCGCAAACATTCCACAAACTCTCCCTTGACTCTATAGTTACTATAGACATTATACTATTATTGTGAAATACAACACAATAAAAAAGGAGGACATTTCATTGGGTTTACAAAAGATCAAAGTTGTTCAGTTTGGGTGCGGCAAGATGGCAAAGGTAATCATCAATTATCTGTACAAACATGGGGCTGAAATTGTTGGTGCGATTGATACAAACCCTGAGGTTGTTGGAAAAGATATTGGTGAGTTCGCGGAGTTGGGGTATGCTACAGGAATCAAGATTTCGGATAATGCGCAGGAAGTTTTTGACAATTGTGATGCAGATGTTGCCTTAGTGACGATCTTTAGCTACATGCCGGAAATGTACGAATTTTATGAATTGTGTTTGAAGAATAAGGTCAATGTGATCACCACTTGTGAAGAAGCGATCTATCCATGGAATACCTCCCCAGCCGAAACCAACAAGCTGGATAAGTTGGCGAAAGACAATGGTGTGACGATCATGGGTGCTGGTATGCAGGATATTTATTGGATCAATATGCCTAGCCTGATGATGGCTGGGATGAATGACATCAAGAAAGTCAAAGGAGCCGTTAGTTACAACGTGGAGGATTACGGCTTGGCATTGGCTGAAGCCCATGGTGCCGGCTATGATCTCGAACGTTTCGACAAAGAAATCGCTCAAGCAGAAAGCCTGCCATCTTATATGTGGAATGCCGGCGAAGCGATTTGTTCAAAAATGAACTGGACGATCCAAAGCATATCTCAAAAGAGCGTACCATTCACGTTGGATGAAGATGTTTACTCAGAAACATTGGGAGCAACGATCAAGGCTGGTGATGCGATCGGCATGTCGGCTGTGACGACGATCAAAACCCATCAAGGCATCGAGCTGGAAGTCGAATGTATCGGAAAAGTGTATCGCGAAACCGATGGTGATATGTGTGATTGGGAGATCACCGGCGAACCGGATATGGTCTTCTCATTAGATAAACCCGATACCGTTGCTCATACCTGTGCGACGATGGTGAATCGGATTCCATCTGTGATCAAAGCCCCGGCTGGTTTCATTACAGCAGAAAAAGTTGCTGGACCGGATTATATGACTTACCCAATGCATCTGTATTTATAAGATGAACGAGAAAATCGCCCGTAAACCAACTGTTTACGGGCGATGATTTTTCATTCTATTTATCGCAACAACGAAACAATATCTTTCTTCGCCGCACTTTTCGCTGGCAACCAGCTAAAGACGATCCCGATCACAACTGATAACCCAAAGGCCAGCGTCACCGTGAACAGATCTGGACGCACCGACAACGGTGTAAACATACTGATAGCAAAGCCTAGCAGCATCGCGATTAGATAGCCGATCGTTCCGCCAACTAAAGTCAATGAGATCCCTTCCAGCAAGAATTGCATCATGATATTGCCTTTTGTGCCGCCCATTGCTCGGCGGACACCGATTTCTTTGGTCCGTTCTGAAACGGAGATGTAGATCATGTTCATGACTCCGATCCCTGAGATAAAGAGTGAGATTCCGCCGATCACAGATATTAGAAGCGTGATGCTGGTTAACAGCATCCGTAATTGATCCACTTGTCCTGCTAAATCCTCAGTCTTATAGCTTCCCAGTTCTTTCCAAGTCCCGTATTTTTTTAAAGTTTCTTCGGCTTCCTTCGAAACATTTTTTACATTGGCCGTTTGCTTCATTTTTACTTGAATCATGCTGCGATCTTCTGAATTGAAATAGTTTTCGAAGGCATTTTCAGGCACCTCCGCCACCACATAATCCTCCTGTGTTGACACAAGTGAACCTGCATTGCGATCTGCCATGATGCCGACGACTTCAAACAAATGACCGCCGATCTTAACACTTTGCCCCACTAATGAAGCCGGTTCTTCCTTTTGAATCGCTTTTGCCGCTGTTTGATCAATCACGACAACCGGATTTTCATTGTAATAATCGCTGGATTGAAGCGGACGACCATACAGGACCTCGCTCCCTTCATTTTTCAATAATTTGAAACAATTCCAACGACCATCATTCCCAACATCATCAAAGGTTTGATCCGCGTACTTGATGCCATTGCGGGAATTGTCATAATAGCTCACCGATTGCACCCCAGGGATACTCTCGATCTTACTGATATCCTCTTCAGTAAACGCATCTAATCCATTCTCATAGAAGTCCCCATTTTTCGGTGTATAGGTATACCCGACGCTTCCGTCAAACTGATCCAAGCCGATAAATTCCGACGCATAATTTTCAAACGCACGACCAATTGAAAAGACGGTGATTACGGCAGATACACCGATAATCAAGCCGATCATCGTCAAAAAGCTGCGGCGTTTATTTTTCCCGATTGCCCTGAAGGAGGTTTTCCATACTTCACTAAACCGCATGGGCAACACCTTCTTCCAAGATCTCACCATCTTTTACGGTGATGATCCGCCGACAATAGGCTGCTGCATCAGGGTCATGGGTCACCATCAGGATCGTGACCTTCTCTTCCTCATTCAAACGTTTAAATAATTGCATGATTTCTTCAGAAGTATGACTATCTAGCGCCCCCGTTGGTTCATCGGCTACGATAAATTTCGGATTGCCAACGATTGCCCGGGCGATCGCTACCCGCTGCTGCTGACCACCGGAAAGCTGCTTCGGCAGTTTATTGTATTTATCAGCGATGCCGACCTTTCGTAGAGCCTCCATCACCAGCGGCTTGGTTTGCTTCTGCTTCATCCCGCCATATAGCAGCGGCAGCGCCACATTTTCCATCACCGTATTGTTATCGATCAGCTGGAAGGCTTGAAAAACGAAGCCCACGGATTTGTTTCGCAGCGCCGAAAGCTTCTCATCATTAAAACGATAAGCGTCCTCCCCCTCAAAGCGATACGTTCCTTCAAAATCCCCATCCAGAAAACTAATGGTATTGATCAGGGTCGATTTTCCCGAGCCAGACGGACCCATCACCGCGACAAATTCGTGCTCATCGATGGTCAGACTGATGTCCTTCAAGACATGGATGCGCTCCTGATCGGCTGTGTATAATTTGTTGATATTTTCCATCACAATCATTCAACGGTCACATCCATCCCATCCTTGACGCCTTTTGCATCTTTGATAATTTTGTCGTGTTCATTCAAGCCTTCACGCAAAATGTAGTAGCCATTGCCTTTTTCAACAGTTACTGCCTGTTTTTTCGCTTTCCCTTTAACGACCGTATAAACAGCTTGTTCATCGTCTTTTTCTACTACACTCTTAAGCGGCAAATGAATTTCATTGCGAGGAATCAGCAACTCAACGGAATAGCCCACAGGAATTGCTTCATCGGGAACCGCTGTATAATTGTAGGTTACTAAGCTATTCGTGTCCTCTTTTGTTGGTTCATTATTCATTTCCGCTAATGAAATGATTTTTCCTTTAACGGTTTTTTCGTTGTTCGCATACTTGATCTCGATCGGTTCATTCAAAGCCACCTTCGAACGGTCATATTCTGTCACCGTTCCTTTGATGGCTGATTCTTCACTCTTCAAGACCATCAAAGCCTGCTGTGGATCATTCTTCGCGTCTTCATTCATCGATGTCACAACTGAATCATTCGCCGCGCGAATCACTTCACCCCAGCGATAGGTCACTAAAATCTGATCCTTCGTCACATGGTCCCCTTCGCTAACGTGAATCGTTTGAACCGGTCCTTTTTCCGCGTTCACTAGAACCGTTTGTTTTTTCGTAGATTGGACCTGTCCCTTTAAATGCAGCGGCGTTTGCTTGCTGACTTGGTACATCTCCACTGAGGTATCATCTTTCGCATTTGCTTGGGTGTTTTGATAGAGAAAAAAACCAGCCCCCGCAACCACCAACACTCCGATACCAATAAGAATTTTTTTCATTTTTAACGCCATTCCTTCCCTTTATAGAATTCTTTCACTTGTTTACTCTATAAATTTTAGAGGAAAGTAAAGGGAACGGCTTCCAACGAAAGTACAAACTCCGACTAGTCCTTTAGACCGAAGAACATTTGTTTTTTTATGGGTTTAAGTTTTCAGTTAAGTCGTATAACTTCTTGACCCAATATCTTTGCACCACTCGTGATCCATAAAGTGTCTGTCATTGATTTCTCTCAGTAATCAAATAGATTCTGCACTATCGTATACCCCTCAAATGTCGCATCCATTATTTTACCTACACGATTGCAGTCGCCAATCATCACTGTCTGCTCAGCAAGACCATAAAAAGACTCGGCGAGCTCACGGTTTGACCGCACACCCGTACAAACAATCAAGTGATCGAAATCAAGTATTTGTTCATTTGTATCACTAGACTCTACGATGCAGTGATTCTTCTCAATTTTTTTACACGTTGTTTTAAAAAGAACAGATAATGTTTCAGCCTGATTTATTTTTTGCTTCAAGGCGATTTTATACAACTCATTACCTTGCGCGGCCAACTCTTCTGACACCTCTACCAGTGTGACAGTTTTATGATGGATCAACGATAGTTCAAGCGCGATTTCCGCACCGATTGTCCCGCCACCAAGAACAACAATCTTATCACCTAGTAATTTTTCCTGCTCAATCGATTGTGTTCCCGTTAACACATTTTCACTATCAATGCCTGGGATGGGTGAGATAAACTCCTGCCCACCAACTGCAACAATCAAAGCATCTGGCTGATAATCCTTAATCGTCTCAGGTGTTGCTTCAGTGTTCAACTGGACGTTCACCTTGCTTTTATTGATTTGTGTCTGATAGAACTTCAGCAAGCGAGCAATTTCAATTTTGAAATATTCTTTTGCTACATATTTTAGCTGTCCACCTAAAGCATTCGATTTTTCTAAAAGAGTGACTTTATGACCGGCTTTGTCAGCAGTAATTGCGGCGTTAATACCCGCCGGTCCCCCACCGACGATGACGATATTTTTTGTTTGTTTAGCAGGTTTTATTTCCATGGAAATGAAGTCTTCATTGTTGTATCTTGGATTGACGGAACAGCCTACATTCTTATGATTGGTCGCTATATGGTAGCACTGCAAACAGCGGATACAAGCGTGAATATCCTCAGGATGTCCGGCAAGCGCTTTCTTGGGCCAATAGGGATCGGCAACGAAACTGCGTCCAAAAGCTACTAAATCCACCACTCCATCAGCAATCAAAGCATTGGCTTCTTCTGGTGATAAGACAGCGCCCACTACACTGACAGGAATATGAACCTTTTGCTTCACTTCTTTTGCCCAATGAATATTGGGCATCAGCGGTTCAAAATTAGTTGTTGCCATATGAACATTCGCATCGCGATTCATATCCAATCCTGCCGAAATCTGAACCATATCGATATGCTTTTCTGCCATCTGGATAAACGCCACCACGTCCTCAAATTCGATCGAGCCATCGACCCACTCATAGGCGCTGATCCGCATATCGATGGGAAACTCTTTGCCTACTGCTCTACGGACCGTTTCCAATATTTGCAATGGAAATCTGGCGCGATTTTCCAAACTGCCGCCGTATTCATCCTTACGTTGATTAAAGTAAGGCGAAAGAAACTGCGCCGGTAACCAGCCATGGCCGAAATGCATAAAAATCGTATCAAAACCAAGCTCTTTGGCCTCTTTCGCTGCCTCGTAATAATAGTCTAAGGTCTCATCCATCATGGCCTCGTCCATCGCTCTTACTTCAATGCCATCCGCTCTCACATATGAGGACGGACCTTTCGCATATTCATAGCAGCGAGCCTCTCTTCCACCATGAAAAATCTCAATAGAAGCCTTAGCACCGGCTTGTTGGATCTTCAAAATCTTTCTGCGAGTCTGTTCATACTCATATTTGCTGAAAACTGGCAGTTCGTCTGGACTCTTGAAACTGGACCGATATGGTTCTACGATCGTGTGTCCAGCAATGACGATACCTGCTCCCCCCAGTGCCTTCTCCTCGAATGTATCATTGAGTGGCGCCGCGACGATACGATTTTTTACCATCATTGAATTGATTTTTATTGGTGAGAATAATTCTTTAAACATGACCTTCCCTCTTTTCTGCCTTTCCAAACGATCCTTTAAATTTGTGTTGTTTGATTTGGGGTAGCAATAATTCTTCTCACGAATAAGAAACATTCATTGGTTTCTTTATTGGTACCTTTATTGTTAGTACTTTTTCGGTTTCACCTTCAATTAAGAAGGATTCACTGTGTTCATAGTTCTGACTAATTTTTTCTACATAAGGAAGTTCTTTAGGAATTCTCACTTCAATAACGATACTTTTAGGCATTTTTTGATAATTGATTGCTACTTTTCCTACTTCCGTTTTAATTGATCCACTTATCCATTCAATTGGCAAATCAATAGCTGGATTAATTTCCAATTGATGATTTGTAAGTTGTAATCCCAACAATGCTTTCACAAACCAGTTGGAATACGATGAGAACATCGCATGATTCAGCGAACCAGGCTGTCTTTTTTTCTGAGTGGGGATAGGGAAGTATTCTGCTAAGGCGGCATTTCCAGTTTTCAACATGTCATAGTAGCTGGGACTATTCTCTCGCATCAGCCAGTCATAGATGAGTTGATTCTCTCCAGCTTCGAAAAGAAGCTCATATGCCCACGACATGCCAAAAATACCAAAGGAAAAGATCGTATCATTTTTCTTAATTTTATTGATTAAATGAGTCATTTGCCGCTCTCGATCTTCCTCCTCTACCAAGCCAGCCTGAATGGCAAAAATGTCGCTGGAAAGTGTTCCCCCGGCAAAATCACCTGTCTCAACATTGAAATCTTCAAGTAGCGTTTGTTTGGCAATCGTCATTTTTTTATTTAGACTTGCGAAATGAGTTGGCGGAATAATACCCTCAGCTATCAATTTGAGATAAGCATTCAACAGGATCACATACATACATCCTGTACAAAAGGATTGATCCGGCGAGGAGATAACACCGTCTTCTTCTTGTGAATCAATCGCTCCCCAGTCTCCCAGACAACAGGCGCGTATAAATGAAAAATCAAAGCGCAGCAAATACTGTATATGTTTGTCTAAGATGTTTTGATACTGCTGGACAAACACCTCTTCGTGATAATTTTCACACAAAGACTGTGCAAGAGTCGGTAATACTAACTGCCAGCCCAATGAGCCTGCATTATTCGATGGACCATTTGTCATGATCCCCACAAAAGGAGCTGTTTGAGGTATTCCGCCATCAGCTATCTGAGCATCTACAAAATCAAGAAATACTTTTTTGACAAGATCCTTTATATTACTCGTCGCTACATGGGAAGATAAGAGTGCTACGACATCTCCGCCGTAACCAAAGCGCTCTCTTGTACAATCTTCAAAATACGAATGCATGTTATTTTGACGGGTATTTAAGGCCGCTTGCCAGAGCTGATTGAGTTTGTCTGAAGAAGAGTCAAATTCAGTGATAACTTCCACCGCAGAAAAAATACGATAAGCATGTACTTCTTCTAGAGGAAAAGTATCGATGTTCGTTTGTTTTCTTACAAAAGCATATCGAAACGAGTGATAGGTATACTGGTTGCTGAAGGATAAAGCTTTTTGTCTCTTTTTAATTATCTGATCTTTTTGGATGATCAATTGATGAAACTCTTTTCCCTTCAATTGTCCATAAGTACCGCTGATCGTCGAGGCATAATCTAGCTGATTCGTTTCGTCGATCGCTTCCCCATAAGTGATTTCAACAATACCAGTCATTGATGCAGGCAGCGTAAAAGCCAACTGACCGCTGATAATTTGTCCGAAGTCAATGACCCATCCTTGTTCATTTTCAATAATCGAATGCGGAACTATTTTTTCCTGACGAGTGATTTTCGGAATGAAGCTAGGAACCAGTTCCCCTGTCGGTCCCGAAATACATACGGTTTGTTCCCGAACATTCGCAGTAGGCATTATCTGATCCGTGAAGACTTCTCCAATATAAAGATCATTTTGTAGAAACGGTCCACAGGAACTCTTCCAATCCGTATCTGAAATGATTCGTTCAGAGTAAGTGGGCATTTCGATTCGTATGTCGCAAATCATCGTAGGCTTACCGATTGCAAGCTGCTTTCTAATATTGTATTTGCCTAAAATCAAGATAGGCGCTGGATTGTACCAGCCATTGGCTAATTCGACTGTGAATGTGTTTTTACCAACGACCAGATAGTCGTCTATCCGATAGGTATCGTAATAAATTCTCTGGTCATAACTCGTGACATCTGAATTTAAGTAAGCATCCGAAATTCTATGTCCATTGATTTTCAAGGTATAATAACCTAAACCACAGATATCGATAAAAGCTGCTTGAGATTTTCCTTTTAACTCAACCTGTTTTTTCAAAACAATATTCGGCTTATCATTGAAGTATAGATTTTCCTTCTCGATTGGATTGTCTAATCGAGTGATCCAGTTTGCTTGCTGCAATTCATGGTTTTTCGTATAAAATTCACCGCTTATATGGGCAATTTCCTGGTGTTCTTTGTAACACACAAGCTTAACCGTATACCCTCTGCGTTCAGAGTGATTAGGTAAATCAATCTGCTGTTCTTGTTTAATTGAATTCTCCTCAACTTTGAAAAGACTTCGCTGCTTATTGTCAAGAAGCTCCAGCGAATAGCTCGTTTGTCCAAATACTTTCCAAGTTACTAAGATTGGTTCTGTTAAGTCAATATTCAGCGGATTTACTTGTCCATTAACTTTTAGTTGTATATCATTCAATCATCTCACCACTTTCAATAAAATTGCCTACTCACTACCATTTTCTAAGATCAATGATCGTGAATAGACAACCTGTTATTCTACCGTTGCTTCCTGTTCCTTTGTTTCCAGTTCTTGCTCTACGATTCCTTGACTAACTTGTGATATATCTTCCCCTTGTTCCTCTAAGTAAATTTTTCGATCAACCATTCTTACAAACGGCATCCAGAGCAGAACACAAGCAACCAGCTGAACCAGTTGAAGAAGAGCTCCTGAGATACTTCCCGTGACGAAATAACCGCTAATCAAAATTGGCGTTGTCCACGGTAATTGTGCTACTCCGGTAGGAATTGGAACCAAGTGCAAGGCAAAGGCAGCATATGCAATAACTGTACTCAAGGCATTGCCTAAGCAGAAAGGAATAATATAGCTGACATTCAACATCAAAGGGACACCAAATAATGTTGGCTCTCCAATATTAAATATATAGGGTGGTCCAGCAATTTTCCCCACCTCTTTATACTGACGGCTTTTAGCTATCAGAATAATCGCAATGATTGAACCGATAATACCAATTGAGGTGAAATGATTTTTGAAGCTCATATTTATGATGTTTTGTGGAAGTTCACCCGCAATCGTCGCCGCTCTATTTTGATCCTCTAAAACTTGATGAATCGGATCGGTGATCGCTTGAACGATTGAACTACCATGTAAACCAAAGAACCACAGAAACTGCTCAAATATTTTAATAAAAACCATCCCTACTACTGAACCGCCGACCATTGTTAAAGGAATGCCTAACGTACTGTTAATGAGTAACATCGCCTCTGTATGTAAGCCGAGCTCCAAAATGAGACGGATAACAAAGAAAAGCGTCACAACAATAAAGGAAGGAATGATTGATTCAAAAGGTTTTGAGACCGCTGGCGGCACAGTTGCCGGCATTTTAATCTTGATATCTTTCTCATCAATCTTTTTATAGGTAAGTACCGTAACAATACTAACGATAATCCCCAAAAACATCGCTTGGGCACCAATTTTCGTCATACTGATGAAGCTGCCAGTATCAGTAACATCAAGAGGCGTTAACAATATAAATGAAACAAGAGCTGTTAAAATACATTGCAATACATCGGTTTCCAGTTTTTCTGCCAAACTTTTAGCTAAAGAAATAACCACTATCAGACCGCCAATTGCGATGGTCGCGTTGTTAACATAAAGCAGTTTGTCTACCCATGTCGGACCAAAAATCGAGGTGATAAAATCGGTTACTTGTACAATTGGAAAAAAGGCAATAATTAGAAAGATCGATCCAATAAAGGTAAACGGCATGTAGGCTAACATCGCATCACGAACTGCCATTACATAAATATTCTTATTGACTTTATCAGCGAACATCCCCAACTTGCTCTGAAACTTGTCACTAAAGGTCAATTTATTCTTATTCATATTTTTCTCCTTTTGACTTATTTTGCTGATCAGAGTATCATTTCGGTAGCGCTACCATAACCTTATTATAAGAGATTCAGACAGATGTTCAATGACCATAAAAAACCAAAACACTAACCATTTATTACTTATGAAACAAATGCTAAGATATCAAAAATAGCGAAACACTAAACCGTGTGAAGTTACCGACTGGATAAAAGGAGCGAAGAATACGTATGAATAAACAACAAATAAGAGACTACCTTCTCAGCTATACGGACACTGAGCGCAGCGCTCTTAGTCAGAAGTCCGATCCGTTTAATATAGAAACGAATGAAGAACTTTCTTATAACAAGACCTTGGATCATGCGATATCAAAAAATGAAAAAATGCGCGACTTTCTAAATGACAGTCAGCTATTGATCGTTAAGCATGCCCGCTTCTCAAGCTTACCTCCCCATTCACATGATTATATTGAAATGTGCTATGTGTATTCAGGAAAAATCGACATGGTTATCAATTCAGAAAAAATCTCTTTGAACCAAGGAGACTTTTGTTTATTGGACACTGGCGTAATCCATCAAATTCTGGATACAGCAGAGAAGGATATCTTAATCAATATTTTGATCAAAAGAGAATATTTCTCAACCAAAATGGTGAGTAAGATCGCTCATAATAGTACTCTTTCAAAATTTGCAATTGATGCTCTTTCAGAGGATCAAAAACACAATCAATTCATTGTTTTTGAAACGGTGAACCATGAGTTTATTGAAGATGCGATTTTCGGTATCCTAACCCATTACCTTGAACCTTCTATATTCTCAAAAGAAGTAATTGATACCTACATGATGATTATCTTTTCCGAACTGCTACGATCATTTCACGAGAAAAAAGTTCAATATTATCAAAGTCACAATCAATTATATATCGGCGATATCTTAACTTATATCGAACAAAGACAAGGAAATTGTACGCTCAGCGATCTTGCCCGGGTTTTTAATTTCAATAGCAATTACCTTAGTCGCTTCATTAAGAAAAATGTTGGGAAATCCTTCATCGATCTAATTCAAGAAATCCGTTTGAATCAAGCCACAACACTCCTTAGAACCACTGATTTATCAATCGAAGCCATTATTCAACAATCTGGGTACAAAAATATCAATTTTTTTTACAAAAAGTTCTATGCCGTCTTCCACGAATCTCCAAAAGATTATAGAAAAAGATTGCAGCAATTGGGCGATTCATTATAGGATCAATGAGATTACGAAAATCTTATCAATAAAAAAGAGTGCGCCTTGCAGTGAATACAGGAAAGCAGCAGCGTTAGGATTATTCCCAACGCTGCTGCTTCTTACTTCTCATTATTAATTTCTCTTGCAACACGGGTTTTTGCTTGGATATCATGCAGCATGTTTTCCGCGAATTCGCCGACGTCATCGCCGATTGAACAACCCAGAGAAGATAAGACCTACATTACCAACAATATACATCTCCGTTTCATCAAGCCTGAATACTCCTAAATAGACCATTCCTACTATTGCAAGTATTCTCCATAAAAAAAATTCCAAAATCTGAGTACAAACCAAGTATACCCCTAACGAAATTAGGAATAGGATTCATTAGAGTCTGATTCTAGAACTGGAACCTGATGGATAATGGGAAGCATTTTCGGTTCTTCTGTAGGATCATTTGACAAATCCTTGACGCTAAACTATCGATCCATCATGAATCCTAATTTGCCGTGTACATCGATCTGCAATATTCTGCTCGTGAGTAACAATGATAACCGTTTTTCCTTTCTGATTTTCTTTGATAAGCAGGTCAATAACGGCTTCAGAATTTTTAGAGTCTAAATTACCGGTGGGTTCATCTGCTAAAATGATAGAGGGATCGTTGATCAGTGCCCTGGCAATTGCTACTCTCTGTTGCTGTCCGCGAGAAAGATGATGAGGATATTTCGCTAACTGGTTGTTGATTCCTAAATACTTAGTTATCTTAGCTAAATTATTTTGTTTTTCTAGCCTATCTTTTCTCGGAAGATAGGTAGTCGGCAATAGAATGTTCTCTTTCACTTTGTAATCATTGAGGAGTCCAAAGGTTTGTAAGACAAACCCAATTTTTTGATTCCTCACTCTGGCTTGATTTTTTTTCGACCAAGTTGACACATCATTTTTAGAGAAGAGATACTTACCTTCGTCAAAATCATCTAATAGCCCCAAGACATTAAGAAACGTTGTTTTTCCGCTTCCCGACTCTCCTACAACGGCTAATAGCTCCCCTGATTCACATGAAAAATTTTCAATGTTTAAGGCTGTGAATGTCTCTTTTCCTTGATAAAAATTCTTCTTAATTTTATTTAGCTCAATCATTATTTTAACCTCCTTTTGGGCTTAATAAAGTTCCTGCCCACGGCTATAAAAATTAATAGTATATGAGCAATAAAATAGACTCCTGTACCAAATAGAATTCCTTGAAATGACCATTGCTTGGATAAGTATAGTTCGTTCAGAACACCGAGTCCTGTTACACCTGCCACCAACAGAAGAGCATAACTAAGGAAAACTATTAAGAAAATTTCTTTTTTTGTTGAACCAATCGAATAATACACCTCATATACATTTCTTCTTTTTTTATAAAGGAAGTATATAATGATGCCGAGTTGAATGACGGAAAAACAAAAGAATAAAACCATCATTATCGACTGGCTCTCAAAAGTTTCAGTGTAAAACTGTAAATCATAGTAAAAGAGAGATTGATCATTTTGAAATATTAAATTTGACATTTGGTGTTTATCACCTAATTCTTTTATTTCTCGTGCCAAATTTAAATAAGAAATTTTCTGATCCTCTTTTTTTGAAAGAAGGAAAAAGTAATCCATTATCTGTGTCTGTTCATATTCATCGTTCGAATCTTGCTCCATTTTGTTTGACAAAGGCAAGATAAGATAAGTATCTAAAGAGATGGCTTCGCTGGAACCTTGACTGTAGTCCATAATTTTCTTCGATTTCGGTATAAAACCTCTGACTTTAAAGCTTTTATTTTCTAATGAAACACTTCCAATTTCCGACGAACCAGTTGCCCTGGAAAGTTCAATAGTATCACCGATATGGTACTTTTCTCGATAACTGTTACCTAGAATCACTCCGCTTGTTTCCCCGGTAAAATCCTTCTTTGAGAAATCCGATGTTAATCCTTCCTTTTTCATCAATTCGTGATTCAAGGTTAGTAAGTTGGTTCGATATACTGTAGACCCTTTTGAAGATTGTATTTCTTCTCCATCATGATAGAAAGAATTTTTGTCTTCTGTCATAAAATTTTGATTTTTTACATAGTAATACGGTTTTTTTGAAATAGAGGATGACAGATCTTGAATCACCCTAAAATTAGCATTACTTGAAAAAGCGCTTCCTTTATTATCAATAATTCTGTAGACCGCTTGGTTTCCAATCTTTTCTTCAATCATCTTTTTGTTATCTGAATAATTAAAGTATGAATCGAAAAACTGAATGCAATTGAAACAGGTGATTCCTAAAGCTACTACTAAACAAATTCTGATAATAGTAAATGTTGTCAACTCGGATAAAATGTACTTAAAATATCTCATTCGTCTTCACCTGCCAGTATCGATATAATCGACATTCGTTTAACGTAAAATGTTGTTGACAGTAAAAGAATTATTAATAAGCCTAAATATAGTCCGCCAACATCTAAACAAGACTTAAGAGCTACTGTCAGACCATAGTCAGTACCTAAAGAAAAGTACTGAATTGATACTAAAAAGATGAGAACCGCAGCAATAAATGCAACGGATAACAAACTTAAATATTTGGAAAATGTTGTTCTGATAATACCTAAGGTTGTGCCTCCAATCATTTTCCTGATTCCAATCTCCTTTTTCCAGTAGTCAAATTTTTGATAGTATTGAATAGCTATGGAAAGTACAGCAACAATGAACAGCTCAATAGCAAAGATTTTAAAATCTCCAGACATCTTGGTGAAATTTTCAGCGTCAGGCTGTACTTCAAATCGACGACCATTATTAGGATCAGGAGGTGGATAGCCAAAAAACATCTTAATTGATATAAGCTCTTGATTAGATTGGTTCAGGAAGGGTGAGAGAATTGACATATTTCTTACTAATGAAGAAACCTCTTTCCTACTTAGTGCATGATTTCCATTTATGAGTACTGACTCATTATAAGGAGAATTCTTTAAAATGCCTATTACACGATAATTTTCTCCTAAAATATTGAGTCTTCTTGTCTTTCTTTCAGATCGAGATAATGTTTCAAAAACATCTTTTCCAATAACAGCTACTGCTCGAGTATCCTCAGTATCGAAGTATTTCCCTTCTGCCATGAGTGGATTTTTAAGCGATCTTTGGGGAAGGATAATCTTTGTATTACTTTGTACATTATAATTTGGTAAATCAAATTCAATGATTGACGAGGAAGAGGTTAGCTTTTCTATTCCAGTAAGTAAGTTTGATTTTTCATAAGGTATTCCCGTTAAAAAGTCTGATTTAATTTTCATTTGATAATAGTCTCTATTTTCTTCATAAAATCGTCCTTGCTCATTAACATTATTAAATAGATAAAGAGTAATAAGGAAGGTTCCAAAAAAAATAAAAAACAATAATTTATTATTTAATATATTACGCATAATAACTTCTCCTTTTTCAATCGGCAGTATTTAAAACAGTTCTAGTTGCAAGTTTAACAATGGAAGGAGTTAAACTTGCAACCAAAACATATCACTTTGTCTTGCTTTACATGTTGGTAACTGAACAATTAAGCGAAAAAGGTATTCATACTAGTATTGATTCTAATGCGGGATAGTCTATTGTGTATTATAACCATATCCTCCCTGAGCATTAGTACTTCCTGTAGCCTAAGCAGATAAGGTGTTGTAGTAATAATAAAAATTTGTTTTTATCTATCTATGGTTTAATGGTACTGAATCAAATTTTGAAATTCCAATCCAAGAATTAGGAACAAAAAAAGAAATATGGTATTTCTTTTTTTATATCAAAAGCTTCAGATTTATTATTTTGTCCTGCTTTTTTATTGTGATTATCATTGATGGAATGTAAAACGGGGGAAGTAATTAGTGAGATAAACATCTTTGAATGACTTTAAAGACAACAACGAATAAACTTAAAAATACTTAAGTTCTTCTTGAAATAAACCATTCTGAATACAGCTTTCAAGAATTTTTTTACTGAAATGCTTTTTCTCGTATTTCAGTAGTCTAGTAAAGTCGATAATATGAAAGAAATATTCATTTATTTTATGAAGAAGAAAATATTTAGTGTTTTTGTTTTGATCAAATGAAAAGTGCTCAAAAGATTGATTTCATCAACTTTTGAGCACTCGATATTTTATACTCCCTTTAATAAATAAAAAAGCATTGCCAGCTAATTTCCTGACAATGCTCTCTATTAATCTTCTTTATTAATTTCTTTTGCGACCCGCTCATTCATCTTTCGTTTTAATTCATCAATCCGGGTTTTCGCTTGGATATCATGCAGCATGTTTTCCGCGAATTCGCCAACATCCTCGCCAACTAATTCCAATACAGGAACATTATTGTTAGCTCCTTCTTCGAAAAAGGCCAGCAGTTCATACATTGGCGTTAGCATATCCATGCCGTCCCCCGCTGTGAATTCCCATAAAAAGTTTTGTATTTCTTTATAAACCACTTGATACTCATGAGGCAATTTTTTTAATCCAGCCATCTGCTTCCTATATTCTGCTTTGTCTGTATAAACCCTTTTGAAATAGCCAAATACATTTTTATCACTCATCGTTCTGACTCTCCTTTAATTTATCGATTTGACCAGAGATAAATGCCCAACGTTGCCAAAACAACGCTAATTCTTCTCTGCCTGCCTCATTCAAAGTATAAAACTTCCGCATCGGACCTAATGATGATTTCTTTTTCGTGACGGTCACCAGATTCTTTTTTTCTAACCGTAATAAGACGGTATAAACTGTGCCCTCCACAATATCGTCAAAGCCGTGCGCTTGTAAATTATTCGTGATTTCATAGCCGTAGGTTTCATGCTGATTAATGATCTCCAAGATCATCCCCTCCAGCACACCCTTCAGCATTCCGGTAATGCCTTCCATCTTGATCATCCTTCCCAGTTCGCTGTCTACCGCAATTTTTTTCGATAGATATACATTGATAATACTTGGAAAACCACGATTGCGCCAATCCCCCAGGCAAAAGCGACCCAAATATCTGACGGAATCGTCCCATTCGTCAAGATCGAACGCAATGAATTAATGATCGGTGTCATCGGTTGATAATCCGCAAATCCCCGCAATACTTTCGGCAAAGTATCCGTTGGCACGAAGCCGGAGCTGATAAATAATAAACCGATCAATAAGTAGGAAAGAACACTCGCACCTTCCATACTCTTGGCTACCAAACCGAAAATCACGGCAATCAATGACAACGCATACGTAACCACCAATAGCAGCACGAATGCCACCAGCCATTCCAAATCATCTGCCTTCGGACGAAAACCAATCAAAAAACTTACCAATAAAACAATCAACGCCGAAACTGTATTAAACACAACACTCGTCATCACATGACTGTTAAGAATCGCCGATTTTGCGACAGGCATCGAATGAAACCGTTCGAAAATGCCATTTTGAATATCGCCTTTCAAGCGAAACGAGGTATAACCAACCCCGCTGGCGATCGTAAACAGTAAAATTGCCGGCACAATAAACCCTTTATACGTCTCTTGCGGAATCGTCATCGCTCCGCCAAAAATATAGATAAACGCCAGCATCAACATGATCGGCATCAACACGACCGTGATCACAGTATCGATGCTTCGCGTCATATGCTTCATCATCCGGCCAGTCAGGGTCATCGTATCTGTCAGTACATTCATTTTTCTCCCTCTCCTTGATCCCCCACAATGTAGAAAAAGACATCGTCTAATGTGGATTGTTTTTGTGTGAATGTTAAAATAGTGATATTTGCTTCCTGCAGCTGTGCTAAAACAGCGGTGATTCGTGCCACTTCATTGTTGGTCGTGACGACTAGCGATAGTTCTTCATGATTGACCTTTCCGCCTACCAGTTCGGCTGCTCGTGCTAAAGTTTCTTCATCCGCGAAAGTCAGCTCCAGCGTTTCTTTCGGCAAATGTTTCTTCACCTCTGCCACCGTTCCTTGCAGCGCGATCTTGCCGCGATTTAAGATTGCCACCGTGTCTGCGAGCTGTTCGGCTTCCTCCAAATACTGGGTCGTTAAGAAAATCGTGACCCCGGCTTTTTTCAAGCTGCGGATCATTTGCCACAGAGTCGCCCGCGCCTGTGGATCAAGTCCTGTCGTCGGTTCATCTAAAAAGAGAATTCTTGGTGCGCCGATCAAGCTCATAGCTAAATCTAGTTTTCTCCGCATCCCGCCGGAGTAAGTTTGTGTCGGGCGATCTGCCGCTTCCTGCAAATCAAACTCCGTTAATAATTCATCGACTTTTTGCTTATAATCAGTCAAGTGCCGCAGCTTCGCGATAAGCACTAAGTTTTCTCGTCCGGTCAATACTTCATCCACCGCCGCGAATTGTCCCGTCAAGCTGAACTCGCTTTGAACCTCGCCTATTTGTGTTAGCACATCTAAACCATCTATCTTAATTTCACCCTTATCAGGCTTCAATAGTGTTGTCATCATTTTGACTGTCGTTGTTTTCCCCGAACCATTCGTTCCCAACAATGCAAAAATATTCCCAGAAGCTACATTAAAATTTATACCGTCGATTACCTTGTGATCAGAAAAAGATTTTTCCAGATCCACCACTTCAATTGCATTTCCCATGATATTCGCTCCTTCTGTACTAAGTATTATTAAGTACAAGTATAATGTATAACTAAGTACTGGAATTGTCAACTACTTTGTTCTACTAAGTACCGAAAAACTTTAAAATTTTTTCTTTACATCTCGTTAACCATCCATTATACTTTCGTTAACCAAAACAAATAATTAAGTTAACGAAAGAGTGAGTCTATGAAATTAAGCAGTCGAGAAATTGTTTTAGCCGGTTTATTTGCGGCAGTAATTAGTATTTTATCCCAGTTCACCATTCCCTTTGGTCCGATCCCGTTGACCCTGCAAACCTTTGCTGTTGGGTTCGTCGTGACCATCTTAGGCAAAAAGACCGGAACCATCGCCGTGGCGATCTATCTGTTGATGGGCATGATCGGTTTACCCGTTCTAGCTGGTGGTTCGGCGGGAATCTCCCATTACTTTGGACCAACAGGCGGCTTCTTAGTCGGATTTATTTTCCAAGCCTACTTCATTGGGTTGATCATCGAAAAAGCTCGGTTCAACTATTTTTGGTCGATCCTCGCCAATGTGATCGGTGCCTTCATCACGTTGTTCTTTGGCTCTCTGTGGTTAAAATTCAGCGGCAGCTTGCCTTGGAATGCCGCCTTTTCAGCCGGAATGATCCCTTTCATTCTGCCAGGCTTGATCAAAGCCGTGGCAGCGGGGTATCTGGGTGTCTTGCTTGGCAAAAGATTGCCCTTTACTAATTTGGTGTATCGTTAAGTTTCCGATTTCTGGAAACTTTTTTTCTTGACTTTTTAATCAGGGTACCGTATTATACCGAATCGTAAGGTACCCTTAATAAAAGCGATGAAAGAAGCGAACACTTATGACAAAAGTTTTATTTCTAAATGTAACCACTCATGGACACATCAATCCCTCACTGGGTTTAGTCAAGGAACTAAGCGACCGAGGTGTTGAAGTTGTTTATTTTTCAAATGAAGAATTCCGGGAAAAGATCGAAGCCGCTGGAGCTGTTTATCGACCTTATCACTATGATTTGAACATTTTTAAAAAAGGTTTTGATGTGCTGTTGGATCACGGGTTAGATGTCATGCAAGACATCCTGCGGCAAATCGAAGGTGAATCCTTCGATGCCGTCATCCACTCCATTGCCATGCCCTTCAGTAAACAAATCGCGGAATACTTGCACTTGCCTGCGATTTCGATGTTAGCCGTCTTTATGGGAATGCAGGATTTTATGCAGCCAGACAAAACACCTTTAGTCGGAAAGTTCAAGGCGATGAATGACGCTTATCTGCTGGAAGCAAAAAAATCGAGCAGGCCCTTTCGGTTCAGATGCCTCCTCGCTTTTTCGATTTGATCTTTAATGTGGAGCCCTTGAATATCGTCTTTACTTCTGAATACTTCCTGCCTGAAAGTGACCGAGGGTTCTTTGATGAGAAATATGTTTTAGTTGGCGCGGATATCTATCAACGACTTGAAGACACGGCTGATTTTCCAATTGAACGTTTAAAATCAGCAAAAAACGTCTTATATGTATCCTTTGGTACGATTTTTGGCGACTTTGCGAAAGATCTATATCAAAAAGTTTTCGAAGCCTTCGGAGACTCTGAATATCTCGTTGTAATGGCGGCGCATCAGGTTGGTTTGGATGACTTGACTGTCCCTGAAAACTTTATCGTGCAAGACTACATTCCGCAAAATGAAGTCTTGAAATATGCCGATGTCGCCATTACCCACAACGGATTGAACAGCATGAATGATCTGATCCTAAATGAAGTCCCCTTTGTCTCATTACCGATGGGCTCCGATCAACCCGCCCTTGCTGATCGCATCGTCGAGTTGAAGGCAAGTATTCGTTTAGATTATCAACATGTGGATAACGCAGAATTAAACGCCGCTGTGGAAAAAGTACAGGTCGAACCTGAATATTTAAACAATTTGAAGGTCATCAAGCAATCTTTCCTTAATGCCGGTGGGTATAAAAAGGCGGTTGACGCGATTCTCGCTTACGTCGATAAAAAAGTACCTATTTCTCTCTAAGAAATAGGTACTTTCATAAACTATTTAGTTTTTCTATAGGAGACTAATTCCGTGTTTTCAATATTGAAATTCAAAAATTCCGACATGCGCTTTCCATTAAAATAGTTATCCACTACCCGGCTTACCGCATTGTGACTGACCAATAATGGTGTTTCATTTTCTTGACTGATTAATTCTGTTAACAAGGGATAGATTCTGCCGGCAACATCTAAAATAGATTCGCCCTGTTCAAAAGGCAGCGAAAACTCATTTCTGCTGTTTTGGAACTCTTTTGTTTGGATAGGCAGACCATCGTATACACCAAAGTCCATTTCCATCAACCGTTCCTCCACTGTAATCGGCAAACCCAGCTGCTTTGCGACAATTTGAGCCGTTTCCTTCGCTCGAATCAAGGGCGAACAAATTATCTGAGTGATAGGCTGCGTTAGTACTTTGGCCTGTTCAGCTAACAATAAAGCTTGCTTACAGCCTTCTTCTGTCAAAGGAACATCCGCACGTCCGCAAATTCTTTTTTCAATGTTCCATTGCGTTTGGCCGTGCCGTGCCAAGTAAATCATTCATTCTCCTCCCCGATAACGATCCGATCATGTAAATCATTCTTTTCAAAATAGGCAATCAATTCTTCTTGTGTAGCGTCAAAAACCAGGGATAATCGATTGTTTTTGTTCTTGTAGAAGGAAACAAATTGCGTCCGGTTCGACAGCTCTTCGATTTGGATCTTTTTGAACGCGTGAAAGTCGCCTTCTAAAACACCAAGCTTGATCAAGTGGTCCTTGCTGAAGCCTTCCTTCATGAAGCCGAAGAGCAGGATCAGAATGGCAAAAACAACTAATTTTATCTGATCTGCCAGATGATTTGACCAAAAAATAGTCAATAATAAAGCAGCTAAACCAACAGTGATCAGCTTTTTCATCCAATTACTCTTAGCAGCCAGTACGATCTTTCTTTGTTCCTTATATTGAAGAATTATCAATAAGAATAAGAAACCAGCAATTATTAACGCCTCTGCCATCCTTGATCACCTTTCCTTTACCATTCCGCTATCGTTCCGTCGTAATTCTTCCATTGAGGATTCGTCCAAACCAGTCCTTCTTGGGCGATCTCTTCAATCTTCTCTTCGTCCATTTCAAGTCCTAAGCCGGGCTTATCTGGCAAGTCGACATAGCCATCCTTATATTGGAAAACTTCCTTATTCTTCACGAAATCTAACAGATCAAAGCCTTTGTTGTAATGAATTCCCAAGCTTTGTTCCTGAATGAACACATTTGGCGTACAGGAATCTACCTGCAGCGTTGCCGCCAGTGCGATTGGACCATACGGCGCATGGGGCGCAACCGCGATGTCATAGGCTTCTGCCATTGCCGCGATTTTCTTCGTTTCAAGAATTCCTCCACATAAAGCCACATCCGGCTGAATCACATCGATCGCACCTTGATTGAAAATATTTTTGAATTGCCAACGAGTGTATAAACGTTCGCCAGTTGCCAAAGGTACGGCAACAGCATTCGCCACCTCTTTAAAGTGTTCTTCGTTTTCAGGTAAGACCACTTCCTCTAAGAACATCGGATGATAAGGCTCGAGCGCTTTTGCCAACACCTTAGCCATCGGTTTGTGTACCCGTCCATGAAAGTCGACCCCGATCGACATTTTGCTGCCGAAATGATCATGAATCGATGCTACGCGTTCTACGACTTCTTCGACTTTTTCATAAGAATCAATATAGTGCAGCTCCGAAGTCGCATTCATCTTGATCGCAGTAAATCCGCGATCGAAACGATCCTGCGCTTGCTCCAGTACTTCACTGGGACGGTCACCGCCGATCCAAGAATAGACTTTGATATTATCGCGCGCGGCACCTCCCAGCAATTCATAGACAGGTACGCCAAAGGCTTTTCCTTTGATATCCCAAAGCGCCATCTCGATGCCCGAAACAATCGTTCCATTGATGGGACCGCCGCGGAAAAAGGAACGATGCATTTCTTGAAATAGGCGTTCAATTTCAAAAGGATTTCTCCCGATCAACCGATTCCCGATTTCATAAGCTCCAGCAACCACTGTTTCCGTCTTAGTTCCCGAGATCATTTCGCCCCAGCCATCGATCCCTTCGTCTGTGCTGACCTTGATAAATATCCAGCGGGGCTTTACTTTATATACTTTAATCTTTGAAATTTTCACGATTGGACTCCCTTTTTTAGTTTGTAGGTGCTTCCTTCATAGTTTCCACATTGATTTTCTTAACGCCTTCGAAGTAATACCAAGCTCCCGCAAAAACCAGCAGTAAGATTGGAATACCAATGATTGGTTTAAAGGTAAAGGCTAAGAAAACTAAGTAACTTTGGATCATCGCTGTCGCCGCGAAAGACGAGATCAGCATCGCATTGGCTCCTAATTCGATCCCGACTGATTTAGCGATCGCGGTTAAAACAGGCGCTGTAGCAGTACCACACCATAGTAGTGAAGCAGTCACAACTAACCCAATCACAATGTTCTTAAGCAGATTCCCTCTGGTTAAAGCAACGACCATGGCTACTCGGAAAGGAACCACGGCTAAATCGGCGAATGGCAGCACACGATTTCCCGGCAGTACTAACGCCATAGCGATCGTCAATGGAATAATGATCAAAGCAGTCGTAATAACATCTGGATTTCCAACAACAACAGCTGCATCTAATCCGATAAATAGACGACGACCTTTGAATTTAGCCTGTGACCATTTTTGCGCCGCGTCCGAGATCGGCATCAAGCCTTCCATAAATAAAGAGGTCATTTTAGGAATCAAGACCAAGACAGCAGACATGCTTACTCCTAATTGGAATATTTGCGTCACATCAAAGCCTGCTAATACCCCAATTACCAGACCAATAACCAAACCCATAATCATCGAATCACCGAAGAAGCCCAAGTATTTTTGTGCATCCTTAATTGTAAAGGTTGATTTGCGGAATAATGGAATCCGATCCAATAACCAATTCAATGGCCAAGCAATAACTAGTGATGACAAGGCCGAGACGGTCGGTAAGGAAACCCCGGGAATTCCGAAGAAGCCCTCCACCATCGGCTGTGACCAGTCGGAAATCTTGAAGGTGATAATAGCCATAACAACGGAAGCACCGACACCCAACAGTACGTTTTTGGTCACAAAGTACACCATCACTCCGACGATTGCCATATGATGATAATTCCAAATATCCACGTCCAGTGTATTTGTCCGTTTCAGAATTAGTAAGATAATATTCACGATCAAAATTGCAAAGACCAGCAAAGCAATGATTGGCGAAGCCCACGTAACCGCGGCGATTGACCCCCAACCAACGTCTAGCGCATCCAATTGAACACCAGTCCGCTCAACCATGGCTTTTGCGGCTGGTCCCACATTAGTCGTCATGAAATCAAGAATCAGCTTAATCCCAGCAAAACCAATTCCCAGCGTCAAACCTGATTTGAACGCTCTGGTGATTTTCAACCCAAAAATCAAGCCGATGACTGTAATAATTACCGGCAGCATAACCGTTGGCCCAGCGGCCATCAGAAAGTTAAAGACACTCATAATTGCTTTCATTTTTGTCCCTCCTCAAAAGGCAGCTTATTTAACATAGTTCAAAATCTCTTCCATCGTTTGTTCCATACCCATACCAATCAGAATCGGCATCCCTTTAACTACCGGAACATCTCCTGTCTGACCTTCAAACTCGCCAGTGGTGATCAATAAGTCATAGTCTTGTACTTTACTTGGAACTTCCATCAATTTAGTTTGAGTAGTATCAGCTTGAACTCCTTGACTAGCTAAATATTCCTTCACTTTCGTCGCAACGACGGTTGAGGTCGCGATCCCATTTCCACATGCAATTAAAATTCTTTTCATTGTATATTCCTCCTAATTTTAAGCAACTGCTTGTTCTAAAAGCTTCAGTAGCTCTTTATTTGATTTTGTATTGACCATCGCTTTTCTCAATGGCTCATCCTGAATGATCGAAACGATCTTTTGCAGCATTTCGACCTGACCATGCGGCTCGCCAATCGCCATCATAATCACGATTTGAATCGGCAGCTCTGCCTGTTTCTTTTCCATGTTATGAAACTCGACTGGTTGTTTCAGCGTCGCAATCGCCAACGTCGTTTTGTTGACCATTTCAAAATTCGCATGAGGGATTGCTATGCCAGGCTCTGACGAAGGCAACCCAGTCGGATACTCCTGCTCCCTATCTTGAATCGCTTGGATGTATTCGTGTTTTACATAGCCCTTCTCAAATAGCTTCTCAGCCAAGAATGCCAAAACATCCTCTTTTGTCTTCGCCAAAACTTCTCTAAATACTAATTCTTCATGCAAAAATAATTCCATCAAACACCTACTCCTTCCACACTGGAAAGCAATTTCTTCATAGATTTCGCTAATCCATCACTAGCTAAATGCTCTAAATCGCTCTTGTTAAACATGCCTGATCCAAGCCCCAAATAGCTTGCGCCGTTTGAAAGAAAGCTTTGGGCATTTTCGATCGAAATTCCGCCAACTCCCATCAACGGTAGTTTTCCCAATGGCGCTTGAACGTCTTTAAAAAATCGTGGGGTTACCACTGAGGCTGGGAACACCTTGACCATATCCGCGCCTCGATCAAACATGTCATTGATCTCAGAGGGAGTCATCGCCGCTGGTACACTCAATACCTGATGTTGTTTCGCATAATCCAGCATTTCCTGAGTAAAGGTATGAGGTCCTAATAAAAATTGCGCTCCAGCTTGAATCGATTCCTTCACATCCTCGATTGAGCGAACCGTGCCAGCACCTATATAAATTGAATCCCCATACTTTTCTGTCAGCTGCTGAATCTGCTGCAAAGCATTCGGTGTGTTTAACGTCAGCTCAACTGCGAACTCTTTTTCAAACCCCTTCATGGCTGTTAAAATTGCGTCAGCCTGCTGAAAGGTATAACCGCGCATAATAATCGTAAAGCGTGGGTAATCTGCTCTTTTCATGTCAAACCTCTCTTATCATGTAAATTGTCTAATCAACTGGTAAATTGATTTTGTCTCTTGTTCAGTCAGTAATTTCTGCAATAAATCCTGATTCGTACTGATATCCGCAATCTGGTTAATCGCTTTCAAATGTTTGGTCAAATCAAGAAAGGACAATGGAAGAATCATTTGGACCCCTCTTCGATTAGGAAAATCAATCGGCTTTTTACTGATTAATAGACTGATTCCTTCTCTTTGAACACCATGCTCAACGGTTGTATGAGGGATACAGGTTTTTTCTCCAAAAAATCCCGCATAGTTGGGCTGACGAATCTGCTGCAGACAATCCGCAATAAACTCATCATTGATCACTTGATTATCCACTAATGGTTTACAGGCTAAAACGACAGCCTCTTTCCAAGTGATCTCTTCATCAATGACCGTGATATAATTCGGCTTTAAGTAATACGTAAGTGAAGGCAATACTTTGGTATTTTCTAGTGGTGAATCTTGTTTTTCCTGCAGAAGAAAATATTGCAGCTCCTCCTTTAGTTCCTTCGAGCTGGATACATCGGAGTATTTCTGGATGATCCCCAGCAAACGATCAACCGATTGATCAACCTCATTAATCCCCAGCTCATTTAACACTCGATAACGTAAGCTGATCTGTTCCTTATAGGTCATGATCGGGTCAATGATAAATTGAGGCAGCTCCGTTTCCAGCGGAATCGTTGTAAAAACAAGATCATAATCCACTTCAAATTGATAAAAATCCCGCACTGAAAATGATGATAGAAATTGCAGCTCGGTAAAAAGTTTTTCTAAGCTTTCCCGAATAACCTTTGAAACCATCACGCCATTGGTACAAACAACGACTGCTCTGGGCTTTTGTTTCTTTATCAGATGTTGATTGCTCAACTGAAAACCAAAATAATAAGAAAGAAGCTCCAATTCATCATTGGGAAAGGCGCGTCTCAACCAATTTTCAGTTGGAACGATCAATTCCTTCATCAAGTCGCTCAAGATCGCGTGATTGCTGTCTTGGATCAAACTGTCTAAAGAATACACACCCAAACTCAAGTTATACTTGATCCGGAAACAGGCCGGACGCAAATGATTCAAAATACGGCGTTCAAAGTTTTCACGGTCTTCAATCGTTGTGAATGTTTGACGTTCAAAATTGGAGACCATTTCTCTGATCAATTCTTTCAGCCGACGATCAGAATCGAATTCCTGCGTAGTCTTCTTCTCAAAAATATTTGATATCAAAAACAACAGTGTCATCCATTCGAGATAGCCTCTAGAAAGTTGCCATTCAGTTTCCTTGATCAAAACATTCAAAAACCGGTACTCAGGTGTATCTTTTACTTCACCTTCAAAAAAATCTTCTACTTCCAGCTTACTCTCACCAATTCCTCGAGCTAAGAGCAGCGGAATGGTGGTTTTTAGATACTCCAGTGATTCATCTGAATAGCTTAGATGCAGCATCTGCTCCATGTTGTGAATCAGATGAATAACTTCCTCTCTTGATATATCAATGCTTAAGTGTTCAATCACTTCATCGCGTTTAAAGATCGGATAACGTTTTACCAAATCAGCCAGTAGCTGGAGAATCTTATGCTCTGACCCTTTGATTTGATAGCCCTTTGAACGATCGTACTTCAGTGATAAATAATACTTTTGAATCAGCTGATCGGCTCTTTTTAAATCCTCTGCAACAGTTGTCTTGCCTACAGCCAGAAAATCACTGAGATGATCAACACTTACGTACTCTGTATTCGTAATCAGAAACATCGCAAGCAGCGCGGCTCTTTCCTCATCAGAAGGAACACTCGTTAACTCTTCCGTTTGTTTTTGTTGTGCTGACATCATTTGCAAAACTTCCAGCGGGACATTAAAGTCCCCCGCGTGGTTGCGTTCGATACTTGGAATCTTCTGAGTGATCAATTCAGAATTAAATTGATTGATGGCATAATTAATTTGCCTTCTAGTCAATCCAAGCTCTTTTGTCAGTTCAGCCATCTTTATTTCAGGCCGCTTTGTTAGTATGGTCAGAATATTTCGGATCCGTTCATTCATTTTCTTTCCCTCCTGACATCTTCATTATAGCGAGAATCGTGAAGGAGCTGTTCTTGTTTTCAAACCTAATTTTGTCACAGCAGCAAAAGGGCTTTGTCACAGTGCAAATACTTCTAAAGAAATACAAAAAATAAACCCTAGTCTCTCATGTCAGAAAGACTAGGGTTTGCTTCATTATTTAGTTTTGCTCTTGTCTCCAAGGCTGCACATTGTCTTTACGATAAACGGCTGCTTGACCGATCGAGTTGAACAGTTCCATTTTTTGTTTAACGACTGCTTTGGCTGCGTCGATACATTCTGGATAGATCGCATTTGGGTCCCACAACTCTGTCGTAGAAAGAATCTCACGACATTTTTTATAGAAGGCATATTTGTAATCCGACGAGATATTGACCTTTTGAATCCCGATTTGCACCGCCTTGGCGATTTCTTCATCTGGATTCGCTGATCCGCCATGTAGCACTAACGGAATATCGACTCTGCTCTTGATATCTTCCAGTACATCCATCTTCAATTCAGGCTTGATGTCCTTTGGATAAATTCCATGAGCCGTACCAATCGCCACTGCCAATGTATCGATTCCTGTTTTCTCAATAAATTCTTCCGCATCCTCTGGTTTTGTGTAAATTACTTCTGACACGCCGCCTTCAACAGATGTTCCGGTATTACCGATCGTGCCTAACTCACCTTCCACAGAAACACCAATCTTGTGACAAACATCCACGACTTCTTTTGTGATTGCGATATTTTCTTCAAATGGCAGTAACGAACCGTCGATCATGACGGAACTGAATCCACAGTGGACAGCCCGCATGATGCTAGCTAAGTTATCCCCATGATCCATGTGGATAACGAATGGAACAGAACTATTTTTTGCCCGAGAAACCGCATATTGGAAAAATTCATCTTTGGTAAAATCCAATTCGGTTGGATGAACCGCGATGATCGCTGGCGCATCATTTTCTTCCGCCGCTTCAATGACTACGCGTAAGAAATTGCTGTCTGCCACATTGAAGGCTCCCACTGCGAACTTGTTTTCCTTTGCGACTTCTAGCATTTGCTTCATATTAATTAACATTTGACTTGGTCTCCATTCTCATTTTAAGATTTATTTTTAGAACCCGAAAGTTCGATGTACCGTTTGACAACTTCTTTCCCTGCCGCCATCGTTTGATGAACGAGCGTTGGATAATCCACCTCTGGATTTTCACTTAATTGTTTCTGGACTTCGGCTTTTTGCGCCTTCATAAAATCAGAACCAACGTTGATCTTATTGATGCCCAATTCGATCGAACGAAGAATGTTTTTCTCACCCGCACCTGATCCGCCGTGCAACACCAACGGCAAATTCGTCGCCGCTTTGATTTTTTCTACGATATCGAAACGGAAATCCGGCACATAGCCTTCGGGATAATCCCCATGACTCGAGCCATACGATAGTGCTAAACAATCCACACCCGTCTCATGAATAAAACGAATCGCGTCATCGGGATCAGTGTACATCTCGTCGTTGGTAAAATGATCGCCTGCCACCGCCCCCATATCACCAACTTCGGCTTCGACACTGGCATTGTAAACTTGCGCCAGCTCCACCATTGCCTTCGTGATGCGAATATTTTCTTCCAGCGGATACATGGACGCATCCATCATGACACTGGAGAAGCCTTCATGCAGACATTGCTTTACGAATGCAACATCTTGTCCGTGATCTAGATTGATCGCCACTTCGACTTTGGCATTATTGGCCATTCGAATGATCGGCTTGGTCAAATAACGAATATCCAGATGTTCCTGCAAATGATCCTGTAACAGATCGACAATAATCGGCGAGCGCATTTCTTCAGCCGCCTCGATAACGGCTTTGGCTGTTTCCAAATTGAAGCAATTGATCGCCATTACGGCATATTTCTCACGATTGGCCTTTTGCAGCATCTCTTTCATCGAAACATACATGTCTAAAAGTCCTTCCTACGAAATCTTGATCGAAGAAAAATCTACTTCTTCCTCTTCCTCGTCATCCTTAATGTCATTTTCAACAGGTTCTTTTTTAAGTACGAACAAAAGAATGCCAGTGATTGCTGAACCGATCAGTAACGCTAACGTGAATTTCAACGGATCAGTCATCGCTGGGATAATGAAGACCCCGCCAGATGGAACGGGCGACCCAACGCCCCATGACATGCTCAAACCGCCGCCGATCGCTGCACCAACTGTACAAGAGAAGATCACTCGTAACGGATCAACTGCCGCGATTGGAATGACACCCTCTGTGATCATACAAAGTCCCATTGGGAACGCAATCTTGATATTGTCTTCCTCTTCTTTAGAATACTTGCGTTTACGGACAATCTTAGATAGGACCCAAGAAATCGTTACACCAAACGGTGGTACCATTGAAGCCAATACCTTCACCGCTTCTGGTCCCTGCACACCTTCCAAAAGTAATCCATCGGCAAATAGTGAAGCTACTTTATTAACTGGTCCGCCAAAGTCAAAGGCCGCCATTCCGCCAACGATCGAACCAAACAAGAATTTACCTGATCCCTGCAACCCTTCCAAGAATTCTGTCAGAGCCTCTGTCGCCCAAACGATCGGCAATCCGATGACAAAAAACATCAATAATCCAATGATCAATGTTGATAAGAGCGGTACGATCATCATCGGCATCAAGCCTTGCGCCCATTTCGGAACCTTCAGATTTTTCACTAAAAATAGAACGAAGAAACCAACCAAGTACCCACCAAGCATGCCGCCTAAGAAACCAGCGCCGATGGAATTTGCAATCAACCCCATAAACAAACCAGGTCCAATACCAGGACGATCCGCAATCGAATACGCGATAGCCGCTGCGATGACGGGAGCCAACAAGCCCATACCTAACACACCAAGTGAGACTAATGCATCTGGGATCGAATAGGCCGCCTTGTAATCCTCAATGACTCCGCCACCCGTCAAATTCCCAATTGCGATCAACAACCCTGCCGTAACAACAACCGGTAACATGTACGAGATTGCCGTCAAGGCATGCTTTTTCAATTGAAGCTGCTTAAACATTTAGTTCATCTCCTTTTTCATATTAAAGAATTAATTTTTCCAGGGAAAAATTAGTTCGATTTTCAAGCCGTATACCATTCCACTAGGATTTCTATTCTTATGCAGTGGACTAATTCTATGCTGTGTTTTCTTCACTGATTAAACTGCAAAGAGTGGAACTGGCATCCTTTTTCATATTAAAGAATTATTTACCTACGCCTTCACGATTTCTTCTTCGATCTTATTGATCAATCCCTTTGGTGCTTTGATTACCATACTCGTCGGTATCTCTACCACCTTTTTCCCTTCAAAGCGATCTTTTCCGCCGACTTTGATATCTGCGGCGATGATCACCACATCGGCTGCCTTGATCTCTTCCATGCTTAACTCGTCTTCCGTCCCAATCGTGCCTTGAGTCTCGATATGGCACGTGTGCCCCAGAGCTTTCGCGGCTTTTTCCAGCTTTTGTTTGGCGATGTACGTATGGGCGATGCCCGATGTACATGCGGCGATTCCAACAATTTTCATCATCTATTCCTCCATTTTCTTTTTTTTATTCTTCTTCCATTGGATCCCGTGATAATAATTCCATCATTTCTGCTTTTGTTTGGGCATTGACCATATTTTCAATAAAGTCTTCATCCGCTAAAAGCATCGCGACTTTTTGCAGCAGCTTGATATGCATCGTGTTGGCATCCGTGTTTTTTACAGCAAATAGGATAATCACACGAACCGGTTCTTCATCCAGCGATTCCCATTCGATCGGAGTCGTCGCTTTGCCCACGACTAACGAGGTCTTGATCACGCTGTCAGATTTTCCGTGGGGAATCGCGATACTATTGCCGATACCAGTCATCCCTTCTGCTTCACGGGCAAACACGTCTGCCGCAAATTCTTCCTCGTCCTCGATATCACCATTTGCCATCAATAATCGCGTCAGCTCATAAATCGCTTCTTCTTTTGTTGTCGCTTTCATTTCTAGTTGGATCAGCTCTTCGGTGATCACATCCGCGATACTGAAGTCATCCATCATTTGCTCTGCTGTCATCTCACATCTCTCCTAACATTTCTTTCACTCGTTTTTCATCCTGTTTAGTAAATACAGAATTCACTAAAATCGTTGGTGTCATCATTTCAATCGTTAAATTGACCGTTGTTAAAATCAGGTCAATGTTCTGGTATTTCTCTGGCGCTTTTGAAAACTTTCGTGCCGATAAGACATCCACAATCTCTAACTCGGGAAAAGCCTTGCGCACCTTTACCTTCAGTAGTTCCGAAGTTCCTACCCCGCTGCTGCACATGATCAGCACACGTTTTTTCGAGTGGATCATTTCCTTATACTTCACAAAATAAAGGGTTAAAAAACCGATCTCGTCTTCTGAAATTTCATTCAATTGATATTTTTCCTCAGCTGCTTGGCTGACCTGTTGAACCTGTTGAAAAATCTCTGGATATTCCAGCTTGATATCACCTAACAAATCATTTTTGACGATAATCTCATTTTTCAAGCGATACAATAAAGGATCAATGTGTTCATATAAATCCTGACGATTCGGCTGTTGGTCAACCTTCATCCCCATCAGATCGCTCATCTCTGTCGCAAAAAACTCGGTGATTTCTAACGCTTCCTTTGATTTTCGATTCAACTTGATGGGTTCCTTTTCCATCCGTGAAGAGATCAGATACTGGAATAAGTAAAAAGTCTCGCTTTCCGGCAATACGATGTTCAAATAATGATTCAGCTTCGTGATGACCATCCGCGAAAGCTGATAAAGCTGATCGTATTCTATGATCAATTCCTCTTCATCCGGGTCCAAACGTTCGGCGCAGGTATCAGCGTGGATCTCGCCCTCCCGCACTCGCTTGATCAGGATATAGATATGGGAAAAGATGTTGCTGTTATAGGGATACGCAATCCCATTTTGTAATTTCTGCTCAATATACTCCAATAAAGAAGTAATGAAGTTGATATCGTAAGAACTGATCTTTTCCTGCTGTGTGGAAAAGTCTTCCTCCCAGACACGATTCGCACTGATCAAGTGATTGACCGCCTTGCGAATATGCTTTTCTGTTCCTTCGATCGAAAGCCGCTGCCCTTTGCGAATCAAAGCCAGCTGATGATCCATCAGAAATTCCGTCATCCGTACCAAATCATTGTTGATCACGGTGTTGCTGACATAGTATTCATCAAACAGATCCTGGATCAGCACTTTCTTTGGTGATTTGAATAACAAGGTCAATAGAATCGTATTTCTTCTTTCCAACGGGCCTTGCACAGTATCGCTGCCTTTTTTTCGAACACTTTCCTTCAGATAATTGTCATAATCTAACCGAAATCCTTTGCCGACCTCGGCTGAAATGAGCTCTCCTACATCGGAGGCTTCATTGATTTTTTTGATCGTACGGTAAATTGTTTTGGTGGAAACATTGGCAAATTCAGCTAACTCTTGAGCGGTGAGTGTCATCCCATGTTTGATAAACAGTTCGATCAATTGTGTTTCACGTTTGCTTAGCTGCATTTGGTCAACCTCCTTGTCCTTAATATAGCCCTTTTTTGTTCCTGTACATTTTTTCTTGTGTCCATTGAAATGGACATTTTTATAAAACGCTTTCAATAACTATTTTAAAATATCATTGAAAATAACCTGATTTTAAAAAATAATAAAAATTCTAATCTCTTGAAAAAATGCTTCAGATTGACCAATTCCTTCCATTATTCTGCTGATCCCTCGACAGATAAAAAAAACAGCGAAAAATTCGCTGTCCGACTTATCTGCCAAAATCTCTCCTGTAAATTTCTACCTATTCTCATTCGATTTTTGAATGCAGCCGCGTCAAAATGTTCTTTAGTTTTCCACCTGTGCAAAACTTGCCTGATTGGCCAATTGATAGATTGGTACTAGCTTTTCATAGGTTTCTACCATATAAGACTGCGCAGCTTCCGGTTTTTTCCACATTGGATCGTCTTTTTTAATGATCCGACCGACTTGGAACTCCCCTTTTTTCACATCACGGAACCTTTTCAACAGCCTTTCTGTGCTTTCTGGTGATAACTCCTCCACCTTTGGCTTCGTGTGATCGCCGGATAACACAAAATCTGGGGATAAGTTCTCAAAAACCTCGGGGTGATCCAGCAATGCTTGCGCAATCGCCTTTTCATCTTTTGGCTGATCGATGCATGATAGCCACATAAAAACATAGTCCGGCCAAATTCCCAGCTGAAAATGCGGCTCCATCTTATAGCCGCGCTTTTGACGACTCAAGGCGGACCAAGTATTTTCCGGCGGATACGTCGTTCGTCTGCGGTGCTGAGCGATGTGGATAAATAGCTTTTCATCCAACAGCGGTTCTAATACCTGTTGAAAAACTTCGTCTAATTGTTGAAAAGTCGGCTGGATTTCTTGACGAATCGCCGCCATCCGTTCATCCAGCCCCTCGACTGTAAAAACCTCAAAACTTTTTTCAGTGAACATCTGATTCCTCCTATATGTGCGTGCAAAAACACGTTTAGCTGGTATCCTAATAGTACCTATCTTGCAGCTTCCTCACAAGTTAAGTACCCAAATTCTACAGAAAAAATGATCCTACGATTCAGACACCTACACTTTGGACAAACAATTATCCAAAAAATTGCTAAATCAGACGGTTTCTTTTGCTATTTCACAGAAATTATTTCCTTCTCTTTGTTAAATCAAGTATATTATAAGTAGCCATTTTATATTAAAGATTCAGAAATTTATTTCTGAGGAGGGTAAAACGAATGATTTCAGACGCGATTGGGTTCGAGAAAAAATTTCGTTTAAAAGAAGATAAAAAATTTGAACACTACAAGATCATGCTTCCAAAATTACGGGAGAATGATGTCATGATAAAAATCTCCGCCATCTCCATCAGTACCTTGGACACGCAGATTCGCCAAAACATCAAAGGCGCGAAGAAGCCGTACATCTTAGGCTTTGGCGGCGTGGGGATCATCACGCGGCTGGGCAGCAGCAATCAGCACTTGAATGTCAGCGATCGCGTACTCTACGTGAATAAGGTTGGAAAATACGGCAGCTACAGTAATTTCCAGATCGTGGATGTCCGTTCCATCGTAAAACTGCCGGATTCCTTTCCGACAGATGAAGCCGCAGCTTTTTCCTATAGTTTTTTCTTGGCCTTTGAAGTCCTCTTCAAGCAGCTGCAGCTGACACCGAAGCCAGGGAAAAACCAAGGCAATCTATTGATCCTGAATACCTCTGACGGACTAGGCGCTACCATTATCCAGCTGGCTAAGTGGGCTGGTTTGAAGGTTGCCGCTACGATCAATAAGAACAACTCAGAGATCTGGATCAAAAACATGGGAGCCGATGCTGTATTCTCACAATCCACTAACCTATCACGGGAATTGGCGAACGAAGAAATGACACCGGTTGACTACGTGATCAACTTGGATACTGAAAAAGAAAAAAGCTTTGATCATCTGGCAGAATTCAAAGACACGGCTAAGGTCTTGCTGTTGCATTTTATCAAAAAGAAAAACAAAAACTTTGATCCCGACTATCTAAACTTTTACTGCGAAGAATTCTTGGAGAACTCCTTTACTACCGATGAAGGGATCGACTATTCTCGCACAGTCATGGAGCTGTTGGTCTATTTATGGGAAAAGAATCAATTGAAATCAATTTTGACCGCACAGCTAAACGGCTTCTCAGATAAAAATTTCTACGGCGCTCACAAATTGATCGAAAGCAATCCTAACTTTCGTCATCTAGTTTTAATAAACTGACCGAATCTCGTTCAATTGGACGAGATTTTTTTTATGGAAAGCAGTTTTTTCGCAAAAAAGCCGTGTTTATTCAATTTCATAACGACCGTTGTCATTTCTCATAGAAATTTCTCGTTTTTCTGAGGTTAACATTTGCTAATTACAAAGAATGGGATTAAGATATAAAATGGAATTTTCATTTACATTTTCATTTCAAATTTTCTAGGAGGTTTTTATGGATTATTCACTGACTACTCGGTTAGCGGCTGAGTTCTTGGGAACTGCTTTGCTAGTAATGCTAGGAAACGGTGCAGTTGCCAATGTTGATTTAAGAGGTACAAAAGGTTACGGAAGTGACTGGATGTTGATTGCAGTAGGTTATGGCTGCGGGGTTATGATTCCTGCAATGATTTTTGGCGGTATCAGCGGCAACCACATTAACCCAGCATTTACGATTGGTTTAGCCGTTAGCGGCATGTTCCCGTGGGCAGAAGTTCTTCCTTACATCGCCGTTCAAATTCTTGGCGCGATGGTGGGACAATTAGTCGTAGTAGCCAGCTACAAACCTTATTACGATCAAACAGAAGACAAATTGCATGTGTTAGGAACCTTCTCAACCATCAATAGTGTCGGCTCTAAATTTAACGGATTCGTGAATGAATTCTTTGGTTCATTCATTTTATTCTTTGGTGCGCTAGGGATCACTAAAGCACCCTTCTTCCAAAACAATTTAGGAACAGCGCACTTAGCATTAGGTTTCTTAGTATGGACATTAGTTGCTTCATTTGGCGGACCAACTGGACCAGGATTGAACCCAGCTCGTGATTTAGGTCCTCGGATCATGCATGCCATCTTACCATTGAAACACAAAGGTGATTCACAATGGAGTTACTCATGGGTACCAGTACTTGCTCCGATATTAGCTTCAATCGTCGCAATCGCATTATATAAAACTTTATTTATCTAAACAAAAGGCTGTCGCAAATTTTTTGCGGCAGCTTTTTTATTGTGTAAGGCGACTTTTTCCAAAGAACAATCTATTGTTCCCTGTCTGTGAGTAGATCGTTGATTTACTCTATTTTTTCTCCTATGCAAACAAAATAGGCATTTTACTTCAAAAAAAAGAGAAATAATCACAAAATACTACCTTAGCCCCATTTCATTCATTTCGACTTATGGGAGAATCAATCCATAGCTTTTAGCTAAGAGGAGGAAAACAATGAATGCAATTGAAGTAACAGATGTGAAAAAAGTTTATGGTTCTGGACAATCAGCTTTTGAAGCATTAAAAGGGGTTAATTTCGCAATAAAAAAAGGGGAATCCGTCGCAATTATCGGCAAGAGCGGCTCTGGCAAGTCAACTCTGATGCATATATTAGCATTGCTTGATCGACCTAGTTCTGGAAAAATCGCTTTACTTAATCAAGATACCCGCCAAATTAAAAATAGTTCACTGAATAAAATGCGGAACGAAACATTTGGTTTTGTGTTTCAACAATTTTTCATCAATCCGAAAGACACCGTTCTGGCTAATGTCTTATTGCCATTAAAAATTGCCGGAATTCCAAGCAGAAAAAGAAAGCAAATGGCCATGGATGCTTTAGAATCCGTTGAATTGAGTGACAAAGCAGACAACAAAGCCAATGATTTATCAGGTGGCCAAAAACAGCGTGTCTGTATCGCCCGTGCCATCGTCAATCAACCGGAAATCATTTTTGCCGATGAACCAACAGGAAATTTAGATACCGTGACTGGTGAAAAAATAGAGAAACTGCTTTTCGAATTGAATCAGAAAAAAGGGATTACTTTGATCATTGTCACCCACGATCCCGAATTAGCGGATCGATGCGATCGTCAGATTCACATTAAAGACGGTCAACTATTGGAGGGTGCCTAACATGAAGCTATTTGACATTATTAAATCGGCAAGCTCAAATTTATGGCGTAATAAAGGACGAACGGTTCTAACGATAATCGCCATTTTTATTGGTGCGTTTACGATCTCTTTAACCACTGGAGTCAATAACGGGGTCAACGATTATATTGATCGTCAAATCAACGGTGTTGGTGGTGAGGATCAATTGATGGTTTTCCCTGAATCGCAAATGGGTTCTGCTGACGATGATCCACAGGAATACGATCCTGATAAATCCTCAGGCGCGGATGCTGATTACCTGACAACCAAGGATTTAGATAAAATCAAAGCAACAAAAGGAATCAAGAAGGTTGAACCTTTCCATTTTCTATCGACCGATTACGTCCAGCGAAAGGATGGAAAAAAATACCTTTTATCAGCCGTTAGTGTCAGTGATATTTCGATTGATTTAGAGGCTGGTCGCGAAGTAAACAGCGCTGGTGACAAATACGAAATCAATATAGCACCAGAATACCTGGACGCTTTAGGCTTTAAAAATGCAAAAGCAGCACTTAACCAACGCATTAAAATTGCTGTCAGCAGTCAAGCGACTGGTGAGCAGGAATTTCTAGAGGCAACCATCGTAGGCGTTCGAAATGTAAGTTTGATTCAGCAAGGCCAGTCGATCATGAGTAAAGCATTATCAGATAGAATTGTTCGTATTAACGAAAACGGTATGCCGGAAAACATGAAAAACAAATACGGCACGCTTTTCGCTACGATGGATAAGAATTTATCCAATGCACAAATTACTCAGTTGAAGGAACGCCTGACTAAAAAAGGCTTTACCGCTATGACGGTTGAAGATGAAATTGGTATGATCCGGCAAGTCATCAACGCGATCACAGGCGTATTGACACTCTTTGGAGCAATCGCATTATTAGCCGCCAGCTTTGGGATCATCAATACTCTCTACATGTCCGTTCAAGATCGCACAAGGGAGATCGGTTTGATGAAGGCGATGGGCATGGGACGCTTCAAAGTCTTTTTAACCTTCAGTATTGAAGCCTTATTAATTGGTTTCTGGGGTGGCGTCACAGGCATTGCCGGAGCAGTTATAGCCGGACAATTTTTAAATGATTTTGCTACGACATCCTTTTTGGATGGCTTAACCGGCCTAACCCTGCTGCAATTCTCTTGGCCTTCCATGCTGATCATCTTAGTAGTGATCATGCTAATTGCCTTTTTAGCTGGAACCTTCCCTGCTAATCGAGCAGCACGTTTAGATCCAATTAATGCACTGCGTTATGAGTAGAAAAAGACAAGCTGTCGCAAATTTCGCGGCAGCTTTTTCTTTACTCTAATAATTACTCATCTTGTTCCTCGACAAACTCTCCTTTGATTCTTCGCTTTTCCTTCATGGCGAGATCTTTTTGCAGATCGAACGTAACAGGCTTTGGATCAGGGATCACAACAAGAACGTCTTGATTGTTTTTGTCTTTCTTTATCTCAATGTTTGCTTGCTGGTCTTCCCTTGAAAAATTTTGCGACATTCGCTATGTGGTGTTCACTTCATCAATAAAATCCTTAGGTTGGATAGGCGGGACAATATCATGTTCATGCATTGCAACGACCCCCTCTTGTTAAGGTCATTCTACGCGCATTGTTGGCGGCTAGCAAATAGAGGTCTGGTTCAGACCTCTATCCTTTGTTCCTATTAAACCAGTTCTTTTACAAACTCCACTGGAAACATGGTTTTTTCCGCCGTCTCTTCTACCGACATCCCTTGGGCCAAGTAGCGCTTCGCCACACTTGTCATACTTTCAGAGACTTCCACGATAAATTTGTCAGGATCATAAAAACGTATCACCCGTTGTCCCCAAGGATATTCCTTGCTGTGATGAAGAAACTCGATGCCTTCCACTTTTGAAAGCTTTTCTTCCCACATATCTAAATCTTCAACTTCAAAATAGAGCTGAAAATTATTGGGCTGCTCCTTCATTTCCAATGGAACGTCCAGCAATCCCGCGTAATCTGCTTGCATAGAAAAGCCGCTCTCATAAGCCACATGCATATTATCCAGATTCATCATAACTTTTTGTTCCATCACTTCTTCGTAAAACTGTCTCGCCTTGTTCATGTCCTTGACTGCGATCATTATTCCGCCATAATTCATAGCCAGCACCAACTCCCTCTTCATTTCCTCCACTATACCGCTAGAATTTAGCGATTTCACTGTAAAAATCGGACATCTTTTGCCGATATAGTTGCGGTGTCTTTCCGGTGATCTGCTTAAAATCACGGTTGAAGTGGGAGACATCATAGTACCCCGTTGCTTCGTGGACTTGTGTAATACCGTTGGCAGGATTATTCAATAAACGAAGGGCCTGGTTGATGCGAACCAAGCGGGAAAATGTTTTGGTGCTCATCCCTAAATATTCGTTGAATAAACGAGTCAGGTGACGCTCACTGTAAAAAGCCTCTTCGGACAATTGCTTCAGCGAAACATTGCCCATTCGATTGACGATCGTTTTAGTCGAAGTGGTCAATTCTGGTGGGCAAGTTTTTAAAATAGCCCTTAAAAACAGTTGATCCACACCTAACAACAGCTCCTGAACACTTTCCACAGTTTCTAACAACGCCAGCATTCCCTGATTCAGCTGGGCATGCACTAGCTCAAGGGGAAAAAGCTGATCCATTAATTCATGTTGGTTGAAGCCTAAAAAAGCATGCAGTCCAGCCGGTTGAAATTCCACGATGAATAGCTGATCAAAACTAGTCGCTTGGTTACCAACTCTAGCTGCTTTCGTTGCCGGACCAAAAATTTGGCTATCAATCTGCTGATCATTCACGCCCAAAATCAAGGTCCCACAGCCATGGGGAATCACCGTGTATTGTTCAGAAATAGCCGCTCTTGTTGGGAATGTCAGCGTATAGTTTGAGATATACGGCTGTAACGCTAGATGAGGCTTGATGTACAGACAGTCGTCATTCCCAAAAATGATCCGCTGCCGATTTCGATAAGCTGGAATATCCCTACGATTAATCATGACCTCACCCCCATTTGTTAGCCTTATCATAGCAAGCTTCTTTTTGATTTGTCTATTCTTTTTAAAACAAAAAAATGCCGCAGATTCCGCGACATTTTTTCGGATTTATCAGTAGTGTTTTTCTTATTTCACACCATAGAAGGCAATGCCTTCTTGGCGCCAACCGACCTTAGCAAGGTGATTCCATTCTTTTTCTGAAGAAGTAAAGAAGTGAGAACCTGCACCTTTGGCATTTGGATTAAAGGCACGATAGATTGGTGTACCCTTAGCTGTATTTGAGTAGAAGGCAAAACCTTCTTTATGCCAACCGGCTGCTGCGACTTTGTTGTATTCTTTTAGATCCATTGTGTAGAAGTGTTCACCAGAATTTGGGTTGTACAAGCGATAAACAGGTGTACCTGAAGTAGCTGCTTTCCAAGCAGTTCCTTCATCATGCCAGCCAGCTTTGACGGCTTTGTCAAATTCTGTCTTATCTGCTGTATATAAGTGTTCACCAGAATTTGGATTGTAGGCACGGTATAAAACGACGCCTTTATCCACGACTGGTTTTGCAGCGTCACGCTTCAAATTGACGGTCACATTCTTTTGACCAACAACTTGAGAAGTATCGGCTTTGCCATCTTTAGCGGCGTAAACCTTCACTGTCGCTTTGTAAGAGTCCGCTTTGCCATCCTTCAATTCTTTCAATAAAGCGGCATCGCTTTTTCCAGCGGCATTTCCAGCTAGATCAACTTCATAGAAGTATTGACCATTTTGCAGGCCTTCGATTGGTAGTAATGCGGCATTCTTCTTGCTGCCATTGTCTGACCATGGAGCCTTATCAGAAGCGTTCAATAGCAAGCGAGTTAACATACCGTCCCCACCAAAGGCTTCGAATGGAATCACTTGGTTCACTCCGGCGGTAAATGGTCCTGGGTAAACGGCATTCTTCAAGTAATTTGCTGGAACAGTAATGCTGTCTTTGATATTCGCATCTAGATTCGTTTGAACAGTTGATGCTAAATTGATTGTCACTGCTTTTTGTCCAACGACTTTAGAAGTATCGGCTTTGCCATCTTTAGCAGCGTAAATTTTCACTGTTGCATTGTATTTTGTTGCGGTTGAAGCCTTCAAACCATCTAATAAAGACGCATCTTGCTTGCCAGCTGCATTGCCATCAAGATCAACTTCATAGAAATATTGACCATTTTGTAATCCTTCAACTGGTAATAAGGCGGCGTTCTTCTTGCTGCCGTTGTCTGACCATGGTGCACCATCAGATGAGTTCAATAGCAAGCGAGTTAACATGCCATCTCCACCAAAGGCTTCAAACGGAATTACTTGGTTCACTCCTGCTGTGAATGGACCAGGTGAAACAGCGTTAAGTAAATAGTTTTTCGGAACAGTAATACTGTCTTTGATATTGGTTGTCAGATCTTTTTGAACAGCGGGTGTAAAGTTGACTTTGGCACTCTTTTCAGCGACTGTTTTCGAAGTATCGGCTTTGCCATCTTTGGCAGCGTAGACTTTGACAGTGGCATTGTAAGCTGTTGTTTTTCCACTTTGTAGATCACTCAACAATGCAGCATCTTGTTTACCAGCTGCATCTCCATCAAGATCGACTTCATAGAAATACTGACCATTTTGTAATCCTTCAACTGGTAGTAACGCACTATTTTTAGCCGAGCCGTTGTCTGACCATGCTGCGCCATCAGATGAGTTTAACAGCAAACGGGTCAACATGCCGTCCCCACCGAAGGCTTCAAACGGAATCACTTGGTTCACTCCTGCTGTGAATGGCCCAGGGTATTTCGCATTAGCCAAATAGTTTTGCGGAACGGTAATGCTGTCTTTGATATTTGCTGAAACAGCTTTTTGAATATCAGAGGCGAAATTGATTTTTACATTCTTTTGAGCGACTGCTTGAGATGTATCAGCTTTGCCATCTTTGGCAGCATAAACTTTCACTGTTGCGTTATAGCTTGTAGCCTGACCACTTTGCAAATCACTCAATAAAGCGTCATCTTGTTTTCCAGCAGCATTGCCATCTAAATCAACTTCATAGAAATACTGACCATTTTGTAATCCTTCCACTGGTAGTAACGCGCTATTTTTAGCCGAGCCGTTGTCTGACCATGCTGCACCATCAGAAGAATTCAATAGTAAACGTGTCAACATGCCGTCCCCACCAAAGGCTTCAAACGGAATTACTTGATTGACACCAGCAGTGAATGGACCAGGATATTTCGCATTCTTCAAATAGCTGTCTGGAACAGTGATGCTATCTTTGATATTACTAGTTAAATTTTGTTGCTCATTCATCGTATTCGTGATCGCTGCATTATTCGTTGATGTTGTTTCAGCAGCAACATTGATTGCTTGAGCGCCTAATGCAAATAGACTGCTTACTCCTAAAGCGACGATCGGTGTGGTTACTTTTCTTTTAGCTCTTTTAAATTTTTTGATTGCTTCTTGTTTTTTCTTTGACATCTTGATCACTCCATCTCAGTAAATTCCTCTAGTCGATTTTTACCTACAAGCGACACATTCGACATGGTGGACTTTTGTCGATTGAAGAACTACCTGTGATCAAAAGGATTTTTATCTTTTCACTTTTCATAACGACAATCTCCTTTTCACTTGTTTCCCTTTGCTGGCTAAAATATAGGACTTTTACAGTCCATAAGCAATCCGTTTGCTTACTCCTTCAATTCTTAAATCTTTCATTTTATTAGAAAAAAAAGTGTGATCTCCCACGGAACACTCCATTTAAGAAAATCGGAAAATCAGCATTTTGGTCAGATAAACGAGAAATAAAAACGAAAAGAGAATTGGTGTATTGTGTTTGGAAAGAAGAAAAGAATCTCGCTTAAGGTCTATTTAGCATCTAGTTAAGAGTCAGTTAAGAAATACATTTTACCTTCGAACAATCTAACTCTTACAACCAAATAAAAAAACTTGAGCGTTCAGTTCTGTGGAAATCAGGACTAAACGCTCAAGTTAGAGAAATTATTTATTTAAGTAAGTCAACGCATTGTCGATCAAATGTTGAACTGTTTCTTTCGGCATTACCGACATGATATCCGTGATTTGAGGAGCAGATTTACTGTCGGTGAAGACGACGTTCAATGGCATGTACAGCTTGCGTCCTTTTTGTTCAGTTTCTTTTTGAACGGCTGAAAGAATCGCTGGATAGTCCACTGGTTCTACTGCATCTTTCACTTTTGGTGACATCGCGGTTAAAATTTGTTTGACGCCTTCGCTATCAAATTCTGCCAAGTCGGCATAAGTGAAGGTCACTTGATTGGCATTTTTGATAAACAAGATTTTTTCCATAAATGTCATTAAGGTTTTCGCTTCCGTATGATAGATGTCCACGACCTTTTTGACGAAATCAAGATCCTTATCAATGTTGATCGCTTTTAGTTGTTCTGCTACATCGGTTTCGGCAGCATCAACTAAGAGCATGATCCGTCTAGTCAATTCGTCGACAGAAGTTTTCTTGATATATTCTGCATTGGTCCAGTCGAGTTTCTTTTGGTCAAAGTAAGCAGGCGATGCAGACATCCGGTTGATGTCATACGCTTCGATCAATTCTTCTCGCGTGAACAATTCCTTTTCTCCGACTGGTGACCAGCCAAGGAAAGCGATAAAATTCAGCAACGCTTCATTCAAATAACCATATTTGCGATATTGGCTGATGAATTGCAGCGTGTTTTTATCCCGTTTACTCAATTTTTTATGAGTATCCAAGCTATAGATCAGTGTAATATGACCGAATAGCGGTTGTGGGATACCTAGCGCTTCGTATACAGCGATTTGTTTAGGCGTATTGGCAATATGGTCATCGCCACGCAATACGTGGGTCATCTTCATTAGATAATCATCAATAACTACCGCAAAGTTGTAAGTCGCCATGCCGTTGCTCTTTTCAATGATGAAATCTCCGCCGATGTTATCAGAGTTGAACTCTACTCGGCCTTTAATCATATCATCCCAGCCGTAAACATGGTCGGCGGGTAAATGCAGACGAACAGTTGGCTTGCGTCCTTCTGCTTCGGCTTGTTTGATTTGTTCTTCTGATGCACCATACCAGCGACCGTCATAATGAGGCGCGATTTTGGCTTCGATTTGTTGATCATGTAGTTCTTTTAATTCTTCTTCGGTGGCATAGTCTTTATAGGCTAAACCAGCGTCTAATAATTGTTGTACGTATTTGTGATACAAGTTCACACGATCTTTTTGATGGTAAGGGGCAAATTCGACTTTCGGTTTATCCGGACCTTCATCCCAGTCGATACCTAACCAATGAAGATTTTCCATCTGACTTTCTTCGCCATGTTCCACATTTCGTTTCAAGTCAGTATCTTCGATTCGTAAGACCCAAGTGCCTTTATAATGTTTGGCAAACAAATAGTTGAATAACGCGGATTGCGCATTCCCTAAATGCAAAAAACCTGTTGGACTTGGTGCGTATCGAACTCGTACGTCGCCGGTAACTTCTACTTTATCTTTTTTCAATTTGATTCCCTCCAGTTTAAAAGCCCTAATAAATGACTTACTTTATCAGGGCTTTAATAACAGATGCTATTATATGTTAAGATGCGTGATGAATCAAATGATTACGATTTAGATCGTCAATTGCCCGAGTCAAATCTTCAATAAAATCATCACAAATGGCCATTGTCATGGATGGGCGAACAACGATTCGACTAATTGTGACATCTTCCAGACTTACAGGAAGTGGGTAAGCAGGCACTTGCCAGCCGTATTCTTTCAACTTATCTTCTAAGTCATAAAGATTCCAAGTTAATTCCACATTGTCTGCAATTTTCCAGCAGTTGATAGGTAATTGTGAACCATCATTGATGATTTCGAAAATACCTAGGTCCTTCAATTCTTGATTGATTCGTTGTGATACGCTGCGAACATTGTTCATGATGGCAGTGAAGCCTTCACGACCAAAGCGAATCATGTTGTAGTATTGGGCAACGATGTGTGCTCCGCTATGTGAGAAGTTGATAGCGATAGAATCTACGCTGCTGCCAAGGTAAGGAACTGAGAAACGCATTTCTGCTGGTAAATAGTCTTCCGTATTTTCGCGCCAAACAATCCAGCCAATACCAGGATAGACCATCCCGTATTTATGCCCTGAAACATTGATTGATGCTACATTTTTTAAACGGAAGTCCCATGGTTTGAAACCATCAACAAATGGTGCAAAGAAGCCGCCAAATGCTGCGTCGACATGGATCTTGATTGGTAATTTTGCTGTTTTGTTGTATTCAGAAACAAGTTCATCTAGTCTTTGAATATCATCAACGCGGCCGGTGTAAGTGATCCCTTGGATACCTACGATACCAATGGTGTTTTCGTCAACATAATCCATGACGGTGTCAGTGTTTAATGACATATGGTTTTCATCCATTGGAACTTCCCGCATCTCGACATTCCAGTACGTACAGAATTTTTCCCATACAACTTGGAACGCTGAGTTGATAACTAAGTTAGGTTTGTGTTCATGTAAGTTGTCGATATCTAAGCCGGCTGCTTTTGCACGATGTTTCCAGCTGTGCAATAATGCAAGTCCACCTAGCATACAACCTTCTGAAGAACCTACTGTTGAAGTTCCGATGAAGTCTTGAAATAATTTTTTACCTTCACCGATATTCCACATATGAGCAACCATACTGATGGTATAGTTTTCCATTGCGGTGGTTTTTGGATATTCTGATTTGTCAATCGCATTCGTTTCAAGTGAACCAAGCATCAAGCGATCCGCTTGTGGTTCCATTTGAGTGGTACAAAATGTTGCCAAATTTTGATCCGCCTTGGCTTCATTCAACCGAATATGATTGACGAGCGTCTCGGCTGTGTCAGGGTTCATACCCTCATCAGGTAATACTTCTTTAGGCATGCTGCGAGCAGCTTCTTTGCTTCCTAAAAATGAACTTTCTAAATAATCTGTTTGCATTTAAAAGATCTCCTAATTGTTTATATTTTAATGTGCTTGGTGGTGCAAGTCGTTTCCTGTTTTATCATGATGATGCAATGTCCAATTTCCGTGGAACAGATACATGATAAATGGAATGAAGAAAACGACGATAAATGCTGATAACAGCAAAGTTAGATACGTATGTTTTTGATGCATCGTGTAAGCAGCTGGCGGGAAGAATGTTACGACAAATCCGAAAGCTGATAATACTAGACCTAGAACACCCATGATGACACGCATTACTTTCGATTTCGCTGCTCGGAACGTCCGATTCAAATCGTCGTGTTTGAACACTAAAACCAAATAAGTAACGAACATCAGCATATACATTAAGGTATACAGAGCAACGGTCAAACTCATTGCTGTTTGGAATGAAAGATTTGATTTATCACCGCCGGCACCAAAGGTCAACAGTGCAGCCATGATTGAAACGATCACACCTTGCAAAATCATAACGTTGGTTTCAACGCCATATGCATTGGTTTTGGCAAAACGTTCAGGCAAATAGCCTTCCTTAGCTGCTTCATACATCCCAGCATTTGGTCCAACGACCCAGCTACTGATTTCGCCGATGATTCCGATCGCAAGTAATAAGCCAATCAAGCGTTCAATAAATACCACGTTGATCCATGGAAATTGTTGAACCAAAGCGCCGTAAGCATAAACGATACCCGTACTTAATTGAATCTTCGCGTTTGGAATCGTTGCACCAATCGAAATGGTTCCGATAATATCAGAAGCAATCGCACAAATCGCTAAAGCCATCATAACTTTAGGATAAACAGATGGTTTCTTTAAGTCTTTTACGTGAGTAGCTGATCCTTCAGCACCCGCAAAGGCTAAGATAAATGGAACAAATCCGACTAACACACTGCCGCTCCAGCTTTTTGGCAAGATCGTATGTGGGTTGATATGGATCAACATTGGATTCCCTTTAACCAAGTACGTAACAGTTAAGAACAATAGTAGAAAGACTGGAATAATAACACCGATCGTAAAGCTCCATTGAGCGATCTTCCCTGTGATCTTTGTTCCTCGTTGTTGTGCGAAGATCAAGCCCCACAAGATCACCATCATAATGATGAATTTGAACAATGGATTGGTATTGATAACCGGAACATTGAAAGTGATCGATAAACAGCCAATGATGAAATACATCATGGTACACATACCAACCGTAATATGAATCCATTGATAAAACAGAGCGGACCATCCTAGACGTTCGCCTAACATGTGACGACCCCAAGTGAAGATTCCACCTTTACTCCAACCATCGACTGATGCCATTTCACCCGCTGAACGAGTAACGGGAATGAACCATAGAATACCTGCTAAAAATAGGAAGAACAAAGCTGTTGGTCCTTGTTTAGCAAAGGCCGCAAAACCGTACACAGTCATGACCATTGAAGTAGTCATTGAGAATAATTGAACACCCGTAAGCTGGTTGTGATCGCTTAAAGAAGTGTTCTCCTCTTCGTTATTCATTTGTGACACATCCTTTAAATTCATTGCAATCGAAGTGCGCACTTCCGAACTACAGCCATCATATTAGCCCTTAAAAAATCAAAGTCAAACGACTGTTAATCCCTCTATTAGAAGCTTTATTAAAAATAATTCTGACATCAAAATGGCAGAAACCCTTTAATAATCATCACTTCAACTTTTATTCAGACTTATGATAAAAACGCTTTTTAAGAAAAAACAAGAAAGGTTTGAATTGTGCAGAAAATCACGGCAAACTTTTGGAATATCCAAGGCTTATTTAAATCAAATGATAGTAATTCAAAGAAAAGGAGAAAGCTCGCAGATATCTTTAAATCAACTTTCACACAGTGCTTATCCCTTCTTTAATGATGATGACTTATACTGGTGAACTTGAAGGAGTGTTAATTCATGAGCATTGATCTATTATTAGATTTTGAGAGTCAGGCACTTTTTGCCATCTTTACTTATTTAAAAGAGCATCCTGGCTTTCATGATATCAATGAAATTTCAGAACAAATCGGCTTTGAGAAACGAACAACCAGCAAATACCTGGAGCGTTTAGCTGCGCTTTCCGATGAAGTAAAGGACCAAGTCGGAACCTCCCCGCTGACTACCTCTGAACGAAACTATCAAATCATCCAAACAAATTATGCACAAAATAAGGAACTTTGCTTAGCTATCTACCATATCTCCATCAAGATCGACTTGCTGGAGGGCCTGCTATTAAATAAAGAAAATACGATGGATTCGTTGACGGATAAATATAACTTGAGTTATTCCACCTTAAAGAAGGACGTTTACGAAGTACGGGATTTCCTCAGAGAAGCCAATATCGATCTTCATATCAGAAATGGTGAGTTGGTCTTATCGGGGTTAGAGCCGACGATCCGGCTATTCTTCTTAAGTTTCTTTTGGCAGCTGTATGGCGGCTATGGTCACCCATTCAATATTGAAAACTCGACCGAGAAGAATTTTATTTTTGAGAAGCTGAGTTTTTTGCTGTCAGATCAAATCGATCCCATCACCAAGATCCAATATGATTATTTAGTAGATATCACATTGATCCGCTATTTATCTGGACATAAGATCGAGAACAATGAATTGCCGGTCGAATCGATCCTGATTGGCAATAAATTTGTGCAGCATTTTCACTTTATCACGGAAGAAAATGTCTCGGCATACGCGAATTTCAAAGACGAACTCTATTTCATGCTATTATTCCTGCAATCAAAAATGGTCTTTTATCGCAATACCAATTTCTTCCATGAACTAAAGAAATACCATAAAGAGATCGACTCGAATATTTATCAAGCCAATCAGTTTTTCATCCAAAATATCGGCATGCTCTTCAATCAATTTCAGTTTGACTATGATGAACTGGAAAAAGAACTCTATGTCATTCACACACGCTTATTGTTCAAAAGCTTCTATAACTATGTCCCGATCGGCGAGCACCACAATCTTTATCCTGAAGATATGGCGATTGTTCAGGAAAACCTGCGCGTCCGTTTTGAAACGATTTGCCCGCGCAACAGCTTGATCTATTCACAGCTGGACTACGCGATCTTTCTTTATGCGGCTCTAAGCCTAGCCAACGAATTTATGACCGAATACGAATTATCAATTTTTATTGACGATTCAAAAGGCGAGTTCAATTCCATTTGGCTGAAAAAATTCTTTATGAAGAGCACCAGAGGGCTGGTCAAACTAAACTTCGTCGATCCGAATCGCTTTTTATTAGCAGATGAATCCGTCGATTTAATTATCAGCACTAATAAATTTTTCCCGATCGAAAACAGCCAAAACAAGCCGATTCTATTTTTAGAATGCAAAGACAAATACGAAGATTTGAAAAATGTTCAATCCATGGTCCGTAAAATCATGATGGAAAAAAATAAGCTGCAGCAAGCAAACTAAAATTGTGCACACTTTTTGAACATGATTTTAACTTTTCAACCATTTCGAGCAAAGACGCTCCTAAAGAACCACTCATTTCACAGACTGCTTTAAAACAAAAAAATAATTCTATGTTATACTGACCCCGTTAGTTTCTCTTTCCAAAACCAAACTAACGAACAAAGACGATCGACCGACATATTCGATCGTCTTTATTTTGTCAGTTTTTCTTCACGCTTTAGCGTGGCTAGAAAAATGATATGCGTACGAAAATAGAAAGAATTTTTACGTTAGAAAAATTCTCTCCTTATTTATGAGCTAGCTGCGAGTTCCACTTCCTGCTCTTAGCAGGTTAATAGAATCGTATGCGTGACGACGATATGTCATTTTTCGTGGGTTTCGAAAAATGTCTCCTTATTTTGGAGATAGCTGTCAGTTGCCAGTTCTGCTTTTCGCAGAATTAACTATTCGAAATTCTTTTATTTTGTAAAAGTTATCATATCAATCGAGCTGTTTAGCAGAATGGTATGTCGACGAAAATAAGCATAAATTTTGTCAAAAATTTATATCCTTTCGTCCTTTGAGTCGACTGCAAAATTTATATGTGACGTTAACAAAAAGCCCTTTAGACTATTCTCTAAAAGACTTAAGTATTTTCAAATCCAGCCAACAATTAAAAAACTCACTCTCTCGATAAATAGTCAGCTTTCGCGAGTCTTTCCAGTCTGACCTTCACCATTCCTTAATTGCTCCAACAGCACATCAGAAAATCCTAAAAATAATTCAACCGGAACCAAAGCCAAACCAAAGGATTCCGGCGATTCATCACCCAACAAAACAAAATTGTCTCCTTTATTGATGTCAAAAATATTCCGAGCATCTTTAGGGATCACGATCTGTCCTCGTTCCTGCACCTTTACGATGCCAAACATGTGCTTACCCTTGGGCGGAATTTTCGAGCCGATCGCCGTTTCATTAAAACTTACGAGATCGTTAACCGTTACATCATACAGATCAGCGAACGCTAAAGTGTTGACCAAATCTGGGATTGCTTCCCCTGTTTCCCATTCTGACACAGTCTGACGGGTGACTCCTAGTTTCTCGGCGATTTCTTCTAAGGAAAATTGATACTGCTTACGTAAAAAACACAAATTTTTACTGATCGTCAATTCCTTCGGCTTTTTCATATTATTCCTACCTCCTTTACTTAAAGTCTAGCAGGAATCTCCCTCTGAACAACCAAGCAGCATAGACAAGAAATGTTTGTTTCAGTTACGAAAATTCACACTGAGCAAAAAATTATCTGGATACAAGGAAGTCATAAAGATTCAAAAAACTATCGAGTTTCTTCTAAATAGCAAGTCACACTATTTCAGAGCAATCGATGTAGGAAGACAAAACGTTACTTATGGTGAACAATTATTTGATCATGGCAGTACCGCTTGAAAAATCATGTGTGCAGCAGAAGTTGTATATAATAGCCGTTCCAATTTGAGGACTATAAAAAAAAGGGCGCATTCCCTATTGAGAATGCACTCCTTAACCTGCTCTAGTTATATTTTTTATCCATCTTTTCAGCTTCGCTTCTTATCTGCCTTTTTCAAGGCATTTAAATATTGCTTTTTCACGCCGTTCTCTTCTTCCTGATCGCTTAACTTCTTCAACGTATCATAAAGAGAAGAGTTCACATAATTAGGAAGCAACAAAATTCGACTTAAGGCATAAGCACTTCCCCAGCGAACAACCGTCCCAGGATTCGTAGTATTTTGGATTAACAATACTATACTTTCTTCTAAATTATCGGGATAAGCAACTGCCACATTGCCAATAATTCTTGAAGTCTCTCTCTTTATTGGATTAGATTCATTTGAAAGATAAGCGTTCATAAAATCTACAATAGTTGAATCAAATCGCCTCGGATTCTCCTTGGTCATTGCCTCTACCGCTTCAAAGAGTATCACCTGCTTCTTACTATCCAAATCAACACTCTCTGCCGCTAAGTCCTTTACATTTAATTCATTCGTCGTTATCAGTTCAATAATGGCTTTTCTTTTCTCAATACCCTTCATTTCCTTGTTCTCTAAAATCGGCTTCAACAATAGCTTTCCCTCCAATTTAAACTTAATCACTTTCACCTAATGAAAAAACTTGAACCCATTGAGTAAGCCAACTCATTTCTCTTGAGGTGGCAATTTGTTCCACACTTCTTCCAAACAAATAAAAAAGATTACTTCGAAATAGTTGCTTTTACTCCATTATTTTACTGGTTCCAAAGTAAAATTAAAAGGGGAAGAAGACGGTAGTGTCAGTCTTTTTCCCCTTTGATTTGTTTTTTTGCTTGCCTATGCATAATCCTGAATAATTTGGACCAAAGCCTCCGTGGCTCCTGTCCCGCTTTTTTCATCGTAATACTGGGTGAAGCGTTCGTCAGCCAGATACATCTCTGCCAATCCTTTATGCGCTTCACCGGAGTATTTCCCCCAGCTGAAGCTTATCCAGTCTTTATGGAGACGATAGATTTTTTCTGCCAATTCTGGATTTTCGTCAGTTACGTATTGCCGCAATTTTTCAATTAGTTCAGCTTCGGTTTCCTGCATCTTTTGATAATCGGCTTCACTCATGTTCTGCCATTTTTTATTCGATGCTTCGACTGTTTCTTCACCATATTTTTCACGGATTTCTTGGCCATAATTCGCTTCATTTTCCGCAAGTTTTTCTTGTTTGAAGGCTTCAAATTTTTCTTTATTTGTCATTTTCAGTTCCCCTTTATAGTAACTCAAGGTCTTTTCGACAGTCTCCAACAACTTATCCAATTCTTCGCGCTTTTGCTCCAACTGGTTTTTTTGCTGGATCAATGTGTCCTCGATTTTTTCGTCAGGGCGGTCAATTAGTTCTTTGATCGTTTTCAATGGGATTCCCATTGAGCGATACAAAAGAATCTGCTGCAGCCGATCAATTTCTCTTTCAGTATACATGCGATAGCCTGCCTCGCTTAGATAAGCTGGCTTTAATAATGAGCGCTCATCATAAAACCGCAGCGTCCGTGCACTGACGCCAGAGATTTCCGCCATTTGTTTAACTGTATAACTCATCCTGCACCTCCTGACTAAAACCATCTTACACCTTGACGTAACGGAAAGGTCAAGGATTTCTTTCAACTTAATTTTGTATACAAAAAAACTCTCGGAATAAAATCCAAGAGTTTTTTGACCAGTATCAAAAATTTGATAGAAAGGTTCTTCGTCCACTAAGCTACTCTCCGACACCCTGAAATCCGACAGGTGACTTACGTCTTTGTGCCTCTGGTATCGAAGGATCAATGTTTCAGATCCACTCGACTCGTCGCATGGGACATACTATAGCACATCGGCTGGATCATTGCCATCATTTTTGATAGTTCTTATAAATCGTTTCGGTAATCTCCACGGTTTTCAACGTCAATTCTTTGGTTACGACTGGACTTTCCAACAGCCCTTGCTCCAAGCATTCATTCACATGATTCACTTCAAAGACAAACTCACTATTTTGCGTACTATGGAGCGTTTCTATTTTTCCATCTAGATAGTGAACCTCAGCAGTATCTGTCTTCCAAAAATCAGGAATAACGATCTTGCCTTTCTCTCCATAAATAATCATGCGCTTTGATAAATCCAGATCAACGGTCAAAAAGATCGTACCGATCACGCCATTGGGAAAGTTCAACGTTGCCTGTGCCTGAGCATCGGATTGGTCCTCTGGAAACGTCAAAGTTCCTTTGAACTCTTTAGGTGAAGCGGCTAATAAATGCTGCATATACTCTAACGGATACGTTCCCGCGCCGCGAAAAACACCGCCCCCCGCACTTAGATCACGGAACCAAGAAATGTGGTCAATGTTGGGATAGGCTGTCACTGAATCTAGCCAGCGAACTGCTCCGATTTTTCCTGCTTGAATCATCTGTTGGATTTGCTTAGTGATCGGTAAGAACAGTGCCTTTTGCGCTTCCATTAAGAACAAGTTGCGTTCCCTAGCTAGCGCAAATAATTCCTCTGCTTGAGCAAGGGTCATGGTAAATGGCTTCTCTAACAAAACGTGCTTATTATTCAGCAATGCCAACTTAGCCGCATCATAGTGAGCTTTGTTGTAAACCGCTACATAAACAATATCGACTTCCTCACTTTGACACAATTCTTCGTAGCTGCCAAAAGCATTAGGAATCTTCAGTTCCTGTGCCATCTTTTGCGCTTTTTCAATCCCGCGAGAAGCGATCGCAGTCACAACGCCATCCTGACTTTCCTTTACTCCCGCTACAAAACGCGGAACCACCTGTGCTGTACTTAAAATGCCGTAACGTATCATTTTATTTCCCCCTAATGAACATAAAAGAACTGATTTGAATAAACCAGTTCTTTTCCTTTACTATTATCATTTATTCTAGAGCCCTGCAAATGTTTTGTTCAAGACAAACAAACAAAAGTAGCCGTAGGAACCGACAGACCATATCTTAAAAATCAACACAATTTTCAAATACTCCCGAAAAGAGAGATCAGTCATCCCTGCCACTAAACAAGTTAAATCATCCGGCAAGAAGGGGAAGATGAAACAGACGATTAGTAGCTTCTTGATATCCTGCGTATGATCCTGCAGTGTCGTCTCAAATTTATCAAAATTCTTCTCAGATAAGACCAGTCGGGCAAACTTCGGGCCGAAGCGCCTTACCAGCAGGAATAATCCAACTTCACCAATCACCAGACCGATGTAACTATAGATGATCCCAGGGATATTGCCAAACATCAGCATCCCTACGATCGTCGCAAAACCACCAGGCAAGAATGGAACAATCGGCTGGATCGCCTGCACGACGATGAAAGCCACGATCGCAAAATTACCGAAATTCTTAATAAAATGCTGCAAGTCCGCTACCGAGCTGAACATGCCGGAGCGTCTAGTATAGATCAATATAAGAATAAACGCTGCTAGACCAACGACAGGTGCGATTTGAATCACTTTTTGCTGCCAAGGTGCGCGCTGTCTCGTTTTTTGTGCCATCCTTCCCCTCCTTAACAAGTGCATAAATGTGAAATTTAGATAATTATTTTCTTGCGGAACTTGATTGACGCTAATTCCTATTAAAGAAATTATTTTTCTAAAATCATGAAAAATGATTCCAATCGTCTTCACGCGAACCATTTTACTAACCTACTAAAAGTAGGAAGTAAAACTGGCTTATTGATAAAATTCGCCGATCTGATCGACATACGGGAGTGATTCCTTTAATGGGTAAACAACAAAATCATGCATCATGCCTTCCACGACCTCCAAACGCATCGTAGTTCCTTTACTGCGTCTGATTCGATCTCTAAGACGTAAAACATCTGGATATAATATTTCATCGGTCCCTGCTACTACCAACAGTCGACCAAGGTCATCAAAGCTGCCATAGATCGGCGAAACCATGGGATCAGTCAACGGTAATTTCCCCGCATAGTTTTCCCCGGCTTCCGCCAATAAATCCTTTTCCAATAATACATCTTTTTCTTGAAGCTCCTGTGAACGTGGGTCACTTAATGAAGCGTCCAACCACGGGGAGGCCAACGCGATTTTTTTCGGACGTTTAGGCAGATCAATATTACGTAAATGCTGCGCCAAACTCATCGCTAACCCGCCTCCTGCTGAATCACCAAATAAAAAGAAACAGTCATCGGGATACAGATATGTCAATTGACGAAAAGCCTTTTCTGTTAAAGGTACCGTCTTTTCGGCCGTATTTTCCGGCGCCAATGGATAATCGAAATAACTTACTTTTAAATTATAGCGTTTAACGAAACGCTCTTGGATCTCCTTGTGAAAGGGCGATGCTTCTAACGCATACCCGCCGCCATGCAAATAGAACACATGCCGCTTCGTAGGATGACCAGGAAATAACGTAATCAATTGATGTCCATCGATCTCCGTGATCTTTTGCGGGATATCCGTTTGCGAAAGCTGACGGCTGATCAAACGCCGACGCTTCGGCGGATCGACCATCGTCGCCCCCACCAATTTTTTCATATTGATTACTTTAAACACATTCTTTACAAATTTTGCTGAATAGCGCATCGCTGTATCCTCCAAATAATTCCCACATAATCGCATAGAATCCGACTTTTCATGCTACAATAGACAAGGTGGACTATTGCAGTCTGCTTCTTAAGCATAACGGAATCTGAAGGAGGTGTCCACAATCACAAAACCAAATCGCGAGTACCTTTTTGATAATATTCGCGGCATCTTGATTTTACTTGTGGTCTTAGGACACGCATTGGAATATTTTCGTTTAGATAACAAGGTCGGTGAATTTCTTTACGTTTTCATTTACCTATTCCACATGCCCGTTTTTATCTTTATTTCTGGCTATTTTTCAAAAAACCTGAAGAAGGGGCGTTCCACCGCAGTGGAGACTTTCCTTGTCCCTTATTTGCTGTTAAATTTAATTTTAACCCTCATTATGCTGGCCATCGGTAAAATCGATCAGTTCATGATTTTGAGTCCAGGATGGACCCTTTGGTACTTATATTGTATGTTTATCTGGCGTTTATTGCTACCTGACCTGGTAAAAGTACGCAGAATCTTAATTTTAAGTTTTATTATCGGGATTTTCTCCGGCTTTTTAACCGAGTTCGGAACCTATATGGCGATGGCACGGACATTAGGCTTTCTCCCTTATTTCTTGGCTGGATATTTTACTACGCCAGAGCTTGTTACTCGACTGCGTAAAATTCCATTTCGTAAAACAATCAGCTTTGGAATCATCATTTTCGGTTTGGTGAATGCCTATTTTTGGTCAAAAAACAATTTGCCGCCAGAACTATTATGGCGTGATCGTGCCTATGCGTTCTTCCCTGTTCCACTGCTGCAGAATATACTGACGATCATCTTTTTATACGGGATTGGCTTTGCCTTTATCTTCGTCTTTCTGGCTCTCGTCAACAATAAGCCACACTTTTTTACTACATGGGGACAGCGCACTTTAGCTATTTATTTACTCCATGTTTACCTAGTGGCACCATTAGTTGAATTTACACAATTTGAAGATAACCCTGTTCTTCATTTGATTCTCTTAGTGACGGGCAGCGTCTTTATTACTTATCTGCTATCTCATCCAAAAGTCACAGAAATTCTGCGAAAAACACTTGCTCGAATTTTACATTTTATTATGCCAAACAAAGGCAACAAAAACGGCGACTCGTCATGAGTCGCCGTTTTTAATTTATTGTCTATTCAAAATTACTCTCGGTTAAACAAGCTGTGAAGATTTCTTTAACGGCTGCTTCGTCCATTGGCACATAGGCATCCGTCTTGATCATACTGTGATCAACGGCTTGTTTAGCCATTTCATCAAATTTTTCTTCGTTGATACCGACTTCCGGCAAGGTCATTGGAATCCCGCAAGCTTTGAAATAGTCGTATAATTTTTGAATCCCAATACGTGCTGCCAGCATTGGAACTCTTTCATCAACGTCCCAAACATTCCAAGCGAATTTCGCAAATTTATCAACTGTTTCATCATTCAAGGCATACTCCATCCAACGTGGCGTCAAGATTGCTAGCCCCACCCCATGCGTAATGTCATAGAAAGCACTCAGTTCATGTTCCATCGGATGACATGACCAGGCACCTGCTTTACCGCTGCCAGTCAAGCCATTTAAAGCCAAGGTACTTGCCCACATCAAGTTCGCACGAGCATCGTAATCCTCAGGATATTTCAAGGCAATCGGACAATTCTTGATAACCGAACGCATCAAGCCCTCTGAAACCGAATCCTGAACATCGGTCCCTTCCGTCCGTTTGAAATAGTTTTCGATCAAATGACTCATGATATCCGCAGACCCAGCCGCTGTTTGATATTTGTTCACGCTAAAGGTATTTTGCGGATCTAAGAAAGATACTTTAGGCAACATCGCTCTGCTGCCTGTTCCTAATTTTTGATGGGTCGAAAGATTAGAAATAACCGCACCACTGTTCATTTCACTACCCGTTGCAGCTAGCGTCAAGATGGTTACTAATGGCAATGCACCGCCTTGATATTTGCGTCGTTGTAAGACTAAGTCCCAAGCATCTCCGTCAAATTTCGTCGCCGCTGCCACGACCTTTGCACAGTCGATCGTTGAACCACCGCCGACTGCTAAGATCACATCGACATTTTCCTTGCGACAGATTTCCGCACCGCGACGTACCGTTTCCACACGCGGATTAGGTTCAACACCCGCTAACTCAAAGACTTCATTGCCATTGGCTTTCAGCTGTTCCATCACCTTATCGTATAAACCGATCTTCTTGATACTGCCGCCGCCGTAAACGATTAAGACTTTTTTACCGTATTGGTTCAACACCTCTGGTAATTCAGCCAAGCGGTCTTTCCCGAAACGAATATCCGTTGTTACATGAAAATCAAAGTTTTCCATTTAATATTCCCCCTGTTTACTTCTATCCAATAAGCATAAACCAAAGCTTTCCAGAATGAAACTAACTTGCCAGTTTTTCTTTACGCTTTGTCAGTTATACTTCCTGCTTTAACAGGTTAGTAGAATGATATGTCATCGAAAATCCGAATAAATTCTTCTAAAAATTTATCTCCATAATTGTAGAGAAGACCAGCGTAATTAGAAAAATGGTATGCGCGACGACAATAAACTCATTTTTTTTCGATTTTAAGAAAAATGATTTCTTTATTAAGAGTTAGACGCTTAGATTATCTGCAAAAAATTCTGTGATCTGATCCATCGTGGCGATCTGAACAAAATGCCGTTCATCCGCACTGACAAATGTGATATTATCCTGTGGATTCGCTTCAATAAAGTCCGCGGTATGTTGATAAGGGACTTTCTCATCTTGCGTTCCATGCCAAAAGATAACTGGACGACCAGCAACTTTTTCCGGGGCTAATGATAGATCATATCCTTCCAACCAAGAGGTCAACTGACGATAATCCTTCGGTAAATAAAATCCCAGTTCTCCTGCGTGCATGGCGATTCGTTCACGGTATTTGATTGGTGCCGGTGAGCCCATCACACAAGCCGCCACATCAATCTCAGGGTGATGCGTCAGGAGCATACACGTTGTGATTCCACCCATTGAAATTCCGCCAACACCGATTTTCCCCATGACCAAGCCAAGATTTTCAAAATAATCCACTAAATAGCCAAACTCATACAAGTTTGTTTGAATACTATCCCAAAACGTCAGGGAAGGAATCTCCGATGTTTTCGTCTTACGTTCCCCGTGATTCGCCGCATCCGGCAACAGCACCCGAAAATTTTTTGCCGCCAATTTCCGTCCCTGCGTCAATACTAATTCCTTAGCTGTCTGCCAGCCATGATAATAGATGATCAGCGGCAGCGGTTCATAAATTTTATCCTCCGCGACGACCTCCAGCAAGGGAATATTTCCTACTGTGCGCTTACGTACAACTACTTTCATCTTATTCCTCCTACTGAGTATTTCTTTCATTATACCTAGCAATCTTGAAATGCACGACAAAACCGCCCTTCATTAATGAAGAACGGTCTCTACCAAATTATTCTGCAATCAACGTTTCCAATCCAACATACATCATGTCTTTAAAGGTATTTTGACGTTCTTCAGAAGTTGTTTCTTCTCCCGTCACCATATGATCGCTAACGGTCATAATACCTAGTGCTTGAACGTGGAATTTGGCGCCTAAGTAATACAGGATCGCCGCTTCCATTTCAACGCCCATCACACCATACTCGGCTAATTTAAAGGTTGGTGCCAAATCATCTTTGTAGAAGGTATCTTCTGACAGCACATTTCCAACATGTGTCGTGAAGCCTTTTTCCTTCGCCACTTCATAGGCCTTCATCATCAAATCAAAATCGGCAATTGGTGCAAAGTGGAAATCTGGGAAATGTTTTTTCACCATTGAAGAACTTGTTACCGCACCTTGAGCAATAATCAAGTCACGCACGTGAACGTCTTTAGACAACGCTCCGCAGGTACCCACACGAATCAATTTCTTCACGCCGTAAGATTGGATCAATTCTTGCGCATAGATTCCAGCAGATGGCATTCCCATCCCAGTCCCTTGTACAGAAACACGCTCACCCTTATAAGTTCCAGTGTAGCCTAACATTCCTCGCACATTGTTATAGCATTTCGCATCTTCCAAAAAGTTCTCCGCGATAAATTTTGCCCGCAATGGATCTCCTGGCAATAAAATTTTATCCGCAATCTCCCCTTGTTTCGCTTCAATATGAACGCTCATTGTATTCCTCCTACTTCATTAATTATCGTCTTAATAAATTTCTTACAGAACTGCCAAAGTTTCTTTGATTAGTTTCTTAAAGTCTTCTTTCACACGTTCTGTGGTTTCCACAACTTCCGCGTGGTTCAGGTTGGCTTGCATGCCTGCCGCTAAGTTGGTAATGCAAGAAATCCCTAGAACCTTCATGCCGCTGTGTGCCGCAACAATGACTTCGGGTACGGTTGACATACCGACAGCATCCGCGCCAATCGTCCGCGCCATCCGAATTTCCGCAGGAGTTTCATACGTTGGACCGGTCATGCCAAGATAAACGCCTTCCTGAAGATCAATCGATAATTTGTCTGCAACTTCGCGGGCTTTTTCTTGATATTCTTTGGTATAAGCCGCGCTCATGTCTGGGAAGCGTGGTCCCATATTTTCATCGTTTGGTCCGATCAACGGATTGGTTCCCATGAAGTTGATGTGGTCAGTGATCAGCATCAAGTTTCCAGGCTGGAAGCCTTCATTCACACCGCCAGCTGCGTTGGTCACAACCACTGAGTGAATGCCTAGTGCCGCCATGACACGAACTGGATACGTCACTGTTTCCATCGTGTTTCCTTCATAATAGTGGAAACGACCTTGCATCGCTAAAACATTTTTACCAGCTAAACTGCCATAAACTAATTGTCCAGCGTGCCCAACTACGGTTGATACTGGAAAATGTGGGATCTCGTTGTAGGGGATCACCACGGGATTTTCGATTTCCTCTGCTAATTCGCCTAAACCTGAACCTAAGATCAAGCCGAATGCAACATCCGCTACTCCTTTGTCTTGGATATAGCTTGCTGTTTGTTGAATTTTATCCTGTAAGTCTGTCATAAACGTCTCCTTTATAGATAGTTTTTATTTCAATAGTTTCAAGAAGCTTTCGCCATTTTCAGTTGCCGGTACGTCAAAGTTTTCAGCGATTGTTGCAGCAATATCTGAATAGTAGCCTTGCGGTAATTTTCCTTGTGCCTCCATCTTCTTGCTGTAAACCAAGAATGGCACGTATTCACGGGTGTGGTCTGTTCCGGTAAAGGTTGGGTCGTTCCCGTGATCGGCAGTAATCATCAATAGATCGTCCTCTTGCATCGCATCCAAAATTTCAGGAATCCGTAAATCAAATTCTTCGATCGCATGAGCATAGCCGACGACATCGCGACGGTGACCGAACAACGCATCGAAATCAACCAAGTTCGTGAAGCTCAATCCAGTGAAATCATTCTTCATTACATCTAGCAATTTGTCGACGCCATCCATGTTGCTCTTTGTACGAACCGCATCGGTGATACCTTGACCGTTAAAGATATCGTTGATCTTACCAACTGCGATGACATCTTTGCCGTTATCCTTTAATGAATCCAAAACAGTTTTGCCAAATGGATCAAGGGCATAGTCGTGACGGTTGCTGGTACGAGTGAAGTTGCCTGGTTCGCCCAGATAAGGACGCGCAATAATCCGACCGATCATATAAGGATCATCTTTCGTAATATCACGGACATACTGACAAATCTTATACAATTCTTCCAACGGAATGATCTCTTCATGAGCTGCGATCTGCAATACCGGATCAGCAGACGTATAGATGATCAAATCGCCGGTCTTCATTTGCTCTTCACCGAAATCCTTGATGACTTCCGTTCCACTATAAGGTTTGTTGGCTCCCATAATAATGCCGCGACCAGAAAACTCAGAAATTTTATCCAGCAATTCTTGTGGAAATCCTTCAGGGAAGACACGGAATGGCGTTTGGATATTCAAACCGGCAATTTCCCAATGACCCGTCATCGTATCCTTACCAACAGAAATCTCTTCCAATTTTGTCGCATAACCATCATGATCCGCTACGTCTTTCACACCTTTTAATGGACGAATCGTTCCAAGTCCAAGCTGTTCTAAATGCGGAATATTCAATCCGGCTTCTTCTGCAATATGACCTAATGTATCTGAACCTACATCTCCAAATTTTTCAGCATCTGGTGCTTCTCCGATACCTACTGAATCCATTACGACTAAGTGAATGCGCTTAAACATTTCTATTCCCTCTTTCTATTAATTTATATCAAAATAAGCAAGCCGAAGCTGCTTATAAATTTAACAAAAATACTGTCGGACGAAGAATACCGACACAACCCAAGTATATTGGGTTCTTGATGTTCCGTAAACTGAAAGCCATTGTACATCTGAGAATGTTGGACTGGCAGCTAGCTCAGTTTAGAAGAAAATAATTTTTCAAGAACCATGAAAAATGATTCTATTTTCGTACGCATACGATTCCACTACCATAGTACATCTGAACATTTGATTCGCAGCTAATTCGTATTGAGGGATTTACTTTTTCAAAAAACGAAAAAGTTAGTTTGATCCTCATCACGCATATCACTCTACTAACCTGCTAAAGCAGGAAGTAGAACTGACAAAGGGCGCGACTAAGAACATTGTCCCATAGCCCCACCCTTTGAAAACGAAAGAATTATTTTGATTTGATGTAATTGACACCGTCTGCTTTTGGTGCTGCTGCTTTTCCTAGGAAAAGAACCAGTACGACGATCGTCAATACATATGGTGCTGATTGCAGATAGACATCTGGAATCGATGAAATGATCGGCAAGTTTGATCCTGCGATACTCAGGTTTTGTGCGAATCCGAAGAAGATTGCAGCGCCCATCGCACCTAGTGGATTCCATTTACCAAAGATCATCGCAGCCAGTGAGATGAACCCTTGTCCAGCGATTGTCGTTGATGCGAAACGTCCGGCGATTGATTGCGCGAAGACTGCTCCGCCCATTCCGCCAAGGAAGCCTGAAATCAGAACGCCAGAATAACGTAAAGCATAAACGTTAATTCCCAAAGTGTCTGCTGCTTGTGGATTTTCACCAACAGAACGTAGACGTAAACCGAAGCGCGTTTTGAAAATCACGAACCAAGAAATGACTGCGACTAAAATCGCAAAGTAAGCTGGCAAACTGGTATTTTTAAAGAACAGTTCACCGATAACTGGGATTTTGCTTAATCCAGGAAAATCAAAGTAACCAAACTGTTGTTGGATTGTATCTGTTTGACCTTTTCCATAAATAACTTTAATCAAGAAAATCGCTAATGGCGGTGCCAATAAATTCATTACCGTACCACTAATGATGTGGTCAGCACGGAAGCTGACTGTCGCGACAGCATGTAGTAATGAGAATACCATTCCTGCAAGACCGCCGACTAGAACACCCAACCAAGGAGTCATCGCGCCAAACTGATTGGCAAACGCTAAGTTAAATACAACTGAACTAAATGCACCTGCAACCATGATTCCTTCCAGACCAACGTTTACGATCCCGCTACGTTCTGAGAACACACCGCCAAGCGCGGTTAAAATCAATGGTGCTGAATACACGAGTGTCTGAGCAATAATTGAAGCTACTAAATCCATATTCATCAGACTTTGCCCCCTTTTTCAGATTCTTCATTCGGAGCACTTTCGACTTCTTGGACAGTAGCGACTTCTTTTTTACCGCCCATTACTTTTGCTAAACCAACACGTACGATATAGTTGATTGCCACGAAGAAGATGATCAACGGAATAACACTATTAGCTAACTCACTAGGAATACCTGAGAACTGCATCCCTTGTCCGCCTAGCTTCAAGACACTGAACAGTAACGCAGATAATAGGATTCCGACAGAACTGCCGTTTCCTAATAGCGACACGGCCATACCATCGAATCCGATACTGATCGATGACCCTTGAACAAAGTAGTTCATGAAGGTACCTAGACCATAAACGACACCACCTAGACCAGCTAGAGCGCCAGAAATAATCATTGAGATTACGATCGTACGCTTGCTGCTCATCCCTGCATATTCAGAGGCAAAAGGATTCAGACCAACGGAACGAATTTCAAAACCTAATGTCGTACGCTTCATCAAGAACCAAACGACCACTAAGAATACCAATGCTAAAATAAATCCCATGTTGACACGTGAACCACCGAATAATTCAGTCAACCAAGGCTCACGTAAGGACGCGTTCAAGCCAACTGCTTTTGTGACCCCTTTGTTTGAGATGATATCTGGTGACATCACGTGGTTGACGATATGATTGGCTACATAAAGAATTACGTAGTTCATCATGATCGTTACGATTACTTCACTGGTTCCAAAGAAGGCTCTTAATAAACCAGGAATCGCTGCAGCTGCAGCACCGGCTAAAGCACCAACGATGATTGCTAATGGTACAACCACAATCTTTGGTGAATCCGGCATGCTCAATGCGACCCAGATACTTGCGACCCAGCCACATAGAGCTTGCCCTGACAACCCGACGTTAAAGAATCCAGCCGAGTTGGCAACAGAAAATCCTAATGCGGTAAAGATCAGCGGACCTGCACCAACCAAGATTTCCCCGATTGACATCTTGCTTTGGAAAGCCGAGCTAAACATCGCGTTGTAGCCCTCAATCGGATTAAATCCAAATACTAACATCAAAACAGCACCAAGAACAAATCCTAAAATAACTGAAATAATCGGTACTAAAATATTTCTAATTTTTTCTGAGCGATCATTCATTTGTCTCACCAGCCTTTGCTAATTCTGCTCGCGCTTCTTCTAAACTATAACCAGCCATTAATAGACCAAGCTCGTTCTCAGAAGTTTCTTTCGGATCTACGATACCAACGATCTCCCCAGCATGAATAACCGCGATACGGTCAGAGACATTCAAAATTTCATCTAACTCAAAACTTACCAACAGCACACCTTTTTGTTTGTCGCGCTGTTCAACTAAACGTTTGTGGATGTATTCAATCGCACCAACATCCAGTCCACGAGTTGGTTGTGATACGATCAATAAATCTGGATCACGGTCAACTTCTCGTGCAATAATGGCTTTTTGTTGATTCCCACCTGAAAGTGAAGCGGCAGGTGCTTTTTCGCCAGTCGTCCGCACATCATATTCTTCAATCAGACGTTTTGCGTAACGATCGATTTCACCATAATTCAAGATACCGTTCTTACTGAAAGGTGCATGATAGTAAGATTGTAAAGCGATATTTTCAGATAAAGGCAATGGCAGGATCAGCCCATACTTATGGCGGTCCTCCGGTACGTGTCCGACACCTGTCTCCGTGACATGACGAGGCGATTTGCCAGTCACATCTTCTCCTTTGATCGTCACTGTACCACTTTCGACTTTGCGCAATCCAGTCAATGCTTGAATCAATTCAGTCTGTCCATTACCGTCAATTCCGGCAATCCCGACAACTTCACCACGATGAACATCTAAAGATAAATTCTTAACAGCTTCCAGACCGCGGCTTTCTTTTACGACTAAATTTTTAATTGAAAGAACGACTTCCCCCGGCGCTGCTGGCGCTTTATCTGTTTTAAATGAAACAGATCGGCCAACCATCATATCGGCTAGTTGCTGCGAGCTGACATCTTTTACATCGACAGTTCCTATGTATTGTCCTCGACGAATGACGGAACAACGATCCGCGACTTTTTTGATTTCATCTAACTTGTGGGTGATTAGAATGATTGATTTGCCTTCATTGATCAGGCCTTCCATGATCATGATCAGCTCGTCAATTTCTTGCGGTGTCAATACGGCCGTTGGTTCATCAAAAATCAGAACATTCGCACCACGGTACAAGGTTTTTAAAATTTCGACCCGTTGCTGCATCCCCACTGAGATGTCTCGAATATAGGCATCTGGATCAACCTTCAATCCATACTCCTGTGACAAGCGTTCAATCTCGGCTTTTGCTTTCTTTTGGTCCAGTACGCCACCTTTGCGCGGCTCACTACCTAAAATAATGTTTTCCGTAACGGTAAAAGCATCAACTAACATGAAATGCTGATGGACCATTCCGATCCCTAATTGATTGGCTCTAGTTGGACTTGAGATGTCGACTGGCTGACCATCCATCAAGATCTCCCCAGAAGTTGGCTGCAATAACCCTGACAAAACATTCATAAGTGTCGATTTACCAGCACCATTTTCACCTAAAAGTGCATGAATCTCACCTTTACGAATCTGTAAATTGATGTTGTCATTTGCTTTAAACGTGCCAAATTGCTTGGTGATATTGCGCATCTCAATGACATTTTGTTCTTCTGTCACTTTCTTTTCACATCCTATCGCTTTCTAAACCTGACAAAACATTGCAACGCTAAGGGCGTTCTTCCCTTAGCCAAACACAGCGCAGGCCGTGACTTGGCTAAAAAAAGAAGACTCTTTTTTAAAAGAGGACCATAGTCTCGCTTCTTGGAGACTATGGTCACACCTGAATGATTATTTTTCAGGAGTTTCTGGAACTTTGATATCGCCAGCAGAAACTTTTTCTTTTGCTTCTTTAACAGCTGCTTTCGCATCGTCTGAAAGGAATCCGTCTGTTAAATCAACACCGCCGTCTTTCAAACCAAATGATAAGTGTTTGCCGCCAGGGAATTTGTCATTCAATGCATCCGTAGAGATTGATTGAACCGCTGCGCCCACTCCTTTAAGAGTTGAAGTCAAACAGAAGTTGCTGTCTTTACCATCTTTAGATTTGTATTTACCATCGTTTTGTTGGTCGCTATCAACACCGATAACCCAAACTTTGTCTGCTTCGTCGGCTTTTTCGTTACGTGCTTTCGCTTCTGAGAAGACACCTTGACCAGTACCGCCTGAAGCATGATAAATGATATCTACGCCAGCATTGTACATGTTCGCTGCCAAAGCTTTCCCTTTAGAAGGATCACCAAATGAAGCTGCATATTGGACGTCTACAGAAATGTCTTTGTCTAATTTTTTAGCAGTATCTTTTACCCCTTGAACGAAACCAGCTTCAAAACGGTCGATTACGGCACCTTCTTCACCACCAACGAAACCTAATTTGTTCGATTTAGTTGTTTCAGCTGCTGCTACACCTGCTAGGTAAGCTGCTTCTTGGTCTTTAAATGTTGCTGAAGCAACGTTGTCTTTGTCTTCAATTACTGAATCGATGATAACGAAGTTTGTATCAGGATTTTGATCTGCTGCTGCTGAAATTGGGTCCGCTAGCAAGTAACCGATACCGAAGACTGTCTTGAATCCGTTAGTAACAGCTTGTGAAATGTTTTGTTCATATTCAGAAGCATCGTTTGATTGGATATAGTTGTATCCGCCAGTACCTTTTTTGATATCGTGTTCTTTACCCCATGCTTGAAGACCTTCCCAAGCACTTTGGTTAAATGAACGGTCGTCCACCCCACCAATGTCTGTTACGATTGCTACGCTGTGTTTTGCATCGTCTTTGGCCGCTCCGCCTGAAGAATCAGTTGAACCGCCGCCACTACCGCCGCCGCAAGCTCCTAGAGTTAGCAACGCTGCCATTGCCACGGTACCTAGGCCAAATAATTTTGCTTTTTTCATTTCTGTAAAGCCCCCTAAATATGGATTTTTTTTCAACAGTCCTGCGACTGAATGAACATGGTTTATAAATCTTTGTCAGTAAAGGTATACGGCAGTAACTCTCCAACGGTCATTTCTTTTGTTACTCCGTTGTCACCGACTAAGGTTACTGGCATCGCTGGATCGCAAAATTCCGCCATAACTTGACGACAAGCGCCACATGGAGAAATCGGTTCTGGTGTGTGACCAGCGACTACTAAATGACTAAATTCTCTTTCACCTTCCGAAACAGCTTTAAAAATCGCTGTGCGTTCCGCACAATTGGTTAAGCCGTAAGAGGCATTTTCAATGTTGATGCCTTGGTACTTTTTTCCTTCTTTGGTCACGAGACACGCGCCGACAGGAAATTTGGAATATGGGACATATGCTTTATCGAGTGCTTCGACTGCAATGTCGATCCATTCTTGTTTACTCATGTGATTGCCTCCGCTCTTAGTACCCCGTACCAGATAGGCCGTTCATAATAGCGACACCTGAGCTGGCACCTAAACGTGTTGCCCCCGCTTCGATCATCGCTGCTGCTTCCTTGGCATTATGGATACCGCCTGAAGCTTTGACACCCATTTCAGGACCAACGGTTTCACGCATCAAGCGTACATCTTCGACCGTCGCACCGCCAGTTGAAAAACCAGTCGACGTTTTAACGAAATCTGCTCCCGCTGCTTTAGCTAATTCGCAGGCTTTGATTTTTTCTTCATTATTTAATAGAGACGTTTCGATGATGACTTTTACTAAGGCTTTATCTTTCGCAGCCGCTACAACTGCTTCAATATCTTTTTGAACTTTTTCATAGTTGCCGTCTTTTAGCTCACCGATGTTAATGACCATATCGACTTCAGCCGCTCCATTTTGGATCGCATTCGCTGCTTCAAAGGCTTTTGCTTCAGTAGTCGTTGCCCCCAACGGGAAGCCGATCACAGTGCAGACCGCAACAGGTTCGCCCTTTAGTTCTTGAGCTGCAAGTGACACCCAAGTAGGATTAATGCAGACGGAATAGAAACGATATTTTTTTGCTTCTTCAATAATTTTCATCACGTCTGCTTTTTGCGCATCCGCTTTTAAAATTGTGTGGTCGATCATTCGATTGATTTCCATTTCTGTTCCTCACTTCTTTTATTATAATATACTTTTTATTGTTACAAAAAAGTTTTAAATACTTATTCGGTAATGATATCGTGGATTAAAATAGGCTCTTTTGGCTCTTCCCCAATAGAAATATTTTGATAAAGTAATTTTTTCACATCATCGATCTCATTAGAGTTTGCATAAATCGTCAATAGTGATTCACCTTCAGCAACCTTGTCGCCGACTTTTTTATGAAGTTTGATACCTACCGCATGGTCGATGTCGTCTTCTTTGGTCTTGCGTCCTGCACCTAACAGCATTGCCGCGATCCCAATCTCATTCGCAACTAACTCAGTTACATAACCAGTGGATTTCGCTGGGAGTTCGATCTCGTATTTTGCGGTCAAGATTTTTTCAGTGTGGTCGATCACTGTCGCGTCACCGCCTTGATCCTTGACCATTTCACGGAATTTTTCTAACGCCTTGCCTGAGTGCAACGCTTCTTCCAACATCACTCTTGCTTCATCCAACGTTGCTGCTTTGCCTGCCAGAACCACCATTTGACTACCTAAGACATAGCACATTTCAGTCAGATCAGCTGGCCCATTGCCCTTGAGCGTATCAATCGCTTCTACAATCTCTAGGCTGTTCCCGATCGCTTCGCCTAACGGCTCAGACATATCCGAAATAACCGCCATCGTTTGACGACCTGCCAGTTTTCCGATTCGTACCATTGTTTTCGCTAAGCGCTTGGCGTCTTCAATGTTCTTCATGAAGGCACCTTCACCTGTTGTCACATCTAAGACAATCGCATCGGCACCCGCCGCAATTTTTTTACTCATGATCGAGCTGGCGATCAGTGGAATCGAATCAACCGTTGCCGTTACATCCCGTAATGCGTAAAGCTTCTTATCCGCCGGAGCCAGATTTCCTGACTGACCGATGACAGCCACTTTGCTCTTGTTTACAATATCAATGAACTCTTGATCAGATAATTCAATTTTAAAGCCGGGGATCGATTCAAATTTATCTAAGGTACCGCCAGTAAAACCAAGCCCTCGTCCAGACATTTTTGCTACAGGTACATCGACACTTGCCACGAGCGGAGCTAGAACTAGAGTCGTTGTATCGCCAACGCCACCAGTCGAATGTTTGTCCACCTTAATGCCCTCAATAGAAGACAAATCAATGATGTCTCCCGAATTTGCCATAGCCAAAGTTAAATGAGAAATTTCCTCATCCGTCATATCTTGATAAAAGATCGCCATCAACAGTGCGCTCATTTGATAATCAGGAATACTTCCGTCTGTATAGCCCTCAATAATGAAGTCGAGTTCTTCTTTTGATAAGGCTTTACCGTCCCTTTTTTTCTCGATCAAATCTACCATTCTCATAGGTTTTCCTCCAAGCTTCAAAAAGTATTATACAATAAAATGGCGAAAGGTAAACCACTTTAGTAAAACAGTTTACTAAATCTAGAAGCGCTTTCTGTTAGCGCTACCATCGTTACTATAACGGGTCGTGAACCCGTTGTCAACCCTGACCTACTTTTTTCACACTCTCACGAATAATTAATTTAGTTTGAAAGATTTTATTCGGGATTCGCTGAGAAGGGAAATTGATCGCATCCACTAAGAATTTCGCCGCTGAAAAACCAATCTCAGTACTCGGTTGAAAGACGGTCGTCAATGGCGGAACCATGTACTTGCTAACCTCCAACCCGTCGAATCCAACAACAGAGATATCATCAGGGACCTTCAAACCAGCTTCATAAATGGCTTGATAGCAGCCAATCGCCATCTCATCGTTTCCACAAAAGATCGCTGTGATCTTTTCATTCTTTAATACTTCTTTCGCTGCATGATAACCGCCAGCAATCGTTAATTCACCTGAGGCAACATAGTCTTCTTCAAAGGGCAGCTGATACTCAAAAATGATTTGGCGATAGGCCTTCAGACGTTCTGTCAATTGATAGTATCCTTGGCTTTCCTTCAGCATACCGATATGCCGATGACCCTTGTCTACCAGCATTCGCAGTACTTCCTGTGCCCCAGCATATTCCTCTACCAGCAGTTGACCCCAATCGCGATCATTCAATCCCCGGTCAATCAGAACAATTGGGTGCTTGCGGTAGAAATCACTCCCTAGCTTATGCTCATCCTCTAAATGATTCGGTGTAGCTAGCAAGATCCCATCTACCGACCGATGAGACAATTCATTTAAATAACGTTTTTCCTGGTCAATATCATGACGTGAATTGCACAAAATAATCATGTAGCCTAAAGGGTTTAAATAACTTTCTACCCCTTCAATCACTTTTGAGAAGAAAAAGTCCGTCACATCTGGCACGATCATTCCAATCGTTTTTGAATGACGATTGATCAAATTTGCCGCAAAAAAATCCGGCTTATATTGATGCTCTTCAACGATCGCTAAGACTTTTTTTCGTGTCTGCTCGCTAAAGCGGCTACCTTTATTATTTAAAATCTGAGAGACAGTCGTTACGGAAACACCTGCCATTTCAGCGATTTCTTTGATGGTGATCTTCATCATGAACCAACTCTCTGCACTTTTTTCTTAGTGTAGCAAAGGAGAAAATAGAAAGAAAGCCTTTTTCATCAAAAGGTAAGACTTCTTACTTGCCCTGCTGAAAAAAGAGCGTAGATTAAAGACTATAGAACAAGAAAGCTGGTGAGAAAATGTTAGATGTGATAGGCGCGATCAAAAATCTTAACTGGACGACAGAACACCATTTTCTGCACATCAAGAATCAGCATGAATTTATGCGTATCTGGGCAGTTCAATTTGAACTGGCCTACACAGATTTTCGTGTGATCCAAATGACGCTGCAGTTAGATTCTCAAATCGAACTGCTTCAGCGTTTCACGAAAGCTTACGATGCTGTTTACCAATACGAATACGCCTTTGTTAAGGATGGCTTGGAGGGCTTCAATCAACAATTCGGCGATCAGGTCGCTCAGTACGAAACAGCTCAGCAGCATTTGTTAGCTATCTTAGCTGAGTTGATGCAGCAACAGCCTCAACCAACCAAAGAAAATGATTTGATTTAAAGGGAGCATTACAATGATCAAAGACTATATTTATGACAAAGAAAATCAATTAGCACTAGATATTTACGAACCGAAAACGATTGAAGCCGCGATCATTTTGATTCACGGCGGCGGCTGGTTTCGGGGAGATAAAGCCAAAGAAGCGACACTGGCCGAACGATTAACAAATGATGGCTTTCTCGTCATCGCTCCCAATTATCGCCTAGCACCGGATCATATCTTCCCTTCTGCTATGGATGACCTATTAAACGTCTATGACTGGCTAGTAAACAGCGATTATCCGGTAAAGGGAAAAATCGTCGCCTTGGGATCTTCTGCTGGTGGTAATTTATCAATTGAATTGGCTTTGCAAAAAGGGATTCCTGCCGCCTCCTGGTCTGGCATTATCGATCTTTACGATTGGGTACAGCAGCATCCAGAAGTCGTTCCGGCTATGAACCAAAAACCCAATTTTGATCAACAAGCTAGTGGGAAAATCGACCAAGACGGGGCGAATGACGCCTTTTACAAATGGTTTATCTTGAATTATGTGGATCAAGATATGGCACGCTTAAAACAAGCCGATCCATTATCGCGCGTGTCAAATAACAGCGGGCCTCTTTTCATCGCCAATTCACTAAAAGAATTGGTTCCGTTATCAGGCGTCTATAAATTACAAGAGACCCTCGCCGAAAAGGGAGTGCCCAGTGAAACAAAATTGATTACTGGTACCGTTCATGGTGAAGGCTATGCTGATATTGCTTATCAAAATACTGTCCAGTTCTTGAAGGATAATCTATAAAAGAATCGCCACGAAATTCAGCGTTTTTCGTGGCGATTCTTATTTGATATTTAGGTCATTTTCACTCTAAAACCCGAACATTACCAAAACAGAAAAAGTGAAAACGATTAGATAATTCATTTACTTAAACAAAAATTAAATATTTGGGTAATTCTTCAGAACATAGTTTTCAGCCTGCTGACTCCAAATACCGTCTGTTTCTGTCAAAATTTTTCCTAATTCGGAATCTTGGGCAATGTCCGATATTTTTTTCAATTCTGATTGTTTATGGGTATAAACAAGTTTTTTCCCGCCGCCAATCGCTGGCTGATCTAAGGTTGTTTCTCCAACTGCATCCAAACCAAGGATGTGTGTCACCACATTGGCAACCTTAACTTGTTTGTCTTCGATCAACTTAACTGCTTTACGCATGTCCTCAGTGTTTCCACCAGAGGTTCCGACAAAATGCGTAAACGAATAATGCACATCGTAGAAATTCACTGGCGCAGAAAATTCTTTGTCCTGCGGTCCTGCGAAGAAATTCAAACACCCATCTGGATTCAGCAGGTTTGCCGCATCGGTAACGACTGGCGCCACTGGAATCATGACAAAAATATCATCGAAGCCTCCGTCAGCCGTTTCCTTCAGTAAACTGACTTGATCCTCAACATCCGCTACATTCACGTAAGATACTTCGATCCCGTTTTGACTTGGATAGAGCTTTTCCGCACGTGCTAATTTTTCCGCATCACGATCCGTCACCACCAATTTTTTCGGTTTGATTGGTCCATGCAACGCATAATCGATCGCCAACAAACCCATCGGTCCAGTTCCGCCCATGATTAGCAGACTGCCATCAGCTTTGATCCCCATCTTATGTTCATAAGAGCCCTCTTTTAAATGATAATTGGCTTCAAAAGCACCAATTACACAGGATAAGGGTTCGATCAATGAGCCTTCAAAATAGGTATCGCCTTTATAAGGAATCAAACAATCCTGATTCATGACATCTTCTGAGATCACGATATAGGTCGCATCGCCGCCAGTATAAGGATAAGAGTAACCCGGACAGTCCGGGCGATCCGGCAATTGCAGATTTGCCTGCAGCACATAGCGTTCACCCTTTTTATACTTATGGGCCCATTTTCCACCGACTTCCAGCAGTTCGCCGCAAAATTCATGACCGATGATAATCGGATTTTCTGCTAAATCGTTTGGTGCTTTTTTATGATCCGCTCCTTGATTGGCTAATTTCCATGTCGACATGCAAATGCTGTCGGTAATGACCGAAGCCAAAATTTCGTTTTCTTTAATTTCAGGTAATTCAAATTCCTCCAAGCGCAAATCCTGCTTACCATATAAACGCACTGCTTTCGTTTTCACTGCTGCTCCCCCTAGTTTCTTCTATATAATATTAAGCTAAAATTCCTAACCAATAGCCCACGATTCCAACTGCGAATAAAACAAAGATCAAAACGATCGGACTAACTTTTTTCTTCAATAAATACATCATTAAAAGTGTTAAGCCTAAAGCTGGCAATCCCGGCACCAAATCATCCAAAACATTTTGAACCGTAGTAATCACTGTTTTTCCATCAGCTCCAGGAGTTTCCGAGACAACTAAGGGAATATTGATCGTCGTCCACTTGGTTACTAAAACACCCATGATGAACAATCCTAAAATCGTCGCGCCTTCTGTTAATTTTTGCAGCAGATTCCCGGATAAATCTTTGACGATATCCATCCCTTTACTGAATCCATAAGTTAAACCAAACCATTTCATCGCTAAACGAATCGCGTTGAAAGCAACGAAGAACAAAATCGGTCCCATCACATTTCCTGACAAGGCTAACGATGCACCTAAAGCTGCGGTGATCGGACGTAATGTTCCCCAGACCAACGGATCACCAACACCCGCTAGTGGTCCCATCAATCCAACTTTCAAGCTATTGATCGTTCCATCATCAATATCGGCACCGCTTGCCCGGGCTTCCTCCATCGCCATCGTCACACCGATGACCGGGCCGCAAACAGCAGGTGTTGTATTGAAGAAGGTCAAATGCCGTTTCAAAGCTTCCGATTGTTCCTCTTTTGTTTTATAGACTCTGCGGATCGTTGGAATCATATCTACACAGAAAGCCAAGGCGTGAATTCGTTCAAAGTTAAAGGATGCTTGCTGGAAATTCGAAAAGACAAACGTGGTCATTAGATCTTTCTTCGTTAATTGTGATTGTGCATAAATATCTTTCTTCGTTTCTACCATTGAAGTGTTTTCCATTATTTTGCCCCCTTAATCTTCTAATTCATCATCGGCTAACTCGCCGGCAACAACGGCCGCCATCTGATTGCCTTGGACTTCGTTTTTCCTAAAGTTGGGATTCAGCTGCACATAGACTAACGCTGTGATCAAACCAATGATTCCGAAGGCCAACAAACTGAACTCCAAGTAACCGCCCATGACGAAACCAAGATAGAAGAATGGCATCAAGTACGCCACGCTCATCATGTTCAGTACCATCGCATATCCGACCACTACGATGAATCCACCAGCAACTGCTAACCCGCCGGTAATCACGTCCGGAATCATGTTCAACATGTTCGTTACCATCTCCGCGCTAACGAATGCTGCTACGATCGTGGCTGGGATTGCCACCCGCAAGGCTTGAATGAACAAGGCACTGAAATGTAGGAAAATAATCTTATTGAAGTTCGCTTTTTCCGCTTCCCGATCCGCCGCATGCTGGAAGGCCACCGTGATTGTCCGCGCAATAACCGTCAATACCTGCCCAGCTGCTGCGACTGGTAAAGCAATCGCGATCCCTGATTGAATATCCTGCTGACCAACGACGACTAAAATAGTAGAAATGACACTGGCTAACGCCGAGTCCGGTGATTGTGCCGCACCGATGTTCATCCAGCCCAATGCAATCAGCTCTAATGTTCCACCCAAGATAATCCCTGTTTGTACATCGCCTAAGATCAGACCAACCATCGTGCAGGCGATCAACGGTCGATGTGTCTGAAACTCATCCAACACACTGCCCATCCCGCATACACATGAAAAAAGAAAAATAAGTACAATCTGCAACGCTGATAATTCCATTTTTATGTCCTCCTAATTGATAATTAAAACCCTGCTTCCTTCAGTTTTTCTTCAAAATTCCCCTTTGGATCAGTCGCGACTACTCGTAAGTCCAGTTCCACACCTGATGCTTCCAGCTTACGAAAGGCATCCGCTTCTGTCTGATCGACTGAGACGGCTTTGGTGATTTGTGTTCGCCCCGTTTTGAATTGCATCCCGCCGATGTTGATCGATTTGATCGGTACTTGCAACTGTACCAGCTCCAAAACTTCCATTGGATTAGTAAATAGATAGAAGACTGTTTCATCCGCATATTTCGGATTGTTGTAGACCTTCACTGCTTTTTCTGGGTCAACGATGTTCACTTTGATGCCCGGCGGTGCCGCCTGTTTTACCAATGTTTTGCGAATCTCGTCATTAGCGACTTCTTTGCTGACCACAATGATCCGTTTTGCCCCGGCTTCCTTCGCCCAAACAGTGGCTACTTGTCCATGTATCAGGCGATCATCGATTCGTGATAATTTAATTTGCATCTTAGAAATCCTCCTCTTCTTCAATAATTTGTCGTTTAAACGCTTTCACTGTGTCGCACGGAATACTTGTAGCATGGTTCACAATATCCTGCAAATTACTACCCATCATACTTGCCACTTCTAAGACGATCGGTAACGACATTCCCGACACGACTTCGATCTCGCGGTCGGGATTCTTCATCGCTACAGCACAGCTAGCATTATAAGGCGTGCCGCAGAATAAGTCGGTCAACACTAGATAGGATGCCCCCTGCTCACACATTGCCGCAGAAACTTTTTCTTGGATCGTGTCCAAGCCCTCTTCCTTCAAAAATTCCACCGATTCAAAATCAGGCAATGCGCCGAAGATCATTTCGGCGGAATTCTTCATTTCATGAGCCAGTTTGCCATGAGCCACTAAAATTACTTTGTTCATAATTTTCTCCTACCCCCTAGTCTTACCACCAGCCACATTGACGGTCACACCAGCCACATAGCTTGAACGACCAGATACAAAGTACGCCACAAGATCAGCAACTTCACTTAGTTTGCCGTCACGCCCAAGTGGAATCGTCTTCGTATTGGTGTAGCCTGCGCGTAATTGTTCAACAGTAATCCCACGCGTATAAGCCAGAGCTGTTTCATACTCAATCGTTCGTAAACCAGTTTCTTCCATAATTCCTGGTGCGATACCAACAACGCGGACACCTTTTTTACCTAATTCCTTTGCCCAAGATCGAGTGAAGCTGTTCACTGCTGCCTTTGTTGCTGCGTAAACACTTTGACCTTCCGAACCTTCTAGTCCGCATTCCGATGACATGTTGATGATCACGCCGTGGCCCTGTTCAACCATCACACGTCCAACTGCTTGTCCCATCAGATAGACACCCTTTTGATTGATGTCAATCATTTTGTTGAAAATCGACTCATTGATCTGGAATTTCCCATCCTCCGCCATTTTTTCATCGACTAGTAAAGCTGGAATATTGATACCGGCATTATTGACCACCGCATCAATCGTTTGAAATTTCGCTACAGCAGCTGCTACTGTCTGTTCCACCGATTCAGGTGAAGTAACATCTGTCTGACTAAAAACTAAGTTCTCATGCACATATGCTCCTTCGCACAAATCAGCATTTACCACATTAATCCCTAACTCACACAACTCTTTGACAATGGCTGCCCCAATACCTGATGAGCCGCCTGTAACAATGACTGTCTTTCCTTGTACTTCTAACCAATCCATTGCAAACGCTCCTTTTAACATTTGTGATTTCTATTTAACATTTGTTGCATCTTTATAGTAAAGGCAAAAGAAAACGTTGTCAACAACTTTTTGCAATTAATTTAAAACAAAATCACAAAAGTGCAAAAAGTACTAAAAAAATACAAGTGATTGGATGTCACCTAATCACTTGTATTTACCAATCTCTTTTCTAAACTGCTTCTAGAATTTTGACAATCCTTTTTTGAGAAAAGAATTTTGCTCTGTATTCATTTTTCACCATTTTAAAATCTTCTCGTGCGAATACTCCGTTAGAGAAAAGTTCTTCAATTTTCAGTTCTTTCCCACGTAACAGCGAATTGATATAGTCATCAATTAATCTTTTACGAATATAAGGTAGCGCTATGATTAAAGCAATGAACCAAAAGTAAGATGTTATAATTGTAAACCAATTCAAAGGTGATTTTCTTCCTGTTAATCTAAAACCAGTTAAACTGATTAGCAAAATTACTGTACATGTCAAAAAAGCAATAATAAGGTAGATAATCAAGAATTTTGTAGTATTATTTTTGATTTTTTTAGACATATCATTCTCCAGATGTTCGCATTTTAGAACATTATAATCTATTTCATCTTACGATTCTTTAAAGGCTAATAAACTATTTGTTAGTTGAATTTAACGAAGCCGCTTTTTGTAATTGTGAAATTATATGTTGCTCGGTAAGCTAGATTTTTCTCTACGTTTTCATTTGCCGATGTTGTATAGCCAACATTCACGATTGATGACATGTTCAACGGTTATTTCCAAACTGGCTTGGAAATCATGATGCATCTTTCCTATATTGATGTGAATAGTATGATTCTCAAAAGTATACAAAAAAAGCCGAACAAGCTTTTCAACTTGTCCGACTCCGTTTTTTATTCATAAACCAATTCCATAATCGTTTCTTGCTGTTCTTCAGGAATTTCTTCGTCGCTGAGATAATACTCATAAGATATCCCGCTGAATTTTCCGCCGATTTTTTTAATCTCATCCATCATAGCGAAATATGGTTCAGTCATATCATCGTATTTTCCAACATACAATCCAGATAACGCTTTGTAGGACGGAAGAAAATAGCTGTTGCTGTCAATATCCGCAGCATTCTTTACTTCTTCTGCTACTGGAAAGCCAACTTCCATCTCAATGGCTGTTTCATCTAACCCACCATTTTCATCCATATTTTTGAAGGACACAAATGGCGTGCTCAAAATTTGTATTCCCTGATCTTGGATAAATCCGCCCAGTTTCATAAAGGTCGGTCCAATGACTTGCGGAATCTCCTCAACTTTCACCGTAAAGTTTTGCGAAAGAATCCATTGATCGGGTTTGACGATTTGTTCGAATTTCATAGTATTTTCCCCCTCGTTTATAAAAATAAGTTTAGTTGCCTACGAATATCATTCCTGACATTCATTTTTCTTAATTGTAACGAACCAACGTGCCAAAACATGTCATATTTAAAAATGATTCTCGTAAAATGCCGCAACATAATTCAAAACCTTCTCACGAATCCAATTCGGTCCAAGAATCTCCACATTTTTTCCCAATGGAATCAAGAAACGATACAGATCGTCAAATTCCGCAAAGGTCAGTGTGGCTTCAAAACTGCTATCGGGATTGTCCGTCCAATCAAAATCTGCGAACTCCGCATATTTTTTATAGGCGATCCGCTTGCTAAAACGCAAATGAACGGATAGCTGCGGAAACACCAATACCTCTTCTGGAAATGGATAGTCGATCGGCTTTTTTAAAACAACATTTCTGATTTGTTTGAGAGGAAATAGGAACCATTCTTTTTTGGTCAATTCACAAGCCAGCAAATACCAGGTCTGATACTTGTACAATATGCGTTTCGGTGCCAGTGATAACAATCGGGTCTGACCATATTCGGTATGATAGACACAATCGATCTCGCAGTGATTGAATAACGCTTCTTTGATATGCTCAAAGGTCTGGCTAGTGATCTCCGTCTGACTCAAATCGACCTCCAGCCACTCGCTCCAATCATAGACCGTCCCCATTTTTTTCAGCAGCTCTTCTGTATCCGCCAAGCCCACCGATTGCAATAAATGCAGCGCTAAAAATAGATCATCCTGCTCTTCTTTTTCGATCAAAGCATTACTGACATGATACGATTCATCGAGAAAAATTCCGCCATTACGTCCTTTGTTGGCATAAACAGGAATCCCCGCTAAACTCAGCGCATCTACGTCGCGATAGATTGTCCGAACCGAAACTTGAAATCGCTCAGCCAATTCTCTTGCGGTTACTTGCTTGCGGCTCAACAAAATCAAGGTTGTTTGAAGCAATCGAATAACTTGCATGGCTCCCTCCTTAGATAGAAAAAGATAGGCCAAGCCTATCTTTTCAACACTTCTCGTGCGGTTTCTTCGGTCGTGACTAGCACATTGATATAGTGCCCTTTTAAGGCGCTTGCGATCGCATCTGCTTTATCAATAGCCTCAGCCACACCGATCCGATAAGGTGCCCGTTTTAAATCGGCAATATCGATCCCGATTAAACGATCATCTAAAGTATTATCGATGTGTTCGCCTTCGATATTGTAAAAACGAGAAACTACGTCACCAACGACTTTTTTCCCTTCTAAATAAGCCAAGACATCTTCGCCATAGAACTGTTTCCAGCTCTCGCTCGCTTTCAAGGTCGGCGAACCGATTCCTAAGATGGCGATGTCGATCTTGCGCCAATAATCGATCAGCTCTTGATTAAATTCATTTTCCATTAAGGCTTTCTTTAAAGCGACTGTTTCAGGAAAAGCCGGTGAGTCGATCAGTAACGCACGACCCTTCAGCTTTTTCGAAGCTTCATAAGTAATCGTATTGACGTGATAATCGCTGATCAAACGACCAGATGGACCACCAATCATCGGCACACATAAAATATTTTCCACATCATAATTGGTCAGCCCTTCCGGAATCGCGGACATTGTTTCCCCCCACGAAAAACCAAAAATCATGTCGTTTTTGATAATCTCGGTAAGGTATTCGCCGACACCTTGTGCCAATAATTTATCCTTTTGTGTCCGACTTAGATCAGCACCCGCTTGTACAATGATCGCTTTTTCCAAGTCGAATTTTTCCTGCAGCTCTTTTTCGATGCTGTAGGTTCCAGCCTTGTCATAATTGATCGAAATATTGACGATCCCTTCATTGCGGGAACGTTTCAACAAACGGCTAATCGTACTGCGATGAATATTTAATTCCTTCGAAATCTGGCTTTGGTTTTTATCTTCTTGGTAATACATTTCGGCGATGCGTACCAGTAATTTGTCTTCTTCTTTTTGCATAGACGTACCCTCCAGTCACATTTGTGAAAAACATGAGTCAATGTGATTGTACCCTTTATTTGGTTCGACTTGCAAGCCTTTTCCTATTGTTGATTGCAATACCTTCGCATTTGATTGTAAGATGGATGTGTAAGAATAGAACAATGGAGGGATCGCTATGGTAAAGGTTATTGTCTTAGGTACCGGAAGCATCAGTTCAATTGCCGTCCGCTGCATGTTCGATCGTTCTGATTTTGAGGTTATTGGTGTTTGGGCACATGAAGAAACGGCTGGTGATAAAGTTGGTACTGACGCTGGACTGCTCTATGGAGAAAATCCAGTCGGTATCATGATTACCGGTGATTTGGATCAATTGATGTCTTTAAAACCTGATTGCGCTGTTCTAGGTCTCAACCCGCCCGCCAATAAGGCTAACGAGATTCTTTTGCCGCTAGTTGAAAAGCTGCTGACAGCAGGTATCAATGTTGTTGGTACCTCCCTGGCAAACCTAGTCTATCCATCGTCTCCAACCAATCAAGAAATCACTCCTCGTCTAACTGAAGCCGCACTCAAGGGAAATGCTTCCTTGTATATTTCTGGTATCGAACCCGGTTTTGCTGCCGACCATCTCCTAGCTCTGGTCTTGACCTGCTCCAACACCATCAAACAAGTTCGCACGCAAGAAATCTTTATGTATGATACTTACCCTGATGAAATGACCATCAAATACGCATTTGGCTTTGGAATGCCGATGGAGTATGAACCGGTTATGAGCGGCGAAGGGACACAACTCGTTTCTTGGGGACCACCGATTGCTTATATCGCAGATGCATTGGGATATAAATTAGACGGTTATCGCCAAATCTATGAAAAAGCCATCACCAAAAAAGAACTTCACGTAGCCAGTGGAACAATTCCTGCTGGAACAGTCGGAGCTGTTCGTTTTGAAACCATCGGCATCGTCAACGGCGAGGATAAAATTATTATCGAGCATGTCAATCGAATGGCAAAAGACTTAGCACCCGATTGGCCTCAGGCTCCGCGCGATGGAACCTATCGTTTAATCGTGGAAGGCGACCCGAATATGTCCTGCGAATTCTTTCCAGGAAAAAATGAGATCACTGCTGGTTATGAAGGTATGGTCATTACCTGTATGCGCTGTGTCAACGCGATTCCATATGTTGTTGAAGCAAAAGCCGGTGTGCTGGATTCTACCGATTTGCCGCTGACACTGCCTAAAGAAAGCTTCCGCAGCGACCTGACTGATCCAGTCATGAAGGGCTACGGCGACAGTAAATAGAAAAGAATGCCACAAACCAGTTTTTGGTCTGTGGCATTTTTTTCTATTCCTTCACACTGCGAATAATGTAATAGCCTTTGTCCTTCGCCACGATCTCAGCGTTGCCGAAGACTTCCTCCATTTTATTTTTCGCGCTCGGTGCACCTTGTTTCTTTTGAATCACGATCGTCAACGTGCCACCGACCTTCAATAAAGGCTCCGCATCGCTCAAGATTTGATGAACGACTTTTTTGCCGGCACGGATCGGTGGATTGCTGATGATCGCTGCGTATTCTACCTGATGCAAGGTTTCGTAAATATTCGATTGGTGGATATCAGCTTCGATGCCGTTGCGCTTGGCATTGCCTTGCGCTAATTCTACCGCACGATTGTTTACATCGATCATTTCAACTGGATGGTCGGTTTGATAAGCCAGCGCCATACCGATCGGACCATAGCCGCAGCCAACATCTAACAAAGCCCCTTCTGGTAAATTCTCTGCATCGAAATGCTCGATCAATACCCGGGAACCGTAATCGACCGTATCCCGAGAAAAGACGCCGCTATCGGTCACGAATTGAAAATTCTTTCCTGCTAATTCAAACGACCATTGATGCAGATCGTGTGCTGTCTCAGGATTTTCTGAATAATAATGATTTGCCATGTTCTTACCCTTCTGCTAGTAAAATTTCTTTGATATCCCGTGCAATCAAAGCACCTAAGAAATGATAACCTTCCTTAGAGGGATGGATGCCATCGGCTTTTTGCACAAATTCATTTGGTTTTGGATAGACAGTCATATGATGATACAGATCAATCACGTTGACACCCGATTCTGCCGCCACCATTTTCGCTTTCTGTGCAAAAAGCTGTTGCCGCTCGTTATCACCCTTCGAATAGATATCTGTATTGATATAGCCAGTTGTCAATAAAATGACCTTTGACGCGTCAAAGGATTCAATAATCTCTTTTAGATTTTCACCATATGCATCTAGTGAATCCGCATGCTTCAATGAATCATTGGTACCGAAGGAAATGACCACAAAGTCCCCCTCCGCATCCACGGCTTCACCCACTCGAGCCAAGCCATCCGCAGAAGTCTCACCACGTTTGCCCAGCTTAACTAATGAATACCCAGGAAAGCCCATTTCCGTCAGCTCATCAAGAATATACTTATCTAAAATATCGCTGGTCTCACCATTCATCACACCAGCTAATAAACTGTCGCCAAATAAAACGATCTCTTTCATACCTTCGTCCTCCTCGCAATTCTTATCGGTTCTATCATAGCACGAAACACGAAAATTATTTAGGCAAATAGCGCGAGCCAAATTCCTGACGAGCCTTTTGACTATACTTATGCACGATTTCGGATTTTTCATCAGTATACGCATCACGATCGTGTTCATACTTTTCCTTCAAAGACAGCTTCAGCACTTCATACTCCCGCGCAACTTCTGGGTATTCACGCAAGTAATCTCTAAAATAAAGCTCATCCCAATCATCTAGCGCACGGACATGCAGATGATAAACCTTCTCCGCAAAGCCCTCCGGTGTATAGCCCTTGTTCAAATCTAGTGTTTGTCTTTCTTTATCTTCAATCATCAAGATCCAGCCGGCTTTTTGTAGCCTCGCTGAAGCGTCTTCCATATCATACCCGTCAGGAAATTCCAACAATATATCCACGATTGGCTTAGCGATCAAGCCCTCGACTGAAGTACTACCGATATGATTGATCCGTTGAATATCAAAATCCGCGAACAATTCTGTTAAGTTCCGCTTCTCTTCCTCGTACCATTCCAAATAGTCTCTATTGTGCTCCTTCAAAATAATCGGAAATAATTCCCATAGCTCTTCCAAAGTCATGTCTTCCAGTTTCTTCATTTCAGCACCGCCTTTTCGAAAATAGTCACTTCTATCATACACTTTTTCCTAACGATTCTTAACATCTAGCTAGTTTTCATCCCCACAACTAAAAAAACAATGAAACTCCTACCATTATGATAGCTTTTTCCGCTTTTTTTCGGCTAAAATGGCTTATAACGTTTTGTGTCAGGAAATTATTCGGATTTCTTAGAAGCAGAGCAATTTCTATCGCCGATTTTATGGTAGAATAAGCGCAGTTGTCAGTTTGAGAGTTCCACTAATCGTATGCGTAACGACTATCAGAATTATTTTCGAGGTTTTGGAAAATAATTTCCTAAATAGGAGTTAGCCTTGTTTTGATGATTAGTTGAATGGTATACGGCATGAAGATAGGATTCATTTATCGCTTTTGAAAAATGATTACTTTAGTATGAATAAGGAGGTTCTTATGAACGAAAGAGGGAACTATTTCCGGATCGCCCGCGATCAGTGGCAGGATTTCTACACACCGGGAAACACACCGTTGACGCAAGCGGAGCTTGATAACATTAAAAGCTTGAACGACCAAATCTCGATGAAGGATGTGGCCGACGTTTATGTCCCCTTGTGTCACCTGATCCATCTTTATATGAAGGATTTTGAGTCGCTTACGTTAAGCAAAGGGTTGTTTCTCCACCGTTATGTGAAGATGCCGCCATTTATTATCGGGATCGCTGGAAGTGTGGCTGTCGGAAAAAGTACTACCGCTCGTTTATTGCAGACCTTATTAGACCGCCTATTCAAACATCAAACAGTCCAATTGATCACCACTGACGGTTTTTTATATCCAAATGCTGTCTTAGAAGAACGTGGGATCATGGATCGCAAAGGATTTCCCGAGAGCTATGATATGGAGAATCTGATCGATGTCTTAAATGAAGTGAAATCAGGCAAAGAAAATATTCAGATTCCCAAATATTCCCATGATGTGTACGATATCGTAGAAGGTGAATATGAAACGATTGATTCACCAGATATTCTGATCGTGGAAGGCATCAATACCTTGCAGCTGCCAGCCAATCAGCAAATCTACGTCAGCGACTTTTTCGACCTGTCGATCTATGTCGATGCTGATCCGAAAATGGTGGAGCGCTGGTATATCGAGCGTTTTGAATCCTTGCTGGACACGGCCTTTAAAGATCCGGATAACTACTATTATGACTATGCTATCGGTGATCGCAAAGAAGCTATCGCCATGGCGGAAGATGTCTGGAAAAATGTGAACTTGAAGAATTTGGAAGAGTATATCTTGCCAACGAGAGGTCGAGCTGATATTATCTTGCACAAGGCAAAGCATCATATCATTGATGAGATCTATTTGCGTAAATACTAGCTTATAAAGAAAGCTCGCTTTCTTTTATAATAAAACTTGAAAAGGGGTAATAATTGTGACAAACGTTTCTGCCGAAATGACAAACGTAGAAAAAATCATCGTACTTGACTACGGTAGTCAGTACAACCAATTAATCACTCGTCGTATCCGTGAATTCGGTGTCTTCTCAGAACTTATGAGCCACCGCATCACTGCTGAAGAAGTCAAAGCCATGAATCCAAAAGGGATCATCCTGTCTGGTGGTCCAAACAGTGTCTATGACGAAGGAGCCTTCTCCATCGATCCAAAAATCTTTGAATTAGGTATTCCCATCTTAGGTATCTGCTACGGCATGCAGCTGATCACATATAATTTAGGCGGAAAAGTTGAACCCGCAAAAAACCGTGAATACGGACAAGCAACCTTAGAAGTCGTTTCTGATCACGCGGTATTATTTGAAGGAACACCAAAAGAACAAACAGTGCTAATGAGTCACGGCGATTTAGTGACGAAGGTTCCTGAAGGCTTTGAAAAAGTCGGTACCAGCAAAGACTGCCCAATCGCGGCGATCCAAAACACCGACCGCAATATCTACGGGATTCAATTCCACGCAGAAGTGCGTCATTCAGAATACGGCAACGAACTATTACGTCACTTTGCCCTAGATGTTTGTCAATGTAAAGGCGACTGGACGATGAGCAACTTCATCGACATGCAAGTCGCAAAAATCCGTGAACAAGTCGGCGACAAAAAAGTCCTACTTGGCCTATCAGGCGGCGTAGACTCCTCTGTCGTAGGCGTGCTTTTACAAAAAGCTATCGGCGACCAATTAACATCGATCTTCGTAGACCACGGTCTATTACGTAAAAACGAAGGCGAACAAGTTATGGAAGCACTTGGTGGAAAATTCGGCTTGAACATCATCAAAGTCGATGCCAAAGACCGTTTCCTAGACAAATTAGCTGGCGTTTCTGATCCAGAGAAAAAACGCAAAATCATCGGAAACGAATTCGTTTATCTATTCGACGATGAAGCAACCAAACTTGCTGGTCAAGAAGGTATTTCTTTCTTAGCCCAAGGCACGCTTTATACCGATGTGATCGAATCTGGTACTGAAACAGCTCAAACAATCAAATCTCACCATAATGTAGGTGGATTACCAGAAGACATGCAGTTTGAATTAATCGAACCATTAAATACCCTATTCAAAGACGAAGTTCGCGAATTAGGGACACAGCTTGGCATGCCAGACTCAATCGTATGGCGCCAACCATTCCCAGGACCAGGTCTAGGTATCCGTGTCCTTGGTGAAATCACCGAAGAAAAACTAGAAATCGTCCGCGAATCAGACGCGATCCTGCGTGAAGAAATCGCCAACGCAGGTCTTGACCGCGACATCTGGCAATACTTCACTGTCCTACCAGGCATCCGCTCAGTCGGTGTTATGGGCGACGGCCGTACCTACGACTACACAGTCGGTATCCGCGCAGTCACTTCAATCGACGGTATGACCGCAGACTTCGCACGTATCCCATGGGATGTCTTGCAAAAGATTTCCGTTCGAATCGTGAATGAAGTCGCTCATGTGAATCGGATTGTGTATGATATTACGAGCAAGCCGCCTGCAACTGTAGAGTGGGAGTAGTTGTAGGAGAGCCAGAAATCCTTGTTTATCAAGGGTTTCTGGCTCTTCTTATTTTTTTACTGCACTTTTATTGCACTTTTTTCATTTCTTTGTTTCGCAAGTAGTCTACAGTAAATTGATTCTTTGGTGAAGTATCATAATTTTGTTTTGCTTCTTTAAAGGAAATGGCTCCATTTAATTTGTTAGCTACCTCAAAATTACTGTTAGGATAAAGATGTCCATACGTTCCTAAAGTCGTCTCAATATCTTCATGTCCTAAACGGTCTTTAATGATGAGTGGGTTTTCTCCCATACTGATTAACAAGGAAGCATGCGAATGCCGTAAACCATGAATTCTGATTCGATGAATACTAGCCAGCTTAGCATAGCGTTCAATAGCATGTGCTAGCGTATGTTTTTGGGTAGGAATACCGTTATAGCTCATTACAAAGTCTGTCTGAATTAGATTTTGTTGTGCTTTCTTCCATTCGGATAGATAATTTAGAGTACATTCATCTAATACAATATGACGAACACTCGCCTTTGTTTTTGGTTCAACAAATCTATAATCCGATTGATTCTTGTAATAAAGTGTTTTGTTGATGGTTAGTACTCCAGAGTCAAAATCAATATCTTCCCATTGAATGGCAGTAGCTTCACCAATTCGCATTCCAGTCATAAATAAAAACCACAGAGAGATAAATAAAAAGTGTTGATAGTAATCTTCTTTATAAATTAGAGAGATTACTTTTTCAAATTCTTCTTTTGTCCAAAATTCAATTTTAGACTTTTGCTTTTTCACATTGCCAATAATCTTAGATGGATTTGTGGTGGTTATCCCAAGGACAATTGCTCGATCCATAGCAACTGAAAATAGTCCTTGAACAGCTCTCACATAAGAAGACTTACATTTCTTTGATAATTTTAGTTGCCAATTTTGCACATCAATAGGCTCAATATCGGAAACAGCCATTTTATCAAAATAAGAGAAATGTTTCTTAATAGTTGGTAAGCGATTTTCATATGTTCTGAGCTTTACCTGTGTCTTATACCATGGAAGAAAAATTTCAAAGATATAATGATTAAACGTCATTTTATCCTTATTCTCACTTAATTCTTCTGGTTTCATCAGTAGTAGTTTTGAATATTCTTCTCTTGCTTCTTTTTTAGTAGTGAATCCACTACGATATTTTTGAATTTTTTTTCCTTTAGAATCATAACCTAGATTTGCACGAAAATAATAGGTTCCATTCTTTGCTTTTTTTATTGGGTCTTTAACCATAGTTTTTACTCCTTACTGTGCAAAAACTACTCAGACCTGTTTTCATTTGAAAACCGAATTCCTAGAATTTCTTCAACAGCTTCACGAGGGACTCTATCTAACTTTCGAGATTGATAGTAGGTATGCCCTTTTGTAATCATCAATTCTTTTGCTTTTTTTATGATGTCTGCTGAAAAAGAAGTTCCATATCCTAGCTCAACTAAATCTTTTTTTGTGACCGTTATCATTATTACTCCTTTCCCATTATAGGCTAGGAAAACTCCAATATTCACCTATAATTATATCAAATATTTTTATGATAATACATTGACAAGAGAAGAATATCCCAGCAATCGAACAGCTCTAGCAAAGCTCACGGGCATTTCACCCCTGCATGATTTTCATGTAGCCGTACCCATTGTCTGCGACGCTACTAACGCTCGGACTGTGGCTATACGGGAGTATCATTATCACGATAAGAAAGTCATGGCAACAATCCTGCTAAAGATTGTTTACGAAGTTTTAACATGAATCGCTCGCTATCTTCATAGATCATGGCGTGTTAGTTCGTTGGCTCTTTTCTTATCGAAACGTATTCGATTGGCTTTATTCAATTGTCAAAGAACGTTTGGCTTGTTAGCCTATCAAAACATACTGAACATACAGTAGGCTTTGATGGAATAACAAACCTCCCAAATCGGGAAGCGTGGAACGGTTCAACACGCTTCCACGAAAAAATGAGATTATTTAATTTCGAACGCTAAAATCTTGGTGATGAGTTTTGTTTCCATTCTGCCACGTAGGGTTTCATCAATAACCATATGAGAATTGCCATATTCGTCTGTCATGCGACGCAAAGAACGTTTTGAGGTATACCCTCGATAATGTTTAACAATCTGATTAATTGCTTCCACGTCGCCATCTGTCGCCTTTACAATGAGGGGGAAGGGAACCCTTGGATAGGCTGTTTTCATTCTTTACACTCCTTCATGAATTCTTTAATCATGGCTAGTCCACTTATTCGATGACGATAAACTGTTGAACGATTTACATTTAGTAATTCTGCAATTTCCACATCACTCATATCCATAAAATAATGAAGTAAAATGATGTTCCGCTTGTTCTCTGGAAGGTGGCGTAAGGCTTCGCTTAACAAATCACTTTCAACATTGATTCTTAATCCATACAATGTGAATAGTTGAAAATCAGTGACATACGTATCAACCGTAGAAAAAGAGGTGACAAGGTAGTTATCTATTTCAGAAAATGAAACTTCTTTTTTGGACAGTCTGCTTAGATGTTTGAAATAATCTTTCCGTTCATCTTCAATGGCTTGTTTGCAGATATAGTCAAACTGATTTTCTATGGTTTCTTGAAAAGAAGATGGTTTCATGTTTTTCACCCCCTTTCTGTCGTGAAAGGGAGTGGCATGTACTTCTTTATCTCCCTTCATACTAAGTCCCGACACGAAAGGGGGATTTGTTGCATAAGTGAAGAAAAATCTTAAAAGATATTCACGAAGTAGCCAAAAAAACACATAAACAGATTGTTTTCTCTGTTCATGTGCTTCAATTGTTCTGTCTATACGATTTGTAAAACCACATTGATGGTCATATTTATCTAGTGTAGGTGGGTAAGTTTTTTTGATAAGAACCTAATTAAGAGAATTAGATAGTGACGTATCTTTTTCATGGCGACTGTGACCTCCATTCAGTCGCCAATTTTATCTACTTTTTAGCAGCATAACTAAATTTTATATAGTTGTATGGGTAAATAAAATCAGCGACCTTTCTATTTGAGATTGGATTTATCACATTCATAAGCATAATAGCGCTCTTAAAAGAACTCACAAACTACATAACACGTTTTTCTATACCTGTTTCCACTTGGATAGGAACAGTAAAATGTATAGAGGTGGTTTATTATGCGTAAAAAAGAAGATAAATACGATTTTAGAGCCGTTGGTCTAGCGATTAAAGAGGCTCGAATAAAACGTGGTCTCACCCGTGAACAAGTAGGAACAATCATTGAAATTGACCCACGTTATTTAACAAATATAGAAAATAAAGGGCAACACCCAAGTACACAGGTGCTTTATGATCTTGTATCATTACTCCATGTGTCTATTGATGAATTTTTCTTACCTACAGATAATTTGATAAAAAGCACTCGAAGGCTACAGATAGAAAAATACATGGATAGCTTTACAGACAAAGAACTATCCTTAATGGAAGCACTAGCAAAAGGTATCAATGAAGCAAGAAATATTGAAGGCTAGTCAGTAAAATTCAGATAAACAAAAAGAGCCGATAAGATGAGAGTTTCATTTCTCAAATTATCGGCTCTGCGTCTTGGCGTCTGGCTCTTTGATTGTTATTATATTCATTTTTTGAACATTAATTAAAGTTTCGTTCTTACATTTGGGGCAGTATAAAGGGAAATTTTTAAGTATAGTATCCACTCGTATTCGTAGTCTTGTTTTATTTCCACAAATAGGACACAATATCCACTTGTAGTTTATAATAACAATCTCCTCCTTTCCACTTTAATTCAAATCTATATTAAAGAATATTTCATCTTATTTAATAAGAAACCATATTTATATAACAACATAAAACGCACTAAGTTATTTTATTGAACATATATCTTACTTTATCTATCCGACTATTTAGACGACGGGTCTGGCAAACAGGTTCGCCAGTGGTAACCTGATATCCTTTTAGCTCTGCTAAACAAACACTAAGCCCATTTGTAAAAAAAGTTAAATCATTGCGATAATCTTGAATACATCGAGCAGGAATTTCTCCAATAATAATGACCTCATTATTTTTCAGTTGAGTATTTACGATATTTGCACAATATTTGGGAGCATCGTTATATGCCCGTGAAAGATATTCCTGTGGTGCATAAACTTTAAAACTAAGATATGGCTCTAACAATTCTGTTCCAGCTTTTCTAAAGGCTTGCTCCAGTACAATAGGAGTAAGCATCCGAAAATCTGCTGGAGTACTAACAGGGCTATAGTATAAACCGTACTTAAAACAGATTTTACAATCCGTCACATTCCAACCATATAATCCTTGTTCGCAACCATAGCGTATCCCTTCCATAACTGCATTTTGAAATGATTGA
>NZ_JAWGOQ010000008.1:0-144356 GCF_032555305.1 Enterococcus sp.
ACTGGTGCAGGAGCGCCATCAACTACAGCTTTAGCTTCTTTCAAGCCTAAGCCAGTTGCTTCACGAACTGCTTTGATAACTTTAACTTTTTGATCGCCAACAGCTGTTAATTCAACAGTAAATTCTGTTTGTTCTTCAGCAGCTGGACCAGCAGCAGCGCCAGCAGCAGCTACAGGAGCAGCAGCAGTTACGCCAAATTCGTCTTCGATAGCTTTAACTAAGTCGTTTAATTCTAAGATTGTCGCGCCTTTAAGTTCTTCGACAATGTTTTCAATGTTCAATGCCATTTTAAATTTCCTCCGTTTAGGTAAGTTTTTTTGGTTTTTTATGTTATGCAGCGATTAAGCTACTTCTTCTTCTTTTTCTGCGACTGCTTTCACAGCGTAAGCCACGTTGCGGACTGGCGCTTGAAGGACAGATAATAGCATAGAAAGAAGTCCATCGCGGTTCGGTAGTTTTGCAAGAGCAGTAATTTCTTCGATAGAAGCTACTTTTCCTTCAATGATACCACCTTTGATTTCTAGTTTTTCAGCTGTTTTAGCGAACTCGTCGATAATTTTAGCTGGAGCAACTACATCCTCATTACTAAATGCAACAGCAGTAGGTCCTGAGAATACTTCTTCTAATCCGTTCAAACCAGCTTTTTCAGCGGCACGAACTAAGATAGAATTTTTGATAACTTTCATTTCAACATTAGCGTCGCGTAGTTGTTTACGTAATTCAGTCACTTGTTCTACTGTTAAACCACGGTAATCGACGATAACGGCTGAAGCTGCAGCGTTGAATTTTTCAGTGACTTCTTCAACGATAGCGGCTTTTTTAGCGATTGCTACTTCACTCATTATATGTTTCACCTCCTGATTTTGATGGGGAGAGTTTCTTGTGACGGGCACAAAAAAACTCCATGCCACCGCAGACATAGAGGGACTATTGAATGTTCTCAATAAACGTCCTCGGTAGGAAATTAAGACTCGCGTCACCTACTGTCTTCGGTACAGTTAATATTTAACCTCGACTAACTTACCATAGATAAGCTAGTCGAGTCAAGCACTTTTCTAAAATTAATTAGATAGCCGTTTGTTCAACATGGATACCAGGTCCAAATGTTGTTGTCATTGAAATGTTTTTGATGTATTGACCTTTAGCAGTTGCAGGTTTTGCTTTTACTAAAGTTTCGTTGATTGTGTTAAAGTTTTCAACCAATTTCGCATCGTCAAATGATACTTTACCGATTGGCACATGAACGTTACCAGCTTTATCAACACGGTACGTTACTTTACCAGCTTTAACTTCTTCAACTGCTTTTGTAACATCCATCGTTACAGTACCAGTTTTAGGGTTAGGCATTAAACCTTTTGGTCCAAGCACACGACCTAATTTACCAACTGTAGCCATCATGTCAGGTGTCGCAACAACAACGTCAAAGTCAAACCATCCGCCTTGGATTTTTGCAACCATGTCGTCGTCGCCAACGAAATCAGCGCCAGCAGCTTCTGCTTCTTTTGCTTTTTCGCCTTTCGCGAATACTAAAACAGTTTGTGTTTTACCAGTTCCGTTTGGAAGCACAACTGCTCCACGGATTTGTTGGTCTGCTTTTTTAGGGTCTACGTTCAATTTGTAAGCAACTTCAACCGTTGCGTCAAATTTCGCGAAGTTAATTTCTTTTGCTAATGCTACAGCTTCCGCAACAGGGTAAGCCTTAGTAGCGTCGATTTTTTTCAATGCATCTTGCATTTTTTTGCTCTTTTTAGCCATTTTGTTTCCTCCTTGATGTGGTTATAACGGTAGAACCTCCCACGTGTTCCGTATCTTTAGATAGGGAGCCAACTGAGAAGCTACTTTCTTGGGTCGTCGAGAATTATTCGACAGTGATACCCATGCTTCGTGCAGTTCCTTCAACCATGCGCATAGCTGACTCAACGTTAGCAGCGTTTAGGTCTTGCATTTTCAACTCAGCGATTTCTTTTACTTGATCGCTAGTAACTTTTGCAACTTTGTTTTTGTTTGGTTCGCCTGATCCTTTTTCGATCTTCGCTGCTTTTTTCAATAATACGGCAGCTGGCGGTGTTTTTGTGATGAATGTAAATGAACGGTCTTCATATACAGAAATCACCACTGGAATGATCAAACCTGCTTGATCAGCTGTACGAGCATTGAATTCTTTAGTGAATCCCATGATGTTGATACCCGCTTGACCTAGTGCAGGACCTACTGGGGGAGCTGGTGTTGCTTTCCCTGCAGGAATTTGCAGTTTAACTAATTTTTCTACTTTCTTTGCCACGAGACATACCTCCTTGAGTCCGTGATGTGGTTAATTGGAGATCAAAATTTCTCCTCCCACTTTAAAACCGTGTGCGTAAAGACACACTTTGGTATCATACCAGAATTCCTCAGCTAAATCAAGACGGAAATTACCTGTTCGAACTTTTCTGACAATAATAAAACGCTTCACAATCTCTTTAACTACTATGAGAATAACAAAATAAATTATTAATCTTCCTATTTTCAGAAAGCGTATATGTTACACTATGGTCGACTTGATGAGGATTTTCATCGGATAATTCAGGGAGGTATAAAATAATGGAAGTATTAAAATATCGCAGTGTTTTTGACATTATTGGTCCAGTAATGGTGGGCCCAAGCAGTTCGCATACTGCTGGAGCTGCTCGAATCGGGAAAGTTTGTCGCATGATTTTTGGGGAACGCCCCGATTCAGTCGAATTTGATCTTTATGAATCCTTTGCCAAAACCTACCGTGGGCACGGAACAGATATCGCCCTCGTTGGCGGTATTTTAGGGATGGAGCCAGATGACCCTCGTTTATCCGATTCACTGAAGATTGCTCACGAACAAGGAATGGAAGTTCTGTTTGTACCGAAAAAAGAAATATCTGACCACCCCAATACGGTTACCCTTCGAATGATTAAAGGTGATCTCGAGATGTCTATTACCGGGGTCTCAATTGGCGGCGGCAATATTCAAATCACTGAAATGAACGGCTACAGCATCTCACTTGGTATGGGCAATCCTACCTATATTATTATCAATAAAGACGTACCTGGCTTGCTCTCTCGGGTCTCCACGATTTTCATGAAACACGGGTTGAACATCGGAAAAGTTACGATGACACGAAAAACACGTGGTGAAAACGGCATCGTTCTGTTAGAGATCGATGATACCCCGGACGATCCAGAAGGCTTACGACAAGAGATCAAACGTGAAGACGATGTACTGAGTGTCACTTATTTCAAATAGTATAGGAGGAATTGTCATGTTTTACTCAATCCAGGAGCTTGTAGAGCAAGCAAAGGATTATCCAACAGTTGGCGAATTAATGATCGCGACAGAAATGGAATTAACCGATCGTACACGTGAAGAAATCATTGCGTTGATGGAACGCAATTTAGAAGTAATGGAAAGCTCAATCGAAGAAGGCATTCAAGGAGTGACTTCTGTAACGAAAATAACTGGCGGCGATGCCAAACGTATGAATGACTACATCGAAAGCGGCAAATTCATGAGCGGCGATACGATTTTGAAAGCCGTGCGTAACGGGATTGCAGTCAATGAAGTCAATGCTAAGATGGGTTTAGTTTGTGCCACCCCTACTGCTGGTAGCGCCGGCGTATTGCCGGGTGTATTGATGGCTGCCCGTGAAAAACTAGAATTAACCCATGAACAGCAAATTGATTTCCTATTTACTGCTGGCGCATTTGGTTTAGTGATGGCAAACAACGCCTCAATTTCTGGTGCGGAAGGCGGCTGTCAAGCTGAGGTCGGTTCTGCCAGCGCGATGTCAGCGGCAGCTCTAGTTACTGCAAACGGCGGTACGCCAGAAATGGCTGCCAACGCGCTTGCAATTACCCTAAAAAATGTGATGGGGCTAATCTGTGATCCCGTCGCTGGTTTAGTGGAAGTACCCTGTGTGAAACGAAATGCGATGGGCGCTTCGCAAGCCTTTATCTCCGCGGATATGGCGTTAGCCGGAATCCGCAGTGTCATCCCGCCCGATGAAGTCGTTGAAGCGATGTACAAAGTTGGTCGGGCAATGCCGCAAATCTTCAAGGAAACAGCAGAAGGCGGAGTGGCTACGACACCAACGGGTTTACGTCTGCAAAAACAAGTCTTTGGCGAACCAGAGAAAGCGACCGTTTAAACAGAATAAAAGCAGCTGATGTCGAATCAGCTGCTTTTTCTATTTCATCAAACCCTCATGAATTTTATCCAAATTCCATTTCATCATACTATAGTAACTATCTCCTGTTTCACCTATTTTCGCTAAAGAATCCGTAAATAGATCACTATAGATTGATAAGTCGACCTCTTTTGACAATCGTTCCATACTGCGCTCATCTACACTTGTTTCAACAAATAACGAAGGTACTTTAGATGCGCGGACTTTTTCAACGATTTGTTTCATTTGCTCTGGTGTTCCTTGACTTTCTGTATTGATTTCCCAGATATACGCCGCTGTTAAATCATAGGCTTTGGAAAAATACTTAAAGGCTCCCTCACTGGTCACTAATAACTTTTTCTCATCAGGAATATCAGCGAATTCCTTTTTCGCTGAAGTATCCAACTCTTCCAGCTTTTTGATATACGCTTCCGCATTTTTCTCGTAGTTTGTTTGATTGTCAGGATCATTTTCGCTCAAAACAACTTGAATCTGCTTCACATATAAAATACCGTTAGAAATATCCAGCCAAGCATGAGGGTCTTCCTGTTTGTTATTGCTAGTTAAATGAATCGGTGTCACCTCTTTGCTGACAGAGAAATAATCTTCGTTTTCCTTTTTCTTAGCTGTCTCCATCAGCTTATCAAACCAACCATTACCGGTTTCTAAATTCAAGCCATTATAGAAAATAATCTCCGCTTCACTCGCTTTTTTGATATCTTCCGGCAACGGTTCGTATTCATGGGGATCTGTTCCAACTGGCACAATACTATGCACACTCACTTGATCCTTACCAACTTCTTTGACCATATCTGCGATGATCGAATTTGTCGCCACGACGGATAATTTTTCTGAGTCTCCCGCTTCGCTATTGGCATTGTTCTTGGTTCCACAGCCTGCTAGGAACAATAATCCGATGATCCCTGCAAAAAGTATTTTTTTATGCTTCATATGCTCGTTCCTTTCGTAATTGTTGAATCAATCCTTTGCTAGGTGAAAAAAGAAAAGCTGCGATGAAAAAGATTGCTGCTGTCATCACGATTGTTGCACCAGAAGGAAGATTATAGCTATAACTGAAATACAAACCGATAATCGCACTTAATACACCAAATAAAGTAGACAAACCCACCATTACAGGAAGCTTATTTGTTAACTGATAGGCTGTAGCAGCCGGGGTAATCAGCATCGCAATAACCAAAATCGTTCCAACCGTTTGTAGAGATGTAACTGCAACTAACGTCAGTAGAAACATCAAACCATAATTGATCAAGCTAATATTCCAACCATAGGACTGCGCCATTGTCGGAGCAAAAGAGGTTAATTTCAACTGTTTATAAAAAATCCCTACTGCCAAAACAACTATTACCATGACGATTGCTGTTAGATACATATCTGAATCCCTTACTGCCAGCACATTTCCAAACAGAATGTGGTAAAGGTCGGTAGCACTTCTAGCAAAAGAGATCAGAATAATTCCTAGTGCAAAAAAGGAGCTAAAAACAATTCCGATAGCAGTATCATTTTTTAACCTTGTATGTTTTCCGACAAAGCCAATCAATGCTGCTGAGAAAATCCCAAAAATGGTCGCCCCAATAATGTAACTACTGCCTAGCATGTATGATATCGCTACACCTGGTAAAACAGCATGGGAAATGGCGTCGCCCATCAAGGACATTCCTCGTAAAATAATAAATGAGCCAATGATCCCTGCTGAAATTCCTACCATGATTGAAGTGATCAAGGCATTTTGTAAAAATTGATAGTCGATTAATCCTTTAAAGAATTCATGTAGCAAAGTCTGCACCCCCAATTCTTAGCATTTTCGTAATTTCACTGCCATAGGTTTTCTCCATATTTTTTGTCGTATACGTGTACTCAACCGGTCCTGAGGCGATCAGTCCTTTGTTCAACAGAATCACTTCATCAAAATAATCGGTGACCTTATGCAAATCATGATGGACAATCACGATTGATTTTCCTTCATCACGTAATTCTTTCAATAATTCAATGATGATCTTCTCGCTGGTTGCATCAATTCCAGCAAACGGCTCATCCAATAGAATCCATTCTGCTTTTTGTGCCAATGCTCGTGCTATGAAGACACGTTGAAGCTGCCCACCAGACAATTCGCTGATTTGACGATCAGCATATTCTGTTAAGCCTACTTTTTCTAAACACACATGGGTAAAAGCTTTTTCTTTTTTTCCTGGCCGTTGGAACATCGTTAAATGCGGATATGTTCCGAACAATACCACTCCGAAAACATCAATAGGGAAGCTTAAATCAATATCTTGTCGCTGCTCCACATAAGCAATCTTCTTTCTTTGTTTTGCTAACGGTTGATCACCATACGAAATTTTTCCTGACCGGATGTTCACTAGCTCTAAGATTCCCTTCATCAAGGTAGATTTTCCGGCTCCATTCGGACCTACGATTCCCGTTAATTTTCCAGGTACTAGTTCCAAATCAACCTGTCGCAAAGCGATTTTCCCACGATAAGCAACAGATAAATTTTCTATCCTAATCCTATTCATAGTTATCCCTTCTTTCTATTTTAGGTTCACCTAAATATTATATACATGATAAACGAAAAAGAAAGCGTACGCAAGAAAAATGGTCAAAAAAAAAACTACATCAAGAAACTGAGTTTCTTGATGTAGTCTTTGAAAACTTATTATGCATTATGAAGTTTGGTGTTTTTAACTTCTTCAATTGTTTTTGTTCCTGCAAGCTGCATCGTGATAGACAATTCTTTGTTCAAATGGTCAAAGACAGATTTCACGCCTTCTGCTCCGCCAAGGTTCAAGCCGTAAATCACTGGACGGCCGATAGCAACTAAGTCAGCACCGCTGGCTAATGCTTTAAAGACATGTTCGCCGCGACGTACACCACTATCAAAGACGATTGGTACACGTTTGTTTACGACACCGGCAATTAATGGCAATACATCGAATGATGCGGGGCCACCATCTAATTGACGACCACCATGATTTGAGATCCAGATACCATCCGCACCAGCTGCGATTGCAACTTCGGCGTCTTCAGGTGATTGGATTCCCTTAACAAAAACAGGCAAGTTTGTTAGATCCTTGATTTTCTTGATATCTTCAGGAACTAAACCTTGTTTCGCTGCCGCATAAATTTCAGCGATCCCTTTTCCTTCACCGTCACCGCTAGCACTTTGTGCACTATAAGCAGCTAGGTTAGGCATGGGTAGCGGAAATTGGAAGTTGTTGATAATATCTTCTTCACGGTAACCACCAAGTGTCGAGTCTGCAGTTAAAATAATTGCTTTCGCTCCAGCCTTAACGGCTTTATCCAAGATAAACTCATTAAAACCATCGTCTTTGCTCATATACAATTGGAAAAACTGTGGCGCATTTGGTGCAGCAGCGGCTGCATCTTCAATCGTTGTATTTGCATAGGTACTTATAGAGAATATTGAACCAGCATCAGCGACACCTTTAGCTGTATCCGCTTCGCCTTTTTCATGAGCCAATCCTTGCGCAGCAGATGGGGCTTGAATGATCGGTGTTGCAAGATCAATGTCCCAAAGCTCTGTGCTTAAATCGGCATGATCGATTCCGCGTAGGACCCGCGGCATAATTGTCTTATTATTAAATGAAGTAGTGTTTTCCTTCATTGTCCATTCATCTTCAGAACCGCCGCGAATATAACCAAACGCACCTTTTTCCATACGTTCTTTCACGCGTCCTTCAAGTGAAGCGATATTTACAATTTCAATTGGATGTTCTTCGTTACTTGCTTGATAAGTCATGATAAATCCTTCTTTCTTTTGAATACATGAGTTATCTTAATACTCTTACAAAAAGTAAGCAAGCAATTTGTCTTCTCATTTCCACAAGAAGTTTGCAACAACTTTATCAACTTCTAGATTCTCGTGTAATTGGCTGTGCTGCGCATTTGGTCCAGTGAAGATTTGATAACTGATTGGATTCCCGTGAGCTTTCAAAAGCGAATAGGTCGCTAACGCACTATTAAGTGGGACCGTTCCGTCCGTTGCAGTATCAGCATTTAATTTCCCTGCTAACAATAGTATCGGCAGTTTATTCGGTACATTTTTTATGCCATTGTTATAATCCATATATCTGCTGGCTTGTACATCCGGACCATTGTTCAACACATCATCAATTGATTCAGACGATTCGGTAAAGTCATTAAATGGTGTACCAACCGAGATAAATTTTTTGATCGTCGACGCGTCAGTAGGCTGCCCGTAAGTCGTCAAGTAACGTAAAGAACTGACTCCGCCCATTGAATGACCTACTAGGTTCACTTGATCAACACCCTGCTGCTTCAAATATTTTAGAACACCATAGATCCATTCCGTTTGATTCCATTCAGTATCCTTATTCGCTGTGAACAATACTTGGATACTTGGGTTGTCCTTTGTTTTGCTTAGCTGTCCATCAACCTTCAATGTCCCATCCGACTGTACCGTGATCAGCATTTCTTTCTTGGTCTTTCCTTCATTAGTCAATCGTTGAAGCATCCCGCCGAAGGAATTGATAGTACCACCATATCCGTGAATAAAAATCGTTGGAACATCACTTTTCGAATAGGCGTCCTTGATCTTCTTTTTGGCTACCGCTGAGACCGATGTTTTTCCCGAGTCCTTCGTTTGGTTATTTCCACAGCCGGCAAGTAAAAAGACTGTCATCATTGCAAAAATACTTAAAAAAACTTTTTTCATCCCTTTTAACTCCTCTTTGCTATCTACCTGATATTTCTTTTTACTATAGTTACAAACCTGCCACAACTCAACTGAAAGGCCATAACTTTGGGGAAATTTAGCAAAAAAAAGCCGAGACAACTTGTCCCAGCTTAACTACTTAAATTTTGTCGACTTGATCGAAGTCCAATTCTGTACTTGTTTCACGGCCAAACATATCAATGTTGGCTTTGATTTTCGCACGCTCTTCGTCGATCTCAGTAATCACACCTTCAAGACCCGCAAACGCGCCTTCGATGATCTTCACTGTTTCGCCGACTTCCACTTCAAGATCATTCTGACGGGTACTCATACCCAACGAACGCAAGATGTGGTTGATTTCCTCTGGCATCAATGGCGCTGGTTTACTTCCGGCACCGTGGGACCCAACGAATCCTGTTACACCTGGTGTATTACGAACAACGTACCAAGAGTCATCAGTCATGACCATTTCCACTAACACATATCCTGGGAAGGTTTTGTGGACGATTTCTTTTTCCTTACCGCCTTTAACTTCCGTTTCCGTTTCTTCCGGGACAACTACGCGGAAAATATAGTCTTCCATCCGCATACTTTGTGCACGTGATTCGATGTTTGCCTTTACTTTGTTTTCATAGCCGGAATAAGTATGCAGCACATACCATTGTTTTTCAAAAGATTCCATTTTTGCCATCGGCTCCTCGTTCTAAAATAAAAAAACCTCAGTGCTCCCAAGGTTTTTTCTCTCAAATAGTATAACATGCTTTTTTTGAATTGGCTACTAGCGAATGATCAAATTGATCAATGCTTGAATCCCTGTATCCATGATGAAAAACATCAAAGCAAAAATAATTGCTGTTTCGATTACGACTAGCGAATCATGACGCAATTGTTTTTTTGAAGGCCAAGTAACTAGCTTCATTTCTTCTCTGACACTACGTAAAAAGTTCAATTGATTATCCCCCTCATTTGATTATTTTGTTTCTTTATGTATCGTGTACTGATTACAATGTTTGCAAAACTTATTAATCTCTAAACGCTCTCCGCGTTTGCCTTCACTCACTGATTTTGTGTAGTTTCTCGAACCACAGACAGTGCAGGCCAGAGCCGCTTTCTTTGTTGCCATAGCGATCTACTCCTAATTCTTAAATATATTAAAAATGAATTTGACGTTCATGCCGTATACCGTAAGCTGCTAATCTGAGAAAAGCAGAGCTGGTAACCTCGCAAAGTCACATAGTTACATTATCATCTATCCTTTTGCCTGTCAATCTTACATCCCAACAATAAACTTTTCTTCAACTGTCGATTCTTGAATGTGAATTGTTTCTAAAATAAATTTCTTTATCAGATAGAATATGATAATATGATGAAAGAATGAATAGCTTTATTGGAGGGTTATTGGATGTTATTAAAAAGTCTCGTTTATCCCAAAGAGAATTTGACGACGATCAATGAATCGACGAAATTGCAAGAGGCATTGGATATACTTGAAGGCACTGGCTTTCGTTGTGTTCCAATCCTTGATGAGAGCGATCAAATTTTCCGAGGCAATATTTACAAGATGCACATTTACCGGCACAAAGCAAACGGCGGTGACATGAATCTGCCTGTCACTCACTTGCTGAAAAACGCAACAAAATTTATTTCGCTCGACACTTCATTTTTTAAAATCTTTTTTACGATTAAAGAATTGCCATATATTACTGTCTTAGATGAAGATCATCATTTTTATGGTATCTTGACCCATAGTACCTTGTTAAATATGTTGTCACAATCTTGGAATATCCAAACCGGTAGTTATGTGATCACAGTCGTTTCGACCGGCAAGCGCGGTGACTTAGCCGCTATGGCAAAAATTATTTCGAAATTTACGACGATCGCTAGCTGCATCACGTTAGATGTTGGTAAAGATTTCAAGGGACGCCGCACTCTGTTCACTTTACCTGCTGGTGTAGATGAAAACAAAATGAATCAAATTATTGATCATCTTGAACGCAAGCATTTCGAGATTCAAGAAGTTGAAGCATTATCCATGCAAGACTGATCTATCAATAGAAATGGCGATCCTGAAATTCAGGACCGCCATTTATTTATATTTGCTTTGCAAATTGCAAACGTGTATTTAAATAGTACATAATCGGTGCTGAGATCGTCATAATGATTGCTTCACTCAACGCTGTCCAGCCATAAGTTGGCCAAAAAGGTAATTGTGCGGTTAAATTCAACATCAAAGCAATTAGAAACATGCTGGCACTGAAAAATACCACATTCAAAGCTAATCGAACTTTCGTATTCTGTATGACATTTTGTAAAACGGCCGTTAAGGTTAACGCCAACAACGTTTGTCCGCCACCGAAGACCACATCGAGCCAGCCCATGCCAAAGATCGCATTGTAGATAACGACTCCGCCGAAGATCCCCCATAGATATTTTCGATTAAATACGACTAAATGATTCAAACTTTCTGAGATGCGAAACTGAATCGCACCGGATGCTACAGGTGAAACTAAGATCGTCAGCGCCAAATAAAGCGCCATGATGATCCCGTTGGTCACTACAACAGTGACACGCTTTCTTTCTACCATATTCATAATTGTCCTTCTTTCTCCGAGTTTTTTTAAAGCGGGATGGTTGATGAACCGCTGTAAACCTTTTACAGCATACTTTTTTTCAGATTGTAAGTCAACTCTTGAAGTCAGCAAAAACAGTTGGTTAAAATTGAATTTTTCTAGCTTCGGGTGATACAATCAGCTTGAAGGAAAGGTGATTGGCTATGCTAGGCATTGACAATGAATTGGAACAGTTGTACAAAAAGGCACAGCAGGATGGCGAAGCTGTGCTCAAAGATCGTTGGACAGCAGGAAACTACGGCTGTTGCAGTACCCGCGCTCCATTAGTAGAAAAATATAGGATTGAACACACCGATACACATAGCTCGCTTTATCTCTGGGGCACAAAAGTGGTAGTGGTCGACCACGATAAACAAACAGCTCGTGTGAACGAAGCCTACAAAGCCTCGAATTACGACAAGAAAATCATCGACTGGTTTATTCAGCAAGCTCGAAAATCATAACTGATTCGCTCGAGGACCTTCTCAATAAAACGAGAAGGCTTTTTTTGACTCTAGGATTAATAAAAAATCAATCAATTTTCTACAGTTCCTTTCATTACTCTGTTATAATCAGTTTTTGAAAGGATCGAGGACATGAATCTTCATTATCATATTTTAATTAATCCCGCTGCCGGCAGCGGCAACGCGGCGAAAACAGCAGAAAAAATTATCCAGTTGCTTGATGACGGCGACTATACATACACTCCGTATTACACAGAGAAACCTGGCGACGAAAAAGAAATCGTCGATCGACTAGCCGACTTGTTAAGCCCTTGGTCGGAAAGCTGCGAAAAGGACCACGTCGATAATTCATTTCATCTGTTAGTGGTAATCGGCGGTGATGGTACACTCCATCAAGTCGTCAATGAATTTTACGCGTTGGATGTCCAGCTTCCGGTCAGCTATATTCCTGCTGGTTCAGGGAACGACTTTGCTCGCGGTATTGGATTGTCTCGCGACCCGGAGAAAGCCTTTGAACAGATCACTTCAGCATTGAAGCCGCAACCGATCAACGTCTTTCACTATGAAGAAAAGATTCGGGAGGAACAAGGCGTCATTCTAAATAATGTCGGAATCGGCTTGGATGCTCTGATCGTTGCAACAACGAACGCTTCGACTTCAAAAAAAGTCTTGAACAAGTACCATTTAGGCTCAGCTTCGTATGCCCTTTATCTGGTGAAAGCGATCTTTACTCAAAAGACCTTTCCGATTCTGGTGGAATTAAACGGTCAGACGCTTAGCTTCGAACGGACTTTTTTATGTACAACGACAAATATCCCTTATTTTGGTGGCGGCGTGGCGATCGCACCAATGGCTGATCCGAAAAAGGACACGATTGATCTCGTTGTCGTAGAAAAACCAAACATGCTGGCAATTCTGCGTTTCTTGCTTCAGCTATTACGGAAGAAACATATTGAGAACAAACATTACAGACATTTTACCAGCAGCAAAATTCGGATCGTCTCGGTAGTTCCGCAGCACGGTCAGGCGGATGGCGAGGACATGGGGGAACGTTCCTTTGACATGAACTTCTCCACTGGCACACAATACATTTGGTATGCAGACAAAAGGACTGAGAAATAAATCCGCGGATTTATTTCTCAGTCCTTTTTACATAAACATAGCAGGAGTAACGTTTTCCATTCCAATCATTGGATCAATCACTTGAGCGGTGATCATTTTTGGTGTCAAAATTGTCGGCTCATTTGCTGCTTTTGCGATTGGCTTAACTTTTTCTTCTACTGCTTTAAACGGTTCTTCTTTTGGTTTTGCTGGAGCGTCTTTGGCATCCTTCATGATTCGTTCAATCAGGGTGGTTTTTCGAACTGCTGATTCACGAGTGACACAGGCTTGGAAGGCTTCTTCCTCACCTAGCAGGATCAATAAATCCTTGCTTCGGGTCACGGCTGTATATAGAAGATTGCGCTGCAGCATCCGCGAATATTGCTTGACCATCGGCAGGAGCACCATTTTGAACTCGCTCCCCTGTGATTTATGGATCGAACAACAATAGGAAAGTTTGATCTTATTCCATTCCGTCCGCTTGTAGCTGACTTCATTGCTGTCGAACTGAATGACTAGTTCATCGACTTTATCCTCAGATTCCTTTGCTGGAATGATTCCGACAATGATGCCCATATCGCCATTGAAGACATTCAGCTCTGGATTGTTAACCAATTGTAAGACTTTGTCCCCAATTCGATAAACCACATCATTCCATTGCACTTCTTTTTTTCGCCCATCATTAGGATTAAAAATTTCTTGCATCATTTTATTGATGGCATCGATTCCGGCTGGCCCGCGATACATCGGTGCTAGAACTTGAACATCTTGAGCAGTAAAGCCTTTTTTCTTCGCCCGTTCAACGACTTGTTTGATGACCTCTTCCATTTGAAAAGCATGACAGGCAATAAAGGATCGATCTTGCTGATTTTTACGAAAATCCTGCGGCAGCTTGCCGTCTTTGATTTCATGTGCTAAAGGAATGATCGATGACCCATCGCCTTGACGATAAATGTCCGTCAACTCCATCTTCGGGATATCTTCAATCTGCAGCAAGTCATGAAAAACTTGTCCCGGTCCAACTGATGGCAGCTGATCCTTATCTCCCACGAAAATCACTTGCATGTTATTCGGGATCGCCTTCAGCAACGTATTAGCTAACCAAGTATCTACCATCGACATCTCATCAACAATTAGTAATCCGCCATCTAGCTCTTTGGCATCAATATCCGGTGTATCGTCATTAGCATTCAATCCAAGCAATCGGTGGATTGTGCTTGCCGGCAGTCCGGTCGTCTCATTCATGCGCTTCGCCGCACGTCCAGTCGGTGCTGATAAGAGGATCGGGAAAACTGCCTGAGTGTAATCTTTCGGATCTAGCGATAGATCATTCAACTCAGCAAATAATTTGACGATCCCATTGATGACAGTGGTCTTTCCTGTTCCGGGACCACCCGTCAAAATAAACAGCGGCGAACGGATCGCTTCCTTGATTGCTTGATCCTGTGAATCGCCATAAGTGATCTTCAACTGCTTTTCAATGATTCGCAAGTTTTTATCAATGGCTTTCTGGGAATAATTGATCTCTTTTTTTCGTGCTAGCAAGCGCTCGATTGATGAAGCGATCCCCCACTCACTGAAGTACAAGGTATTCTCGTAAATCTTAGTCGCTTCTTGCTGAATTTTTTCTTCTTCAACTAATTGGATGATCATGTTTGCAATCTGATCTGGCGCGATCTCCACTGGTCGTGTCGTTTCCAATAGCTGCAAGACCTCTGTCAATAGCTGCTGCGCCTCTACATAGGTATCGCCGCTTTGATTGGCATCTTCATTGACTTGATGAAAAATCGCTGCCCGAATCCGCTGCGGGCTATCCGCCGCAATTCCTAATTGCTCCGCTAAGCTATCGGCCTTTTTAAAGCCGATTCCCTCGATATCCTCCACCAGCTGGTAAGGATTCTCCGCGATCACTTCCAATGCTTCATTACGATAGGTTTGAAAGATCGCAAACGAAAGCTGACTACCAAAACCATAGCGGCTTAAACCAACGATGATCTGCTCCATGCCGTGATTTTGCCGAATCGTCTCTACGATCACCTTTTGCTTCTTCACATTTAAATTCGGAACCTTGGCCAGTATATCGGGATTTTCCATAATTTGATCAATGGCTTCTTCCCCTAGAGTGTCGATAATATTCTCCGCGGTCTTTTTTCCAATTCCAGGGAATTTCTCACTCGAAAGATAATTGATCAAACCATTGGCCGAAGTCGGATGTGCCTGTTCATAGCTTTCAACTAGAAACTGTTTACCGTAACGAGGATGATCAACAAAATGTCCGAAAAAGCGATAATCTTCATCTTCTTGCACATCGCCGAAACTTCCTGTTACAACGATTTCCTGTTCGAGAAAATCGCTATTGGTCTCGCTGACCTTGATTAACAAGACTTTATAGAAATTACTGGGATTCTGAAAGAAAATCGCCTTTAATGTTCCTACAATGTATAGCTGTTCCTCTGACATTTTGCTCACCCCTTCTGTCTTCTATAGTAATGAATCCGGTTTTGAACCAGTACCTTCTAAAAAACTGACATCATTCCATTGAAGCATTCGATACGGTGGTTTACTGCCGTCTGCTTCTAAAATCGTCAAGCTATTGTTGAATAGGCCACCCATCTCTCGTAATTCTGCTAATGGTTTTCCGGTTAGCGCCTGAATTGCTGCTGTCAATGCAGCACCATGTCCGACAAAAAGAAGCGGACCTTCTTTGGCTTCCGCCACCGCTTTTTCTACCAGATCATTGATGCGTTTAAGCATGTCTTCGATTTTTTCACCCTCAAATGGGGTTGGATCATAAAGCTCTAGGTGATGACGTAAGTTGACCATATCTTTTGGATAACGTTCTTCAATTACTGGGATCAATTGACCTTCCAAAGTCCCTAAACCTAGCTCTCGTAAATCTTCCGAACGAATGATTTCTGTCGGTTGCGCCAATTGCTTATTAATGCCTTCTGCTGTTAAATAAGCTCGCTTTAATGTACTTGTGTAGATTTTTTCAAACGGAATATCTCTTAATTCTTTTCCTAAAGCCTTGATTGCCTCCAGACTCTCCGGCAGCAATGGGGAATCCCCCATCATACCTTGAAATCGTTTCTCTTGATTCCAACGCGTTTTTCCATGACGAGTAAAATAAAGTTTCATAAAAATCCCTTTCCAAGTCCGTATTATCTAGTCTAACTTATCGTTTTCATAATGATGAGTCAATTCCAAATTAGGAAAACTTTGTTGGCGCAGCGCTTCATAAACAACCAAAGCAACCGTGTTGGATAGATTCAACGATCGAACATGCTCATCATTCATGGGGATACGCAAGCATTTGTCTTCATTTTCCCGCATGAATTCTTCTGGTAGACCAGTCGTTTCTTTCCCAAACATAAAGAAATGATCAGCGTCATCAGTATAATCGATCTCAGAATAGGTCGCATTGGCGAACTTTGTGATTAAATGCAATTGCCGATCTCCTAAGTATTCAAGAAAAGCAGCTAAATCTTTGTGATAAGTGATATTCACATCATTCCAATAGTCCAGACCCGCCCGCTTTAAGTGCTTGTCGTCCGTCGAGAATCCCAACGGTTCGATCAAATGCAGCGGTGAATTTGTCGCCGCACAGGTTCTTGCGATATTTCCCGTATTTGCAGGAATTTGTGGTTCAAATAATACGATATGATTTGTCATAATAGTTTCCTTCAATCTAATTTTAGTATTTAATTCAGTAAAGCTATTCGCTGCTAATTCTATACCAGAAACGTATTACCTACAGCAGCTAGCTCACAAGCAAAGAAATCATTTTTCCCAAGACTGGAAAAATGAATTGTCTTTCGTACGCATATCATTCTGCTAAACTGCTCGTAAAAAAATAAGTCATTCAAATCTAGTATCCTTATCGAAATCAGTCATACTGCAAAAAGCAGAACTGACAAAAAAAACGTACCAACTCGGTGTCTAGCACGGCGAGTCGCTACGTTAGTGAAGCACTTTTCACTAACTTTTATCAGAACAGGAACCTGATAAAAACCAATGAAAAACAACTTGTTTGTACTATAACATCACGAAGTCACAAATGCAACCTTCTGTTTTCAGGAATTTGAATGAAAGCGTATTCTCTAATGACCTTTTAATATTTCGACATCGACCGTTATTTTCTTCAAAGGATTTTCTGCTAGTCCCGCCTTTACTTCCGGTGAAACCTGCCATTCCAATGGTGACATTTCCAGCAGATCCAAACGGTTTTCTTCCGGTATCTCAAAGGTATAAGTAATGCGTTCACGATGATCAATTTCTAGCTCTTCTGTGAAACGTTGAATTACTGCTTCATTGGAATAAGCTTCGCCATCAGGATGATAGGTTGCCCGCAGCTCTTGCAAATAGCCAGATTGTGGAACCACTTTGACCACACAACCATCTGGCTTCATGACGCGTTTAAACTCTCGGTACTGCGAAGGAGAGAAAATGTTTAATATCGTATCGAAGGATTGATCTGCAAACGGCAGGTTCGTCAAATCAGCGACACACCAAAAAGCGTCGAAGGGTTGATTACTGGCTAAATAGATGCCTTCCTTAGCGATATCAAAACCAATATTTACCGAATTTGTCTTCAATTGATTGATTTGCTGCAAGAAACTGCCCTCGCCGCAGCCAACATCTAAAAGGTTTCCCGTCTGCATGAGATCTGCGATTTTTTCAATTACAGGCTGATACATCCCAGAACGGATCATTCGTCCCCGGGGAGCGAACATTTCCTTGTCATACTCGGTTTTTATTTGATGATCTAAAAAGTAAAGCGTGCCTTTTTTCGCTAGATCAAAACGATGTCCGTTCACACAGACTAAACTTTTTTCTTTCTGACTCATTTTCTGATGACAGTTGGGACAACGGAACAACTCCTGCTGCTTAGCTAAAAATAAAGCGCCCCGATCAATTTTTTTAAGCATCTTTTCACCTCTTTTTTGCTATCCTATCATAGCATAGTTCTTTTATTTCTACTATCATCGAGATATGCTAAACTATACGTCGAGGTCATCAATTTTTCTAAAAAATTTTCTTATAAAACTGGAGGATGTACTCATGATTAAAGAATTTTGTGCGGAAAACTATACCGACATTCCAAAAGCGATTCAGGCTGGTGCAGGACGGATCGAATTATGTGACAACTTAGCTGTTGGCGGGACAACACCAAGCATGGGCGTGATTGAAGAAGCATTGTCGTATGCTGGCGAGAAACATGTACCGATCATGACCATGATCCGACCACGAGGCGGGAATTTTGTCTATAACGATATCGAATTGAAGATTATGGAGAACGATTTAATTCATGCCAAAAATGCGGGAACTGATGGTGTTGTATTTGGTTGTCTGACCGAAGACAATGAGGTTGATGAAGAAGCGCTGGAAATGCTGATAGGCAACAGTGAAGGGTTATTAACGACCTTCCACATGGCATTTGATGAGCTTTCTAACGAAGAACAATTCAAAACCATTGATTGGTTTGCAAAATTGGGCATCGACCGCATTCTAACTCACGGTGGCCCCTTATCAACTTCGATTGACGAAAACCTTCCGCATCTTAAAGAATTGATTGATTACGCGGCTGGTCGTATCATCATTTTACCTGGCGGCGGGATCAATGAGGAAAATGCAGAACGAATCGCTGAAGCATTAGGCGTCAACGAACTTCACGGCACTAAGATCGTTAAGTTTTAACCATAAGGACGGCTAATTCGTATTAAAGAATTAACTTTTTCAAAAACCGAAAAAGTTAGACTCGCAAAGGCTCTGAAACAGTGATCATACAATCGCTGTTTCAGAGCCTTATTTTATGCTAAGTTCTCACCATTCGTGGCAATCACTTCTTTATACCAATAGAAGGAATCTTTACGTGAACGTTTCAATGTGCCCTGGCCTTTATCGTCTTGATCGACGTAAATAAAGCCATAACGTTTAGACATTTCACTGGTACTTGCACTGATCAAATCAATACAACCCCATGGTGTATAGCCCATCAATTCGACACCTTCATCAATTGCCTTAGCCATTTCTGTAATATGATCCCGCAAATAATCAATGCGATAATCGTCATGAATTTTGCCATCTTCGGCAACAACATCCTTTGCGCCTAAGCCATTTTCAACGATGAATAGTGGAATTTGATAGCGGTCATATAATTTATGCAGCGTGATCCGCAAGCCGACTGGATCAATTTGCCAACCCCAATCACTTGCGGCTAGATAAGGATTTTTCTTCGATCCTAAAAGATTACCCGCCGTTTCTTCTCCAGACACATCATGAGAAGCGATATTGCTCATATAGTAGCTGAAGGACATATAGTCCACTGTTCCCTGCTTCAAGATTTCATCGTCATCTGCTTCTTTTTTGATGGTAATGTCATGATCACGGAAGAATTTATCCATGTAGCGCGGATAATAACCACGAATCTGTACATCTGAATAAAACAAGTTTACATGGTCGGCCTCCACACTCTCCATTACGTCTAGCGGATTAGAGGTTTCCGGGTATGATTCTTGACGCGCCAGCATGCAGCCGATTTGCGCATCTGGCAGCATTTCATGACAGGCCTTAACGGTTAAGGCACTGGCGATAAACTGATGATGCGCTGCCTGAAACTGTGCCTGCAGCATATTTTCGGTTTTATCCGCTAAAAGCCCGCCACTCAAATAACCGGTCATTCCGATAATATTAATTTCATTAAAGGTCAACCAATACTTGACCTTCCCCTGATAACGCTTAAATAATACTTTGGCATAACGAACGAAATCATCGATCGTCTCACGGCTTTCCCAACCATTCCGTGTTAACGCCAAGTTCAAGGGAAACTCATAGTGAGAGATCGTCACTAGTGGTTCGATGCCATATTTTAAACACTCGTCAAATAGCTCATCGTAAAAAGCCAATCCTGCTTCATTTGGTTCTAAATCATCGCCGTTTGGAAAAATTCGCGGCCAAGAAATTGATAAGCGGAACGTCTTAAAGCCCATTTCAGCAAACAATGCAATATCTTCTTTATAATGGTGATAAGCATCGATCCCGTAGCGTTTCGGATAAATCCCCTCTGTATCTTTCATGGCAGCTTCAACTTTTTCGGTCGTCATTGGTTGTAAAATTGAGAAGCTTTTTTTATCAGGATTATCTGTATAAAGTGCTGTATCCGCAGTAGACCAGCCTTTTCCATCCTCTAAAAAGGCACCTTCCCATTGATTTGCGGCGACTGCGCCACCCCACAAAAAGTTTTTTGGAAATTTAGTCATCTTCTCATCCTTTCTGAACGAATAGTGTATAATTATCATTACTCATTTAGTGTAGCATAAAGCAGTGCGACGCCAATTTCGCTTTTGTGCTGCCATTTTCTTTTTTGCTTTTCATTTTCATAAACCCGAAAATGAACTCTCACAATATATTTCTAAAGGAGCATCCATATGTCCACTATCTTTGACTTTTTCAATTATTTAAATAGACACGATCCAGATAAAACCTATGCAAAAATCATTACCTATCTGCTTACTCACCAAAAGGAAGTCCAGAAGCTGACAATCTCGCAAATTGCCGAACGCTGCTTTGTTTCACCTGCTACCTTGACCCGTTTTTGTCAAGCGTTCAATATTCCTTCATTTTCTAGTTTGCGAGAACTGCTAAACACCAACGAACAAATGAAAAGCTACAATTCGTTACGAATGAAGGAGTCCGACTTCCGACAATTACAAGATCGCCCCGACGCCTTTTTAGCAGACTACGCCGCAGAGATCACACTCGCTCTGCAGGATATTCTCAAAACGATTGATTATCCCGCAGTCGATAAACTACTTAAAAAAATTCAGCAGGCGGACAAGGTGATTTTTATTGGCTATACTACTACGTTGGAGCTTGCACGAAATATGCAGACTGCTTTCATCGCTTCAAATAAACTGACCAATGTTCCCGAAACAGAAGAGCTGCAAAAGCAGGCAATCAAACAAGCAGACGAGAACAGCGTGATTCTTGTTCTTTCCTCCTATGGATCGATTTTGAATAGCCATGTCGAGCTAATCACACAAATCAGTAACTGCCCCGCTTATTCAATCCTAATCACTCAACATACCCAGAATCTGATCACGAATCTCTTAGATCAGGTTTTAAATGTGACAAGCACTAATTATGTGCAGATCGGTAACTACCCATTAGAGTTTTTCTGTGACTATCTCGTTCGTCGATATGCCAGCCTAAACGAAAAAAGAAAATGACTCGTATGACATCATACGGATCATTTTCTTTTTTCTTTGATAAAATTAGTGAACTTGAACACCCATTTATTCGTTTTAAAGCGTAGACGTACAGGGTATCTTCCCGTCTTATAATCTCTGATCTGACGATGTCGTTCAGGATAAACATTCAATGGCAGATTGTGGAGATCAAAGAAATTGAAGGCCACATAATCCTGCGACTCCATTCTACTTTGCGAGACCGTTTCTTGAACCTTATAAACATAGGTGATCTCATCGCGAAACTCTTTCGTATAAATCCCGATTAAATCTTCGATTCTACTGTCAAAGGAAAGCTGCTCCTTAATCAAACGCCGGATTCCCTCGCGTTCATTTTCATTCGGCAGAAGGTCGCCCCCAGGCAAATCCCAAACAGGCATCCCCGGCCGTCGGACTAATAGAATCAATCCGTTACGGATAATAATGGCATAAGCTTTTTTCAAAATTTTCTCACTACTTTCAGCATATGTCTTTTCCTACTCAATTGTTTATTGCCCGATGAAGCGATCCATAAAGAGACTGGCGATATTGAAATAAATCAATACACTAGTCAGATCACTCAAGGTAGTAATGAAGGGCCCGCTGGCAACTGCCGGATCAAAACCGATTCTTTCCATCACCATCGGTATCAAACTTCCTGCTAAATTCGCCACAGTAATCGCCGCCATCATCGCAGTTCCGATTACAAAACCTAAAACAAAATTATGTTTCCAAATACCCACAATAATAAAGATTGTTACGCCCGTCACCAGACCTGTTACTAGCCCCGTTAAGATTTCACCAATGATCAGCTTGCCGAAACTCTTATCATTATCGTCAGAAATCGCTAACCGCCGAACAGCAACGGCCAATGATTGCGTGCCGGCATTCCCCGCAGTACCTGTAATCAAAGAAATAAATACCGCTAAGATACTTGCTTTACTGACGAGTGCTTCGTAATGATTGATCAACGTCGCTGTCGTCATACCAAGAAACAGCAAAGTAATCAGCCAAGGCAAGCGACGTGAAGCTGCTTTGACAGGATTTTCATCGACTTCTTCAACGTTGACCCCGGCTAAACCAGAGTAGTCGCTGGCTGCCTCATCATCGATTACGTCAATGATATCATCGACCGTCACGATTCCCAACAAGTGGTCATCATAATCGGTTACTGGCAATGCCAAGAAGTCATAATCACGGAACGTTTGGGCGACATCTTCTTGGTCATCTCCTACATGAACAGAAATCACCCGTTCACTCATCACATCAGAGACCATCGCGTCATCATCATTAATGATTAAATCACGCAGCGAGATTACGCCAACCAATTGATTGTCATCGTTTACTACATAAGTATAATAGATTGTCTCGGCAATTTGGGCTTCTTTTTTCAAAACATACATGGCTGAACGCATCGTTTGATTCGCAACGAGCGAAACATACTCGGTCGTCATCAACGATCCAGCTGTATCATCTTCATAATGAAGCAGTTCGCGAATCTCATTGGCGTGTTCAGAATCCATCAGACTCAAGTACTTCGCCACTGGCTTTTTATCCAGCTCATTTAGTAAATCCACCGCGTTATCCGTATACATCTCGGATAACATATCAGCAGCATATTGCGGACGCATCTCATTCAGATATTCATCCATATGCTCATCGTCTTCTTCAATAACGTCAAACATATCTGCCAATTCTTTTGGTGATAGATAAGAATAAACGAGCTGCCGCTCTTCTTGATTCAAAGATTGATAAAATTGCCCCTGATCATAGAAATGCAAGTCCAAAAAATGATCACGAAACGCCTGTATATCATTCTGATCCAGTTCCTCCCGTAATTGTTGGAAATGTATTTCTAGCTCCTCTTGGTTTTCATCCATCAATCTCACCTACTTCACGTTAATGTATTAATTTTTTCAAGGAAAAAAATTAGTCTTATTTTCAGCACGGATATCATTCTACTAAACTTCCTGAATTTGATAATTCTAAATTTCTAGTAACTCTCTCACATGGATAATCACTGCGAAAAGTAGAACTGGCAACCTCCCTCAGGATTATGAATTTTTTTCTTAGAGAAAAATTAGTTCTATTTTCAGCACGGATACTATTCTACTTAATGCAAATATCCATCATAGAGTCGCATCCTTTAAATCATTTCGGCTATCTTCGCCATATCCTCGGCTAGCGGAAGTTCAAAGGATAGACGCTCGTCATTGAAAGGATGGGGAAATGATAAGGAATAGCAATGCAATGCCTGCCGCGCGATTCCCAGATCCATCGCGCCTTCATAAAGTTCGTCACCCAATAATGGACAACCGATTGCCGAAAAATGTACCCGAATTTGATGGGTTCGTCCGGTATGTAATTGGATATCGACTAACGCACAATTCTGGTTTCGTTTTTTCATCCAGTATTCCGTCTCGGCTTTTTGACCCGTTTCGATCACTTGACGCTTCAATAAGGAAGACAGGTCGCGCCCAATTGGTAACGAAATATTTCCGTGGTCCTGCAAAGTCTCTACTTCTCCGGAAACCAAAGCTTGATATTTTTTAATAAACAGCTTTTGCTGCAGGCTTTGATCCAATTTTGCATGGGCGAAGCCGTGCTTTGCAAAGAGCATCAGACCGGAAGTATCGCGATCCAAGCGGGTAACGACATGCACCACCTGGTTCGCGTAGCCTTGCGCCACATAATAGGCCTTGACTCGATTCGCCATCGTCCCCCGCGGATGATACTGCGCCGGAATCGAGGCGATTCCCGCTGGTTTATTTACAACTAAAAGGTGCTCGTCCTCGAAAACAATCTCGATTGGAACATCATCTGCTAGCAATGTTTCATGGGGTTCCTCGTCTGGAATCACAACAGTTACAATATCATGGGTATTTAAAGAAAACAAGACGTTTTGTTCTGTCTCGTTCACTAAAATTTTTCCGCCATGAAATTTGATTTTCGCCAACAATTTCTTTGAGATTCCTTGACGCTTTAGAAAAGTCCGTACAAGCGAGCTGGTCGGCTCTTGATAAGTCCATTTAAATTCCACAAAATTAATCCTCTCGAATAAAGGCATCTTTCACCCGATGCCAGAAGTGCATATGCCGATAGGAAGCGAAATGAATCCGTTCATCAGCGATTTTGTATTTGATCGATGTAATATCTTTACTATTAATGTCTAACTGATCGATGGTAATTAGATGCTGCTCATTGCTTTTCAACCGAACATCGATCCACTCATGAGAGCCGATAATACTTGGTGAGCCTAGTGTTCTGAAAACACGGTTATTCAGTGACGCAATCTCTGATAATTGCATCGCATTGATGCTGGGATGCACCACCGCGCCGCCAACACTCTTATTATACGCAGTCGAACCGGTCGGAGTAGAGATCGCTAACCCATCACCCCGAAATCGCTCAAATAATTCTTCTTTAATGTAGACATCCGCAACCATCGTGCGACTGCCTTTTCGGATCGTGGATTCGTTCAGCGCTAAAAAGTGTTTCTGCTCCCCATCGGTTGTAGTCAAAAGAATATCCAACAGCGGATAGCTGACGCTTTTCCCTTGTTCAGCACTTAAACTATTGACCAGCTCAGGCAGTTCATAATCTCGCCAATCCGTATAAAAACCGAGGTGCCCCGTATGTACACCTAGAAAACGTACTTCATCTAGTCGATGATTGTAGCGATGGAACGCTGATAATAATGTCCCGTCACCGCCGATAGTGATCACTAATTCCGGGTCGCGCTCCACGATTTCCAAATCATCCTTTTCTGCTAATAATCCTCTGAGACGCTGCAATACTCGAATTGATTTTTCTTCTTGATTATGGATGATTCCGATCCGTAGCCCCATGCTTTTTCACTTCCTTTTTCTGTTCCTTGCGATTAAATACATGCTGCGCTTCTTGAATCTCACCGCGTATACTAGACATTTCTTCATCTAATTGGTAAGCTGCTTCGGCCGCACGAAATAATCTTTCTTGAATATCTTCGGGAATTTGCCCTTTATATTTGTAGTTCATCGAATGCTCGATCGTCGCCCAGAAGTTCATTGAAAGTGTTCTGATTTGAATCTCTGCCAGAAGTTTTTTCTCGCCTTCCAGCATCTGCACCGGATATTCGATTACCAAATGATAGGAACGATATCCGCTAGCCTTTCGATTCGTGATATAATCCCGTTCTTGAATGATCTTCATATCATTTCGTCTGCGCAAAATTTCTACTACTAAAGGAATATCCTCCACAAACTGACACATGATACGCATGCCAGCCATGTCTGACATCTCTTCTTCTAAACGGTCCAACGGAATTCCCCGCAGCTCTGACTTATTGAGAATACTTTCAACCGGCTTGACGCGTCCTGTTACGAATTCGATCGGTACATGATCTCCGCTTGTGCGGTATTGTTTGCGTAATCCGCGTAATTTAATTTTTAATTCAGCTACTGCCAATTCATAAGGCGCAAGAAATGTATCCCAGTCTCTCTCCATCCCATATCCCTCGCTTCTTTTTCCATTCCTTACTTATCTTATCATAAACTTTCAATAGAAAGAATTGTCACATTTTTGTACCTTATCAAATATTACAAAATACTAACATTTTCATGGAATTCGTTCTAATTGTTTGACTATATAGGTTATTCTATGTGAGGATACCTTATATTAGGAATTTTCTAGGATCAGAGGTAAAATAGGATTGAGTAAAGAAATTGAAATCGAATTCAAGAGCATGCTGACAAAAAAGGAGTACGAAACACTGTTACGTTATTACAATGTTTCAGATGAACAATTTGTAACACAAACCAATCTTTATTTCGATACGACTGATTTTCAATTAAAGCAACATGGCATGGGGCTAAGGATTCGCCGTTTCGCTGATAAAGCAGAGGCGACATTGAAGATTCCTCAGACCATCGGATTGTTAGAGGTCACAGATCCCTTAACTTTAAATGAAGTAGATGAAGCTTTAGCTAAAGATCAATTTGCCCAGCAAGCCGCTGAGATTTTGGAACAGCTAGAAACGTTAAATATCCCATTATCCGACTTGCACTTGATTGGGAAACTAATCACAAATCGGGCAGAATTTATGATATCTGAAGGAAAACTGGCTTTGGATGAAAGCTGGTATAGCGAACATCACGATTTCGAGTTGGAATTGGAAGTACCCAACTCTGGTTTTGATGAAACAGCGTTCAAACAGCTGCTGGCTAAGTTTGATCTACCTTACCGCAAAACACAAAATAAAATTGTTCGCGCTGTATCCGCTCAGCAAGAGCAGAATAAAGAAATGGAGGGACTTTAGTGATTGAGATTTATTTGTTTGTGAATCCGATCGGAAAAAAATGTTTATCGATCGAACGGCGAATTATCGATTTGATTCAAGAATATGACATGAAAATTCAATTACGTTTGATACCCATCATGAATTTGAAAACAGTCTCGGAATTTATGCAGCGCATCGGCGCTTCCGAGAAGGACACGCAATTGCGAACCGAGTTATCTCAGGAGATTCATTCCGCAGCGCTTGATGTCAAAGCAGCACAGCTTCAAGGGAAAAAACGTGGACGGGACTTTTTAGTCGAGCTGCAAAAAACAGTCGGCGAGCAAAAGCAGCCTTATTCTAAAAAATTAGCAATCCAGCTGTTTACTAAAGTTGGCGGTGACTTGGAAATGTTTTTGGAAGACCGGCATTCGGCTTTTGTACAGGAAGCATTCTTGAGCGACCAGCAGATCGCACATGATATGGAGATCACTTCGCACCCTTCCGCTGTAATCTATAATTACGGCAAAGATTACGACGCAGGTATTCGCATTGAAGGCTGTGACACGATCCATCATATCTTGGATACATATAATACGAAGGAATCATTGATAGCCTTTTTAGAATCACAAAGTAAAAATACATCCATCAGACAATCTGATATGGACAATCATTTATCATTAATCTAAAAAAGTTCATTGCCGAGTGGCAATGAACTTATTTTTTTATCTGAACTGCATTATCTTTAGTAAAGATATAACTCTTCTGCTCTTTCTTTAAATACAGACTAATCTTGTCTTGCCGCAGCTTCTTGATTCCGACATTGAATCCTACATCCTCACTATCCTTGATGCAATAGACGCCACCTGGAATTTTTTCGAACCGCGCACGCCCTGCTTCATCCGTGGCTGCCATTAGCGGAATACCATGTCTTTGAACTGGTCGTTTGCCATTTTTCGTGTACATAGCAAACTCATGCCCCGCCAATACATTTCCTTCAGCATCTGTACGCAGCAGGTTCAAATTGAACAGCCGTTTTCTCAACAGATACACATGGATCGCACGATAGATTCCAAAAAGCAGTAATAGGATAGCCAATCCGACACCGACCAAGATCAATATCTGTTTCAGCTTCCGCGAATCATCCGCTTTTTCAATGGCTTTCGCCATCTTCTCTGTATAAGGTACTCGGTGACCAGTCACTAATAGTCGATGACTGTTAATCATATACGGCGTACAGGTCAACAGCGTCACGATGTCGCGCCCGGGTTCGATATTGATTACTGAGGTGTCTTTTGGTTCTACAATATCGATCTTATCTACTTCATAAGCCAGCTTCTCTTCAAACAGCGTAATGACAAAGATCTCGCCCTTTTTCACATCCTCCAGATCCGTGAAAAGCTTTTTCTCAGGCAGCCCGCTGTGAGCCGAAATAACAGAATGGGTATCCACCCCGCCTGTCGGAAAAGAGGTCCCTTGTAAAACAGTCGCCCCTTCCTGCAACAACTTTTCATTGGTGGTATCAAAGAGAGGCAAGGTGATCTCGATGGTTGGAATACTGATCGCACCAATCAAATGCTTGCGAATATAGTCATCGCTCACAATTTTCCGTTCATTATCATTCGTAAACTTCGGTGCTTTAGGTACAAGACCATTTTTTTTCAGCTCTTCATTTCGCTTTTTCATCCGTTCTTTGGCCTTACGTACCTGCTCTTTGTTCTGTTCCTTGTTTTGCTGCTGAACTTCTTCCATCCGCTTCTGGTCGATGAAATCGTTCACCGCATTGATATAGAAAGGATACATCATGACGAGTACCCCAACCAAGAAGACTAATATCATGAAAATTTTGCTGAGCATCTGTCTTTTGGCGCTTTTAGGCTTAGGTGATCTCTTCACACTAGCTCACCTTCTTACTTTCAATAATATAATGTTTGATTTTCTGTTTAATATTCTTGTATCCGCGGCGATTCAGGATCTTAAATTTCTTATTCTTCAGCCGCCAGACTTTTCCTTTGACGCTTAAGCCATTTTCCGTTTCTACACGATAGACACCGCCTGGAATGTCTCTGAATTCGATCCTTCCGAATGCATCGCTGACTGTATGAACAAGTTTGCCATCAAATCGAACAACATCCTTCTTCTGAGTAAGCAGTGCCCGAACACCCGGTAATGGTTCCCCATTCTCGTATAAATAAAAGACAAATGTGTAGTTGCGTTTCTTTGATTGATACAGAATGATTTTGCGCCAGACAAAGTAAGCAAAAATGATAGAGAAGAAGGCACAGCCGGCAATTAAATAATAAACACGTCGGCGATGGTATTTTTCGGTCTCTTTGATTTTCTTCGCCGCCTCGACTGGATAAGCGACTCGATGTCCGGTAACTAATAAACGATGACTGTTGACCCCATAAGGAGTACAAGTTAACAACGTTACTTGATCACGATCCAATTCGATTTTAAGCGCGTCAAATTTATCAGGCTTAACGATCTTGATTCGATCAACCTGATAAGCTAATTTCTTCCCTTCTATATGTAAGAAAAATTTATCTTTCTTTTTCAACTGGTCCAAATCAGTAAAAAGCTTCTTTTCTGGCAAGCCGGTATGTCCTGTGATTACCGAATGGGTTCCTTTTCCACCTACTGGAAATGAAGTCCCTTGTAAAACGGTCGCGCCCTTATCCAGCAAAAAATCATTCGTCTCGTCATAGACTGGCAAACTAACCTTTATTTTAGGGATGAAGACCGCACCGATCATGTGCTTTTCAAAGTATTCTTTTTTGGGGCTTTTCGTTCCCTGAAGAGAGGTTTCAAATGGATCATCGAAGCTTCCGGCACCTGGAATGATTGTCTTCAATTTTTTATTTTCTTTTTCAAGCTTCGCCAGTCGTTTTTTCTTTTCCGCCTCCGACCGAGCTTCCATCTTGTCTTGAACTTCTTCAAGGCGCTGCTGATCAATATAATTGTTGATCGAATCAACGACGAATGGATACATAAAAATTAGAAAACCTACAATAAACATAACAGCAATTGATAATTTTAACAGCAAGTCAATTTTGTCTCTTTTGTTCGGTTTACTCATTATGAATCCACCCCCTCTACTTATGCTAATTCTCGCATAATAATAATCAAAAGAGAAATTCCAATTGTAAAATTTCTTTCAATTATTTGAATATATGGGGTCCAATTATTAAGATTTCAAAAACAAATCCCAGTCCTATGCACATATAGAAGACTTTATGTTTTCATGACTCCGTTTTGAAAAAATGTTATAGAGTATCAAACTTTAATAAAAATAAATATTTTATTAACTTAATGTGAAGACTGACTCTCTCTCTTTTACGATTAAATAATTGAATGATTAATAACTGATTATACGTCCGCAACGATCAAAAAAGAACGACCAGCTGGCTATCGTTATGATGATAGCCGCTGATCGTTCAACTATTAATGAAGGTTTTATCCCTTCAATTCTTCAACTAATTCTTCTAGTTCATCCAAGCGTTGAGCAAATATTTCCATCGCATCTTCAATATAGGTCGGCTGTGTCATATCGACGCCGGCTTTTTTCATGACCTCGATTGGATAATCGCTGCTGCCTGATTTCAAGTAAGCCAAGTATTTTTCCAGTGCATCTGGTTCCGCTTCAACGATTCGTTTCGCCAATGCACTTGCTGCTGAGAAGCCAGTCGCATATTGATAAACATAGTAATTATAGTAGAAATGCGGAATTCTTGACCATTCATCTTTGATCTCTTCATCATTGACGACGATTGGTCCATAATATTTCGCATTTAATTCCCCGTAAAACTTGCTGAGGTGTTCACTGGTTAATGGTGTTCCAGCAGCATCCTCAGTATGGATAAAGTGTTCAAACTCTGCAAATTGCGTTTGACGGAAGATCGTTCCCTTAAACCCATCCAAGAAATGGTTGATGATATACGCGCGAATCTTTGGATCTTTTTCCGTTTCTAACAAATAACTAGTCAACAGATTTTCATTGGTTGTCGAAGCAATTTCCGCTAAGAAAATCGAATAATCACCGTAAACATATGGCTGGGTATGGCGAGTGAAATAGCTGTGAACACTATGTCCCATCTCATGAACCAAGGTATATAGCTCATCCAAACGATCATGCCAGTTCAATAGAATATATGGCTGGGTATCATAGGCACCAGAAGAATAAGCGCCGCTGCGTTTGCCTTGATTTTCGACAACATCGATCCAGTGTTCAGCGAATGCTTTTTTCACAACCTCTAGATATTCCTCACCCAATGGTTTTAACGCTTCAAGGGCTTTAGCCTGTGCTTCCTCGTAAGTAAATTTAATCGGAGCTTCAGCTAAAAGCGGAGTATATAGATCATACATATGCAGCTCGTCTAGTCCTAGCAGCTCTTTGCGCAATTCTACATAACGATGCAGCAACGGCAAGTATTGATTGACTACCAACGTCAGTGTTTCATAAACATCTTCCGGAATATGATTTCCGCTTAACGCCGCTTCACGAGCAGAACCATATCCGCGAACCTTTGCTTTGTAATTATGACCTTTGATATGCGTGCTCAATGTGGAAGCAAAGGTATTGCGGAATTGATGATAAACAGAATACAAAGCTTTAAAGGCTTGTTCACGAACCGTTCGATCCGTACTTTCCAATAATTGTCCATAAACACCGTGTGTCAATTGGACGTCTTCACCCTCTTCGTTCTTCACAACTGGAAATTTCAGATCCGCATTGTTCATAACAGAAAATGTATCCGAAGAACTGCCAAAAATTTCACTGGCCCCTGCCAATAAAGCTTCCTGTTCTGCTGGTAAAACATGCGCTCTTTCTGAAATAATCTGCTCTACGAAATGACGGTACAAGTCCAGCTTTGGTTCATTCTCGAAAAAGGCCCAAATTTCTTGATCTGAAAGTTGCAGCATTTCCGGTTCAAACCAGCTGACTGCTTCACTGACCTGGGCGATTAAGCTAGAAGCACGTGCATAAAGTGCTTGATTCGTTGTATTAGCGGTATCTTCATCATTTTTCAAATGGGCATACACATAAATGACTTCCGCCTTGCGATAAATATCTAACACATATTCGATTGCTGTTAAAAATTCTGCTGCTCCTTGACCTAGAGTTCCTTTGATCTTATCGACTTCGGTTAATTCATTTGATAAGTCTTGAAATTTCTCCTCAAAAGCAGCATCATCTGCAAAAATTTTCGTTAAGTCCCAAGTCAGTTCAACAGGAACTTCTTGGCGTTTTGGCAATTGTTTTGCTTCACTCATAAAAACACTCCTAACTCGTTTTAAGGTAATTTTTCTCTAGAATAATTGATCTAACATCTGTTAATCACATTCAATCTTACCACAATTTTAAAAAAAGTATTTTTAAAAGGAGTCAGGCTGATGAAACTTTAGCCTTTCTTTGACAAAAGATCGCTTCAAGATAAAGCCGCTCCAAAATCTCTCGCTGATCGATTCGATAAAAAAGCCACTCTCTTTGATTCGCCTGACGATAATCCAAAAATTTCTGGAAAATCAGCGAAGCATTCTTCCTCTCTTTTTCAAATAAATAGCGAAAGACCAGAAGATCTTCTTGATAAAAAAAGAAGTAACGGCTGGGAAAATACATCCAATCTGGCAAATATAACAGGTGTCTCCGCTCTTGATAAAAATAATGCTGCAACTCACGGATTCCTGCATTGCTTTGAACCAGCTTGAGGCTCAAGGTTTGTTTTCTTTCAGTCACACTTTTAATAGTAGGAAAAAGATGAGGTGGACGTTTGGAAACAGAGAAATGAAGAATTTCTTTCAATGGCTGCGAGAAGCTAGGCCACCGTTCCTCGCAATATACTAGGCCATCAATCTCATGGATATGGTATAGCAAACGAAGCTGCTTTTCTTCTAACAACCATAGATGCAACCCACGATCCTTATCAAAGGAGCAAAATTGTTTTTGCAGATGACTGAACTTCTCTTTGGGCCATAGCTTTTTTCCAAGCAACCACCAATCTTGATAATTTTTCTGAGAATAACCAACGATCCGCTCTTCCAGACGAGAACTTTTCAACGGTGAACATTGGATTTCCACCGCTAACCGGTCCAGCAACAAGTCTGGACGTTGCGGCAAATCTGATAACGGTTTTTCGATTCGCCAGTCCCTCTCAAAACGACTGCCCCATTGATAAAATAGTTGCTTCAGAGCCAAATGTTCGGGTGTTTCTCCTTCACTCAGACCATGACATTCTATGTTCTGAACATGAGCAAAATGGGGAATCTTGATCTTCCCTGCTTTTCGAACCAAGCGCCCCCCACAATCTGGGCAAAAGCAGTTCTTATTTTCATCAATCTCCGAAGCACTGATCATTTCTTTTTTCTCTGTGTAAGCAAACAACATTCTCCTCACCTCGTAAAAAGATACGCAGCTGAGGTGGGAATAGCTTTGGATTAGTTGAAAAAAGCTGCAATTAAAGATTTAAAAACTATGAACGAGTGTTCAAATACTCAAGCTCATAAATATGTTCAAACAGAACGGATTTGAACTGACAGCTAACTCTTATTAAAAGTATTCATTTTTCCAAAAAACGGAAAAATGAGGCTTATTTTCGATTCACATATCTTTCCGCTAAACAACACGTACCTACATACAATCAGATAAATTGTTTTGTCAGTCCGATTTTGAGCAGCTCCCAAAAGTTTTGAACTGACAGCTATCTCCAATTAAGGTATTCATTTTTCCAAAAAGCGGAAAAATGAGGCTTATTTTCGCTTCGCATATCATCCAACTAGACATCACGTACCAATATACAATCGGAGAATTTTTTGTCAGTCCGACTTTGAGAAACTGCGAAAAGTTTTGAACTGACAGCTATCTCCAATTAAGGTATTCATTTTTCCAAAAAGCGGAAAAATGAGTCTTATTTTCGTTTCGCATATCATCCAACTAAACGTCACGTACCAACATATAATCAGAGAATTTTTTTGTCAGTCCGACTTTGAGCAACTGCGAAAAGTTGGACTGACAAAAAAACCACCGTCAGATTAATGAACAGTGGCTGTTGAACTATTTAGTTAAAATGAGCTCGGGTAATTTCAATTGCATCCCGATGCATCAAAAGTTTTCCGTACTCTTCCAACATTTCTGTTGAAACAGAAGAATCTTGCGCATATTCTAAAATCTCCGCGATTACATCGGCTAATCCAAATTCGCCGAAAATCTCAGGATCAAAGTAAACCTGCAAATAGTATCGCTCATTCAATAGATATAAATCACACCAGGCCTCATCTAAAAAGTGATAGCTTGCTAATTCAATCATGTCTTCAAAACTATTCAACTGAAAAACCCGTAAGCGATCAGCTTTATCATCTTCTTCAAGACTTTCAGAGTTGGCTAAAATTTGCTGACGAATCAATTGATCAAAATCGCTTGATTCAAACTCTGTCGAATTATTCATTTTATTAAGGTCTTCAGGCGTCAAGTTTTTACTAATAAATAGTTCTAATCCGTCATTTTTCGGAAGAACTTGGAACGTCACCGCTTCACTGCTCTTGAACTCATCTTCGATATCGACTTCCTCTAAAATACTATAGAAGAAAGATTCGATTTCTCGATGATTTCCTAGCAAATCTAAAAAGGTAATACCGCGTTCGGCTAAATCTTCATTCTCGATAATGACTCGGATTGTATTCTCATTGATGTGTTCCATCTCCATCTTGGCACACCTCACTTTAAAGATAGATTATATGTTCATTGTAACTGATTCCGCTTAAAAGTAAAGAAAGCCGACGAATTTTATTAAAATCCTATAAACAAAGGTGAAGGCTTTCTATTTAAGTGGTAAGGCATTCAGTAAAAAAACGTTTACAAGGACACCCGCAATTAATGGTTTTCATAAAGCTCTGTCACCCCATCATATTCGCGGTTGTTTAGCTTTATAAGTCCAATAAAAAAAGACTTCTCCAAAAGTTTTCTTCGGAAAAGTTCTTCATTCACTGTCGCATCTATGAGTTTTGGGTATTCATTTTTCCAAAACCAGAAAAATGAGTCTTATTTTCGTTTCGCATATCATCACGCTAAACATATTAATCCAGAGATTTAATTGACATATAAATGGATACTATTACGCCAAATACTGCGAAAAGCGTGACTGACAAAAAAATACCCCGTCTGAACGGGGTATTCATTCTATAATCCAGCCATTAATTGGGCTTGACGTAATTCATATTGGCGAACATCACGAGGCAAGAAACGACGAATTTCATCTTCGTTAAAACCAACTTGCAGACGTTTCTCGTCGATCATGATCGGACGACGCAACAATCCAGGATTTTCTTTTACTAAGTCTAGCAATTCCTTCAGTGATAGTTCATCTAAATCCATGTTCAACTTTTGGAAAACTTTTGAACGGGTTGAAATGATTTCTTCAGTCCCATCCTCAGTCATTTGTAAAATGGCCTTCAACTCATCAATGTTCAATGGCTCAGAAAAAATATTTCGTTCAACATAAGGAATCTCATGTTCCTGTAGCCAAGCACGTGCTTTCCGACATGATGTACAACTAGGGGAAGTATATAGTGTTAACATGCATATCACTCCTTTTCTTGACTCTCAATTTTTGTAACAGGTAATACTGCCTTCCTGCTATCTGTTTCTATTATACAAAAAAAAGGTAACAAAAAAAAGAGTTGCTTGTCTTTTTTTTGCAAATATTAATGTTATTTAATTTAAATCGTCGTTATAGAAGCCTCACGGCAATTCAAATTTGTCAAGATGAGAAAACAATGGCTTATCTCTCATTTAAATTAGTGATATAACAGAACATAAAACTGTATTAATCCCGAATCTATTTGAGCCAAATTTTTAATTTTATTCTAAACAAAGAATTTTTTTATTTTTAAAAAATTGAGAAAGTAAAGTTTTATAAGCTAAAAATGTATTCACAAAACTTTGTATATCAAGCTCTTTTTAGAATCATTTTAAAAAAGAATCATAATTAAAGGACGTTCGTTATTATTTTATAGTTATTTTATTTTAATCTCTTAGTCATTTTTCTGTATCAAATTTTTTGTTTAAAAAACACATTAAAAATAGATACAGCTTCCAAATATTCAAAAGAAATCAAAAATTTTATAGACTATTCAAAAATTGGTAGACCTCAGATTTTCGCGGTCGTTCGTCTTTTCAATCATTATTTTTTTTGACAAGAATATTTTTGATTGATTGGTCTTCATGTTTTTTTCACTATTTTACTGCACGAATAACATAACAACTTCTATCTAATCATGCTACTATTTTGCTCAGCCTAAATAAAAATTATAAAATTTTGCTATAATATGTATATTCAAAATTTAGGAGTGAGTAAATGATTCAAGGAATCGTATTTGATTTAGATGATACCTTATATGAACAACAAGCACCCTTTGCTTCAGCAATCAGCGAACTATTTCCAACCTTTCCAAAAAGTAAGATGAATGCATTATTTATTCGTTTTCGTCATTATAGTGATCTGCATTACATGAAGTCGATCACCGGAGAATGGACCTTGGAAAAGATGCGTTATGAACGAATTCGCTTGGCATTGCAAGACTTTGATTTTCTTCCAGACGATCCTGAGCTAGATTCCTTTCAAGCAGCTTATGATCGTGCGCTGCAGACGATTTCTTTGCCTTCGGAAATCGTTGCTTCACTGAACTTCTTGAAACAGCAAAAAGTTCCATTAGGAATAATTACCAATGGGCCTGTTGGGCGTCAGCAAGATAAGCTTGATGCTTTACAATTAACTCGTTTTATCGCTTCAAAAAATATTATCATTTCTGATGCTGTTGAAATTCAAAAGCCTGATCCGGAAATATTTCATCTGATGGAAAAACGATTGGACATAGCCCCAGACTCACTTTTGTACATCGGCGACAGCTTCGACAATGATGTCATCGGTGCTAAAACGGCTGGCTGGTCAGTTTGGTGGTTCAATCATCAAAATCGACAAATTCCAGCAGGACAAACAGCGATTTATGACAAGGAAATCACTAGTTTCAAAGAACTAAATGAGGCTCTTACTATCAAAAATAGTTTGCAGAATTAATTCCTTAAAAAACACGCTCCCAGTTCATTTTGAGCTGAGAACCTGTTTTTATTTGATCTTACTCACCCAAACTCAAGATCATGCGAATATCTTCTTCGGTAAGCTTATTGGTTTGTTCTTCATTGCCTTGGATGACTTTTTGGAACAGCTCGCGTTTTTCCTGCTGCAGCTGATTCATTCGTTCCTCAATAGTTCCTTCAGCAATCATCCGCCATACTTCAACAACCTTCTTCTGTCCAATTCGGTGGGCACGTCCAGCAGCCTGTTCTTCTACTGCAGGATTCCACCAAAGATCATAGAGAATGACTGTATCAGCACCGGTCAGGTTCAATCCAGTTCCTCCGGCCTTCAATGAGATCAGGAACACATCCTTTTCGCCAGCGTTGAAGGCATCCACCATTTTCAGCCGATCTGAAACCTTCGTGCTGCCTCGCAAATAAAAGCTGGTAATCCCCTCTTCCGCAAACTCTTCTTCAATGATAGAAAGCATGCTGGTAAATTGTGAGAATAGTAAGACCCGACGACCATTTTCCTTCGCTGCTTGAATCAGGTCCTTGACTTGATCCAGCTTGCCAGAACCGCCTTCGTACCCTTCCATAAATAAACGAGGGTCGTCACAGATTTGACGCAAACGAGTTAGACCAGCCAAGATGCTTACGCGTTGTTTTCGGAAGGTCGCAGAGTCCATTTGATCGACTTCTTGCTTCATCCGTTTTAGGTAAGCTAGATAAACGGTCTTTTGTTCCTCCGTCAAACTGCTTAGGACATTCGATTCGATCCGCTCCGGTAATTCCTGCAAGACGGTATCCTTGTCACGACGTAAAACAAACGGTTGGATCATCTTGGCGATCTCTGGGACAGCCATCTGACGGAAACGTCCAATCGGCGGGAAGAAGCCCGGCATAACTGTCTGGAATAATGACCATAGTTCCTCCAGATTATTCTCGATCGGTGTACCACTTAAGGCAAAGCGATGCGGTATGGTCAAATTCCGTAAGGCGCTAGATGTTTTGGTCGAAGCATTCTTCACCATTTGTGCTTCATCTAGGATCATGTATTGATAGCCCAGTTCCTCATGCAAATCAATATCTTGACGCAAACTAGCGTAAGAAGTGATGACGATCTCGTCCGCATCCGCAAGCAGCTGCTCACGTTCGCTGCGATTACCTGAAACGACTGCTGAGTTCAGGCTTGGTGCGAATTTTTTTATTTCCGCCTGCCAGTTATAGACTAAACTTGCAGGTGTCACGATCAGTGCTTTGATCGGCTGTTGCGCTTTTTCAGCTAATAAGAAGGTGATGACCTGAATCGTTTTACCAAGGCCCATTTCATCGGCTAAAATCCCACCAAAGCCATAATCGCTTAACATTTTCAACCAACGGAAGCCTGCTTCCTGATACGGACGCAGTGTTGCTTGCAGATTATCCGGCATCGGTACTTGATAATCGTCAGGATGTGTCAAATCCTGTACCATCGCGGTAAAGCTTTCGCTGAATTGTGCCTGTGGATTATCCTTTAGGCGTTGCTCCAGCATAATCCCTTGACTCTTCGGCAATCTGATCAAGCCATCTTTCGCGCTGATGCGCTCCCGTAATTGACCGATCATTTCACTGGTTTGTTGGAAAGCTTCCGAATCAAAAGAAAGCACCTCGCCATTGTCCAGTGTGTAGAAACGATCCTTCCGCAACAGACTGTTTAGAACTTGGTCAATCTCATTATCATTGATTCCAGTAACATCAAATTTGATATCGAGCCATGAACCTGCTTGATCAACTTCGATCGTTGGCTGGAATTCTTCGCCATCTAAGAATAGCTGACGCAGTTTCTTCCCCATTCGAACTTCCGCATATCTCCTGAACTCTTCCACTTCAACTTTGAAAAAGTAGTAAAGATTATCTTTGACTGGCAGCTTCTTTTCAAAGCCGGTCTCAATTTTTTGATAGCGATAGGTGTCAAATAGATCCAAGATGCGTTTTTCTTTTTTTCGATCTCGGAGAATCTCGACATTGTTCGGCAGCTTCGGCTGATGGGCTTCATTCGTGGAAAAATAGGCGCTGCCATAATGAAATTCTGCTTCAGCTTTGACCATTCCCTTGATTTTGCGGAAAATCACCACTGCCCGTAACGGTTCTTCCTTCATAATTTCTGTCACATCATCCGAAACAATCACTCGTCCGATTTTCCGTAGATAAGGGAAAACATCGGTAAATAATTGTGAAAGTTGGCGCTGTTCATAAGCAATGACCGGTTCTTTCAGACGCTTCATCAATTGCTTCAGCGTGATATATGTGTCTTGCTGCTCGTGAGTCAATAAATAGTAGGAATTTTCAACGAAGCCTAGGAAATAATTACTGTAATAGTTAGTAAAGCCATCCTCGATCGTCAGACCAAAGTCGTTCTCCCCACGTTTTTCCAAATTGAAGGACAACGGTAATTCCTGACCTTCATGGACTTCCGAATAGGTTTTATCGCCCAGTTTGATACTTAAATTTTCGGTTTTCTCCATCGCCTCTAATAGCTCTTGAATCCGATGAACTGGCAACAGGAGATAACGTTTGTCCAATTTCCCTTTGACTTGCAGCCCAGCTTTTCCTAATAACTGATAGGTCTCGCTAACACCAACTAAATCTTCGATCAAATCACGGCATTTTGGATCAAAGGCTCCGGCTTCGATCTGGAACTTGTATTGCTTATTGACGGTATAGGCTGAATCCGTCTGATACGCATGTAAAAAGTCGTACAAGTTTTTTACGATGTAGCTGCGTTTGTTCAGGTTGCTGCCGATGCGCAACGATACTGCCAATACATCCAGTTCAGGATGATAGGGATTCGTCGGAATTGCCTCCACCACAAATTCTACGAATAACGATTGCAGCGGCTCTGCTTCTTTTTCCAAGCGGGAGAAGCCTTGGTTCAATAGGTCGGCAAAAGAAACGCTGCTTTCCATTTTCTTCGGTAAAACAGTCTCAGGTTTGATTACCCGGGATAACCCTTTTTCTCGCAAGTACAATTCAACTGCCACGGTGTGCTTGCAGTAACCATGCTCTTCCCAATAAGGACAAGCACAAATATCATTTTCTTTTCCACTGCCATCTAAATCAACCAGATAAAGTTCGCTACCTAATACTTCACCATGCCAAACACGTCGAGCGGGATCTGCCTCAACGGATAAGACCCGCCCCTCTTTCAAATAGGTTCTGCCGCGTTCGATCACTTTTTCTGGAATACTCCATCTCATTTACGTTTCACTCCATCCTTCTAGCTGGTAACGAATACTGCTACGTCCCGTCCCGCTAGTTTCCACAATGATTTGTTGTGGGATCCGTTCTTTCAATTCTCGTACGTGACTAATAATGCCAATCATCCGCCCCGCATTCTCAATGCCTTCTAGTGCTTCCATCGCCATCTCCAGCGCTTCCTCATCTAATGAGCCGAAGCCCTCATCGATAAACAAGGCTTCGATCGCGACACCGCCCGCTTGATTCTGGATCACTTCCGCCAAGCCCAATGCCAAAGATAGAGCAGCGATAAAGCTTTCACCACCAGATAAGGTATGGGAACTGCGTGTTGCTCCGGCGTTGTCATCATAGACATTGATCTCTAATCCAGTATTGCCTTTCGAACGACCTGTTTCCTGCTTCAATTCAAAGCGATATCGCCCTTTTGTTAATTGATTCAACTGCTGATTGGCGCTTTGCAGAACCTCTGCCAAGTACCATTGCAACACGTAGCGTTCCAAACTAATTTTTTGTGGATTATCACCATTTAGCGTTTGGTACAGCTGGAGCATTTGGCTTAATTCATCCAGCTGTTCTTTGCTTTGCTCCTGCAAGGCTTCGATTTTTTCAATCAGTTCACGTTGCTGCTTCAGCTGGTTTTCTTTGGCGTAATGCAGTTGTTGAAATTCAGCTACTTCAGCTTCGCATTCTGCTGTCTGATTCTGTAGTTGCTCCAGCTCTGGCTCTGCTTGATCCTTGATTGTCTCTGCTAATCGTTTTTGACGATCCTTGAGGACTAGAAGTTGTTGATCAAAATCAGTAATCTCTTGCTCTAACAATGATAGATCAATCGGCGTTTCTGTTAATTGTTCAATGAGCAAATCTGCTTCAACCAATTGTTTGTCCAGCAGCGTTTGAAACTTCTTCACGTTTTCTGCAGTTTCAAGCTGCTGTTTAGTCAACAGTTTTTGATTTTCCTGTAAACGAATTCGCTGCTGCTCTAGTTCCTTCATAGCCGCTTGATGTGCTTGCAGGCGTTCACGATAGTCTTTGAGTGCATCCGTTAGTTCGGCAATCTGTACTTCTAGTGTCGGCAGCTGCCAATCTGCCGTTTGTTCCTCCACACCAGCTAAGCGACCGTCTAATAGTTGTATTTCACCTTTTATAGCATTTACCGCAGCCTCGATTTCAATTCTTTTCGCTTGATCATTTGCAATCGTTGCTGTAATCACTTGTAGATCTTGCTTCGCTTCTGCGAGCTCAGCCAATGCATCGGCGGTCTCTTTTTGACGTTCTTTGAGAAACTCGGAAAGCTCCGATAATTCTGCTTCGATCTCTGTCTGATAATAGTCATTAATAACGGCTTGAAGATCGTTGATCCGCTGTGCTTGCGCTGCTTGTGCCGCTTCTCGTTCTTCCTGCAATTTATCAAAGGTTTTTATCGCAACATCATACTGAGCATCCGCTTGATCGCGAATCAATTCTAATTGCTTGATGCGCGCTTCTTGCGTCTCAAGCGCCACCTGCAATTGCCCCAAGTTATCTGTTGACAGCTCGCTGTGCTGAGCGGGATTCGGATGTTCCTTTGAACCACAGACTGGACAAGGTTCTCCCGGCAGCAAATCCATACTCAAGCGTGCAATTTCAGCGGAAGCCCACTGACTTTTCAGTTTTTTATAGTCCGCTGTCTCGCTTGTTAATTGATTGCTTGTGCGGCTGGATTTTTCCACCAGTTGCGCCAATTTGATCTGCTGTTCTTCTTCCTCTTCCTGCTGATCAAATATTTTCTTCGCTGAATCCTCCAATTGCACCACTTGTTGTTGCAATTGTAATTCTTCATAGCGACGATTTTGCCAGGTCTCTTCAGTGCTTAGTTTCGTTTCTAGCGCTTTTTGTTCTTTTTCATGCGCTTTTACTTGCTCGATAATCTGTGATAATTGCGTCTGCTGATCCGTTTGTTTCTTTGTTAATTCCGCTTTTTGCTTCACTAGTTGTTCTTTTTGTTTTACTAATGGCAAAAGAGTCTCTAGGTTTTGAAGCTCTTTTTCTTTTGCCTGCCAAGCAGTGCTTTGCTGTTCAAACTCAGCGGCTTGCTTTTGACAGTCTGAGTATTGCCGCTCCAGCTCCTCTGAACGCTGTTGATTTTCATTTGCTTCACGCGTCTGTTGAAGCTGCTGCGCTTCTAGTTCTTGTGTTCGTTCATAAGCTGGACGTATTTTTTCGATTTCTTTTGCTTTTGCTAATTGCTGCTTCTTTTCCTCCTGCTCCGGCTGACGTTCTACCAATTGCTGGAGCTGCTGGTTTGTTTCCCGTGCTTGATGGAAACTTTCAGCTAAATCTTGTGCTTTTTGCAATTGCTGCTGAAGTACTTTTTGCTTGGTTTGCTTTTCTAATAGTTCGGTCTGACTTTTTTTAAGCTCGTTTTCTTCTGCTACTAAATATTCGCGGGCAAGATTCAGTGATTCCTCATAGGTTGCCCCCTTTTCAGCGGTCACTTGTTGAAATAGCTGGTCGATTCGGGTGGTTAATTCACTGACCGATTTTTCCAGCTCGATCTTTTGCAATTTCAAATCATCCGTAAAATTCCGATAAAAGTTGGTTCCAAATAAGCTGCGCAGCACGGTTTCCTTTTCCGTGCTATTGGCATTCAGAAAGGTTCGAAACTCTCCCTGCGGCAGCATCACGATCTGGCGGAACTGATCCTTTTGCAGATGCAGAATCTGATAAATCACTTCATTGACAGCATCCACCTTCGTATAAGCTTCCGCTTCTTGACCAGCATCATCAAAAATACTCAATTGGACCTTCTGATTTTTTGTCGTCTCGCCCTTGCCGTTTTTCTTGGCCAATGTCTGTTTCGGCCACCGTTCGATGGAATAGCTTCGCCCCTGATGTTCAAAGATAAACTGAACGCGCGTTTCTTCGGTGGGTTCGGCAAAAGATGAGCGAATCTCGTTGGAGGAGCGTACGCCTCCTGATGCATCGCCATACAAGGCAAAGGTGATTGCATCAAAAATCGTTGTTTTCCCCGCACCGGTTTTCCCGCTGATCAGGAATAACGGTGCCTCAGACATTTCTTCAAAGTCCACTTCCTCATGAAGAAATGGACCAAAATTATCCATGATTATTTTCTTTGGAAGCATTACTCAGCGCCTCCTTTTTTTAGGATCATGTGCAAGCCTTCTTCAATCCACTTTTTCTGCTTGGTGGTCAATTCATTTTGCGAAACCTCGATAAAGAAGTCCTCGGTTAAAGCAATGGGTGATTTTTCTTTAATGTTTTCTGATTTTAAGCGAGTTTCGACAGAAGTCTCAAAGCCGTTAGCCCGTTCAACTTGAATGATCCGCGGATAGACTTGGCGCAATTGATTCATCAGGTTAGGAATCACCGCACGATCCTCTAATAAGATCGATAGATAGTCTTCACGATTGATCTCAGTATAAAACTTTGGATCCAGTAATTCCGTGAAACTAGCCTGCAGCTCCTGAATCTCATGAAGCGGAGCCAGCACGCGGAAGGAAAACTCAGCCGTTGATGTATCCACGATCCAAACGCCTTTTGTTTGATCCTTTTCCGATAAAGAATATTTTAGCGGCGAACCGCTGTATCGAGCGTTCACCATTTTCAACGCATCTTTTCCATGTAGATGGCCCAATGCTACATAATCAAAATCTTCTAATAAGCTGCCATTGATACCATCAAGTCCGCCAACTTCGATCTTGGTTTCCGAATCTGTCTTGCTGCTTCCGGCGACAAAAAAATGACTCACTAAGATATGCTTCTTCGTTGGATCAAAGCTTTCCTGCATTTTTTCGATTACTTTCGGCATCGCCGCTTGGATCGTCCGTAAGTCCGAATCTTCAAAATAAATCCGTGCATCGACTGGTTCAAAATAGGGCAATAGATAAAATTGAGTATTCCCCATTTCTACAGGAGTAAACGCCTCCTCCAAACGCGTATGCAAATGAAAATTCGCTTGATTGAACCATGGCGCCCCTGTCGCTAATCGTGTGGCACTGTCATGATTACCAGAAATAGCCAACAATGGAAAATGTTCGGTCAAATTCCAATCAGCGATCGTTTGATTTAATAACCGCACACTATCTTCAGAAGGCACTGAGCGATCGTACAGATCACCGGCGATGACAATAGCGTCCACAGCTTCTTCTTTAGCGATTTTTAGTATTTGATCAAGAATGTATGCTTGATCTGGCAACAAGTCATAGCCATGCAGCTTCTTGCCAATATGCCAGTCAGCAGTATGTAAAACTTTCATTGATCCACCCTTTTCCTAATTAAGTCCTTCCCAAAAGTATAACACGATTCGCCATTTTTTTCTGCTTAGCAAGTGGATGTCACTTCAGAAGGTTCCGGATTTTCAGCCTTGTAAAGGGGATCGTAGTGAAAAAAGGTCCCGAGCTCACTATTAGAGCTCGGGACCTATTTTAAATTGGCTGAATTTAATCCACCTTTTTTTCTTTGGCAACATACTTAAAGTTTGGATTGATCTCACGGTCTAGCTGATCGAATGCTCCTTGCACACGGCGTTCGACTTCGGCTAATCCGGCTTTGTCCATTTTTTTGATATCAGAAATATCAATAGGATCACCAAAGCGAGTGATTACTGGTGTCCGCTTGAATAATTGGGAAAATTTCGTTGGTCCTTGATAAACACAAGGGACGATTGGCTTTTTCGACAAACGAGAGATCAAGGCCATCCCACCCTTTAATTCTGATGAATGCCGCGTTCCGCTGGGAAACATGATCAAGCTTTTATCTGATTCCTTCAATAATCTGACTGGACGTTTCACTACACTTGGACCGGGCTTATCACGGTCCACTGGAAAAGCATTCAAATGAACGAGGATAAAACGCAATATTGGATTCTTGAACAACTCTGCTTTTGCCAAAAAGCTGAATTGTTTTGGCGATGCTCCTAAGGCCATGTAAACTGGATCCCACCATGTCCGGTGTGGAGCGACTAGGATGTAATTCCCCTCTGGTAATTTGTCTTGATTTTGATATTGAGCATTACCGTTGACGACCGCTAAGATCGTTCGTGCGATGACACGGATAAATTTAAAAAACATTTTTTCTTTCCTTTCAGTAAACTAACTAAACGTAGTATAATACAACGGTATGATTTTTTTAAGGGGGCACAAGAAATTGTTAAGAAAAGGCGAACGAATCGATCAGCTTTACGCTGAAGACATTCAAATCATTCAGAGCTCGGAAGTGTTCTCTTTTTCCATTGATGCAGTTCTTTTAGCCAATTTTGCTCGAGTGCCGAAACGCGGCAAAATTATCGACCTCTGTGCCGGAAATGGTGCAATCGGACTTTTTCTCAGTCGAAAAACGTCGGCTGCCATTGATCAGATCGAACTCCAGCCTCGCTTAGCCGATATGGGCCAGCGCAGCATTCTTTTGAATCACTTAGAAGAGCAGCTAACAATGCATGAACTAGATTTGAAAAATACTTTTGATATTTTCAATCCTGATTCTGCTGACTTAGTTGTCTGCAACCCGCCTTATTTTAAGGAGCTACCGACTAGCATTAAAAATCCCAATCCTCATCTGGCGATTGCCCGCCATGAGATTCATGCGACTCTTGAGGATGTGGTCAATGTTTCAGCAAAACTATTAAAAATGAACGGCCGTTTCGCAATGGTCCACCGTCCCGATCGTTTTTTGGAGATCGTGGATTGTTTGCGTGCTCATCGAATCGCGCCAAAACGAATCCAGTTCGTTTATCCAAAACCGGGCAAGGAAGCAAATACGCTGCTGATTGAAGGAATCAAGGACGGTAAAAGCGAAGGCCTGCGTTTTCTTCCACCATTATATACTTATGACCAATCGGGCAGCTACTCTGCCGACTTACAGGAGATGCTTTATGGCAACTGATCAATTTTTCTATGTTTTACTTTGTAACGACCACTCTTTTTACGGCGGATATACGACAGATTTGCCTCGACGACTGACGGAACATAACGCCGGAACGGGTGCGAAATATACCCATCCACAAAGTCGCCGTCCAGTGCAAATGATCCACGCCGAACGCTTTGAGACCCGCAGTGAGGCTACTAAGGCCGAATCTGCTTTTAAAAAATTACCTCGCAGGCAAAAAGAAAAGTACCTGCGGGACAACCAAGCAAAAAACGTTTTGTGATCTCTCACAAAACGTTTTTTCGTCCTTCAGGCTATTCGCCCTTTAATATTTCCTTCGTGATTAAATGACAATAATGGATCGATCCAACATCGTTCGGATGAACCTGATCGTCATAGAACCAATCTGGGTGATCCTTACTAAAATTGTACCAGTCGATCAGGTGGACATTTTTGTATTCCTTCGCAGCAGCCTCCAAGTTCGCATTCACATCATTTTGCCAACGACGTGTTGGTACGTGGGTATTGATAATAAATACCTGATGCTTATCCCCCAGAACATTCATAATCTGCGCAAAATCATCCTTGCCAAACGCCCCGTTCGTACCCAGACTCAGTAGAATCGTATCATTCAATTCACCTTTATCCTTTAAAGCTTGAAGCAGCGGTGGACTATCTTTTAACTGCCGACCGACTTCTCCGTCAACGACCATATTAGGGAAGATTTCCGTCAATCCTTTTGAACCAGCCAATAAGACCGAATCGCCAAAAGCTGTTACTTTTAGCTTTTTAGCCTTCGTCACTTCACGATTACTTAAGTCATATTTGTCCGCTAAGCTCGTTGGTGCTTCGGAGCTTTCTGCCGATCCCGCCGTTTCATCTGTTCCGCTGGAATCACTTGGCGTCGTTTTAACCTCGGTTTTATTTGCGGCTTGTTTATTTTGCTCAATCTGCTTCTGCAATGCTTGTTGATTCGCATCGACCTTATTCGTCGGTGCAATGATCACACCGACTACCGCGATAACAGTAATCAAACTTGAAAAGATAAAACCGATTTTTCTGCGGCTTTTGATTGGTGCCCAGAACGACTGTCTTAAAGATGAGAACGTTTTGCGGTAATTAAACGTGCGCAACGGTTTTTCAATATAACGATAAGAAAGCTCTGTAACGAAAAGAATCAAAATCACTTCCATGATCGTATGGAGAAATGTATGATTCGCAACATTTACTTTTGCCTCGTAAAAAATCATTACCGGAAATTGATATAAATAAATGCCGTAGCTGCGTTTGCCGATCCAAGTAAAGACCGGATTCGTCAGCCAGCGATTCCAGCTCGCCCCCGGATGCGCTGTGATGGCCACTAGTAAGACACACAATAGGCTTACTAAAAACATTCCGCCATAATAAACGAACGATAGATCATCACGCATGAATAGGAATGCTAAAACTAACAACAATAACGAGCCCAAGCCGATTCCATTCAAAATGCGCTTAGCCTGCGGCGGTATCTTTGGTTTTAATCGGGTACTTGGCCAAATGAAGGCCAACCCTCCCCCTAATAGGATCGAGAACAAACGCGTGTCTGTTCCATAATAAACACGAGTAGGATCTTGTCCTGGCACAAACCAAACAGCCATTAAGATCGCCGAGACAAAAGCAGCTCCAATAATACTCAGAAAAACCTTACCCTTATTCTTCACCAATTTCATTAATAGAACAAAAACGATCGGCCAGAGAATGTAGTTTTGCGTTTCAACGGCTAACGACCAAATATGTGTGAAGGGCGACTCACCAGAAAATCGATCAAAATACGACATCCCATGATTGATCTGCCACCAATTGTTCACATAGAACAAACTGCTGATGACATTGCCTCGTAAATTATTTAAAAGATTTCGTTGAAACAGTGTTATGTACGCTGAAGCTCCTACCAGCATCGTAACTAACGCTGGATACAGACGTTTCATCCGGCGATAATAAAACTGCTTAATGTCAATACGTCCTGTCTGCTTCCATTCCTGCAATAGCAAATCTGTGATCAGATAACCTGAGACCACAAAAAAAACAGGAACCCCTAAATATCCGCCGCGCATTTGAGCAGGCATCAAATGATATAGAATTACACCGATTACCGCCAAGGATCGAAGCCCGTCAAACCCTGTAATATAGCGGCTATGCTTTAGTCTTTTTCCCATAATTTTACTTTCCAACTTTACTATAGAATATCAAATTAACTATACGTATAATTCTGACAAACTGCAACATTTTCTCAATAAAAAAAGCATTTCCTAAATATTTGAGTTTTTAACTTGATAAATTTAAATGAGAATGTCTGATTTGACCAATTCAAGTCTGTCCCGGAAACAACGAGAACCTGAGCTGTCAGCTAGCTCAGGTTCGATGATTCCTTTTTAGAAACCCACGAAAAAAATTTATCTTCGCATGAATACCATTCTACTAGTCTTGCTAAAGCAAGAAGTAGAACTGGCACTTTTAGTCCATTGATTCTTCGTAAAAGCGTCCCATGATTCGGACGTTTTCTGAAATACTTACGAATGCATCGGGATCATTTTCCCGCATGATTGATTCCAATACAGGCAATTCAAAGCGTGTAACCACGGTGAAAAGTACCGTCTGTTTATCGTGCTTATAGGCACCTTCCGCTTCATTAATAATGGTAATTCCCCGGCGCATCTGATCCTGAATCGCGTTCACCACTCTTTCAGGACATTTAGTAACGATCATGACCTGCATCTTCCGCTGTTTCGTGTAGAGTGCATCAGTCATTTTTCCACTCATAAAGATCGCCAAAGCAGAATAGAACATATACTGCCAGCTGAATAAAATTCCGGCCATTAGCATAATCATCACATTAAAAATGATCGAGATCGATCCGACCGAAGAGCCTGTTCGTTTACGAATCACGATGCTCAGAATATCTAAACCGCCAGATGACAAGCCATTTTTTAACGCAAACCCGATGCCGACACCCATAATCGCTCCGCCGAAGATCGCACAGATAATGGGATCCTTCGTCAATGCCGTTTGGGGAATAATATGAATGAAGAATGATGTCAAGAAAACGGTAATAAAGGTGAAAATAGTAAACTTATGACCAATTTTGAACCACGCCAGGAAAAATAATGGCACATTGATCAAAAATAGAGTGATCGAGACCGGTACGGTAAAACCAAGCACCCGATGGGACAAAGTCGTTAAGATTTGTGCAAAGCCGGTTGCTCCACTGGAATAGATGTGTCCTGGCTGGTAAAAAAAGTTTACGGCAATCGCCGCTAAAAATGCATAAACAACTGCGACAGATAATCGGGTGGCATAATCGTGATGGGGCCACTCCTCTATCTTCTTTTTCATCATGTAAGGTCCGCCTCATTTCAAAATTTCACTCACATTATACGTATTTTCATGAAAAAAAGAAAGCACCTACCATGATAGCAGGTACTTCTCTTAGCATATTCTTAGAGTTATGAAAAAACGTATTGTAAGACGAGTTGACTACTCTTCAATTTTCGTTACATCAATACTCAATTCATAAAGCTGTAATGGCGAAACAGTACTTGGAGCATCAGACATTGGCTCTGCTGCTTTACCGTTCTTAGGAAAGGCAATGACTTCACGAATATTATCTTCGTTAGCCAGCAACATCGCAAAGCGATCCAATCCAAGAGCGATCCCGCCGATTGGAGGGAATCCATAATCCAATGCTTCTAATAAGAAGCCGAATTGTTCATTGGCGCTTTCACGAGTGAAGCCTAAAGTTTCAAAGACTTGTTCTTGCAGCTCACGTGTATTGATACGCAATGATCCGCCACCTAATTCATAACCATTCAAGACGATATCGTAAGCTTGCGCGTAAACTTTTTCTGGATGATCCTTTAAGTTCGAGATATCTTTTTCCATCGGCATGGTAAACGGATGGTGTGCAGAGACATAACGTCCTAATTCTTGGTCAAATTCAAATTGTGGCCAATCAACAACCCATAGATAGTCAAAGCGATCTTCATCAATCAAGCCTAATTCTTTTCCAACTTTCGAACGAACCGCACCTAAAGCTGTTACAGCTGTTAAGAATTGATCAGCTGCGAACATCAAGACATCGCCTGCTTCAGCATTGGTCGCTTTCTTCAAGTCGTCACTGACACCGCCCATGAATTTCGCGATCGGTCCAGTTAATTCACCGTTTTCGTCAACCTTGATCCAAGCTAATCCCTTCGCACCAAATTGACCAACGAACTGACCTAAACGATCCAATTCTTTACGAGAATATTTGTCCGCCGCACCTTTCGCGTTCAAGGCTTTAACTACACCGCCATTATCTGAAGCCATGCGGAATACTTTGAAATCTGTAGCAGAGGCAATGTCTGTCACATCGATCAATTCCATATCAAAACGTGTGTCTGGTTTGTCTGAGCCATAACGTTCCATCGCTTCATCCCAAGTGATCCGTGGGAATGGCAACGTCACTTCAACACCACGTACATCCTTCATGACTTGTGCGATCATTGCTTCGGTGTATTCTTGAATCTCTTCAGCCGTTAAGAAGCTGGTTTCAATATCGATTTGTGTAAATTCTGGCTGACGGTCGCCACGCAAGTCTTCGTCACGGAAACAGCGAACGATTTGATAATAACGGTCAAATCCAGCTGTCATTAATAACTGTTTTAAAATTTGCGGTGATTGCGGCAACGCATAGAAGTGTCCCGGATGAACACGTGAAGGAACCAAGTAATCACGGGCACCTTCTGGTGTAGATTTAGCTAAATAAGGTGTTTCAATATCTAAGAAATCATTGTCATCTAAGAAACGACGAACCGATTGGGTCAAACGATGACGCATCATCAAATTTTGAGTCATCTTCGGACGACGCAAGTCCATATAACGATATTTCAAGCGAACTTCATCGCTGATATTTTGATCATCTTCAATAGAAAACGGCGGTGTTTTGGCACTATTCAAAATAGTGATTTCTTCACCTTTTACTTCAAAGTCACCAGTACTCATTTTTTTGTTTACGGCACCTGCATCACGACGGATCACAGTTCCGGTAATTTCAACAACGAATTCGCTACGGCATTGATCGGCAACTTCCCAAGCTGTTTTTGATTCTTCAGGATTGAAGACCACTTGCACAACTCCTTCGCGGTCACGGAGATCGATAAAGATCAAACCGCCTAAATCACGACGTTTTTGCACCCACCCTTTTAATGTTACTTTCTGATCCAAATACTCATCGGACACGCGTCCGCAGTAGACTGTACGTCTAGCCATTTTTCCATTCCTCCATTTTTTAAGTAATCTACCTTGTTATCAGTAGTATTTATTTCGATTAATCAATCTTCGGCATCGTCATTTCATCATAGATCGCCGCGAAATCTTCGTAGATATCAACTAATGGGAAGGCTTTTTCTTCCCGTGTCGCTGAATCCTTCACGTTGATCACGCCTTTTTCCAGTTCGTCTTCGCCTAATGTTAGGACAAGCTTTGCGCCTTCCTTATCAGCGGTTTTGAATTGAGCTTTCGCTTTTCTACCCATGAAATCCCGATCAGCAGAAAAACCAAAGCCGCGAATCGCTTGTACGACCTTCAATGTTTCCATATTAGTTGCTTCACCAAGACCGACAACATACGCATCCAAGCTTGATGAATCAGGAATCAATACATCTTCTTGTTCCAGCGTTAATAAAATACGCTCGATTCCCATCGCGAATCCGATCCCCGGTGTTTCTGGTCCGCCTAGTTCTTCGACTAGACCATCATAACGGCCGCCGCCACAGATTGTCGTTTGCGCACCCATACCCGGTGCATCACTCATGATTTCAAAAATCGTGTGATTGTAGTAATCCAGTCCACGAACCATGCGGTGATCAATTTCATAAGAAATATCCAGATACTCCAAAGTTTTCGTTACGCCTTCGAAGTATTCCTTCGCATAGTCGCTCAAATAATCCAAAATACTTGGCGCATTCGCGACGATCGGTTGATCTTTACGGTCTTTACTATCCAACACTCGCAACGGATTCTCATGTAAACGACGACGTGAATCCTCGCTCAATTCTTCTTCATGAGCTTCAAGATAAGTAATCAATGCTTGACGATAGTTTGCGCGAGTTTCCTTATCTCCCAAGGTGTTGATGACTAGACGCAGTTGATTGATTCCTAATTGCTTGAAGAAATCCATCGCCATCGCCATAACTTCCACATCAAGACTCGGGTTTTCACTACCAAAGGCTTCGACACCGATTTGGTGGAATTGACGCAAACGACCTTTTTGCGGACGTTCATAGCGGAACATTGGGCCAGTGTAATAGACCTTGTAAGGTTTCTTAAATTCCGGTCCGAATAATTTATTTTCAACATACGCACGCACGATTGGCGCAGTTCCTTCTGGACGCAGTGTCACATGACGATCGCCTTTATCACGAAAGTCGTACATTTCTTTCGATACGATATCCGTTGTATCCCCTACACTGCGGGCAATCACCTCATAGTGTTCAAAGATTGGTGTACGGATTTCTTGATATTGATAGTCATTGAAAACTAAGCGAGCCGTCTCTTCGACAAACTGCCATTTTTCACTTTCTCCCGGTAAAATATCATTAGTCCCTTTTGGTCGCTGATAACTCATGGTATATCTCCTTTTAATGTATTTAATTTGTCATAAAAATTGTTCTGCTAATTCTTCCTCAGTTGATGTTAAGTGTGTGATCGGCAGCTAGCTCATCATCTAGGAAAGTCATTTTTCGAAAACTGCGAAAAGTGGCACTGGCAGCTAGCTCGTATTAATGGAAGTTCATTTTTCCAAAAAACCGGAAAAATGAGCTTATTCTCGTACGCATACCATTCTACTAATCTTGCTAAAGCAAGAAGTAGAACTGGCAAAAAAGCCCTTGCTCAACTGAACAAGGGCGAAAATTGTCGCGGTACCACCTATTTTTTAAAAGAGTTGTCCTCTTTTTCTCTAGCAATTAACGCTTGCGTAACGGAGTGGCTTTGCACGCACTCATCTCCAGACTGTCTTTCAATTACTTTTCACGAAATTGCTTTCAGCCAAGGCAATTTTTTCTGTACGTTTTTTTGTAATTTACTGGTTCCTTCGTCGATATTTCATAGATGTTTTTATCTCTTATTAAGCTACTAGAAATAGCCTTGAAAGTCAAGTGATTTCCCGCTTTAAAAAGATTTGTTGCGGAAACTTTTCTTCTATTATATAGTTTATATCAGCTTTGACCGAATTTACAATTTTCACAGAATAGTTGCTCATTATAATCTACCCCAATCAATTTCATCAACATCGGTAAAACCACTCTCATCTTTTTCGCGTCTCTTAACAACATCCAAAGTACCTGTTTGTTCAAGAAATAGCGTTTCTTGAATTGCTCTCCAATCATCTAATCCAATAAGCACAGCGTTGTTATCGCTACGTTCACTTATAATTTCTATTTCTGTGTGATTCTCATTTACCTCTTTCAATAATTTATAGAAGTTTTTTTGTGCTGTACTTGGATTTATGACAATCTTTGCCATACCTATTCCTCCATTACTTTATGCATTAATCATAACGTACGCAATTAAATACGTCACTGCTTTATAACAGTAAATTGTTTTTATCTTCTTTGCCTTTACTCGAAGACCGCAATCTCCTCAAGTAAATCAACAAAACTGAATAGTCGCTTTTTTTAAAGCTTTCACTTACACTTTAATAGTAAACATGAGACTATTTATTAAAGGAGCGAATGCGCAATGTCAGATGTACGAATTGGAAAATCACGCGTTTATGCTAGTGATCTAGGATTAGGAACAAATGCTGTCGGCGGACACAATCTCTTTCCGAATTTAGATGATGAAACTGGAAAAGACGTCATTCGTGCGGCTATCAACAACGGAATTACCGTGTTGGATACCGCTTTTGCCTATGGGTATGGGCGATCAGAAGAATTGATCGGGGAAGTGTTGCAGGAACCTGAATTTGACCGTTCACGCATTATTATTGCAACGAAAGCTGCTCACGATCCAGAAAATGATTACAAATTTAATAACTCGCCGGAATTTTTACGAAAATCTGTTGAAGATGCTCTGCAAAGACTGCAAACCAACTACATTGATATTTTTTATATCCATTTTCCAGATGAAGCCACTCCGAAAAATGAAGCAGTGGCGGCATTACATCAACTAAAAGAAGAAGGAAAAATCCGTGCAATTGGGGTTTCGAACTTCTCATTAGAACAACTAAAGGAAGCCAATCAAGAGGGCTATGTTGATATCGTTGAGGAACGCTACAGCTTGATTCATCGTGAACTTGAACAGGAGCTTTTCCCTTATCTAAAGGAAAAGAAAATTAGTTTTGTTCCATATTTCCCACTAGCTTCTGGCTTACTTACTGGAAAATATACGAAAGAGGACCACTTTGAAGAATCAGATCCAAGAAGCAAAAGACCAGATTTCAATGGCGAACGCTTCACAGAGATCGTTGAAAAAGTCGATCAATTAAAACCAATCGCGAAAAATTACGACGCGACTGTAGCACAATTAATACTTGCTTGGTACATGAAGCATCCGCAAATTGATGTGGTCATTCCTGGGGCAAAACGACCAGAACAAGTCGAGGCAAATGCTAAAGCCGTCGATATTCGATTGTCGAACGAAGATTACGATTCCATCGATCAACTATTTAAATAGAAGAAACAGAGCATGAATTATTCTTCCAATGCTTATTGAAAAAAACTCCAACCAGCATCTATATAGATAATAAATGCTGGTTGGAGTTCTTTTGCTGCTTGAATGCACTATCCTTCATTCCTATATTATTAACTACCATCTATTTTTACGCGACCATCTGTTCAATTCTTCCACTAATTCATACACATACGTTACAGGGAATTGATTCGCTGGTGTTGTCCCTTGGGAATAGAAACTGGTCAGCCTTTTCGCATTTTTTATTGCTGTATTTTGATAGTCCTTTAATAGGTAATACGTCTCAGAATCATTCTTTCTGTACTGTCTATTGAATCTTCTCGAAAATTCTTGATTCAGCGTTCTGATATATTGCTTTCTATTTAACTGAGACTGCAAAAATTGAAAATGGAGGATATACCAAAGTTCAAAGGACTCATTACTATAGGCTAATTTAAGCCCATTACTCTTGGCTTTTTGACAGGCATTGTTGAATTGTCGAGCCTGAAAACTGTCCTTATCAAACACGCACCAAATTTCATCGTACTCATCTTTATATCGAAGCGCTTCATCAACAAGTGTTTCTGTATTCTTCCCTGTCCCCTTAACTTTTACACTTACAGAATAAACATCAAAAGAATCAAAATATAGTGGCTCCGTTTTTTCACCTTCGCAAACAATCAAAATACTTTTGTTTTCTTCAACAGAATTTCTATCGATATCTCTCTTAAATGCATGAAATTTGTTTTTCGAAGCCATTACAGTACCTCCGAATCACTACTAAATACTTCATCGATAATATGAGATTTGATTATTGGGATTGCTCCATATTTTCCTTTCAAATAATTCTTATCATATTTTTCATCTTTTCTGACAACCTCTCCTTTAAATTTATAGTTGGATAACGCCGTCAAATGGCTGGCCTCGAAAGAATCCTTCTCTGTGAACCAAATCTGATCTCTTCTTAAGAGATTATCACCTAAAACAGTTGCGTTGTGAGAGGTCATGATTAATTGCGCTCTACTATTCTTCTTAGAATTAAAAAGAGATAGAATGTATTTTGTCATCAATGGGTGTAACTTGGCATCAATTTCATCAATAAATAGAACCTTGTCATTTTCTAATGTATCAATTAACGGTCCAGCAATTTTAATGAACTCATTCGTTCCTGAAGACTCATATATCTCAGCATCGAATTTATGCTTTCCGACAATATTCCCCTCATTATCATAGACATTGTGTTCAGAAATTAACCTATTGATATCTAATTCAATTTGACTAAGAAGTTCCTCTGGAAAATCCTCCATGGGAGTATCAGTGAAATCAACATCTCCAGCTTTAACAACTTCTAAGTTATTGATATTTAAATCTGCAATTTCAAGCATCTCAAGAATTTTTTTCTTAAGTAATTTGTTCCCTTTTTTTAAGGCAATCTTTGTAAAGTCTACTCTACCTCCACCTAGTCCATGAATGATGTTCACATCATTTCTAATGTAGTCAACAATCCATTCAGCAAAGTCTGTATTAGTGGTGGCAAGAATTGTCAGAAACAATGACTTGCTATTGGTCATATTAAATTTTATTTCTGTTTCTTGTGGTTCAAGTCTATCGTGATCATATTGAGACAATTCTTGGTTCTCTCTAAAAAAAACTAGAGCCTCATCCATATACAACCATTCTTCTTGTATGCTTTTCCTGTCTATTGAAAAACCGTATCTGATAATTGTATCGTCTAATAAGAAAGATAATTCTAAAATAGTATTTTCATGTCGTGTTTGCGCGTTAAGCGCAAAGGACAATTCAGCAATATTCCCTTCATTTTGGGATTCCTTTAAAGAATTCATAATAAATCTCTTCATGAACCCAATCGCTGCTAACAAATTACTTTTCCCACTAGAGTTTGCACCAAAAATACTTGCCGACTTGAGCAAATAGAAATCATCTTTAACGACTTCGATTCTATTTTCTGGAAGCTCACTCAATTTATTTGATGAAACCATACTAAAAACCTGTTCATCTTTAAAAGATAAAAAATTTTTCACTTTGAATTGTATTAGCATAAAATCACTCCTCCGAGTTTTTTTCTCGACTAATTAAATACTACCACAATTTTCTACAGACAAAAAGCTTAAAAGATCAATCCTGTCGAGTTTTTTTCTCGTAATGTATGATTTTTATTTTGCTCTTTCATTTACAACATTTTTACTTTTACCCTCTAGGAAGGCGGCAAAATTATCAACGGCAATTCCCATTAATCGTTCCCGCGTCTCTAGTGGTCGCCAAGCGATATGTGGTGTGATGAAACAGTTCTTGGCAGCTAATAGAGGATTATCCTCAGCCATCGGTTCGCTTGAAACCACATCAACACCTGCCGCGAAGATTTTTCCTTCATTTAAAGCAGTTGCGACTGCTGCCTCATCCAATAAACCACCGCGTGCAGTATTCAGCAAAATGACGCCATCCTTCATCTTGGCAATTGATTCCCGATTAATCATTTCCTCTGTATCAGCTGTTTGTGGAACATGCAAACTAATAACATCTGATCTTTGATAAAGTTCTTCTATAGATACCTGCTGTGCCCATTCAGCTTGAGGCTCCTTTGAACGATGATTCCAATAAATCACTTCCATGTTAAAGGCATGTGCAATCTTAGCCGTTGCTTGCGCTATCTCACCATACCCGATCAATCCCATTGTTTTTCCCTGTAATTCCATTAGAGGTGTTTTTTGATAGGTAAAATCATCACTTCGTTGCCAATCACCTTGATGAACTGATTCATTGTGGACGCCCACTTGATTGGCTATTTCTAGTAAAAGTGCAAACGAAAATTGAGCAACTGCGTCCGTCCCATATGCCGGAATATTCGTGACAGGAATTCCGCGCTTGCCAGCCGCCTCAATGTCCACAACATTGTAGCCAGTCGCAACGACTCCGATGTATTTCAAGTTGGGAGCTGCCGCTAATACCTCTTCATCAATCGGAGTTTTATTTGTCAAAATAGCTTCCGCTTCACCAATTCGCGAAATAATCTCCTGCTTGTCTGTAAAAGACGTTCGATCATAAATCGTCACGTCGCCATATTTTTCAAATCCTTGCCAGCTTAAATCTCCTGGATTTAGTGCATAACCATCTAGTACAACAATTTTCATAGTTTGCCTCCATTTCCGATGCTTTTATAAAACAATAGCATTGGAAATCAGTTGCTGTAAAGAAAATCATTTCATTTAACTCGTTGCTTGTTAGCTTTATTAAATCAAGAAGGACTGATAGCTCGAATTATCTGAGTATATTTTTAAGACCAAAATTGTTTTTATTCAAATAATTGATCACTGTGAATTCTCTCCCCATACCAACGTTGGATTTTTGATGGGGAGAAAATTAGGTCATTTATATATTACTTTCTTTTTTTCTTCACGCTGAACTGCTCTAGCAGCTTACGCTTTTGCTTGCTGTATTTTTTCTTCGCTCCAGGTTCTGCCTCTGATTTCGATACGATCTCCGGTTCCTTACTGATTTCTTCCATTATTGGTTTGGGTATCTCCTCGGGTTCACGAATGATCTGCTCACTCTCAGAAATATCAGGCTGTTCTTCAACTTCTTCGAATTGAATATCCTCTAATGTCGCTCCTTCAGGCAGGTTCGCCATAAGCGTCGCGAGGATTTCTTCTTCAGACATCGTCGCAGGATCAATCATTATTTCGACAGATTGCTCTTCATCAGGTTGTTCGATGCTTTCCACTGATTCTGTCTGAATAGCAGCAGCTGCGGGCATCACTGCTGTTGCTTCTTCTGGTAAAACGCTAGCCGCAACCGCTTCTTCTGACGCTTTGGCAGACTTATATACTTCACCTGTCGGCTCTTTGGTCCTATCAAAAATTGTTGTTTCTATTTTCTCAACGAATTTCGCACCGATCACTTTTTTGAACAGACTGACTCCGTCTTTTTTAAATAGGTCCAGTGTTGTCATTTGCTCTAACAACGCTTTGATTTCCTCTGCTGGTTTATTACGATCTGGATCTTTCAATTTCCATGTATGTTTTCTGCCTTCGCTATTTTTAAATACTGCTTCTAAAGTTAGCATATTTATCTTCCTTTCGATTTTTAAAATTGTACGATTCTTTTCCGTCTTTTCCCGCATCTTCGTCATGAACTTGCTAAACCTTTTAAGGGCTCATCGACAAAATGGGTATATAATTGCGTATGCTTTTCAGCGATAAATGTTTTGATGGGAAATAATCTATGAACGACTAATGACCAGTCTTTTTGCTCGAAGTAGTTTTGGAAGTAAATAGAATAGCGGCGTAAATCGCGTGAGGTTGTTCGTTGAAGAAATATTTTGTGTACTAGCTCTGTCAGCACAAAGCTAAAATCATCATTGGTTAATTGATCACGAACCTGCAGCGCTAACAGGTACTTGATCGTCGCTTTTTCGTCGCGAGTTTGCTGATAATAAGTGCGAATTCGTTTTTCCAAAGTTCTACGTTGTAAGCGAAACAATTTTTGAGGGCTCAATAATTGGTCATTCATCTGGTTTTCCTCCTTCCATTTTTAATGATCTTGACGATTTCAAGATAGCGCTTTCTGAAATGGGTTTCAAACCAATTAATTAAAGATATTTTAAATTTAGTGTATAGATAATGCATAATTAATATTGCAATGCTATTTCACCAACAAAATGGACATGGTGAAATAATGACATATTTATAAACATTATTTTTTAATAACAAAACAATAATACTAACAAAAAGCTACTGAGTCTTGATCGTTGACTAACATACGGCCTAATAGTTTGATAGATCAACTTTCAATGATTTATTCAAGTATACCTTTGCTTTATAATTAGATGTGAGTATACATCCAATTGTAGGGTTATCCTTCTTAAACTATTATTGTGAAAAAATTTGAAAGGGTGGATTTTTTTGAAGAAATTATTTTTGATGAGACATGGTCAGACTTTGTTCAATCTTCGGGGGAAAATTCAAGGGCATTGTGATTCCCCACTAACTGAATTGGGCGTAGATCAAGCTCGTAAGGCAAGAGATTATTTTATTGATGAAAAAGTTCGTTTTGATGCGGCGTATTCTTCTACTCAAGAACGAGCTGTAGATACTGCTGGAATAGTCTGTGACTATTTGAAGATCGATTCAATAAAAGGCTTGAAAGAATGGAATTTTGGCCTGTTCGAGGGAGAAGTGAGCTCTTGAATCCTAAAATCAAAGATGGGGAAACTTCTTATGGTGATTATTTTGTCGATTATGGTGGAGAATCAGCTGATGCAGTCCAAGATAGAATGAATGCCACTTTATTAGAAATAATGGAGAATGCGGAGGGAAACAATATCTTATGTGTTAGTCACGGAGGTGCGATGTATAGATTTATTCAAAAATGGCTGTCTCAAGATCAGATTGAAACGATTCTTTTTACTAACTGTTGCGTTCTCATGTTTGATTATGAAGATGGTAAATTTTCTTTCGTACAGTCCATTAACCCTAATGATGATTAGAATTTTGATCGTTAGTTAACAACGATCACGCAAAATGATGTGGTCGTAATTTGCGGGGCAGCTAGCTCACTAGTAAGGTTGGCATTTTTCTAAAAACCAGAAAAATGACTTCATCTTCGTACGCATACCATCCAACTAAACATCTCTATCAATATCCAATATAAATAACTAAATAGCCAGTCCAACTTTGAGCACTGCGAAAAGTTGGACTGACAAATCGAGCCTGAACTGGTCAAATGTCTTTGACTGGTTCAGGCTCTAAGAATATAACCGCACAGATCAACCTTTTTGGGAAACCAAATTCCCGACCGTCCTGCTTACTGGTGGCTGATTGATTAAACAGTAATTGCAAAAACTCATTTATATAAAAGTGATTCTGTAGCGGATTCCTCAAATTAATATGCGCGTGCGATCCAAACAGTGTGTTTCGCAGGCTTTCCACTAACGATGTCGACTGTTTTTTCAACAGGCGGGTTAAATGGAATGTTTCGTGTCGTGAAGCCAGTTTCTTCTTTGATCTTAGCTTCTGTTTCTTCTGTACCATCCCAACCAATCAATACAAATCCTGGGATTTCTCCGGCTTCTTTCGATTTTTCGATATGAGCTTTCAACTCATCTAGTGTATCAATATCTGTATGTTCATTCTCTCCGTAGCGTTTTTGCGCGCTTTCGAATAAACGTTTTTGCATAACATCAAGTTGCTCAGTAATGTAGTCTTCAATGCCATCTAGTGATACTGATTCTTTGTCGTCTAGATCACGCATTTTGATTACGGCTTGGTTATTTTCTAAGTCACGCGGTCCGAATTCAACTCGTAATGGGGCACCCTTTAGTTCCCACTCATTGAATTTGTATCCTGGTGTATTATCAGTGGTATCAATACGAACGCGCAGATCTTTTGCCGCTAATGATGCTTTTAATTCTTTCAAACGATCTAGAATCGCAGGGTTCTTTTGCCAAGGACCAACTGGAATCAAGATTACTTGTGTTGGCGCTACTTTTGGCGGTAATACTAATCCTTGTTCATCACCATGAACCATGATCAATGATCCAAGCAAACGTGTAGAAATCCCCCATGAAGTTGTATACACATGTTCATGTTCGTTGTTGCGGTTCAAGAATTTGATATCAAAGGCTTCCGCAAAGTTCTGACCAAGATAATGAGACGTTCCTGCTTGGACGGCTTTTCCGTCACGCATCATTGCCTCTACAGAATAAGTATCTACGGCACCGGCAAAGCGTTCTGACGGTGTTTTTTGTCCACGATAAACTGGAATAGCTAAGGTATCTTCAATCAATGTCGCGTAGGCTTCTAGCGCACTCATTGTACGTTCGCGTGCATCTTTCTCAGACTCATGGGCCGTATGTCCTTCTTGCCACAAGAATTCTGAGGTACGTAAGAACGGCATCGTCTTTTTCTCCCAACGGAAAACGTTTGCCCATTGGTTGATTTCATAAGGAAGATCACGATAAGAATTGATCCAGTTAGAGAAGGCATCTCCGATCAGTGTTTCAGATGTCGGACGTAATGCATAAGGTTCTTCTAACTCTTCATCTCCGACTTTTGTCAGCCATGGTAATTCTGGAGCAAATCCTTCAACATGTTCTTCTTCTTTTTCTAGGAAATGCTTAGGGATCAGCATTGGGAAGTAAACGTTACGGATATCTTGAGATTTCAACCATTTATTAAAGTCCTCTTGAATATGTTCCCATAATTCCCAACCATCAGCTTTAAAAATAATACAGCCACGAACGGGTGAATAATCCATTAAATCCGCTTTTTGAATTGTTTGTAAATACCATTTTGAAAAATCTTCTTTTTGTAAGTTAGTCATCCATGCATCCTCCTAAAAATAAAAATAAAAAAACCGTTCCATCCCTACATAATTGTAAGGACGAAACGGATAATTTCGCGGTACCACCTTGCTTGGTCAATCTTTGTTGACCCAACTTTCAGCTCCAATAACGCTGGAGTCGCGTGCTGCTTTCACAGCAATCAACTTTGGTAGGTTCATAAATCTCAGAGGGCGTGTTGATCTTTCAGACGGTGAATCAACTCTCTGCTGCCGATAAAATTTATTACTATTCCAAATGCTTACCACCATATTAAAGACTTCTCATCAAAAATGCAAGCCCAAATTTCAAATTTTTTTCTAATCTTCTGGAACGTAGCGTTCTTCTAGGCGACTCATCCACCAGCCAAGAGCGGCACCTAAAACACATAAAACCGCACAACCAAGGAATCCAAGTATGCCGATTCCGCTATAATCAGTCGGTACAATCATGACCGTCGAAGCAAAAACAATCCCTAAAATAAAATGATACATCGGTGCATAGTAACGACTGAATACCCAGTCCATCACTTTTGATAGACTTAATACGGTCACTAACCCGCCAATTCCGATCGGGATAATCACACCCATATCGATGGTTTTGAAGCCATCAGCCATCGCCTTATACATTCCCATATAAACCAAAAAGTTCGAAGGGCTAAGTCCAGGAACAATCAAGCCAAGCCCAATCAAAGCTCCAGCGATCATCCAAGTAAAGAAATTTTGATCGACTGTGCCAAAGAGACTTGAACCTTTCCATAAGAATAAGAAACCAAGAACAAAACTAACAGCGATAATAACATAATCCTTTGTTCCCCGCCCTTTTTTTCCAGCTTCTTTCCATAACGCAGGAACGGTTCCGATGATACAACCGACAAAGAACCAAAGCATAATTGTTTCAAATTCACCCAATAAGAAGCTGACGGCGAATGAAAGAACAAATACACCTGCTAATCCACCTAATCCTACAGGAATGAAAAATAACACGTTTTCCTTAAAATTTTTCGTGATGTGGGCTAAAAATGAAATAATGCGTTCATAAATACCGAACACTGCTGCCAGTGCGCCACCGCTGACACCAGGTAAAATAAATCCTGAGCCGATGAACATACCTTTGATGAAGCGTAAAAACCAGTCGCTTTTATTCGGCTGTGTAACTTTTTCGTTTTCCATAAAAAAATAAGTCCTCCTAATTCTTTTCAAAAGAATCTATTTTATAAATAAAAGTAGAATCCTTCTCGGGCCAATCGACTCTCTTCAAAAAGAGAGCAAATCAGCACTACCTTAGCCAGTGTAACGATAAAAAGAAAGGGGCGCAAGACCATCCAAGGGCCATCCATCTAAAACTTAAAGAAAGTTTTGAGAATTTAACGACTTTGTTCTCATTTTTTAATGATTAATGAGTTTTTTCTGCGCAATCAGTTAGTTTCACTTTACATTCCTGAAGATAAGCGGATAATTTAGGTAGGCGCTTTCAAAGTGCGAATCAATTCATTAGGAGGTCATCTATGTATTTAGCAAATGAACACCGTTATGAGAAAATGGCTTATCGTCGCTTAGGCAACTCGGGATTGAAGCTTCCTGCAATTTCTTTAGGATTATGGCACAATTTTGGTGATGTCGATAATTTGGATAACCAGCGAGCGATTGTACGCGCAGCCTTCGATCATGGGATCACCCATTTTGACTTAGCAAATAATTACGGTCCACCGGCTGGTTCTGCTGAAATCAATTTCGGTCGTATTTTAAAAGAAGACCTGCTGCCGTATCGCGATGAGCTGATTATCTCATCGAAGGCTGGTTACTACATGTGGCCGGGACCTTATGGTGAATGGGGATCAAGAAAATACATCATTGCCAGCTGTGAGCAAAGCTTGAAGCGAATGGGACTTGATTATGTAGATATTTTCTACTCTCATCGTCCAGATCCCGACACACCGCTAGAAGAAACAGCATTGGCTTTAGACCACTTGGTTCGCCAAGGAAAAGCCTTGTATGTCGGGGTTTCAAATTATTCCGCTGAACAAACGGCTGAGATCGCCAAAATTTTCCACGATCTAAAAACACCATTTGTCATTCACCAGCCGCGCTACAATATGTTCGACCGCTGGATCGAGGACGGTCTGACAGATGTTTTGACAGAAGAAGGTATCGGCGCAATCACCTTCAGTCCTTTAGCACAAGGAATGCTGACCAACCGTTACTTAAATGGTATCCCTAACGATTCCCGCGCGCATCGTTCTGACAGCCCATTTCTTACAGAAGAAAATGTCCAATCGACGATCGATGTCGTCAAACAATTGAACAGCATCGCAGAAAAACGCGGACAAACATTGGCTGAAATGGCATTGGCGTGGAATTTGCGTCAGCCAACAGTGACCAGCGTCTTGATCGGGGCTTCTCGTGTCAGTCAATTGGAGGATAATCTGAAAGCCTTAGACAACTTAACATTTAGCACAGATGAATTGAAACAAATTGATGATATTTTGTCGAAGTTAACAGCTAAATAGAAAAAAAGGATTCGAAGTTCAGCAACACGTGAACTCCGAATCCTTTTTAAATTTTGTCATATACCGACTCCAAATACTCATTTCTCTCTTCATCAGTCAGATGCTTGACATACCCTAAATGATGCCAAGAAATATTCCGCATGCCGACGTCTTCTAAAGTGGTCGTCAGCTGATGCTTATAGCTGCGGGTACAGCGTTTCTCCAGGCTTTCCGTCGGCTGGTCAGAGGTCGTAAAAACAACGACTGACTCGATCGACAAAAGCGGCTGGATGCCATTTCCACCATCAAAAAAAGCGAATTCATTTAGCAGCACCTTATCAAGAAAGCCCTTTAAACTTGCTGGTGAACAATACCACCAGATTGGAAAGATCAAGACCAGCTGGCTTGTTTCTCGCAGAATACTCATGTAGTGCAAAACCAAAGGATCTAAAACCGATCCGCTTTGATATCCTGCCAGCTCTTCTTCGGTCATGACTGGATTAAAGCCGTCTTTATTCAGATCGATTACTTGATAAATTTTCTGATCCTGCTCCAAACCTGTGGTCAATTTGTTCAAGATACCATGATTGAAACTTTCCTTCCACGGATGATCAATAATCAATGTCGTTGTCATGTCAACCTCCTCTAACCCTTTTTATCAAAAATAGCACAAATTCATTGCATTTTGATTTCAGTTTGATTTCAAACAAGCTAAGAACATGATAAAGTTAAGTTATCTTCCTAAAAGGAGCTAATACATGAATTATATTCCCAACATAATAACAATTTTTCGTATCTTAGCTTCACTAATCATCCCTTTCGCGGCGGATTCTTTATTTTTTCCTTTGTACTTTTTCGCTGGGCTGACAGATATTCTTGATGGCTGGCTCGCTAGGAAAATGAATTGGACAAGCAGCTTTGGAACGCTGTTAGACAGCATCGCAGATTTGATTTTCTTTATTGTGGTGGTGGTAAAGATCATTCGGTCAATCACACTACCCGCCTTTCTGCTTTGGGGTGCTCTCGCAGTCGTCATTATTCGCTGTATCACGTATTTGATCGGCTTTTTTCGTTTCCGACAGTTTGCCAGCCTGCACACCTATTTAAATAAGTTGACTGGTCTATTACTATTTCTATCGCCAGTCATCTTATTGATTCTGCCAATCAATCCTTTCGGCATCGTTCTTTTGCTCTGTGGAATTTTATCATCAATCGAAGAACTATTGATCGTCTCGACCACAAAAAAATTAGATAAAAATAGCGCAACTTTTTTTCATAAAAAATAAACTGTCTCATTGCAGTCTATTTTTAAACTAGGTAAACTAGTAGTAGGAATTGCGCGCGTAATGACTACCTTATCATGAAGTTAGGAGGTGGCCCTCATGGCAAATGAGGATCAAAAAGATTTCAACGCAATGATGAACGAAGATAAAGGAATGCCGAAGATGCAGATCGTGACGGATGAAGCGACGATCAAGCGCTACGGCGGAACAAAAATGTACTTTGCACCCCCATTGGATTATGATGCACTTATGAAAAAAATCCCTTATGGCAAGGTCATCACGACTGGTGCCATCAGAGATTATTTGGCTAAGCAAAACGATGGCGACTTCACGGAGCCTATCACAGCTGGCGCATTTATCTCCATTGCAGCTTGGGCCAGTGAACAGCGCGACACCGATTTAACGCCTTATTGGCGAACCCTAAAAAATAAGGGAGAGATTAATCCAAAATTTCCTGGCGGTGTCGAAGCACAGATTGAAAAACTCGAGGCTGAAGGACACACGATCGTTCGTCGGGGCAGGAAAAATTTCCGTTTTTATGTTGAAAATTTCGAAGAATCCATGTATGAATTGTAGCCGTTTTCACATCGAAAACGGTTTTTTTATTGCACTTTTTTGCGCACTTTTTTTGCGACTATTCCTTGAAACCAAGCCCTCAAAGGCTTTCTCGCGGCGGACTTGAAAGTACATATTTTTATTATATATTTTCACCGGGGGATTCGATAAAATTATTGATAGGATAGGATTCTTGTGTGGTTTTCGACACACCAGCAGAATCAACCAATAGGCTATTTCGAACAGGAGGAAGACGATGGAGATTAGTGAAGATACTCTCGCAGATTATTTACTTCAGCGAACCGCGCTTTTTGATAAAACTAGTCCCCTCATCGTGACTGCTCTTTCTAATGAAAAGGACAAATACGTTGATGGCTATTTGAATTATCTTTACACACTCAAACAAGGAAATAGAAAATACGTTGTGAAACATTCTAAGAAGACGATTTCCAGCGGTATATCCCTAGCTCCGATCGATCCAAAACGGAATTATTTGGAGTATATGACCTATCAATTACGAGCTGGCTTAGCTCCTCAGATGGTTCCTGAGACATATTACGCCGATCCAAATGATCATCTTTTTATCATGGAGGATCTCTCCTACCTGACTGTTTTGCGTTTTTCATTGTGCCGCGGTGATGTGCTTCCACGATTAGGCAAACAGGTGGGCGAATATCTGGCTCGAACGCATGTGGCAACTTCTAAAATGAAACTGCCGTCTGATTATTGGCGCGCCTTGACAAGTTATTTTAAAAACACTGATATGCGGCTGATTATCACAGATTTTATTTTGAAGCCGCCAGAAGGTCTAGCTAAGGATCTAACGCCCTATCAAAAAGCACTGCGGGATATTTTAGACACTATTCTGCAGGAGCCCACAACAAAGCACGATTGGGATAATTTGATTGCGCGCATTTCTAGTAAGGATGAATGCTTGATCCATGGGGATTTCCATTCCTCCAATGTTTTTGTTTCGCAAAACTCATTTAAAGTGATCGATATGGAATATACGATGACGGGACCTTTTTCCTATGATATCGGCTACTTTTTAGCCAATATCCTTTCTCAGTATGCAGCTTTTAGTATTCGAGGAAAGGACTCGATGTGTACCTTCCTGTTGCAGGTCATTCAGGATACGTATAAAACTTATTTCAGTTATTTTTCTGCTCATATGCCTGGTGATCATCAGGAACGATTTTTAGAGATTCTGCAAGACTCCTTAGGTTACTTAGCGATGGCCAATATCAATCGAGTCTCGCATCTAGGTGAATTTCCTGATTTTGATTGTCTGGATAATTCTAAAGCTGAATTTTTAGCTAAAGGACTATCCATGATGTTGGCACAGAAATTATTTAACAATCGGCTACAATTAACAACGCCGGAACAGGCCTGTGAACTGATTACAACCACCCGGGATAACTTTTTACGACAACTGATCACCACGAATGAAAACGCTCTTATTTTATCTTAAAGAAATGAGGAACGAGTATGCTATTGGATCAAATCACATCGGCCGGTATCGTTGGCTGCGGCGGAGCGGGCTTCCCTACTGCTGTAAAGTACAATACGAAAGCAGAGTACTTTATCATCAATGCCGCGGAGTGCGAGCCGCTCCTGAAGACAGATCATTATGTGATGAATCACTACGCAAATGAATGTGTGCAAGCGATCACAGCTGTAGGGAAATTATTAGAAGCAGAACATATCGTGATCGCTACAAAAGAATACTATACAAAGGAAATCAATGCTTTAGAAAACGCCATCCAAGCACAGAATGCGCCTGTCACGGTCTTCAAAATGAAGAATTTTTATCCAGCAGGTGATGAGCAGATCATGGTGTTTGAAGTAACTGGACGAACCGTTCCGCCTGGGGGCATTCCGATCGAGGTTGGCTGTGTCATTTCCAATATCGCGACGATGCTGAATGTTTATCAAGCGCAGCAAGGAGAAAATGTCACCCACAAACTGTTAACAGTCACTGGCGCGGTCAAAGAGCCCAAAATCTTGGAAGTTCCGATCGGTACTTCCTTTGATGAATGTCTAGCTTTGGCGGGCGGTGCTACGATCGATGATTTTATGTTCATCAATGGCGGACCCATGATGGGCAAAACTGGAACAAAAGAAGATTTTTCTCAACAAGTCGTTACTAAGACAACCTCCGGCATTATTATCATGGAAAAACGCGATTTTATTTATGAGCTGCTTGAAAAAGAAATTCCGCAAATGATCAACAAAGCCCGCTCTTCTTGCATTCAATGTCGTTTGTGTACGGAACTTTGTCCACGATATCAGATTGGTCATCCGATCCACCCTCATCGCGTGATGCGCCATCTGACGATCACTGATATCCCAGATGATATTGACGATGATCCAATTTGGAAGGAAGCGCTCCTGTGCTGTGAGTGCGGTATCTGTGAAACAATCGCTTGTCCGATGGGGCTTTTACCACGGCAGGTCAATAAATATGTTAAACAACGCTTAGCTGAAAAAGGCATTCGTTATCAAAAAGATGATAAGCCGCTGACTCCTACGTTAATGCGGGAATATCAACAGGTTCCGCCAGTGAAAATTTTACTGAAGGATGGACTGAAACAATACGTCGATCTAAAAGTCGAAGAGCTGCTGAAGCATGAAACGAGCAGTGTAACGATTCCATTAAAAATGCACATCGGAGCACCTTGCGAGCCAGTCATTCAAGTCGGCGATCAAGTGAAGGCCGGTGACCTGATCGGCAGAAAGCCTGAAAAAGCTTTAGGCGCAGATATTCATGCCAGTATCAATGGCACTGTGACAGCAGTAACCACCAGCATTACTATTGAAAGAAGGGACAACTAATGAAAGTAATGGATACTATCGGATTTTTAGAGTTAAACAGTATCGCTAAAGGAATCGAAGTCGTTGACTACATGCTGAAGGCCGCTGATGCAACCCTAATCATGGCACGGGCAAGTTGTCCTGGTAAATACTACATCATGATCTGCGGACAAGTCGCAGCCATCGAACGTTCGATGGAAGTCGGGGTTGAGATGGGGGGACGTTATGTCGTCGGTGAATTGCTGATTCCTCGGATCAATCCATCGGTAATACAAGCGATTAACATGGCAACCGTTCCAGAAAATGTCCATGCAGTCGGAGTGTTAGAATACTATTCTGCGACAGGATCAATCATCGCAGCTGACTTTGCTGTCAAAGCAGCTGATGTTGAGCTTTTAGCGATTCAGCTCGGTACCGGAATCGCTGGGAAATCTTTTGTCGTACTAACCGGAGATGTCGCCGCAGTAAAGGCGGCGGTTGAAGCAGGAGCAAATGGTGCTCGCGATCAAGCGATGCTTATCAATAAGATTGTCTTATCCAATCCTCGTCCCGAGTTGATTGACAGTCTGATGCAATAGAAAAAATAGGCTGGGAATTCTTTCTTGAATTCCCAGCCTATTTTTTCTATTCTTATTAAATCAAATTGTAGGTGTCTCTAACAATCATTAATTCTTCATTCGTTTCGACAACTAATACTTCCACTTTAGACGCCTCCGTACTGATCCTCATGCTGCCCTGTTGATTCTGACTTTCATCAAGCTGAATGCCAAAGAAGGTCATATTCTCGCAAATCCTCTCGCGAATGATCGCAGAATTCTCCCCGATCCCAGCGGTAAAAATTAGTACATCAAGGCCATCTAACTCGGCAGCATAAGCCCCAATCGTCTGCTTGACCCGACCAGTAAACATGTCCAGAGCAAGTTGCGCTCTTTCGTTACCATTCTCAGCTTCACTAATGATATCTCGCGTATCACTACTGAACTCTGTAATACCTTTAAAGCCTGATTCGCCATTCATCAGCTTATCCATGTCATCAGCCGAAAGATTTTTTTCCTTTTGTAAAAACGGAATGATTGATGGATCAATGTCACCACAACGTGTCCCCATCATTAATCCGGCCAACGGCGTGAAGCCCATTGAAGTAATGACCGATTTGCCGTCCTTAATACCGCAAATGCTCGCACCATTTCCCAAATGACAAGAAACGATTTTTAGCGACTCCAGAGGCTTGCCGAGAAAGCTTGCCGCTTCCGAAGCGACAAACTGATGACTGGTTCCATGGAAACCATAGCGTCGTACACTGTCTTCTTCATAGAAACGATAAGGCAATGGATAAACGTAATTCTTTGCTTCCATCGTCTGATGATAAGACGTATCAAAAACGGCAACCTGTGGACAGTCAGGTAGTTCTTTTTGCAGCGCTTCGATCCCAACCACGTTTACGGGATTGTGCAAGGGCGCTAGTTTCCCTAGATCCTTGATCTTTTTTAATGCTTCCAGATTGACCAAACTAGATTTTTTGAAATCTTCACCGCCATGAGCAACGCGATGCCCGACGCCTGCAAGCTCCTGTAAACTCATTAAAATCTTTCTATCCAGTAAAAAATGTAGTAGGAAATTAATGGCATCCTCGTGTGTTTTTCCTTTAATGGTTGTTTTGACTTTCTCATCCTTCATCGAATAAGAAAAACCCATCTCCTCTTCTAATCCGATTCGCTCAAATAAGCCCTTTACCAGCAACTCTTCTTCCGGCATTCCAAATAATTGAAATTTTAATGATGAGCTGCCGGCATTGATCGACATGATTTTGTTCGCCATATTTTTCCTCCTTACTTATAGAAAATCCGTCTGTCTCATAAAACGACAGACGAATTCATTGTAATAATTCTTTAGATAATTTATCCTAGAGCCTTCACTAATAGGGTCGCAATACACGCACCAATAATTGGTCCAACGATCGGGATCCATGCGTAACCCCAGTTTGCGTCGCCTTTATTTGGAATAGGCATCAACGCGTACATCAACCGTGGGCCAAAGTCACGACAAGGGTTGATGGCATATCCTGTAGTTGATCCTAGTGACAGACCAATACCGATCAATACGAAGACAAGCATCAATGGTTGCAAACCAGGAGGAATATCAGCTGGCATTAATTGAATCGCTAAAACGAAGAAACAAGTAGCAATGATTTCACTAACTAAGTTTAATGCTGTGCTTGGAATTGCTGGTCCAGTAGCAAAAATTCCAACGCTGTTTCCTTCTTCAACCGTAGTGTTTTGGAAATGCGGCCAGAAGTGGATCGCTGCTATCAACGCTCCGACAAACGCTCCGCCGACTTGAGCTAAAATAAATGGTGCTACCTGCCCCCACTCAAAGGAGCCGGCAACGGCGAAACCAATCGTTACCGCTGGATTCAAGTGCCCTGGAGAACCGAAATGTCCACTGGATAAAACGCCCAGCATAACCGCAACACCCCAGCCCATTGCAATATACAACCAGCTAGCTCCGACACCTTTTGCCAAGGTACCTTTTAAATTGACTGAACAACCAACACCTGAACCAAAAAGAATCAGAACAACCGTACCAAAAAATTCACCAAATACAGGACTATTCATAATGAGACCTCCTTATTCTTTTTATAGTGCTTTTGCAGAAAAACCAATTTGACTTTCGCGACATACACCTGACAATCTGTTTCTCTCCCTTTACCTATAATTATAAAGTTTTTTCTGCCTTTAAAGTTGTAAAATATTGTCAGGTGAAATGATTATTTTATGATGTTTCGATAAATCTCTTTAATTTCTTCCATCGAAAACTGAATCGGATTGGTCTTAAATGTCGTATCATTTAATGCATTTTTCGCAATCACATCCTCAGCCAACAGAGCAGCTTCTTCTTGAATCCCAAAGCTGCTTAACTTGATAGGTGCTTTGCATTCAATTGCTAGCTGCTGAACAGCTTGAGCCAGATTTGAAACCGCCAGATGATCAGGTAAACTTGGTGGACAAATCCCTAGTTTCCGTGAAATTCTTGCATATTCTCTTCTTGTCTCCTTATTCCTGCTATTCGCCTCAATCACATATGGCAGCAGCATCGAATTGGCTAACCCATGAGGAACTTTAAAGTTTGCCCCGACCTGATGGGCGATTGCATGACAGACACCCAGGCCAGCTGCATCAAACGCCAATCCAGCCAAGGTAGATGCCTCATGCATTTGCACTCGCGCATCCAGCTCCTGTCCCTGATTCACACAAGTTGGTAAAAACTTAAAAACCAGCTCTGTTGCTTTTTCGGCTAACGCATTTGTATAATTCGTTCGATTGATTGAAGCGATAGATTCGATCGCATGAGTCAATACATCTAGCCCACTGAATGCTGTAACTGAAGGTGGGCTAGACATGACTAGGCTAGCGTCCAAGATTGCTTCATGAGGAATGATCGCCTCATGAAAAATCGGATACTTTATTTTGTTTTGTGTGTCCGTGATAACCGAAGCGCTGGTTACTTCTGAACCCGTTCCGCTTGTAGTCGGAATGGCAACAAACCGTTTCACTTTATTGCCCGTCGTTCGTTTGTAGAAGAACAACATCGCCTTAGCTGTATCGATCGCTGATCCACCACCAACTGCGATGACCACAGTTGGTTGATGTTGGGTCATTCTTTCAATACCATCCACGACCGTTTCAATCGGAGGATCAGGGATGATATCGGAATAAATCTCTACTGTATTTGTCCGTTTTACATACCCCAAAATCCGTTTTAAGCTGTCGGACTCAGCTAGATAGGGATCGCATACGAAGCAGAGGTTTTCTTTTTCAAATTGCTGCAGCCGTTCCAGACTGTTAAATCCAGAATATATTTCTGGCTTCATTGACCATTTTTTCAAAAGAATCCCCCTCTCTAACGAATTGAAAACCCATCAGTCAGAACACAACGACGTTTCCGTGCAAAATCTCGGGCAGATGTTGTACACTCACCTGTTGGTGTTGCGATCGTAAATGTTGTTGGACCTTCACCACCGAAGCCTAAGCCCGCAAATGAAGAACCATTTTTAACAAAAATCGATGTTTGGAATTTCTTAGCGGCAATATTCATCCGTCCAACATTTTGAGAATGCATCGTTGCCGTATGATGTCGCCGATTTTCGATTTGTAAAGCGGTCGTTAATGCCTCATCAAAATCATTCACTGTTACGACTGGCAGAATCGGCATCAGCATTTCCTTCACCACAAAAGGATGAATCTTATCAGCCCGTAAAATGATCACGCGAACATCAAAATCAACCTTGATTCCCGCTTCAGCTAAAATATAGTTGGCATCCTTCCCGATAAATTTACGGCTCGGAGCGCCATTTTCCATGATCGTCATTTCTACCATCTTTTGAATCACGGCTTCATCTTGAACGAGGTAGGCACCATTTTTTTCCATTTGTAGAATTAAATAATCTGCTACCTGTTCCACAACGACGACGCTTTTTTCAGCCGTACATAAAATATTATTGTCGAATGAGGCGCCAATCACGATATCTTTCGCTGCTTTTTCGACATTTGCTGTCTCATCGACTAAGGATGGAGGATTTCCTTCACCAGCTGCAATGACTTTTTTCCCACTCTTCATTGCTTGGCGTACCACGCCCGGTCCGCCAGTAATAGCCAATAATGGCACATCCGGATGGACCATCATTTCTTGAGCTGCTTCGATCGAAGGTTCAGCAATTGTAACGATCAGGTTTTGAATGCCGCACGCTTCATAAACCAGTTCATTCATTTTGCTAACGACCCAACGAGAAATCTTTTTTGCTCCAGGATGAACACTGAAGTAAACAGCGTTACCTGCCGCCAGCATCCCGATCGAATTGCAGATCACTGTCTCAGCTGGATTCGTACTTGGTGTCACTGCTCCGACCACACCATAAGGCGATAATTCGTACAAGGTCATCCCATTATCACCAGTCAAGGCTTCCGTTCTCAGATCTTCTACACCTGGGGTTTTATCCAAAACTAATTGCAGTTTTTGGAGCTTGTCTTCGTAACGCCCCATCCCTGTTTCTTCTAAAGTATCACAAGCAATCTTTTCAATATGCGGCTGCATGCCGCAGCGGATTGCATTGATCACTTTTCTCCTTGTTTCTAGTGTTTGATTTTCATAACATTCTTGGGCAAATTTTGCCGCATGAATTGCTTCTTCAACGGTCTCAAAAACACCAAATTCCTTTGTTGGAGATGTTGTTGCTTGAGCTTCCTGAAGAATTTTTTTGATCACTTCTTTTATTTCTTCTTCACGCATGTCAAATCTCCTTCAACTTCTCTAAACCTTTTTGAGCAATCGCCATATCTTCCTCGACTGATCCTCCACTGATTCCTAAGCCGGCTAGAACTTCTCCATTCACGTCTCTAATGACAAACCCGCCACCAAAGGTCACGACTTGTCCTTCTGTCAATGTTTCTAGTTGGTATAGATCTCCGTTAGGTTGAACCAGCCCTTTCAGCTCATGGGTATCTGTTTTCATCGCAACAGCAGAATACGCTTTTTTTTGCGCCAGAGACTCACTGACTAGTAATGCTCCTGGCATATGATAAAAGCTTAGAAGCTTCCCGCTTTTACTAACGATCGCCATCGATACTGGAACGCCCATTGCTATTGCTTGCTCTTCACAAGCTTGGAAAATTTTGTGATTGAGCTTCAAATAGCTCTGGTCTCGTTTCTCCCCGCTACGTTCGAGATAGCGCCGCAGGATCTCATCGATCAGCTTTTTTTCAGTCTCAGCCTGATCCTCCATCCGAGCAAAAATGTAAAGACAATCGGATAGTCGATTGACGAACTTTCTTACTTCTTCCCGCAGCTCCTCTGATTTCGATAATTCCGTTAGTAGTCGTTCTCCACGACGGCAAATCGCTCGAGCCACATGAAGCTGGGCGGATGGGAGTGTCTGTCCCGGTAAAATAAAGCTGTGCAATTCTGGTAAACGCTTCGTATATTGATCAATCCATTCTTCCATCTGGTGAATATCAGATTCTGCGATCAGTGTACTTTTCGCTTCCAGCTTCGCGATATTTTCCTTCGTTGCGATTTCTGCGTTTAATTGGAAGAGCTTATGCTGGACCCATTCTAAGTGTTGGATCGTCTCAGAATGGATGGCCGACTTCTGAGCCACACTGACTTGAGCGCAGCATTCATCAAAAGTTCCATAAGTATCCACGCGCAGATCCGATTTATCCACTCTTGTACCATCAAAAAGGCTTGTTGTTCCTTTGTCTCCCGTTTTTGTATAAATCGCCATATGTTTTCCTCAGCTCCCTATAGATCAAACGTGTCAATAATTCCAACGATTGCAAGATCAACAGCATCTGAAGGGTTCGAAAACATTTTTCTGGCAGAAGAACCGCTTGCCGTTAAAACATAATCTCCGATGCCGGCCCCCACTGTGTCGGCAGCCACTTGATGGAAGCGGATATTTTGTTGTTCGGAATTGATTGGCTGAATGATCATTAATTTCTTTCCTACCAATGATTCATCCTTTTGCGTCGAAACGACACTTCCAACTACTTTAGCCATCAGCATTGGGCAAACTCCTTTCTACAACAGCCACTTTCTTTTCCTGTAATCGATCCTTGGCCAAGTCTGTAATCAGCTGCTTTGACGTTAATAAAAGAATATGGTCCTGCGTCAACATAGCTGTTTTTTGGTAAGTAATGATCTTTTGAGGAAAAGAAATGTATTGTTTTCCTTGCTTATTCATTAATTTCACACTACATTCGTTGAATAATTCGATTGGAATCAAATCCGTGTTTGAAAAAGCCAGTTCAAAAGTCAGGTGACAATCATAGTCATAGCTTTGATACAGCCATTTCACTAAAGGATCTTCACTATCTTTTCTTATGAACCGCTCTAAAAATAGGATATCTACCTCGGTCAAATGAATCTGTTTATTGTATAAAAAACCTCGGATTCCTTGATCAATATGGGAAGGTGTGCGACAAGAAAGAAATAAGGTATTTTGTTCTCGCTGATTGATGATTGAAATAATACGCTCAACTAACTCGTCCATATTCTTACTCCCAATTCTTATTGCAGACATAGTTACTATTTAAATTGAAACATGATGCCCAATACTTACTTTGTCAATCAATGATCGGAGTAGAAGACATCGCAATTCCAATTGGTGTTACAAATTGAGGATATTTTGGTTTATAAACTGGTTGATCCAGATAATTTGAAAACTCCTTTTCAAATTCAGATAGGTAAGACGCCCCGCCGACCACATAGATCGGTTCTGTTGGATGTTTTCTTAACACAGTCGCAGTGATGTTCGCCATTCGCTGAATAACCGGTCGGCAAATAATAAAATTCTCTCGATCGCGTGCTGGATCTCGTTTGATCAGCTCCGCTTCTTCGATCGAAATTTTATAATTCCCGGCGATCACCAATGTCATATGCGTGCCGCCAGTTGGTTCATCCTCTACGATGATGGGCTGACCTTTTTTAAAAATACTGATACCGGTCGTTCCACCGCCAACATCTACTACCGCACCCTCATCTACTCCTAAAACTAATGCTGCTGCTGTTGGTTCATCGACTAGCTGATCCGCCATCATATTGGCACTCTCAATGACATTGCCAACCACTCGTTTGTTGTTGCCAACAGTTCCAGGTGGAACGGCACCTGATGCCGCCTTTAAGGCGAATCCTAATGTCTCCTCTGCTTGCATTCTTAATCGATTGACGATTTGAACAGATTTTTGATAATCAACAACCAGTCCATCCCGAATAACATCCGCATATTCAAAGGCACCAAAAACTGGTCGATCCTTCCCATCTAAAACAACCAATACAATAGAGGAAGTACCCAAATCGACTCCAACTTTATAGCCATCTTCAGGATCAAAATCCCGCACTTGCTTCGTAGTCACAAGTTCATGAAAAGATGTTAATAATTGATTGGCTTTTTCGATCGATTCCATACTTCCTCCTTTGGATTATTCACAAATAATCCGTCCTCTTGTATTTGGCTTAATATCTGCTGCATTTGCTTCATCTGTATCAACATGCATTTCTAAAACAAAATTTTTCCCCGGCCGCAATTCAACATCGTTAAAAATGGTTTTTCGCGACCCTTCAAAAATTTCGACCGAGACAACTTGACCTTTTTTTAGGTTCATCCGTTTCATGTCTTGATCATTCAAATGGATGTGACGTTTTGCCACGATCGCTGCCGGAATTGTTAGTTCCGCTGCTTCACTGCGTATCGTGATCTCAACCGCATCATCCAGGTTTCCTGACAAGCGTATCGGCGGTTGAATCCCTAGATTTCTTGCATCGGTCTTAGAAATCTCAACTTGCGAACGTTTTCGGAGTGGTCCCAAAATACGAACTCTATTGATCTCTCCTTTTGATCCAACCAAAGTCACCGTTTGTTTTGAGGCAAATTCTCCCGGTTGTTTCAAAGGCTTTAATGGCTCAATCACCTCATTCGGAAATAAAATAGTAAAATGTTCTTCCGTTAGATGTATGTGTCGGTTAGAGATGCCGATTGGAAATGTTTCTGCTTGCATCTCCAATAACACTTCACGAACAATTTTTTTTATTTCCTCAATGCTGTAATTATTCATTGCCTACTTTTGGCTTAGGTACTAGAATATCGTCCACATCGCGATGCGGTCTTGGGATCACGTGAACGGAAACCACTTCTCCCACTTTTTCAGCTGCTGCACAGCCAGCATCTACTGCGGCTTTTACTGCACCTACATCTCCACGAACCATCACAGTAACTAATCCAGAACCGATTTTTTCAGTTCCAACCAGTGTTACATTCGCTGCCTTAACCATTGCATCGGCTGCTTCTACCGCTCCGACTAATCCTTTTGTTTCAATCATTCCTAATGCATCATTCATGTCTTATTCCTCCTAATTCGTATCAATGAAATTATTTTTCAAAGGGCGAAAAATAAGTCTCATGCTCATCACGTATATCATCCAACTAAACTGCCAATGCTATATTTTCATATACAGCAAATGATTCTTATAGATTTTGTAAAACTGGCAAAGTTGGACTGACATCCTAATTCGTATCAATGTTTACTTCTTCTTTTTTGGCTCGGAAGATTTCTTTGAACCTTTCGACGGACTCTTTTTCTTTTTAGGTCCTTCTTTAGCTGGTTCTTTCTTGACCGGTACCTCTGTGACTGGTTTTTCCTTCACAGATTCTTCCTTGACTGTTTCTTCTTTGATCGGTTCTTCTTTAGCCGGTTCTTCCTTAGTTGGCTTCTCGACTTCCGGTCTTTCGATTAGTTGTGGCTTCTCTTCAACTTTTTCCGGTTCTGATACAACAGGTTCAGTCACTGGCTCTGATTTCTCAGCAGGTTCAGTTGTATCTGAAACCTTGGTCTCCTTCTTGAAGAAAAAATTCTCTAAATTATTGGCTGGTCGAGGAATCACCAGCGCAGATAGAAATACGTTATGTTGAACTGCTTTAGCTTTACCGGCATCTACCGCTGCCTTCACAGCGCCAACATCACCAGCTACCTTCACAGTCATCCAGCCGAACCCTTTGGCCTTTTCGACACCTAAGAGCTCCACGTTTGCCACTTTGACCATCGTATCCGATACTTCAATCGCACTAGCCAAGCCTTTTACTTCAACTAGGCCAATTGCTTGCTTCATACTTTCACCTCCATAGGATCAATTGAGTTGAATGGCACACCCTTTACTAAACGTGCCGCATTTCCGCCAAAGCGTTTTAAGATTAATGGCGGACAAGTTACAACTCGTTGAATCGATTGATAAGGAGTTTCTGGTGCCAAGTTTTTATAATGAAGGGCTACTTCATTGTTTACATAGCCGATTCCAACGTTTAACGAAGAGGTATTTGCCGCAATATAAGCAGCCTCCGTCGCTGTTGAGAAATCTCTTTGTTCAATAGAAAAAGGAATCTTCTCCTCCTCCAAACCATAAAGTACATATTGAATATCATTCATTGACGAAGTTTTAGAATGATAGATCAATATCACTGGTCGAACATTTAAATCAAGCTCCATCGAATCCCTCCCTCAAATAGGAAAGAATCAACCCGGTCGCTACAGCATTTCGCGGACCTTCGATTTGACGAATATTTCCGCGTCCTGCGACTAATCCATAATGAGAGAGTGCATTCGTGACGATCTGAGGTATTTCAAAGTCTAATGCTGATCCGCCAACAATCACCACAAATGGAATGTCTCGAATGCTGCCAGTTGGACTTACTCGCCGCAATGCCCGTAACGCGTTCGTCACAAAGACCCGTTCTTTTGCTGTTTGGCGAACGATGCGAATTTTTTCAATCGAATCATCCCCCGGAATTGGCACATAACCATCTGGTGTTACAACAACCACTTTGGCAAACAAAGATGGATCTAGTGGATCGTCAAAGAATTGAACGGAGCCATCCTCATGTCGAATATAAAAAATATTTTCTACTTTTGCTAATGGATATTTCTTGATATCCTCAGCCAAATACACATCTTCTAATCCTAATTCCGACTGGATCAGCATCGTAACCATATCACCAGCACCCGCCAAATGAGTCGCTACGATCCTTTCATCCTTCTTAATAATAGAAGCATCTGTCGAACCAGCACCTAGGTCTAAAATTGCCAATGGGGCGGAAGTTCCCGGTGTCGTCAACGCACCTAAGATTGCTGCTTCAGCTTCTGCGCCACCGATTTCAACTTTTATTCCCAGATCCTGTTGAATTTCATCCGCAATTTTTGACATCTGTAAATGATCTGATTTGACCATTGATGCGATCCCAACAGCTTGTTCCATCGAAAATTCACCAGCCAAACCACCCTTGACGCTGATCGGCACGAAAGTATCTACCGCTAATAAATCTTGAATAAAGATCTCATTCACGGGGCGGTCTGTCAGTTCTGCCATTGTTAAACGAACTTTTTCTAACATGCCACCAACATTTGTGCCTGATTCTCCGGTAACATTATCGATCACTTCGAAAGCCGAAACGGCCTCCATAATCTTTTCAGCTCCAGCAGAAATTCCTACAGTGCTACGGCGATTCCCGCCAGTAATCTCAATTTTCCCAGCAGGAATTGTACGTGCTTTGACATCGCCTTTTGGTGTTTTAATCACAACTGCAGAACGATTTCCAATTAAGGCACGTGCAACTGGAACGATGTTTTTCGTTGCCTCTGAATCAAGGTCAAAGACTGTGGCAATCCCATAAGGATTTGATAATTGTGAAACACCACGGCCTGTTTCAGCTACTTCGACTGCTGCCAGCATATTGACAGGAACCTTATCAATGTAAGAAACTTCATCAACGATCGGAATCTTATTGTTCAGGCGGTTGTTTACTAAAACACCATCATCTGATTGCATGATTGCAGCAGTAATGAGATAGCCATTTGCAGCAAATTGATTTATTTGGCGTGCCACATCGTCAAAATCAAAAGATTTCTTGATGATCAAAATATAAGGAGTATCCTTTTGGGCAAGCTTTTCAAATTCACCAAAGCGCAGCGTAGTCCCAACGCCCAATCCCAAACCGCCTGGCGTTTTAGGATTATGACCGATCATGGTTGATTCTGTAATGATCGTCTCTGTAATTGTTTCCATCGCCACATCACCGATAACCGGAGTTGCCTCATTGATTCGAATCAGATCGATGTCTTCAACCTTTAAACGATTTTTGAAGCAAGCCTCATTGATCGCCTTATAGACTCCAAATAAATTTTTCTTCGTCCCTTTTATTCCGGTCGTGTCCGCAATTGCTGATTCTAGGAATCGGACATGTTGATGGTCATCTATTTCAACCAAAGCAACTTCAGTTGAGGAATTTCCAATATCAATCCCAATTACACGTTTCATCATTCATTGCTCCTCTTCCTGAAATTCCGAACTAGAAATTAGTTATCGCCCTTAAGTTTTTTCCGTTTTTCATAATGCTCAGCCGCTTCACGAATATAGCCGGCACTGATTGTTGCATTATATTTTGTTTCCAACTCAGTTGCGATATCTAATAATTCTTGTTTGCTTGAACGGTAAGGGCGTAACGCATTATACATTTCTAACACGCGTGCATCAGGAACAGCAGTCAACTCAGACGCGCGATCAAAGTTATTCGCGATTGTTTTTCTGCCAGCACTTGTCGCAATTTCCCCTTGTGCTTTTAAAATACGAGGAGTAATTTTTAAATCATCTGGTGTTAGTGATCCATTCAAAACATTCTCTAATGTAATATCGTCTAATGTTTTGCCAGTATTTGTTTTGATCCAATCCGGGTGATTTTTCGCGATTGGATAATCAGCAACAGTTGCTGTGCCAGTATTAACTGGATTTTCCGGTGCTGCGCTTCCTGCACCGTTATTCATATCTTTTAAGATTCCTCGAACCAAACTCTCGATAGATTGCTCATTCATTCTAGTCACCTCACTATAAAGTTACAGAAATTTCTTCTGCTGGTTTTCCGATTACTACATGCTTTGTTTCTTTAATATGAAGCAAAGCTGATAAAGCTTGATATTTTGGTCGAGCCATTTGGTCATTCATCATTGGCACTGGGTTTGGAGACTCACCCTTAGCATACTTCGCGGCATTTTTCCCCATCGCACGATATGTTTCTAAATCAATCAGCGGTGCTTGCGGGAACAGCTCTAGATTTGATAACGGCTGCAAGTCTTTCTGATGAATGATGGAGGTTCCTTTTGATTGGATTGCCACACAAACACCTGAACCAGATAGTTTATCTCCTTCAACACCTGCAAAGGCAACATCGGAAGTACGATACACCTTAACAACCCGAGCTTTTAAGCCTTCTTCTTCAATTCCGGCAATAACTTGTTTCAAAATTTCTTTGTGTGGTACGCCTAAAATATTGGTCGTTTGCGACTCTGCAAAGGCTGGAGCCACGGCAATAACTACTTCATCCTGAGAATTTCCTGGTTGAGCCACACCGACAGATTTAAACCAATCAGATGATGCAGCAGGTTCTGCTTTTGGTTGTTCAAACGCAACAGGTTGATCTCCTGTACTTGCTTCCATTTCAGATAAAACTTCTTTAATAATGGAGCGCAAAAGATTTTCATTCAGTTCTGTCATTTTTACTCCTCCTTAAATATCTTTCGGATTGATTGCTTTAGGGATCGCTTTTACTTTTTCCCATTCGGAACCATCAAGGCGGTAACCTGTTCCTGGTCCGGCATAATCATTTTTGTCATTGACAGCAGAGATTACATTCCAATCCGCATCAAATATTGAAGAAGTTTGTAAGAAATCTCCAGCAACACGTTGTTTCAACAGACTAAGCAAGCTTTGAGCTACATCTTCGAAACCGCTATCCGATAAGCCTTTTACAAGATCCAAACCTGTCTTACCTTGTGTTAACAGCTCTTGAGCCGCCTTAATATCTTGAACCATGTCACGTTCTGGCATGTCCTGTGATCCGCGAGCATAAGTCGCAGCTTCTACTTCTTCATCCGTGATCGTTGGCAAGCCTAATTTATCAAATAATCCTTGTAATGCTCTTGCTGCTTTATTTCTGATTGCAATAACATCTTCTTCACTAACTGGCCGCAATCCGCCATCTACCTTCAGGTCACGTTGGATAACATTGTAGTCATCGAAATCATCTGCATCGAAGTTTGATCCAGCAAACATGTTGTCGTAGTTTGGTGTTGCTGAATATCCTGATGAAATGAAGTCAGTTCCTGGCAAGAACTGCATCAACAGACGAGCCGTTCTGCGAATATCTGAATGTGAGAAGGTTTGGTCATTACCTGAAGCTACTTCCAAGTCAAGCAGCATTGCAATCAAGTTTTCTGCTAAGATAGCCCGAATCCCTGAAGGAACTGCTCCTGGAACACCAATACAACTGATTGAACCATTTTGTAAGCCTTGAACCCCTGCTGCTTTTGTTAAGAAGATACAGCGTGTTTCAAGATAAAGCATGGATTTGCCTTCTGCATAACCCATTTGTACTTCTGATCCAGTTCCCGAAGTAAAGCGCATTTTCAGACCCCGTGAAGCATAACAAGAAGCTAAGAAGCCTTTAGACCATGGCGTGTCATCTCCATCGGTAAATACTTGTTCTGTACCATATACAGAAATTGTTTCCGCATAAGCGGTAAATCCGCGCATTCCTAAATCAAGTTCAGTCGCTTCTTCCAATGAACATTGAGTCAGAACACCTGGACGACCTGTTTGTGAACCAACCATGATTGCCACTGCGTTAAATGGCGCATAACGAGCCACGGCAACTGTCGTTTCTTGTTCATCAAAGCCACGTAGAGCGCCTTCAGCCGCATCTGCCGCAATTTGTACAGGATTGTCCCGCACGTTTGTCACGTGTGATTGTGTCGTAGGACGACGACGTGCCCGCATTTTTTGAACGGCCATCATCATTTCAACTACGTTCATGTAGCCAACAACTTCATTCAATTTACCGGGTGTAGCTGCGGTAGTTAATTGAACGATTTCTTCCCGAGAGATGTTTGGATCGACGATTTTGTTCGCTAACTCTTTAGAAGGAATCGCCATTACTTCTTCAGTACGGGTTAAATCAATTCCGTATTGAGCAATATATGAATCGATCAAATCAAAGTCGGCTTTGTCTTTTCCATCTAGTTCAACCACTTCGCCATTAACGATCTTGATACTTGGCTTAGGGTCATTAGGGCTTTGCATGGCAATTAAGCCTTCCTCTACCCATTCATCTACGAAACCATCTTGATTGACCGGTCTTTTTTCTAGTTCTTCAAATCGTTTTGATTTCATCTATTTTTCACTCCCACTTTTAAATGTATGATGGTTGATCATTTTTAGGCGTACTTCCCATTGTTCCCAACAATTGGCAACCAATATCGCGAGCTGAAATAATCGCTTGACGAACAGCTCCAGAATCACCTGTAATTGTCATCGTTACCTCATTTGAGAAGCTTTGTCCATTTTGCGGAGTAGCGTAAGATACTACGTCAACATTGGCAGATTTCAACGCCGTATCAGCCATTACAACACCAATTGCGGCAGGAGCGCCAACTAAAATCCCGAATGCTTTTCCAACAGGGGCACCAAATACTTTATTGCATGCAAAACTAGCACGTGCTGTATATTGACATTCGATATGCCCTGCTTCATTTCCATATACATCGCCAAACGTACGAGTATCTACTTCTTTCAACGTAACTTCTACTGCACGTTTCACATCAGATACATCATCGCCGCCAAAGATCACGATCGAACCATGACCAGCTCCGCCTTTTGTGTCCCGAGGCATTTCGATAAGGATAACTTCTGTGTTTGTTGCTTTTACAGCTTCATCAGCCGCCATAATATGAGGTCCGGCACCAGTACGGGCACCAACAATTCCGATTGAACGATATTTTTTCTCTAGTTTCATTGTTTCTAATAAGGATGAATCTACGTTAGCAATTACTAACCCAATCGTATCTCCAAACTCTGTAGCTCCTACGTATTCAGTCAATGCACATTGCTTTTCAATCATTTTTTGATCTCCTCCGTTAGTGGTTTTCATCTCATTTCCTGTTTCCATTTTTGCGAGCACGCGCTTCATGATCTCATCGATCTTTTGATCTGTGTTTGCCATCAGCTATCCCACCCTTTCTATTCTGACTTAGGGAGCAAGCCTTCAACTTCAGTATGTGGCCGTGGAATAACATAATTAGAAACAACTTCTCCTACTGCGTCCGCCGCAGAAACACCTGCATCAACTGCTGCTTTGACCGCTCCTACATCTCCTCGTACCATCACAGTGACTAATCCAGAGCCAATTTTTTCCGTCCCAACTAAGGAAACATTCGCAGCTTTTACCATCGCATCAGCTGCTTCGATCGCACCAATCAACCCCCTAGTTTCTATCATTCCTAGCGCTTCCTGTTGCATAAAACATACCTCCTAATTATTTTGATAGCACTTACATTTATAATGATAAACAAAAAAGATAGAACAAATTTGTCCTATCTTTTAGTCGGATTAATTCCAATGTTAAAATTTTGTTGTAGAAAAGTGTCAAGACATCATCAAACAAGCCTTAATCAGTGGTCAATTAAGTTCAAAAAATATCAATATTTTGTCTTCTGCTGGTCAAAATAATGTTATTGGTCTAAACAAGATTTAAAATAAAATTATGTTCTGGTAAAATGATAGATGACTAGGAGGCGCTTACATGGAAAATATTAGTACATTGAATTCGCACAGTTCCTTGCAACTTTCCAAAACCATCCAAGATTTTGCACTTGCCGCAGATTTCGGCTCAGTACTTGTTGATATACATGGAAAGGAAACTTCCGACCTTTATAATTTCTCGCCTTTTTGCCAGTTGATGCGATCCAACCCAGAGTTTAAATCACTCTGTCAGAAATGTGACGCATTTGGTGGTTTAGAGGCTTCCAAAAATGGTAATCCTTGTATTTATCGTTGTCACGCTGGACTCACTGATATTTCATTACCTATTATTAGCAATAATCAATTAATCGGATTCGCCTTATTTGGTCAAGTAGAGATCACCGATGACACAAAAAATCCATATACCCGTATCCACCCGATCGTCACTCATTGGGAAACTTCTCCAGAATTGCGCCAAGCTCGAAAAAAAGTCAAGACGGTCAATACTACTCAAATCGAATCAGCAGCTGCCCTACTAAAAACAATTGGCGACTATCACTTCAATGACACTGAACCTCGTGATCAAATTAAATTTAACTTTCACACAGCCAAGAAGGAAACGAAAGATTCAATTAATTCAAAAAATGATGAGATTCGCAAAGCGATTTCTTATATTGATACGAATTTAACGACGAACTTAACGCTTGAAGATGTCGCGAATCATGTTTACCTAAGTCAGTTCTATTTCAGTCGCTTATTCAAAAAGGAAATCGGTGTTAGCTTTATTACTTACTTAAATCAGCAACGAATTGAACAAGCAAAAGTTCTTTTGACCCAATCCAATTTGAGTATTAAATCGATCTCACAAAATATCGGATACTCACAAACCAGCTATTTCTGCAAGATCTTCAAAGAACTTGTTGGCATGACTCCCGTCAACTATCGAAAAATAAAGTAATTATTCTAAACAGCCGGTTCACGGCTGTTTTTTTGCCTATGTTCCCAGACGATTTCACTAGTATCAATTTTTATGCTATACAAACTGCGAAAAGTAGAACTCGCAAAAAAAGTGAGGTGCCTGAAAGACACCTCACCAAATAAACATCATTATGACTTTTTTTGGTGAAATAACTCTCCCAATACAATTATCTCAGCAAAAGGGCAGGTATCCTGACTTCGCTTCATCCTCCATCTCGCCTTCCCGAAAGTGGCTTTTTGAGATTTTGTCTGCTTATACAGTAGAAAGGGGCTGCCAAGGATTCACACCTTGTTCCCTGTCCCGAATGCTCTTATTCAATTCTTTGCGTTTTTATAATACATCATATTGAATGCGCTGTCAAAAACCATCTGCTAATAAAAATTCTTTTAGACTCGTAAGACCATCTTTATTCATCGCAGATAATGAAAATACTTTTCTGGCTCCAGCCAAGCGCAGTCTTTTTTGTGCCAAATCAAGATCAGCCTGACTATGCTCTAAATCTGTTTTTGTAATAATCCCGATCATTGGCTTCGTAAATCGTGATGAAAAGTATGGTGGAAAATAGTTCTGGCTGCTGTGAATGCTCTGAACGATCGCGATACAATCAGCGCCGACAGCCGAGCTTACCAAAGCATTATAATAGAAACGATTTTCCATGAATTCTCCCGGTGTATCGATCACGTTGTCTGTAAAATAGACCTGCTGCGTCTTATGATATTTTACTTCCCAGTCATTTAGGATCTGCATCAGAGTGGTTTTTCCTGATCCAGTCTCTCCGATAAAAATGATTCGTTTCATAGCTAAGTCCTAGTAATCTCTGGAATATCAAAATCTAAGATGTTTGCAAGCGAACTTATTACCTGCTTTAACGCAAATTCAACGGACGATACTTCCCCGATAATCACCACTGCCCCACTGAACCGATCCATAAAACCAATCGAAACATTTCCCGACTTTTTGGCAATATCTGCACCAATAATCGATGCTTCACTAGGAGTAATCGTTAAAATCCCGATCGCATCACCGGTATGTTCAAGACCAAGCTTTTCGAAGACTTCCTGATTGGCATGAGGAATCAAATGAGCAAGTGTGACCTGTTTCCCGGGAACGTATTCTTGAATGGAACGTTCGATATTTCGTTTTTCGCTCATAGACAGTCACTCTCACTTTCATAAAAAGTGTAGCATAAAAAAATAGCATAGTTTTGTTCTGATACAACAAAATTATGCTTTCAGATTTCTCATCTGATCATATAGAAAAAAGCCTTTGCCGGTTTATTGGCAAAGGCTAAACTATCTATTTACTTAACCGTTCTACATCGCGAGCGATCATTACTTCTTCATCGGTCGGAATCACATATACTTTCACGCGAGAATTTTCAGTTGAAAGTTCTGCTTCTTTTCCGTGGATGCTCTTATTGATTTCTTCATCGATCTCGATGCCGAACCAAGTTAGATTTTCTAATACCATGCGGCGAACAGGGTCAGCATTTTCACCAACACCCGCAGTGAAGACAATCGCATCTACACCGTTCATGACTGAAATATATTGAGCAATGTATTTACGGATACGATCACAGTAAATGTCTAATGCCAAGATTGCATCTTCATTGCCTTCTTCAGCGCCGTTTTCGATGTCGCGCATGTCACTTGAGATACCTGTCAGTCCCAAAACGCCTGATTTTTTATTCAGCACGTCAATCATTTCATTGATATCTTTGATACCTGCTTTTTCCATTAAGTATGGTAATAAAGAAGCATCGATATCACCAGCACGTGTCCCCATGGTCAGACCCGCCAATGGAGTAAAGCCCATTGAGGTATCGACTGATTTTCCGCCTTCAACAGCAGTCACTGAACCGCCATTACCGATATGAGCAGTAATGATCTTCGTTTCTTCAATTGGTTTGCCTAATAACTCTGCGGCGCGTTCTGAAACATAGCGATGACTTGTTCCATGAAAACCATATTTACGAGCTGCGTATTTATCATAGTATTCTTTTGGAATACTATACAAATAATTTGTAGCTGGCATAGTTGCATGGAAAGATGTATCAAATACTGCTACGCTGGTCACGTTTGGTAAAATATGACGGAAAGCTTTAATCCCCATTGCATTTGCTGGATTGTGCAACGGTGCAAACTCACTTAACTCTTCAATTTTCGCTAAAACATCGTCATCAATCAAAACAGAATCCTTGAAATATTCTCCGCCGGCAACAACACGATGCCCAACACCTGTGATTTCATCAAATGATCCGATGATTTTTAATTCAATCAATTGATCTAATAACATTTGAACCGCAACTTCGTGGTCTTTGATGTCTAAAATCTGTTCGAATTTTTGTCCATCGCCATATTTGATCGTGAAGATCGAATCACTCAAACCAATCCGTTCTACGATTCCTTTTGCGATTACTGATTCTTCAGGCATCTGATAAAGCTGCCACTTAAGACTTGAACTACCTGCATTGATTGCGATTGTTTTTGACATTTTGACTCTCCTTTTTTCTTCTTTTGGACTGATATTTTTTATAGTTGAATTGCTTATCGCTCATAGAGCAGTTTTATAAATTAGAAGACTTCCAGTCTTCGAATTTTTTGAAAAATTCTGTTACTTGCGCTGGATCTTTTAATGAAGGTAAATGCACGAGTAAGACTTTTTCCGCCTGCGCAGCTGTCTCACCCTTTTTCTGCAAGAGTAAAATACTTTTACGTGAATGTTCGGACTTAAATAATTCATCCGGTAATTGGATGATTCCTTGCAATAGTACTTCCTCTTTTAACCATTTCTGCAACAATGGACCTTGCTCGGTCTCTAAGAAGTTGCTCGGCACTAAGAACAAACCAAAACCAGCAGGTTTCACGTAATTCATGGCTTGTTCCATCAGCAGATGATGGGCGTAGCTGTGTTCTTTTTCAGAATGTGTCACAAATTTCTCTGCTTGCTGATCGTTCGGGTAGTAGCCTACTGGAAGATCCCCAATTACATAGTCCACCGGGTCGACCAATAAATCTTGCAAACTATCTTGATGATATAACTTTATTTCTTCTTCCATCAGCAAACTGTCTGAAGCAGCAATTGCTAGTAAAGTCTCATCATTATCCACGCCGACTCCTTTTACAGAATAGTTAGCCGCCTGTAAATTAATTAACGTAGTCAGCAGTAAATTTCCCATTCCCACAGTGATATCTAAAATATCTATGGCTTGATCTTTTTTCAATGTTAGCTGTTCAATCAAAAAGACAAACAAGAAACCGATACTATCCGGAGTCAATTGATGATTGGGCTGTAAGCTTTCCGTTTTTGATCCCTTAAGCAAAATCAATTGGGTCAACTTGCGCCATTCTTCTTTTTCTAGCCCCAGCTCTAGTAACTCTTGATAAAGTTTCTCGATTTTTGCCACTGTAGCTGCATCTGGTTGTTGATCAAGCACACGTACTTTTGCATTGTCAACTAAGTTCTCCGTATTTTCGATGTAAGCGTCAAAAAAAGAAGTTCCTAGTGAATGCTGCAATGTGATGATCGCTTCTTCCATTAAAGAAAAAGCTGTCTCAATTTTTTCTGGATTCATCTTGCACCTCACATACTAATATAACACTCACGATACCTGTTCTATTTTAGCGAACATAATCCAATTAATCAATCGCTTTCTTTCTTTTATCATCGATTTCATAATTCTTCATAAAAGTATCATTATCACTATATTATCCTTCATTCACTTAATCATTCAAGCTATATCAATCAGATGAATTTGATGTGTTAATATTTTCATAAAAAAGATAGGTTTTCTCTTTCATTTTCACAACTATTTTCACTCGATTCTCCTCAGTATCGTAGACTAGCTCACCTTTGTTAAAGTTCCATATTCCATTTTTATTTTTTAACTCAGGATAATCGGCTAAAAAAAGTTCTTTAGCTATTTTTGCTTCATACAATTGTTCGGTACGTGAGACTAAATCCGCCGTTTGATAGTAACTGGTGGTTAGATTCAAGAGCAAAAAACTGAACAAAAAAATAGCCAATAAGACGGATAGCAACACTCCGCCTTGGCTATTCAAAGATCCACGTACCTTCTTTTTGTTTCCCGTCAGTAAAAGTAACGGCAAAGTCCACTCCATGATTTTTTTCTTGGCAAACAAATTTGCTCACTCCCGTCAATAAAGGCTGGTAGCCATCAGATTTTATTATCTGCTCTTGATACTTTCTGATTGTAATTGTTTTTTTGCCATCTCTGCTCTTAGTCAAAATTTCCTGTGACGTAGTTTTGAGATATTCTACATCATTTAGCTCATTATCCAGCTGCAGCAAAAAAATTTCCCACTCCAATTGATGATAGCCGCTGAGGGATTGTTCCATTTTGTGTGCATGCTGAATCAAGCCCGAGAGCAGTAGTAGAGTACCACTCAGCATCATAAGTGCTACCATGCTTTCTAACAAAGTGAAACCACTATTTTTTGGCAATCACTATCCCTCCCTGCTGGTTTGAAGCCACCCCATTTGTCAAAGATACTTCAATCTGCGGCTTCAGCGACTCCACTGAGTGTAGCCGGCAACGTCTAGTTTCGGTGTAAAGATCACGATAATTTTCGAGATTAGCTAAGCGTTGTTGGCTCTCTCTCTGCATTTTAGTCGTTACCCCGAGATAGCTTGTTACAATAATCAATAAAATAGCTAAGCTGATCAAACTTTCTAATAAGATATACCCCTTATTTCCTTTCAAATCGACCACTTCCTAATTGAAATTGATAGGTGATTGGCTGCCCTTCGTCAACAAATACCACTTTGGGGATATTCCCATTTCCAGGCTGATTCGTTGAAATGTTCCCAGTCCCAGCTTTGAAATCGATCGTATGGCTACTGCCAAGCTTGATAGATTTAGGAACTTCTAAGTTTTTCCATGGTAATTCTGTGTGACCGGTATAAAAAACAATTAACTGGGAACTATTATAAAGATAGATTCTAGTTAATTTATGATCTGCGATAGCGACTTGCTGCAAATGTAAAATTGATTTCTCAAACTGATAATAAAAAAATACTTTTTCCAATCGGCTTTGCCAACTCTTTAGTGCGATCGTTGGCAGCAGGATGAAACTACTCACCAATGCTAATACGATTAGAGTTTCGATCAAAGTAAAGCCGCCTAAGCTATTTATTTTTTTCATATATATCATATTGTTCTTGACTGACATACTTCTCACTAACTAATTCGCCCTCATTCGGCTTCCGACCATAATCTAACTCAAAAACCTCTATCTGTGTCTGAACAACTTTAACGATAGCTGCATCACTTTTTTTACTTGCGCTATCTTTTTGACTCATAATTTTCGGTACAAACAACAACAAAAGCAAGCTGATTACAAATAGAACAACCAACATTTCCAACAAAGTAAATCCTGAAAGCTTCTTCTTCACAGTATTCCCTCCAAGTTTGTTAAAGGCAGGAGCATCGTTAAATACAAACTGACAATCAAAAGAGCCACGATCAAAAAGACGAGTGGCTGCAGCCAAGAACACAAAAATTCCAATTGATTAAAAAAGCGACGCCAGACTAATTGACTATAGGTTAGTAATTCTTTTGCTAGATTTCCGCGAGCTTCTCCTTGAAAGACGATCCGACTGAATTCTTTGGTTAAAAAAGGATATCGCTTTAGTTCCTCTGCCAGAGTATTTCCTTGTCCTAAACGCACCTTTAGATCAGCTGCCAGTTCCTGCATCAAGGATTTCCCATCGATCACCAGCAAGCATTCGATGATCTGTTGCAACTCCAGTCCCTGTTGAAAAAGCTTTCCCCACTCTAATGCAAAGTAAGCAGAATAATAATTACTGAACAAAGAGCCAATAAGCGGTATTTTTGCTAAGAAACGAAAGCGTACCAAATAGTCCTGTCGCTTACCCCAGCTTTGCCATCCTAGAACCAAGAAAAGTAAAAGAATGATCATGCCCAATCCAATTAATGGCACTGATTCAATCAATTGTACTGAAAAATCTTCTGCTCGAATCATACCGCTGTCTAATAGTTGAGGAAGCAAGAAAAAACGCATTCCTAATAAAATGACAATTAAAAAAACGAGTAAAAGCAGTGGATACGACACAGCCTTTAAAAAATTCTCCCGTTGACGCTGTACCAGACGCATTTGTTCTGCGATTCCTAATAGTGTTTGGGAAAGATTCCCATGAGATTCTGCTAATTCGATCTGCAATACTTGATCATTCGAATAATTCATTTGGGAGAAACTCGCTGCTAAACTTTTTCCTTCATGAAGGTCTTGTTGAACCGTATCCAAAATGGACGAATCAAAAAGATTCGCGTTAATAAAAAAATCAAAAGCCTGTTGTAAACTAAAACCATTTTCTAACAGGTCCCCTAAGAGATGGACAAAATCAATCCGTTGCTTCCTCGTCATTTTGTTTTTGCGCCACACGACTTAACCCTTCTTCCCAAGTAAACTGCAGGTTCTCTTGATAAAAATGATAGCTAGTCAACAACCCCACTGTGTCATTAACTGACTTCAGTTCTTGATAAACGATACCTTGCAAACACTCTTTTAGCAGTGAAGCTTCACCGCCTAACTCATAAATCCTTGCATGGGCTGATTCCAAACTAGAAGCATGCAAAGTTGCATAAACGCAATGACCTGTTAATGCTGCTCGGATCGCACCCTGAATCGTTTTCGTATCACGAATCTCTCCAATGATCAGAACATCGGGATGATGTCTTAAGGACAACTTGATTAATTCATCGTAGCTCTGGTAAATTTTTTCATTTACTTGCAGCTGTAAAAAGTCCGGTTCTTCAATTTCTACAGGATCTTCAATCGTGATTACCTGTCCATCCATCTCACGTGCCAGCTTATACATCAAGGTCGTTTTCCCAGAACCGACAGGACCGCAGAATAAATATAATCCCCGTCTCTTCGTATGTTTCTGGAGTATTTCAAGTTGTTCAGCTAGATGATAAACCTCTGGGCTGCGTCCAAATTGATGCAAAAAACGAACAACTAAACTTTCTTGCTGCAAATAATTTCCCACAGTAGAGAGCCGCAATCGTTGTTCTCCATGAGGCAAGGAGTAGGAGATCGCACCCAGTTGGGCCTTTCTTTTTTCACTGACATCCATTTGACCCAAGTATTTGAACCGATTGATCAACTGCAGGGCCGTAACCACACACAATTCATTATCAACATAGGATAGATTCGAGTTTTTATGCTCATAGAAGGGGCCTCTCCGAAAAAAGTAGCGGTACTTTTCTCCTCGAGGTAACAAATATAAATCCTGCATTTGATGTTCGAAACCATATTGAATCAACTCGTCTGAAAACTGTTCAATCTCCATTCCTTTCACCTCTAAAAATAAGATACGTAAAAGAAATCCAAATAATCAAAAAAAGAAGATAAGCTAAAAAAAATCAGCTCATCTTCTCAATAATTATTTTTTTGTTTTATCTTGAAACCGTGCTTCCACTCGATAAATCCGTTGACCTTTGTTGGAAAATTTTTCTTCATATTCTGTCATTATATTACCTTCGTAGGTACTTTCATGTAGGTCCAACCAAACTTGTTCAAGTATCATCCCGTATTTCGAGAAGCTGCTTAATGAATACTCGAATAGTCCTTGATTATCCGTTTTAAAATGAATCTCCCCAGCAGGACGTAAGATTTCTTCATCCACCGCTAAAAAACTTGGTGATGTTAGGCGACGTTTTTCATGCTTTTTCTTAGGCCATGGATCAGAAAAATTCAAATAAATTTGATCCACTTCACTATCAGCGAAATAGTTCGTTAACTCTGAACCATCGACATGCAGCAGCTGTAAATTAGGTAATTCTGCTTCAATCAGTTTATCCAATGCCAGAGAGAGAACACTGACTTGCATCTCTACACCAATATAGTTGATATCAGGATGAGCCTTCGCCATACCAGTAATGAACTGGCCTTTACCCATGCCGATTTCAATATGAATTGGATGATCGTTTCCAAAACGTTCGGCCCAGCGCCCCTTCCACGCTTCAGGTTCTTGTACAACATATTCTGGGCGAGCTGCCAGCATTTCTGCAGCACCCGGACGATTTCTAACTCGCATAGTTCTCCTCCAAAAAAACGATTCTATTATCTATTTATCTTTTTCATTATTATAAGAAGTTTATCAATAAAACTCACAGCCACTACGGCTGCCTGTATTCATTTTTATATCTGTCCAAACTAAAAGCTGAACGAAACGTTCAGCTTCCAGCAAAAATTCGTTTTAATTGTAGAATTGATTGATTCATATGGTGAAATTCTTGCCGTTTGTATTGACGAGCAATCTCTAATAGTAAACTCATTAGACCGTACCAATAAATTCGTTCCATATTGTCATCCGTTGGACGGATTCCGTAACGGACGAGCCATTTGCTCCAGCTAGATAGCGGAACATAGTTACCTAAGATCGTGCCGATATCTAATGCCGGATCGGCAAACATTACCGAGTCCCAATCGACTAAATACAGATAGTTTGAACAAACTAACCAGTTTCGATGATTGACATCGCCATGCACGACTGTATAGTTTTTCTTAGCGTAAGTCGGAATATTTTTCTTCAAATAATCATAGACTAATTCTATAAACGCATTTTGCTCGATCATTGTCGGTAAATTTGCTTCGTAATCAGCTAACAGCTGCTGAGGTGAAACTTGACGTCCCCCCATTTTCTTCAACATCACTTTCAATGAAGGCGAGTGATGCAAATGATACAATACATCCACCACATCATTCCGACGTGGTATTTCTTCTGGTTCAAGAATTCGACCGTCCAACCATTCCTGAGCAGTCAAAGTATCACCATTCCCTGTCCGTTTGATCCAGACTAGTTTTGGTGCGATTCCTTCACGAGATAAAGCCGCCAACATTGGGGTGGTATTTCGTTTAATGAAGACGCGATCTTCGTCACGATAGCCGATATACGTTTTTCCCGTATCGCCTTTGATCGGCTGCACACGCCAGTCACTATCCAACTGAAACTCCATTCCCAAGGCCCTCCCCTAGCATTTTAAACGTATTTACTATTGTAGTCGGGGAAGGTCGCTTCGTCAAGGGCATGTATGTTCTTCTTTGATTATTTTTCATCACGATGCGCCTGCACTGCTAAATTCACTGCTTCGATATAGGCGTTTAGGATTTTCTTCGTCATTTTTCCTGGCATCCCATCACCGATTTTATGATCATCAATCTCAATAATCGGCATGATCTCGGCTACTGAACTTGTTTTAAAGCATTCGTCTGCCGCCAATAATTCCTCTTTCGTGAAGGTTTCTTCTCTCAGTTCGATACCCAATGCGTTTACCAATTCGCGAATTTTTATCTTCGTGATTCCCGGCAAAACCAAATTCCCGTCTGGATGTGTGTAAAGCACCTCGTCTTTCACCATCCATAAGTTTGATGCTGAGGCTTCCGTCACATTCCCATCCCGGACCAAAACCGCTTCATCATATCCTTTTTGTTGCGCTTCATCCAACGCTAAAACATTTCCTAAGAGGCTGATTGATTTGATATCGCAATGCAGCCAGCGTTTATCTTCTACAAAACCAGCGCGGATACCAATATTTTGTTTTGCGCTTGGCCGTGAAGCTGGTTGAATATCAGCCACCAAAACTGGCTGAACTTCTTTAGGATCAGGAAAATTATGCAGACGTGGTTTTGCTGTACCATGAGTCACTTGAAAATAGACCCGTGCATTTTCCAATCCAACCTCATCTGCGAGACGATGCAAGCGTTGACTCAGTTCTTCCTTTGTAAATGGAAGTGTCATGCGGATTTTTTCTGCGCTAGTCCACAGCCGGTCCAAGTGTTCTTTTTCTGTGTACATATAGCCATCATAAATACGAATAACTTCATAAATACCGTCGCCAAATTGGTAGCCGCGATCTTCCAAATCAATTTTTACTTCTGATTCATCTACGATCTTTTCATTCCACAATACCTTCATCCACTAATCCTCCATTTTCTTTATTCTTGCTGGGAGATAGAACCAAGCAAACAAACCGATTTCGATTAAAAGTAACATAAGTAAGACCAAACTTCCAATGATTGACAAATGCACCAAACTACACAATGTAAAGATGAACGCTGCAGCAATCAATAAGATCACTATTAAGCGTTGTAAAGCTGCTTTCTTAAACTTTTTCTGAACGGGATAAAGCTGCGTCGCACTAATATAATCAAACTGACTATATAATGGGATCATTTGAAAGCCGATCAGGTAAATAAACAACAGACTGACCCCTACGACAAAACGAAAATCATTTAGTGAGAAAAGCAAGACGCCCCCCACGGTCAACAGCCGAAAGAATAATCCGCCAAACTCTGCACCACGCAACGCTCCGCGAGCAAATAAGTAGAGATAGGTATTTTCTTGTTTGAAAGAAATTCTTGCTAACAGGCTGTCTAAATATTTTCTTCGGCGAACCTTTGCTTCAACTTCTGGAACATCTGTAAATAAATTAATGAACTGATAGATTCGATGCAACCGAGCATTTTCCTGATCAATCATTTTACTCCAATCCAACAATCGATCTTTTTCTTGAGTCAAAGTAATGAATCCAAAGGTCAAAGCTAGTGCTACGATACTCCCGAGCCAAGCCGTCACATATAAACTCAGAAAAATCGTTACACCGCTTGTGATAAACCACATTAAGGTCAATCTTCGCGTTTCTTCATGTGTTCTTTGATAACAAGCCAGGCGTTGAATCCGCAGATTTCCAAGCTTCAAACACCAAAGCATAACTAAATAGAAGAAAAAATTGATAAAACTGACCTGTTTGGCTAGAACAACTAGCGGCAATAACGCTCCGCAAACAAGCAGCTCTACTACGAAAGGAAAAGCCAGCGAATGGCGCAAGCCACGTGACAGATAGCCACCCATTTCTTTTTCCTTTGGCAATAAAAAGGTCATATCGGCAGGCTCCACTAACGTCGCTAACTTACCAAACGGTAAAATCAGCCACCAGACGATACCAACGATCGGCAGACTCCAAGGAAAATCCGGCGGTAATTGCTTTAAGATATTTGAATAATAAAAGGCTAGCCCGCCAACTAAGAACAAGCACACCAAAACAAAATGATCATTCAGTACATAACGCATGTATTTCATCATTTTTTTCTGGTGGCGTTGCCGCCTTAATAGAAAAAAATCATGCATGTTCTTTCTCCTTTGTCAGCGCGATATAGATTTCATCTAAGGAAGAACCTGGTAAATTGAACTCCGTTTGCAGCTCCTTCAAAGTTCCTTGTGCACGAACTTCTCCTTCATGCAAAACGACAAAGCGATCACAATATTTTTCCGCTGTTGCCAGGATATGGGTGGACATTAAGATCGCGGCACCCTGCTCCTTCATCGTTACCATTAATTCCAGTAATGCATTGATTGCTAAGGGATCCAACCCTAAGAAGGGTTCATCAATGATATACAGACTAGGTTGAATCAAAAAGGCGCACAGAACCATTACCTTCTGCTTCATTCCTTTAGAAAAATTCACTGGAAACCAGTCTAAACGATTTTCCAAACGGAAGGTTTTTAACAACGACTCTGCTCGCTGCATCGCTTCTTCTTTAGGAATACCATAAGCCATCGCGGTTACTTCAATATGCTCCCGTAATGTTAACTCTTCATATAAAGAAGGTGTTTCAGGAATATACCCAATCTTTTTGCGGTAATTTTCCGGATCATGCTGCAAGGTCAGCTCATCGACTGTGATCGTTCCCTTCTGTGGTGCTAACAAACCAATGATATTTTTGATCGTGGTGGATTTTCCTGCCCCATTCAAACCGATCAAACCAATCATTTCTCCATTATGGACATCAAAACTAATATCTTTTAAAACAGGCAAATGGCCATAGCCGCCTGTAACATGCTGAATTGCTAAGCTCATTATTTTCCTCCTAGTTCGTAATAAAGATTTCTATCTTAATAAAAACATTCTGATTCTCTTAACGTAAACAGTCACCCTAAGTGTACACTCATCATTCTTCTGACCCTGCCAAAAATTTGAATAACTGACAAATCCAGAATATCATCCTGATTCATATCCATGTCTAATTGTTTTATTCCATTTAATAGGGATCAGCCAATTTCATAGTTAACATTATAGCAGAATCCAACAAATATTTAATCTTCTCCTGACCTTTTCCAGCACAAGTATAACAAGTTATGGTAAAGTAAAAGAAGAATTTACGGTCGACAGCTTGCTTATCTTTTTGCAGCAGCGACTCAAAATAAATAATAATGTGAATTAGAAAGGATGTTTGCAATGGAAAATTGTATTTTTTGTAAAATCATCGATCAAGAAATCCCTAGCTACAAAATTTATGAGGACGATAAAGTCTACGCCTTTTTAGACATCTCACAAGCAACTAAAGGCCACACATTAGTTGTTCCTAAACAACATGTGAATGATATTTTTGAATATGATGAAGATTTAGCAGCAGATGTCTTTGCCCGCATTCCAAAAATTGCCCGGGCGATTGAAAAAGCTTTTCCTGAATTGGAAGGATTAAATATTTTAAATAATAATAAAGAATTAGCTTATCAATCTGTCTTCCATTCTCATGTTCATTTGATTCCACGATACAGCAAAAAGGACGATTTCTCGATTCATTTTGGCAATCACACAGATCAGCAGACACCAGAGGAAATGCAGGCGATCGCTGATAAGATCAAGGAGCAGGTGAACTAAATGAGCTTTTTTAAAGGACTTCTATTTGGTGCCGGTATTGGGACACTGGGCGGACTCCTATTAGCACCGCGTAAAGGTGAAGAAACAAGGGAAAGACTGATCACTAATACGCGAGAAATCGTCGTATTAACGGATGAACTCAATGATAATCTGACTGATTTTCGCGAATCTGTCACGAACCTAAAAGAAACCTTTGATACGTTGGTCCCTGCTTTTAAATCTGGCGTAGAAAAAGATATCGAAGAATTCCGTTTTCAAGCAGAGCCTCGCATCCAGCAGATCCAAGCGCAATTGGATAAGATTAATCAAGCGTTGCCTGAATCGGAAGAAAAAACAGTGATAAAAAAGGGCCGTTTTTCACTAGAAAGACCCGCTGAGGCGAAAGATTAATTTTTTGTTCCACTTAATTAATTGTGCCTTTATTGTGAATTTTCTCGGAAACTATTTTTAACCCCCTTTCTTTTGCATTTTTAGGTGTGTTATAGTTGAACAGGAATAACAAACGAATGTAAATTATAATATTAGGAGTTGTAGCACAGAAATGAAGAAAAAGATTCTTTTAGCCACTGCTGGCTTACTTAGTGTAATTGTATTGGGGGCTTGTTCAGGTGGTTCTGATCAAGACATCGCAACAATGAAAGGCGGAAAAATTACCGTCGAAGATTTTTATAATGAAGCAAAAAAAGAACAAACAAACCAAAGTTTAGTTCGTAACATGATCATCTATAAAGTTTTTGAGAATGCTTATGGTGATAAAGTAACTGATAAGCAAATCGATAAAGAATATGCAAAACAAGAAAAATCATTGGGCGACAGCTTCGAAAGCCAATTACAATCTGCTGGCTACACGAAGAAATCTTATAAAGAATATCTAAAACAATCTTTAGCTTTCCAAGAAGGCCTGAAAGCACATGTGAAGATTACCGATAAAGATACAAAAGCGGCTTGGGATTCCTTCCATCCAGAAGTCACTGCCCGTATTATCCTAGCTAGCAGCGAAGATGAAGCAAAAGAAATTAAGAAGCAATTGGATGATAAAGGTGATTTCGCGAAGATCGCTAAAGAAAAATCACAAGATTCAACAACGAAAAAAGATGGCGGCGAAATCAAATTTGATTCGCAATCAACAACTGTTCCTTCTGAGGTTAAAGAAGCAGCCTTTAAGTTGAAGGATGGCGAAGTTTCTGATGTGATCACAGCAATGGATTCATCAACTTACCAATCAAGCTACTACCTTGTGAAGATGGAAAAGAATTCATCTAAAGGTAACGACATGGATAAATACAAGAAAGAATTGAAACAAATCGCTGAAGATACAAAAATGGCCGACCAAACCTTCTCTTCTGAAGTCATTTCAAAAGAATTGAAGAAAGCCAATGTGAAGATCAAAGATGATTCATTCGAAAATATCTTGTCTGACTTCTTAACAACAAATAGCTCAAGTAAAAAAGCAACCGACTCATCAAAATAAATTATGAGTAGTCAAGGGGAATTCCAAGCGGAGTTCCCCTTTTTTTATGATTCATGCTACAATAAGGTAGCGAATACTTATAAGAAATTAGGTGAACAATGCATGAAGGAATTTGCCTCAAAAGAAGCAGAAAAAGATTATTATGAACACGAAGCGGATGAAGCTGAATTCGTCGCTTGGTATAAAGAACAAGACCATCCAGAATATGACAAGCCCTCAGTCACGGTCGACATTGTTATTATGGGCTATAACAAAGAGGAAGATCAGCTTAAGATACTGCTGATCCAACGCCGCGGCAACCCTTACCGCAATTCTTGGGCTCTACCAGGAGGCTTCGTTGAACGCAACGAATCAACAAATGACAGCGTCCGGCGCGAAACCGCTGAAGAAACTGGATTGACCATTGGTCGCAAAAGTGTCGAGCAGCTTCATACCTTCAGTACACCAAATCGTGATCCTCGTGGCTGGGTAATTACTGTCAGCTACTTAGCATTTATTGGTCAAGTACCACCAACGGCTGGTGATGACACACAAGATGCCCGCTGGTTCAATCTTGAGCGTCATGGTGAAACGATCTCTTTAACCAGTGATGACATTTCAATTGAGATTGAACTAGAGGCTGGAAAATCGGTCGGAAAAGATACCTTAGCCTTCGACCACAATGAAATCATTCGCAAGGCCTTCAATCGAGTTTTGAATAAAATGGATCACGAACCACTAATTCTACAAGTTCTAGGTGAGGAATTTACCATCACTGAAGCTCGTAAGGTGTTTGCGAAATTCTTAGGAGTCGATTTCAAGACCGTCGATCATTCGAATTTCAAAAAAGCGATGCTGCAATATTTTGATGAAATTGGCGAACGTCCAGTCGGTATCGGGCGCCCTTCAAAGATTTATCGCCTAAAAGACGAGATTGGTGAAAAAAAATAAAAGTTTTACTTACATGAAACTGAAAAATCTGTATATAATGGAAAAAGCAAAAAATAGAGCTTTCCATAACGCAGTGAAGATCCCGAGTGGCAATCGTAGCGAGTTATACGATTGCCACTTTTTTTGCTTCTGGCAAATTCATAAACAAATTATGAATTTGTGGTATCTAAAATTTAGGAGGATCTTTATGCCAAGTAATAAAAGAGAAAGTTTTGTGTATACGATAATGATGTGTTTTGTGATGGTATTTTGGATGAGTTTGTATAATATTTATTTACATTCAGGTGCTTTCACTTTAGAGGTTTTAAAATCTGCCTGGCTTGGTTTGCCATTAGGTTATTGCTGTGCCTTGCTTCTTGACTGGTTTGTGGTATCTGGGCCAGCCAAAAAAATTGCGTTCAAAATTTTGCCTACTTTCGCAAGCCCTTTGCGTAAAGTCCTGACTGTTTCCTGCTGCATGGTTTTACCAATGGTCTTCTTTATGTCCCTTTATGGTGCTGTTGAAGTCTTAAGTCATACACAAAATTGGAGTCAGCTGTTTATCGTTTGGGGTGTAAATATTTTGAAGAATGTCGTCATGGCTCTGCCCTTTCAATTATTCATTGCAGGCCCACTCGTTCGAAAAGTTTTCAGAAGAATTTTTCCTGTAGGCACGATTCTAGCATAACATCAAAATAACCGAGAACACATTTACGTGTGTTCTCGGTTATTTTGATTGACATAGGTTGCCAATTGTTCAGTTAAAATGTACAGTTGTTTTTCAAGAAATTCTACCCGTTCTTCTAGCTCACTAGTAGAATTTCGCTTGCCCTCACTTTCCTGTCTTTGATTCGAATAAAGTCTTGGCAAGCCTGATTTCTCATATCCCTCCAATAGTTGGGGAACTTTTTGATTGTCGATAATAACTTGCGTAGTAATTAAAATCTCACCGTCTTCATTAACTCTTTGATTTTCTTTTGTTTCCATCCCATCAAGAGCATTAGGACCGACGACGTAACCGGTTATTTTCTTAACAATCATCTGATTTTCTCTTAGCCAGCCATAAAATGTATTTTGATTAAGACCATACTCTCTCTTTACCTCGATTAGCTTCATTGCGTAACTCCTCTCCTTCAATGTTCAAAAAGATACGCAAAAAATTGAAATCTGTTCTTAATCTGCTAAATTAGCAAGGATTTCCTGATAACGCTTAGTAGCTAAATCGCTCACTTGATCTTTTTTGCAAAAGTTCAATTTACGCAATTTAGGTACGACCCGTTCCACCACGATCTGACCTTCAATCGTTTTTTTCTGTAATGCCGAAAAAGCCTCCAAGAAACGAGAATCCTTCCGAGCCTTTTTATAAAAAGACAAAACATAGAGGTAATAAAATAAGTCATAACCGCGGAATGGATACTCTACCTGCATAAACAATGTTCCAATTCCATAATGACATGAACCAAGCGGTAATTTAGTTTCCCAGTGATTTAACAAAAATTCGACAGCTTCATCCAACTCGACTTCCTCAACAAATTCCGTCCTGCGGAACAACTCCAGTGCATTCAAAGTCGGCAATGGATTGGAAAATTCGGTTTCTGGCCCTTTCCCAAAATAAAACTTTTTGCACCACCAGCCGCCATCTTTGTAACGAGTGGTTATTAAATGTTCCAAAGTTTCTTTCATTCGCAGATCATCCCCATGACCTAAACGAACCAATAATGTTGCTGCCGGAATTGTTTGGCATGGAAAGACCGCTCCTTTGGGATAAAGCTTAAATTCCCCCGGATCACGCCAATTTTCCCATAAAAGCTCCGCAACCTTCTGCAGAATCTCTTCTTGCGGATCCATCCCTAATTCCAATAAGTACTCCGCCGATTCTAAACAAGAAAAGGGCGCACCTTTGCCAAGGCGTCTGTCTTCAGTCGTCCAATAGTCCCATCCCTGATCGTAGCGATGATCTAGAATTGTTTGAATGTCTGCTTCGTTCATTGTATTCTCCTTTTTCCTATTAATGTATTTATTTTTCTTTCCAGAAAAATAAGTTTGATGTTCAAGCCGTATACCATTCTACTAGTCTTGCTGAAGCAAGAAGTAGAACTGGCATCCTTTTTCCTATTAATGTGTTTTTTTCTTTCCAGAAAAACAAGTCTGATGTTCAAGCCGTATGCCATTTCCAAAGCGCTTTCTTTTAAGTGTATCATAGTCAGTAAAAAATAGAGAACGTATTTTCGCATATGACTTCACTAACGTAGTGAAAATCTACTGTAAAAATTTGGTAGACAAAAAAACTCTCTCAAAAATTTGAGAGAGTAAAAGATACTTATTTTGCTTCTGCTTTTTTCATTTGCTTACTGCGTAATTGTCCGCAGGCTGCATCGATATCTGTTCCATGCTCTTTCCGAATCACACAGTTGATACCATTTTTCTTCAAGACATCGTAAAAACGCAAAACATCCGCTTTACTGCTGCGAGAATATTGGTCATGTTCGCTAACTGGATTATAAGGAATCAAATTAACATAGACTAACTTTTTCTTGTTCTTCATCAAGTCAGCTAGTTGCTGCGCATGATCTGGTCGATCGTTTACACCTGACAGCATGATGTATTCAAAGGTTACGCGGCGATTCGTTTCTTCTATATAATAGTCCACGGCTTCCATCAATTTTTCAATTGGGAAGCTGCGGTTGATGCGCATGATTGATGAACGTACTTCATTGTTTGGCGCATGCAATGAGATCGCTAAGTTGACCTGCAGACCATTTTCGGCGAATTTCTTGATCTTCGGAACGAGCCCGCTAGTTGAAACAGTGATGTGGCGAGCGCCGATCGCCATTCCTTTATCGTCATTAATAACACGAAGAAAATTCATTACGTTCGTGTAATTATCAAATGGCTCCCCGATTCCCATTACGACAACATGGGACACCCGTTCGTCTTCCCCACGTTCATCAAAATAGTGTTGGACTAACATGATTTGCGCGACGATTTCGCCAGCAGTTAAATCACGCTGCTTTTTCAATAAACCTGACGCACAAAATGTGCAGCCAATGTTACAGCCAACTTGTGTTGTTACACAGACAGATAAACCATATTCCTGACGCATCAAAACCGTTTCGATCATCAAATGATCGGGCAATTCAAATAAGTATTTAACAGTGCCGTCACTAGCTTCTTGAACGACCAGTTGTTTTAATGGGTTGATGATAAAATTTTCTTCTAATAAAGCAATTGTCTGCTTCGAAAGGTTGCTCATTTCGGCAAATTCTGTCACACGACTACGGTAAAGCCATTCCCAAACTTGCGTCGCACGAAATTTTTTCTCTCCGTGTTCCAAAAACCATTCGACCAATTCATCTCTGGTTAATCCATAAATTGAGATTTTTTCCAAGGTGTTTCCTCCTACTCAGTACCATCGAACACACGATGTGCTCGACACATTCGCTACATACTATAACCGATTCACAAAGAGAAAACAATCAACTTTGAAAAAAAGAAAAGAATGACAGGCACTTAGCCTCTCATTCTAATCCATCGATATTAGCAGCAATCTCGAATTTTTCGAAGTGTTCTTTGATTGCTTGGATTTCATCTTCATTCAGAGTCGGGACATTTTTCATACGATATTCCCAACCAAGATAGTCATACTTACTACTGCCATATTGATGAAATGGTAGTAAATGAACCTCTTTTATTTGCCGCTCAACTAGGAAATTGATAATCTGCTGAATATTTATTTTGTTTGTAGTATATTCTGGGATCAGCGGAATTCGCGGAATCACTTGAATTTCTTTATTCCTCAAAAGATAATCGAAGTTTTCTTCAACGATCATTGGATCAATCCCGATAATTCTTTTTGCTTCCTTTTGATCCATGATTTTCAGATCAAACAATACTTGATCAACATATGGCACAATTTTTTCGATTCGCTCAATTGGAAAACAACCAGTCGTCTCAATTGCTGTATGAATGCCGAGATTTTTTACTTCCTTCAAAAATTCGCCGGCAAATTCTGCCTGCATTAATACTTCGCCACCAGATAATGTCACGCCACCACCAGAGGTTCGATAAAATATGTCATCCTTCAACACTTCATCAAGTAATTCATCTTTTGATCGCCATGTTCCAACCTGCTCAATTTTTCCATTCTTTCGCCAGCTAGCTGGCTCGACTTTTTTTCGCGACTCAGGATTAGAGCACCATGGACAGCGCAATGGGCAGCCCTTCAAGAAGATCAATGTTCGAATTCCGCCGCCATCGTGTACAGAATAGCGCTGAATATTAAAGATTAATCCTTGATCCATTTTCATCCCTCATTCTATAATTGATGTTCCACCCGTGCGATAATATCGTCTTGAATCTGTTTGTTCAAATCAACGAAGAACGCACTGTATCCTGCTACCCGGACCAATAAACCAGAATATTTTTCCGGATACTTTTGCGCTTCTAATAACGTTTCTTTTGATTGCACATTAAACTGGACATGTTGGATTTTTAGCTTCGTAAATGCCATTAGAAAATCAGCGAATTTATTTAAGCCCTGTTGCCCCTTTAAGGTATTGGGCTGGAACTTCAGATTTAATAAGCTGCCGTTGACAGTCAGGTAATTGTCTAATTTACTAACAGATTTCAATACCGCGGTTGGGCCTAAATGATCTCGACCAACCATCGGTGATAATCCGCCATCGGCTAACTGTTCATGAGCTTTCCGTCCATCTGGTGTTGCTCCTACCGCTTCGCCCAATGGGATATGTGCTGAAACCGTATAAGCTCCAGGAATAAATTTCCCTCCACGTACATTTTCGTATTTCTCCAACTCTTTGGCATAGTGGCGGAATAATCTCGCTGCGATGATATCCAACTCTTCATCATCATTGCCGAATTTTTCAAAATCTTGGATTACATGTGTTTGCAATCCGACATATTCTCCAGTGAAATTTGATTCCAGAGCATTGACCAACTGACTAAAGGTCATTTCTTTATTTTCGAAGATCATTTTTTTGATAACGTAGAGTGAGTCACTTAGATTAGCTTCACCGATTCCTTGCACACCAGAAAAATTGTAGCGTGCGCCGCCTTCTGTAACATCCTTTCCATTTTCTAAACAATCATTGATCAAGACAGATAGGAATGGTGTTGGCGCATAATGGCGATGCCCTAAATCCACAATGTTAGAACCTTTCACCACCAGCTCTACATAATAATCGATTTTCTGTTTGATCGTTGCTACAAGTTCCTCATAGGTTAGATCTTCTTTATCACGCAGCTCATATATGCTTAATTCCATGATTCGTAATAAATTGAAAAGAGCGATGTCATGCAGCCCGTAGGTTTTCCCCGGAATAGAAGTCTCCACACAGCCAACCGTCGCATAATCTCGGGCATCATCAAGTGACACTCCCTTGCTTAAAAAGGCTGGAACACACACTTCATCATTGAATAGCTGCGGGATACCTGTTCCTAAACGAATCGTTTCAACAGTTTTTAGCAAGAAGCGGCGAGGGATCAACTCATTCATGCGTACCGATAAATTGGGCTGAGGCAATAAAATTTCATGGTAAAGCTCTAGCATTACAAAGGATAATGGATTCACCGACGTATGACCCAATTCATCTAGTCCACCCAATACGACTGTGTAACCAGTTGGAAATCCAGCGAAACATTTGGCACTGCTCTCAGAACGCAAGAGCACAACATCGTTCGTCTTAATGTAAAAATCACCCAATACTTCATACAGGAATTCTTTCGTAATCCCGGCCTGTAGTGATGCTTCGTAGAATGGATACAAATACTGATCCATTCTGCCTAATGAAAGTGAAGAAGCATTGGATTCATATTGACCCACGATACTGGTCATCCATAATAGCTGCAAGGCTTCATAGAAGGAATCAGGCTTTTCTGAGCTTAATTTGCGGCACATTTTCGCAATCGTCGTTAATTCTTGTTGACGCTTTAAATCTTTTTCTTTTACACTCATTTCCTCTGCCAGTTTACCATAGCGTAAAAAATGATCTCCCATCGCGGCAAAAACGATTCTTCCTGCTTCATAAAAATGATTTTCTGGTTCCTCAGCAATTTTTTCATCCAACAGCTCAAGATAGCTGCCGATTCCCTGCGATAAAATTCCCGGGAAATCCATAATAATGTGCCCCTGCCCTTTATCGGTTTGGTTCAACTTGAAGACTTCATCCTTCAATGCAGTTTTTACTTCCTCTGTCAGCTCCCCATTGATGAAATCTTTCATCGAACGCTTTTCCCAATAGGGGTACAGTTCTTCGCGATAAATCTTTTTGTCCGCTTCTGTAAATTCAAATTGATCCTGCGGACGTGTGGCGATCGTATCAATCTCTTCCATGATCCAATATGGATCCATCTCCGGCGAAAGGATGCCTGAACGTGGACGAATCGTGCGATTTCCAACTAATAGTTCCCCTTCACGAATACTGATTTCGACCTTTGCCAAAATATGTGCCACCGCTTTGGCCCTGCGAATAATCGTTGGCTCTCCCTCATTCTGACGATAGCTTTCCGTATAAAGCAACGCACGCTCCAAAGAAATTTGGCGTTTTTCCTTAAATAAATGATCCTTCATTTGTTGAATCCGTGAATTTCCTTTTACTACTACATTGGCGATATTCTGCGCTTGATTAATGACTCCTGATCCCATTTTATTTCCTCCTTTTCAGCTCACTCTCAGTATAGAAAGGTTTTTCGTTTGAAACTATATGATTCTTTGAAATATCGCAAATAAATTGGATTTGTGCAATATTTCCCAAGTTTTTTGTTGTTTTTGTTGGATTCCCATGCTAACTTAAATGAAAAGACTGTCTATCCAACCAACTTAGACAGTTTATCTTGCTCCTGTAAAATGCGAAGAATGGTAGTATTCAATCCGAACTAGCATTGCTGAAATAATTACTTAAAAAGGGGAATGACAATGAAAGCTGTTGAAATCGCTCAACGTCGAAAAGAGATCACTGAGCTTTTGTATCAACAAAACGAACTAAAAGTATGCGACTTAGTGAAAATATTTCAAGTCTCTGATGAAACTATTCGTAAAGACTTAACCTATCTTGCCAAAGAAGGTATTTTGGAGAAGCATCATGGCAAAGCAATACTGGTTAAAGAAAAGGAATTAGCCCCTGTTTTCCAACGAACCACTCAGTTTGCCGAAAAGGATCGCATCACCCATGCTGCTTTAGATTTCATCACACCTGAAGATTTTACGATCGGTTTGGATCAAGGGAGTACTATAGCCCTGCTAGCCAAGAAGATGCTGTCCTTAGAAAAAAAACAAATTTTTACCAGCTCATTAGCGGCGATTACTCAACTTTCGATCAGCCAGCATAAACTTTTTTGTTTTGGCGGTGAATATTCACCTGCCGACATGGCTTTTCGCAATAGCGGGAATGAGGTTTTTCCTGATATTCAATTTGATCTCTGCTTTTTCGGTTCAAGCGGCGTGAAAAATCGCAAAGGCTTTTGTACCTCTTCCTTAATTGATGCCGAAGCCAAACGCCGGATGTTAAAAAAATCCACCAAAAAAATCGTGCTGCTGGATCACACGAAGTTTGAGCGAACCTCTCTTGTACAGGTCGCTCCATGGTCCGAAGTTGATATCGTTATTACGAGTAAAGGTTTGCCGCTAGATTATGAACGCATGATCCGTGCAAATGCAAAATTAGTTTTAGTTTAAAAAAGCTGTGCCGAAGACGTCTTCGGCACAGCTTTTTACATGATCTCAATATCTAAATCAAAGTCGTCTTCAACTCCGACTGTTTGGCTGCCTTCCTCAATGACTGGTTTTTTCAGGACAATTACGATTCCAGCAGTAATCACTGAGCCAATCACGGTTCCAAGAATGTAAACTAATGGATTTTGTGCGACAGGTGCAACGATCCAACCACCCCATGGTGCTGGATTGCCTGCACCTAACACCATGGCAATAGCAGCTCCTACCGCACTGCCAATCATGTTCGCCGGAATACAGCGCAACGGATCCGCCGCAGCAAACGGGATCGCTCCTTCTGAGATTCCTACCATTCCCATCACAATTGCAGCCTTGCCAGAGTTTCTTTCTTCAACTGTAAACTTTTTTGGAGCAACAATCGTCGCCAGACCCATTGCCAGCGGCGGGATACAAATTGCCGCACCAATCCCGGCCATAATCGTCAACGCTGTATCACTGGGCAAGCCAGTTGCTGGATTGATCGTTCCAACCATTGCTGAGCCAAAACTGAAAGCAACTTTATTGATCGGTCCGCCCATGTCTGAAGCGATCATCGCACCTAAAATCAATCCAAGAACAACCAGATTCCCTGTTCCCATCGACTCCAACCACTTTGTTAATGCTGTCATCATCGAAGCGATCGGCTGACCAATCACCCAATACATCAGGACTCCAACGATCAGCGTTCCAAACAATGGAATAATAAAGATCGGACCCAGTGAACGTAAGCTGGATGGCAATTTGATTTTCTTCAAGTAAAAGACCACGATCCCTGCGACGATCCCTGACAATATCCCGCCTAGAAAACCAGCTCCGATATTGCTGGCGATCAGTCCGCCGATAATTCCTGGAGCTAGACCTGGGCGATCCACCATAGAGAAGGCAATATAGCCAGATAAAATCGGCACCATCATACCAAGTCCCGTAATCCCAATATTTGCGATATCTGCTAACCAGCCTTTATCTGGTACAGATGCATTCCCTGAAAGTAAGACACTTAATGCGAGTAAAATCCCACCAGCAACAACAAATGGAATCATATATGAGACACCTGTCATCATGTTTTTTCTTGTATTTTTTAATAATTCAATCATTCCCGTACCTCCTAGTTCATCCTTCAGAATCATTTTCACTATGTTCATCATTCCGCTAAAGTATGGCCCTTTCTACTCTGACAAGCGGAGTTAACAGTCTATTTCGCTAATTTTTGCTGGATCTTCTTAACGATCGCTTCGCCTTTGTTGATGCAATCTCCTGCACTGACACGGACTACTGGCTTGCCTTTAAAGCGATCCTCATTTTTGATGCCAATATTATTAGTCAAAATTACTGCGTCCGCACCGTTGATCTGATCCATTGTCAATTCATTCTCAATCCCGATTGAACCTTGAGTCTCTACGTGAATATCCACACTGTTTTTCTTTGCGGCAACTTCTAAACTTTCAGCGGCAAGATACGTATGGGCAACTCCTGATGGACATGCTGTTACTGCGACTAATTTCATAATGATTTCCTCCTAGTATTTTTTATGCTACGACGCCTGCTAGGCTATCGTTTAGTAAATTCACAATTTCTTGATCACTTGATGCTTGCTGCAGCGTGTCACGAAACTCTTGGTGGACTAATTTTCTTGACAGTCCGGCAATGATTCTTAGATGCTGGTCTCCTTGGCATTCCTCAGGTACCGCCAGCAGAAAGACCAGTCCCACATTTTCTCCGTCTAAACTTTGCCAATCGACTTTATTGTTTAAGCGACCAAAAGCTACGGTTGTCTCTTTGACATGCGGACTCTTTCCGTGAGGAATCGCTATTCCAAAGCCAATTCCAGTCGTTGTTAAATTTTCACGCTCAACGACACTTTCTACATAACCAGCGTGGTCATGTAACCGTCCTGCTTGATTGATCCGATCCGCTAAGACATTGATAGCGGTCATTTTTGAATCTGCGTCAATCGCTAAATCAACTAATTCTTCGTTAATCACTTGCATTTTTTCTACCTCCTGCTAATCGCTTGATATATTTCTGTTGCATCTCTTTCAAAGAAGAAACGCGTTAACTTTTTTTCTGACTGGACGATTTTATGAATATCTGTGATGACTCCCCGAACCAGTTTGCGATCACTTTTTGCGATACACATCAATAAAACATAGTGTATCTTTCGCTGGTCCCACATAATCGGCTGCGCCAATGTGACGATGGCAATTTTTGATTGTAAAACATTTTGCGGCGATGCATGCGGAATCGCTACTCCTGTTGCTAATGCCGTCTCGCCGATCGCTTCGCGCGCAAATACCTCTTTGCGAAACTCTTTCGTCACGACTTGTTTTTTCTCCAACTGATTGATTAGCCAGTTCAAGCAAGCTTGTTTATCCGAGAAGCATTTATGAGTGTAAATAAAATCTAGGTAAATGACATCTCTCAAATAGGGAAAGTCCAAAATCTCTGCTTCATCTGGCTCTTCCGAATAAAAAAGGTTTGAGTAAAGCGATGTGATATTTTTAATATCTTCTTGTGTAACTAGAGTCGAGACCTTAATGATAGGTTTATTGACATTTTCCAGCTTAACTGAAGAAATAATCAGATCGACATTATCAAGATTTTTCCTATACAACTTGTCGATCGTTGTGATTTCAGCGATGTCCTGAGCCGGTAAAATGCGCTTGATCTTATTGAAAATCAATTCTGAAGTCCCCATTCCGTTTGGACAAACAATCAAAATCTTTTTGCCATTTTGACTCTTTTCCAATGAAACTTGAAAATACATTGCCACTAATGCGACTTCTTCGTCATTGAAATGAACACCCAATTTTTTCTCAGCATTGGCTAATGCGTACCAGGTTGCACTGAAGGTAATCGCATATTGAGTCCTGATCTCCTCTACTAACGGATTGGTAATTACAATGCCCATCTTCAGTCGATAGATCATCGGAATAAAATGGCTGGTAAATCGCTCGGACAATTGTACGTCTGATAAAAAGTCCACCTGCATGATCTCACTCATATTTTTCAAAACCTTATGAATCGTTTCAGCGTACCGCTCATGACCTTCTTGCTCTTTAGTATGGAGCTTTACACCGTAACCAACTAGTTGGCGGTTTACATAGGAAATATCCTCTTCGTCATAATCAATAACAATTGATTCCGCAACTTTTTTCAGCAGCTCATTGGCGATCAGATACGTATCAATCATTTTTATTTGATCGAATAGGAACTCCTTCTCCTCGATGTGATTGCCCTTCATTAATCGAAAGCAAAAGACAACTAAACGAATAAGTAATGATTTCATATACTGTTCCGGAAAATAGAATTCCGGCTGCTGCTTTACCTTTTTCAGCTGTTCAAAAATGACTGTAATCAGCTGCTGCGGAAACAGGTTGCTCAAGGTTTCCTTGGTTGTTTCTTGAAACAAGTCTTCTGAAATAATCTCATTAGAATCCAAGTACTCCTCACAAAAACGAAATAACGCGTGTTGAATCTCCTCTTCACTTCCACTAATCTTTGTTCCTCGTTTTGACGCAGAAAGTGTAAAGCGATATTTCTCAATCAGTTTTTCTAAATCACTGGCGATCGAAGTGGGACTCACATGAAAGTGTTGCGCCAGCATTTGCTGTGTTACTGTCTCCTCGTCAATCAGTAATCGTTTGGCAATCAACCATTGCCGTTCTTGTGTGCCTACTTTCGGCTCTATCGAATATCCATTGATCCGCTCCAATACCACTAGCTTTTCCGCGACAGTCCCGCTTAGTTGTATTCCGACTCGCGGCTTCTTTTCCAAAATAAGTGAGTCATTTGATAGAAACGTTTGGATTTTTTTTAGATCTGAATAAATCGTTCGGCTCGACTTTCCAAGCTTTTCAGAATAAAAGGCTACTGGTAAATAGTGCTCATTCTGAACAAGCAAATGAATCAATTTTTTCTGACGTGGATTCAACTCCTCCATTTTTTTGTCCTCCAATTGTAAGCGCTTATCAATCTAACAAAAAGATAGCACAGGCTTTTTCTATTGTATAACACATAAAAGTTACACATTAATGTTGAAATTTATTCATTCTGTTCGCCTTCTAACAAAACGGGTTGACTTATTTTTCATACAAAGCTGACAATGACGCGCTTTTACGCAAAGAGAGTTAATAGATAAAAAACCAAAAGAAGGACCTTTTTCAATCAAAACTTACAATTGTTTCGCACATATGTGCAATTCTATATAAAGTTTAAAATAAGTTGCGACACGGCGAATCTTTTTCTACGTTGCTGTTTTATAGAAAAAAACAGTCTTGCCAAACGGATTTTTGGCAAGACTGTTCCTATTCTTAACTATTCATCTAATGGATTCTCTAGTTCTTCTTCCGCTTTTTCTATGAAGACCTCTCGCGGCTTGCTGCCGGTAGAAGGTCCGATCACGCCACGTTCTTCCAATTCATCAACAATACGAGCAGCACGGTTGTAGCCGATGCGGAAACGGCGTTGTAGCAAGGAAATACTAGCGGTCTGCATCTCGACTACCAATGCTTTCGCTTCCTCATACAATTCGTCTTGTGGTGTTTCTGATGGTGAGGAAGAAGTTTCTTCTGTCGGCATCATTTTTTCTTCGTAATGTGCTTCCTGCTGATCGGAGACGAATTCTACCACTCGTTCGACTTCGTGATCAGAAATAAACGCCCCCTGCACACGGATCGGTTTGTTTTCACCCATTGGCAAGAACAGCATATCCCCACGACCTAGAAGTTTTTCGGCACCATTGCTGTCAATGATCGTCCGTGAGTCTGTACCACTAGATACAGCAAAGGCGATCCGAGACGGCACATTGGCTTTAATGATCCCGGTAATAACGTCAACACTTGGCCGTTGAGTGGCAAGAATCATATGGATACCGGCCGCCCGAGCCATTTGGGCTAAGCGAGTAATCGCATCTTCGACTTCATTACTTGCTACCATCATCAAGTCGGCTAATTCATCCACGATAACAACAATAAACGGTAATATCGGACGATTTTGTCCATCCTCCAAGTTTTTCTGAATGACTAATTCATTGAAGCCAGAAATATTCCGCACACCAGTTGCGGCGAATTTTTCATAACGTTCTTCCATTTCCTGTACCACTTTTTGCAGCGCCTGTGCCGCTTTTCGCGGATTGGTTACAACAGGGGTCAGTAAATGTGGAATCCCATTATAGACATTTAACTCGACCATTTTCGGATCGATCATCATTAATTTTACTTCATTCGGCTTCGCCCGCATCAAGATACTTGTGATGATTCCATTGATAGAGACGGACTTCCCACTACCAGTTGACCCTGCAACCAGCAAGTGAGGCATTTTCGATAGATCAGCTGTTTGGACCATACCAGAAATATCTCGACCTAATGGAACTTCCAACAGTTTATCTGGATGGTTCGGCTGGGCCTCGATGATGTCTCGGAACGAAACCATGCTGATCGTACTATTTGGTACTTCGATCCCAATCAATGATTTACCAGGAATTGGTGCTTCCATCCGCACATCTTTGGCGGCTAAAGCTAAAGCGATATCGTCCGTTAAGTTGACGATCTTGCTGACTTTCACACCGACTGCCGGCTGCACTTCAAATTTCGTAACAGATGGACCTAAGCTGGCTTTGACGACCTTTGCATCTACGCCAAAGCTGTTGAAGGTTTTTTCCAGTACTTTGATATTTTGTTCAATTTTTTTGTATTCGTCACTTTGATCCGCTGCAGGTATCGAATCCAGTAAAGTTGAAGGAGGTAATTGATAATCATGATCCTCCGGTTCGGCATTGATTTCAAATTCCAAATCTCCAGGATCGTCAATCTCCTCTTCATCAACCTCGGGTTTTGTCTTGGCAAGCGGCGTTGTTGTTGGCTCCAGATTTTCTTGGAAGCCTTCAATCGGCACTAAGGTCATTTGCTCCGGCTCTTTCTCTAAATGCTCTTGACTCTCTTTTGCCAGCTGTTCACCTGGTGTTAACGAACGCACTCTATTTTTCTCACGTTCTGCCAGTTCTGCTTCCATTTTCGCCTTTTCAGCTGCTTGTTTTTCCGCTTTGGCTTGGGCTTTTTGTGCTTGCCGCTCTTCTTTTTTAGCAGCTTTTAAGGCTTTTTTCTCATCTGATTCAGAGAATTTCTCCCTCATCGTATCGACGAAATTTGCTAAGTAATCGGTCACTTGATTGAATTCCAACTGGCTGAACAAAAATATGCCGAGGATCAATAACAATCCAGCGATCAGATAGCTGCCGACCTGCGACACTAGGAAGTGGGTTAAATTGTAAATTGCACCGCCCAGCATCCCGCCACCGACATTTTGGCTGATTTGATTTCCTAAAAAGTCGATCATCAAAAGATCCCACGTCGTTTTCAAAATATTCGGATCCTGACTCTCAACCTTCATAAACAAACGAGCATGAAGAATCAATAGGATTCCTAAGTAAAAAACTCCGATCCCAATCCATCGCCGCGGCTTGCTGATTCGCAGCTTCGTATTTTTGGCTACCAGCAATCCGCCATATAGTCCCAACAGCAGCGCCAAAAATTGATAAGTATTGCCGCCGATCATTCGCAATACATTCGCAATCAGATTTCCTAAAAATCCTAATTTAAATATGGCAAAGACAGTAAATAAAATAAATAAAAGCCCAAGACCGATGATCAGGCGCTGTTCTTGTAGTTGTTTTTGCTTTTTCGTTTTTCTTTTTTTCTTTGTACGCTTTTTTTGCGCCATGTTATCCCTCTTTCCATTCTGTACTATTATACAAAAAAAAGAAGGCGAACAAAAGTTTTGCTCGCCTTTTCTTTTTGGTTAATTAAAATTTAAGAGGCTGTTCTGCTTACTCTTTTGGTAAAGACAATTCTTCACCGAACCACTTCTTAGAGATTTCTGCATATTTGCCGTCGTCTTGTAATTCTTTGAAGGCACTGTTAATTTTTTCTACTAACTCTTTATCACCCTTACGAGCACCTACCGCGAAGTTTTCATTTTTGAAACCAACACTGAAAATGTTGTAATCATCCAGTTTATTTGCTTTCTTTAAATAGTAATCTGCATAAACCTTATCGATTAATACACCATCGATCCGACCATTTTCTATATCAATCATGGCTTCATTGAAACTGTCATATAAAGTAGCATCGTTATCTTTAACGATATCCTTCAATGTCTCTGTTTCATTATTGAAGGCTTCGTAACCAGAAGAACCTTCTTGAGCACCTAAAACTTTATCCTTCATGTCGCTTGCTTTCGTAATCCCGCTATCTTTTTTAGTCACTAAGACTTGCTCATTCTGCGCGTAAGGATCAGAGAACAATACTTTCTTTTCCCGAGATTTTGTCACAGTGTAGCCATTCCAAATCAAGTCAATTGTTCCATTGTCCAACTCGTTCTCCTTCATGGACCAATTAATTGGTTGGAACTCTGCTTTAATATCATATTGTTCAAAGACAGCTTTCGCTAAATCAATATCAAAACCTACGATCTCTCCATCTTCATCTTTGAAGCCCATCGGCACAAAGGTATCATCTAAGCCAATCGTGATTTTTTTATCCTTTTCGATGGTTTTCCAGCTGTCGTCTCCACTGGCTTCTTTCTTTCCACAAGCAGTTAACGTTACCAATGCTAAAACAGCGACCATTCCCAAAACAAATTTTTTCAATTTCATACTTACTCCTCCAATGTTTTTATTTATTTGATAGGTTCTACCTTCAATACCTTGTCACCAATCTCTTCTGCAAAATCCAAATCATGAGTAACCACAATCTGTGTCACACCATCCGCTTTTAATCCTAAAATTAAACTTGCAACCTGCTGACGCAAGGCAGGATCCAAAGCACTCGTCGGTTCATCGTACGCTAAGACTTTAGGGTTCATTGCCATCGCCCGAGCAATCGCTAGACGTTGTTTTTGCCCACCAGATAACTGATAAGGATAGTTAGTTAATAACTCTTCGATTTCCAACAGTTTTGCTAGATGATTCGCTTTATCCGTGTATGTTTCTTTGTCCTGCTTTAGAACTAATCGTGGCCCTATCGTAATGTTTTCCAGTACACTCAAATGTGGAAACAATTGAAAGTCTTGGAAAACAACTCCGACGACTTGTTCCTGTTGTTTCGAACTAGTCGGATCAAAAGGCTCTCCATCAAGTAAAAACGTACCGCTATCAGCAGTCTCCAATCCAGCCAACGTTCGTAACAAAGTCGTTTTCCCACCGCCAGATGGTCCAACGATTGCTAATATCTGTCCCTCTGGAATGACTAAATCTAAATTGTTGATCACTTTCTTACTGCCAAACGATTTATTTACATTTTTTAATTCGATCATTTTTTCCACCTGCCTAACGATAATAGTTCAAACGATTTTCGAGTTGTTTCAGAATGACTGAAGTAACACCAGTCAGTGCTAAATAAATAATGGCTACTCCGAATAATGGGAGTAATGTGGTGTCGCGTTCCATCGCGATTTTCCCAGCTCTCATCACGTCAGATAGGCCAAGAATATAGACAAGTGAAGTATCTTTCACTAAGTTGATGACTTCATTTCCTACAGATGGTAAAACAATCTTCACTACCTGCGGAATAATGATTCGGGTGATTGTTTGAACAGGCGTTAATCCGATAACTTTTGAAGCTTCATACTGTCCAACAGGGATGGATTGAATCCCACCACGAAAAATTTCGGCATAATAAGCGGCGTAATTCAAGACGAACGCGAAAAGCGCCGCATCAAAGCGATCAAAGATAATCCCAACTAACGGCAGACCATAAAAGACAAAAATTAATTGTAAAAGCAGTGGCGTACCGCGCATAATCCAAACGTAAAAACGCAAGATCCATTGCAGTGGTTTAAACTTACTTGCTAGTCCGAAAGATAGCAAAATCCCTAGCGGCAATGAGCCTAATATTGTAAAAGCAAATAATTTCAGTGTTGTCGTTGCCCCTTGTAATAATTGCGGCATGACGTCGATCAAATAATTCATCCCAATATCCCTCCATTTTTTTCGAAAGTTGCACGGCCTTTCGAATCTTTCTCAAAATACAATGAACGCCCTCTGGTAAAAATACCAGAGGGCGTTATATACGCGGTTCCACCTCATCTTTGTCCTTTTCTCGCAAAAAGAACCTCTACGAGTCAGTAGTGTCCAGCAGGTAAAAACAAAAAAGTCCTTTAGCCGCTTGGGCTAAAGGACGTAATTACGTGGTTCCACCTTTTTTCATCGTCGTCTCACAACGAGCGATCTCAACTGGTCAATCTGACCTCTGCTGTAACGGGCTCTCCCGGATCAACCTACTTGATTCAGCTGATCGACTCAAAGATGTGGTTCACAAATCATTGCTGCCTCTTCTCACCTACCAGAGACTCTCTGAGAACAAATGAACTGCTACTCTTCTTTTCATTGTCATTTGATTAAGTTGAGTCATACTTTACACGCCTTTTCAGCGTTTGTCAATAACGAACCTTCATCTTTTTATAATCGATCTCAAATTTAGTTTTTAGGAACAAACTGAAACTTCGCCCAAGGCTTCAAGAAATCCAGCATGATCAATTCTTCTTGCGGAATCTTACCAACTAAATTTTTTCTTGAATCACTATGAGGTTCTAAAACAATTTGTAATTCGTTTTTGTATTTACCAAACTCATCATTGCCGACTACCACATCACCGATTTGGAATTCTTGTGTATTGTCATGAACTGGATTCGCGACATCCGCATATTTTACCCGAACCATCGTTGAACGAACAGCTGTAGAGGTAATATCTCCACGACGGAAATGTTTTGGATCAGCGACAATTTTACGTTCGATTTCAGTAGCTTTTGGCACAAACTCAATTCCTAGGCTTAACTTGTAGCGATCAACAGCCGCTACTTTCTCCAGCTCTTCATCGGAAGCATAGGCATTTCCGATAATAACGGTATCAATCAAGCCAGTCGCAAACATGTGACGTGCCTGCAAATCAATCGGGATATGACGGTGCATTTCTAAAGTCGGCAGCCCATCATTCACATCCCACGGACCATATTCTGCATCATGACTAGTAATAAAAGCCGCCGTTTTGATTCCATGGCCCTTGAAGCGCTCGCTGCAGCTGATGAAGAAATCATATGGCAGCGCTGAACCTTCTTGCGGGTAAAAATTATGACAACCATAGATAAATGGCTCGTTCGCTTCATAGGATAAAATATTATCAAGGTAAGCGACATTGTTACTCATGTTCAGCTCAATCGCCAAGCCTTCAGGATTGTAACTCAGCATCGCTTCCTTATTGCCATCAAAGCCTTCATCTAAACGAATTCCTTCCGCACCTAGCTCGGCAAAGAAGCTTAAGTCATCATAGGAAATGCCCAAATCGTCAAAAATTGATGGCGCAATATCCAAGACCGTTTCAAAGCCAAGATCCTTCGCGTAATGAATGATACTGCCGAATTTCTCGCTGACTTTTTCTTTACCCTCAGTCACTTCCAGCATGCTCATAAAAATCCGTGTAAAACCAAGCTCTGCTGCTTTTTTGATGTAGTCACGATCCGCCTGCGGATCACTATGATCGGGATAAACCGAAATTCCTAGTTCACGTTTCACTTACTTTCCTCCTAATTGGATTAATCTGCTAAGCCGTTTCTGTCAGTCACTTCTTTGAACCAGTAACCTGATTTTTTGATCGTTTTGATTTGCGTATGGATATTGTTTGAAATAAAGCCATATCGGTTTTTATAAGAGTTCAACCAAGACCAGCAATCAATTGGTGTCCACATATGGTAGCCAAAACAATTTGACCCTTCTTCGATTCCTTTGTGCAGCCATTCCAAATGCTCTTGAACAAAATCAATCCGATAATCATCTTCGATCATGCCTTCAGAATTTTTGAAGCGGTCTTCATTTGAAACACCCATCCCATTTTCAGATACGTACCACGGAATGTTTTTATAGTTTTCTTTGATGTTCACTGCAATATCATAAAGTGCTTTTGGATAAATTTCCCAACCGCGGTCCAAGTTCACCCGACGGCCCGGCATATCATACGCATCATAATAGCGGTCTGGCATCCATTCACCAACCGAATTTGGTGCTACATCCGGTGCTTTTACCCGATTTGGATGGTAAAAGTTGACACCTAAGAAATCAACCGTATTGTTTTTCAAGATTTCCTTCTCTTCGTCAGTCGTTTCCCACAAGACTTTGTCTTTCGTTAGCAACTCTTCCAATTCTGCTGGGAAATGTCCATAAACTGCTGGTTCCAAGAACATTTTGTTATTCCAAAGTTCAGCAATTCGCGCTGCTTCCTGATCTTCAGGAGCATCAGAGGCTGCATACGTCGGTGTCAGATTTAAAATGGTACCAATTTGCGCATCAGCAATCGCTAATTTACGAAAGGCTTGGATCGCTTTGGCTGAAGCTAAGTTCAAGTTGTAAGCTACCTGCACTGCTTTTTTCCCATTTACGATGTTTGGATAATGGAATTGGAATAGATACTCACCCTCAACAACTACCATTGGTTCATTGTGAGTCGCCCAGAATTTGACACGATCGCCAAATAATTCAAAGCATTTTTGAGCAAAACCAACGTATAGATCCACGACTTTTTTCGATTCCCAGCCGCCGTACTTATCATATAATTCTACAGGCAAATCAAAGTGATGCAGATTCATTACTGGAGTCATACCTTCAGCAATCATTGAATCAATCACATCGTTATAAAAATCCACGGCATCTTGATTAACCGTATTGGTTTCCAAGTCATCAATCAGACGGCTCCATTGGATGCTTGTACGCAAGCTATTCATACCAATTGAACGCATCATGTGAATATCTTCTTTGTAGCTATTATAAAAGTTTGATGCCACATCCGGTCCTACTTGATTATGGAATTTCTCTGGCTCGATCTCGAAATGATAATCGAAGACATTTGCGTGTTTTTTGTTAAAGCGCCCTTCACTTTGTGGACCAGAAGTGGCTGCTCCCCACCAGAAGTTATTTGGAAAAGTTTTCATTGTAGATCTACCTCATTCTAATAAATAGTTGTTTTGCAAAAATTTAGGGGGTGGAATCCAGTGATCCGCACCCCCTTAAATCAATTATTATGCTTCAGTTACTTTTTTAAGTTCTTGTCTAGTTGCCAATGATACGAATGGTACGTACATTGCGATTGAGATTACTAAGTTGACTGCTGCTAGGATCGCGCCTGAGATGCTTTGAGTTGCTAAGAAGCCACCCACAATCGGTGGTGTTACCCATGGTGGCATTACTGTTGCTGCTGGCACCCAGCCAAACTTCGTTGCAAAATAAGCAGTTGAAATACATACCATCGGTGTCAAAATAAATGGTATGAACATAATTGGATTCAATACTAAAGGCAGACCAAACATCAATGGCTCATTGATATTGAAAATACCAGGAGCTGCCGCCAAGTTATTGATAACCATAAATGGTTTGTTTTTGCGTCCAACTAAATAAATAGCGATGATTAAACCAATCGTTACACCTGTACCACCCATGTTTACAAATGAGTCCACAAATGGTTTGTTAACGATATAAGGAGCTACTTTACCTGCTGCAAGCGCATTTGCATTTGCTTCGATAGCTGGTGCATTGATTGCTTGCATGAATGGGTCGATCATGTTTGCACCGTGCAAACCGAAGAACCATAAGAATGGCGTAATAAATGCAATTAACAATGCTGAACCGTAAGAGTTAGCCAAGCCCATGAATGGTTCTTGAACTAGTGCGTAGAATTCAGCAAACATGTCTTCAATTCCGAAGCCGGCAATAATGGCTGCAATCACACCAAAGATAGAAATAGTGATCATTGCTGGGAATAAAGATGCGAATGAACGTGCGACTGCTGGTGGCACGCCTTCTGGCATTTTAACGACTAATTTTTCATTACCAACCAAGCGAGTGAATAATTCAGCAACAACGATACCCACGATCAATGCAACGAACAGACCAGTAGAGTTCATTCCACTTGTTGCTGCACCTAATGTAAAGAAACAAGCAACCGATACAACACCAGTTCCAATTGGATCTTTACCATAATGTTTTGCTAAATTATAAGCTACTAGAAAAGCGATAAAGACTGAAAGAACACCAAATGTTCCGTTCCAAACAGAGCCGCCAAAGCCTTTCCATGCCTCGCCCCCGAAAATACCATCCATGAATTTACCAAAGGCTGGGAAATTCAGTGACAAGTTATTAAGCATTACCGCTAGTGCCCCTAAAATCATTAACGGCATGGTTGTTGTAAATGAATCCCGAATCGCTACCAAGTGACGTTGGTTACCGATCTTTGATGCATGCGGGATAAAGTGTTTCTCCATAAAAGCAATAAATTTATCCATTTTTGTGTTCCCCCTATTTAATTAGAAATAATCATAGAAACTTTGTCGACCTTTAGGAAAAATTTCAGCTGTAAACCCTTTTACTGCTGTCACCTTGCCGAGAAAAACTCCTTCGGCTAAAGTTAATTCTCCTAATAATAACTCGCTCCATCCGTGAATGGACGCTTTGATATCGCCTGCTTGTTGTACTTTTTGACAACTCCCTTGGCTAACTAGCCAGCTACCAACATTCCAAGGACATTCCTTATCTTCAGTTACTTCTAAAATAATTTCTTTTTGATTCATTGGAAGTTTCGGTAATAATTGCTCAATGTCGATAATTCGACTCATCATATAAGGTTCTAGAGTAATTGTCAGCTGCTCTTGTTCACGAAAACATTTTTCAATGAGCTCATGAACAGGTGCATAATAAAGAAATTCTTCAAATGATGAGACATGGGATTTCAAGTACGTTAATAATTTTCGCAGAGCGAACTCATTTTCATAAGCGAGTTCATCTACTACTAGTGTGTTGCCTTGCATTCGATAGATAATGTAGCCCTTCGCTTCACCAGCATCATCGTATGCAATTGCATAAAAGCGGTGTGGGTAATACTCATTTAGACGTTCCCACCACCAGTCTTCACGAACGACCGTGCCGACCTGCTGTTGCAATAATAAGCGCTGATATACCGATTGGATCACCGGCTTCATCTGCTGCCAGGTTCCGCGTTTAACACTCCCCCTTCTTTCACTTGACAAATAATTAAAGGCTAGCGCTGGTATACGGTAGGTTTTTCTGCGACTTGTGGGCTCATAGCCAAATTGTCGATAAAAATCTTCGGAGAAGGGGGCAAGTTGAGACACTGCCACACCTTGTTTATGAAGATCGGCCAAAAGTTCGGGCATGATACTGCTGACGCCCCCTTGACCTCGATATTCTGGATAACTGCCAACATAACCAACACCGGCCATTTTGACTCTTTGTTGAAAAAGTTGGATCTCAAAGTGATTCGCCATGACTAGACTAGTCAGTTCACCGTCTTGATACAAGCCGTAACTATCAGCATGTTCATAACGGGATAAGAAAAGCGGATCATCGATGATCGTTTGCTGCTTCCTAAAAGCGTATTCAATTAAACCTGTGATCGCTTTCAACGATTCATGATCACGACTTAATTTCATGGAATCACTTCCTATTCATTCCCCATACGTTTGTAAAGGTCTACGACTTCTTTTGCCATATCGTTGAAGGTAATACTAGTCATTAAATGATCTTGACTATGAACGGCTAAAAGTGTCACGGTCATTGGATTTCCGCTAGCTTCTTCTGTTAACAGCCCTGTTTGAGAATGATGTGCTTCAACCAATGCCTGATCAGCTGCTTCAAGCTTTTGTTGCGCCAAATCAAAGTTGCCGTCTTTCGCTGCTTGAATCGCTTCCATTGCATCGCTCTTGGCGTTGCCGGCATTGATGATCAATCCCATTACTGCTTCCAATTGTTCTTGACTCATTGTATCGCTCATTTGCTTAGCTCCCCTTTAAATTCTTAGTCCATAAGTTTCAGTGCAGTACCTAAAACAGCCTCACCGTTCATCATGCCGTAATCTTTCATATCGATAACATCAACTGGAATTCCTTTGTCAGCTAATTTTGTTTCGAACTGGCTCTTCATGAAACGAACTTGTGGGCCTAATAGTAAAACATCAACTGGTTTACTTGCGTCCTCTAATTTTGCATCTGCTTCTGAAGCTGAAACTGCGAAGATATCTGATTCTAATCCTTGATCAGCTGCTGCTTTTTCCATTTTTGTTACTAATAAACTAGTGCTCATTCCTGCTGCACAAACTAACATAATTCTTTTCATAAGTGACACTCCCTAATTTTTTTAATGTACACTTTATATAAAGCAAGTCGCGTGCCAACTTTTCTATCGCACAGAAGCTGCTGTGATAAGGTTTTCAACTTACACACAAAAAAAACTAGGATTACACACTGTGCAATCCCAGTTCAACTCGATTATCCTCAAGAGTCTTAACAATGTAAGCGATGTCGTCTTCTGTAAAGCGGACACCAAATTGTTTTTCAATCAACGCTAGATTAGCAGCGGTTTGATTAAAGCGAATCCGGTGCTGCTGATGGAAATACTTAACGTTCTCAAATGGCGGACGTTCTTCGCCTTTTTTTATTTTATCGACTAAGAAGGCGATATGGACGCTCAACGCCTGCATCGCTGTATTCTCGATGATTAGTTCCTGATCTTTGCGGATCAGCTGCAAAACATCATCGATCAACAAGAACAGTGTCTTGACGTCTAGTTCAGGTGAAAAATTCTTGGTCAATGAATCGACCATCTCCGGCAGTGTGATCGTACTACCTAGCAGATCCTGAAATTCTAAAATTTTATCTCGTTTAAATAAATTCATTGCAGGGATAAAAGGAATCTTCTGATAATGGATCTCCATCGTTCCGACGATCGCTACGATATCCTTATGAGTGATCAGCTGATCGATCCGATGCTTGAAGCTCTCTCGTTCCAATGACTGCATCTGAATAATCTCAAATTCTTCCAGATTAACGATCTGAGAAACGACTTCATTCAATCGCTTCGAGACCCCTTCACCAGTGAAGCAAGCAACGATAATAACTTTCTTCTCATCCTTTTGGGTGGGCTCTTCCAGTCGTACCATCGTTTGGAACATCGAGATCACACTCGTGTAAATCTCTTCCAATGAACGACCTAATGTCGCTAAACGTAAGCTTTCCAGCACCAACATCGTGCTAGCCATCGAAATCACTCGCGTGCGGATACCCATCTCATGAAAGATTAGATTACCAAAATTATTCGGTGAACCCATATCCGTCAGCAGGATGATCCCCTCGGAGAACTCCTCCTGTTTGCCCTGAATATAATTCTTGATTTGTCCGTACATAGCCTCTGTTCGCAAAGTCAGGGGCATGTTAAAGGCAATGCCGTTCGTTGTACCCAGAAGTTCTTGGACTGTTTCCAACATACTTGAAGCCGTTGATTTTCCATGCATAACCACTAAGACGGCGACTTGGCGTTCATCGACCTCCTGTGTTTCCTGATTATCCATCGTCAGAAACATGGTGATAAAGCCGATCTCATCTAGCGGAATCATAATGTTATAGGCTTCCTCGATGCGATTCGAGAATTCAATCGCTAACTGGAATTCCTTCGAGTAGTTGCGGCGGATATCATTTAAATTCGGATGTGATATAAACTGATTGCCGCGAATTCGCTCGATCGTTGAATTGATATGGAGCGCAAAAGCAAAACGAACTTTTTCATCGTACTCACGATTCATTTTACTTGAAGCAAAATCATATAGTTCATTCACCAGCTTCCACATATCATCGGAAATAATCTCGCGATAGGCGTTGCTATGGGAAAGCTCTTCGACATAAGTTTCAAAATACTGATCGACATCATCCGAAATCAATTCTTCCAGATCGATCTCTGATAAGTTTTCACGACCCAGCTTTTCCAACTTATAGGTAATTGAATGGTAGACTTCCATATCCTTATTCGGGTCTTGCCCCCAGACAACTTCTTCTGTACCTGGCTTCAAAGTTAAATAAAGATTTTTCTTATCCATAAACGGAGTTAATTTATCCTGAACTTCATTCATGCGTAGAAGACCCTTTTGCACGACTAACGGCAAATCTTCTTCAACGATCATTAATTTTTCTGATTCGCTGCTGGTTTGATGATGAAGGAAGGCTTTGGCACAAACGAGTTTCAGATCCCGTTTTAATTGACCAATATTTCCTTCTGCATTATATAGAAGAAACGCTAACAAGCTGCGTTTGTCGATTGCGATTTCCTGCATCAATCGATTGGCCTCTTGTTGAAGAAATTCCTTGATAATCGCCAAACGTTCATCTAAAGATCGTTCGGCTAAGGAAGGCAGCTCGATCTGCATTGGAATCCGTCGGTTGAACGTGGAGAGAAACATCGAGCTAGTTTCTGTCGTTGCTCCAATAATTTGTACAGAAGCATGCTTCTCTTCCCCATCACCCAAAGAACGAAATGTTCCTTTGTCAATAAAGGTAAAGAGCATCTCCTGTCCTTCTGGCGGCAAGCGATGAATTTCATCCAAGAATAGAATCCCGCCATCTGCTTGTTCCATCAAACCTACACGAGTTTCTTCAGCCCCAGTAAAAGCACCGCGCTTCACACCGAAAATATGTCCGTAAAGCAGTTGAGGATTTTGAGCGTAATCAGCACAGTTAAAGGTGATAAATGGTGCACTCTCATCTAAAACTTTGGCCGATACAGCAAAACGATACATACACTCCGCAAACATGGTCTTCCCTGTTCCGGTCTCACCAAAAATGATTGTATGCAATCCGCGAGGCGGATATAAAATGGCCGCTTTTGATTTTTGAATCTGACTCTTCAGAGAGTCCTCACGACCGATTAAATTGTCAAAGTTAATATGTTTTTCAGTAGACACAGTCGCAATTTGAAATTTGACTGGTCGGCCATCGATTTTCTTGACTGTTCCGTCCTTCGTTAATTCATTTAAATAGCGGCTGATGTTGGTACGGTCAACCCCCATTTGATCTGCCAGCTCTTGTGCCGTCTGTTCGTTAGGATTTGCTCTCAATGCTTCTAATACTTCATCTTTTCTTGATTTCAAAAAAATCCCTCCCGAAAGTGGTATAAACCATTTACATTGTAACCCTTTTCTTTTTGAATATCTACTAAATACCTGTGAAAAAAATCAGATTTGTTTAACGAAGTGAATGGGTGATTCTATCTAACTCCTGCGCGATTTCCTTTTCTGAAATATCATTCATTAAGTAATGCTCCAGAAGACCAACAATTCCATGGGCAAAGAAAATACTTGTCAGCTGAGATTGATCGGTCATTTGCGCCATAAGATAATTAATTTGAAAACGCGCGAAGAAGCCTTGCTTGTCTGCGCTGAAAAGTCGCTTTAGACGATCGTGATGTGCCGAGATATATTCGAAGGTTCTCTCTAATTTACTCTGGTTGCTAGCCTCGTCATTTCGATCGCAATAATTGAACAACTCCTGCATTTCATAAGCGATACTCTTCTCCAGCAAATCATCCTTATCAATAAAATGAAGATAGAACGTGCCGCGATTAATATCAGCTTCCTGACAAATCTGGCTGACTGATATTTCTTCATAGCTTTTTTTCATTAGAAGCTGATAGAAAACTGCCGTAATTGCGTTTTGAGTTTTGCGTTTTCGTCGATCCATCATTATACTCCAATCATTTATTGATTTCTGTTCAATTATCAACACAAAAGACATTTTGTTGATTGAAACTTCTGAATAGCCATCTTATTATAATGTACACAAGTTGATTAATCAACACTTGTTGATTACGAAAGGAATGAAGATATGAAAATACTCGTTTACGGTGCTGGTATTCAAGGAAGCTATCTCGCGCATTCGCTTATTAAGGGCAGCAATCAGGTTACACTCTTAGCACGAGGTCAAAGAAAAAAAGAGTTGCAAAAAGATGGATTGGTATTGCACCATTCCCTTCAACGTAAGCAAACAAAAGACACAGTACAGGTAATCGAAACACTTCAGCCTGATGATCACTATGATTTGATCTTTGTGACGATGAAGTACAGCGATTTTCCGACAATCATTGAACCATTAGCAGAGAATTGCAGCTCAACGATTCTTTTCATTGGCAATCAGATTGACGCCACTGGATTAGAAGCTGAGTTACAACAAAAAAGTAAACAATCAAAAGACATCTATTTCGGCTTTCAACTGACTGGCGGAATGAATACTGATAAAGGGATCACTGTTCTGCGTTTTGGGAAGGGACAGATGAAAATCGGTTCGCTGCACACTAAGTTCGATATTACCCAAATTTTGGATGAAGTGTTTAATGGAACGAATTATGCTTGGCGCTATGAACCGAAAATGGATGATTGGTTGAAGAGTCATGCGACGATGGTCATGGTCCAGAATTCTTTTGAATACCTTTATGATTTTTCAGCTGTTGCTATTCGAAAAAGTGCCGACCTTTCGATACTCTCTCAAATACAAAAGGAAGGAATCGGACACTTAAAAGCTGCCGGGATTCAAATTTTGCCAAAGGGACAAAATACTATGTTTCAACATCCCCTTCTTGCCAAACTCTTTTACACACTCTATTACCGCTTGCCGATTAGTAAAATGGTTCAAGGTAATTTTAAAGAAGTCTATGATTTGATCATTGATTTTGAGCAATACCAAATAGAGCCCAGCCCTAGACTCGACTCTGTGTTACAAGCCGCAAAAGAAAAATACGAAAAAAGCCAAGGACAAGTATCCTCGGCTTCATAAATGAGTAAAACCGCCAAGTCCATTCGGGTTTGGCGGCTGCTATTTAGTCTTGGTCCTTCATTGCTGCTTTTAGCGCTGCAGCTAATGGACTTTCTTGTGGCTCTTCTTGATCATTAATCTTCTTCAATAAACGACGTTCTTCGTGTTTCGTCATTTTCTTCGAGCGTTCCTTCTTGTCTAACATCTTTTCTGTTGTTCCGTCATACTTGCAACGGAAGTAAGAACCGTTCTTTCCATCAATGATCTCCATTTTGCGATGGCATTGTGGACAGCGATGATTCGAGACTTTTGGATCTTTACGGCGACGATAATTACACTCTGGATTGGTACAAATGTAGATTTTCCCATCGCGGGTGTTTTTTTCTCGTAGTGGTGAACCACACTCGGGACATTTCTTCGCTGTGATTGAGAAGTCTTGATATTTTTTATCACTGTGCTTGACTTCACTGACTAATTTTTTGGTATCCGCCTCGATCTCCTGTAGAAATTGCTTGCTGCTGTATTTGCCATTGGCGATCGATTCTAATTGCTTTTCCCATTTTTCGGTCAGCTCTGGCGTTACTAATGATGGATTCACTAGTTCCAGCAATTGCTTGCCTTTCGGTGAAACCAGTAATCCTGTATTCGTCCGTTCCATCAGTTCTGATTTGATCAGTTTCTCGATGATTTCCGCCCGAGTCGCTGGAGTACCCAAGCTATGCTTCTCCATTTGAGCCAGCAATGTTCCTTCATTTAATGGCTTCGGCGGTGTGGTTAAGGCTTTTTCAATCGTAAAATTCGGTACGATCTTCATCCCATCGGTCCATTGAACAGCTTTCTTCGCTTCTTCTACCGGTTTCCAGCCAGCTACTAAGACTTTGCTCTGGCGGAAGGTGAAGGTTTCCTTTTGGAATGTTACAGTCACTTTTTGCTGACTTTCTTTGTGAGCATCAGCAAATAACCCTAAGAAGCGAGTCACGATCATATTGTAGATGCGTTGTTCATCGGTCGACAACTTTTCAAAGCGTGGACGCTGCTCGGTCGGGATCAAGGCATGGTGGTCCGTTACCTTGTTATCCTGAAACACGCGTTTTTGCTTCACTTGTGCGCCGTTCTTGATATAGGTTTTGACCTCTGGCGCAAAGTCGATCACTGCCTGCAAACGTTCCTTCATGGTCGCCTTCATATCGTTGGTCAGATATTTACTATCTGTTCGTGGATATGTCACTATTTTATGTGTTTCATACAAGCTTTGAACCAATGACAAAGTTTTTTTCGCAGAAAATTGATACCGGGCATTCGCTTCCCGTTGGATTTCAGTTAAATCATAGGGCAGCGGTGCTGGTTCTGTCTTTTCTTTTTCTGAAATATCAGTAACTGTCCCTTTTTGCTGAGACAGTTCTTTGACTAGCTTTTCAGCTGCTTCGCGTTCTGTGATGCCATACGGATTTTTTTGATTGAGCTTAGCTTTCTGTCCATCGACTTCTAAAGAAATGACGAAATAGTTTTGCGGACGGAATTTTTCAATCTTCTTCTCCTGCTGACGGACCATCGCAAGCGTTGGTGTTTGTACCCGACCAGCGGACAGACTGTCTTCATATTTCACCGTTAATACACGTGTCACATTCAGTCCGACTAGCCAGTCCGCTTTTGCACGCGCCAATGCAGAGTAATACAAATTGTCATACTCTTTAGCAGGCTTTAGATTTTTGAAGCCATCTTTGATCGCCTTCGTAGTTTGAGAAGAGATCCATAACCGCTTAACTGGTTTTTCAAATCGGACATATTCTAAGATCCAACGTGCAACTAATTCTCCTTCACGTCCAGCATCGGTGGCGATCACCGCTTCTGAAATATCCTTGCGTTTAGCGAGCTTCTGGATCGTGCTTAATTGCCCGCGTGTTTTCGGTAATGGTTTGATACCGATATTTTTAGGAATCATCGGTAATGTTTCCATCTGCCAGCCTTGCCACTCTTTATTCAAATCCTCCGGCATTTTTAGGCTCAATAAATGACCAAGGGCCCAAGTCACAACAACATTGGGTCCTTCAAAGTAATTCTTATTCTTTTGATTGGCGTTAAGCACCTTGCTCAAGTCTCTTGCAACACTTGGCTTTTCCGCTATAATTAGCTGTTTCATAAAATTCCTTTCTGCTGTCAACCGTTAATGGCTGCTCATCCTTTAATAGCGCCAGTCCCCAATACTGCTGCAAATAATCATCACACTCTTCACACCAGCGTTCGTCCTGTTCTTTCCAAAATGCGCTTAAATAGTTATGTTTTGCATTGCTATATGTATTAGTCTTTTGGAGCTCACTCCAACGATGTTCATAATATGCTACAGCCGCGTCAAAATCCTCAAAAGCCGCGGTCTCTTGAATATCCTCTTGCCATTCTTCAAAGAACCACCAAGGTTCATTATCGCCATACATGGTTATTACTTGATACATCCCGCTACCCTTCTTTCCATCTCAATCATAAGTTTCATGAAATAAAAATTCAAGAATAATGTTTCCAGCTGAAACAAATTCAAGAAAAATCCAGATATCTACAAAAATTTTGCAGAAAAAAATTGATTTTTTCTTAATTCTATCGTACCACAATGCGGAAGAATTTTATATGACTCTTTAGAGAGTTATAATGAAAAACGGTTTTTGAAAATTTCATAGAAATTGAAAGAAGGCATGTTTTAGCTTGAGTAAAATCAAAAATAAATTATTTCAACCTCGTCCCACTTGGCAAAAGAATCTGATCGTTTTATGGTTTGGCACTTTCATGGCTGGCATCGGCTTCAGTCTGGTCATGCCGTTTATGTCCCTATACATTGATTCATTAGGCAGCTACACGAATCAGCAATTAAACTTTTGGAGCGGGATTACGTTTTCTTCGACTTTTTTGATCACCGCGATCGTTTCACCTTTATGGGGGCGATTGGCTGACCAAAAGGGCCGAAAACTCATGCTGCTGCGCGCTTCACTTGGTATGGCGATTGTCATCAGTTTGATGGGCACTGTTGGAAATGTCTATCAACTGATTGGTCTGCGCTTGCTTCAAGGCGTCTTTTCCGGGTACATCAGTAATGCGACTGCCCTCGTAGCCACAGGAACTCCACGAGAAAAAAGCGGACAGGTGCTTGGGACTCTGGCAACCGGTGCTGTCACTGGAAACCTGCTGGGTCCATTAGTCGGCGGTGTCACTGCTTCAATATTTGGTTATCGTCTAACCTTCTTTATCACCGGCAGTATCTTGTTTTTAGTCTTTCTACTAAGTCTTTTCTTCGTACATGAAGAATTTACCCCAGTTGAGAAAAAGGATATGCTTCCTGCGAAGGAAATCTTTCATAGCTTGAAATATCCGCATGTTGTGATCGGTATGTTCATTACGACTCTGATCATTCAAGCTTCGAACAATTCGATCAGTCCGATCATCAGCCTTTATATTCGGCAATTGATGCATGGTCACGGAAACATTACCTTGGTCAGCGGGATTATCGCTTCGATTCCCGGCATCGCTACCTTGATCGCCGCACCTCGCTTTGGTCGCCTTGGTGATAAAATCGGCAGTGAAAAAGTTTTAGGAATCGGCTTGATTTTTGCCATGCTGGTCTTTCTACCAATGTCAATTGTTACGAATGTCTGGCAGCTGGCTTTTCTACGGTTCTTGGTCGGTATTTCGGATGCCTGTCTATTACCTGCTGTGCAAGCCTTAATTACAAAATACTCACCACAGGAGGCGGCTGGCAGGATCTTCAGCTACAATCAGTCCTTCCAAGCAGCAGGAAATGTTGTCGGTCCGATGATCGGCTCCAGTGTGTCTTCGATCTTTGGTTATCGTGGTGTCTTTATATCCACATCCGCACTCGTGTTGACGAATTACCTGCTAGTTCATCACAATACGAAGGAAATTGACGAGAAGCTGCAGGAATCGCAACAAGCGCATTAATTCCCAAGGCTTATTAATGGTAAGTTTTTCGTTAGTTTTTTATACTAGAAAAGGATTCTAATGAAAGAAGTGAATAATATGCTTGATGGACAATTAAAATTTCTCGACTTTTTCCTTAACAATACAATAGAAGGAAAAGAAGACGAGGCAAAGGAAATCTTGATCAAAAGCTTTGCTGATCAAAAAACAGATGCTTTGAGCTTGCAGGAGTTTAAAAAGCTGCAGGAAAGACTCTTCCCTCTGATCAAACCAGAAAAATTAAATGAAGTGAAAGTCGCTATGGCGCATTTTGCCCAAAGCCTTTCATAGAAAAGCAGTGATCGCCAATTGACGATCACTGCTTTTTATTATGCTTCAAGTTCTGAATACACCTGTATATTCGGGAAGAACAACTCTTTATTCGTCACAACGATCAATCCAGCAATGCTGATGATAATTATCGTTTGAATACAGCTAGTCCATTCGGTCATTTGAGTCGAGGTCTGCATGAAGTTCAAGAAAATATGGAAAATAATTAGTGCCATCGTGCTGCGATTGCTTTTAACATAAAGCCAGTTCAAAATGATCCCTAGTGGAATGATACTCGCGAAGTAGTTCACCGCAAACCAGACATTTTCCTGCAGTAACAAATTCATCGAATAATTTTTTACAAACATCAACGGCAGATGCCAGAAGGACCACAAACAGCCGAATAATAACGAACCTATCAATAAGCTAAAGCGGCTTAACAATGCATCCACTCCATAACCACGCCAGCCGATTTCCTCTAGGATCGGTGCTACGATCATAACCAATAGAACTGGGATCGAACCTGCCGAAAACTTGAAATCTTCTGATAATTGTAATTGATCCAGCGAACCGCCGAATAAAACTGAGACCAAAATTGCCAGTATGACTGATGAGCCCATAATCAGGCAAATCTTTACTAACGGAGCCAGATTGACTTTTTTTACATCGAATAGTCGTTGGAAAAAATCTTTTCTGATTTGACGATTCTTTGGCATTGCGATAAAGGCGATCGTGACCAGAACTGGCGCAAATAATCCTGGGATCAAGAAGACTGAGTAAAAATCAGGATCGGGATGATTGTAACTTAGATAAGCAGCAATCAGCCAGCTTCCCCATGTAATCAAAAACACCCAACCGAAAAATTTCCCTGGTTTATACCCTTTTTCATTATTCATCATTTTTACTTCCTCCTATTTGCTTGTCATTTATTAACTGACTTTAGTATAGAAGGAAATTTTTATCTTTTAGCCAAATTGTAACGTTTGACCCTTTTTCATGTAACAACTTGATTTAGTTTGGTTCCCAGATTGACAGCTCTAACCGAAAAGAATGCTCTTTGGCTTCATAGAGCATATCTCCGTGATATTTCTCAGTGATTGCTTGAATGCTTTTGACACCAAAACCATGGTCAAAGGCCTTTTTCTTTTGTGTTTTAAAATCTGTCACCTGTTCGGCTGTCGTATTTTCGATCTCCAGCAGCAGCATATGATTGAAATAAATCAGTCTCAAGTCGATCTTTCGTTCAGTAGCGCAACGTTGGCAAGCTTCAATCGCATTGTCTACCGCATTCCCGATCAAGGCACCTAGATCACGCATTTCAAAGCCCATCTCCGCTGGGACCTGGATGTCAAAGTTCGTTTGGATATCACTTTCCTGAGCCCGTTGGTATTTATTGCTGAGTAATTGATTGACTCCGCTGTTCTGTGTGAACTGGCAGGCTTCTTCTTTAATGACTTCCTCTAACAGCTGTTCGATCTGTGCTTCTGATTCACCGTTGGAGGTTGTTAAGGTCAACAATTGATTCTTCAGATCATGACGAATCGCGCGAATTTTCGTTTGATGATTTTCCATCTGCTGGTAGTATTCTTCGCGATGAGCGAATTCTTGAACTAAAAAGAGATTTTCGTAATTTTCCTTTTCTAGCTTCTGATGGATCTCAAGCACCACAAAATGCACCAGATTAATAACCGCAAATAGTAAAACGACCATGAAAAAGCGCGCATCGCCATCCTGCGTTTGTTGTTCAACAAAGACGGGATAAATGATAAAAAAGAGACTGGTCATGAACGGAATGATGACTTGTAAAAAATAGAAGCTGCTTTTCCCATGAAGCGCTAAAGGTGCTTTTCGTCGTGCCCTCAAGAGAAAAACTGCGATTAACTGGATAAACTGACTGGCAAATATTCCCCCATAGGAATAGGAAAGCTGATTCGAGTCAAAATAATTCACGCCGAACAGTCCATCGATCACCAAATAGACCAGAAAATCGAACAGCAATAAAATAATCATCGATAGAAAAATCAATAAAAATTTGGTCGCAGATCTGCCTTTAAAGAAGAAATAGCCGATGCTGTACATCAAAAACACGTACGTAACAATGTTGATGACCATATAAAAGGAACCAAAGGACAAGTACAACGGGCTGATATTTCGGATCAAGTATGCAGTCGCGACTGTGAGTATCGCAAGAACAGCTTTTAATTTGTGCTTTTTCCAATATTCCAATGAACGTCCTGATAAATAGCAGGAAAAGAAGACACTCACGATAAAAATGTCATTGATTGTTTTGAGAAGTTCGAACAGGATTGATAGACTCATATTTTGGTCCTCATCAAGACATAATTTCGATATGCCTGTTGAAAGGACTTCTGAAATTTCTTTGTGATCGTGATCTCCCGACCTGACTGCATCACGATCGTTTCACCGCTCTTCGTTTGAATATAGTCCATATTCGCTACATAGGAATGATGGATCTGCGTGAAAAGCTGCGATGAAACTTTATCGATGACTTCCTTCATCGTCCCATAGTATTCATACTCTTTCCCGTTCTTCAAATGAATGATCATCTTGCGTTTCATGCTTTCAAAATATTCTACCTGACCTAAATATACCGTATAAATCTTTTTCTGGATCGTAAACTGCAGAATCATTTTCCGCAAAGACAGTTGCTCCACGGCTTTCGTCAACACTTGTTTGACCTTTACCTCATCAATCGGCTTGATCAAATAGTGAAAAGCATTGACCTCAAAAGCCTCCGGCATCCACTCCACATGACTGGTAATAAAGATGATGATCGCCTGCTGGTCCTTTTCTCGGATAGAACGAGCGACCTCAAAACCGTCTAATGCCTTCATCTCGACATCTAGCAGATAAATCTGGAAATGCGCCTCTTCTCTATTCAAGTGATCAATAAGCGATTCACCGGAAAGAAAGGCCTCATAACTAAATTGATTCGGATCATTGTCAAAAAACGACAACAACAGTGTTTCGATCTGACCAATCATTTTCGGATTATCATCACAGATTGCTATATTCATTTTTCCCTCCATTTCGTTTTTTGAGCCTAAAACCTTTTTATTCAGTATCCTTCATCTAATTCTAATAAACAAGAACCTCATGCATATTTTCTTTTACTTCCGCAAAATAAAAACGACCCTTTTCAGAGTCGTTTCGTCATTATTCGGCTATAGCTTTCTCAGAGCTTTTCGTTTCTACATTAAATAAAGAGCGCAGACACTTAGTCGCCACCATGATTCCTAAGCCTAATAACAGGAAGGCGAAAACAAGCTGCAGCCCGTCGGATAAGAAGACAAATTGTCCTGCCTTAGGAACTGCCGGGATCGTTACAAGGTATTGCGTCGCATTGATCAATTTTGTTACTAATCCGTAGATCGACATGCCTAATGCTGTAAAGGTGACTGCCAACATGATCCCCATTGGAATGTAGAACATGACACCGGATTTTTTTGAGGTTTTCATATAGACTGCCACAGCGATCATAACCATCGCAGCCAATAATTGATTCGCTGATCCAAAGAGCGGCCAAACACTGTTGTATCCGCCAAGTGCCAACACAAAGCCTACACCCAAGGTAACTACTGTCGCCACGTATTTATTGGACAATAATTTCGCCAAGCCTTTTTGCTCAACCCCTTCTTCATAGAAGAATTCCTGCAGCGACATCCGACCGATACGCGCGACTGAGTCCAGTGAAGTTAAGGCCAGCGCCGAAACACACATCGTCATGAAGGCTTGCGCAACATTCAGCGGCAACCCAAATTTTGTTAAGAAACCAGCGACTGATCCAGAAAAAATCTGGAAAGGCGTTCCTGCTGGCAGCTGTCCATTTTGCGCAACAGCACCTGCTACTACCAAAGCAACCACCGCCAACACACACTCACACATCATTGCGCCATAGCTGATCGGACGCATATGCTTCTCATTGGTTACTTGTTTAGAGGAGGTTCCTGACGATACCAAACTATGGAAGCCTGAGACCGCACCACAGGCAACGGTGATAGATAGAATCGGAAACAGGTACTTCACATTTCCGGTTGCATCCTGAACCGCAAAACCATTGAAGGCATTCAACTCTACCATCGGTGCTTCCACCAACAGCCCCAAAACAGCGGCGATGATCATTCCCAACAACATGTAGGTGCTAAGAAAATCCCGGGGCGCCATCAACAGCCAAATCGGCATCACAGAAGCTAAGAACAAATACGCGAATACGATCAAAAGCCATGTCTGTTTGTCGGCAAAAATTGGGAACATAATCCCAATAGCCAGTGTCACCAGCAGAACAGCGATTCCAAAAACATGCATCAGAATTCCCTTTAAATGAACCTTCTTCATAAAGAAGCCGACCGCTACAGCGGAAATGATAAACAACATCGAGATCGAAGCAGCCGAAGCATTGGCTGTATTTACTGCAGCCGGAACGTCTGGCGTTAATCCATTAAATGTCGTTGCAACGATGTCGCCAAATGCCGCAATAACTAATAGAGCGAACAACCAGCAGAATAATAGAAACAGCTTCTTCCCAACTTTTCCAATGTATTTTTCAATGATCAGACCAATTGATTTTCCTTCATTTTTGACCGACGCATATAACGCTCCAAAGTCATGAACAGCTCCAAAGAAAATCCCGCCGAACAGAATCCATAAAAAGGCCGGCAGCCAGCCAAACATCGCAGCAATAATCGGACCAGTTACAGGCCCCGCACCCGTGATCGATGAAAATTGATGACTAAACACGACAAAAGCCGGTTCTGGAACATAATCCTCGCCGTCCTCCAAGGCAATCGCTGGTGTCACAGCCTTAGGATTAATTCCCCATTTTTTTTCCAACCAACGAGAATAAACAAAATAAGCAGCGATAAAACAAATAATTGCAAATACTAAAAGAACAACTCCATTCATACACTCACCCAACTCTCTTCATTTTATAATAAATATTTAATTAGTATATTCCCACAACTACATGTGGATGTAAAGAGAATCATTCTAATTTTCAAGAATTTTCTGTAAATTGTTTGAGTGAACATTTTTCTAACTGAGTACCGTGCAGAAAAAAATAGCCCTATTAAGGACTATTTTTCGTCATTCGTCTAATTTGTACTTTTTCCACTTTTGTTTTTGAAAAACCATATAAAGATTGTAAGAGCAACAAGGACTAGCCCAAGAATCGTGGACCATTGATTCGTTGCTTCGCCGGTGCGAGGCAATATCTTTTGAGCTGAACTAGGGAAAGTTTTCTTAGTATTTAGATTATTCTTAGTACTAATATTCGTCTTATTGCTACTGTTGCCTTTGTCGACCGGTTTATTCAAATCTTTGACAATATCTTTACTGTAGACAAACATTGTTGTTTGGTTAATGTCAGACAGTATTCCCTTAAGCTCACCTTTAGCTTCTTTGAAAGTATAGCCTTTGATGGTTAATTTGTAGTCGCTACCTGAAATATCATATTTATCGCCAATATTTCCAGATATTGTTTTTGATTCGGCTAAGGTCTTTCCATTTTCATCCTGGTAATTTACGGTTAAATCTTTGGCTTTGATTGAAGTTTTATTTTTACTGTAGACAAGTGTAACTGTCTGGTCCACAACAGATAAAGTGCCTATTGCTTCACCTTGAACTTCTTTAAAAGTGTAGCCTTCAATAGTTAATTTGTACTCAGCAGCAGAGACATCATAGTTGTCTCCAACATTTCCAGAAATAGTTTTCGACTCTGCGATAGTTCTTCCTTCTGTATCTTGATAGTTAATCGTTAGGTCTTTCGCTTTTATCACACTTTTATCCTTGATATAGACGAATGTAACCGTCTGTTCAGTGTCAGATAGCTCGCCTACCATTTCTCCTTGAACATCCTTGAAAGAATAGCCATCGATCGTCAGCTTATACTCGTCACCGGAAACATCATAACTGTCTCCGATATCTCCAGAAATCGTTTTTGTTTTGGCTAATGTTTTGCCATCTGTATCTTGATAGTTAATGATCAGGTCTTTGGCTTTGATCGTATTTTTATCTTTGCTATACACAAATGTTACTGCCTGTTCAATATCAGATAGCTCACCTATCAAGTCTCCTTGGACTTCTTTGAAGGTGTAGCCTTCAATCGCTAGTTTATATTCATCACCCGAAACATCATAACTGTCTCCGATATCTCCAGAAATCGTTTTTGTTTTAGCTAATGTTTTGCCATCTGTATCTTGATAGTTAATGGTCAGGTCTTTGGCTTTGATCGAATTTTTATCTTTGCTATACACAAATGTTACAGTTTGTTCAACATCAGATAGCTTTCCTGTGGGTTCTCCCTTTATTTCTTTGAAGGAATATCCCGCAATATCTAACTTGTATTCATCAGTAGAGACATCATAGACCTTTCCGATACTTCCGGAAATAGTTTTCGATTCGGCGATTGTTTCACCATCGGTATCTTGATAGTTCACGGTCAAGTCCTTGGCTTTGACTGAATCTTTTTTGTAAATGTAAGTAACTGTTTGCGGATCATTTTGAAATGTTCCAACAGCATTTATAGGAAGCTGATCGGTATCAAGCTGGTAGCCAGGAATGTCCAATTTTAAGTCACTTGTGGTAGTATCGTATGTCTCTCCTAATGAACCAAACAATTTGTTTTCTTCGTGAATGGTCTTTCCTAGTTCGTCATGGTAATTTACCGACACGAAAGCAGCCCACACATAGGTATCTGGATTTGATCCATCATATGTCCGAGTGAATTCTCTAGTCGTTGAGTAATATTTCTTTGAATTTACTCCGATCCACCCTTTTGTAATTGCACCTGATTCAGTATGTTCAGGCAGCCCGCTGCTATCCGACTTAAAGGGAGTAAAGTTGCCGACTGTAATACTGTAAAGATTTACATTTGAAGCATCAAACATATTATAGGCTGAAGTTGTTCCATTTTTCCCAAAGCTTCGAATATTAAGCGCCTTTAGTGCCGGGCAATTATTAAACATCATGTAGTATGAATTGGCACTAGATGTATCAAACGTAGATAAATCTAAATTAGAGATACTTCTACAGCCATTAAACATAGCGGTAAAGGTTACCACCTTAGATGTATCCCAAGAGGATAAATCCAAGCTTTGTAATGAAGAACAATTTCTAAAAACGTACATCATTCTCGTCGTCTTAGAAGTGTTCAAATAGTTTAAATTCTGAATATTTGTAACATTGCTTAGTCCATCGAATAAGTAATTAAGATAATCACCCGCAATAATCTCGCCAGAAAGCCTTACTTCCTTTATCAAGCTGCTATACTGTCCCCATGGAGAAGCAATGAAATTATTAGGTAAATTCCCACTATCAATAGTCAGAATACCATCTGAAGAGATTCGCCAGTTACACGTACCCAAAACTCCAGATGCAACATTTTCTGCTGCTTTATTCACATTATTCTCTGCTACAACAGCGGCTGTTTGATTTTCCTGCGCATAGACAAATACAGGTGTTGTAAGATTGATTATCATTAATACACAGACGCATAATGGGATAAAGCGTTTTAAATTTTCAGCAGCCGACATTTCTCTTTTTAATTTTGTGTTCACGTCTTGATCAAGTTCCTCTCTATTAAAAATAATATTAATTAAAAAACATTCTAATCTATTTCTTATTTATAATCAAGAAGCATTTATAAATAAAGTTATAAATAAAGTTTGACATTAATTATATAACGCGTGTTATAGTATTCAGGTCGCTGATAATTATATCTATATTATTAGAGAATAAAATATCAGGAGTCGGCGTTCCCCTTTTTTTTAAGTGTAACCACAAGGAATACTTATTCATAAAAAAAGAGACCACTCTTTGCAGAGCAGCCTCAGTCATTCTCTCTAGATATATTGTAATTCTTTTGCTTCTTGGTAGGCATGATCAATCAAGCCGCCACCTAGACATTCCATGCCATCATAGAAAACAACAGCTTGTCCTGGCGTAATAGCACGAACTGGATCATCGAAGATTACTTCTGCACGATCGTCGTCTAATAAACGGACCGTTACAGGCACATCTTGCTGACGATAACGGAATTTTGCTGTACATTTGAATTCCTTTGGTCGGTTTTCGTTCGTCGTGAAGTGGATTTCACTAGCATCTAAGCTGGTCGCATAAAGTGCTTCGTGATGGAAGCCTTGACCGACATATAATGTATTGGTAGATAAATCTTTCCCTACAACAAACCATGGATCATTGGTTTTTCCACCGCCGCCGATTCCTAAACCTTGGCGTTGACCGATAGTATAATACATCAACCCATCGTGGGTACCCTTTTCTTCACCGTCTAAAGTGACCATCTTACCTTTTTTCGCTGGCAAATAGTTGCTTAGGAATTGCTTGAAATTCTTTTCGCCGATGAAGCAAACGCCTGTCGAATCCTTTTTCTTGGCAGTGGCTAAGCCAGCGCGTTCAGCAATTGCACGAACTTCTGGTTTTTGCATGCCGCCTAAAGGAAACATCGTCTTAGCTAATTGTTCCTGCGAAAGTTGACTCAAGAAATACGTTTGATCCTTGTTGTTGTCAACACCACGCAGCATATGAACCACGCCATTTTCGTCTCTTTCGACTTGAGCATAATGTCCGGTTGCTACATAGTCAGCACCTAAGTCCATCGCATAATCTAAGAAAGCCTTGAATTTGATTTCCTTGTTACACATCACATCTGGATTTGGCGTGCGGCCTGCACGGTATTCCGCTAAGAAATATTCAAAGACACGGTCCCAATATTCCTTCTCAAAGTTGACAGAGTAATAAGGAATGCCAATTTGGGCAGCGACTTTCGCCACGTCCTTATAATCTTCTGTCGCGGTACAAACACCATTTTCATCAGTGTCGTCCCAATTTTTCATAAAAATGCCGACTACATCATAGCCTTGTTCCTTTAACAACAAAGCTGTTACAGATGAATCGACGCCGCCGCTCATTCCTACGACGACTCTTGTGTTGCTGTTAGACACAGTATCACCATCATTTCAAAATAGATTTCCGAAAACTCTACGATTTGAAGGTCGCAACTTTTCAGTATGTCGCATTATACAACATAAATCTTAAATTTTCGATAGATAATTCTTTGAGGACCAATTTTTATTGTCTTTTTGTATTGTTTGTATTAATATAAATAATACAAAGGAGGGCGAATACATGATTTTAGAAATTGATCCTCATTCGGAAGAACCGATCTATTTACAATTACGCAAGCAAATCATTATCGGTATTGCTCGCGGCGAATTAAAACCAAACGAACAGCTGCCAACCGTCCGGCAATTTGCGGATGAACTGGGTGTTAATACGATGACGGTCTCAAAGGGGTACCAGCAATTGCGGGAAGAAGGCTACTTGATTACCGATCGCCGCAAAGGAACACTGGTTGCGCCCTTACCCGTCACTACTAAACAGACCAGCGAAGAAAACCTGACTTTACTATTGGCCGAACTTTACTTAGCCGAACCTGATGAAAATGCGGTTCGGGAGAAAGTTCAAACGATTTTGACGAGTTTCAGAAAGGATGAGGTCTGATGCTATCCCCATTTATTTTGATTATTTTAATTTTTTGCAACTTTATCATGGCTTTTACGAACTCGTTGGCAGCCAAGCCCCACAATTATGTGATCGTGGAAAATACTTTTCCAGCAGATAAGATCGATGATCCCCAAGTGCTGTCCTTTAGAAAAAACTATCGCAAGCGTCAATTTCAATTAGCCGGGATCTTGACTGTTTTAGATTTAAGTTTGCTAATCCCGATGAAAGATTCGCTCTTCATGATGCTTTTTTTCGTTCTTCTATATATCACGATCGGATCAGGCTATTTATTACAGATTCGCTATATCCGTAAAGGTCATCAACTAATTGTAGATAATGGCTGGCAGTTAACGGAACAACCTATTCAAGTCGATACCAAGCTCGTTCTTGAAAAAAATCGAAAATTGGTGTCTCCTTGGTGGTTTGCTCTTTCTTTTGGAGTACTGATCTTGTTAACGTTCGTGCTTCATCAACAAGAAATGGGGAGTTTGACCTGGATCTTATTATTCGCATGCGGACTTACTTTAGCTCTGTTTGTTTTGGGGTGGTGGGCGATTGGCCGACTACCGGTACGAGCTTTGACGAATGATTCAACCATCAATCGCCAATACAATGATCTGACAAAATTCTACTGGTCTGCTTTTATGGTGGCAACAAGTATTTTTATAAACCTGATTGTTTATCTCCCACTGTTGTCGATGTCTATTGAAAGCCACTTTTTTGAAGTTTTAATGACCAGTGAGTTCTTATTAATCTTTCTTTTCTGCGGTTTTACTATTTGGTGGCTGTTTCGTTTGCGTAACAAACAGGACCAGCTGCTGACTCAAACGACCAGCTTTCGTTACACCGGTGATGATTATTATTGGCGTTATGGTATTTACTATAATCCAGATGATCGCCGCTTAATGCTTCCTGATCGGATTGGATTAAACATTACAATCAATTTGGCAAGAATAGGCGGGAAAATCTTTATTGGGCTCATCCCTGCTATATTGATTAGTGTTATGCTGATCGTCGTTGTTCCATTGTATATTTTGGATTATCATCCTGATCCACTGACTTATGAAGTGAAACAAGAGAGTATTGTTCTAGATGGACCTCTCTATCGTGAAAGCAACATTAACTACAACAGCATTGAGGAAGTAAGCTTGATTAATAAAATGCCCACGATTGGAATGAAGGTAAACGGACTTGCCTCTATAAATTACGCCATCGGCAGCTTTAAGGTTGATGGCAAATCAGCTACACTCTTTGTAGATCATCAATCTAAACCGATTTTGAAAATCACCACCAAAGATCGGGACTATTATTACACCAACACAGATTCCTCTGTAACAAAACAGGTCTATCAAAAAGTTCGAGCGCATCAATAACAAAAAAATCCCTCTTCATCTATTTGAAGAGGGATAACTTATTAATCTACGACACCAATCCGATTGATCGGCCAAAAGACAAATTTTACATTGGTCAAAATATCTTTTTGATTGATCATTCCGATGATTCGACCATCCTTTGAAATGCGCCGATTATCACCTAAAACAAATAGCTGACCTTCTGGAACCTTCTCGTAACCAAACAACCCTTGCAGATCAAAATCAAAGGTCAATGGCTGTCCATCCGTCAGTTTTCCCTTGTATTCATCCAAATAAGGCTCATCATATTTCTTGCCGTTAATATACAGCTGATCATTTTTGTAAGCCACTGTATCCCCTGGCAAACCGATTACACGCTTCACATAATCCGCACCAGGATCATCTGGTGCTGGAAAAGTCACGACATCAAATCGATTGATCTCCGCATGCTTCAGCCCAAACATCCGCTCTCCGTCATTTAGATTCGGCTTCATAGAATCCCCGATCGCCTCAACAGGTGTAAATACATAATGACGCAACGCGAACACCGCACAGAGCATGACCGCGTATAAAAGAACTGTTTTCGCTATTTCCTTACCTCTCATTTTCATCCTCCTTTAAATACTTTCCGTTATCGCTTACTTTCAATTTACCACAGTCATTCCATCGTGAATACCGCTAGTTCACTTTTCACAAGGAATTTAAAAAATAAGACATCGATTCCTCGATGTCTCAGACTGTAGACAAAGTCCATTTTATGGATGCTGTCTACAGTCTTTTCTTTTATAATAGATTTATGAAATCGAATACAAGGAGTGGTAGTTATGATGT
>NZ_JAWGOQ010000009.1:0-143050 GCF_032555305.1 Enterococcus sp.
GATTGCCTCCTGGGTATGTTTTTAGTGGTTAAAAACATTGTACCGTAAAGAGGCGTTCATATGGCCTTTTTGCTTTTACACAATTATATGGACTTTATCTATTTTGGATAAAGAGAAAGCTAAATAAAAGTTACTATTATCAAAAAGATAAATTTAATTTAAAAAAATAGAACTTATAAAAAACAACAAACTAAGCCCTTTATATCAAGGCTCATTTTTTCATACTATAAATCGAGGAAGATTCAGATTTCTTGAATCCTTATACTGACGGTGAAGGAAGGATAAATATGAAAAAGCGAGGGTGATGATGATGAGAGAAGGAAAAGCTAGAAAAAAACATTTGTTTATAATTAACAATTTATTGGTCATTTTTGTCATGACTATTCAAATACTCCTTTTCACAGGTGTAGAAGTGATGGCCAATAATAATAGGACAGATGAAACACGGAGTTCAGTCAAACTGGAATGGGAGTCCAATTCAAGTCAGCAAGCTGAAAAAGCCGCAGTAAGAAAGAAAAAGAAGACTAAATCAAACAGTCATACTTCGGATGATAAAGATGAAGAAATTAGTGGATATTCAGAGCAAGAAAAAAGGTACACAGCTAGTAAAACGTTAAAAACAGACAGTTCTGCTGATAAAAAAGTACCCAGCCAAGCTTCAGATGAAAAAGACTCAAGTGATATAAAGGAAACACTCAAGTATATGAAAGAAGATCCTCCTTTAGAAGAAAACTTTATAGCTGAAAAGCTCAAATTTTCCACAATGTCATCCGTGGTGGAAGAACTGACTGTTAATGGGGCTCTTTATCGTTGCTGGTCGGATGGAAAGGCCGGGCTAGTCAATGGAAATGGGATTGCTCAAGGAATATTTACTGTTCCAAACTCAGTTGGCGTAGCCGGAAGAAATTATGACGTGGTTCATATTTATAAAGAAGCATTTGAGGGCAACACTAAAATAACTGGGCTACAATTCAATGCAAATTCAAATATAGAGTTAATTGAAGAAGCTGCGTTTTTCAATTGTCCGAATTTGGCAGGAACAATCTCGTTTGCAAATTGTCCTAAGCTAAAAACGCTCCAAAAACAGGCTTTTAGTGGTTCTCCAAAAATAACGGGAATCACTTTCGGGGCTAACTCAGCTATGCACACTGTTGGTGAATATGCTTTTCGGAATTGCGATGGACTAGAAGGTAAAACTGTCACTATTCCCGATAGTATGAGGAATATGGGTTATTATGCCTTTGTTAATGATACGAATAGGTATAAAGAACTATTGCATAAAAAAATTGCTAAGTTGACAGGGTCACTTCCTAATTTGGAGGTCGCTTCAATTCCATTACCAGAAGAAGCAAAGCAGTACGAGAGCAAAGTGGATAGCACGGAAGACAAGACATTATTACATAAGGGTGCTAAATGGACAAACGAAGATCGTACGACGGCTGAAATTCGGTTGGACTATGGCTATAACTATGATCGATTGGCAAATCTAGATATTGTATTTGTAGTAGACAATAGTGGATCAATGACTTATCCAACACCAGTAAAGGATGCTAACGGAGTTCTACACAATTTTCCACAAGCGTTCCTGACTGAAGATATTCTAGGTGATGCGGCAAAGATGCTCTTAGAAACGGATAAGTCTGGATATGATAATCGGATGTCATTAGTTGCATTTGGTGGAGGAAATACACCAATTTATAAAACGGGCTTTCTAACAACTTCTACAGAAATAAAAGATCAATTACGAAAGTATCCCGTGACGAAGCATGAAATGACGAACTATAACGCAGGGCTACAGGGTGCTATCGATGTTTTGACAGCGGCAAAAGATCCGAATCGTTCTCAAGCAGTCATATTCTTAAGCGATGGTGCTCCATCAGACGGAAATACAGGGATTAGTCAGGCTGACAAGTTGAGAGAGCAAGGAATCAATGTCTATCCTATTGCCATGTATTTTGAAAAAGAAATGTCACCACAATCATTAAAAGATATTTCTTATGACAAAAAGACCACCTATATTGCCAATGATACTGAATCCTTTGAAAAAATCATGGCTGAAGTAATTGAGGATGTCGTAAATCATGCGGAGCCTTTGGATGTCCAAATCGAGGACATCCTCTCCGACAAGTTTGAGGTTCAGACGGGGAATGATGATCTGGATTATGAATTGTCACCAGATGGAGGCAAGGTCACACGTCAAGGACAAAAGATAACTTGGAATTTGGAAGGCTGTGCGCAAGGTGTTGCTCATACGTTAAAAATCAAAGTAAAAGTCAAAAAAGGAACGGAATTGTCTGCAACTGGCGTATTAGCGACGAATGACTCTATGGGGGCTACAAATGGAAGTATTGAGTCGGAGGAACAACCGCAACTGGATCGATATTTGGCTCATCATCGCTTTGAAAATGATGCTGATCCAAATGCGAGTCTGCCAGAGGAAGTGATGGAAATACTTCCAGGCACAAAGGGTGGATATGGAAAAGGTCAAAGAATTTTAGCGACAAGCATTGGTCAAAGTGAGGTAAAAACGAAAGATGGACGAACCTGGAAGTTTGTTGGCTGGGACGAAGACGATAAAACAATTGTCGATAGGGATGTCACTTTTGTTGGTAAATGGAAATTTACTGGGTATGATTTTAGCTTTATCAAACTAGATAACGACGGTCAGGGACTGCAGGGAGCTGAATTCAGTTTATATGCGTGGAAAGGTATCAATGATCCGAAAGATAGTGACTTAGCCATCGCAGAAACGATTGCAGCTGGTAAATGGAAACTGCTTGATACGAAGGACAGTCAGCAAAATGGGCGTGTTGATTTCTATGTTCCAGCGGAAGAAGGAAAATACTTCCAACTAGTGGAGACGAAAGCTCCGACTAGCTATGCGCGGCCGCAGGGGCAGTGGCGCTTCACCTTCGATGTAACGGGCTACATTGAAAACAATCAATTGGTTGGTATTGGCGGACAGAACAATGCGTTGCCGCCGCCTTTTGAAGTCATTCAAGAAGGTGATTTCAAAGGATTTCTTGCAGTGAAAAATGAAGCTGTCGAAGGTCAATTGCCGGCAACAGGCGGGGAAGGACTAGTGACCTTCACAAAAAAAGCCACCACCATATGTTCTTTTGGCTTGGTACTGTGCTGCCTATATCTGTTCATCAACAAAAAGAAAAGCTAAACCTTTAAAAAGAAAGTAACTTGATTTGCACTAACTTGTTGCTTTCTTTTTCTCTTTATCAAGAATTTAGGAATGAGAATAATAGAACCTGTAAAGCAAGGTTCTTGGGACCTTCCTACAAATCGAGGAAGATTCAGATTTTTTGACTTCGTATACTAATATTATAGAAGCAATCAGAACAGGAGAGTGAGAAAAGTAGAAAACCTGATTAATAAAATACAAAAAACAAATTGATCTCTAGAATAGAAAAATTGATCTTTAGTTAATGACACGTATCCACTAATAACTCAATCATCAGTAAAAAAACAGATAAAAGATAATTAGATAAACTTTCTTTTAAGTACATATGTTATCAGCCATTGAGGAGTAATTTTGTGTAGACACGATGTTTTTTTTTAGAGAAAATGGAGTATGTAAATAATTATTTTGTTATATATCTACTGATTTAAATTATAACCATTAACAGTTGCTATTTTCAAAAGAAAGGGGAGAGACGATGAAACTAGTAGAAATCCATAAACAGAGAATTGCTTCATTGCTGGATGAAGGATTAAAGAATCCTGTTGTATTAATCGAGGCCCCCCATGGCTATAGTAAGCGTGAGCTTGTTTATCAATATGTTCTGGAAAGAAAGGTCAATTTTGCTTGGTTGCGTCTGCGCCAAATGGACAATTGGTTGTTTTTTAACTGGAAACATTTGATTAAGGAACTAAATAAAACTCTGGCTAAGCACGAGGGTGACGATGTTAAGTTGGATCAACCGGCATCAATCGGGCAAATCCCTGAGTTTATAGACGGGTTTGAAAAAGCGTTGGTTAATAGTCTGCCGATCGTACTGGTAATCGATGATTACAGCATTCTGAAGGATGAACAAGTTTGCTTTTTCTATGAAAGCTTGATCGAAGCAAACATCTACAATTTGCATTTGCTGATCATTAGCAGTGAAAAAATTGCGTTAGAGGATCATTGCTCGAAAAGTAGCATAAAATGCTTTTTTATTGGAAAAGATGAACTGAAACTCACACCGTTGGAAACGAAGGAGTATTTCGCGAGCAATCAAGTATGTTTGACCATCCAACAAGCAGAAAAACTAACTGATAAATGGCAGGGCTGGCCGCTGCCGATCTTGATGCTGGCAAAAGATCATCGTGGCATCGCTGAGCTGGAAGAAAGTCCTACCGATAAAGTACAACTGTTATTCTTTTTCCATTATTTTAACAGCTATTCAAAAAAAGTCAGAAACATGCTGGTACGGATGTCGTTGATCATGGAAACACCATTGGAGGTTTTCGATTTTTTGGAAGAGGATGAAAAGAAAATGATCGAGAATAATCCTTTAATTTATTGCGATACCGTCAATGGAATCTTCACCCTACAAATTGATTATAAGAAATTTTTGGAGAGTCGTCAGATATTGTTAAGTGAAGAAGAGAAGCTGGACACTTACCAGAAGACTGGACTGATTTTTATTGAGCGGGAGCAGCTCGAGGATGCTATCCCGCTATTGATCCAAGCCACCGATTATGATCGTGCAATTGATCTGATTTGGCAGCTGTTGAATCAATACATTGATTTCTCCAGAATTCAATTTCTCTTTCAGCAATCGAGTCAGCTACCGCAGGTTTATTTGTCTGAACATCCACGAGCTATTTTACAGCAGGCATGTCTGCTGATCTTTCTTGGCGAGCAAAAAAAAAGTCAAAGCCTTTTGCATTCACTTATTAAATCTTTTGACTCAGGAAAATTTCAAGACAGTGAAGTAGTCGGTGAGGCTTATTATCTGCTGTTTCAAATTGCACGGATGGATGGAATCGAAAACATCGTTGACTACGCTCAATCAGCTAGTCATTATTTACCAAACGGTACTCGTTATTGGAAAGATCCTGTGGCGGTCCTGATCAAAGCGTTAAAAATTCGTTTTCCAGCCTATGATGAAGACCAACCTAATCAGCTGTCAATGGCAAAAGAAACTTTCAAGACAATCAATCCATATATGACTAAGATATATGGTGGCAAAAATGTTCATTTGGACCTGCTTTGTGAAGCTGAAATAGATTTTTACACGTATCGACTAAAAGATGCACGAATCAAACTGCTGGAGTTATTACATTTAGCTGAAAAAGAGCAGATCATCGAAATGGTTCTTTTGGTTCGGCAGTATCTATTGCGAATCGATCTGCTAAAGGGGAATTTGACTGGAGCAGATGAACAGATGAGTCAGATCGAAGCGTTGATCAAAGAAGGAGAGCGGTATCAATATAATGGTTTCATGGCTCGTTCAAAAAGTATGATGGCCCTGTGTTTGCGTGATCCCGACAATGTCCATATTCGCATCAAAAAAAATTCCATCAAGCAAGAATCAAAATGGGAGCTTACGCGGAATGGTTTGACGCAGGCCCGCTATTTAATCCATGATCATCGCTATGAAGACGGGATCGCTTTGCTGAATTATCTTCAAGACGCTTATGGTCCATATGATGGCTATTGGATGGCGATCCTGTATGTGAAGATTTTTCGTGCGATTGCTTATGCACGGATTGGGAGACAAGATCTGGCGATAGGCGACCTTCATGACGCGTATCGCATGACCAAAGGGTACAATGTCATCACTCCTTTTATTGAAGGTGAAGTAGATATGCGGTATCTGATTGATATTGCAAGAGAAGAGGCTGCAGACCGATTTGATAAAGAATGGTTGGATACCATCTTTACGAAAGCAAATAATCTTTCACGGCAAATCACGCAACAGCGCAAACAAAAGCATGCAGCTGAAAAGACGATCGAGTTAACACCGCGAAGGATTGAGATATTGCAGGACCTGTCCAAGGGATTGACTGCAATCGAGATCGCTGATAAAAGGAATATCAAAGAAAGCACTGTACGCACACACATTAAAAATATCTGTAATGATCTTGGTGCAATCAATCGGACCAATGCCGTCCAAATAGCCGCATCTAAAGGAATAATTTAAATAACAAAAAAGGAAAAGAATCTCACGCTGGATTCTTTTCTTTTTTTACGTAGATTTGAGAAAAACTTAAGGAATAAATAGCTTCTTTTTGTAACTATACTTAAGAGTCTAAGTCATTGATTTAGTAATATTACTGTTCTTGTTAATCATGGTAAGAGCCTTTTTAATTGTAAGTCTTTCAAAAGGTTAAATAATTAATAAAAAAACATTATTGTGACTAATTAAACTACTTTGTTGTCAAAAACGAATTTTTATTTAAAAAAAAAGAATAGATAAATAATGTGATTATAAAGCCTTCTCAAGAAAAAAATAATAGATCGTCACCCGAATGGATGAAGAGATTACATTACTATTTTTTTATACTGTCATTAGAAAGGAATAAAAATTGAAAGAGAGAAGGGGATGAAAAATGAAACAAAAAAAGAGAAATAGAAGATTTTTCGAGTCTTTTCTCGTAGTGGCGGCAGTGATACTGGCTGCCCAAATATTACTTTCTTTTCCATTAGAGACTTTAGCAAAAAAGACGACCTCGACAAGTACGGAGAGCATCTATTTACTAGATAATAAAGCAGACTCCGCATTAACTGAAAAGGGAGTAAATGGTTCGAAAAAAGGAATCATATTACAAAGAGAGCAGTCGAAATCTACAAAAACCGAGAGTGAAGAATCGAAAAGTTCAAAAAAAGAAGAATCAACTGGAACCTCAGAAACAAAAGAAAGTAATACAAAGGAAAGTACGAAAGAAGAGAACAAAGAAAAAAGCAGTAAAAATGATATCTCTTTATTTGCAGTAAGCGAGCCCACAGATTGGAATTATGGAGGATTAAAATATCAACTTTGGCCTGATGGAAATGCTGGAGTTAAAGGTTTTAGTGGTAGTCCGACAGCGACAGTTACGATACCGCCCACTGTTTATTACAATGGAACGACTTATAAAGTGGTAGATATTTACGAATATGCCTTCTATAACCTGACTCAAGTTACAAAACTAACTTTTCAAGCAGGAAACAATATTCGAAGTATACATAAATTCGCATTTGCTAATACAAAATTGACAAGCATTGATCTCTCAAACTGTCTTAATTTGTTGGAAATTCGAGATGAAGCTTTCTCTGGTTGTCGACAAGCTACTTCATTAAAATTTCCTACTGGAGCAAAATTATGGGAAATCGGGGTACAGGCTTTTCGTAACTGTGATGGTTTACATAAGAAAGTTTTGACAATTCCCGATACGGTAAGAAGCATTAAAGGTGGAGCCTTTATGCTGGACACTGGATTCTCTTTCGGAGAAGTTCACCATAAAAAGGTCGCAAGTGTAACAGGAGACCTTCCTAGCTTAGAAGTTGAACCTGTCGACTTGCCAGAAGAAGCGAAGACTTATGAAAGTAAAGTAGATAGTAGTCAAGATAAAACATTGCTGCACAAGGCTGCAAAATGGACAAATGAAAAACGAACAACCGCCGAAATCCGTATAGATTATGGATACGACTTTGATCGTATAGCAAATTTAGATATTATTTTTGTAATAGATGGTAGTTCTTCGATGACAGCCCCAACTAGGGCAACAGATTCACAGGGAGTTGAGTATTCGTATCCCCGGGGATTTTTGACCGATGATATTGTTTATGATGCCTCGAAGATGCTGATGGATAAGAAAATGAATGGGTATGATAACAGAGTAGCACTGGTTGGTTTTGAAGAGTCAGACACTCCGATATTCAAAAGTAATGGATTTATTGACAATTCGGATGATGTTAAACAGTTTATCATTGAAAATAATGCCATTACTAACGGATTTACAAACTATAACGCTGGTTTGCAGGGAGCGATTGATATTCTGGATCAATATCAGACTGAAGGTCGCACACCAGCGATAATTTTTCTGAGCGATGGAAACCCAGATCCGAGTCACTTAAATGGTATTACACAAGCCAATGCATTGAGGGCTAGAGGTGTGAACGTCTATCCAGTAGCAATTTATACAGGCGGTACTGTTACACAAGCGTTAAAAAACATCTCCTTTGATGGAGAGACTGCTTATATCGCTGATGATACTGAAGCTTTTGAAAAGATCATGAAGGAAGTTTTGTATGATGTCATCAATCATGCGGAACCGCTAGAGGTTCAGATCGAGGATGTTCTGTCAGAAGAATTTGAACTTCTGACTGGTGGACAGGCAGATTTTGATATTTCCCCAGATGGCGGACAAGTTAGTGTAAACCCTAATGGTCGAAAGTTTACTTGGGACCTGAGAGGTTGTGCTCAAGGAGTCGCCCATACGTTAAAAATCAAAGTCAAAGTCAAAGAGGGAACAGAACTAACGGCAACGGGTGTCTTGGATACAAATGATTCGATGGGAGCAACAGATAATAGCATTAGATCTGTCGAGCAACCTAAGCTGGAACGTTACTTAGCTCATCATCGCTTTGAAAATGCGGATGATCCGAACCTATCATTACCAAGTGAGGTGATGGATCTGCTACCTGGAACAACAGGAGGCTATGGGAAAACTGAAGAGGCGACGGCAAGCACGATAAATCCAACCGAAGTTAAAACGGCAGATGGTCGTACCTGGAGATTTGAAGGATGGGATACTAACAAAAAGGAGATTGTAGATGGTGATGTGACTTTTGTTGGGAAATGGAAGTTTATCGGCTATGATTTTAGTTTTATCAAGCTAAACGATGAGTATCAAGGCTTGGTAGGGGCAGAATTTAGCTTGTATGCTTGGAAAGGAGCGAATGATCCGACCGATAGTGATTTAGCCAATGCGGAATCCATCGCGGCTGGGAAATGGAAACTGCTCGATACGCAGGTCAGTCAGAGTAATGGTCGTGTGGATTTCTATGTGCCAGCTGAAGAAGGTAAGTTTTTCCAATTAGCTGAGACCAAAGCACCAACTAGCTATATGACACCTCAGGGTCAGTGGCGCTTTACTTTTGATAATAACGGCTATATCACAAATAACACGTTAACTGGCATTGGTGGTCAAAATAATAATCAGCCGCCGCCATTTGAGGTGATTCAAGCAGGAGAGTTTAGCGGATTCCTAGGAGTCCATAATGAAGCTTCTGGTGGACAATTACCTGCGACCGGCGGATCGGGAACTCGATCAGCATTTACTATTAAAGCAATTGCATTGTGGGTGATCGGAACTATATTTAGCGGCATATTCTTATTTATCAATAGAAGAAAAAAAGCAGCTTAAACTGCGCAAACTTAAGCTTCCCCATTGATCTTATGCTAAAATAAAACTAGAGGAAGGTGGTTTTTTACAAGTGGATAATCAGCGTAAAAAAAGAATAGATGCTTTAATCGAAAAAGGCTTAAAAAAACAGGTAGTCTTAATTGAAGCTGCTCCTGGATATGGCAAAAGTGAGTTAGTACGCCAATTTTTGAAAGAAAAAGCGATTGACTATTCTTGGTTGCGCTTAAGGCAGATGGACAATTGGTTGTTTTTCAACTGGCAACAGCTGATTAAATCTTTAGTAAAAATATTGCCTATGTCTCAAAAATTTCTGCAATTAGAAGTACCTACAACAGTCGGTCAGATTGCTGAATTAATCGAACTGATTAAACAATTCGGCAACAAGAGACGAGTGCTGGTGATTGATGATTATAGTATTTTACAGAACAACCATATTCAGTTTTTATATGAAAGCTTGATCGAAGCTAATTTTTCCAGCTTGAGCTTGATTATCATCAGTAGTCGAAAAACGAATCTTTCAGCAGTCTGTAATCATAGTAATGTCGATTATTTAAGTATCAACGATCAGGATCTGTGTTTCACACCAGAAGAGACCAGACAGCTTTTCGAGGATAATCAATATGAATTTTCTCTTCAACAATTAAATGGAATCAACGAGCGATGGCACGGATGGCCGTTAGCGCTGTTAACAGTAGTTGACGATAACCTACCACTTGAAAAAATCTTGTCAAAGTCCAACCCATTGAAACCAATCAACGAGTTATTCTTTACACAGTTCTATGAAAATTACCCGAAGTCAATCAGGAGTGCATTAATCAAATTATCATTGCTGGAAAAAATTCCGCTAGAGCTTTTATCCGCATTACAGTTGTCTGATGAGGAAAAAGAGATCATTAAGCATAATCCATTCATCTCTCATGAACTTGAATCAAATGGCTTAGTTCTTCATAATGCCTATAATGATTTTTTAAAGGAATGGCAAAATCTACTAACGGAAGAAGAACGGCGAGAAGTTTTTAAATTTGGCGCTGAGATTTTTAGTCAACGTGACCAATCGGAAGAGGCATTGCCGCTTTGTTTGGAATGTGGAGATTATGATTTGGCTATCACACTGATCTGGAAAATGCTCTCAATGTTTTCAGATTTTTCAAAAGCACAATTTCTTTATCATTATATTATGCAGATTCCTACAAGTTATTTTGCTCTTCGTCCAACCGCAGAGTTATTACAAATATATCTGCTTTGCTTAATGAATGAAGTAGGAAAAGCTGAAGAACTATTGAAACCATTGATTGAGCGGATGGAAAAAATGGAAAATTTAGATACAGAGATTTTAGGAGAGTGTTACTTTTTACTTTCGCAAATAGAACGTATGAACGGTGACGACCATCATATAGAATTGCTGCGTCTTGCTAGTTCTTATTTACCCAATGGTAGTCAAATTTGGGGGGATCCGATCCCAGTGCTTTTGAAGGCTCCTTGGGTCCGATTTTCACATCACGCTGGCAGTTCAACGAACAAATTAGAAAAGACGAAGCAATTTTATGAAGAAGCTAACTCATATTATACCAAGATTTATCGCGGAAAGAATACTCATATAGAAAAGGTCAGTGCTGCCGAAATTGCTTATTATCACTATGATTTAGAGGAAGCACGTGTGAAGTTGTTAGAAATACTTTACGAGAATGAATTTAAGGAGGCTTATGAGGCTCAATTCTTGGCTCGATACTATTTAGTAAAGATCGCTCTGTTACAGGGAAATCTTGATGAAGCGAATAGACAAGCCAAAATGATTTACAATGTGATTCAAAAATTCAAACTCTACCAATGCAATGGCTTTTATGCACGGGTGATGGGCTTGATTCAGCTCTACTTAAACAACCTGAAGGAAATGCCCATAAGAATTGTCAATAATACGCTTGATGAGGCTGCTAGATGGGAAGTTACTCGGAACGGTCTGATACAATCAAGGTATTTGATCCAGAAAGAAGAATATAATGAAGCATTGGCCTTACTTAATTTTTTAGAGCAAGCATACAAGGTCTATGACGGTATATGGATGAATACGATCTATGTAAGAATTCTTAGGGCTATTACTTACTTGAAGCTGGGAGATACTTCGGCAGCGATAAAGGATATGCTCGTTGCTTATGAGATGACTTACGAGAACAACCTTGTAACTCCATTTATTGAATTTGGTAGTGATACGCAGCATCTTATTCAGCTTATTCGTGATGAGTGCCCGGATCAGGTCGATATGGAGTGGTTGGATTATATTTATACTAAATCGAATAGTTTTTCTAGGCGAGTAAAGCAAATAAGAAAGCAGAAAATGATTGAAGCAAGTAGTATTCAATTAACTTCTCGGCGCAAGGAAATATTGAAAGATATCGTTGAAGGCCTTTCGGTTAAGGAGATTGCAGACAAAAGAGAGATATCTGTAAATACGGTGAAAACGCATATTAAAAATATTTACACGGACTTGGGTGCTGCGAATCGCTCTGATGCCATACGAATCGCCCTGTCGAAGAAGATTGTCTAGTAATAATTGTTGAAGAAATGTTTTATAAGCATCGCAGGACTATTAAAATTAGCTGCGGTGCTTTTTTTGTGATGAAAAAATTGAAAAAGATGATTGACATGGGACGCGTCCCATAGTTTATATTCTATGTAGAGGAAGTAAGGTATGATAATGGGAGGAGGGGATTCATTTGGCAAATATTCGCGATATCGCTGAAATGACCGGCGTATCTAAGACCACTGTTTCAAGGGTGATCAATAATCATCAATATGTTTCAGAGGATATCAGAGAGAAGGTTCAGGCAGCGATCGAGAAGACCGGTTATGTGGTTAATGGCAATGCGGTGAAACTGAGTATGGGAAAAAATTACACGCTGGGCGTTACGCTGCCTTACAACAGCTCCTGCTATGATCGTCTCGTTAACAGTTTGCTGTTTCATGCGCGAGAAAAGGGCTATCAAGTTCTACTTTTGCCTACTTATTATGATGAAAAGACGGAGAACGAGTATTATTCCCTGCTGGAAAAACGAATGATCGACGGTTTGGTTTTGTCTTCCCGCGCGAGTAATTTAGACAATTGGACCAAGCTTAAATCACGAGGACGGATCGTCTCCACAGAAAAGGTCGCGAATCCTAAGATACCCATGATCTATCCCGATCGAAAGAAGGCCTATGATGCTTTATTTCAGGATTTAGCGGAACAGGGCTTTACCAAGGTTGTTTTCACAAATAAACGAGATCTCTCTCAAAGCACCAGTGCCAAAGATAAAGCTGAATGCTATGAGAAGTATTTTGGAAAAGTAGTGGAAGGACAGAATTTTTTTACGGGTGTTGAAGGCTATGACAGCGGCTATTATTGGGCAAAGGAAACCTTTAAGGTCGTGCCGATTCCTGAAGTAATCTATGCGAACGCTGATGACACAGCGGCTGGGATGATCAGCGCTTTGCAGGAATTAGGATTTACTCATAAGCGAGACTATCAAATTATTGGCGAAGGCAACCAGCCATACAGTCAGCTGCTGAATTTTTCTACGATTGATTTTTTACCGAATGAAGTGGGCTCAGCGGTGGTCGATTATATTTTATCAGATCAAGGGATGGTAAACGTGGCGCTGGAGCCACGCTTTATTAGAAGATAGCTTTTAACCAAAAAATGGATTCAAGAAAGGATAGTTAACGATGCATATTGAACACGTAGCAGTTTACACAAAGGATTTAGAAAAAATGAAGGCGTTCTATGAAAAATACTTTAACGTCAGCAGTACCGAGCTTTACCACAATAAAAAGACTGGCTTCAAATCATACTTTGTCAGCTTTGATTCAGGCAGCCGCTTGGAGCTGACGTCTAAACAGCATCTATCGAATCGTGTAGCAGAAAGTTTAGGCTATACTCACATGGCAATTTCTGTGGGAACAAAGGATGATGTCGATAACTATGTCGAACAATTCTTAGCTGACGGTTTCCCATTATTGAACGGACCGAGAACCACTGGTGACGGCTATTATGAAGCGGTGATTCAGGATCCGGAAGGCAACTTGATTGAATTGACAACAGATTAAAACTACGAGCAGCAGTCGAAGAACAATCGGCTGCTGCTTTTTGGTCGCAGAACGAGTTTAAAAATTAGTTGATAGAGATCCGAATAGTAATAGTAGTTGATAGGGGAATCAATAATTGTTAGAAGAGCTATTCAAGCTGTCACATTTTTGTGCCAGCTTATTTCTCGTGGGAAAATCCAACTGAATGATGGGAGCTTTCAACTTGCTAAATTTACAGCAATTATTAAAAGGTTGAGTAAGAAACCTAATTATACTGAAAATACGAGCTGGAAATGAAAGCCTATTCATCGCTACATTGTTAATTTTCGGTCTGGCTTATTCAGTCTGTTTTGTTTGTTTTTATAAAAATCGTTATTTAACCAGTCGATTTAAGTGATTAGATTAGTAGTTTTACCAATAATCCGTGTCGTATTTCTATTTACATAAGATTTACATTGTTTACAAAAATAAAATTTGAATCATATTGGACCTACACAATGCTTACATATACTTTAACTTGTACCAAAGAAAATTAAGGAGCTGTAATGATGAAGAAAATTTTTTCAAAGATGATTTTAGTGATGGTGGCTGCTTTAGCTGTAACAGGATTAGCAGGCTGTGGGAATGGCAATGGCAATGCGACAGCAGAACAAAAGAAAGACTCACCCTTGAAAGTTATTTTTTATCCAAATGAATCGGCTGCAGAGTTTGAAAAATCCCGGGACGCGTTAAAAGATATTATCTCTGATGCAACGGGACGCAAAGTAAAAATTGTTACGACAACGGATTACAACATTGTTATCGAGTCAATTGCAAATGGCCAAGCGGATTTGGCGTTAATGGGAGCGGAAGGCTATATCCAAGCCCACAAGAAAAACCCTGATGTGAAACCGATCGTTACCAACTCAGGCGCAAGTGGGACGCTGGAAGATGCGCTGTATTACAGTTTTATCGCGGTTAAGGAAGAAAATGAAAAGAACTATCAATCTGGCGACGGTTATACGATTGATCCTATTAAAGGAAAGACCTTCTCATTTGTTTCGAACAGCTCAACTTCAGGATTCAAGGTTCCAAGCAGCGCTATTGTAAAAGAGTTTGGCTTGAAGGACTCGGATGAGCTGATCAATGAAGGAAAATTCTTCGACAAGGTATTGTTCGGCGGTTCTCATCAAGGATCGGCTGTCAATTTACTAAAAGGCGATGCGGATGCTGCTGCATTTATGAACCTGCCGCAATATTTTGATGTGGCAGATGGTGAAGAAAACAAAACAGGAATGCTTTACCAAGTAAAAGATGATGCAGAGGCACCATTTGATACCGTCAGAGGTGAGAAAGCACGAGTTATTCTATCTACGCCAGTTCTGAATGCGCCAATTGCGGCAAATACAAAAGTAATGAGCCAAAAAGAGATTGATCAGGTAGTAGAAGCATTAACCTCAAAAGAAGTTGCGGAAAATGAAGATATCTTTGCACCAAAGGATTCAGATCAGGCAGCACTTTTCGTCAAAGAAGGCGATGAACGTTTCTTAGAGGTACAAGACAAGTTTTATGATCCCATCAGAGAACTATCAAAATAATCAGGAAGAAGTGAAAAGATGCTTTTGACAGTGAAGGATATCTCTAAGACATACAGCAATGGAAAACAGGCGTTGAAGGACGTCAGCTTTTCCGTTCATAAGGGTGAATTTGTTTCGGTGATTGGACCCTCTGGTGCCGGAAAATCCACGATGCTACGCTGTATTAATCAGCTGGTGGTGCCCGATAAAGGAGAAGTTCGGTTTAATGGAATAGATTTAATGAAAAACAACAAGAAACAGCTGCGAAAAAATCGCTGCAAAATCGGCATGATTTTTCAGCATTACAACTTAGTCAGTCGTTTGACAACGATTGAAAATGTGTTGCATGGGAGACTTGGCTATAAGTCAAGTCTCAGTGGTTCTTTAGGACAATATACCGAAGATGAAAAGAAGCAGGCCTTTCGTTTATTGAAACGAGTTGGCTTGGACAAATTCGCTTATACCCGCTGCGATGAATTAAGCGGGGGACAAAAACAACGGGTCGGGATCGCGCGAGCATTGATGCAGGAACCCGAATTGATTTTATGCGACGAACCGATTGCTTCACTAGATCCGAAGTCTTCTAAAGTGGTCATGGATTATCTAAAAAAAATCACAACTGAAATGAACATTACCTGCTTGGTCAACCTTCATCAGGTAGAGGTCGCGATCAACTACTCAGACCGCATTATTGGTGTAACGGATGGTCGGATCGTTTTTGATAATCTGCCTGAACACTTAGATTCAGAGCAAATCAACGAAATCTATCTATCAAAAGAACTACTAGTGTGAGGAAAACGATGGAAAAAGTGCAAAAAGATATTTTTACTCAAAGAAAGAAGATGATGATTTGCTTGCTGCTTTTCATTTTGATCCTCTACAGCCTTTCTGCAATGGGGATCAATTTTGATTTGCTTACATCACTTCCTTCGATCCCAGCCGGCTTTGGCTGGTTGTTTACGAATTTTATTCCCACAGAAGAATCGGTGAGCTATTTGCCAATGATAGTCTCGCGATTAATCCAGACGATTCTTATGTCTATTACAGCTACGGCAACAGCGGCTGTTTTCGCATTATTTATGGCGATTTTTGGGTCTCGAGAAACAGGTATCCATCCTGTAGTAAAAGCCTTGGCACACATAGTAGCAAGTTTCTTTCGGAATATGCCGATCGTGGTTTGGGCGATGATTTTACTCATCAGCTTCAAACAAAGTGAGTTCACTGGGTATTTAGCGATTTTCTTTTCTACCTTTGGCTATTTGACTCGTTCATTTATGGAGACGATTGATGAGGTGGCCGGCAGTACGATTGAAGCATTAACAGCAACAGGCGCATCCTTTTTTCAAATTGTTTTTCAAGGTGTTTTGCCGATGGTCGGCAGCCAGCTGATTAGCTGGGTTCTTTTTCTAATTGAAAACAATATTCGTGATGCTACCCTGGTAGGAATTTTGACTGGTACGGGAATCGGCTTTTTGTTTGATCTCTACTACAAGAAATTCGAATACGATATTACAGGAATGATCATATTGACAATCATTGTCGTGGTGATCGGGCTTGAACTATTTTCAAATACAGTTAGGAGGATCATTATCTAATGGAAACACCTCAGGAAGAAGCCGTTTATCCGTTATCCCCAAATTTAGCGGAGAGTATCCATATTCTTCGCAGTCGCAGGAAAAAAATAAAAATTCGTCTATGGGGAAAGAATCGTTTGATTCTTTGGGGATTGATGCTGGCACTTTTAGTCATTTCTGTGCTGACATTTGCCACGATGGACTATGGCGATGTTGTTGTGATTGAGGCGATCAAACAGTTTTTTGCCGATATTCGACGCATCTTTCTTCAGCCTCATTTATCTGGCCGCTTTTCATTGGTATCGCTGGTTGAAGCGCTGGGTATTACGATCGGTTTGTCGATTGTGACAACATTGTTGGGAGCGATAGTCGCGTTCTTTCTCAGTCTACTTGCCGCCTGCAATTTGTCATCGAAAAGATTATCGACTGTGATACGAGTGGTGATGTCCTTTATTCGTGCAGTTCCCACTATATTATGGGTATTGATTTTCTCGATTATTATCGGACTGGGTTCCAATGCGGCAGTCATCGGGATGCTTTTTCACAGTGTTGCTTATTTAACGAAGGTTTATTCAGAAAGTATCGAGGAGATGGACGAGGGAGTCATCGAAGCGCTAAAGGCTAGCGGTGCGACTTGGTGGCAGATTGTCTTTCAGGTGGTTCTGCCATCCTGTATCACGGCTTTGCTTTCTTGGACATTCATTCGCTTTGAAATCAATTTTACCAATGCAATCGCAGTCGGAGCGGCAGCTGGAGCTGGCGGATTAGGGTTTCAATTAGCGATGGCTAGCGGCTTCTACTTTGATTTGCACGAAATTGGTGTCATGGTCTACATGGTGTTAATCGTGGCTGCGGCATTAGAGCTGATTTCTATGAAGCTTCGATCCAATTATATTGTGAAAAATTAGGAAAGAACGAATCAGGATAATGAAAGGATATTGTATGAGACGAAAAGAACGAACATGGGTACTGGTGGAGGATCAAACAACGATGACTGAAGAATTAGCTGCGCAGGCAAGAGCTCTTTTTAAAGTAGAGATCCGCGAAACACCACGATTAATGCTGATTATGAATAAGGTCAGAGAGTCTGCTCAGAATTCGCTATTTTATGGCGGAGAGACTTTGGTTACCAGAGCCAGGGCGAGCATTCAGAATAAAAACGGCTTAGGAATCATTTGCGGAGAAAATTATCAAAAGGCGCTTGACCTAGCGGTTATCGACGCAGCATATGATCAGCTCTCCGATTCGGTAAAGGCTCAATGGGATACACTCATCCTACAGCATAAGGAGCTGATTCTAAAAGAGCTGAAGCATCAACAATATTTGATTGATCAAACAAAAGTTTCCTTTGAAGTGATGGAAGTGGAGGAGTAGACATGATTCATGAGACACAACAAGTATTTCGAACTTTGGTCCACTTAAACTCCTATGTTGGTGAACGCGGACAACTAGAAGAGCTTCAGGCTACTGAACCAATTACATCAGGCATATATCTTTTAGCAGCCACCCTTCTAGATCAGGAAGTAAGCTTTTCTACTTTAGGGATTGATGCAGCAAAGGAAGCCTACATCCAGCAAGAATTTCGCAGTTATCCGACTACAGTTTCTGATGCGGATTTTATATTTGTTGGAGCGGCGGCTCTTGATGAAAAGATAGTAGAGCTGCGACAAGCTAAGATTGGTGATTTGATTGATCCGCAAAAATCAGCAACGATCATTGTTGAGCTGGACTCGCTGTCGACTGAGGGAATTCACTATCAGATTGAAGGCCCCGGAATCAATGATCAAAAAAATATTGAGCTGCCTGCACAATTGACAGAGCTATTGCGTGTTCGGAAAGAGTTGAATCGGGAATATCCTTTAGGGGTCGATTTAATTCTGATTGATAAGCAGCTGGTGATCATGTGTATTCCCAGAACCACATTGATCAAGGAGGTAGCGTAAATGGCTTATGTTGCAGTCAAAGGTGGACAAGAAGCGATCGAAGCAAGTCTCAAGCTGCTGGAATACCGCAAAATCGAACATGGCGATCAGCTTCAAATCGCAGCGATCGAAGCAAATATGAAATTATTGGTCGACCAGGTCATGAGTGAGGCGTCACTCTATGCCCCTAATTTAGCCGCACGTGCTCTACGGCAGGCAGAAGGCTCTGTTGAAGAAGCGGTATTTCTGCTTAGGGCTTATCGTTCCACCTTAGAACGGATGGGGTATTCAGAAATTATTGATACTGCTAAAGATATGCTGGTTCAGAGAAGAATTTCAGCGGCCTTCAAGGATATTCCCGGTGGTCAAATGCTGGGGGCAACCTATGATTACATGCATCGTCTAATCGACTTTTCGGATGAGGATGAGCATCACGAACAGGTGCAGCAGCTGCTTGCCGAATTTGCTTCGGAAGGGAATGACTTCAAAACAGCAGAGCTAAGAAAATATGAAAAAGTTTCGGATTATTTGCAGAATCAGGGCATACTGAATAAGCTGCCAGAGGATAATACTGAACCGATCGATATGACGAAAAAGGTCCTGGAATTTCCAACCAAGCGAAGCGAACGGCTGCAAATTCTCAGCCGAGGAATGTCCCAATCCTTAATGGCCTTCGCGTATTCGATCATTCGCGGATATGGTGCTGCACATCCGACTGTCGGCGAATTACGAGTTGGGAATGTTCCTATTTATTACGCGGATGAAAATGATTCAGATGATCCTTACTATCTCGGAAAAGTAGAAATAACCGAAGCTGAGATGTATATCCCTAAGACCGTTAAGAAAAACGGTAAGGAGGAAATGGAGATTGAAATCGGCTATGGATTTGTTTATGGCAGAAATGAAACAAAGGCTATCTCAATGGGAATATTGGATTATGGATTAGAAGAAGGGAACAAGGAACTGCCGACAGGTGATGAGGAATTTGTTCTCTATCACATTGACAGCATTGAATCGACAGGCTTTTTGTCCCATTTGAAGCTTCCTCACTATGTCACCTTTCAATCCAAACTGGATAGTATTCGTAAAACGCACGAGCGAGGTGAGGACTGATGGAACAACAGTATAATTTTGCATTCTTTGATGAAGGGTCAAAACGTGAAATTCGTCGCGCAATTTTAAAAGCGATCGCTATTCCTGGTTATCAAGTCCCTTTCGGTTCAAGAGAGATGCCAATTGGTCGCGGATGGGGAACAGGTGGACTGCAGGTAACTCTATCACTAGTCGGGAAAACGGATATTCTAAAAGTTATCGACCAAGGAAGTGATGAGAGCGTCAATGCAGTTAATATCAAAAAGTTAATTCAAAAAACAACAGGAATTGGCTTAACCTCCGATACTGAAATGGCCTCTCTCATCCAATCGCGTCACCGGATTCCAGAGAAGAAGTTGAAAAAAGGACAAATCCTAGTTCTTCAGGTTCCAGTATGTGAGCCGTTGCGTTCCTACGAACCAAGTGAATATATCACCAAGCGGTTGCATGCTGATAAGGAGTACACCGGTGCTTGGCTGATGCTGTTCGATCAAATCATGCGCTATGGTGTCACGACGACTGGAGCGGAACATCCTGTCATTGTAAATGACCGTTACTTGATGACTCCTTCGCCGATTCCGCGTTTTGATAATCCTAAAATGCTGGAGAATGAGGGGTTGATTTTATTAGGTGCAGGTCGGGAAAAGAAGATTTTTGCTGTTCCTCCCTATACAAAAGTGAAATCGATTGATTTTGAAGATCGTCCATTCGCGATTGAAGATTTCTCTGAAATAAGTTGTCATTTATGCGGAACAAAGGGTGTCTTTATGGATGAATTGTTCGATGAAAATCATCAGGTGGTTCATCAATGCAATGACACGAGCTTATGTACTGAGAGGAGAAATCGAACACGATGATTATTCACGACTTTGAACGCGAAGAACCGATTTTATCGATTGAACATCTGAATAAACAGTATGGAAAAGGCTGTTCTCAATGTCAGAATGCTGCAACTAGAAAACTAGAAAAAAATTATTGTCCAGCATGCGGAACCGTTTATGCCTGTCGAGATATTTCCATTGATCTATTCAAGGGAGAAATTGTTGGAATCGTAGGTGAATCCGGATCAGGAAAATCAACTTTGATGAGATGTTTGTACTTTGATGAGGAGCCTACCTCTGGGACCGTTTCAATCAGTGAGCCTGAGATAGAGAATATCTATGCATTATCCTCTCAGGCGCAGCGTAAATTAAGAAATGAGTTCTTTGGGATGGTCTATCAAAATCCCTATCTTGGATTAAAAATGAATTTCTCTGCGATCGCAAATGTGGCAGAAAAAATGATCGCCAGTGGAAATCGCAATGTATCAGAGATGCAACAGATCGGCGGCAATTTACTAGAAGAGGTCAATATTCCGCAGTTTCGGATGAAGGAAGCGCCAAAGGCTTTTTCTGGCGGCATGCAGCAGCGAGTCCAAATTGCCAAGGCACTTTCAACCAATCCACCGATTCTTTTTCTGGATGAGGTAACTACCGGGCTGGACCTCTCTGTTCAAGCGGTAGTATTAGATATCATCAAAAAAATCCAACAGGAATACCAAGTCAGCATGTTGGTTGTCTCCCATGATTTAGGTGTGATTCGGATGCTTGCGCAGCGGACCTATGTCTTGCTTGGCGGAGAAGTGATCGAAAGCGGCTTGACTGATCAGATTCTTGAAGATCCGCAGCATACCTATACACAGCAGCTTGTGTATTCATTACTTTAAAAAAGGAGCAGGACGATGTATGTAATAACAAATGGAAAAATTGTCACTCAGGCAGGAGTGGTTGAACATCATTCCATTCTAATTGAAAATGAAAAAATCATTGATATTAGAAAAGATAGCGCGCTGCCTAAAAAAGATTGCAACCTCATTGTTATTGATGCAAGAGGTGGGTGGATTATGCCGGGATTTGTAGATCTCCATTCCGACTACATTGAAAAAATCGCTGCTCCGCGACCAACCTCCTTGATCGACTTCGAGCTGGCTCTATACGAGGCAGAGCGAGAACTTTTGACTCATGGAATTACAACGATGTTTCATTCCTTAAGTTTAAGCGGAAAAACAGTATTCAAAGAAAATCCAATCCGCAGCAGCGATAATGTGATCAGATTATTGGACCTGATCAGTGAGAGCAACCACAAGGCGCATCTCATTCATCATCGGATGCATCTACGCTATGAGATTGATAACTTTTCACAGCTTGAATTAGTCAAATCACTTTTAAAAACAGGTAAAATACAGCTTTTCTCGCTGATGGATCATACTCCTGGTCAAGGGCAATACCGTGACTTGGAAACCTATCGCTTGATTCTGGCGGGATACCATGACGGAGATACTCAGAAGACTAATCATATTCTAGCCAATGCAATGACAGCAGAAAAGCTGACACTGGAGGATTTGACGGAGCTTGCGGCAATTGCTCATGAAAACGAGATCCCTGTTGCCTCACATGATGATGACTCGTTAGAAAAATTAGACATCGTTGAGCAGCTTAACAGTTGTATTTCCGAATTTCCGATTACCTTAGAAATAGCCGTGGAAGCAAAGGCTAGAGGGCTGTCTACTGTTGGCGGTGCACCGAATGTTCTGCTTGGAAAATCCCACGCTGGCAATCTGTCAGTCAAAGAAGCGGTCAAAGTAAACTTGATCGACATTTTATGCAGTGATTATTATCCCGCAGCCATGCTCCATGCAGTATTCACTTTATGGAAAGAAGGAATCGTGGAACTCCATGAAGCTGTCAAATTAGTGAGTGAAAATCCAGCGAAGGCCGTCGGTATTGATCATGAGGTTGGGAGCATCACTACTGGAAAAATGGCGGATTTGCTGATTGTTGATTACGCCGGAAACAAGATCCCAGTAGTTACACATACATTTGTAAAAGGAGTTTTAGTGAATGAAACAACTTACAGAATATAGAACCGAAACAAAGGCTGGCTCAGTGGGCGACACAATGCTGACTACTCCGCTTATACAACTAAAGAGTGTTTCAAAAAGCTTTATTTTACACAATGTAAATAAAAAAGTCTCCGGCTGCCAAAACATCAGCTTCGCAGTCGAAAAGGGTCATTTTGTCGGTATCACAGGAAAAAGCGGCAGTGGTAAATCAACGATTTTACGTTGCATTTATCGCACCAATCTGCCACAAGCAGGGCAAATACTTTACCAATCTCCGCTATTTGGTTCGGTCGACTTGGCTCAATTAGATGAACGCAGGATTTGTCAAATCAGGCAATATGAAATCGGCTATGTATCGCAATTCTTACAAACATTGCCCCGCATCACAGCGTATGATATTGTATATCGTTCCGCATTAGAAGCAAATGATACTGAAAAGAATGCACACAATGAAACAAAGAGAATTCTGAACCATTTTGAAATCAAAGAAGAGCTTTGGCCGCTTTTTCCCAATACATTTTCTGGTGGCGAAAAATTGCGCTTGAACATTGCAAAAGCGATGGTAAAACGACCGAATCTGCTTTTACTCGATGAACCAACGGCGTCATTGGATCAGCATTCAAAAGAAAAAGTTAGAGAACTGATTGAACAATTAAAGATTTCTGGTACAACTATGATTGGTATCTTTCATGATCTGGAATTTATGGAAGGCTTATGTGATCAAGAATTTAATATTCAAGAAGGTTCATTTATTTAGTTATTAATCAAATAATCACACTTTAAGAGGGAGGAACTATGAAGGCCGATCTTCATGTACATAGTTGCTATTCAGATGGGACGTTTTTACCTAGCGAACTATTAACTGTAGCAATTAAAAATAAAATCTCCGATATTGCAATAGTGGATCATGATACATTCGCGGGAACAGACGAATTGAGGGACGTTTTTGCTCAATCACCAGTCAATTATATAGAAGGAATCGAGATTAGTGCCTACGATTTCAAAAGAAATCGGAAAGTTCATATCTTAGGATATGGAATAAAATTTCCTGAATACGTCGAAAAAATTTGTGCCCCTTTGCTGGAAAGACGTACTGCCAACACACTAAAGCAAGTAAAAAAGATTCAATCTGTCGGGTATGAAATCGAATTAGAAGAAGTGATGAAAAAAGCGCAGAATTCAACGGCTGTCTATAAACAGCATGTTATGGATACATTAATAGATAAAGGCTACGAGACAGCCATTTACGGGCCTATCTATTACCAGTTATTCAAAAATAATGGGGTAGCTGAAATGGACATCGAATATGTGGATGTTTTCAAAGCGATTGAGGCGGTCAAATTAGGCGGCGGCTTAGCAGTCGTAGCCCATCCAGGTCAATTAGATAGTTATGATCTCATTGAAGAGCTAGTTTCTTTTGGCTTGGATGGAATCGAGAAATATCATCCAGATCATAACCTAAAAGATCAACGCAGGGTCCAACAATTGCTTGAAAAATACAATCTGAAATGCTTTGGCGGTTCTGATTTCCATGGAGAGTACGGACCAGACTTTTTTGGTGAATCTCAAATTAATGATGCTCGTGAGTTTCCTGAATGTCTGCGGTTGAATAGCTATGTAAAATAATACAACAGCTTTGGTTAATCATAACAATAAAGTTAGCCATTCCAAACGTTCATAAGAGAATCATCTTTGGACTACGATGAAATTAAAGTTGATTTCTCTCTCTTCGTTTTGTTATACTGTTGGGGAAAATAAATCAAACACCTATATAACGAATGGAGTATGTTTTGTGAGTGTCACAGGTATCTAATCAATAAGCTGAATAGCCGAATGAACGTTGTTTTATTTGGTGTGCTTGTAGAAGTGATATCTGTCGAATGAATCGTATTTTTGTATTCTCAAGGCGATAGTATGACTATCGTCTTTTTTGTCTATTTTTTAGGTGAAGAATTTATTTTCGAGGCAGATATCTCTGGAAAAAACGAATATCTAAAAAGGAGAATGGTCTATGCTATCGGAAGTAAATGTATTTCACATGAATAGGAGAAAAAAGAACATGAAATTAGGAGAAAAACAACTATATGAATTCAAACACTATCGGAAACGACCCAGCTGAAACAATCGCACAAATTACAGCTGTTTATAAAGATTTATTTGAAATCTCCACTGAAAAAGGTCAAGGCTTCGCCAGAGTCAAGCGTGGACGCTATAATAATAAACAAGAAGCTTATCCAACTACTGGTGATTATGTCGCCGTTGATTGGCGAGGAGCGGATCAAAGTATTATTTTACGAACGCTGCCGCGAACGTCAGCGTTGTCCCGGCTAGATTCTTTTAATGGCAAAGAACAAATGATCGCGGCCAATTTTGATTATATTTTCATCATGCAATCGTTGAATCATGACTTTAATCTACGGCGTATGGAACGCTATCTGACACTTGCTTGGCAATCAGGCGGAGTACCAATTATCTTGTTAACTAAAATGGATCAGGTAAAAGGTTATTCTGACCAACTCAAGGCGACACAAGAGATTGCCTTGGGAGCAGATGTTCACGCAATCAGTGCGCAAACAGGTGAAGGAATTGCCGAACTAGAGCCATATTTTCAATCAGACAAAACAATCGTATTGGTAGGTTCCTCTGGAGTAGGAAAATCTACCTTAATCAATCGCTTATTAGGAAAAGAAGTGATGGAGACACAGACGATTCGCGAAAAAGATGGCCGCGGCCGTCATACGACGAGCCATCGCAAATTATTTACGTTGGATAATGGAACGAAATTGATAGATACTCCCGGGATGCGTGAAGTTGGCATGTGGGATGTTCGTCAAGGTCTGGAAGAAAGCTTTGCGGATGTTGAAGCGTACTTTGGCAAATGCAAATTCAACGACTGTCGCCATCAAAGTGAGCCGGGCTGTGCCGTCAAAGAAGCGTTGCGTAATCAAGAACTATCGCCAGATCGTTGGGAAAGCTATTTGAAGCTTCATGCAGAAGCAAAATATACTAATGATAAAACGGCTTATTTACGAGAAAAAGAGATCTGGCTGAAAGATATCAGTAAATTTGTGCGCCAATTAAAAAATAATTATCAAATGAATGCCTGTACCGAAAGTTTTATTTGCCAAGAATGTGGCATGTCGGCGAATCCAGAAAGTGCCGGCAGTCAGCATCGCAACCACTGTCCACATTGTTTGGTTAGTCTCCATGTAGACAACCGGCCAGGCGATCGTTCCTCTTTATGTAAAGGAAAGATGGAACCGATTAGTATTTGGTCAAAAGCAGATGGCGAATGGGCCATCATTCATCGCTGCCGAGATTGTGGGACGCTAAAAACGAATCGCGTTGCTGCGGATGACAATCAGAAGTTGTTGATCGGCTTAGCTGAAAAAGCCTTGAAGCATCCGCCGTTTAAATTAGGATAAGAAGAAGCCACTCAGATTTTTTTCTGAGCGGCTTCTTTTTTCTAAATAGAGTCATTGGCGGCAGAGGAGAAAACGATATGAGTGGAAGGCGTACCAAAACGCATCGTTTCGTCAATGAATTCCTCTAAATGTTCCATGTTATCAGCCACGACCTTTACTAGATAGCTATAATGCCCAGCGATGCGGTAGTATTTCAATACCATTTTTTGTTTGGCACAAAATTCGCGAAAGGCTTTGCAATTGACCGTTTCAAATAGGATGAAAGCCGTAATGCTTTTTCCCATCTTCTGATAGTTGATATTAATGGTGTATTTGTCGATGATGCCCTGTTCTTCCATTTTAGTGATGCGTTCTTTTACAGCAGGAGAACTAAGGGAGACTTGCTGAGCAATTTCGCTATAGGGAGCACGGGCATTTTCCTTCAGCAGATTCAATATTTTTTTATCTGTTTTATCCATTTTGCATCAACCTTTCATATGTTAAGTAAAACCCCGAAAAACTTTCTTTTTGTAAAGTGATTCGCCTAAAAGACATTACAAACTGACTGTCGATTCAATTATTTATACTTTATCATAGATGAAACGAAAGGGAGGAAGTCAAATGAAAAAAGTCTTATTATTATTAGCCAATGGTTTTGAATCTTACGAAGCGAGTGTTTTTACCGATGTGTTTGGCTGGAATCTTTATGAAGGGGATCAGAGCACGGAGCTTGTTTCGGTTGGATTGCATTCTGTTTTAGAGTGTACTTGGGGACACTCTTGTATCCCTATGCGTCAGCTTGATGAAATTGATTTGAAGGAGTTTGATGCGTTAGCGATTCCAGGAGGATTTGAGCAAGCGAACTTCTATGAAGATGCGTTTAGCGAAGAATTTTTGGCCGTTATCCGTTATTTCGATCAACAGGAGAAACCAATCGCAGCTATTTGTGTAGCGGGGTTGGCTGTCGCCAAAAGCGGTGTTTTAACGAATCGAGCAGGCACGACCTATCGCTTCGAAAATAATCCCCGACAGGATCAAATGCGAGCATTAGGGGTACAGGTTAAGTCAGATGAGCGAATTGTCGAAGATCGCAACATCATTACTTCCTCCTCTCCTGAAACGGCATTAGATGTTGCTTTTCTTTTATTAGAGAAGCTGACTAATCAAGAAAATACACAGGAAGTAAAAAGAAGAATGGGCTTCTCTCGTTAAGAACTCGCAAATTCGGGCAAAATTGGCGAGCATTTGAAAACTCTGTCATGATAAAATTATTTTTGTACTAAAGATGACAGGAGGAAACCGAATGAAATTTAAAGGACCAATGCTAGTAGTCAAGGATATGGAAAAAGCCAAAAAGTTTTATACCGAAGTAATCGGGGTTCGTGTAATTGCCGATCTAGATGAAAATGTCACGTTAACTGGTGGACTATCTTTACAAACGGAAAGCTCATGGTCGACATTCACAAATTGTACCAGTGATTTTTTCACGTATCATGGCAATGATGCCGAGATGTATTTTGAAGAGGAAGACTTCGACGGTTTTCTAGAAAAAATTGCCTCTTTGGATGTCGAGCGTGTGGGTGAAGATATGGAAATGCCGTGGGGACAAAAAGTAGTCCGGCTTTATGATCCAGATAAGCATATCATCGAGATCGGGGAAGACATGAAGGTCATGATGAAACGACTGCATGAGACTGGTTTAACGGTCGAACAGCTATCTGAAAAAACATTCATGTCGCCAAAAATGGTGGAACGGCTGTTGAAATAAAGCGAACAATTTAAATACTTTACATTTGGAAAGAAAAACTACTCAACACTTTACTATTGGAAAGTATTGAGTAGTTCTTCTAATTTTTAAATCATCGTTCATCATTTTATTTATCTTCGGTAGAGTCTCATAGCAGTAAAAAAAGCGGCTGCTGATAAAATTCTACACCAAATAATCGCTAAGAATAAGTGGTTTGAGCTAATAGTAATCGGCGAACAGTTTCAACAACCAGTTAAAACGGGTTTTCTTCTGAATGATTTTTTAAAGCCTTTAACAGAAATGGCTATTTTCTTATTGGTCATTGGCAAAATCCTCCGAGCGTAGCCGTTCTCTAAATTTCTTGAACCATTCGATCTCAAATTGTGCTTTTTCAATTCCTAGATCCAATGTCGCATATTGAAAATGAGCAATCTCTTTAACGTTCTCCAAATTCATATATTCAATAGCGCCGCCGCGTTCTTTCAAACTTTGCAAAACAGCCTCATCAAGTTGATAACGAGTACCAATCGTTTCATTGATCTGTTCTAATGAAGCCAACTCATTTTTCAACACGTCAATATAATCAGCCAGCATTTTATCTCTTTCGTTCTTATCCGTAAATCCCATAAAGAAGAATTTGCTCAATTCCATATTTTTTTCCTTATAGAGCATCGGTTGGGAGATGGATTTGTGGAAATACTCTTTTCCCGCATCCGTAATAAAATAAACCTTTTTGTTCAATCCGCCTTCAACTTGCTCTTTATAGGTAATCATGTTTTTACTCAGTAATTTTTTTAAAGCCGCTTGAATACTGCCGGTGCTATCACTGCTGACGGTCGATAGAGAATTTTTGATTGATTGACGTAATTCGTAAATCGTCGAACCTTGAATCATTAGAAAACCTAAAATGATAATGTCCATCGTTTTTCACTCCCTTTAAAAATCTTCTATTATAAAAATGCTGTTGCAAAAAAGCAGATCGACCCGATCAAGGCCAATGGTGTCATCACATACTTCTCCTTTTTACTAAATGACATAAGGTTCATACCCGTATTTAACAATAAATAAAATCCGAAGAAAATACATACTCCGCGAGCAAGTGAAAAGGGAATACTCAAGGAAATTATTTCACCAACATACAGCACACTTAATATGGCAATTATTTGAAAAATGAACGCACTTCCGCTAGCAAAACGCATTTGAATCGGAAGTACCTTGTGTTTTCCTCCCATGGTAAATTCACCCAATGGCAGACCTACTGTCACTAATAGTGTCAATACCGTCATCATCCCAAAAATCATCGCCCCAACAATTGAAAAAATATTCATTTTATATTCCTCCTAAGTTCATTTTCTATATTACTAATAGTAACATTACTAAAAGTAATGTTCAAGAACCTGTGAAAACTTTTTTTGATTTTTGATTGACTCCCACGTTACGTGTGACTCTATACTATAAGTAAGCTAGCGAAACGAAAAAAGGAGATCATTTATATGTTTAAAATTGGAGAATTCTCAAAAATTTCAAATACCACTGTTCGAACATTGGATCACTACGCCGCTCTAGGTCTTTTAATACCAGAAAAAACGGACCAGCAAACCAATTATCGTTACTATTCAGCAGGTCAATTGTCTCAGTTAAATCAAATTAAACTGCTTCAGCAAACGGGCTTGCCGCTAAAAACAATCAAGGAAATCATCGATACAAATGATTTAGACTTTTTAGAAAAGCACTACAATTTTCAAGAAGAGAAGCTGCAGGAGGACCTGGATGAACTGTTGAAAAAACAGCGGATGGTCTCACTGCTCAAACAAAACATGAGAGAAGGAAAAAACATGACTAAATATAATGTAGTAGTAAAAGAAGTCCCAGAAAGAAATGTTCTTAGTGTACGTGATGTAATCGCGGATTATACTTTGGAGGGAGAACTGTGGCAAAGGCTGCAGCAGGGAGTACAGGAAGCAAACGCCAAAATGACTCAGCCGCCGTTAAATATGACATTCTTTCATAATGTTGAATACGTTGAAAAGGATGCCGATGTAGAGGTTCAAACAAGTGTCGTTGGGGAATACCCAGCTGCACAAACTGCTGAATTTAAAAAAGCTCCCGCTTTTATCATGGCGTCAGTCACCTTCAGCGGCAGCTTTGATCAAATGCCGAAGGTGACTCAAGCGATCGGGGAGTGGTTGGAGGCAAACAATTATAAAATTGTGGGTCCGATGATTAATATTGGTCACGTATCACCAGGAGAGGATCCTAATCCGGATAATTGGGTGACTGAATCTGGTTTTGTCGTATCGAAGTAACAAAATGAATCTAATGGCAGTCATTTATTCACGGATGGATGACTGCTTTTTTATCGAAAGGAGCAGTAGTATGAAACACGTCATTGAGAATTTTAAACCAACGGGCGGAAAGCATTGCATTACCCATTCTTTGAAGCAAATCTTTGTCTTTGAAGGGTATCCTCTATCAGAAGCTATGCTTTTTGGATTGAGTTCGAGCTTAGCCTTTACCTACATCAATTTGGCTAGCTCACCGATGGTTTCAGGCAGAACGAAATCTGTTGAAGCAGATAAAAAGCTGGCAGAACGTTTGAAGATCAAAGTAAGCTGTCGACAACCGAAGAACTACGAGACGGGCTTCGTGAAGGTAAAAAAGCTGATCCAGCAGAATCATCCAGTCATGATCTATGTGGACATGCCGTATCTGAGTTATTTAGGAATGGATCAAGCCAGTCACTTTGGCGGACATGCCGTGGTTCTATTTGGCTATGATGATGAAGAAGCAGTTTTCTACGTCAGTGATCGGGATCATTCGGATTATCCAATTCGGACGCCACAGGGTGAGAGTGCCAATGATTATCATTTGGTGAGTTATCAAGAGATGGAGCGGGCTCGAAGCAGCAGGCATCGTCCCTTTCCAGCAAATAATAAATTTATGGAGTTTGATTTTTCTAATTATGTAAAGCCGAATCGAGAGACGATCACTGCTGCCATTAAAGATACCTGTGAGACGATGTTGAATCCACCAGCGAAGCTATTGGGCATCAATGGGATCACGAAGTTTTCAAAGGAAATCATCAAATGGAGCTCCTTTGATCAGCGGAAATTGAAAACAGCGGGCATCACCAATTATTTTCAGATCAGTAAAGATGGCGGAACGGGCGGCGGAATTTTCCGAAGGCTGTATGGAGAGTTTCTATTAGAAGTGGCTCCGATTTTAGCTGATAGAGAGATTGCAACTATTGGATCTGCCTTCATAAACCTAGCGAAGCAATGGGATGAACTAGCCGCCGTGTTTTGGGCAATCGGAGAAAGTGGCGATTCATCATTACTGCAGCCGTTAAGTGAACAAATCGCGGAACTGGGAGAAATTGAAAGAGGTCTATTGGAAAGACTGCGTACAAAGCTAACAGATTAAACTAAAAAGGTTAGAGCAAACGTGGTTTGTTTGTTCCAACCTTTTTCTTAATTTAAGTAGGATAATTGTTTGATCAGAGTATTCATCCGGTATTCTTCGATTTTTCTACCCAAAGCGGACAAGCTTTTAGTAGAAGGAACATCCTCGACGACAAATAGTCGTTCCTCGGGAATGATCGGAGTAGAAAAATTCGTCACATAGAGATCTGAAACGAGTGATTCCGGAGAAACCTCAGAATAGATCTTATCCGGCTGCAGATCGACCAAAATTTTATTGTGGTAGTTCTTTTCCAGATAATAAGCCAGCAGCTGCGCGTGCTTCATCCCCAAGTCACTACATATCTCGGTAGCGACTGGTTTGCGCAGGGCATCTAATTGCTCTGGCAGCTCATCCCAATAGATGAATAATTCGAATAAAATCAAATGGAAGTACATTGAATGCCACGGGAATCGGCTCTTTGCTTCTTGATCTTTTAAGGTTTTTTCCAAAACTTTTGTGAATACGGCGAAATCTCTTTGAATCGTCAAACTGTTATACAATTCGCGATTATAAGCGATATATTTCTCATAAGGATATGTTTTATAAGACGTATAGATTGATTTCAACAAGGCAAGGCAGTTTTTCTGACTCGAATCAGAAATAGTGATCCCCAGCGCATCAACAATCAAGGTAATAGTTGTATTACAAACCCGTTCAATTCGAGCTTCTTCTTCCGGATTGTCCCAGGAAAAATCGTAATAGAAAATACTTTGAATCAGGTCGTTTCGGATCTTTTCAGTGTTGGGCAGCGTACAACTAGTCAACAGCTCATTGATCGTTTTTTCATATCTCGCTAAATGTGTACTCGTTAAAAAGCTCCGTTTAGGGGTAATGAAAAAGTCTTGAGCTTGACGAATCAAACTCACAGCGATTAAATAAGTAAACTCCGTTTTTTGGTAGAAGCTTAGTTTTAAATCTAGCTCTTTGTCTAGGTAAGTGACAGATTCCCAAATCGCTTTTTGATCTAGTTCGAAGGGCCATTCGTAAACATCGTAGACTTCTAAGAAATAACCAGCCATGAAGATGCGGACCTGCCGTTCATCTTCACCGACGAGGGTCAAACGATTGCGATCGACCTTCAACCCGCGTTTTTCTAAGCCATCATTCAACTTAACGATTCGCCGATACAGGCTAGATGAACTCAAATACAGTTCCTTTTCAAGATCACTCCGTAATTTTCCAGGATGGAAAAAAAGAATTTCCAGCAGCTGAAAGGTTGGCGACTCTTTTAAAATATCTGAAAAAATCTCTTGGATCGTATGGTTATCTTTTTCGGTTAGATGCAATTCACCAGAGCTGTTTTTTTCAATTTGAACGATGTCGTTCCACTGGTCTTCAATTTCCAGACAATCATTTATTACAGTTTTGGGAACCGCATCGACTTTTTCTGCTAATTGTTTGACGGATACATAATTACTCGCTGTCCGTAAAAGTTCAATTAATTCGATTTGACGATTTTTGGTAGAAGACAAGGCATGTCGCATGTTAAACCTTCTTTCAATCGATTGATACTATCAGTATAAAGGAAATAATGTTGACTGAAAATAATAAACTGGTTCAACATACAAATTATATTCTAATAATTCAGACTAATGAAGGAGGAACTGACGAAAGTTTTATGTCATACTGACTATATTACTATTTTGAAGGGATGGGTGAGATGCTTCGATCAATTGACGGCTTCAAGTTGAAAGTAATCGCGATTGTTGCGATGCTGCTGAATCACATCGGCAGCGGTTTTAGTCTTTATGAACAATCCAGTGGGCTTTATTTCTTTACAGAGTTTATTGGCAAGTTAACATTTCCAATCATGGCTTATTTATTAGTAGAAGGGTTTTATTACACACGCAATCGCAAGAAATATGCAGGAAGGATGGCGGTCTTTTGGCTAATCTCGATTTATCCTTTTCACCTGTTGTTTCGAGGAAACCATCCTTTTGGTCCGCTCGAACTGGTAAATAATATTTTCTTTACCCTGCTTATGGGACTGCTGCTGATGATAACTTATGAAAAGGTGAAATCACCGATTTTAAGAAATCTATTGGTTCTTTTCTTCTCAGTGATCACGATCACATCGGATTGGACCTTGATTGGTGTCCTGTTGATTTTCGGTTTTTACAAATGGAAGGGCCAGAAAAAAGGAATTTGGTTACCCGTTCTTTATACAACGGCCTTTTTGGTACTGTTAATGGGAATGATGTATTCTACTGATTCTCAGGCAGTTCCGCTTTATCAGGTGTTCACGGGATTGGGGTTATTGCTGGTAATACCCTTGCTTCAGGCTTATAACGGAGAAAGAGGCTATTCGCCAAAGTGGGTAAAATGGGGCTTTTATGGATTTTATCCAATCCATTTAGTCGTCTTAGCAGTGATTCGTATGTTGCTTCAATAACAGAACTGGAGGAAAAATGATGGACTATTCAATTCGTGAAATGAGAGAAGCAGAGTATCCTCTCTTGGAAGAATTTTTGTATCAGGCCATTTTTCAACGTGATACGAAAAAGCCTATTCCAAGGTCGGTTGTTAATGATCCGAACATCAATGTTTATATTCGCGATTTTGGTAATTATCCGGAAGATTTTTGCTTGTGTGCAGAAACGGTTGCTGGAATCGTTGGAGCGGTCTGGATCCGAAACATCAAGGGCTTCGGCTCGATCGATGATCAGACACCAGAGTTTGCAATTTCGCTGTTGCCTGATTATCGCGGCTATGGGATCGGTACAGCACTGATGCAAGCGATGATTGAAAATTTGAAAACCAAGTCCTACAGCCAGACTTCATTAGCCGTTCAAAAAGACAATTACGCACTGAAAATGTATCTGCAGGTCGGGTTTGAAATCATTGATGAAACTGCCGAAGAATATATTATGAGATATCGTTTCAAATGAACATCGCCCACACTCGTAAAGTCCTACTTTACTGAGTGTGGGCGATTTTTAATTAACTGCCAAACGATATTTGTCGATTAAATAAAAGAACAGCCACGGGATGAAGCCAATGATACCAGTTGTAGCAAGCCAAACAATTGTTAGCGGCTGAAGAATATCAAGAACTCCTGACAGACCTGAATTCAGATTCAACACTGTGTTGATTATCATAAGCATGAAAAAGAATGCTGTGGAAAGAATAGCAGAGGCAACGAAGAAAACTTTTTCCTCTTTCGGCTTTCAAAATGGAAAGTTTTTTTCCAGTGGACTTTTCGTTCGTAAAGTTTTTATCAGATTTTCTTTCTAAATGCTGTAAAAGCTCTTCAACACTTGTCTCTAAGGCTTCCGCTAATAATGGTAAGGTTGTATCCTCTGGACAGTCGATTCCACGTTCCCACTTCCAAACAGCTCGATTCGGTACAGCAATTTTTTCAGCCAGGTCTTTTTGTGTCAAGCCTTTGGCTACTCGCAGCTCCTTTATGTAAAGCCCAATCGGTTTTTCCCGCATATCCTTTTCTCCTTCAGTCTTTTCTTTAGTCTAACCAAAATAGGTCCCTTTTTCGTCCAACTTAAGCATGATTTTTTAATAATCTTTGATGATAAACCAACAACTGACCGATACTCGCTCATGATGGAGTGCAGTTTAAATAAGTTTACAAATCTTAGGCTGAATGGGATGATAAAGTTATTAATAGCAGGTTTATGGATTTATTTCGTACGATAAAAATAATAGCATTCGACAAAATGAAGGAGCGGATAATCGTGAAAAGAACCATTATTTTAGGCCTATCACTTGCACTTTTAGGAGGTCTTACTGGCTGTAATTCAAACTCAGACAATGCAAATAATGCCAGCTCCACTTCACAAAAAGCAAGCCAATCCAGCAGTGAGAGGAGTACGAATTTTAATGTTAGTGTAGATGATGCAATCAAAGCATATCAGGAAGCTTATCCTGATAGTGATATTACATCGCTTGATCTGGAAACCTCCTTTGAAAAATATTTATACAAAATCGAAGGCGTCGATGACAGTAAAGAATATGAAGTAACAGTCGATGCTGACACAAAGGCAGTTTCGAAAGAACAAGAAGAATCACTAGATATGGAAGATAAAGATGGCGTAAAGCGAAGAGAAGATAAGCTGGCTCTGGAAAATCTGCTGAGCGTTGAAAAGGTTTCTGATATCGCCATAAAACATGTTGGAAAAGGAAAAGCTACCGATTGGAGTTTAGACAAAGACTTGGGAACGACTTATTGGGAAGTCAAAGTCATGGATGGTCACAAAGAAACCGAAGTGAAAATCGATGCGAAATCAGGAGAAGTACTAGAAAGCGAAACCGATGATTAACAACAGCCTTACGGAATATCACTAAGAAGCTTATATTGGTTAAGTCCACATAAGCTTTTTTTTTTGATTCGAAATCAAAGCTGTCTTGACACCGATAAGCTAGCAATCTATAATATAAATAGGATTATATAAATGCGTTTATATAATGTAGGAGGATATTATATGGCAAGAAGAACGGAAATATCAAAAGAATTGATACTACACGAAGCTTTGCAACTATTGATCAGGGAAGGCTATTCCGCCGTTAACATCAAAACATTAGCCAAGCAAATCGGCTGCTCTACTCAGCCAATTGTTTGGCAGTTTGAAAATATGGCAGGGTTTCGCCAGGCACTTGCTGAATATGCCTTGGACTATGCAAATAGAAAGATGGCGCCGACTTCGGATAATGGTTTTGAAGCATTTACTGAGGTAGGTGCAGCTTATGCAGATATCGCCTTTGATGAGCCAGAGCTATTCAAGTATCTATATTTAAATGGCGGAAGCGAGTACTATATCGGTGAGATAGATATGATTGCCGCGATGACGGATAACCGAGAGCTGGTGGAAAGTATCGCAGAGGACTTCAATATTCATATTGACGATGCGGCGGCTTACCTCACCAATTCGATCATCTACTCCACAGGTATTTTATCCATGATCGTATCAAAGATTATGAAATGTGAGAAAGCAAAAGCAAAGCAGATGATCGATTCCGCTGGGTATGCGTTTCTTTTACAATATGGTGTTGATACAACCAAGGCAAGGGAGTTTGGGAATAAGCTCACTGGGAAGGGCTGATAAAAAATGAGAAATTGGATCTTGCTTTCGATGATGTTTTTTGAATTGTTTTTGATGGTCTATTGTCTTGCCCGAAAAAGCAATCATGTGCCCGCAGGATATCTCTGTGCTTTTTTGTCTTTGCTTTTATTGATTGCAACAGGCTGGCTCTTATTGTTTCCTAAGGTCGAGCCCATCGCGACAACTGGTGATTTCCAAGTAGGACACCTTGTTGATTATTATACGGATCAGCAACGAGTAGAGACATACAGAAATGATGGGAAAAAGCGCGAATTACCTGTCGCTTTCTGGTATCCTAAAAACTACTCCCGCACTCAGAAACTCCCGTTGGTCCTTTTCTCTCATGGAAGCTTCGGGATGAAGGAAAGCAACGAAACACTTTTTCGTGAATTGGCTAGTCATGGCTACATCGTCTGTTCGATTGATCACACCTATCAGTGTTTCTCTACCAGATTATCCGATGGTAAAAAGGTTCGTTTAAGCGGTCAGTTTATGAAGGAAGTAAGTGTTGATGAACCCAAAAAAAAGCCTAAACAATCACTAGTAAATTTTGAAAAATGGATGACGATTCGAACAGATGATTTAAATTTTGTTTTGGATACGATTTTGGAGAAATCGAAAGAAGGTGATTCAGCGGTCCCGATATTTGATTCGATTGACCGATCACGGATTTGTGTGATGGGACATTCTTTAGGTGGTTCCGCAGCCTTAGGTATCGGCAGACAAAGAAAAGATATCGCAGCTGTCATTTCTTTAGAAGCACCGTTTTTATGTGATATTCGAGGAGTGGATGGGAACGGTCAATTTATTTTTGATCAGTCAGAATATCCTGTTCCCGTGCTAAACGTCTACTCCGACGCAACGTGGAGTCACTTAGACGAATGGAAACAATACGACGAGAATGTGCGACTGCTTAAGATGTCATCGAGCAGATTTCAGAATATTCATTTCTCAGGTGTTGGTCATTTTTCTTTGACTGACTTATCGTTAACTTCGCCATTTTTGACAATGATTTTTGATGGAGGCAATCCAAAAGAACAGGCGCAGACAACATTGAAGAAGATCAATCGAGCCTGTCTAGCATTTTTAGAGGAACAGATGAAATAGTTCCATTATTTTGCTTGGTAAAAAAGACTGTTCTTTCTTTTTTTTAGATATAAAGAATTATTATTTTAATGCATTTATTGTTAATGCGTTATTTAATGAAAGGTAATCAAGAAATTGAATGACTGTTTGTATTATTATTTCTATTCGTAGTTGTTATTCATTGTGCTGTTGATTGAAAAAATAAGTTTTGAAATTTTATTGACAGCGCTTTTTTTATCTGCTATATTGAGCGTGTAAACAGATAGGGTGTAACTATTAAATTAGGCACGACCTAGGAAAGACACTTTCCTTAGGTCGTTTTTTGTTGTTTTATAAAAGGCTGGAGTATTTTACAGAGAGGACCGGTACAGCATATGAAGGTTGTCAAAAAAATCAATCACAACGTAGTTCTAATTGATGATGATGGAATAGAAAAAATCGCGATGGGTAAAGGAATTGGTTTCTCTGCAAACGTCAATCAGGAATTTGATCCAGCTCTGGCAGATAAATTCTTTACTTTAGATTCCAAAGAAAAAACGAAAATGTTTAGTGAGATGGCTGCCCAGATTCCGATTGAATTTATCGATTTTTCAGAAGAAATCATTCAACTTATTTCTAAGAGAATTGCTTCACCATTAGATTCAAATATCTATATTGCCTTAACCGATCATATATATTTTGCTATTCAGCGGCAAAAGGAAGACAGTCAGGTAACTGCGATCATGTTGCCGGAAATGAAATTGCTATATCCTGAGGAATATACAACAGCAAACGAAGTCGTGAACTTGATCAATCAGCGTTACAATACAGAATTAGGGGCGAATGAAGTTGGATTTATTACGATGCATATTATCAATGCAGAGCTGGGGGAGCGAAACAGTCTAAATAGTTTAAAAATCCTAGAGATGACCAAAACGATTTTAGCGGATTTGGAAAAGACCTACGGGTATCAATTTGATAAGGAGTCTCTGACGTACCATCGTATGATGATCCACATCAAGTTTTTGGTCAAACGTTTGATTTATCAGGAGGAGTCTCCGACAGAAAATATTGGTTTTTTCACTAATACCTTCAAAGAAAGTGAACCGTATCGAACAGCTGTTGCAATAAAAAATATGATCGAGAAAAAATTCCATTTAGCTGTTCAAGAAAATGAGGTCGTTTATCTGGCGATTCATTTGGCTAGAATTCAATAATAGGGCGTAACTATTTGGTAGGCGCAACCTTTTGATCCACAGAGAAATTTTCTGTGCTCATTAGGTTGCGTCTATTTTTAGTATAAAAGAGAAAGGAAGAAAGAAATGGGAAAAGTAATATTCAATTCGGATGATTTCGGCTATAGCCATGGTGTGAATTATGGGATCGTGGATGCTTATCAACACGGTATCCTAACATCAACCACTTTAATGGCAAACATGCCGGGATTTGAACACGCGGTCAAGTTAAAAAAAGAATTACCAGATCTTGGAGTAGGAGTCCATCTGACACTGACCTGCGGGAAGCCGTTGTTGAAAAATGTTGATAGTTTGATGGACGGGGGCAAGTTTAAGCAATTATCATTTTATACACAACCTTTTGAAGTAGATGGAGATCAGCTCTATCAAGAATGGAATACACAAATTCAAAAGATTTACCGAGCAGGAATCATTCCAACTCATCTAGACAGTCATCACCACACCCATACATTTGGAATGAATCAGGAAATTGTCATCGCACTGGCAAAAAAATATGATCTCCCAGTTCGAGGCAATTTTGAGAGAAAAGCAGAAGTGCGGCACGTTGATTATTTTGAACCTTATTTTGATGATGTTGGTGAAACAGTTATTGAGAAGCGCCAGATCGATTGCTCGATTGAAAAATATTTAGAAGGCTTACTATCAACCTTACGTGAGGACAAAACAATCGAAGTCATGTGCCACACCGCCTATCTTGATCAGGCCTTATTGAATGGATCAAGCTTTGTTTATCCACGATTGAATCAAGTTGAATTTTTGATTCATTCAGAATTTGCGCAATTAGTTAAAGAGGATCGTTTGATTGAGTTAATAACCTATAAAGATATTTAGACCAAGGAGGAGTAAACAATGTCGAATTTCAAAGCAAATATTCAAAAATTGGGAAGAGCGATGCTGCTTCCAGTAGCCGCGATGCCACTAGCCGGGTTGATCATGCGTCTTTCAGCGGATGACATGCTGAACATTCCAGTCATCGGTGCTGCCGGAAATGCTGTATTTGGCAATTTAGATATTCTATTTGCCATCGGTGTAACGATTGGGTTTGCCAAAACAAAGGATAAGGGGATTCCCGCACTTACCGGATTTCTAGCAATTGCTACATTGAAAAAAGGATTAGAAATCATGAATCCAGCGGTTAATATGGGGATTTTCGGCGGGATTATTTCCGGATTGATTGCCGCCTGGACCTACAACCGCTTCAAAGAACAAAAACTGCCAATGGTGTTCTCGTATTTTGCAGGTGAAAAATTCCCACTGACGATGGTCATGATTTTACAGACGATTACTTCAGTCGTATTTGGTATCTTATGGCCCTTCGCTCAAGCAGGAATTGATAGCTTTGCCAGATTATTAGTAAACATGGGCGCTTTTGGGGTTGGGATCTTCATGTTCCTGAATCGGTTGTTGATTCCATTTGGCCTCCATCACGTATTAAACACCTATGTTTATTATGACTTAGGCAGCTATACTGCGCCGAATGGTGAAGTATTCCGCGGTGAGATGACACGTTTCATTAATGGTGATCCGCAAGCAGGACTATTCTTATCAGGTTTCTTCGTAGTCATGATGTTTGGGGTGCCAGCAATTTGTTTAGCAATTTATCGAGCGGCGTATAAAGAAAACAAAGATATGGTCAAAGGGATCATGGGAAGTGGAGCCGCAACTTCATTCATCTCAAATATCACTGAACCTGTGGAATTCAGTTTCATGTTCCTTTCTCCAATGCTATACGTGGTACACGCTGCTTTTGCAGGACTTGCTGGAATTGTCTGCTATTTATTGAATATTCGAATAGGATTTACTTTTGGTGCCTGTATCGTTGATTATCTGATTAATTTTAGAATAGCAACAAACGCTATTCTGATTATTCCGATCGGTATCGCCTTCTTCGCACTCTACTACTTCACTTTCTATTACTTGATCAAGAAACGGGACATCCACACTTTAGGAAGGGAAGTAGCAACAGAGTATGGAACAGAAGTTGTTGAAGAAGAAGCGGAATTAGATTTAGCTAGCAAGAACTATGAATATATGGCTAAAAAAATGCTGCAAGCTTTTGGTGGAGCGGATAATGTCTCAGATGCCTATAGCTGTAACACTCGTCTGCGAGTAGAAGTTGAAGATGCAGCCATCGTTGATGAACAGCGGATTAAGCAATTAGGTGTCAGTGGTGTGATCAAACCAACGGAGAAAAATTATCAAGTTATTATCGGGCTAGAAGTTACTTATGTAATGGCTGAGTTTAATAAATTATTGGAGCAGTAGGAAGGATGAATACAATGACCAAAAAACAAATTATCACGATTGCCGGTGGAGGAAGTACTTATACACCGGGAATTATTCAAGCAGTCTTAAACAATGCGGATCGTTTACCACTTTCGGAGATTCGCCTGTACGATATTGATGCACAAAGAAATGCTGATATGTATTTGATCATCCAGTATATGTTGAAAAAGGAAGGCTTTAAAGATGTATCGATTTCTTCAACGGAAGATCCAGCAACAGCTTTTACCGGCTGCGACTTTATCTTCTCGCAAATTCGCGTTGGCGGAATGAAAATGCGGGAGAAGGATGAAAAGATTCCATTAAGTCATGGCCTAGTGGGACAGGAAACCTGCGGACTGGGTGGATTTGCTTATGGGATGCGATCCATGAGTGGTTTATTAGAGATCGTTGGTTACGTGCAGAAGTATGCGCCTGAGGCCTGGATTCTGAATTATACGAATCCTGAATCAATTGTTTCAGAAGCCGTTCGCAGACAATATCCAACAGCGAAAATGATCAATGCCTGCGATATGACGATTTCAATTGAAGAGACGATCGCTGTTAATTATGGTTATGATCGCAAGAATTGGATTCCTACTTACTATGGCTTAAATCATTTCGGCTGGTATACTTCGATCTACGATAAAGAGTTAAAACGAGATGTGATGCCTGAGATCATTGAAAAATTAACAACACAAGAAATGGAAGTGGCCGATTTCAATGCAGGTGACAAAACCTGGCAGGAAGCCTTCAGCATGATGTCAGTGATTACGAAAAACTTTCCACAAAATATTCCTAACAATTATTTGGAATATTACTTATACCCGGATATGGTGGTGGAGCACACAGATAAAGACTATACCCGTGCCAATATGGTGATGGAAGGCAGAGAAAAGAATACCAAAGAGATGGCGAAAAAAATTCGCGGTGGAGCGACTGAAGATGTGCTTAACTTCAATTTCGGCGAACACGGACAATACATCGTCGACATGGCAACCTCTTTATTAAATGATGAGCGTCGGCGCTTTATGCTGATCGTACCAAATCAAGGAGCTATTCCAAACCTACGGGAAGATGCAGTTGTTGAAGTGCCAGCTTATGTTGGAGCGACAGGAGTCGAGCCGATTTCGTTGAGAAAACCGATCAGTGATTTCCATAAAGGCTTGATGGAAGCTCAAGTAGCAGCTGAAAAATTACTGGTGGATGCTTATTTTGAAGGTTCTTATCAAAAAGCTTTGCAGGCATTCACGCTTAATCAAACCGTTCCTAATGCCAGAGTGGCAAAAAAAGTTTTAGATGAAATGATCGAGGCCAACAAAGAATACTGGCCAGAATTAGTTTAGAGGTGATGAGAGGATGCTCTTTTTTAAAACAAAAAAAGTCCTGAAATCTGTTGCGAATGGTCAAGTTCTTCCTTTAGAAGCAGTAAATGATGAGGTTTTCTCCTCAAAAATGATGGGCGACGGCTTTGCCATCAGTCAACATGACGGCAAAATCTATGCTCCGATTGAGGGAATTGTTGAGAGCATTTTCCCAACACTGCATGCGATTACGATTGAAAGCAAAACAGGAGAAAAAATCCTGATTCATATGGGTTTGGACACGGTCGAGCTTAAAGGGAAACCGTTCTCGATTAAGGTGACAGCAGGGCAAAAAGTAAAGGCAGGAACCCTGCTTGCTGTTATTGATTTGCCGCAATTAGAAAAGTCACAAAAAGACGATACGATCATCGTGGTCTTTCCAGAAATGACTAAAGGAGAGCTGCTTTCGGAAAATCAAAGAGTAACCTTGCAAGACGAACTATTTAAATTTTAGAGTTGGAAAAGACTGAGCTGAGTACTCAGTCTTTTCTTAAGTCGATTATTCATATATAGGAGAAACCAATGGCTATCATTTTTTTATTACCAGCTTTAGGCTGGGGCTTCATGCCGATTATCGCAAAACTAACCAACGCTAAACCGATCAATCAGCTTCTTGGAACAACCACGATAGCTTTATTGATGGGAATATTCTTTACTTTGATTATTCAGCCTTCCTACGACTGGCATCATTTACCGGCGGCCTTTTTCTCTGGCTGTTTTTGGTCAGCGGGACAATATCTGCAATTTCAATCCTTTCAACTGCTTCCTGTATCTGAAGCGATGCCGATTTCCAATGGGACACAATTAATAGGAACGACATTCATTGCGGCACTTTTTTTTAATGAGTGGTCGAATATAAACATGGCAGCAGCTGGTGTTGGAGGAATTCTTTTAATTATTTTGGGGATTTATTTGACCTCCTACTTAGAAAAACAGTATCAGGTACAACAATCAGCTACTGTAAAAAGGAAAGCCATTTTTTGTCTGCTATTATCGTCGCTGGCGTTAACAGTTTACGTGACATTGCCGCAGGCTTTCCAAGTTAACGGTGCAGTGGTGCTTTTCCCGCAAGCAATCGGGATGTGGTTGTCGTCGCTAGTTCTATCAATCGTTAAGCGTAGTGAAACGGATTGGCACGAAGCGCGCAAAAACTTTGGAACCGGAATGGCTTGGAGTATTGCTAATATCAGCCTATTTCTCGCTATACCGATACTTGGAGTAGCTAAGAGCTTTACCTTCTCACAACTCGCGGTTTTGATCTCTATTTATGCCGGACTTTTCATTTTAAAGACGCAAAAAACCAGAAAGGAGTTGCAAATGATTAGTATAGGAGCCGTGCTTATTACAGCAGGAATCCTTTTGATTGGCTCAGTCAAATAAAAAAGCAAACGATCTAAGCAGAATGTTGCTAAGATCGTTTGCTTTTATTAAGTGAAAGTTTATTTTTCCCAACTCTGTAATTCAATGATGTTTCCTTCGATATCTCTTGCATAGGCAAAAGTGCCAATCCCTAATTCACCGTAATCTTCACTTACGACTTCCCCGACAAGACTGCCCCCAGCTGCTAGTAATTGATCAACAGTATTGTTAACATCATCGACTTCAAAAGCAATATGGGAGAATCCGCAATGATTCAATGCTTTTTCAGTTTCCTGCATTTCTTGATAGCTGAATATTTCTAAGGTAGGACCGTGGTCGTCATAACCGGGTAAACGCAGATGTTCACCGACAATATGGACTTCGGGAATGCCTGTTAATTCTTCGAGCCATTTTCCGTGAAGATTTCGTTCTGGTGGTACAGGTTTGCAAGCAAAAACAGCTTGATAGAAGCGAGAAAGTGCCTGCCAATCTAAAGCAATAATATTGGTGTGAGCATAGCGTATAAAGGTCAAAGTGATCAATCCTTCCATAAAAGTTTGTTTGATTATTCTACCGGATATCAGTTTCTTATGAAAGCTTATACAGAAAAAACAGTCGAAGAACAATTCTCGGACTGTATTTTCTTCTATTCGAAAATAAACAACTCAGTAACTGGGACATCTACAACTTTTGCAATATCTAGCGCGAGTTTTAGTGAAGGATTGTATTGGGCTTTTTCTAGCCGCATGATCGTTTCACGGCGCACGCCGACCAGCTCCGCCAGCTGTTCTTGCGTCAAGCCCTTCAAGGTGCGGTACTTTTTTAAATGACATTCGAATTTTACATTCATTGGCTAAGCCTCGGATTCAAATTTGTATAAGAAGTATTTGCTGAGAAATAAGACGATTCCATAGATCAGCGACATTGAGCTTAACATAAAAATCGCGCACCATTCAAGATTCCAAGACAGCATGCCGCGAGCGATTGCCCAAATTGACAAAAATAGAAGAAGAAAGCCAATTTTATAAGCCTTCAATTCTGCTTTCTTTTCATTTTCTTCGTAGAGTTCATCCTTTAGGGTATCAGATAATTTCCCTTCAAAAAAGAAACCGAAAAAGCCAAAAAAGATAAAAGCAAAAAATGGATAAATTATTTCCAACTCGCTATAAGTCCAAAATCCGAAAAAGCCCAAAAAACCTAAGAATCCCAAAAGCCCCAGCATAGGATGGATCTTTCTTGTCCGATTCTTCGGCAAACTTTTATTCTGCCATAGGGATCTGAACAAAGTCACTACCAAATAAAGGACATAGACTGTCACAAGTACTAATGAAATCAGCATGGGCAAGTCTTTGAGCTGGAAAACATACTCAGAAACAACGGTAGGCTTTATCAAACGACTGTCATTATACAAAACTGAATGAACCGATGCGACCGCTAAAACCAACGCACAGAAAATACCCGCTAACACTAAATTTTTAATTTTATTCTTTTTCATCTTAAAATCCTCCCATGTGACAAATTCATCTCTTTATGAGATAAATATATCACATAAAAAAAGAAAAGCAATAGAAAAGAGATAAATAAATCACTTTTCTAATTGTACCGCTTTAAAACAAAGCTAAATCGACATTAAATAATCGATCAGTACTTTTTAATGAAAAATCACGGTGTAAACAAAAGTGTGCATCTGGTTATTTAAAAATAGACTAGAATAAAAATATAGTATAGAGATGATAGTAGAAATCAGGTTATATTAATTGATCGTTTTACGAGGAATAAGGAAAGCAATCTTTATTATCGTTATTAAAAAAATGACTGCTTGACGTAATGGGGGAATGCATGCTACGCTTTATTCATCAAATATTAATCAAGTAGGATTCGTTACAGGTCGAGCTGGCAATGCCTAAAGAAAGTGTATTCACTACACTCTCTTTGGGCATTTTTTTATTGCAATTTTTAAAGGAGGAAAGAGTGTTATGAATAATCAAGAGTTGGCAGAGGCGATTTTGAAAGAGGTTGGCGGTAAAAAAAATATTCAAAACTTTACGAATTGTATGACGAGATTGCGTCTTCAGGTTAAAGATGAGAATAAAGTCAATCAAAAAGCAATTGAACAATTGTCTGGAGTTTTAGGAACACAGCTGCAAGGAACTCAGGTTCAAGTTATTCTTGGAGGAAAAGTTCTTAGTGTAGCAAATGAATTTAGCAAGTTAGTGCCGATTAATAATAGCGGAGGTCAGGAAGATGACAGCCAAAATAAAGGCGGTATTTCTCATGTGCTAAATACGTTATCGGCAATCTTAACACCAGCCTTACCGCCAGTTATAGCCGGAGGATTGATGAAAGGTCTTATTTTCATGTTTATCAATTTTGGCTGGGCTGATGGTGCAAGTGATACGATCATCTTTTTCAATGGTTTAGCGGATTGTATGTTCTATTTCTTTCCATTTCTATTGGCAGTCAGTTCTGCCAAAAAATTTAAGACAAATGAGTATATTGCGTTAGCATTAGCTGGTTTATTAATGTATCCGTTTGCTATCGCGGATGGACAGCAATTTATCCAGCTTTTCGGGATTATCCCAATCGCTGTAGTAAATTATAGCTCATCTGTATTGCCGATCATTTTTTCGGTTTGGCTCTTAAGTCACGTCCTGCGTTTCTTTACGGCTCGTGTTCCTGAGATGGTAAGCATGATCTTTTCACCATTGCTCTCTTTAGTGATCACGGCTCCGATAGCTATGTGTCTGCTTGCTCCACTTGGTTATTATATCGGGGAGTATCTGGCGATTGCAGTGAAATGGTTAATTGATTTTTCTCCATGGTTAGCCGGTTTAATTGTAGGCGGAACCAGACCAATCCTAGTTCTAGGCGGAATGCATCATGCAATGAATCCGATCATGCAGCAAGAAGTTGCAAGTTTTGGTTATTCGCAAATGTTGGCAATGGTGCTGATGAGTACATTAGCTCAAGCTACTGCTCCGTTAGTAGTCTACTTTAAAGCAAAAAAAGTGGAGGAAAAACAAGTCGCTCTTTCGGCGGTAATTCCTGGATACATTGGGATTACAGAACCGGCAATCTATGGTGTATTAGCGAAATATCGAGGTGCTATGATTGCTGCTTGTCTTGGTGGCGGTATCGGAGCGGCAGTTAGTACGATATTTGGCGGACGCTCCTTTGGCTTTGTAATGCCAGGCGTATTATCGATTCCTGCGTTCATAGGAGAAGGTTTTCTGGGAATTGTTCTGGGGATCGTGACAACGGTCATCGTGACAGCGGTGCTAACATTTGTCTTAATGGATCGTTTCAATGCGAAAGAAAAAAAAGAGAAGAAAAAAAATACTAGGCCATTAGAAAATTCTGATATAGAGGCGGTAACAGCGAAACAAGTGAGTGATTTAGAGATTCAATCACCAGTTATTGGAGACATTATTCCACTGGATTCGATTGAGGACGCGACTTTCTCAAAAGAGATCTTAGGAAAAACAATCGCAGTCTCCTCTACTGATGAAACGATTTATGCACCATTTGATGCAGAAATAAAAGCTGTTTTTCCAACTAAGCATGCAATAGGGATCGAATCTTTAGAGGACGGTGTAGAGCTGCTCATTCATGTTGGTTTAGATACTGTGTCACTTGAAGGCCAAGGGTTTAAATTGAAGGTGAAGCAGGGGGATCGTATTAAAAAAGGTGAGACAATTCTCTCATTTAATAGAGAATACATTCGTTCTAAAAATTTAGAGGATGCGGTCATCGTTGTTGTGACGAATTCAGAGACATTTAAAACGGTAGACAAAGTTCCAGAATTAGGATCTATAGATTTACAAAATAATTTATTTAGTATTACAAAATAGAAATCTAAAGGAGAGCTTAAAATGAAATTAATCGTAACAAAGGACTATCAAGAAATGAGTACAGTAGCCGCGCAACAAGTATTAGGACAAATGCACAGTCAATATCGTACCAATATTTCGATTACTGCTGGATCAACCCCAAAAGGAGTTTATGAAATTCTAATTCCGTTGGTTAAGGGAAAAAGCTACTTTGATAATGTGCATTATTACAACTTTGATGAGATTCCCTTTAAAGGTGAGGATAATGATTACGGTGTGACCATGCGTAACTTAAACAAAGCATTTTTTGATCCTGCTGAAATTGACCGCAAGAACATTCATGTCTTGGATTGGACTAATTATCAAACACAAGATGAACGAATTAAGGAAGACGGCGGCTTAGACTTTGTGTTACTTGGTGTAGGAGCAGATGGTCATTTTTGTGGAAATTTACCAAATACTACCAAGTTTGGTGATTTGACGAGTCGGGTTGATGAAAATGACACGCCAGACATGAAAGCAGTATTACTTGGCGAAGTTGGCGGAGTTGAGGAAAAACGCCCGGATCATTATGTCACGATGGGACCTAAAAGTATCATGCAGATCAAAAAGTTAGTGATGATTGCTAGTGGAGAAGCCAAGGCAGGAATCGTAAAAAGTTTAGTAGAAGGTATTGTTACAGAGGAGAAACCGGCGACTCTTTTGACAACGCATCCAGATATCACATTGATTGTTGATAAAGAGGCTGCGTCGCTGTTATAGTAATCATAACGGAGGAAAAGCTGATGCAAGTAAGACAGAGACTAAACAATAATGTCGTTTTAGTCGATGATGCGGATCAACAAATGATCGTTATGGGAAAAGGCATTGGTTACAAGGCTTATCCTGGCGATCAGATCAATGAATCATTGATTGAGCGAACATTTATTCTGAGAAATAATGCTGAAAATGAAATTGATCAAGTGAAGGCTTTGATTAATGAAGTTCCGATTGAATACATCATTTTAAGCGATAACATATTAAAATTTGCCAAGGAAGAACTGAATGCAGATTTCGGTGTGGGTATGCTAGTTTCACTGGCGGATCATATCTTCTCAGCCATTGATCGGAAAAAGAAAAATATTCAAATGATCAGTCCATTGCACTGGGATATCAAACAGCTCTATCCAACAGAAGTAAAGATTGGAGAGCAGGCTGTTAAGTACATTGCTCAAGAGTTGAAGGTTGATTTAGAGGACACTGAAGCAACCTCGATCGCGATGCATTTTATCAGCAGCGGAAATAATTATGACTCGATCCAGCAGGCAATGAATTTTACGAAGATTATTTCAGATATTATTACGATCATTCAGTATCATTTTCAAATCAAGATCGATCAGAACTCAATTGTTTTTTCCCGTTTGGTCTCACATCTTCAGTATTTTTTGATTCGTCAGGTCAAAGAAATCAGCATGATGGATTTGAGCGATGAGATGATCAAAATCGTTATCAATCAATACCAATCCTCCTTTCAGTGTGCTGAAAAGATCAATAATTATTTGCAGCAGAATCACCAGATAAAAGCCTCTTTGCAAGAAGAGATTTATCTAACGATGCATATTGAACGCGTCCATCAAATTGACGAAAACTAAAAAGAGAGACAAGATCTGTGCATCTTGTCTCTCTTTTTGGGCTTTTCGGAATCTTTTCAAATCAGGAATAGTTAGTAAAGAAAATGCGACAATAAGTAAAAAAAGGATGTCGGTCAAGGCACCTCTGACATAGCTGAGGGGTGAAAGATGTACGAGAAGAAATCCCGCACTCGAAAAAAACTATGGTGATCGATTTTCGACACCAATCGGTTCATTCTAGCATAGAAGTTTACATAGTCAATTTGCAGATTGACAGCTTATCAAATGATTTATACGCCGGAGAAATCGTCGCGAGCGTATGGTTTTCAAATTTCAAAGTATTTTCCTCCAAAGATGACTTCATTTATTTTTTCTAGTTGGTATACTATGTTAATAATAAATAAAAGATAAGCGCTGTTAGCTCCTAACAGGTATTGAAGAAAGGCCTCTTTTTTACTATTTGGAATAATAAAGCGATGCAAGAAAAAACACTAGTAATGGACAAGTTGAAAAAGATTATCACTATTTCAAGGAAGGACACCAAAAGTGAAAGAAAAGGACTTACGTTATCATCGAACGCGAATCCGTATTTTATCAGCTGTAACGAAACTGCTCCAGACCAAAAAATTTGAGCAGATTACGGTGACAAATATTTGTGAGGAAGCGGAGATCAGCCGAAGTGGTTTTTATCTGCATTATGTCGATAAATATGATTTGGTCGAAGTGAACCTGAAAGAGTTCCGCGATCAGGCCAATCAATTCGTGGAGACCGATGATGGGAAAGACAAAACTCAATTATTCTTCAAGATGCTGACTTATTTACAGGGGGATGGCAAGCTCATCGCTGCGCTATTGTCGGAGAATGGTTCTGTAGAAGTACAAAATTACATCAAGCAATTGATGCAGGAAAATGCTCGTCAGAATATTTTTCCGAAATTGGATCTGAAAATTGAAAATGACATTGAAGAGCATTATGCGCTGCTGTTTCTCAGCAATGCACTCTTTGGTGTGTTGCAGGATTGGATCAATCGGGGACAAAAGGAGTCACCAGAGCAAATGGTCAGTATCATGGCTCGCCTAATCATGGTTGAATTTAAGAATTAAAGAAATACCGGAAGACGCGGGTAAGCGTGCTTTCCGGTATTTTTTTTGCTGCGCTTTCTAAAAGTAAAGAAATGGTTCTTTTGACTTAACGATTGGAAAGAATGTTGCTTATTCGCTTTCTTTTATCAATGAATATGGAATCATCCATGGATATCTTCCTTTAGGTTCTCTAAAGTAATCATTGTTTTTATTTCGCCGACACCGCGAACTTGTTTCAAGTTTTGTGATAAAAATTGATTTAAATGTGGAAGATCGGCTGCCACGACTTTGAGTAAATAATCATACTCGCCTGCCACTTTATGGCACTCTAAGACACTGGGAAATTTAGTAATTGTATTTTTGAAGTTGCTGGTATTTCCAGTGCGATCTATTTTTACTGAAATGAACGCAAGAATACTTTGACCACAGCGCGCCCGATCAACTTTGATTGTGTACTGTTGGATGACCCCGCTGGTTTTTAATTTTCGTACCCGTTCGATCACAGCTGGCTTGGTCAGACCAACCCGTTCACTAATCAGACTCATAGGCTGCCGGCTATCCTTTTTTAGTATATCGAGAATTGTTAAATCTATTTTGTCCATAAAACTACTCCTTTATTCTTTGATGAATTCGGTTTCACTTATTATGCTATCAAACATGTTAGCTGAATTATAATTCAATTTAAGACAGAAAATTAAAAAATAAGCGAAGGATATTTTTTGTAAAGTGAAAACCAAGAACTGCTTTCCTTATGTGAAGCGAAACGCTAAAAAACTTTCCATTTGTTAAGGCTAACGAAAATAAACTTGAATTGAAAATTTTAATCTTAGGTTAATACTTCGTGTACATTCGAGAAATCTTGCTCCCTTATAGTTGATTTAGAACGAAGGGGTAGGAGTGAGTGTGTATGTATTGGAAAATAATCAAAAATGATGTAAGGGAAAGTAAATTGATCACAGCAACAATGACACTGTTCATCGCTGTTGCTGCGTTACTGGTCGCGTTGGCAATGATCTTGAGTGTGAATTTGGCAGGATCGATCGATACTCTGATGGAGAAATCACAATCGCCGCATTACATGCAGATGCATACAGGAGATTTGGATGAAGAGCGGTTAGCAAAATTTGTGAAGGATAATGGCAATGTGGCGACTTATGAGGCGTCTGAGTTTTTGAATCTCAGCGGCTCAGACATTGAGATTGGTGATCATAGTTTTGCGGACAGTGTGGAGGATAATGGGCTGGCTGTTCAGAATAAAAATATGGATTACTTTTTAGATATGGACAATCAACCGATTCAGCCGAAGCCCGGAGAACTTTATGTACCGGTGGCGTTTAAAAAACAAGGATTTGCTAAAATTGGCGATCAGGCAAGAATCGCGGGCAAGTCATTTACGGTTACTGGCTTTTTACGGGATGGCACGATGAACTCGCAAATGGCCGGCTCCAAGCGATTGCTCGTGCATCAACAGGATTATGATGAGCTTTATGCCAGAGGAAGGATGGAATACATTATCCAGTTTCGGCTAAAAGATCCCGATAAACTAAATCAATTCGAGGCTGCATATAAAAAAGCCGGTTTAGAGGTCAATGGACCGAGTGGAACGCATCGATTATTTAAATTAGGGAATGCGATGTCAGATGGAGTCTTGATCGGTATTCTTCTGTTGATTAGTTTATTAGTCGTATTAATGACGTTCATGTGTATTCGCTTTACGTTGCTGGCAAAAATCGAATCAGATTATCGAGAGATCGGTGTGATGAAGGCGATTGGTTTGCAGGTAAAGGCCATTAAGAAAATCTATCTGGCAAAATATGCGGCGATTTCAGTCGTAGGAAGTTTACTTGGTTATTTAATCTCATTACCAATGAGCTATTTATTATTGCAAAATATCAAACTCTTTATGGGAGAGAGCAACAATGAAAAACTGAGTTGGATTTTGGCAGTAGCAGGGGTTCTCGCTGTCATGCTGTTGATCATCGGATATGTCTATCAGCTGCTCAATCGTTTCAAAAAGGTTTCTGCGGTGGAAGCCATCCGCTTTAATGGCTCAAAAGAAAAAGTCAATACAAAGACACGCTTCAATCTCCGTCAATTGAAATTTTTCTCAATTGATACACGCTTGGGAATCATTGATATTTTAAATCGTAAAAAAATTTATTTGACTATGTTATTGGTTTTCATCCTATCGACATTTATCATGATCGTCCCAGCGCTGGTTTATCATACGACTTCTTCAGATGAGTTTGTCGAGAGTATGGGCTTTAGTCATAAGGTGGATATCGGAACGAGTTTGTACCAATCTACCAATAATGCGGAATATGAAAAGAAAATTGAGCAATACTTGAAGCAAGACTCCGATGTGGCGGATTATAGTAAAATCGTCACTAAAAATTTCGCTGTCAAAGACGCGGGAACGACGGACAATGTATTATCAGTTGAGTTAGGTAACCATCAGAAATTTCCGGTAGATTACTTGAAAGGTCGCGGGCCGGTTCGAACCAATGAGCTGGCTTTATCGACAATCAATGCCGAAGAATACAACAAAAAAATTGGCGATTCTATGATTTTGATTCGTGATGGCAAGGAAGAGAAGTTCACTGTTTGCGGAATTTATGCCAATCTGTTTAATGGCGGAAAAACAGCGAAAGCTACGTTCAAAGACAATAAAGCCACCAAAATCTGGACCGATCTCTATATTAAATTGAAGGATTCAAGCAAAGTGGAGCAAAAAATGAGCCAATACAAGCAGGATCTGCCTTTCGCCAAAATGAATAATGCACGGGAATATCGCGATCAAACATTTGGTTCGACGATTCAATCATTATTCTTGGTTTCAATCGGGGCCATACTGGTGGCGCTGTTAATCACAGGAATGATCACTTCCTTATTTATGAAATTATTGCTGGTGAAGGATAAAAAGGAGATCGCTACATTGAAAGCAATCGGTTTTACTAATCGCGAGATAAACAATCAATACCTTTCTCGAAGCGTAACTATGTTGGTCATTGGATTAGGAGTAGGTACGGTATTAGCCATGACATTAGGGAAAGCTATGTCTGGTTTAGTTTCGTCGGCATTAGGTGGCGTTAGTGTCCAGCTGACCGGCAGTTTCCTGATTTATCTCGGATGTCCGCTATTGATGTTGCTGATTACAATTTTTGCGACAAGAGCAGTAACCGCACAAGCAGGTAGGATTGAAATCGCAGAAAATCTTAAAGACTAATGGAGGAGAAAATAATGGATACAATAATTGAAGGTACAGATATTATCAAAGGTTTTGGTGAGGCAGAGGAAAGAATCACTGTTTTAAATAAAGTGAACATTCAGGTCAAACAGGGTCAATTTGTCTCAATCATGGGTCCATCAGGTTCTGGAAAATCGACACTGCTTTATGCTATCAGCGGAATGGATAAGATCGATTCGGGTACCGTCGTGTTTAACCGTCAACGATTGAATCAGCTATCAGAAAAGCAATTAGCTGATGTCCGTCGCGAACAGATGGGCTTTGTTTTTCAACAACCGACCTTGCTAAAAAATCTTTCATTGATCGACAATATTATTCTCCCAAGTCTGAAGGAAAAAAAACAGACTGCTGAGTTGGAAAAACGCGCAGAAAACTTGATGGAGAAAGTCGGGATACACGCCCTGCGCAATCGTAAAATCACGCAGGTTTCCGGTGGGCAATTGCAAAGAGCGGGAATTTGTCGGGCCCTAATGAGTCACCCAAAAATTATTTTTGGAGATGAACCTACGGGTGCACTGAATTCCAAAGCCGCTCAAGAAATCATGGATATCCTCTTGAAAATTAATCAAGAGGGGACAACGGTCGTGATCGTTACCCACGATGTCAAAGTAGCCGCTCAAAGTGAGCACGTTTTCTTTATGGAGGACGGACAAATCATGGATGAACTGCAATTAGGAAGTTTTACTGGTAGCAATCTAGAAGCACGAATCGAACAAATGAATGAAAAAATCTTAGCGGTGGAAATCTAACGACAAAGCAGATTTTTCAATAGCCAACTATGGTAAAATTATTAGTAATAATCGATGACTGAAGAGGGTGGGCTGATGGCATACAATATTTTGCATGTAGATGATGAGAAGGAAATCATCAAGCTTTTAAAAATGTATTTAAAAAGTGAAGCCATCAATCATTTCGAAGCTGGCAATGGTCGGGAGGCTTTAGCGATTTTGGCTGCTGAACCGATCGATCTATTGATCGTTGATATTATGATGCCGGAAATCGATGGCTTTGAATTAATCCGAACTGTCAGAAAAACAAGCAATCTGCCGATCTTGGTAATCTCTGCACGAGTCGAAGCTTCAGATCGGATTTTTGGACTGGAGATTGGGGCCGATGATTATTTGACGAAGCCCTTTGATCCCCACGAGGCAATTGCACGAGTAAATGCTTTATTGAGAAGGTATCATTCTTTAGGAGTTTCAGCAGATGTAGCGCGAGAAGTATTGGAAGTTGGAAATTTGATCCTAGACACCCGTGCGTGTACAGCTTTTGTGGATAAACAGACGATCGATTTGACGGCTGTTGAATTTCGTGTATTGAAATTATTGATGGAGCAGCCGGGCCGTGTTTTTACGAAGGAGCAAATTTATGAGCATGGTTGGCAGGATCCATTAGCAGGCGACAACAATGTGCGGGTCATGATGAGTAAGCTGCGGGAGAAAATCGGGAACGAGCGGATCAAGACTATTCGCGGCTTAGGCTATCGCCTGGAGGTCGTTCATGAAACAGCTTAGAAACGCGATTTTACGATCCTTTATCCTTTATTTTCTCGGACTTTCTGTTACTGGTGGTTTGATCGAAGAATTTTTCAACCAGTTAGAAGAACTATTTTTAGGAGACAGGTATATCATCCCTGTTCAAATAATTAGCGGAACCTTTCAAATTCTTGCAGTCGTGGGTTTCTCTTTCTTATTTTATCGCAGTCTAAACAAAAAAATCGGTCAAGAAAGCCAGAAGTTAGCCAAAGAGCAAAGCACCCTATTTGCGAATATCGCTCATGATCTGAAAACACCGCTGACCAGCATCACGGGATTTTCTAAGGCATTGAATGAAGACGTAGTCGAGCCGGCAGAAATCAAGGAAGTTTCAAACATCATTTATCAAAAATCAATAACTGCCAATGAACTGTTGGATTTGATGTTCCAGTATACTAAATTGAACTCAGCAGAATTCAGCTTAAACCGACAAGAGTGTGTCATTAACTATTTGTTGAAGGAGGCTGTGGCAGATAATTATGATTTGCTTGAGCAGCAGCAGATTGAACTGGTTTTGGATTTGCCTGAAGAGCCGATTACACGACGAATTGATAAGGCTGAATTTCGTCGCGTGTTTAATAATTTGTTGATCAACGCCTGCAAGCATAATCCGCCAAAGACAGAGCTTTTTATTTCTATTAAAAATAAAGGGAAGACGGCTGAAATCATCTTTGCCGATAATGGAACGGCGATTCCACAAAAGGATCGGGAGCAGCTTTTCCAACCTTTTGTCAGCGAGAATGAGACCGAACGAAATTTTCAAGGCAGCGGCTTAGGCTTGGCGATCGTGAAGACGATCGTTGATAAGCACGGTTTTATGATCCAACTGCTTGATGACGAACACTATACGAAAAAATTTGTGATTACCCTGTAATGTTAGGGGCAAAATAAAAGGAGGTTTCATATGTTAAAAGCAGCATTCATTTTTGTAGCAGAAGGTGCGGATGGTAAGAAGGATCGATCAGTGGTGACAACGCCAGCGGTTGAATTGACCACGGTAGGTGTGGTGGATTATGCGGAGGCAGTTGCAGTTTCCAAAGAGTTGGTGGAAGGCGGCGTTCAAGCAATTGAGCTTTGCGGCGGGTTTGGTCATCTAGGGACAGCAAAGATCGTCGAAGCAGTGGGTGATAAAGCGGTTGTCGGGGTCGTTCGGTTTGATAAACATCCGGGACTAGGCAATCAATCCGGAGACAATCTTTATTTGTAGAAACAAATTCAATAAAAGTTATCGGCAGAGGCAGTTTGTGCTTCTGCCTTTTTGTCAGTCGAACTTTTCGCAGTTATTGTAAGTATGAGGTCAAACTAAATAGATAAGCCAAATTAATAAACAAGCAATTTAGTTCGATGATATGCGTGATGAGAATCAGACTCATTTTTCATAGAAAAATGAATCCATTAACCCGAATTAGCTGTCAGTCAAATTTCTCGTAGTTATCACTAACCCAAATTAGTCATACTATACAATTTAAAAGTATTACGATAGAATGAGAAAAAACTTAAAGGAAGATTAAACATGAAATACGCTGATCGAATGGAAAACTTGAATGCCTCAGAAATCCGAGAACTATTAAAGGTTACTGACCGCCCAGAAGTCATCTCCTTTGCGGGAGGCTTACCGGCAGCTGAACTATTTCCGATTGAAGAGATGGCAGCAGCCAGTATGACTGTCTTAAAGAGTAACGGGGAGAAAGCCCTACAGTATTCCACAACTGAAGGATATTTGCCTCTTAGAAAATGGATTGCAGAAAGAGAGAACAGCCGTATTGGGACAGCATTGACTGAAGAGAATATCATAATTACTCACGGCTCGCAGCAGGCGTTGGATCTAATTGGAAAGCTATTGATTAATAAGGATGATGTCGTCTTGTGTGAAAGTCCCACTTATTTATCTGCGCTGAATGTATTCAAAACCTTTGAAGGCAAGATCTTAGAGGTTCAGACCGACGATGAGGGAATGATTGTTAGTGATTTAGAACGTCTTTTGGAAACAACGGAAAATGTCAAACTGCTATATGTAATCCCGACTTTTCAGAATCCATCTGGAAAAACCTGGTCGTTGAAGCGCAAGCAGCAGATATTGGAAGTGGCCAATCGCTATGATGTTGCGATTATTGAAGATGCCCCTTATGAGGAGCTGCGCTATTCCGGGGAATCCACACTGCCAATGTTTAGTTTTCCAAGAAGTGAGAATGTCATCCGAACGGGAAGCTTCTCCAAAATTTTATGTCCTGGATTGCGACTAGGGTGGATCGCTGCTGCTCCAGAAGTTGTTGAAAAGCTTGTTCTAATCAAGCAGAGCACCGATCTGCAATGCAACACACTGGCTCAAATGCAAATCCATCAGTTTATTCAGGACAATGATATCGATGCGCATATTGTAAGATTGATCGAGACGTATCGTTTGCGACGGGATGCAGCCATTTCAGCAATCGAAAAGTATTTTCCGAAAAATATTCGCTATACTCATCCAGAGGGCGGCTTGTTTATTTGGCTGGAATTACCGGAAGAAATCAATACGACCGATTTATTAGAGAAGAGTCTGAAACGAAATGTCGCTTTTGTCAGTGGGGAATCGTTTTACGCAGAGCAGCCAAAGTACAATACCATGCGTTTGAATTTTTCATGTATGGATGAAGAAAAGATCGATGCAGGTATTATGATCTTAGGCGAGTTGGTGACAGAAGAATTAGTAGAATAGTTGAGCAAGGTACTTCATTTGAGGTGCCTTGCTTATTTAATTGTTAGGATTAGAAAAAGTAAAAATATTGAAAGAGGTTACAGTTAACTTAATGCTATACTTGAAGTAATAGAATAAAGGAGGGATTTGATGGTTGAGTATATAAATGTAACGGAAGAAAATGTGGCGAAGGAACACCTGTGTTGCGCGATATCAGGCAAAAAGCATCAAGAAGGTGTCGATATTAAACGAGCGTGGATCAGTGAACGTCTGCCAGAGGGGCATGTTTTTCGCAAGCTGGATGCCAACGGAAAAGTCTTCATTGAGTATGCGCCATTAGAATCAGCCTGGGTGCCGGTAGTAGGGGAGAATTATTTGTACATTTACTGCTTATGGGTCTCTGGCAGCTTCAAAGGCCAAGGACACGGAAAGAATTTGTTGAACTATTGTATTGAGGATGCAAAACGGCAAGGAAAATCAGGCATCTGTGTTATTAGCGCAAAAAAGAAGTCGCCTTTTTTATCGGATAAAAAGTTTATGACGAAAAATGGATTCAAAGAAGTTGATGAAATCGAAGGTGGGTATGAACTTTTAGCGTTATCCTTTGACGGAACTATTCCAGCCTTTTCTGATACCGCCAGAAAACAAACGATCGATAATCAAGAATTGACGATCTATTATGGTCGCCAATGTCCCTTTATTCCTAACGGACTGAAGGAAGTGCAAGCCTACTGCGACGAAGAAAAGATGCCACTGACGTTGATTCCGGTGGATAGTGTTGAAACGGCTAAAAATTTACCAGGTATTTTCAATAATTGGGCTGTCTATTATCAAGGAAAGTTTTTGACTGTGCATATGTTGAATAAGAATGTTCTAAAAAAATTGCTAGCAGATCAGTGAGGAAAGTCAGTGAAAAAATATATCGCTCTTTTGCGGGGAATCAATATTGGCGGTAGAAATAAAATCGCGATGCCGTTGTTGCGAGCCGCCTTTGAGAAGAAGGGTTTTTCGAATGTAACGACGTACATCAATAGTGGAAATGTTCTTTTCTCTAGTAACATTCAGGACAAGGACGAACTGATCGACATCTGCGAAGCGTTGATTGTGGAAGAATTTGATTTAGCGATTCCTGTCGCAGTGATTTCGGTCGAAGAGGCAGCGGAACAGTTAAGTCATGCGCCAGAGTGGTGGAACCAAGAAAAAGAAACGATTCATTACGTTATTTTTCTGATTCCGCCAATGACCGTGGAAGAAGTATTTGCGTCGGTTGGTGAAATTAAGCCTGAATACGAACAAATCGCGTATTATGGCGATATGATTTTCTGGTCAGCACCGCGAACAACCTTCAATAAAACTCGTTGGTCCAAAATCGCCAGCTCATCCGTCAATAATCACGTAACAATCCGCAATGCCAATACCGTTAATAAATTATTATCAATGGCTCAATAAAAAAGAAAAATCAAGCAGTTTGCGGCTGCTTGATTTTTTTCGTTTTATAAAAGCGGTACGATCTCTTGCTGAATAAAGTCGATTCGATCATAGACGTTTTCTTTAAAAAGAGCAGTGATAGCTATGACTAATTGTTTCTCATGATTGATATAGAGAACATTACCGCCATCGCCCATTGCGGCAATGATTGGCTTGGCGCTGTCAACGACCCACCATAAATAACCGTAATCCAGCTGTTCTTGCTCCCAATGACTATGCTTTTTCTGCATAGTATCTAACCACCTTTTTGGGATGATCTGCTTATCCTTCCAATACCCTCGATTCAAAATCAATTGGCCGATTTTAACCAGATCACGGTTTGAAAGTGTCAAGCCCCAGCCGCCAGCGTTCAAACCAGTGGCATCTTCCACCCAACCATTTGCTGTAGTTGATTGATTGAAGGCCATTTGGTTTTTGGCGGTCTTCAATTGGATCGCTTTTTCGACATTGATGTCCAACGGTTCGAACAACTCTTTACCTGCGAAGTTTAAAACACTTTGTTTGGTCGAACGAGCCAAAATCGCTGATAAAAGATCTGGTCCTATCAGTGGTGTGTACTTGAATTCCCCGATCGGCCGCTTGCCGCCAAGTTGTTTTAGCGTAAACTTAGTCCAATCTTTGCTGGTAAAATATTTGATATAGGCCAATGGTCCGTCTTTGTATTTATAAGGGGTTGTCATTGTTAACAGATTTTCTAGTGTGATCTTTCTGATGTTAGCGTCTTTCGTCTGAAACTCCGGAAAGTAGTCTAAGATCGGACGACTCACTTCCCCAATATATCCCTGTTCCTGTGCGATACCTAATAATAATGAGAGAATACTTTTAGTTACCGAATAGACATGAATCTTACTTGCTTCACTACAGTCATTAAAATAATGTTCATACAGCAGCTGTTCATTTTTTTGCACAGTAATCCCAGTGATATTCCCATAATCTGCTTCGATTTTTTGTTGGATTGTCTTGAATTTATTGTCGTTCATTGTGTTCCTCCATTTCCGAAGGCGCCTTCTATCCTTAGAGTAAATGCATTAAAAATCATAATCAAGTGTTATTTTAAAATTTCTTCAGAAATGTTTTGCTTCCTCTCTGAAATACACTCATGAGAATACACCAAAGAAAAAATGATCGCTCCTGCTACTTTCATTATGGAAAGAAATATGTGATTTGGCTTTACTTTTATTAAGTACAGTTCGAAAATACTTTACGATCTGCTCCTTCTCTTTTTTTGCTTCAAAAAGGGTAAAAGGAAATCTAGTGGACTTTGCTATAGTGAAGGAAAGAAAGAGAGGGATTAGTTATGGAACATCGAATTGTAGAATTAGAAAGTTTTAAGTTAGTTGGATTTAAGAAGGAATCAACGAATGATAAGCGGCAGGGCATGAAGGATTGTCCTGCATTTTGGAATGAGATTTTGTCTTCTGGTAAACAGGAAGCACTTTTACCGTTGATTAATCATGAACCATTTGGGCTGATTGGTGCGAGTTTTTATAATGTTGATGAGCAGGATGCTAAGAGATTTGACTATTATATTGCGGCGGCAACCACCAGTGATACGCCAGCTGAATTAGCTGAAGTGGAGGTTTCTGGCAATACATGGGCAGTCTTTCCATGTACGAGAAAAACTTCTGGCAAGACACAATTTGAGATCGTAACAAAATGGGCGCCTGAATCAACTGAATACGCATTACTGAATGATGGCTATGCAACAGGAGAGATGACTTCTGCCGGGCCAGATCTTGAGGTTTATGGACAAGGGGATGAGATTGAAATCTGGGTACCGGTTAGGAGAAAGTAAGTCAAAAAAATTTAATGCCCCTTCCTGAATATGCTATTCTTACTATAGAGAATTTTCAGGAGGGTACTATGTCAAAAGATTTAGAACGTTTTTCAGCTACTTTGGCTTATATCGAAAATCATTTGTTTGAAAATATTTCACTTAAAGAATTAGCCAAACAGGCTCTATTATCCGAATATACCTTTCATCGATTTTTTACCTATTTGACCGGTTTTTCCTTTTCAACGTATTTACGTAATCGTCGACTTTCTGAAGCAGTGGAGCAATTACGCAGCGAGGCTGCAATTGATGAAGTTTCTGAGTTATGCGGTTACGCAAATCGTTCGGCTTTTAACCGAGCGTTCTCAAAGTTTCATGGAATCACGCCTAGTCAAGCGAAAGAGATCAACGCTGCCATCAATTTCTTCCCGCCGATTCGGCTGGATATTCAAATTAACGGTGGAAAAACGTTGAATTATCACATTGAGCAGCTGCCGGGCTTTACCATCGTTGGAAAGATGGCGGAGTATCAGTTAGAGGAGGAGCTATTCCAGCATACTGGCAAACATTGGGAAAGTTTCTTTTCTGATCAAAAGCTGCGAGAATTTGCGGAAAGTGAAGCTACTAGAAAGAATTTCTTCGGATTAAATCGCGAACCCTATTTCGCAATCGCCAATCCTGTGGCACCAGTTTCGGGTTATTTGAATTATTTTACCGGGTTTGTTTTGAGTGAAAACGATGAGTCGGATTATTTAACACTGGAAATTCCTAAGCAGACTTATGCTGTTTTTGTCAGTGAACCTTATGATTACCGTCGAACTGAAAATGTCTCAAATGCCTACTATCAACTACAACAGCAAATATTTAACTCTTGGTTGCCGCAAACAGAATACAAGAAGCTCGATGGTCCTGAGCTGGAAACGTATGTCTCTCTGGAAGACAAAGCTTGTTTGGAAATCTGGTTGCCGATTGTAAAGTAACGATCATTTTAGAGCAAGGATACGTAAAGTATTCTTGTTTTTTACTTGACGTTTGTAAAGATTTGACGATATTTTACTATCCATAAAACGCAACGAAAGAATGAAATGCTTGAAGCTTACAGTCATACACCACCCGAGTTCAACATGCTAACCTTATATAAAAAGTACGGGAGGTTAGTCCTATGAACACTTCAATGAAACAAAAGATCATTCTATTTCTAGCTAGTCAAAACATTTCACTATTCGGTTCTCAATTAGTCAGTTATGCGATTATTTGGTACATCACTTTAGAGACATCCTCTGGTATTTGGCTGACTTTGGCTACTGTGTGTTCCATGATGCCACAGGCCCTTATCTCCTTATGGGGAGGTGTGTTAGCTGATCGCTATAATAAAAAGAAGCTGATCATTCTTGCTGACATGTTTATTGCAGTCGCAACGCTTTTACTGACTATTGCCTTTTTTTCAGGATACAAAAGTTTATATTTGATTCTGCTCGTTTCAATCATTCGCTCGATTGGTGCAGGTATCCAGACGCCTGCTGTCACCTCGTTTTTCCCTGAGCTCGTGCCTGAAGAGCAATTGACACGGGTTCAGGGAGTCAACCAAACGTTAGGCTCCGTAATGATGCTGTTGGCACCAGCTTTAGGCGGATTGGTTTTGAGTCAAATTGGCATTGTCTGGTCATTCTTGATCGATGTCTTATCAGCTATATTAGCCGTAGTAATCATGCTAAAAATAAAAGTTGAAGTGGAAGTAAGTAAAGAAAAGAAAACGACCATTCTATCGGATTTAACAAATGGATTATCCTATGCCTATCATCACCCAACATTGAGAGTGATCATGCTTGTTTATGCTGTTTCCTTTGTTCTTTTTGCTCCAGCAGCTAACTTGGCTCCGTTGCTCATTGAGCGCAGCTTTGGAAATGAGCTTTGGAGATTAAGCGTCAATCAAATTATCTGGGGGCTTGGTTCTATTGCTGGTGGAATGCTGATATCGTTTCTGGGAGAAATAAAGAGTAAAGTAAAAATAAGTTCTTGTCTTTTAAGCTTTTTTGGATTATTACTTATTTTAGAGGGTACTGCAACGAACTTCTGGATTTATCAACTTTTAGTCGGTATTTCAGGGATTTTACTTCCGATCATTATTACACTTCTGACAGTCAGTATCCAGCAAACTGCTGATATAAAAATTTTAGGTAGAGTTTTTTCAATTGTACAAGTAATCACTGCCAGTGCCATGCCGATTGCTATTCTCTTTTTTGGTCCATTGGCAGATCTAATAAGTATTCAAATAATTTTAATCGTTACTGGAGCGGGATTAGCGATAATGGGGTTGTTCTATCTGAAGAAAATGAAGCGGCAAAGCAAACTATTTAGTATCAAATGAGAGGATAAGTAGGATGAATGACAATAAACTTTACCATCCGATTGATTTAGCCAGAATGTTTGATGTTCACCCAAATACCATTCGGTTATATGAAAAATCTTCTTTCATCAGTAAAGCCGAGCGGAATAAGAATGGCTATCGAGAGTTCACGGAACTGCATGTTCTTCAGCTGCAAATCTGTCGGCGCATCTTTGGCTATCCATTTACTAAAAGACATATTAGAGATACAGGTAATGACTTGCTGCATTCTATAGCTGATCAGGATTGGTCATTGAGTCGAAGCCGCTACGAAAATTATATTGAAGCCATCAGGCAGGAGATTATTGTAGCTGAGTATGCTGGGAAAGTATTACACGAATGGAGCAAGCGAAAAAAAGATTTAGATAAAAAAATTGCTCCCAAAAGGTACAGTAGAAAAGATGTAGCTGAAAGATTTGGCGTCACCGTTGAGGCTGTAAGAAATTGGGAAAGAAACGGATTAGTTCATGCCGTTCCTTTAGAAACAGAGAAGCAGGTAGTATATTCCGGGGATATGATTGATCGTTTCTATGTTATCTATATGCTGCGACAAGCCGGTTATAGTATTTCTGCGATTCATCGGAGCATGAGAAATTTTGATCAAAGAGAACCTAATAACGTTTTGAGTTCTCTCCATCAGCCGGACCAGGACGAATTGATATCGGTTGGAGATCGCTGGCTGTATGAGCTGAAGAAACTGGAGAGGAATGGTACTGAAATTCCAGCAATCATTGATCGGCTCATGCTTCTGAAATCTGAAAATCCATGAATTTATTTTGAAAGAGGGCAAGTCAGATCAAGTATCTGATTTGTCTTTTTTTATAATGGAATAAAAGGGGGAGATTCAATGAAAACAGCAACCTGTTTATGCGGCAAGGTATCGATCAAGGTGAAGGATTTTCATTCAGAAGTGGGAGCCTGCCATTGTTCCATGTGTCGAAAATGGGGCTCAGGTCCGCTTTTGACTGTCGAAGCCGGAATAGCAAACGATATTCGTATTCAACCAGAAAACTTAGTTACCAGATTTAAATCTTCTGAATGGGCCGAAAGAGGCTTTTGTTCCCAGTGCGGTTCAAATTTGTTTTACCATTTATTGCCGACGGATGCCTACAGTATCCCAATTGATCTATTCGATGATCAGGAAGATGCTGCATTATCGACGGAAGTTTACTACGATCAAAAACCAGCATATTATGACTTTGCGAACAAGACGAAGAAACTGACCGAAGCAGAAATCATGAAAATGGTACAAGAAAAATATTTTGATGAATAGAAAGTGCTGATAGAATAAACGGATTCTAACGGTAAGAGATTCTTAAGATTTTTTGACGATAAAGCGTTTTCGTGCTATCGTAAAATCATAAGAAGAAAAGTGAGGGATCCCGTATGTATTATTCATCAATGAAGTAGAAAAGCTGCATTAAGACTGTACCTCAGGAGACTAAGGGAGCAGTGTGCAGATTTTCGAAAAATTGGTGGATGTACAGCGGGGTTCTTTTTTGCGCAAAGAAGGCTTATTTTTCTATAGGTCTGTTTGTCTAAAAATAGCTCAGCGACCCAGTTTTTCGAAAATAACTGGGTCTTTATTGACTTCATTTGAAGTCAAAACGAGGTGTTTATTATGACAAACATAAAAATCGAGCATTTAACATTTGGTTATGATCAACTAGGAACATTGCTGTTTGATGATGCGCAATTAAATATTTCAGCAGATTGGAAACTTGGCCTAGTTGGACGAAACGGACGTGGAAAAACGACGCTATTGAATTTATTACAAGAAAAGCTGCCTTACCAAGGACAGATTACCCACCAATTAGAAATGAACTATTTTCCCAAAAAAATCAATGATCCAACGCAGCTAACGTATTATGCACTGTCGGAAGAGAAGGAATTAGAGATTTGGAAGCTGGAGCGAGAATTGACCCTGATGGGTTGTGATCTGGATATTCTGTGGCGCCCTTTTTCTACTTTGTCAGGCGGCGAACAGACCAAAGTCCTTTTGGCACTCTTGTTTCTGGATGATCAATCGTTTCCTTTGATTGATGAACCGACGAATCATTTAGATATAAAAGGACGACAGCAAGTAGCGGAGTATCTTGGTAAGAAGCGGCAAGGCTACATCTTAGTCAGTCATGACCGAACTTTTTTGGATCAAACCGTCGATCATATTCTAGCCATTGAGAAGAGTCAATTGATTCTCTATCACGGAAATTTCTCGATCTATGAAGACCAAAAAGCTCAACGAGATGCCTATGAACAGGCACAAAACGACAAGCTGAGAAAGGAAATCACTCGGCTGCAAAAAACAGCAAAAGAAAAAGCTGAGTGGTCAAATTCACGGGAAAAAGACAAAATGAATAAACCCAAGGGCTGGATCGATACAGAATATCGACGTGTTAGTCCAGGAGCGATCGGAGCCGATGCTGCACGTATGATGAAACGTTCGAAGGCGATCATTCAGCGGGTGGAAGGGCAGATCGGTGAGAAGGAAAAACTGTTGAAAAATATTGAAACCGTTGATGCACTCAAAATGTCTTATGAACCGAGTTATCATCGGCGAATTTTGCAGGTAGAAGACTTATCGTTAAGCTATTCGGGAAAAAACTTGTTGAATGGAAAGAATTTTGAGTTACTACTTAACGAATGTATAGCAATTACAGGAAAAAATGGAAGTGGTAAGACGTCACTGATCCAAGCTTTATTAGGTGAGTTTGAAGGGGAGATTACCGGCATGATCCATCGTGCAAATGGATTGAAGATCAGTCGGGTGCGCCAAAATTACGAAAGCAATCAAGGGTCATTAGAGGATTTTGCGAAAAAAGAAGGATTGGATTACTCACAATTTTTAAACAACTTGAGAAAACTCGGTATGGAGCGTCGTGTTTTTGCCAACCGCATCCAGGATATGAGTATGGGACAACGGAAAAAAGTCGAACTGGCAAAATCTTTATCACAAACGGCTAATTTGTATATCTGGGATGAACCGTTGAATTACCTTGATGTCTTCAATCAGAAACAAATTCTAGAACTTCTGCGACGAGTCAAGCCAACCTTAATCTTGATTGAACATGATGAGTATTTTGTCCAAAAAGTCAGCAATAAAATTGTTTGCTTATAATTTTGTATTAATTAAAAAAAATGAATATCTATTTTCTGACAATGATTGAACATCTGGTTTGAGATTGATACAATTTTTTTAGAAACTGAATAGGATACTAGAAAGAAGAAAAGATGAAAGCTGGAAAGCGAAGAATGATTATACGGATCGTACTTGCCTTGCTGATGATGCTATTGCTTTATTTACTGGTTCAGTGGTTTTTGTGTCAGAAAACTGTAGGACAAGGCGAAGAAAGACTAAAAACTTATCAGGCAGAAAAAGTCGAGTTGAGCTATGGTAATATGACCTATGTTGATAAGGGAAGCGGAGAAACCATTCTCGTGGCGCACGGCATCAGTGGTGGTTATGATCAAGCTTTTGATACAGTCAAAGATAAAGCAGAGGAATACCGAATACTTGCTCCGTCACGGTTTGGTTACTTGGGAAGCGATATACCAAAGGATGCGACACCTGCTTCACAAGCGAAAGCTTATGTTGAGTTGTTAGACAAATTAGGAATCGAAAAAGTTTACATGCTGGGGACTTCAGCTGGCGGGACGAATGCTATTCGTTTTGCACTGGATTATCCGGAAAGGACAGCGGGATTAATCTTGTATTGCTCAGCCGCTCCGTTGACCAAGAAACCTGAAAAATATCTGAAGTACCAAGGTCCACCTGCTGTTTTATGTAATAATTATGCCATGTGGCTAATGAAACCACTTTTTGGTCCAATCATGGGGATGGAATCAGAGACCATTTATGAAATGATACCTGTAAATGAGCGGAAAGAAGGGATGGTGATAGATGCTTCCATCACTAATCCGGACATGGCTAGAAATTATGCTGAGTATCCGATTGAGAAGTTGAAGGTCCCGACGTTGATTTTCCATGCAAAGGATGATAAGTTATCCGATTATTCAGCAATGTCTAAAGTAGTTCGACGTTTTCCAAAAGCTACTTTTGTTTCGTTTCCTGAAGGTGGGCACCTTATGTCCGGACATGGCGAAGAAATAGACGAGGCGCTATCACATTTTATCAAGGAAAATCAATAACAAGAAAAGCCAAACAATCAATTACGATCAATTTTGAAAGTAATTGATTGTTTGGCTTTACATTTATAAAGTATTTTTCTAGAAGACTTTTCGATCTCTGCTGTTTGAACGATTACAAAGTCTTACTCAAGCGATTGTAGGCGATGATGCCAAAAATATATTGGAGAATCAGTAACCCTCCTAAACCAATACAGGCATATCTTGAAAACGGAGCAAAATACCCGAGAATACTTAGAATAGAGAAGGCAAATGCTAAAGCCAATTGCAAAATCATCGTCGCGATATAGGCTAGACGCCCGCTTTTATCGCGCAGCATAATCTTTCGTTCGTCCTTTAAATCAATGTTTTCTTTTTGTATCCGATTCGCATATTCAGCTTGATGCTCTGGTCTCAACCAGTAAAAATACCTTCCGATAATCAGGACACCTGGACCAATTCCTGCGCCGGCAATCCCCCAAAGCAATGCTTCAAGACGAAATTCTGTTGTTAATGCGATGATCATGCTGGTAATACCGACAAAACAATAAGCAAAACCTGTATAGAGCGTTGATTTTTTCATTGTGCTTCCTCCTCATAAATGAAAATATCTTCGATGCTGACATTAAAATAGCGAGCAATTTTGAAGGCCAAAAGAATGGAGGGATTGTACCGGCCATTCTCCAATGAGCCGATCGTTTGTCGGGATACTTCTAAAGAAATAGCCAACTCTTCTTGTTTTATACCACGTTCTTTACGCATTTCCTCTAAGCGATTTTTCATTTCATCACCTCAATTAAGGAAAGTTTACTTTCCATACATTAATTATAAACCCAATTCAATTAAATGTAAAGCTAACTTTCCATGCGTAGGAATCCACAAAAAAACCAGCTGAATAGGACATCAACTGGTTGTGTATTTAGCGTTTGATAAAATCATGGGGGACGCAGATTTTATCGTGTTTATTGTGATAAAAAGCTTCGAAAGCTTTTTTCCCGCAATCAGGCAAGTGATGATCTAGTGTAGAAAAGCCCATTACTTCACTGATCAGCAAATTTTCCCTTCCAATCACTAAAGGTTTGTTTGTTCTATATTGCTGCAAAATAGTAGCGGCAATATCGTCACCAAATGTCAAGATACCATCAACCTTTTGTTCTTTAAAAAAATGGGCAGCTTGAATTCCGTCAGAAGCCATGATGCAATCCCAAAAAATATTAGCCTCATCAAAATCAGGATAGACATCCTTCGCGATGCGGATCGAGAATCTTGAGTTATGACTGATATTTTTACTCCGACCCAACGTCATTCCGGGACGCTTAATCCCTTTTTCCTTCATGTAAGAGAAAGCTTCTCGAAGGGATTGTTTAAGATTTATATAGACACAGCTGACATCAGCATTTGGAATCTCTTCACAAAAGATGATGGGACCATATTGGAAATAGTCAAAAAATTCTTTGATCGGGTTAGATTTCGTAGTGACGATCAAGCCATCAAAGGATCGTTTTGCGAACTCTTCTAGATAGCGTTTCTCTAATTCTTGATCATAGTTGGTGGGTAGCAAACTAATCTGATATCCATGGTCAAAGGCCGCTTGTAGGATGCCGCTGAGCATCTGATCATAATAGGCATGATTAACAAAAGGCAGGATTACTCCGATGTTTTTTGTTTTGCCATAACTCAGATTTTGAGCGGATCGATTAGGCACATAATTCAACTCTGTCATAACCTCCAGCACCCTAGCTCGTTTTTCGTCATCGACATAAGGATGATTGTTGATGACACGAGAAATCGTGGAGACAGAGTAGCCAGTGAGTTTTGCGATATCGCGGATATTTGCCATGGAAACACCTCTTTGCTTTAAGCAGCTAAATTTTCTTTTAAATATTCAATGACAGCAGGACCAAATTGATAAAACGTATATCGACGATCCTGATAAAAGAAACTGACGATTGGACACCCTAACATTTCATTAATAAATAAATGTTTGATTTCAGACATTTTAAGATACTCGATAATTGGTCGCCGTAAACCGCGATTTCTAACCAGTCTTAATTGATCATTAGAAAAATGCAGGGAAACTTGAAAATGTTCTTGTGTATCAGCTTGTTGAACCTTTACATACGTATTCATAAAAAATTCCTCCTTTTTTTCTTTACAAGGGAAGTATAAGTTATGAAACGAGTTTCAGAGCAAGCATTTTATTCTACTTTTCTAAAATAAGGAGAGCTGTTCACGTTTATCTTCAAATTCATGTAAATAACCAAAAACTTCTTCTGTCCTCCAAAGGATATCATGTTTTTGACATGTGTCGATGAAAATCTCCATTAGCCGATCATTATTTGGACTATTACAAACATAATTATCACCGAATGCGTACTGATATTTTTTCTTCATACCAGGGAAATGCTTATCCAGTTGCTCATAAAAATACTCACGATTGCCGGCACGCATGGTGACACCAAAACCAAAACAGAGAATTCCTTTGACGCCTGCTTGAATGCAATAATTTAAAATTCCCCGCAGATTTTCTTCGCTGTCATTAATAAAAGGTAAGATGGGGGATAGCCAAACGACGGTGGGAATGCCGGCTTCTTTGAACGTCATCAAGGTTTCAAAACGTTCTTTAGTAGTAGAAACGTAAGGCTCCAGAATTTTACACAACTCTTCGTCATAAGTTGTTAACGTCATCTCCACGACCGCTTTTGTCTTTTGATTGATTGACTTTAGGACTTCTAAGTCGCGTAAGATTCGAGAAGATTTTGTTTGGATCGCTACACCAAATTCATATTTATCGATTAATTCCAAAGCACCCTGTGTGATTTTTAATCGTGGTTCTAATTGAATATAAGGATCAGTCATGGCTCCAGTGCCTATCATACAAGGTTTTCGGCGTCTCTGCAGTTCCTGTTCAAAAATTTCTAGCGCGTTCGCCTTTATTTCAATATCTTCAAAAGTATGGTTGATCTGGTAGCAATCACTGCGGCTATCGCAATATATACATCCGTGTGTACAGCCGCGGAAAAGATTCAGGCCGTTTTTCGCTGATAAAATTGTTTTGTATTCTTTATAATGCATAGTGCCACCTCCTAGAACGAATGTTCGTATTAATTATCCCATAAATTTTAGCTGATAACAATCGAAAGTATCGGTATAATTAGTAATGGAGGTGTTTTTATTGTTGAAAATAGGGGAATTTTCCCAACTCGGACAAGTATCGATCCGCACATTGCGCCACTACGACGAGATTGATCTGCTTCACCCCATATTAGTCGATGAAGAATCCGGCTATCGTTACTATTCAGTGAAACAATTAGAAGTGCTGGGCCAAATTGTTTTACTGCGTGAATTGAAATTTTCATTAAAAGAGATAAAAAGCCTGATTCAGCAGGATCCGAAGATTTTTACCGCTGCTTTATTAAAAAAGGATCGTGAAATTGAAAAGGAGATTCAGCGTGATCAATTTCGGCAGCAGCAGATCCATCAAATGATCCAACGAATGAAGCATAAAGGAAAATATCAGGTGACAATAAAAAATGTCCCTGCTTGTACCATCGTTAGCCTTAGAAAAAAAATCAAGAGCTTTTATCATGAAGGGTTATTATGGGAAGAATTCAAGACCCTTCTGGAAAAGCAGCAAATTGAATTTCCTCCAGAGCCTGATCAAAATTTAACGATTTTTCATGACAAAGAATATCTGGAAGAGGGTGTGGATGTAGAAGTTGCGATTGTTTCAGAAGCGGCAGCTCAGAGTCCCTTGAAGATGAGACAGCTTCCCGAACTTGAGCACGCTGCGATCATGTTTGTGGAAGGAAATTATCATCAGCTACCGGAAGCCTATCAATCATTCGCTAAATGGCTGGATGAACATCCAGAGTTTGAGATGGTGAAAGCAACTCGACAAATCTGTCACATAGGACCAGAACATACGGACAATCCAGAAGAATATCTAACAGAATTACAAATTCCATTAATTCCCTTGACTCCCTTGACTCTCACATAACGTGAGGATTTATCTTCTAATTAGAGGTCGCGACTCAAAATATTATTTGAAGAAAAGGGGAATTTGTCATGGAAATAAAAGAAATCGGTAAAGTAAAACAGACAGATGCAGGTGTTTATTTAGAGCTTTTGCCGGAATATCAAGAGGGTTTGATTGGATTGGATGATTTTAGTCATTTATATGTTTTGTATTGGTTCCATCATTTAGATATTCCTGAACTAAGAGGAACCACTGTCAGCAAGCCTTATACGAATGGACCCGAAGAATTAGGAACCTTTGCTACACGCGGACCGGTTAGACCCAATCCGATTGCTTTATCGGCTGCAAAAATTACCAGTATCCAAGGAAACAAAGTCTATCTCGAGTATTTGGACGCGGAAGATGATAGCCCGATTCTAGATATCAAGCCCTATACAGCGAGCTCAGATGTGTTAGAAACCTTCAAAGGCCCCGACTGGTGTGCGCATTGGCCGCAAAGCTTTGAAACCTCCGGCGATTTTGATTGGGCTGCAGAATTTAATTTTCCAGAGTAAAGCTAGAAGTCTCAGAAATGAGGCTTTTTTTTGTGATTGGTAGAATCGTCTTTACGATTTTTTGGAAAAATGCTCTATTTAAAATGAAGTAGCTGTCAATAAATTCTTGTCTTTAAAAGTAATTGTGACCGAAAAATATGTAAATAATTGAGAAAAATGAAAATTTCAATGATTTTCTGATAAAACAACTATTGTCGATGTTTCATCGTTGATAAATAAATACAATGATGCTATATTATCAAATGTAAGTGATACAGATTTTAAGGAGATGTAATACAGTGAGCAAAAAAGGTTCAGAAATCATTGTAAGTAGTTTAGAAAATCATAACGTACCATATATCTTTGGTATTCCCGGTGCCAAGATCGATGGTGTTTTTGATACATTAGAAGATCACGGGCCACAATTAATCTTGGCTCGTCATGAGCAAAATGCCGCTTTTATGGCGCAAGCAATCGGTCGTCTGACTGGAGAACCCGGTGTAGTAATCGCTACAAGCGGTCCTGGAGCAAGTAATTTGGCTACAGGTTTAGTTACCGCAACAGCAGAAGGCGATCCTGTTTTAGCGTTAGCTGGACAGGTAAAACGTTCCGATCTTTCGAAATTAACACATCAAAGTATGGACAATGCAGCACTATTTGCTCCTATTACAAAATATAGTTCAGAAATCCAAGATCCAGAGACCTTATCAGAAAATATTGCCAATGCTTTCCGAATCGCTAAGACGGCTAAAAAAGGAGCCAGCTTCTTATCCATTCCGCAAGATGTGACCGATGGAGAAGTCAAGGGAGAAGCAATCAAGCCTTTGTCTGCGCCAATTCTAGGAGCAGCTTCAGATGAAGACATCACGGATTTAGCAAAGCGAATCCAAGAAGCGAAACTACCAACCTTATTAGTCGGTATGCGGGCTTCTGGTAAAAAAGAAACAGCATCCATTCGTAAGTTAGTCGAAAAAACCGGCTTGCCAGTTGTTGAAACCTTCCAGGGTGCCGGGATTATTTCTCGTGAGTTAGAAAATCATTTCTTTGGTCGAGTGGGTTTATTCCGCAATCAACCAGGGGATATGTTGTTAAAACGCAGTGATTTAGTTTTAGCAATTGGTTACGATCCAATCGAATACGAAGCACGAAACTGGAATGCAGAGAAAGATGCACGTATTGTAGTAATAGACGAAGTGCCGATGGAAATCGATCAATACATGCAGCCAGAAGCTGAATTGATCGGCAGCATCGCGAAAACGATTGAAAAATTAAGCGATTCGATCGACAACTATCAATTATCAACGGATGCAAATAATTATTTATCGACACTGCAAGAAAAATTAGCCAACGGCAAACAGAAAAGTGAAACAGTTGAAGGCCGTGTGCATCCGTTAGAAGTAATCGACACTTTGCAAAAAAATGTCACCGATGAAATGACAGTAACAGTCGATGTCGGCAGTCATTATATTTGGATGGCCCGTCATTTCCGCAGTTACGAACCCCGTCACTTATTATTCAGTAATGGTATGCAAACCTTGGGCGTTGCTTTACCATGGGCAATTTCTTCTGCGTTGGTTCGACCTAATACGCAAATCTTTTCAATTTCTGGTGATGGCGGCTTCTTGTTCTCAGCGCAAGAACTAGAAACGGCGGTTCGGTTGAAACAAAAGATTATTCATTTGATCTGGAATGACGGCAGCTACAACATGGTGGAATTCCAGGAAGAAATGAAATACGATCGTTCATCAGGGGTTCATTTTGGTCCGGTTGATTTTGTGAAATACGCGGAAGCCTTTGGGGCAAAAGGGCTGCGTGCAACGTCAAAAGCTGAATTAGAAGCAGCAATTCAAGAAGGTTTAGCAACTGAAGGTCCTGTGATTATCGATATTCCAATCGATTACTCTGATAACAAAGAATTAGGTAAGACGATTTTACCGGATCAGTTTTATTAAAAGGACTATCTATCGAATACAGCAATCAGAAGTAGAAGGGGATTTCTCATGACAGTGAAAACTAAAAGTTATATCTACCAGCATGGAACACTTGGCGGATTGATGCAGGATCTAATGGACGGCACCGAAAAAATCGGGACTTTGTCTAACTATGGCGACTTTGGCTTAGGTACATTGGAAGGGTCCAATGGAGAAGTTATTTTCTTGGATGGCGTCATTTACCAAGCAGACGAAACAGGAAGGGTTAATCTGTTATCTGGCGATGAGCTGACACCCTATGCGGCAGTGACAAACTTTGAGTCAGATGAAGCATTTTCATTAATGCAAGTTTCTGACGATTCAGTAAAAAAAGCAATTCTTGAAAAAATCAGCCATAATCTATTCGCGGCTGTGAAAATAGATGGGACATTCAAGCACATGCACGTGCGGGTGGCTCCAAAACAAGAGAAGCCTTATCCGCGTTTCGTGGAAATCGCCCGCAATCAACCAGAGTTTGAAGCGGATAACATTTCAGGAACGATCGTTGGTTTCTTTACACCAAGATTATTTCATGGGGCTGCCGCTGCAGGTTTCCATTTGCATTTTATCAGTGATGATCGTAAATTTGGCGGACATGTTCTGGATTTTGAGTTAGCAGATGGAACAGTTGATTTGATGGAGTTGGCAGAATTCCGCCAACACTTTCCAACGGAAAATGCGGATTACCTATCAAACGAGATCAAACTAGAGGAAATCACAAAAGATATCGAAGAAGCAGAATAAAAACAGCAGAGCTGCAGGTTACCTGCAGTTCTGCTGTTTTAAACTTCTTTACCCATTTTTGATTTTGATGAGATCAGGCGGGAGCGTCCGGGTGCTTGGACTAAAAGCGTCAGTTCCTTCAACGCATCTTTAGCGATCCAATTTTTTGCTTTCGAATCTTCTTTTTGCATCGTTTCAGCTGCTTCTATAGCTAAGTTTTTTGCTTCTTCATTGGTTTTTCCAAGTTCTCTTAGCGCCCAAGAGGCAGCTTTCTTTACTAACAAGCGATCGTCATCAGAATAATCAGCGATCATTTTTAAATAATCCTTAATTTCTGAGATGGAAAGAGAGGCATGGGTGGAAGTACTAGCGATTAAGGTAAAAGCTGCCCGTTTGTAAAATAATTCATCAGAATTGATCCAATCCCTAATGAAATGGTCAAAGTCGCTTTGTTTTATCAGAATACTTTTACAAAAAAGATCGCAGAGATCCCATGAAATGATCCCGCTCATAAAGTAGCTGATGTCTTCATCCGTACAGTCTTTAGGCTTGAGCGCCAATACAGCGAGGATTCTGCATTCATGATAATTCGTCTGCCACAGTTCCATTAGAAAATCCTTGTCCTTAGGCAGCTTTCGCGCGAACTTGCGCAGTTCAGAAGTGGGGACACCGATTGTGTGTTCAGCAGGAATGCCTAATTTAATAATATTCTTTTTGAATTTTTCTGAGGAAGAAGCTTTCAAATAAGTAGTGATTTCATCAATCGTCAATCTTCGACATCCTTTCTCGTATTAAATAAAAAGTGTAAAACAATGATCAGAGATATTCTGATGATTGCTTTACACTTTTTATATCGTTCTTAAACGCCTAATAATGGGGCAGGGTTAACAAAGCCTGACCATAATGCAGTAGATACACCGAAGTGTAAATGAACACCAGTTGAATTACCAGTCGTTCCCATACCGCCTAAAACTTGTCCAGCGCTGACTTCAGAGCCAGTACTGACACTTGGTGCAGAGACCATGTGCATATAGTATGAATAGTAGCCGTCTGGATGCTGAATTACAACATGGTTACCAGCTGACCAATGGAAGCCTGCTTCTACGACTTTTCCGCCTTTAGAAGCCATGATCGGAGTACCAGCAGCTCCAGCAAAATCGATGCCATCATGCTGAGTACCAGAGGCTCCTGTTGGGTCTTGACGCGGTCCAAATGGACTAGTAACGACTAATCCGATTGACAAAGGTGAAGCCCAACCACTGCTATTTGTCGCAGGTTTTGCTTCATTTGTCGTTGGAACTGTTGGATTTGTAGTAACTTGACTAGCTCCAGCATCTGTAACAGTTTGTGCTTGCTGTTCTTGTTGTTTTGCTTGTTGCTCTTGTTTCTCAGCTTCCAATTGAGCGATTTCTGCTTCTTGCTTTTGTTTAGCAGTTTCAGCTGCAGCCGCTTGCTTTTCCGCTTCTTCAGCCGCTTTTTGTGCTTCCTCAGCAGCAATTTTCGCTTGCTTTTCAGCCTCAACTTGTGCTTTCGCACGTGCTTCTTCTTCTTTTTTCCGTTGTTCTTCCAAGGCTTTCAAAGCTGCTTGACGTTTCTTCTCAGCTTCTTCCTTTTGTTTTTCATATTTCTCTTTTTCGCCTTTTTCAGTTGCGATGCTGGCTTGAATCTCATTGATCTTCACTTGCTGATCTAATTTTGTTTGAACTAATTGCTCTTGTTTGGCTTTTAGTTCAGCAGTTTTCTTGTTGATCGATTGCAAGCGTTGTTCGGCTTCTTTTTCAAGCTTTTCTAGCTCAGTTTTGTCCTTTGTTTGTTGCTCCATGATGTTTTTGCTAGCTGTTAGAATAGTAGAGACAGCCATTGTTTTTTTCACGGCTTCGCCAACAGATTTAGAATTGATTACAGCATCAACAAGTGACGCGGAATCTTGTTTTGTTTGAACATCACGAGCTTGGCTGCGAATCTGTTCGTCGCGTTTTTGGATTTTTTCTTGAAGAATTGCAATTTTAGCGGTCAAATCGCTTAATTTCTTTTCTTCGTTCGTTTTTTCTTTTAAGACAGCCTGCACTTCTTGTTCAACAGCGGCAACTTGCTGTTCTAATGCTGCTTTTTGGTTTTCAGCCGATTGTTCTGTTTGTTGCAAGTCAGAGATCTTTTTATCTTGATCGGCAATCTTTTGATCGTACTCATCTGCTAGAACACTAATTGGGGTAGCGGTTAAGGTTAAGGCACATAAAGTTAGTGCTGTATATTTTTTTAACTTAATCAATGGATTCCCTCGCTTTTTTCATCTTTCGCGTTCAATTATATAAGAATTTGTGAAGAAAAAGTTTAAAGTATTTGAATTTTTATCTAACCGTATAGATTGTAATGATAATGAAATATTATGACGGAGAAATAAGTGATAAATCACTTGACAATCCAATGTATTACTGAGTTTTAATTCTTATTTTTTGTTTGATCGTCTATATCTTAAACAATGGAGTTATTCATCGAATTGGGGTAGAATAAACCAAAAGTGTCGACGCTCTTTACACGCGTGAATATTGAGAGTGGCACGACCAAAGAAATATTTATTTTATTGAATAGAAATTAGGAGGAATTACTGTGTCCTGGAAAAATCAAGAAGCAAAAGAAGAAGCATATAAACTATTATTGTTGCAGCAAAAAGCATTACTGGAAGGTGAAACTGATTTGATCGCCAATCTGGCAAACTCATCAGCTCTGCTGAATCAAACGTTACAAGAAACGGTCTTTGCAGGGTATTACTTGTTCAAAAATGATGAATTGATCTTAGGCCCATTCCAAGGCAATGTCTCATGTGTGCATATTGCGATGGGCAAGGGCGTATGCGGAGAAGCGGCTGAGAAGAACCAGACCTTGATCGTTGAAAACGTGCTGGAGCACAAGAATTATATTGCTTGTGACTCAGCGGCACGCTCAGAAATCGTTGTGCCGATGAAAAAAGGCGATCAATTAGTTGGTGTATTAGATTTAGACAGTTCTGAGATCGGTATGTATGATCAAATTGATCAATTTTACTTGGAACAATATGTGACGTTATTACTAGAAAATTTAAACTAAAAATTTAAAAAATAGCAAAAAAGATGGTTATTTGATAAATAACACCCTTAATGTAGTAATTCATTCCACTTAATGCTACTATATAAGTGTAGTATAAAACATTAATGAGGTGGTTGAATGAATAAAGAAGCGATTATTGTAGGGGAAAGCTATGAATGCCGGAAAACTGATTTTGCTCGGCCGATCATTGGAGAGGTGATCCGTAAAGAGAATAATGGCTGCATCGTGAATGTTGAGCGCTTTTACGGTTTAGATGCAGATAAGATTGATCAAGTAAATGGACATGTACTAATCAAATATAGTGAAGTAGCAGGGATTGTTTCTAAAGAATGTTTCTTTAGTTAACAGACTGTCCTGTTTAAAGAAAATCACTCAGATAACTTATTTGAGTGATTTTTTTGTGCTTAATTTTTAGATGATTAATCGATGATCAAATAAAAAAACATCTCCTTTTTTCTTATAATTCTTCAAAAAAATAGTTTCAGTATTCTTAAATAAAGATCGTAATGACGTTAATATGCGCATAAAGAAACCCATGGAGAAATTTCAACCATGGGTTTCTTTTGCTAAGCATTTTACATCGACTCAATTAAGCAGTCGGCGAACTTGGATGTTGATAATTCTTCAATCTCAAGCATTTGAGCAAAATCATGTGTCATTTGATTGCTTAGTAACGCTTGTTCGATGGCTGACATGATTTTATGGCTAGCTTCAAACCAACCAAGATGATCGAGCATCATGGTAGCTGAAAGCAGTAATGAGCAAGGATTCGCCCAGCCTTTACCAGCGATGTCAGGCGCAGTTCCATGAGTGGCTTCGAAGATTGCATGTCCAGTCTTGTAATTAATGTTCGCTCCTGGTGAGATACCGATTCCACCAACTTGTGCAGCAAGGGCATCAGAAATATAATCGCCGTTCAAATTCGTCGTAGCAACGACCTGATATTTTTCTGGATATAGGAGTATCTGCTGCAAGAAATTATCTGCGATGACATCATCAACGATAATTTTACCTGCGTTTCTTGCTTCCTCTAGTGCTGCATTTGCTGTTTCGTTGCCTGAATCAGCAGCGATTTTTTTGAATTGATTCATCGTGAAGGCTTGTGGATAGTTCTTTTCAATCAAATCATAGCCCCAGTTCTTAAAGCCGCCCTCAGTAAACTTCATGATATTTCCCTTATGGACTAAGGTGACACGTGTTTTCCCTTGTTCAATAGCATAATCAAGTGCTGCCCCGATCAATCGTTCGCTGCCTTCTTGAGAAATCGGTTTGATTCCTAACGCACTGGTTTCCGGGAAGCGAACTTTAGTAACAGACAGTTGTTCAGTTAAAAAGTTCAAAAGATTGTTTACTTCTTCCGACCCTTTGGCGAATTCGATTCCAGCATAGACATCCTCTGAATTTTCACGGAAGATCGTCATATCGGTTTTTTCCGGTTCTTTCAAAGGAGAAGGGACTCCTTTGAAATATCGTACAGGACGTACACAGGCATATAAATCCAGCTCTTGACGCAAGGTAACGTTCAGGGAACGGAAACCTTCCCCAATAGGAGTCGTCAAAGGTCCCTTGATTGCAACTTTATGTTCCTTGATGGCTTCCAATGTTTCTTCAGGAAGCCACGTACCTGTTTGATTAAAGGCCTTTTCACCGGCAAGAATCTCTAACCAGTTGATTTTTCGATCATCAGAGTATGCGGAGGAGACTGCTGCATCAACGACTTTTTTAGTTGCCTGCCAGATTTCTGGTCCGATCCCATCTCCTTCGATGTAGGGGATGACTGGATTCAATGTGTTTGTCATTATGCTTGCTCCTTTTGCATTTTTTTATTAATCACTAATGGTAAAATTCCCTGATTCTTCCAATAAGCAATATCTGCTTCAGAATCGAAGCGTAATTTTGCTTGGAAGTGGGTGTCTATTTCACCTTTTGCAGTCACATCGACCACTTGGTTAATCGTAGGTTCAGCAGGAAAATCAAAGCTATAGCTTTCCAAGCCGGTCAAACCAAGTGAATCAGCAGTTTCGCCCGGTAGGTATTCAAATGGGATTACACCCATCATCACTAGATTGCTGCGATGAATACGTTCGTAGCTCTCAGCTAAAACAGCTTTCACGCCTAATAGATTCGTTCCTTTAGCTGCCCAGTCACGAGAGGATCCCATGCCGTAGTCTTTTCCTGCAAGAATCAACGTGCCGATTTGTTCTTCCTGATAGCGCATCGCCGCATCATAGATTGACAGTTCTTCGCCAGTCGTCGCTAATTTTGTGTAACCCCCAGTAGTATCAGGGGTCAGTTGGTTCTGAATCCGAATGTTCCCAAATGTACCGCGCATCATGACTTCATGATTGCCTCGTCGAGAACCAAATGAGTTGAAGTCTTTATAGGTCAGACCACGATCTTTTAAATACTTCCCAGCAGGTGATTGAAGTCCGATGTTTCCGGCTGGAGAAATATGATCGGTGGTGACGGTATCGCCAAATTTAGCTAAGACTTGCAGGTTGGCTAGTGGATTTTCAACATCGCTCTTCTTGCCTAGATTGGTAAAGAATGGCGGATTTGCGATATAGGTAGACGCGTTATCCCATTCGTAACAATCGCCAACAGAGGTCTCTATTTGATTCCAACGTTCGTTTGATTGATAAACGTTTTTATAGGCTTCGCAGAAATCGTCAGGATTCAAGAAATCATTGATATAGGCATTTACTTCTTCTTGAGAAGGCCACAGATCTTTTAAGAAAATCTCTTTCCCATTGATTGTCGCTAGAGCTTCGGTTGTTAAATCCTTTTTGACCGTACCAGCCAGAGCATATGCAATCACTAAAGGAGGAGAGGCTAGATAGTTCGCTTTGATTAACGGATGAATACGTCCTTCAAAGTTTCGATTCCCAGATAAGACAGCGGAAACGACTAATTCGCTATCTTTAATTGTCGTTTCGATCTCTTCAGCTAATGGACCAGAGTTCCCGATACACGTTGTACAGCCATAGCCGACGATATCAAAACCTAAATCAGCTAAAGGCTCAAGCAAATTGCCTTTTTCCAAATATTGCGTCACGATTTTGGACCCAGGAGCCAAAGAAGTTTTGATTGTCGCAGGGACTTTCAAACCTAGTTCAACCGCTTTTTTAGCTAATAAACCAGCAGCTAGCATGACAGAGGGATTGCTTGTGTTTGTACAACTGGTGATTGCCGCTAAAGCAAGATCACCGGTCTCAATCGCATCGTCGCTCCCAGTGATTGCAACTTTGCGATCTATTTCATCGCTCTCCAAACCAAAGCCCTTTGGACCGCTTGGATTAGTCAATGAAGCCTGGAAATTTTCTGCTACCTCGGCTAAAGGTATCCGATCTTGCGGACGCTTGGGTCCAGCAAGAGACGAATGTACTGTTGATAGATCTAATTGGATAACGCGGGTATAGGTCGGTGTTTCGGTACCATCATAAAATAGTTGGTTTTGCTTTGCGTAAGCTTCGACCAAAGCGACCTGCTCTTCGGAACGACCAGTTAGGCGAAGATAACTTAAAGTTTCTTCATCAATCGGGCAGAAGCCGCAAGTAGCGCCATATTCGGGGGCCATGTTCGCGATCGTCGCCCGATCAGAAAGGCTCAAGCTCTTATAGCCTGTTCCAAAGTATTCGACAAATTTACCAACCACTTTTTCGTTACGTAAAAGTTCAGTCAGATATAGTGCTAAATCAGTTGCGGTGGCGCCCGGGCTCAATGCTCCAGTCAATTCCACACCAATTACTTCAGGAGTAGGAAAATAGGAAGCCTCGCCTAAGATAGCAGCTTCGGCCTCGATGCCGCCGACACCCCAGCCAAGTACACCAAGACCATTAATCATGGTCGTATGGGAGTCTGTTCCCTCTAATGAATCAGGGAACAGCAAGTTTTCATCATTTTTCAAAATAACATCCGATAAATATTCAAGATTAACCTGATGGATGATCCCTGTTTCAGGCGGAACAACTTCAAAATTGTCAAAGGCTTGCTGTGCCCATTTCAGGAACTGGTAACGTTCATGATTTCGTTCAAATTCTTTCTCGGTGTTATAAGCCAAGCTCTCTTTAGTCCCAGCACAATCCACTTGAACTGAATGATCCACGACTAAAGTAACAGGGATCTCTGGATTGATGACTCTTGGATCTCCGCCCAGCTTCACTACTGCGTCACGCATCGCCGCAAGATCAACAACCGCTGGAACTCCGGTAAAGTCTTGTAAAACAACTCGCGATGGTCTAAATGGAACAACTCCTGACGGTTGACTTGCATCAAAAGCAACCAAATTTTCTAAATCAACAAGTTCTTGATGACGTGCCAAACTTTCTAATAATACACGAATGCTGTATGGATAATCAGCGATGTTTTTTTTGTACGACTTAACAATTGATGAAAGATCGTAGTATGTATAATGTTCGTTATTGACGAAAAGCTCTTTTTTCCAATCCAATCCAAAATCCCTCCTGAGTACGTTATCGTTTAAAATCAGATGGGTTTATTATACGAATAAAGAAAAAGAAAGTAAATGATATTATTAAAAGTATTTCATTTTACGCCAATGGTGTTATAATGTTTCTTAACCCGATTGTAAAATTAAATATGGTTAGGAGGACACAAGAATGTTAGATTTGCACCAAATGGCTGAAATATGCCGAAAAGAGGATTATTTAGATGCTTCTTTATATAGGAAACATAACGTAAAAAGAGGGTTGCGTGACCTCGATGGAAAAGGCGTATTGGCCGGTTTGACCAATATTTCGACGATTCATCCGCAAATTATGGATGGTGATAAGGTTATATCTAAATATGGAGAATTGCGTTACCGCGGAATCGATATCAATGAATTGGTGAACGGATTTGTTTCTGAAGAACGTTTAGGGTTTGAAGAAGTTAGTTACTTGTTATTATTTGGCTCGTTACCGACCAAAGAAGAACTGGCGGAATTCAAGGCGTTGATCGGTAAAAGACGAACGCTTCCGACCAACTTTGTTCGTGATGTTATTATGAAGGCGCCATCACATAATATCATGAATATGATTTCCCGCAGCGTTCTGACATTGGGATGTTATGATGATAAACCAGATGATATCAGTATTGAGAATGTTTTAGATCAAAGTTTATCATTGATTGCTATTTTTCCTATGATCGCAGTTTATTCATATCATGCGTATAATCACTATAGCAAAGGTGATAGTATGTATATTCACCGCCCAGATGAAAATTTAAGTACTGCGGAAGCTATTTTGACGATGCTGCGCCCAGATAAGAAGTACACTTTCCAAGAAGCGCAAACGTTAGATATGGCATTGGTTTTACATATGGAACACGGCGGAGGGAATAACTCAACCTTCACAACTCGAGTCGTTACTTCCAGCGGCACGGATACTTATTCAACTATCGCAGCGGCTCTAGGTTCTTTAAAAGGTCCTAAGCATGGTGGCGCCAATATTAAGGTGACTCAGATGATGGAAGATCTAAAGGCGAACGTCAATGATTGTGAAGATGAGAACGAGATTCGAGCCTACTTGGAAAAGGTCCTAAATAAGGAGGCCTTTGATAAGCAAGGCTTGATCTACGGTATGGGCCATGCGGTTTATGCTGAATCTGATCCGCGAGCTGAGATTTTCAAACGTTATGTAGAAAAATTAGCGGCGGAAAAAGGTTCCGAGGCATCAGCAGAATTCAACTTATACCGCAAAGTTGAACGATTAGCTCCTGAAATTATCTCTGAGAAACGTAAAGTCTATAAGGGGGTTAGTGCGAATATCGATTTCTTTAGCGGCTTTGTATACCACATGTTGGATCTGCCGCAAGAGTTATATACACCGATGTTTGCCATTGCCCGGATCGTTGGCTGGTCGGCACATCGAATCGAAGAACTGATCAACGTGCAAAAAATAATTCGTCCTGCTTATATGGAAGTTTCCGAAGATCGGGAATACGAAGAAATCAATGAACGCTAAAAAAGTCCGCCAGATTATTCTTCTGGCGGATTTTTTCTATTCAGTGATTAATCCTAGATCGACACAGGCTTTCCAGATGCCGTCATCTCCAACAGATGTTGTCACATGAGCGGCTTTTTCTTTTAAAGCTGGCGCTGCATTCCCCATTGCCACGGGAAATCCGACCACATCAAACATGGTAAAATCATTTTCTTCATCTCCGAAGGCCAAGGCTTGTCTAGCAGTAATATTCATTGATTCGCAAATTTTATGGATTCCCTCTGCCTTCGTTCCCGTTTTTAAGTGGATATTAGCCGCAACAGGTGCCACTTTTTCTACGATTAAGGGTGAATCCATCTCCAATTTGAAATCAGCTTTGTCACTCCAAGGCACAATCAGTTGAATGACGTCATCTGGCAGGGGATCTGACTTACTCAAAAAAGTTTTTTGTGAGAAATGGTCGCCTTTGTACTGATTTGTTTCAAAGCAGTATAGCTCGTGAGGCGTTTCGATCAAGCATTCTAACTTAAATTGATCCAAGTAATCGAGTAATTCTGCTAACAGTTCCTGAGGGATAATATTCTGATGGATCATTTCCCCCTGATAATGGATACAGTTTCCATTGGATGAAATGACACTATCTACTCCTAAGCCATGTGCCAGGTCAGCCAGTGCACCGTAATGACGACCAGATGCGATTACAGGTTCGATCTTGTTTTCTTTCAATTTGCGGAGGGCGAGTTTGGCAGAATCAGGAATCCGTTCAGCGAAAGATAACGCATGAGGCAAATTGTTATCAGCTAATGTGCCATCAATATCAAAAAAAGCAACACGATAATTTTCCATGGGAACACTCCTATTTTTATTAGTATAATCATTTTCCAAATAATGGATTAGAAGAGGAACTGAAATCCTAAGTGAATTCGATTACAATAAGTATAAAAGAAAACACTGGAAACATCATTACATTTTTTACTCAAAAACTTTACTTAAAAGGATTGATCGACATGATTGTTATTATTACTGGTGCCTCACATACGGGTAAGACCGTTTTAGCCCAGAAACTGTTAGAAAAGTATCACTATCCTTATTTATCGATTGATCATCTGAAGATGGGGCTGATCCGCAGCGGTGAAACAAAGTTGACGCCAGCAGATGATCAAGACCTTACGCCGTATCTTTGGAATATCCTGAAGGAAATTATTAAAACTGCAATCGAAAATAAACAGAATCTCATTGTCGAAGGACTCTATGTTCCTTTTGATTGGAAACAATCTTTTTCAGAGGAATATTTGCAAGAGATTCGCTATTATTGTTTGGTTATGACAGAAGATTATATAAAGTCGCATTTCTCTGATATCAAAAAATTCGCTAATACGATTGAAAAGAGGTTGGATGATTCTGATTTGACGATTGAAACAATGATTAATGAGAATGCAAAAACTTTGGCGATGTGTCAAAAATATGGATGCAACTATATTTTGATTGATCAGACCTATGACTTTGAATTGGAGCTGTAAAAGGAGGGCGAAGCATGGAATTAGAATCGGATAAGCTAGCTGATTATCTGCAAGATTTACCGGTGATATGTTTGAATGAGCCTGCGATAAAAAACTTAAGTCAAAAGCTTTCTTCAAATACTAAAAATGAAATTGCTAGCATTCAACGAGCCTTTTATTATGTTAGAGATAAAATTGATCATTCGTGGGATATCCAAGCGACCAGAGTGACCAAGACTTCTGTTGAAGTTTTAGAAAGCGGACACGGAATTTGCTATGCAAAAGCCAATTTACTGACAGGATTATTGCGAAGAGCCGGAATTCCGACCGGTTATTGCTATCAAAAGCTGCTTCTTTTTGATGAAGTAGATAAGCGGTATTGTATCCATGCACTGAACGCCGTGTACATAAAATCCCAGGATGCATGGTTTAGGCTCGATGCCCGTGGAAATAAAACAGGAATTGATGCACAGTTTTCTATGAATAAGGAGCATCTTGCTTTTAATCCAGACACACGTTTAGGTGAACGAGATTATAACGTAATCTATACAAAGCCTAATAGGAAAACCATGCGGGTGTTAGAGGAGAGTAACGATGCTTTGGCAATGTATGTGAATACCTTACCGGAATCTCTTTAAGTGAGTGATTAGATTGGTTGTCTTTCCATTCGTTTAAAAATTCGCTACAATATTAAAAAAAGATAGTCGGAGAAGAGCACATGAAAAAAATTACCATCAAAGAGGTTGCGGAAGAAGCGGGCGTTTCAAAAACAACGATTTCACGCTTTCTTAATAATAATTACGGCAATATGTCGAAGGAAACCAAAGCGAAGATCGCAGAAGTGATCGAACGCCTAAACTATCGTCCAAGTAAACAAGCACAGTCACTAAAATCAAAACATAGTTATCTGATTGGTGTAGTGGTTGCCGATATTTCCAATCTGTATTCCTCATTACTATTAAAAGGAATCGGGTCTGTACTTGAACAAAGTGGCTATCAAATGATCATTGTGGATGCTGCTAATTCAGTCACGCAAGAAAAAGAGTTGTTGGAAAAACTACTAGATCAGAGTGTGGAAGGAATTATTCTGCAGCCATCCTCGCGACAAACAGCTAACTACGAGTTTATTACTGAACGGAATATCCCCCTCTTGCTGGTTGATCGGCAAACTGAACCGGAAAAATGGTCTTCTGTAATGACCAATAATATTGCTGCCACCCAAGAAGTTTTGGAAAAAGCTTTAAATATAGGCTATGAAAATGTGGTCGTTGTAAGTGAACCCGTCAAAGATGTGAGTACTCGGGACTTACGTTATCAAACCGTCAAAAAAACCGTTCAAGCAGCAGGAAAAACCTGCAAGCTGCTTGAAATTACTGATGAGAATCAATTACCTGATTTACTTCGACCAATTATTGCTGAATCGAAAAAGAGCCTGCTTTTTGCCTCCAATGGTCGAATGTTGATGGATGTTTTGGGATGGTTGATCCAACAAGAAATTGAAATACCCGCAAAAATTGGTATCACTGGGTTTGATGATTGGAACTTAACTGAGCTAGTCGGACCAGGGATTACCAGTATTGAGCAGCCTTCGAAAAAGATTGGTAAAATTGCCGCACAGAACCTTTTAAAATTACTGAAAGAACCGCAAGAAAGACAGGAAATTATTGTTCCATCAGATATTCGTTGGCGAAAATCAGTTTAATATCAGTTATTTTATAAAAATAATTTAGTGAATAAGCAATGTATAGGAACCGGTTTCCATACATTGCTTATTTATTTTATTCAAAATAATATGTTTTTTAAATCTGAAACCGTTGACATTTTTTGGAAACCGGTTTACTATACGAGTATAGAAACCGGTTAACTAATTGGAAGGACGCGATTTTATGAAGGATAGTAGATTAGTGCTTAATTTTTTAGTTTTTGCAGATAGAGTAGCAGATGGTGCGTTGCAAAGCGATTTGTTACAAGAGATTTCTGATTTAGGGTTTAATCAAGTAGAAATCAGAAGAGAGTATTTTAAAGATATTAATAATGAAATTGATGTTATTCAATCGGAAGCTGAACGTTTAAACATGCAATTGTTCTACAGTGTTCCGGACGAAGTCTATGTAGATGGAAAGATCAATCCAAGATTAGAGCAGTATTTAGAAGAAGCCAAAAAAATGGGTGTAAAACACATTAAATGGAATATTGGCGATTTCAATGGAGAGCTTCATGAAACTGAATTGAAAGCGCTTCTTGAAAAAGGAGTAGAGATTTCGATTGAAAATGATCAAACTCAAACTTCAGGTACGATCAAAGCCATCAGTAATTATATGAAGGCTGTGAAGCGAGCGGAATTACATATTGGTTACGTTTATGATTTAGGTAACTGGCGCTTCGTTGGTGAGGATGAAATTGAGGCGGCCAATTTATTAAAAAGCTACGTACATTATATTCACGTGAAAGATGTAGCCTATACAGACGAACAACCACAAGCGGCGGGATTAGATCATGGTGAAATTAATTGGCGTAAGGTCTTACAAATTCTACCCAAAAATGTTCCAGTTGCAATTGAATATCCAACAACTGCCAATGCAGAGATTCTAGAAGCCAAAGAATTATTGGAGAGTGAAATCTAATGACAGAACAACAAACAAAAATCGATCCAGAAAAATTTGCTTACCATTTTATGGAAACGATTCATCGTCCTGAGATCGATAAGGAAGATATGGAAAAAGCGGCCAAGGAAGCATTAGCAGCTTACCTAACAGGTTATTACTTAATTCAAAAATTCAACCATATGGAAAATGACTTCTTCGTTGAAGATCATGCCAAACCAATTTCAAAATACCAACGCATTTTAAGCGAATTAAACAATTATTAGGAGGTGAACGAAATGGGTAGCGCAATAACTGGAATCTTATTAGCTGTAACCTTTATCATCTTTGTTCTCTATGCTATGAAGGGCGGAAACTTAACTGTTGGCTTCTTCGTAATGGCAATCTTGTGGACGGTCATCGGAATGGTGCCTTTCAATACAGCAGTAAAAGAAATTTTCACAGAGCCGGTTCTGAATTATGGTAAGACAGCGGCATATATTATCTTTGGATCTTGGTTTGGACGAGTCTTAGTCGATACGGGAATCGCTGGCAGTATTAGTCGGCGCACGGAAAAGGTCGGTAAGAAAAGTCCCGTATTAGCAACGATTTTAATCACTCTTGTAATCGCTTTAATATTCACAAGTTCTTATGGTGTCGGATCAGCTATCGCTGTAGGAGTCATCTTATTCCCAATCATGTTTTCGATTGGCGTTCCGAAAAACATTGCTGTATCGGTTTTTACAATCGCAATTGGTGCAGCTATGTATGTCAACAATGTGTTGTTTGTCCAATTTCAGGTCTTCTTTCCAAAAGTAGCATGGGGACCACATTACCAACGCTTTGGTTTTGTTGCAATGGGTGTTCAGATGGTGATCTTGATACTTTTCATATTGTTCAACGCGAAGAAAATCCGTAACGGAAAGCCTGAAATCGTTGAAAGTACTACAGAAAAAGAAGTAGTAGAAGTTCCAATTTGGACTTACGTATTACCAGTCATGCCAGTAGCTCTAAGCATATTTGCTAAATGGGATGCAGTACCAGCACTTCTACTGTCTACGATTATTGCCTTTGCAGCGACAGGAAATATGAAACGCTACAGTAAGTTCGTCACAATGATGAATGAAACCGCTAAACATGCGATCAGTGATATCGCTGGCTTGCTGATCATGCTCTTCGTCTTAACGATGTTCCAATCTGCTGCGGTTCATGCGATGTCAGGTTTTACCAGCGTATTCCAGGAAATTATTCCAAGCAGCAAGCTTGTTTTGATCATCATAGTTGCAATCATAGCGCCGCTTTCATACTTCCGTGGTCCGTTGATGCTATATGGTGCCGGCGCCGCAACCGCTGCGATCTTAGTGGGAACTGGAATGTTCGATCAATATTTCTTATATGGATTGCTAGTTGTGCCTTCTATGATGGGTGTCTCAGCTTGTATCACGCAATCATGGAATTTATGGTCAGTACAATATGCCGGCTTGGATACCAAAACCTTCTTAATGACGGGAATGCCGTGGGCTTGGGCTGCTACCGTTTTGAATTTGATCGTTGCTTATATTTTACTTTAAAGAAAATAAAAACAATAAAATGAAAAGAGGAAGTTAACATGAGTGAATTTTTAACTATTGGTGAACCAATCGCATTATTCGGATCTGAGGAAGTTGATAAATCATTGAAAGATGCTAGTCATTTCCAAAAATTTCTGGCTGGTGCAGAAGTCAATGTTGCTGTCGGTGTTTCTCGCTTAGGTCACAGCAGTGAATACATTACCCAAGTTGGAAAAGATCCTTTTGGTGAGTTCATTATCGATCGTTTGCATGAAAACAAAATCGGAACGGACTATATTTCTGAAACTGCTGATTTTTGGACGGCTTTCCAATTGAAGGATCGTGTCAGTCATGGCGACCCAAGTATTTTCTACTTCCGTAAAGGTTCAGCAGCGGCGCATTTTGATCAAGCAGTCTTAGATAAGATCGATTTTTCAGAGGTGAAAATGGCACATTTATCTGGGATTTTCCCAGCGATTTCGACTGAAGCTCAAGAAGCTTTCCGCTATTTGATCAGTTTATTGGAAAAGAATAATATTCGTACCACTTTTGATCCAAACTTACGTCCACAGCTCTGGGCTAGCCAAGAAGAAATGGTGGAGACGATCAATGATCTCGCCTCACATGCAGAGATTGTTCTCCCAGGTATCAATGAGGGGGAAATCTTAATGGGCAGCCGTGATCCTGAATCGATCGCTGACTTCTATTTAAAGAATGGTGAGGCGACTAAAACTGTTATTGTCAAACTGGGAACAGAAGGTGCTTATGTGAAGCAAAAAGACGGTACTAGCTTTACTGTTCCAGGGTTTAAAGTAGATAAAGTGGTGGATACTGTCGGCGCGGGAGATGGTTTCGCGGTTGGATTGATTACAGCTCTGATCGAGGACAAATCATTGAAGGATGCTGTTATTCGAGCAAATGCGATTGGCGCGATGGCAGTTCAATCCCCTGGCGATAATGATGGTTATCCAACCCCGGATGAGTTAGCAAAATTTTTACAACAACAGGAAGTGGAAGCATGAGATTACAAGCGGCAATCGACCGTGTCTCATTAGAAGATGCGGTGGCTTTAGCTAAACAATTAGATGGTAAAACAGATATTTTAGAAATGGGCACGTCATTGGTCAAGGATTACGGAAATCTTGCAATCGTGAAATTGAGAGAGGTTTTGACGCATACAACGTTGCTAGTAGATAGTAAAACGATTGATGAAGGTGCCTATGAATTTAATCAAGCTTTTCGTCATGGTGGAGACATTGTCACGGTGATGGGAGCTGCATCGGAAGACACCTTGAAGGCTTGTTATGAGGTCGCTCAAAAAGAAAACAAGACTATGATGATTGACTTGTTAGAAGTGGCGGACGAAAAAATTGAAAAGATCAAAAACTTTCCAGAGGCAATCTATGCGTTGCATCACTCTGTTGACCGCAAAGATCAATTCAATGCTGCAAGCAGCGTTGAGGATTTCCGCAAAAAGCATCCAGAAATCAAGCGTCTTGCAATCGCTGGTGGGATTGACCTAGAGCAAGCGAATTTGTTAGCTGAGCAAGGAATCATCGAAGTGGTTATCGTAGGATCAAAAATTACCAAGGCGGAAGATCCGCTCAAAGCAGTAAAAGAATTTATGGGAGCTGTTCACATATGAAAACAATTGCAACGATTATGGAAGAAATTAATCAAGTCATGAAGCTAGTCGATGAAAAGGATTTGGACGATGCCTTACCGCTATTCCAAAAGGATAAACGAATCTTTGTGATCGGAGCAGGTCGTAGCGGTTTTCAAGCGAAAGGCTTTGCGATGCGCTTGATGCATATCGGCTATACAGATTATGTCATGGGTGAAACGATCACACCTTCGATCCAAAAAGGTGATACATGGGTCGCGATTTCCGGTTCAGGTACGACAAAAGGAATCGTGGCAGATACCGAATCCGCAAAAAAACTGGGACTTGATATTGTTGCTTTAACTAGCGATAAAGAATCGCCATTGGCAAAACTGGCGGATAAAGTCATTACAGTACCCGGTGCGACAAAAACAGGCGCAGGCATAAAATCCGTTCAACTTTTATCTAGTCTGTTCGATCAGACTGTGCACATCACCTTAGACGCATTGACCTTGAAATTAGCAGAACGTGATCAAACTTCTAATGAGGATGCGCTTCATGAGCATGTCAATGTGGAGTAGGTGTGAACAATGAAAAAAGTTGAGATCTTAACACGTATAGAAAAAACAGGTGTTGTAGCGGTCGTTAGAGAAAACTCTCGAGAGCGTGCATATGAATCAGCTAAGGCGGTAATCAAGGGTGGGATCAAAGGGATCGAAGTGACATTCTCAGTGCCGCAAGCGGATAAAGTAATCGCTGATTTGAAGAGTGAATATCAGGGTGATACGAGTGTTGTGATTGGTGCTGGTACAGTATTGGATGCAGTGACTGCGCGGTTAGCGATAATAGCAGGAGCAGAATTTATCGTGAGTCCTTGCTTTGACCAAACTACGGCTGAGCTTTGCAACTTATACCAAGTTCCGTACATGCCTGGTTGCATGACAATCACGGAAATGCAGCGAGCATTAAAAAGTGGCGCGGATGTAGCGAAGCTGTTTCCAGCTAATAATTTTACTCCGCAAATGATCAAGGCAGCGAAGGCACCATTACCACAGATTAACATCATGCCGACCGGTGGGATCAACTTAGAAAATATCACACAATGGAAACAAGCTGGAGCGGTCTTAGCTGGTGTCGGCGGAAACCTATTCAAAGGCGCGGCAGAGGACGATTATGACTTGGTTGCGCAAACGGCTGGAAAATATATAGAAAAATGGCGGAATAGCTGACCATAAATGAAAAATAGCTTTCTCGGTTTTGGAAACCAAGAAAGCTATTTTTTGAAACGAATGATTATATTTCGAAGAGTGGGCTGCACTTGAAAGCTGGCTGAGTTTTGATTTGTTCTCCATTGACAAGCGAGAATTTCTCTGCTATTTTATTAGCAATCGAAGAAACGCGATGATAAAGAGAGTAAAGTAATCATATTTGCTAAAGAGAGTCCTTATTTGGTGGGAGAGGATGCAAATCAGTTGCTTGAAAATGGCTTTTGAGCGGATTTCCCGAAGGTTTAAGGAAATACGGATGCCCCCGTTAGCAAGGCACAGTCTCCGAAAAAAATTTTTTTGGGTACTGATTGAGGTAAAGTCTGTGAGGATTTTACGATTAAAGGTGGTAACGCATAGTCATGCCCTTAGCAATTTTTTTGCTGAGGGCTTTTTTGTGTTTTCTTTTAAGTTAAGGTGACGATCTTAACAGGTAAGACTTCAATGACTAATCTCAGAGGATAATCGTAGAATTGGAAGGTGGAAGAATTATGGCAGGTTTTTTAGTAGTTCAAACGGATTTTGGTTTACAGGATGGTGCGGTTAATGCAATGTACGGGGTGGCTTATCAAGTTGAACCGACATTAAACATCAACAATTTGACCCATGAAATTGAACCTTATAACATTCATGACGCAAGCTATCGGTTATTACAGGCGGTTACTTATTGGCCGGCTGGTACAGTGTTTGTTTCAGTGGTTGATCCTGGAGTAGGCTCAACTCGCCGCAGTGTCGTCGCGGAGCTCAAAGACGGGCAATATGTCATTACACCTGATAATGGCACCTTAACCTATTTAGCTCAGTATGTAGGCATCAAGGAAGTGCGGCAAATCGATGAAGAAACCCAGCGTTTACCAGGCTCATCCGAGAGTCACACATTCCACGGTCGCGATGTTTATGTTTACAATGGGGCTCGCTTGGCAAGCGAAAAAGTTCGCTTTGCTGAACTAGGAACAGTCATTCCAATAAGTGAATTAGTATCATTTCCATTAATCGCACCTGTTCAAAGTGAAAAGACAATTACCGGAACAATTGATATTACAGATATCCGTTTTGGCTCGCTATGGACGAACATTCCAGTGGATTTTTTCAAAAAATGGCAGGTTGAATATGGACAAAGCCTGCTAGTAAAAATATACTATCAAGGTGTGATCCGTTATCAAGACGAAGTCGTCTTCGGTCGTTCCTTCGCTCAAGTCGCACCAAAAGAAGCTGTGCTTTACATCAATTCATTACTGAATGTTGGTTTGGGGATTAATTTGGATTCCTTCTCTGGTGTCTATAAGATTGGAACGGGTAATGATTGGACGATCGAACTGACAAAAATTTAGGAATCAAAGCACTTATTTATGGGTAAATGGTTTGAGAAGCAACACATTAATAGAAAAAGGGAGTAGAAAAGTATGAACAAGAAATTTACAGTAAAACACATTGTAGCTATCGGGATTGGCGCAGCAGTTTTCTTCATTTTAAAACGTTTTGTGACAATTCCTACGGGGATTCCAAACACAGATATCGCAACGGCCTATCCGTTCTTGGCGCTGCTTGGAGTTGTCTATGGCCCAATCGTTGCTGGACTAGCTGGCTTCATTGGTCACGCGTTAGGAGATTTGACAACATATGGCGCTTGGTGGTCTTGGATCGTCGCTTCAGGAATTTTAGGAGTATTCTTTGGTTTATTAGCAAAGCGAATTCCAATCGAACAAGGCATTTTCGGCAAGAAAGAAATCGGAACATTCTTAGTTGGTGAAACGATCGCCAACTTGGTTACTTGGGTTGTCATTGCGCCTATCGGTGATATTCTGATCTATGCAGAAGCACCAAGCAAGGTATTTACCCAAGGTGTTGTTGCCGGAATCACGAATGCGATCGTAACTGGAATTATCGGCTTTATTTTATTAAAAGCTTACGCACAAACCAAAACGAAAAAAGGCAGTTTGAACAAAGAAGCTTAGAACGCGAGGATATAAAATGATCGAGTTTCGTGATTTTACATTTCAATATGACAGCCAGGCTGAGCCAACGTTAAAAAAAATCAATTTGACGATCGATCAAGGTGAAAAGATTTTGATCATGGGCCCCAGCGGCTCAGGTAAATCAACTCTAGGAAAGTGTTTGAACGGCATTATCCCGCAAAATGAAAAAGGGACGTTTACCGGCAGCTTAAGTATCAACGGAAAAGCCTTTAGTGAATCCTCGATTTACGATCTTTCTCTTGATGTTGGAACGGTGCTGCAGGATACGGACAGTCAATTTGTCGGCTTGACTGTAGCTGAAGATATCGCTTTTTCACTGGAAAATGAAATGATTGAACAGGCGGAGATGCGAGAAGCAGTAAACTACTGGTCGGAAAAAACGAATTTATCAGCCCAATTGGAAAAACGGCCGCAGGATCTCTCTGGGGGACAAAAACAACGAGTAACAATGGCTGGTGTCTTAATTGATGAAACGCCGATTCTCTTATTTGATGAACCCTTAGCCAATCTTGATCCTCAGACAGGCTATGAAGCGATCCAAATGATTGACCAATTGTATCAATCGCAAAAGTTTACAACGATCATCATTGAGCATCGCTTGGAAGAAGTCTTAGCAGCACCAATCGATCGGGTCATCTTGATGAATGAAGGAACGATCATTGCGGACATGACACCAACTGAGTTACTGAAAAGTGATCTATTGGCAGAATATGGGATACGTGAACCGCTATATATTACAGCGTTGAAACGAGCAGGAATCCCGCTAACGGATTTCGCTGATCTCACACAGGTTGATCAATTGGTCTCACCAGAAATAGCGGCTGCGTTAGCAAAATCGCAAGGAGCATTTAAACCGATTCCCAAAAAGGAAGATTCGTTATTAACATTGAAGCAGCTTTCCTTTGGTTTTGGCAATGAACTGGTGATTAGGGATATTGATGTGACGCTTTACCAAGGCGAGATGGTCAGCTTAGTAGGGCATAATGGTGCGGGTAAATCGACATTGTCAAATCTGATCACAGGTTTCTATCCACTTCAATCAGGAGAACTATTATGGAAAAACCAATCAATCGCAGATGAAAGTATCAAGGAACGAGCGGACAAGATCGGCTATGTTCTGCAAAACAGCAACCAAATGCTATCCAAGAATATGATTTTTGAAGAGGTCTCTTTAGGGTTGGAAAATCGTGGAGTTGATCCGGACACGATCCAAGAAAAAGTATTAGAGACTTTGAAGGTTTGCGGTCTTTATGAGTTTCGTAATTGGCCGATCTCTGCTTTGAGTCATGGTCAAAAACGTCGTGTGGCGATTGCTGCAATTTTGGTGTTAGAGCCGGAGTTGCTGATCTTAGATGAACCAACGGCGGGTCAAGATTATTATCATTACAATGAAATGATGACCTTCTTGCGTAAATTGAATCAACGAGGGATCACGATCTTGATGATCACTCATGATATGCATTTGATGCTGGAGCATACCCAACGGACACTGGTCTTAAAGGATGGACAGATCATCGCTGACGAAATGCCTGCGAACGTACTATCTTCAGCAGAACTTGTCGCTTCAGCAAGCTTACGGCAAACGAGTCTATATCATTTGGCAAAAAACAATCATTTAGCTGACGCTACAGGCTTTGTGTCGGCATTTATTCAGCAGGATGAGGGAGGATCTTATGGAGGGCAATAATTTAATCGGTTATTTGCCGAAAAAAACCGTGATCCATCAACTCAGCGGCTTTACGAAGCTGTTATGCTTCTTGATGATCTCAGTTGTTGGGATGATCTCTTATGATACACGCTTCTTGTTGGGACTGGCGATTTTTTCAGCAATCTTATTTCGTACAGCACAGATCAGTTATCGTGAGATTTCATTTGTCTTGAAATTTATCGCGTTCTTCTCAATTTTGAATTTACTGACTGTTTATCTATTTGCTCCTGAATATGGAGTGACAATCTATGGAACGCGTCATGTGATCTTCGAAGGAATCGGACGCTATACAGTGACACAAGAACAGCTTTTTTATGAGTTCAACCTGTTAGTCAAATATTTTGTTACGATTCCACCAGGCTTGATCTTCATTCTGACAACAAACCCTAGTGAACTTGCTTCTAGCATTCATCGGGTTGGCGGGTCTTACAAAATCGCTTATGCCTTTTCATTAGCGTTGCGCTATATTCCAGATATTCAGGAAGATTTTCGGACGATTTCCAAAGCACAGCAGGCGCGAGGTAATGAGCTTTCCAAGAAGGCTTCATTGATGAAAAGAGTCCGGGGAAACTTAACGATCGCGATCCCGCTGATTTTTTCAAGCTTGGAACGTATCGAGACGATTTCTTCAGCGATGGAGCTGCGTCGATTCGGAAAGAAGAAAGGTCGAACATGGCTGTTGGCAAAACCATTGAAGCGTAATGATTACCTTGCTTTATTATTTGTTATTATCTTATGTTCAGCAGGAATCTCATTGCTGGTCATCAACGGCGGCCGCTTTTACAATCCATTTCGTTAAAAAACGAAGCTCTCTATAGTGTCCAGAGAGCTTCGTTTTTTTTAAATCTATATTAACGATCTAAACTAATTTTTAGTTCACTGAATTTACTCAGCACGATTCGCAATTCCAGGGATAAATTTCAAACAGTAAAGTGCACATAGTCCGACAACGATGTAGATAATTTTTGCTAGGATCGCTGTACTTCCACCTGATATTGCTGCCACTAAATCATACTCAAAAAGACCAACTAATAACCAATTGATTCCACCAACGATCAACAAGATAAGTGCGATAATATCTAGGTATTTCATCCGTAAACCCTCCTCTCTAATAGCATTAACTGTACCACAGTTAAACCAGACCACCCACAGATGTGCTCAAAATATGTGAAATAGGATACGAAATTTGAAAAAATTCCACGGATTTTAGAGAAAAATTCATTTACTTAATAAAACGAACTTTTTTTAATTTATGGCCCAATCCATAAGCTCAGCGCGTATAATGTACTTGAGAGAGTTTGGTGACAGAAAGGGAGCGAGTTGAATGTTGAATCCGTTTATCAATGCTGGGCTAGAAGTAGCCTTAAAGGACTTATTTCGCGATAAATTCACTACTGGACAGGTTTATCCGGCAACCGCAACCGATGTGTGTAAAGAACGCTTGATCGTTTATGTATATCCCACAAGTTTGAAGTTTGTTTTTGTTGATCAGGAACAGGAGGCATTAGAGAAAGAGAAGATAGAGCAGGTTGAACAAGAAACAGTTTAAAACATAGATAGTATTATGTTGCCTATAATAAAAAGCCAAAACGCCTATTACTTAGCGTTTTGGCTTTTTATGTTTGAAAAATAATGGAGCCGAGGGGATTTGAACCCCTGTCCAAACACTCCGAATACCTAAAAATCTACGCTCATAGTCAGCTCTATTGAAGTTTCGCGTGATCAGTTGCCGAGAGACAGGCGACTGATTTTGCTAGTCTGATGATCTCTTTTTTAACTTGCAGACGGGAAGTTAAAACGTATCCCACTAATTTTGAGACCCTTACCCGAGCACATGGGCGATACCGGGAGGATCTACGCTAACTGTTTTTAGGCAGCTAAAGCGTAAGAGTTATTGTTGTTTTTAGCAGTTATATTTAACTGTAACGTTTTATCGTAGACGTAACCTACGAAGCGCAATTCAGGCTCGAACCGTGCCTGTCGAATCCAGAACGGCCCCTAAAAATAAATTGGTGCAAAAAAAAGTATAACATCTCGTTATAAAAAAAGCAAAGAAGTAATTGGATAATGAAGAAATTGCTATCCCAAACCAAAAAGATTGAAGAAAAAACAAATTGTTAGTGAAGATACGGGTAAGGTAATGGTTCAAAAAAATGAAATAGAGTATACTTAGAATGAGAATCAGATGATATCAGGGGGTTAAAGTATGAATATTTTAATGATTGAAGACAATGAATCCGTTTCTGAGATGATGCAAATGTTTTTCTTGAATGAAGGCTGGGATGCGGAATTTAAATACGACGGGCAAGAAGGCCTTGATGCGTTTAAAGCAGATCCTGAAAAATGGGATATGATTACACTGGATTTGAATCTGCCTAGTATGGACGGCATGGAAGTAGGTCGTGAAATTCGCAAAATTTCCAAAACTGTTCCGATCATCATGTTAACAGCAAGAGACTCTGAAAGTGATCAGGTAATTGGTTTAGAGATGGGTGCAGACGATTATGTAACGAAGCCTTTCTCACCATTGACCTTGATAGCAAGGATCAAGGCTCTGCATCGCCGTAGTGAGTTGACGTCTGAACCGCAAAAAGAAGCGACAGCATCGAATAACAGCTTTGATATTCAAACGGATCATTTCAAAATGAATCTGAAAACGCGGGAAGCTTATTTAGATGGGCAGCCTATTGAAGGATTGACGCCAAAAGAATTTGATTTGCTCTATACGATGGCGAAAAAGCCACGCCAGGTATTCACCAGAGAGCAATTACTAGAATTGGTTTGGGATTATCAGTATTTTGGTGACGAGCGAACGGTTGATGCCCACATCAAAAAATTACGTCAAAAAATCGAGAAGGTCGGTGCACAAGTTATCCAAACTGTTTGGGGCGTAGGATATAAATTCGATGACACCGAGGTTGGTCGATGAAATACCTGTATCAACAATTACTGGCTTTTGGCGGGTTAATACTGTTGATCCTATTGACATTAGGACTTTCTTTTACTCAGTTTACTCGTAAGACATTGGAGGATAACAACTACAAAGAACTACTAGGCTATGCGCAATCGATGGAAAAAAATAATCTTTCTTTAAGTCGAGATATTCGCTTCGAAGGCATGTCCAGCAATGAGATTTTTCAATTTGCGATCAAAGTGACAGAGTCGAGCTTGAATCAGCAGGATGTGTCATTTGTTTTTATTGATAAAGACCGTACAGTACAATATCCTGAGGAATCAGGAAAAGTGAATCAGCATCTAGTCAGCGACTCTCAATGGCGTGCATTAAAAGCTGGACAGCAACAGAAGGAAACCAGTGCGAAGAATGTGATGGGGCAAAGTCAAACGACCTCTTATGCAATGGTTCCTTTCTTCACCGATGGCGTTTTCTTTGGCGTGCTGCTGGTCAGTCAGCCGGCTATGAACGTAGAGACAAGTGTTAATTCAATTGTAACAGACTTGTTCAAAGCCTTTATAATCGCTTCGATTATCGCGATCATCGTCAGCTACTTCTTTGCGACGCAACAGGTGAAGCGGATCAATCGAATGCGTTCAGCGACAAAAGAAGTGGCAGCTGGAAATTTTGATGTGGCAGTACCAAATCGAAATCGTGATGAGTTTGATGATTTGGCAGATGATTTTAACCGAATGACTGTATCGCTAAAGGAATCACAGGAAGAAATCGAGCGACAAGAAGAACGGCGAAAACAATTTATGGCGGATGCTTCTCATGAAATGCGGACGCCCCTGACAACAATCAATGGATTATTGGAGGGGATGCAGTATAATGCGATTCCTGAAAATCAGAAAGAAAAAGCCATCAAGCTGATGCAGAATGAAACATCTCGTTTGATTCGTTTGGTCAATGAAAATCTGGACTACGAAAAGATTCGAACCAATCAGATCACTATTTTACTTCAGGAATTTAATGCAACAGAGACTGTCGGCACGCTCTTGTCTCAACTAGAGGGGAAAGCAGAGGCTTCAGGTGACCATTTGATCCTGCAAACAAAAGAACCGATCACCGTCTATGCTGATTACGATCGTTTTGTTCAAGTCATGGTGAATTTGATCCAAAATGCGATCCAATTTACAAAAGATGGCACCATTACTGTTGCGATTAGTAAATTGGAGAAAGCTACGGAGGTCAAAATTTCTGATACGGGAATTGGAATGTCGGAGGACCAAGTGAAAAATATTTGGGATCGCTATTACAAAGCGGATCCATCAAGGAAAAATACAAAATATGGCGAATCTGGACTAGGCTTGTCGATTGTGGATGAGCTGGTTCGCTTGCATAACGGCACGATTGAGGTTGACAGTAAATTAGAAAAGGGGACAACCTTTACCGTCGTATTTCCGGACAAACCAGAGGAAGCAAAGAAAACAAATGAAGAAAAAGAAGCGTAAAACCAAATCGGTTTTACGCTTCTTTCATTGTGTTTTTAAAGTATCGCTAAGATAATAAAGTTCAAAATAAATAGCAGATCCACGATCCAAAGAATCGGAGAGATTTCTTTTGTTTTGCCTTTGATCACTTTAACGATCGTATAGAAGATAAAGCCTGCGGCGATCCCGTAGGAAATACTGTAGCAAAGCCCCATGAAAACACTCGCGAAGAAAGCAGGAACAGCTTCTTCTAAATCTAACCAATTGATATCTGCGAATGAAGCCAACATCATAACGCCGACTAAAATTAAAGCAGGTGCTGTTGCTTGCGCAGGAACGACCGCGATCAATGGTGAAAACAAGCTGCTTAATGCAAATAAAGCAGCAACAACGACAGAAGTTAGACCAGTACGCCCACCAGCACCGATACCAGCGGCAGATTCCACATAAGTCGTTGTATTAGAAGTACCAAAGATGGCACCAATCGAAGTTGCGATCGCATCAGCGAACAAGGCTTTGTCCATTTTTGTTTTAAAACCACGAGAATCATCATCCAAGGCTTTTTCGTCTTCCTTAGAGAAGATGCCTGTACGACGACCTGTCCCGATGAAGGTTCCGATCGTATCAAATGTATCTGATAAACTGAAAGCCAAGATCGTCATTAAGACCTGAGGCAATTTAGACGAGTCAGAGAAAAGTGATCCCATACCAGCTGAACCGAAAGCAGCCCCAAAAGTAGTACCTAGTTCTTGGATCGAACTGCTCAATGAGTTTGATTGCCAATCGATTGCTCCTAATTGAACCACACCCATAGGAATCCCTAATAGGGTAGTGATGACGATACCGATCAAGATCGCACCGCGTACATTTTTAACAACTAAGATAGTCGTGATAACTAAACCGAAAACTGCTAATAAAATCGGAGCATTGTTAAAGTTTGCTAACGCGGGAACAATACCGCTGTTAATGGAAACGCTCGTTGCTTTACCGCCTTCAACGATACTGCTGGTGATTGCTCCTGAGTCTGCAGTAAAAGAAAGTAGTCCAGCATTTTTGATCCCCACATATGCTACGAAAATTCCGATCCCGCCGCCGATTGCGTGCTGCATGCTTTCTGGAATCGCGTGAATGATCAACTTACGAATTTTTGTCACAGTGATTAGAATATTGATGATTCCACAAATGAATACCATTGCCAAGGCTTGCTGCCAAGAATAACCCAGTCCGAAAACGACTGTGTAAGTGAAAAAAGCATTCAACCCCATACCAGGTGCTTGCGCATAAGGAACATTAGCGAACAATCCCATAACTAAAGTCCCAATCACAGACGCGATGATGGTAGCTAAGAAGACCGCTTGAAAGGGCATCCCTGAAGCTGACAGGATAGTAGGATTTACGAACAAAATATAACTCATAGCAAAGAATGTAGTGATTCCAGCCATTACTTCAGTGGAAATGTTGGTGCCTTGCTCTTTTAATTTAAAGAATTTCTCCATTATAATTTAACGCTCCTTAAAAATAAGTTCATTATATCCGTAAAAACCGAATACTTTTTAATTATAGTGAAGAAACAATCGACTTTCAACAATTAGTTCAACTAAAGAACAAATAAAAAAAAGAATGTTCGTGTTTAGCGAGCATTCTTCTTTCTTTTGATTGCACTGATTAATCGGAAAGATAGGATTAACAGACACAAGCAAATAAAAATATAAGAAATAGCTTTAAATAGTGCATTGAAAAAAAGGTCTAGCAAGGTTGTAGAAGAAAGTTCAAAGGAAAGGGAGGAACGTATTGAATAGGCGATCCCGCTTGTCCCGTTACTTAAGACAAAGTTTGGTAGTTCTTTCAATTGATTCAACCCTTGATGATAAAAGGATTGTAAGATTGATTCATAAACAGGTTCAAATATAGTAAACAGCAAAATCAGACAGGTAGCTGCGATCAGTAGACCGATTAGAAACTCGAGTCCGGTTGAATAGATTATTTTTTTCATTGAAGAAGCAGTGTCCTTTTGACGATGGATTTTTATTGCTAAAAAGACTAGCAATAAGAAGAACAATCCTATCGCACTCAGGATTAACCGATCGGAGAAGTATCGCTGCAATTGATCTACTTCCTTTGAAGTAAATAATTGGATTTGAGCGGAAGAATCAAACTGATGCAAAACTAACTTTATCATGCCCAAACTGGTCAAGACAAAGAGAGCGACCAGACAGATCACCCATGAAATTGAAAACTGTATTCGATGTCGTTTGATAGTTGAAAGCGTCGTTGAAATAAGTTCCATGGATTCCCACCTCTTCCTAATAAGTATAAAATCCTAATTTGAAAGAAGTATGAATTCTATCGGAAGAAATAATTGTAGATAAAAGAACACCCTTCACATTTGTTTGCGAAGGGTGTTCTCGGTATTATTGTTGTTGATTTTGCTCTTGATATTGCTTATAAGTCTCAGTCTTATAGAGGTCTTGAGTGGATTTTTTACCTTTTTGATCAAATAAGCTAGTAGATTTACCCCCTAGTTTATTCTCGATTTTTTCCATCTGATTCAGACCATCTTTATAGTCGTAATCAGAAACATCAATTGGTTTCAATCCGCTATTTGAATGGAAGCGAAGCAGATCACCATTATTGATATTATCTGAGGTATTTAACTGAGTAGAAACGGCTTCTTTCCACGCCTCGGTTTGTTTTTGTAAAATTTCGCTTGGCTCGGTGATTGCCATACCATCCTTGTTACTATATAAGCTTCCGCTGTAGTATGTGTAATCTGGTGTGACATAATCTCCATCACGGAAAGCAACGATTTGATCGTGCTCTTTAGACAATAGATCTTGTCCCAATTGAATGTAATTACTCGTATCAACACCTAGAAGATGCAAGAGGGTAGGTAAAGCATCAACTTCGCCACCATACGTATGGTTGATACCGCCTTTGTCTTGGCCTGGAATGTGAACCATATAAGGAACACGCTGCATTTGAGCATTGTCAAAGTTTGACCAAGTTTCTTTTGATTTTCCAAGTAACGGTGCTAAGTCAGAGTTCCGAGAGTTAGATATCCCGTAATGGTCACCATACATTACGATGATGGAATTCTCATATAAACCAGAAGATTTCAAGTAATTAAAGAACTCTTCGACCGCTTTGTCTAAATAGTTTGCTGTGGCGAAATATCCGTTGATGGTTTCATCTCCGGTATCAGCCATTGGGAATCCGCCTTCGTCGTTTTTGAACTCACTATAAGGATAGTGGTTCGAAACAGCGATAAACTTCGTATAGAATGGTTGTTGCAGACGTTCCAGATACTTCACAGATTGTTGGAAGAATGGTTTGTCATGCAAGCCGTATTGGAATGAATTTTCATCGTTCACATCATAATAAGATGAATCGAAGAAATAATCATAGCCAAGGTTTTTATAAGTCTCAGAACGGTTCCAAAAGCTTCCAGAATTCCCATGGAAAGCTGCACTTGTGTAACCTTGTGTTTGTTTCAAAATGTTCGGTGCAGCTTGGAAAGTATTTTTACCGCCTAGTTGCGAGAATAGCGACCCTTGGTTTAAACCAAACAACGAATTTTCCATCAAAGTTTCTGCGTCGGATGTTTTGCCGGCTTTCACTTGGTGGAAGAAGTTATCAAAACTAAATGTGCTATTGCTGTGGAAAATGCTGTTCAAGAATGGTGTCACTTCATATTCCTGACCATTTTCATCTTTAAGTTTATAATCGATTACAAACTGTTGCAAACTTTCTAAATGAATCGTAATAACATTACGTCCCTTAGCGATTCCGTAATACTCGCTGTTTGGTGCTGCATAATGATCTTTAACGTAAGACTCAACTTCTTTTAAGTCATTGGCACTGGCTTCGGCGCGAACCTGATTCGTCTTGTAAGTTTGGATACCATCGTAAACAGTAAAGGCGTTCACCCCAAGATACTTAATCAAATAGTCGCGAGAGAAAGTACGCGTCAATAATTCCGGACGATCAGCTTCGGCTAAGAAGAGATTTCCTGAGAAAATCATGATTGATAGGGCCGTCATAGCGAAAGCCATCCTTGCACGGACCGGACGATCTTCTCTCTTGATGCGTTTGCGCCACAAAAGAATTGGCAAAATCACGATATCAATCATATATAAAACATCGTAAGGACGGAATAAACGAATTGCACTTTCACCTAAACCACTAGCTACTTTGCCAGCACCTAAGAAAGTATTGACAGTGATGAAGTCAGTAAACTCACGATAATAGACAACGTTGGCGAAGAGCAATAAGCTTGCCAGTCCATATATGACCATCATTGTCGTGTACGAGGCTTTCGACCGTCGTACATATAGAGCAATCGACAGTAAGAACATTGTCGATGCGATTGGATTGATAAACAGGATAAAGTACTGTGTCAGACTTTCGATCCCTAAATTAAACTCAAATAAGTATGCAAAGATACTTTTCGCCCATAATAAGAATGTCAGTAACGCATAAAAGCCGAGACGTTTATTCAAAAATCCAAGAGCTTTTAGTTTTTTCAATAGAAACTTCCTTTCTGCCGCAGAAAAAATGCGAAATGTTCACTTGTTACCTAGTTTACTCGCTTACATCCAACCAGTCAATTCTTATTAAAACTTGAGCAATCAGGTTTAAAGAAAACTTTATAAGCGAAATTTACTAATTTTTTTTGCTATACTATAGAAGAAAGCAGGGATGAGTGTGAAAATAGAATTAAATAATTATGGAATTAAACGAATTCGTCAAGGAAACCCATTAATTCAAGAAGAGGATTTAAAACAAAAAATTAATGAAATTCCTTTAGAATGGGTGACTTTTGTTGATAATAGAAATAAGTACGTCGCAACTGGCTATCTAGGAAAACAAAATAAAGGATTCGGCTGGGTGCTTGATCAGACACAACGACCGATCGATCAGGCTTTTTTAATGGAAACATTTCAGCAGGCGATTCAGCAGCGACAACCCTTTTTCGCAGATGAAACAACGAATGCATTTCGTTTGTTTAACGGGGAAGGCGATGGCTTTGGCGGCGTAACCGTCGACTATTATGCGGATTATTTGGTAATTTCCTGGTACAACGAAACGATTTATCATTTCCAGAAGCTGATTGTTGATAGTTTATTGGCGGTCTTTCCAAGTACTAAAGGAGCTGTCGAGAAGATTCGTTTCAAAAGCGAACTGAAAGAGAGTCGCTGGTTGGCCGGAGAAAAACCGCAAGAACCGTTAATAGTACTGGAAAATGGCGTTTCATATGCCGTATACTTAGATGAAGGCTACATGACAGGTATCTTCTTGGATCAAAAGGAAGTCCGCGGGCGACTGACTGAAGGCATGGCAGCTGGGCAGAAAGTATTAAATATGTTCAGTTATACTGGAGCTTTTTCAGTGGCAGCAGCATATGGTGGTGCCACTGAAACAACAAGTGTTGACTTGGCACAGCGCAGTTTACCGAAAACGCAGGAGCAATTTGAAGTAAACGGACTACCATTAGAACAACAAAAAATTATCGTAATGGATACATTTGACTATTTCCGCTATGCAGTAAGGAAGGATTTAAGTTATAATTTGATTATCTTGGATCCGCCTAGTTTTGCACGAAATAAGAAAAAGACATTTTCTGTAGCAAAGGATTACGGACGTTTGATCGAAGACAGTGTAGATATCCTTTCTGAAGAAGGAACGATTATCGCGTCAACCAATGCGGCGAATCTTCCGATCAAGAAATTCAAGCAAGCGATCGAAACAGCTTTTAAGAATAAAAACGTTCGCTATCAGTTATCAGAAAGCTACCGGCTGCCAGCGGATTTTCCAGCCAGCAATTTTGAAGAAAGCAATTATTTGAAGGTATTGTTTTATACGGTAAAAAAATAGAAGAAAATGGGATGGGATGCGTATGATGGATATTCAAGTAAGAGAGGTACGATTTGATGCGGGAAAACCTAAAATCTGCGTGCCGATTGTTGGAAGGACTTTCGAGGAAATCATCGAGCAGGCAAATGTGGCCAAGAAAGTTGCAGAAGTAATCGAATGGCGTGCGGATTATTACGAAGATGTCTTAGATGACGACAAGTTGAATTCAACATTATTAGCATTACGGGATGAAATTCGCAATATCCCATTAATTTTTAACCTGCGAACACCAGAGGCAGGGGGAGAAATTGATATTTCCTTGAATCAATACCGTCATATTAATGAATTTGCGGTTTCCTCACGGGCAATTGATCTGGCTGATGTGGAAGTATCGATCATTGATCAGTTATCGACGACCTTCATTAAATGGATGCAGGCATTGGATGTAAGGGTAATCTTAAGCTATTACAACTTCAAGGAAACACCCGAAGACGCGGTGATTCTTTTTAGACTAAATCTCATGGAGCACTGGGGGGCAGATATCGCCAAAATTGTGGTTGAGCCGGAAAACGAGGCAGATGTCCTGCGTCAGATGGAGATCGTAATGAAAGCCCAAACCTTCGTTTCCTTACCAGTCGTCTCTGTCTCTCTGGGACGCTTAGGGAAGTTCTCACAGATCAGCGGCTCTTTAGATGGCTCCTGCATGACCTATGGTTGCTTAGAAGGTCAAGCTAGTCCGGATGCACAGATTGAGGCTGATAAGTTGGCTTTGATGATTGACGAATTAAAATAGAAGTAAAATTAAAAAACCGAGGGATCATAAACTATCAGAATGATAGAAAATGACCGCTCGGCTTTTTTATTCAGTTATTCCATGACATCAATATCAAATACTTCAATATTATTTAAACCGCCGTAAATGTCATACCAAGGTTTGGCGTATTTGTTCAAAATGTCATTCAATTCTTCAACATTTTCGCGTCCTTTGGTATCTAGCCATTTAACCAACGCATCTTTCCCACCATCAGCGTAGACTTGAACGCCGTCACGCCAAGTAGCTCGTCCGCCAAGAATACCGCTATAATTGGCACCATTCTGACCGGCGAATTCCAACTCTTCGCGGAAAATATCCGCAGGAACACCGGCGCTTAGATAAATGAAGGGGCGAGTAGCAGCTTCTCCTGCCTCTTTAAAATAGGCAGCCGCTTCTTCTTGAGTATAAACCACTGGATCGTCGCCTTGATTGAAGCCTTCCACATATTTGAAGAGTACGGGAACTTCGACTTTCAATATATCAATGTGGTATTTGTCCTTCGTAAATTCTTTGATTGTATCGATCACTTTTTGTGGTTTGATTTCAGCGAACTCTGGCGAGTGATCGTCGGTGATTTTATTATCATAAACAATCGGTTCAACAAAAACAGGGATGTCCGCTGCTAAGGCTTCTGTTCCCAAACGTTCTAGGAAGGCATGCTTTACTTCTAAGATTTCTTGCGGTTCATCAGGATCATAGTAAACTAAAACTTTTGCAGCATCCGCCCCCTTTTCTAATAAACGATTTAAGGATTCGTTGGGCAATAGTTCAGGTAAACGACCGGGAGTATTCGCATCGTAGCCAGTTTTTTCATAAGACATGATTAATCCTGAATCAGGATCTTTGGCTTTAATACCTTTGAATCCATATTGTTCATCCAGCAGGATAGCGCTGACGTGCTTGGTCAATTCTTGAGAAACAAGTTCTTTAAATTCATAAACTTGGTCCATTGAAAATTTATCTTCACCCACAGCGGCTTGCATCATCTTTTTCATAGAGCCCCGTTGATCGATTGCTAAGGCCGCAATGACGCCGTGATCATTTGACAATTGTTGCACCTTTTCAAACTTTCCTCTTGAGATTCTTTTCATGATGAAAACATCCTTTCTGTTACAGATCCAGTGTAGGACTTTTAGAAAAAAAGACCAAACAAAACGACCGATTTGTTTCCTAACGGCTTTTTTGCTAGACTTTAGAAAAATGTATGAAGTGAGGGATAGTCTTGGCTAAGAAGAAAATTCAGAAGACGAATGCGATTCGATTAGTCGAACAAAAGAAAATCGCTTATATTGAGCATGAATACGCCTGGAGCGAAGATGATCTCGGGGCAGGGCATGTCTCTGAGCAGGTAGACATCGAACCAGCGAGAATATTTAAAACGCTCGTAGCAGTAGGCAATAAAACGGGGCCAGTCGTGGCAGTGATCCCTAGCGATCATGAGTTAGATTTGAAAAAGATCGCAAAGGTCAGTGGTAATAAAAAAGTCGAGATGCTGCATTTAAGAGATTTGGAAGCAACGACTGGCTATATTCGTGGCGGCTGTTCACCGATCGGAATGAAAAAACTATTTCCAACTTTTGTTGATGCTTCGGCTGAAAACTTTGAACAGATTGCAATTTCTGCGGGCAGAAGAGGGCTGCAAATGGAAATTGCCCCCAACGCCATCTTAGATCTGACGCGAGGACAATTTGCTGAATTGACGCATTAAGCAAAAGCATTATAAGCAGCGTGAGTGCCAGCCACATAGCCAGTACAAAAAGCGGTAGTGATATTATAACCACCTGTATACCCGTTAACATCAAGAACCTCCCCGGCAAAATACAAGCCGGGGATTTTTTTACTGGATAATTCTTTTGGATTAATCTCTTTTAGCTCGACTCCGCCGCCAGTGACGAAGGATTTTTCCAAACCAAACGTTTTGTTGGCAGTCAAGGACCAGTTCTTGCAGTAAGAAACAAAAGCTTCTAATTGTTCTTTTGATGTCTGGTTATAGGTTTGTTCACTGATATCAACTTGCTCTAAAAAGAAGAGCAGCAGTCGTTCTGGTAAAAAGCTGGTAAGAGCATTTTTTAATTGTTTTGTGGAGCCTGATGAGCGCTCGCTGATTTCCTCCAATAATTGAATGGCTGATTTTTCTGGGAAGCAGTCTAGCTTTAGTGTTACGTTTTCTTGTTCTCGAAGCAGTTGGTTAACAAAACTTGAACAACGTAAAGCAGCAGGACCAGATATACCGAAATGAGTAAAAAGCAGATCCATCTCGTGACTGGTGACGGTTTTGTTTCTATCATCCACAACCGATAATTTAACATCCTGCAAAGACAACCCTTGTAAAGTTTTGTTCGTTATAAAGCTATCTGTCAAAAAGATTGGTGATTCAGTCGGATACAAGGGTGTAACATGATGCCCGACACTTTTGGCAAAGCGATAGCCGTCTCCTTGTGACCCAGTCGATGGATAGGTGATTCCACCAGTCGTCACTACAACGCTCTTTGCGGAATAATCACCTTCAGCCGTACGAACCCCTCGAATGACGGAATCGTCGGCGATGATTTTCTCGATCGGTTCTTTAAAATGCAGCTCAACCTGCAGATTCTCTAATTCATCCTTTAGCGTGTTTACTATCGTTGCTGATTTGTCAGAGACTGGGAAGATCCGTCCATGATCTTCTTCTTTTAAAGCGACCCCGCGTTCACTAAAGAAATTCATCACATCTTGGTTGTCGAATTGCGAGAATGTACTATATAAGAAGCGACCATTGCCGGGAATGTGTGTAATCAAGTCCTCGACTGGTCGATTGTTCGTCACATTGCAGCGACCGCCGCCAGTCATTAACAATTTCTTGCCTAATCGTTTATTTTTTTCGAATAGTGCGACCTGAGCGCCGTTCATCGCCGCCGTGATAGCGGTCATCATGCCTGCTGGTCCGCCGCCAATCACAATTACATCAAATGTTTTACTCATTAATACTAACCTCATTTATCCATTGATTTATTGGTACACCATGTATAATCATACTGTAAATACGAACAATTGGCATTCAACTTGCAGTGTAGCATGAATTTTTTTTCACTTCTATTAGAAAATGATGTAAACTATGAGTATTAACTGTGAGGAGGAATTTGATGGAAGTACGAGAATATGTTGAACAGATTCAAAAGAACTTAGAGGCAAAAGATCCGAACCAAGAAGAATTTTTACAGGCGGTGGAAGAATTTTTACCTACCGTGATTCCTTTTCTAGAAGAACATCCTGAGTATGTTGAGAAAAATATTTTAGGCATGATCATTGAACCAGAAAGAATGGTCCAATTCCGTGTGCCTTGGCAAGATGACAAGGGTAATTGGCAAGTCAATCGCGGTTATCGCGTACAATTTAACTCAGCGATTGGTCCTTATAAAGGCGGCTTACGTTTCCACCCAAGTGTGAATCTAAGTATCTTGAAATTTTTAGGTTTCGAGCAAATCTTTAAAAATAGTTTGACAGGTCTTCCAATCGGTGGGGGAAAAGGTGGATCAGATTTCGATCCGAAAGGAAAATCTGATTCGGAAGTGATGCGTTATTGCCAAAGCTTCATGACAGAACTATCAAAACATATTGGTCCGAACTTAGACGTACCGGCAGGCGACATCGGTGTCGGCGGACGCGAGATCGGCTATCTATTCGGTCAATACAAGCGTTTGCGTGAATACGATATGGGCGTGCTGACTGGTAAACCTTTAGGCTTTAACGGCAGCCTAGGCAGAACAGAAGCGACCGGATATGGTGCAGTCTACTTCGTGAAACATTTATTAGAAGATCGCAAGGATTCTTTTGAAGGCAAAAAAGTTCTTGTCTCGGGTAGTGGTAACGTAGCAATTTATGCAATCGAAAAAGCGCAGGAACTAGGCGCAACTGCAATCACTTGTTCAGATTCAAATGGCTATATTTATGATAAAGACGGAATCGACGTTGAACTATTGAAGGACATCAAAGAAGTTCGTCGTGCTCGTTTAACAGAATATGCGAAGGAACGTAAGACGGCAGAATACTATGAAGGTTCTGTTTGGGAGCTAGAAACAGAAGCGGATATTGCTTTACCGTGTGCAACACAAAATGAAATCGATGATAAAAAAGCGGAACTCTTAGTCAAAAATGGTGTGAAAGTAGTCGCTGAAGGGGCAAATATGCCAAGTACCAACGGAGCGGTTAAGTTGTACCATGAAAACGGTGTTCTTTATGGACCAGGGAAAGCAGCCAATGCAGGCGGTGTAGCGGTATCGGCATTAGAAATGAGTCAAAACTCTCAACGTTTAGCATGGACAAAAGAAGAAGTCGACGGAAAACTTGATGATATCATGAAAAATATTTATGAAACTTGTCGTGATACAGCTGCAAAATATGCTGATAAAGATAATTTTGCTGCTGGCGCGAATATCGCTGGTTTTGCAAAAGTTGCCGCAGCAATGTTAGCCCAGGGAACTGTTTAATTTTTAAATGGTTTACGCTTGAAAAATAGTCAAAAGAAACGTAAAGTATAGATTGTTATGAAGTGACTTTCAAGGAGGAAAAACAATGGCACACATTCATTTCGATTATTCGAAAGTAGCACCATTCGTGAGCGAACATGAAATGGACTACATCAAATCTGAAGTAGCTCTAGCTCACAAAGAATTACGCGAAGGTACTGGCGCAGGAAATGATTTCCTAGGCTGGGTGGATCTTCCAGTAAACTATGACAAAGATGAATTTGCGCGCATCAAAAAAGCGGCTGAAAAAATCAAATCTGATTCTGAAGTATTAGTGGTTATCGGGATCGGAGGTTCATACCTTGGAGCTCGTGCAGCAATCGAATTCTTACACCAAAGTTTTTTCAATGTGTTAGATAAAGAAGACCGCAAAGCACCACAAGTATTCTTTGCAGGAAACTCAATCAGCTCAACATACATTGCTGACTTGATCGAAGTGATCGGCGACCGTGACTTCTCAGTTAACGTAATCTCTAAATCAGGTACTACGACTGAACCAGCTATCGCTTTCCGTGTCTTCAAAGAATTATTGATCAAAAAATATGGTGAAGAAGAAGCCAACAAACGTATCTATGCAACAACAGATAAAGCTCGCGGAGCAGTTAAAGTTGAAGCAGACGCAGCAGGTTGGGAAACTTTTGTGATTCCTGATGATGTCGGTGGACGTTTCTCAGTACTTACAGCTGTGGGTCTATTACCAATCGCAGCCAGCGGTGCGGACATCGATGCGTTGATGCAAGGTGCAGCTGACGCTCGTGAAGCTTACTCAAGCGATAACTTAGATGAAAACGAAGCATATCAATATGCTGCACTTCGTAATATTCTATACCGTAAAGGCAAAGTGACTGAAATCTTAGTCAACTACGAGCCAGGTATGCAATATTTCAACGAATGGTGGAAACAATTATACGGCGAATCAGAAGGAAAAGACTTGAAGGGGATCTACCCATCAAGTGCAAACTTCTCAACTGACTTGCATTCATTTGGACAATACATCCAAGAAGGTCGTCGCAACATCTTCGAAACGATCGTGAAAGTGGAAAAACCTCGTAAATCTGTGGCGATTCCTGCACAAGAATCTGACTTAGATGGACTTGGCTACCTAGAAGGAAAAGATGTTGACTTTGTTAATTCTAAAGCATATCAAGGTACACTATTAGCTCATACTGATGGCGGTGTTCCAAACTTTGTATTAAACATCCCAACAATGGATGCTTATACTTTAGGTTATGCAATGTACTTCTTTGAAATCGCAGTTGGAATCTCTGGATACTTATTGGGTGTTAACCCATTCAATCAACCAGGTGTGGAAGCTTACAAGAAAAACATGTTTGCGTTGCTTGGAAAACCAGGATTTGAAGATTTAGCAAAAGAATTGAATAATCGTCTATAGAACATTGAAAAGAGCCCTCGCTACGCGAGGGCTCTTTTTTAATTGGTATAGTAAAAGTAATTGACAGCTAAGCAAAATTAACCACAAAAAACATAATAAAAGCATAATGAAATCGGTTTTAAACAAATAAAGATAAATTAAAAATGAATAGGAGATTAAAAATAACCTCAGTTGTTTATGTTGGTGTTTTGCGAATTTTCTAACAATTGTGACGAACCCCTTGATATAAAAGCAAAAAAAGTAATAAAAAACGTTTTCAATTTTACTTCATTATGTTATTATAAAAACGTAGAATTAAAGGGGGATTTATTATGGAAATGACAGAAACTATTGAAATTGGTCTTGCTTATGAGTGTAAAGCAATTGGAATCGAAAAGGAAGTTATTGGAGTTGTCGAACAGCTTTACAATAATACGGTATTAATCAATGTTGTATCTTGTGCTCCGTCTGATCGAGCAGCAGTTATCGAATTGCAAAACCGCTTATTAGTGAAATACGAGAATGTGCATGCCTGTGTTGCGGTTGAATGCACTGCATAAATTTTTTAAGCAAGCATGTGAAAAACTTATTTTGACAGGAAAAGAATTCGGATCTTTCAATAAGGTCCGAATTTTTTTATTAAATAGCAATATAAAAGAAAGTGTCAAAAACATTTCGGTGTATCGTATTGCGATACTTAGGCGTCAGTAAGTTAACAAAGAATCGATTGAACCCTCTGCTTAGAAGAAATACAATAAGAATATAAAACGATATCGTTTAGAGGAGTATGTCGTTTGATAGAAAAGAGGGATCCTAAATGAATGCGATCGAAATCAATCAATTAGAAAAAATATATCCTGAAGGAAAGAAAGCATTAGATAATGTTAGTCTGGTGGTACCTCAAGGGACGATCTTCGGTTTTTTAGGACCGAATGGCGCGGGGAAGACTACAACGGTTAAATTGCTAAACGGTATTTTAGATCCGACTGATGGAGAGATGCGCGTCTTAGGTCTCGATCCAGTTAGTGAGGCAGAGAAGCTTCATCAATCTACTGGTGTTTTAACCGAACATGCCGGGATGTACGACCATTTTTCCGGCATTGATAATTTGCGTTTTTTCGGACAGCTTTTTGGAATGAGCAATGCAGAGAGTGACTTAAGAGGTCGACAACTGTTGGAAAAGTTGGGTTTAACCGAGGCTGCTGATGTGAAATTAAAGAGTTACTCAACCGGGATGAGGCAAAGATTATCACTAGCCCGGACGTTGATCCATCGCCCACAGGTTCTATTTCTGGATGAACCTACTAGCGGTCTTGATCCTGAAAGTACTAAGAGTGTCAACGAGCTTTTACTGGAGTTGTCCAAAGAAGAAGGAACGACAATCTTTCTTTGTACTCATCAATTAAGATATGCGCAGGAGATATGCAATGAATATGGACTGATGGATAATGGACAACTGCTCGCTTTAGGCAGTTTGAGAGAATTACGCAAGCGTACCTTTGATAGCTTTAAGGTGATGCTTGAAACAGATCTGATGCCGCTAACGATCGAAAGCAATCGAGTCAAAGGTGATCATTACGAAATAAGTATCCAGAGGAAAGACGAAATTGCTCAATTAGTAAAAAAAATCGTTGCTCAAGGCGGCAATATATCACAGGTAACGCCAGTTGACTATTCACTGGAGGATATCTATTTCGCTTTATTGGAAGGAGGGGAGACACATGATTAATAGTCGTCAAAAGGCGATCATGATCAAGGATATACGTGGGATTACTGAAAATAAACGCTACTTTTCAGTATTGACGATTCTTCCGTTGGTTTTCTCGATTCTTTTCCCGACAATGATGCTGTTGACTGTTCTGCTGAGCCCGACAGATTCCTCATCATTTACCGAGATGGCACGTATTTTACCAAATTTTCAAACACTGAGCAAAGAGCAGCTAATTTACGATCTATTATCGCTCATGGTTAATAATGTCATTCCGATTTTCTTTTTGATTATTCCAATAATGACTGCAAGTGTCATGGCAGCTAGTTCATTTGTCGGTGAAAAGGAAAAACGAACGCTGGAAACACTGCTGTATTCTCCTTTGTCAATCAGAAAGATTTTTCAAGCAAAGGTCTATGCTTCCTTTCTTGTCGCAATCTTTGTGACCTATGTTTCATTTCTGTTAACCGTGGTCGTTGTTGAGGTTGAGGTGTATCTTCTTCAAGGAATACTGCTGCCTTTCAGTATCAACTGGCTTTGGGTTATGCTGTTGATTGTTCCAGCGATAACGATTATTTCTATCGTCCTAATCGTCAGAGGATCTGCAAAATCTACCACGATTGAAGAGTCACAACAAAAAGCAGCCTTCTTGATTATGCCGTTGGCTTTGCTTCTCGTTGGCCAGTTCACCGGTATTCTCGTTTTTGGTGGTTGGATCGTCATCTCTATTGGATTGATTCTACTCATGATTGCACTGCTGCTATTAAGGTTTTCTATGACAGGTTTTACATATGAACGCCTATTAGATCGTTAAAAAAGGACCGTGAACACTCTTCTAAAGGAGAAGACTGTTTACGGTCCTTACTTTAATCAAATTGAAGAATTCCAGCAGTTTTTGCCTTTATATCCTCTGTTCCAGTCTCGAATACACTCAAATCATCGGATAAGATGCCATTTACGCGTTGGTAACGATAAATAGCTGCTTGTTGCTTAGAATTGACTGGCCATACATAGATTCCTTGATTACGATGTTGTAGAAATTGAATCAGGTCGCCGCAAGCCGTTCGTGACTCGATATTGATGAAATCTAAGGATGTTTTGGGCGCACCGATCAAATCCAAAGGTAAGATATAGCCGACTTTCATTGTAGGAAAATTTTTCTTCATTTGATTAGCTATGTCTAGATCCATGCTTTGCAGCTGATGATTAACCAACTGGTCTTTCAGCGGCAGTAAATGCTTAACGATCGTGTCTTTTGTTTTAGCGGTTACTTTCAGTTCGATCAACAATTTTTGATTTAATTGATTTGCTGTTGCTAGATAATCAACGAATAACGGGATCTTGCTGTCATAACCATTTTCCTTCAAAGTGATGTCCTTCAGTTGATTCCAGGTTGATTCATCAATGCGTATGTTTTTATTCGCCAGGGATTTCAAATCCTCATCATGGATCACTACCAACTGATGATCAGCAGTTTCCTGCACATCCATTTCTACAAGATCGGGGTGAGCGGATTTGCTGGTCTTTTCCAGAACATCGATTGAATTTTGGACTCCGTTTCGCTGAGATACGCCGCGATGGGAAATCGTGAATGGCTCGTCGATTTGTTTCACCTGAAAGGCATGAGCGTAATGCAACGAATAGAGCCCAAGACAAGCCAGGATCATCAGACCGAGCCAGATGATTGTTCCCTTTGTCATGGAGTCGTCCTTAATCGGTTCTTTGTCAGAAGCGGCCAAGTAGAGAAAGAAGAGTGCCCATAATGCATTTTGGATCACACGATAAACCAATAATAAAATCATAGCTGTGCTTTCACGACTCAACCATTGAGTGAATCCGATGAATGCGATCTTGATTAATAAGCTAGCTGCTAAAAAGGCGAAGGGGATAAGGAAAAAGAGAACAAGCTGTTTTGCTGTTGGTTTGTTCGTTTTCCGCCAGCTTAGCTGCCAACTGGCTTTCAGATTTTCTCCTTGCTTCAAGTATTTTGGTACCAAAATCCCACGGTAAAGAAAGTAAAGCAAGATCAGGTACAGCAAAACGATAACTGGTAAAATTTTCCAACGATATAAAAAGACAAAAGAAAGCAGTCTTGCTGGGAGTGGCTGCCATACCAGCAGCATCTGATAAAAGCGAAAGAAAAAAATTGGTGATAAAAGAATCCAGTAAGCAAAACTAGCAAAAGCAGCCTTTAAAGAAAAATTCTCAAAGATCTTTTCGTTGGATTGGACTTGGCTGAACAAATTTCCAAAAAGGAAGATCAACGCAAAAAATAATAGCAGATAGAATGGGTGATACAGATTATTAAGAAAACTTTGACGGAAAAATAAAAAGAGCCCCTCCGTCAAAAAAGGGAGACCAAAGGCAAGTAATAAAAAATTATATATGGAAAACGTACGGAAATAATGCGTGATTCGTTGTCGAAAGTAATTCATTGTTCCTCCTGAAATGCTATATATAATGGTTTATCTGGAATAAACCGTGCTTTTTATTTAGCGTATCACAACTTTGTCCGGAAAAGTTAGATTATTTCATGAAATTCAAGATAGGTAGAATTGAATTTTGCTAGGTATACCATTCTAGAAGCCTGGTTACAAAGATACTCGAAAAATGTAAATCCAGTATAGTCATAAATATTCGACGAAAAGCAGCCAGCTAGTTCATTTGAGGGAACTCATTTTCCGAAGAGCACGAAAAATGAGTTGAGTTTTCACCTCGCATATCATTCTACGTCTACAGTTTCACTAAGCAAGGACCGCAAGTGAAACTAACATAATCTTGCTAAAGCAAGAAGTAGAACTGACAAAAAAACTCCACTAACGGATTAGTGGAGGAGTAGTTGTTGTAATAATGCGCCGCCTTGTAGTAAAGCCAAACTGTATAGGAAGATCGAAGCTGGTTTTGCTAAAAAGATGATTGCGCTGTATTTTTTAAATGACATATTTGTCAGACTAGCCATCAAACATAAGGCATCATCCGGTGCTACTGGTAAGAAGATCGCCAGTGCGAATAGCTTGTCGAAACGGGGGTCATCCAGCCAATGATTGTATTTTTGATAAACCTTATCACTGACAAGATGCATGATCAACGGTTTTCCATAGTGACGTCCCATTAAAAACAGAATTAAGGAACCGATCACGATACCGACATAGTTATAGACGAAACCCCAGTACGGTCCGAAAATCAGAACCCCGGCTGCTAGGCTGATACCGCCTGGAATAATTGGAATCACGACTTGAACGATCTGAATTAAAACGAAAATGAGCGGCCCGGCGATCGGTGATTGCCCGACAAGCTGCTGCAGCGAATTCATATCATTAAATACTCCTAAACGATAGAAGTAGATTGTCAAACTGATCGTTATGGCTATACCCATTAATGAAACTATATTTAACAGCCTTCTGGATTGAACAACACTCATTTGATTCAGCTCCTTTGTCTTTCTACAGTGAGTATATAGGATAAATTCACAAAATGCATAGGTCTGAGGTTGTAATTTGTAAATTTCGTACAAAACTTTAAATATTTTTAGATATTTATTGGTTACGCTTACATCGTTAGCCTATAAACAAATAAAAACAGGAAGGCTTTCCTGTTTTACTAAAGTCATTTAGTTTGAAAATTGGAACGTGTTCTTTTCAATGCTCGTTCGATCAAGTTCGTGAACATGAAACCAATCGCGATTGCGCCGGCAGTAACGAGTACTGTCACGACTTTTTCCATCGATTCAGTAAACTGCTGGTTCATCATATGCCGAACCGCCATGTAGGCAGGTCCGCCTGGAACTAATGGGACTAAACTGGGAACGTTGAAGACGATCACGGGCATATGCATCGTCCGTGAGAATAAAATACTGATTAATCCAATCAATAGTGCCCCCATGAAATTGGCGATACCGATATTTTGATGAAAATAGGTTTGTAAAACCCAAAACGTCATCCAACCGGCAGCCCCAGTCAAGCCACAAGCTAAAAAGGCACGGCGAGGAATATTCGTAATGACGCTGAAGGCGATCGTGCTAAACATACTGAAAAGAAAATTGACAATAAAATTCATGAGTAACCTCCAAGTAGATTTATTCGGTTAAAAGAAGTTAAAGGCAACGATAATCCCACCGCCGATCGCTCCAGCGATAAAAAGCGCCTCAGTACCGCGAGCTACCCCGCTAATCAAATGGCCCGCCATGATATCACGAAAAGCATTAGTGATTGCTAGCCCGGGGACAAGAGGCATAATCGATCCGATAATCAAACTATTCACATCGCGTGCTAGCGAGCATGAAACTGCCAACAAAGACAAACAGCCAATAATCAAAGCTGCCGCAAAATCATTTAGAAATTTCATCTGTAGCTTATTACCGAAAAAGGTATGGACGGCAAAACCAATCATTCCGATGATGAAGGTTGGAATAAAGTCAAACCAAGTGCCATTCAAAATAATCATCAGTGTACTGCTGACGATGCCTGCCGAAATAATTTTCCACAAATAAGGGAAGTCAGGTGTATCCTGATCAACTTCTTCTAAATAAAGATAGAAATCCGGCAAAGAGAGTTCGCCATCTGCGAATTGCCGTGAGCCCTGATTGACAGCAGTTACTTTTTCTAAATTGATCGACTGCGGGGTGATCTGAACCACTTGACTAGTCTGTTCAGAGGGAAAACCAACGATGACACCTGTCGCAGTTACGTATGTTTGTATATCATCTAAGCCGGCATTGAGGGCGATTCGTTTCATTGTATCTTCTACTCGATAAACCTCTGAGCCGGACTCCATCATGATTTTTCCGGCCTTTAAGCAGGTATTTAAAACAAGTTGTGCATAATTTTGCTGTTCCATCCTATTAATCCCCCTTACTATTCCTATACTATAGTAGAGAAAATAAATAAATTAGACAAGAAAAAGAATAAGGATTGTCACCGAACCTCAGAGAAAGTATAATAAAGTAACAGCAAATTTTTTTTTGTGAGATACTGTTTTTACTTTAAAGAAACAAAAATGCCCGTAAATGTATAACGACTCTTTTGTTTTTTAATGAAATAAGTTAAATATTACATAAATAATAAAACGTTTACACTGCCTTTATAAGAAAAAAATCGATAAGATCACCGCTTTTTAGGAAAAAATTTCTGTAAATTTAGATAACATCTTGCATAAGGGTTGCAAAACTAATCAGTTTTTGATTAAAATAAAATGACGGGAAAAATAATAACATTCTGGGAGGAATTAAAATGAGAAGAAAAGTTTATACCAAAGACCAGATTCTAAAGGCTGCCTATGAAGTTGTCGAAAATGAAGGTTTTTCTGGATTTACAGCAAGGAACATTGCCAAAAAAATGGGAATCAGTACGCAACCGATCTATTTAGAGTTTAAGAATATGAGTGATCTGAAGAACACCTTGTTAGATGAAATATGTAATCACCTATATTACGATATTTTCCCAGAAGTTCGCACAGGTGATACCATTATTGATTTGGGTTTAAGTTATGTGTATTTTGCTAAGGAACAAAGTAATCTTTACAACGCGTTATATGTTCAAGAATATGGCGGTGGAAAGAAAATGCATGACTTTTCTTACAACTATTTCCATCAATTAATTACTGAGCATCCGAAATACAAGAATTTATCCGAAAATAAAATCAATGCTCTGCATGTTGGAACATGGATTTGTGTAACTGGAATTGCCACTTTAATGTCATCAGGAATTATTGAGCCGACTCAAGATGAAATTGTTCATCTGATGAACCGCACGATCAACAATATCTTGGAAGAAGAAGACACTTCTGTATTAGATACATTATAAAATCTTGACATTTAAACGAAAAAAGGTAAGATAAATGGTGCGGAAGGTTGGCAGAGTGGTAATGCAACGGACTCGAAATCCGTCGAGCCGCAGTAATGTGGTGCACGGGTTCAAATCCCGTACCTTCCTTACCAAAAAATAGAGCTGGAAGCATTGATGCAGATTACTCTGTGTCGATGCTTCCAGCTCTATTTTGTTTTCCTTTGCACTCGGTAATGCGAAAGGAGTTCCAGTTACGTTTGCAACTGGCAAAATGAAAAGATTTGTTAGGGTTGAATAGAATATAACGGATGAAACTTAATTGAAGCTTAAGCGACAGGAAAAAGAGAATTTATTAGTCTTTATGAAGCTAATCATTGTACTTTTCTAAGATTGGAGCGAAACATTTCTCTTCGGAGGCTTTGCGGGCAGCTGCAGCATCTTCCAGATTATCGAAATTTCTTAGAAAAAAACATTTACTTTGAATAGTGATTAATTTCTTTCCTTTTTTACACGACACCGCATCCATCTGTTTAGCTTGCTTTCGTTACTTCTCCCTGAGTAGAATCAAGGCTTGTATTTTCGACCAAATCTTTTTTAGTGGACAATGTCTCTATGAAGACAGCCGCAACTATTAGTATTTTTTGAGATCAATCTAAACTTGTAGTTGAGCTGAGGCGGTGAGGTTATGGTTCATAGCCAGTTGCTTGAACAAATGCTTCAAACGATCCAAATAGTTTTTTGATGGACGTGCGATACCCGAACTCATCGTATTTTGGTAGTTCCCCAGTTATTTTGACATATGTTCGTAATTTGTTTTGCAGTTCCTCTTTTGACAGCTGCTCACTTGGTAACTTGTATCCTTGGCTGTGAAGCAATGCGGTATAGGAGCCAAATTTTTGAGCTATAAAATCGCTATAGCCAAGTTCTTTAGAAGTAGGGATTCGTCCGTTTTCGTCCACAAATTTGTTTAGCTCCTCTTTTAAGAAGGCGGATGTGATAACAGGTTTCGGAGCTGATGGTGTCTTTTTCTTCTTCTTTTCTGGTTTGACATAGCCATTTGCTTTTAAAAATTCTGAATAATTGCCATATAGTCGTTGAATGGCAGCGTAATGTCCGAACTCCGCGATCGTCGGCTTTCGACCATTTGCTTCAAAAAAGGTTTTGTATTTTTGTTCTAGTTTACTTTTAGTGACTCCCCTGCAAGTAGTAAAGCCTTGACTACGAATAAACGCAGTATAGGATCCAAAATAGTTTATTATTGATTTTTTATATCCCATCTCTGTGGCAGTGGGCGTTTGTCCATGCTCCTCAACAAACGTAATTAACTTACTAATCAAGAATTCTTTTGAGACATAATTTTTTCTGGCCTTCAGCTGATATTCTCGTTCGTAGCCGTTTGCCTTTAAAAAGGCTGGATAATTGCCATATAATCGTTGAACGGCAGACCGGTGTCCGAGTTCTACACTCGTTGGAATCCGTCCGTTTACCTCGACAAAGGTTCCAAATTTTTGTTCCAGTTTACTTTTGGTGATCCCCCTGCGAGTAGCAAAGCCCTGACTATGAATAAACGCACTAAATGATCCAAATAGTTTTTTTAGTTGCCTTTCATGTCCCATTTCTTTTGCAGTAGGTGTACGTCCGTGTTCTTCTACATATGCAGCTAATTTGTTTATCAATGATTCGATTAAAACAGGATCATTTGGTTTCTCTAGTTCTTCGCTTTTTTGACTAGACATTTGGTTGTCACGAAGCAGTGGTTCATATCCATTCGCTTTAAAAAACTCATAGGAAGAACCATAATAGCGGCGAACGAGCGAAAAATATCCGAACTCGCTCGCTTTTGGTATACGATTATTTGTTTTCACAAAAGCGTGGAGCTCCTTCACTAATTCATCTTTGTTCTTAATCGTTCTTTTCTTGTCGAAGCCCTGACTTTCGAGGAAATTTGTATAGGTTCCGAAAAATCTATGGATGTTTCCAGAATGGCCAAACTCTTTAAGCAAGGGTGTTCGTCCATATTCTTCTACAAATTTCTTAAGCTTTTCTATCAAGAACTCCTCAGTGACTCTTGTGGTCATCGTTAATTTCCACCTCATTTATTTGAACTCATTTTTCATTGTTTTAGTAGACGAATAAACCTTGTATCGATTTATTTTCCGCTTGAGAGAACGATAACATAGATGAATCTGAAAGACGTTATCAAGTTTTTTCAAATTTTGATGAGGAAAAAATATTTGAGAAAGGAGGTGACGAGTACTGAAATAAAATCATCACTAAAAAAGACCAGCAAGGCTGATCTTTAAGAAGTTACTGATTAAAATCGAAAAATTATTTTGGGGAAAGGATGATTCTTGGTTAATCGCCTCGCCAGCTCATCAACTAGACTTAGTTCTTTGTTTGAAATGGCTCCTGACCATTTTCTCTAAGGAATGAATCGAAGGTTCCAAACAAATTTTTGATTTGCTCTTCATATCCGAATTCTAGGCTATTTGGGACATGCTCATTGATCAAAATGAAGGTTTTTAACTTTCTAGCTAAGTCATTCTTTGTGAGGTGCTTGTCGTTCTCCAGCGAGTCGCTTGAAAATCCTTGGCTTCGTACAAACTCATTATAGGAGCCAAAGTATTCTTTTACTTGATCAAAGTGGCCTAATTCAGTAGCAGAGGGTACTCGATCCTGCTCTTCCACGAAAGAATGAAATCGGTTGATCAAGATGGTCCGTGCGAAAGATTTTTCAAATTCTACCACTGACGGATTTTTCTTTTTAGGAGTTTGCGAATCGAGATACAAATCTTCATAACCAGAAGCTCTGATAAATTCGAAATAGGACCCGTAATACTTATAGATCAGATTCGTATGTCCAAACTCGGCCAATGTCGGTGTTCGTCCATTTTTTTTCACAAATGTACTTAGCTTATCGACTAGGGCAATTTTTGTGAAGCGATCTTCCATTGTTGTTGATGAACTTTTTTTTGAATTCTTACCATATGTTCTGAGATACAGCTTTTCATATCCATAGGCCCGGATAAACTCAAAGAACGTACGGTAATACTTATAGATAAAGTACCCATCTTCTAACTCAGTCATTCTCGGTACGCGACCATTGGCTTCTACAAAGGCATGAAGCTTTTCCGCTAGCTCATTTTCACCAATTCTCTCAGCGAATCCTTGGCTCTGGAGAAACGCTTTATATGATCCAAATAGTTTTTTTATTGAATCTGAATAACCGAATTCTATCGCAGTTGGTGTCCGCCCGTGTTCTTCTGCAAACTCCATCAGCTTTTCTATCAAAAATCTTTCTGAGGCTCCCGTTTTAGACATTGAAAATTTCCTCCTTCCACTTTTACAGCTGATATTGAAATGAGGAGCCATTAAATAAAGTATCTCTCCTTAAGAGAAAGATATCATAAATAGATTCGCATAACCTTATCAACATTTTTCAAATCTTAAAAAGATAAAAATTAATATAGCTGGAAAGGAAAAAAGAGAACAGATAATTAATCATATCCGCAATAAAAGTAAAGCAAATAACGTATAGACTTTACATTGATAAAGCCTATCGAAATAAAGCTTTCCGTTTGTAAAGTGTGGAGAAAAAAGTTTATAAAGAAAAATTTGATGATTCATGGAGGGTTAAAAATTAACGGGAACAGAGATAATCAGAGTAGTATGGATAAAATCTTCGACGGTTTTGGGGCTTCCCCAGCAGTTGACGATCCCAGATTCTCAGCTTTGTATCATTTTTGGCAATATTTTTGAAAATGCCGTCAACTCGTGGGAATAGCAAAAAGAAAAGAAATTTTTCGTGTTTGTTGTGAGACTGAAGACAATCAAATGGTGCTAGCTGTTGATAATTCGACCGATGTTATGCAACGGATCGAACTGGGGACTAATAAGGAGATCAGTTCAATTTGGGATGGATAACTTTAAGTGATCTGAAAGAAGCCTAGATGTGATTAATTTCTCCTCAGACTGATCTCCCTTGTTATACGTTTTTATTCATTTCTGCTATACTTGAAAGACAAAATGACACGGGGAGTGGATAAATATGGAAGAGACTGTATTCTTTAACTTAGGCAACGCGATCGCCGCTAAGCGCGACCCGAAAGAGCTTATGAAGGAAGCGCAGATTGTCAAAGACAATCGTGATCCACTAGGAAAATTAGTAATTGTGGAAGGTGAAGGAAAAGATTCGCTCATCTTGTTTGACTTAGCGGATCAGGAAGAGCCTTCAGAAAAAACGGAAGCTTTTAAAGTGAAAAAGATTATTGAATAATTCAGGAATCCTTTGCCGAATGAGCGAAGGGTTCTTTTTTATGAGTAAAAATTATAAATTTTATCTATTTAGGTATTGATAGATCGGCGTTTATTGGAATATCTCTTATTATATAAGAATTATTCTATAACTTAAATGGATATTAAATTTCTGAACTGGAAAAGGATCACCAAAAAGCGTATGTTATTTTTGTAAAGTTAGAAAACGCAAATAAAGGTCCATGTGGTGACTGGCCATCATCTATAATTTTGGATCAAACGAGAAAAGTAGATTTTTAATTAGAATAGGAGAAAAAGAGATGAAAGAATATGGATTAAGTGAACGGCAGCTCTTCAGTATGACACGCAAAAACTTAGAAAAACGCATCAATCACTATTATCATGACACAAAAGACGGCAATGGCGCGATCGAACTACTGGTAGCGCTTCAGGTACGAGATGAACTATGCGAAAAGGATTTTTCTTTTATGCTGCCAGAATTGGTAAAACATATCTTTATGCACACAAGATCTACCGCTGTGCTGCGGGATCTTTATCTGTATTTCGCGGAATATTTTGAAAAGAAAGAATGGCGTTTATTGCAAATTAAGCTATTCCCAGCGAAAACCTATTCGGCGATTACGGATAAGCTGAAGGGCTTGTTTACCCAATTTATCGAAGCACCATTGGCAGGATTGGCTGGGTCGCTCCAGTGAGTTGAATAGGGAAAAATACGAAAGAAAGGAAGGGATTCTATGAAAGTCACACCATCAGCACTGGCACTCGATGCCGAATTCGGCAGAAGCGATGGCAGAGCCCATCATTTGCGTTTTAAAGATTTTGATCCGACGAAAAATGCGGATGAAATCAGATCCGCAATGTCAAAATTGACCAAGCTGAGTATTTTCGATAAGAATGATATCAGCCTATTTGATGAAGTCCGCCATGCGACGGTGATCGAAAAGAGAGAAAGAGAAATTTTCGACAAAAAGAAGGAAACCGATACAGAACCAGCAGCAGAATCAGTAAAAGAACCGGTCCAACCAAAAGCAGAACCCATTACTCAGGTGAAAGAGCCTGTTAAACATATAGCGAAAATTGAAGCAGTTGAAAATATCCGTTTTCCCGAAGACTTGATTATTACCAATGATTATTCACAGACCGGTTGGTTGATCCAAACGATTGAATTACCGATGGGAATCAATTCGTGTGATATTAGTGAAAACCAGGTATTTTTACTATTAAATACTTGTTTGCCAGCGGGAAGTGCTTTGGAAACTATCGAAGCGGATGATCAAGCTATCCCGGCAAAGCTAATCATTACCGCAAAATTACAGGAAGACGAACCGAAGCTAGAGACCGGAATGACCTCAAACAAAGAATCACCACCAATAAAACCGATGAAAAGGCGAAAAAGGCTGCTCGAACGTGTTCGAAAACGTGAGTAAAAAGCTGATTCAGTCTTATCTCAGAGCCAGTATTGGGATGAGATGGAGCGGAGATTACTGAAAGCTTATTACTGTTTACTCAAAGAGACGGTTATCAGGAGCGTGTCTGGATTCGATCGTCCTCTTCAACAGGATATTTCTTCCAAATTTGTTTTGATTCTCGAGACAGAATATTCGACTCATTCAAACTTTTTTAATACTCTAAAAGAAAAAAGATTTGAGGGAGATCCGATGATTAAACTAGCGGTTGAAATAGATCAGGATAATACGAAGGTCCAATTTGATGAGCAGAGAAAAATAATGATTTATCGCGACCTGAAAGAGGCGCCGACTTTAAAAAATGATGTGATACTGGTGTACTTCAAAGGGCGTGAAGCACTGGCGGTTGACTACGGTCAGAAAATCGATAAAAACACCTTGAAGGCTGCGGATAATCTGGTGACGATCAGCGTTCCGTGGGATATTGAGGCAAAGGATCTCGCTCAGCAAATGCTTGATGTTTGGCAAAACAACGCGTTGAAGACGACGGGTTTATTTGAGATGCAAAAGATTGCAGCTAATCATTTTCCAGTCGCAGCGAAGTATCAAAAAGAATTGTTTGAAATTCTAGCGACGTTTGGTTATGAGAATGAGAAGGTCAAAAAGAAACCCGCTAAGGCGCAGCATCGTTGGAATAAGAAAGTCAGCGAGATTCCATTTTATATCGATTACAACGATTCAACAGGAGAAGTCGTTTGGCAAAAACGCAATGAGATGGTGCTGAAGGCTGGCGCTAAGCTGAAGCAGGAAATGCCCTTGAACAAGGATGGTTCAGTGGGGTTTAGTGCGCGTTTAACCGAGAAACTGCGTGCCGATTATGCAGATAAAATCTCAGATTTCACGACAACGGAAGATATCATATTAAAAAGCGTTAATGAGGTTGGTATCTTTCTTTATTATGCTGGGACTAATGGCTGGCTTGTGTTGAAGGATAAAGATGGTAAAACGATTGATGAATATACAGTAGTGAAATAGTGCAGCATCTGAGTTACGCAAAAAAGGGAGTTGGTTCGTGAAGGAATCAATTCCCTTTTTGTTTATTTAAAAAAGTACAGGGGAAGTTTATAAAGCAAGTCTCATTTATGGTTGATAGTATTTCATATTGAAAATGCCGGTATCAAAGGAGTACTATCAAAGAAAAAAGTAAAAGGAGCGGTTTGTGTGAAGATAGCGATCATTTACTACAGCAAGACAGGGCAGACGAAAGAGATGGCGGAGATTATTGCGGAAGGTATGCGGGAAGCTGGCGGCGAAGTTAGACTATTTTCCGTGGAGGAGGCGATCGATCAGGATTATTTATCAGCCTGTGACGGGATCGTATTTGGCACACCGACGCATATGGCAACTAGCGCCTGGCGCATGAATCAATGGTTGATGGAGGACAGCTATCCTGTATCTTTTGCTGGTAAATTGGGCGGTTGTTTTGCGACGGCACATTACGCACAGGGCGGAAGCGACAGTGCGATACTTTCGATGCTGGGAATGCTGCTGGTCAGAGGGATGTTGGTGTATTCCAGCGGTTCGGCATTTGGTCAACCTTTCATCCATCACGGTCCGGTGGCTTTGGATGCAGTAGGGAATCATTATGAGGAAGCCAAAGACACCTTTAAAATTTTTGGTCAACGTTTTGCGGAAAAGGCGATCGAACTATTTGAGAAATAAAATAAACTGAGGTAGAAGAATCATGTGATTCTCCTACCTCAGTTTTTTCTTATAAATCTAAATATTTAGCTAAATATTCAGCCATACCGTCTTCGCTGTTTGGTTTTTCAGTGATATCATCGGCAACAGACTTCAATTGATCTGTTCCGTTTACCATCGAAACTCCCCAACCGGCAAATTTCAGCATGTCTACATCATTGTGCTCGTCACCGAATGCGATGATATCTTCCTGTTTCAAACCAAAATTATCAATGACCCGTTTCAAACCATGGGCTTTTTGAATCCCCTTAGCAACGACTTCTAGTACCGGGTTTGGTCCGCCCCAAGTATTTACCTCGACTTCCTGTCCAAATTGCTGCTTCAATTCTTCAGAAACACTGCCGACGTTTTCCGGCTGGCTGCGTAATAGGACTGAAGTGGGGTTAGTGCGCAGGGTATTGACAGTCAGCAGATTATCATTTGTCGCAAAGTCGCTGGCAAAGAAATGCTGGTCAAAGAAATTTAAATCATCGATAAAGAAGGTCTCGCGGTTCTCCGCGGCGATGAAATCTAGTTTTAGGTTTTTCTTTTCTGCCATCATATCAAAGACGATCTTCCGATTAACAGACGTTTCTTGCTCGCCATCCCATTTTTTTCCGGGCATGTGAACAAGGGCGCCATTAAAGTTAATCATTGGCATTGTTAACTGTAATTCTTGATAAAAGTTTTTACTCATGCGATATGGGCGACCGGTCGCAATCACCACAGAGTGACCATCTTCAATCGCACGGCGCAGAGTTTTTGCGGTTTTATCAGTAATTTTAGAATCTTGATTTAGCGTCGTTCCATCTAAATCAATAGCGATCAATTTTTTCATAAAAACTCCTACTTTGTATTATTGGATTCTCAGAACATATAACATTCTGCTACTCCTGCAGAGGCAGAAAGCAGAAATGACATCCTCATTTCAATTTGTTTCAGTCTAGCACATCTGTTGGAAAACGCAACCGAAGCACTTTAAAAAGATCAAACTATTAGAAAATTTTCAAAATCGTTGAGTGAAGAAAAACGCCTTTTTGAGTGGATTCTGCGATAGTATAGAAATAAAATAGGACAAGAAAGGGGATTCAAAAAAATGAAGATTAATTGGCGGCGGAATCTGTTGATTTCATGGATTGGGTGTTTTTTTACTGGTGCCAGCTTCAGTTTGGTAATGCCCTTTTTACCAGTCTATATTGAACAGTTGGGAACACCTAAGAATCAAGTCGAATTATTTTCAGGTCTGGCAATCTCAGTTACGGCTTTTGCGGCGGCGATCGTCGCTCCGATCTGGGGCAACTTAGCCGATCGGAAAGGCAGACGACTAATGATGGTCCGAGCGGCTGCTGGCATGACGATCACGATGGGGTCATTGGCCTTTGTCTCAAATGTATATTGGTTATTGATCATGCGTTTTATGACGGGGGTACTTTCAGGTTATGCGCCGAACGCGACGGCGATGATTGCTTCTCAAGTGCCACGACAACGAAGCGGCTGGGCATTAGGAACTCTTGCGACAGGCGGTGTTGCCGGTAACTTGATCGGTCCATTGCTTGGTGGGCTGCTGGCTCAATGGTTTGGTTTGCGAAATGTTTTTATTATTACGGGAATTATTCTATTATTGGTGACTGTCTTAACGATTTTTATGGTGAAGGAAGAGTTTGAACCGATCGAAAAGGGAGATGTCATCAGCATAACCGAGCTGCGCAAGCGGATCAACTACATGCCCATTCTGATTGGCTTATTTATCAGTTCTTTAATTTTACAAGTCGGCGCAACCAGTATCAGTCCGATCTTGACCCTATACATTCGGGATCTTAGTGGATCCAGCAGCAACGCTCTGGTCATCAGCGGGTTCATTGTTTCAGTTGCAGGTGTCTCGGCGGTGGCTTCTTCACCAACGTTGGGAAGAATTAGTGACAAGATTGGAAATCATAAAGTTCTATTAGCTGGTTTAGTCCTGTCGCTGTTTTGCTTCATTCCGATGGCCTTTGTCAAAACGCCGTTTCAGCTGGGTGTACTGCGTTTCTTCTTGGGATTTTCGACTGGAGCACTAATGCCTTCCATTAATACACTCATCAGTAAGATAAGTCCGCCGGAAGGAGTCAGTCGTATCTTCAGCTACAATCAAATGTTCAACAACTTCGGGCAGGTGATTGGACCAATGCTTGGTTCAACCGTCGCTCATTCAATGGGGTATCCGGCAGTGTTCCTTGTAACCAGCGCCTGTGTGTTTGGAAACATCATTTTGAGCTTGTTTAATTTCAGAAAACTGCTGGTGACGAAGACGAAGATTTAAGTGAGTAGGAGCGAGCAGTTATTAATTGTAAATTAATAAGAAATCTTTAAATGTTCAGTAAATTAACAAATAACTTGACGAGAAAGAATTCTTTGCTAATAATTATCTTGCTTGGTTTAAACGCCGTTGTACTTTATTTCACTTAAAAATTATATATATTTTGGGCTGTACTGACACTCGAGTTGTTGCATAATCTAAGTGAAGGGAACGTATTTTAAAGGATTATGCAGAAGTGTTAGGGGAACAGGGAGGGGTACCCATGTTGAATGAAGAAATTATTTTGCAAGAATTGAAGACGTGTTACTTCCGCGAAGATGAAAAGGAAACTGCTGAGAAAACGAATTTTTTAATGGAAAATCTAGTGGCAAAGATCGCTCCTTTATTTGAAAATGAAGATCAGATTTTTTGGTGTGGACACGAAAAGAGCGTAAATATTTGGGCCGCTACGCATGTGAAAAGTCCCGTATCCTTGCAACTATGGGATCTGTTTGGAGCCAGTGATGCGAAGTTCATTTTTCTGACTAATCAAAAAGCGGTTTATATCAATGTTATGCGAATGTTGGAAGAAGATAGCCTGACTTGTTACAGTGCGGACGAGGTTCACTCTATTTTAGGAGGCTACTACTGGACGAAGAAAAAGGATGAAATCTCTAGTAGAGCTGTCCGGATTGTAGCAGAAGAACACAGCGATTTTCATGCTTCTGTAAATATCTCGAATAATAGTTATAATGAGTTGGTAGAAAAAGTTCAAGAAGCGCCAGAGGGTCCGATCAAAGAGAAAATTATTATCTTGGATGATACTGATAGTATCAAAAAGTATCATTCAACTGCTTCTCAGCGAAGAAGCTGGTCAAAAACGAATATCTAGTTGTTCAGTTAAAACTACAAAAGAAAGACTGCCCAGACGGACAGCCTTTCTTTTGTTCTATAATCGTTTAAGAACTAAATATGCCAGGTTTACGATTTTCGTCAAAGGAGGGGAATTCAATTTCACGGAGTTACTAAAAATGAATGAAAAAAAGTGAGCTAAACGATTTTGGGCGGTCCTTTGAAAAGTTCAGTCAGGTAGAATATATTTTGACGAGAAAAATAGAATTGATTTGAAATAAACAAAAAACCAGTTACAATAAAGTAACTGGTTTTGTCTATGCTTCGGCTTTTTTTGGTGAAACAAAATGCACGGCAATAAGTGCAATAACTCCAACAATAAGCGAAATGATCGTAGATAATTCGAAGTTATAAGAACCACTTTGCAAGGCACCGCCTAGATAACAAACGGCTTGTCCAATTGCGAAAGCCCAAAATAGTGTAACTAGATATTTCATCAAGAGCACCTCTTTTCGCAAGATTATCTAGGTTCAGTTTAGCATTTTTTTTGAAAATGTAAAGAAAAGACCTGTGAAAATAAGCGGAAAATATAGAATAGACAGTAAGTGAGCAGTAATCGAGTTTTAGCTGTAGAATATTCATGCTATACTTACTAGCTGACTCGATAGAATAATAGAAAAAATAAATACATTTAAATAGGAGGAAATCATGCAAATCCCACAACTTTATACGAAAACTTCCTATTCACTATTAAGAAGCACCTTAACGATCAATGAGTATGTGAAATCCGCGAAGGCTCGTGGCTATTCGGCAATAGCGATCACTGATGAGAATGTGTTGTATGGCGCAGTGGAATTTTTCCAAGCTTGTAAGAAGTATCAGATGATTGGGATCATTGGCTTAGAGTTGGATTTTTACTTTGAGGAATCTGCCGAGCGTATCCTATTCTATGCGAAAAATGTTGCTGGGTATCAAGAATTGATGCGGTTATCCAGTACTCGCATGATGGCGGAAAAGCCGCTGACCTTAACAGAATACAAAATCAATGGCGACAATCTAATTACCGTTTTACCTGTGAATCGTTTATACGATCCTAGCGAAGGCGTCCTTTCTCAGATTGCGGAATTCATCAATGGCGAATTTTACTTAGGCATCACCCCCGCGACAAAAGTATCGCTGTTACCGGAAAATATGCCGCAACTAGCTATTCATGAAGTGGCATATCTGGAATCAACTCAGGCTTTTGCGATTAAAGTCATGGATCATATCCAAAACGGCACGCAGCTGCCGCGGAAAGAATTGAGCAATCAGCTGGGGGCGAATTATCTAGTTGGCATGCAGGAGCTGATTGACGGTTTTGATAATAATGAAGAGGCGTTAGTGAATGCTCAAAAGCTGGTTGAGGTTTGTCAATTTGATCTGCCTTTGCATCAAAAATTATTGCCTCATTATCCTGTGCCTACGCAGCAGACGGCGGATGCTTATCTGCAAGAGCTGTGCTGGCAGAAATTGCAGGAGCGGATTAGCGATGTGACTGAGGAATATCGGCAACGATTGACTCGTGAACTGGGGATCATCCATAGCATGGGGTTTGATGATTATTTCTTGATCGTCTGGGATGTGATGGATTATGTACATCGCAGCAAGATTGTTTCTGGTGCCGGTCGTGGTTCGGCAGCAGGGTCATTGGTTGCCTACGTTTTGAGCATCACGGATGTGGATCCAATCAAATACAATCTTTTGTTTGAACGGTTCTTGAATCCTGAACGAAATAGCATGCCCGATATTGATCTGGATATTCCTGACAATCGCCGGAACCAAGTTTTGCATTATGTCCATGAGAAGTATGGACATTTCCATGTTTCACAGATCGCGACTTTTGGAACGATGGCGGCGAAAATGGTCTTACGAGATGTCGGTCGTGTCTTCGGCTTATCCCAAAGTGAAGCGAATCGTTGGTCGAAAGCAATTCCGAATCAATTAAAGATTACCTTGCGTGAAGCCTATGATAAATCAGAACCCTTGAAACGATTGGTCGCACATGATGAACGCAGCAATCTACTATTCCAAACAGCGTTGGCCTTGGAAGGTTTGCCGCGGCATGTCTCCACTCATGCAGGCGGTGTCGTGATTAGTGATGTGAACTTGATCGAAGTCGTTCCGCTGCAAAACGGCTCTGAAGATATTTTACTAACGCAATTCACCATGTCTGACGTGGAAGCCATCGGTCTGCTAAAGATGGATTTCTTGGGATTGCGTAATCTTTCCATTATTGATAATGCGCAGCAAAATATTCGCCGAGTGTATCATGAAGAAATAGATCTGAAAAATATTCCGCTGGATGATCCGGAAGTACTCGCTTTGTTCCAGCGAGGTGAAACGAGTGGGGTCTTTCAATTTGAATCCGCTGGTATCCGTAAAGTTCTGCGCAATCTTCATCCAGACTCTTTTGAAGATATTGTCGCGGTCAATGCTTTATATCGTCCAGGTCCGATGCAGATCATCGATCAGTTTATCGCTCGGAAAAGCGGCAAGGAGCAAGTTAGCTATCCAGATAGTTCCGTTCAGGAAATTCTGGCGCCGACCTATGGCTTCATCGTTTATCAAGAACAGATCATGCAGGTGGCCGCTCAGATGGCTGGCTTCAGCTTAGGGGAAGCCGATATATTGCGGCGGGCTGTCAGCAAAAAGAAAAAAGAGTTATTAGATGAAGAAAGACGTCATTTTGTCGGTGGCGCCATCGGCCGAGGACATAGTCAAAAAAGTGCTGAAGAAGTGTACGATTACATCGAACGCTTTGCCAACTATGGGTTCAACCGATCTCACTCAGTAGCTTACAGCTTCGTTGGCTATCAGATGGCGTATATGAAGGTCCATTATCCTGGCGCTTTTTACACGGCACTGATGCAGTCGGTACGAAATGATCCGAAGAAACTGCGGGAATATATTGCCGAAGCAGATCGAGCAGGTGTGAAATTACTAGCACCAGATATTAATCGCAGCAGCTATAGTTTCACTCTAGTAAAAAAAGACTTGATTCGTTTTGGTTTGGATGCAATCAAAGGAATGCGCCGTGATTTCGTCAGCGACATTTTGACGACTCGCAAAGAGGAAGGACCATTCAAATCGCTGGATCAATTCTTATTACGGATCGAATCACGCTGGCTGAAGAATGAATACATCGCACCGTTAATTTTCATCGGCGCTTTTGATGAGCTTCATCCGAATCGACGAGAGCTGGCTGATGGTTTGGAAGGTAAGATTCAAAACGTCCAGTACAGCGGCGGTAGTATGTCGTTACTAGATGTGATGAGTCTCAAAGAGCGACCATCGGAGGATTTTTCACTGGCTGAGCGCTTGAATTACGAAGAACAATACCTCGGTCTGTATGTATCTGGTCATCCGACTGAAAATTATCCTAAACTGTTGAAACAAAAGGATTTACAGCCAATTACCGAGCTGTCTGTCGGGAGTCATGGGAAAATTCTCTTCTATTTAAAAGATGTTCGTGAGATACGCACAAAAAAAGGCGAACAGATGGCCTTCTTAACAGGAAATGATCAAAGTGGCGAGATTTCCTTAACCGTCTTTCCACAAACCTATCGCCGCCTGCGTAATGAGCTTGAATTGGAAAAAGTTTATCTTGTTCAAGGCAAGGTGGAGCGCAGCAAATACGATCAAGCGATTCAGCTCTTAGTCGAAGAAATGATTTCTGCTCAAATCGCCGAGGATGACATCAGTGATAAGAAACTATTCCTTCGTGTGCAGGCTGACAAAGATTCTCCCGAAATTCAGCAAGGAATTGCCGAAAGACTTCAATTATCACCAGGAAAAGTTCCGGTTGTGATCTATTATGAAAAAAATCACCGGAAGATTGTGCTGGATAGAAAGTTTTGGGTGGGGGTTAATGACACCCTCATAAATGCTTTAAGTGACATATTAGGGGAACAAAACGTCGTAATAAGATGATTTCTTGTAACTTTCAAAAACTTTTTGCAAAATCCGAACTTTTCCCATAGACATCCCAAGACTTTTGGGATGTTTTTTGGTAGAATGTACCATGAATTAAACGATGTATGTTTTTTCGAGAATATTTATGAGGTGAGAAAATGAAACGCATTGGAATTTTAACAAGTGGAGGAGACGCTCCCGGAATGAACGCAGCGGTTCGCGCCGTCGTTCGTAAATCGATTTTTGAAGGCATGGAAGTTTATGGCATCAATTATGGTTTTGCCGGTCTAGTTGCTGGAGATATTCGTCGTTTAGATGTTGCTGATGTCGGCGACAAGATCCAACGAGGCGGAACTTTCCTATATTCAGCTCGTTACCCAGAATTTGCTACTGAAGAAGGGCAATTAAAAGGGATCGAACAATTGAAAAAATTCGGTATTGAAGGATTAGTTGTCATCGGTGGTGACGGATCTTACCATGGTGCGATGGCCTTGACGAAACATGGCTACCCAGCTGTTGGTATTCCAGGAACAATCGATAATGATATCCCGGGAACGGACTTCACAGTCGGATTTGATACAGCGATCAATACAGTCTTGGAATCTGTTGACCGTATCCGTGATACAGCGACTTCACACGTTCGTACATTTGTTATCGAAGTAATGGGACGTAATGCTGGAGATATCGCTTTATGGTCTGGTGTTGCCGGTGGAGCTGACGAAATCGTCATCCCTGAACATGATTTCGATATGGAACGTATTGCTAAGAAAATCCAAGCAGGCCGTGACCGCGGGAAGAAACATTGCTTGATCATCTTGGCTGAAGGCGTAATGGGCGGAAATGAATTCGCTGATAAATTAGCTGAATATGGCGATTTCCATACACGTGTCAGTGTATTGGGTCACGTTGTCCGCGGCGGTTCACCAAGCGCTCGCGACCGTGTATTAGCCAGCAAATTTGGTTCATATGCCGTTGATTTATTGTTAGAAGGCAAAGGCGGATTATGTATCGGGATCCTAGACAACGAAGTAACTGCCGCAGATATCGTTGATACATTAGAAAACAATAAACACAAACCTGACTTGTCTCTATACAATTTGAATCACGAAATCTCATTTTAATCTCGTTAATATTAGTGAAAAGCTATATATTATAAACAATCAAGAATGGAGCGTATTACGTAATGAAAAAAACGAAGATCGTTAGTACATTAGGACCAGCAAGTAACACAGTAGAAACAATTTCTCAATTAATCGAAGCTGGTGCTAACGTGTTCCGTTTCAACTTCTCACACGGAGATCACGAAGAACAACTTACACGTATGAACATGGTTCGTGAAGCTGTCGAAAAAACTGGTAAAGATGTTGGTATCCTTTTAGATACTAAAGGTGCTGAAATCCGTACAACTGTTCAAGATACAACAGATGCAGATTACGGCCGCGCTGGCTATATCGAATTCAACGTTGGTGACAAGACTCGTATCTCTATGGACCCAGAACACAAAGGTTCAAAAGAAAAGATCGCTGTTACTTATCCAGGACTATACGACGATGCTCATATCGGCGGACACATCTTATTCGATGATGGCTTGATCGACATGGAAATCATCGACAAAGACGAAGCAAATCGTGAATTGATCATGTTAGTTAAAAATGCTGGTATGCTAGGTTCTCGTAAAGGTGTGAATGCTCCTGGTATCTCAATCAACTTGCCTGGTATCACTGAAAAAGATGCAGACGATATCCGCTTTGGTCTAGATAACGATATCAACTTTATCGCTGCAAGTTTTGTACGTAAAGCACAAGACGTTCTTGACATTCGCGAAATCCTTGAAGAAAAAAATATGACACACGTGCATATCTTCCCTAAAATCGAATCACAAGAAGGTATCGATAACATCGACGAAATCATCAAAGTTTCTGATGGTATCATGATCGCTCGTGGGGATATGGGTGTTGAAATCGCGCCTGAACTTGTACCTATGGTTCAAAAACGTATCATCAAAAAATGTAACTACGCTGGTAAACCAGTTATCACAGCGACTCAAATGTTAGAATCAATGCAAGAAAACCCACGTCCAACACGTGCGGAAGCATCTGACGTTGCCAACGCTGTATTTGACGGAACTGACGCTACAATGCTTTCTGGTGAATCTGCAAATGGTAAATACCCAGTTGAGGCTGTTGGTACGATGGCTCGTATCGATATGGAAGCTGAAGCTGCATTGTCAGAATTAGGTTCATTCCAAATCAACGAATTTGACAAATCAAACGTAACTGAAACAATCGGGTTATCTGTTGCTCGCGCTGCGAAAAACTTAGGCGTTAAAACAATTGTTGCCGCAACTGAATCAGGTCACACTGCTCGTATGATCTCTAAATACCGTCCAGATGCAGACATCTTGGCTGTAACCTTCGACGAACATACAAAACGCAGCTTGATGGTTAACTGGGGTGTTTACCCAACAGTTGCTGAAAAACCAACAACAACTGACGATATGTTCGACTTGGCAGCTCAAAAAGCTGTTGATCTAGGTTTTGCTAAAGAAGGCGACTTGATCTTGATCACTGCTGGTGTACCAGTTGGTGAACGTGGAACGACAAACGTTATGAAAGTTCAAATGATCGGTTCTAAATTATTACAAGCTCAAGGTATTGGTGAATCAACAGTTGTTGCTCACGCAGTAGTTGCTAAAAATGCTGAAGAAGCAATCAAAAAAGCCAAAGATGGTATGGTCCTAGTTGTTCCTACAACAGACAAAGACTACATGCCTGCAATCGAAAAAGCTGCTGCTTTGATCGTTGAAGATGGTGGATTGACTTCACACGCTGCTGTTGTCGGTATCGCTCAAGATATTCCAGTAGTCGTTGGTGCAGATGGTGCTACTTCAACAGTCGTTGATGGCGAATTAGTTACTGTTGACCCTCGTCGTGGTATCGTGTACCGTGGACAAACAACTGCGATCTAAGGTTTAGATTGTTGTTCTGAAAAGGAAATGTGGGGACTGCGGCATTTTATGTCACAGTCCTTTTCTATGAGGAATACAGGGGATGGAGCATTGTCCGTATTTTTGCGATACATGTTTGTTAGCTAGCTCATAAAATAGATAGAATTTTTCATCTTAATGCTCAGAAGCTGGACGAGCTCATAAAGCTTTTAAGGGTGTCAAGAAAATTTCATTGACAAAGGTTTTTTCCACCTGTATAATATCGATTGTTGCTTAGAGGTGATGAATAATGAAATGGTCGATTGGCGAATTGCGCCGCTACAAAGAAGAAGCACTAAATTTTTCAGAAACGATCGATGTGAATGAGGCATTGACAGCCCGAGACAATGAGATTTTAGCGGTAGCTCCGGTTACTGTAGAAGGTATCTTGTCTGTCGGAAAAAATGAATATATTTTACATTATCGCTTGAAAACGAATGTTACTGTTCCTTCAGCCCGCTCCTTGGAACCAGTTGATCTTCCGCTTGATCTTTCAGTGGACGAAGTATTCATGACACGGGAGCAATGGTCTTCAATGGAAGAAGAAAGAGACGAAGAGATCCTTGTCCTAGACAATGATACGATCGACTTAACCGATTCTATCGAAGATAACATTTTATTAGCGATTCCGCTGCAAGTCTTTACTGAAGAAGAATTGGCTTCTGCTGATTTACCAAAAGGCAACGATTGGGAAGTCGTCAGTGAAGAAGAGTATTTGCAGAAAAAAGAGGAATCAGCTGAAGCAATTGATCCTCGTCTTGCGAAATTATCTGAGTTATTCAATGAATCTGAGGATGATTAGTAAGATTGGAATAAAATGTATCAGTAATGATACTTCATTTTATAAGGAGGTGTAACACCCAATGGCAGTACCAGCTAGAAAAACATCAAAAGCTAAAAAGAACAAACGTCGTACTCACTACAAATTAACCATCAAAGGATTAAACGAATGTCCAAACTGTGGCGAAATGAAGAAGAGCCATCACGTATGTGCCAACTGCGGCTACTATGATGGAAAAGATGTTATGTCTAAAGAAGAAGCATAAGCACTTTTTAATAGAGAAAGTCAAAACCTTGAGACTAACCATGGAGTCTCGAGGTTTTTTTCTTGGAATGAATCAAATTGAATTTTTGTCAGAATTATAAAAAATCTACTATTTTTATAAGAATTGTCTAGCTTTATAAAAGCATTTCGGATTAAAAACACTATTCATTTTCCATTCTCACTTTCTTAGGATATAATGAGAAACGTATTGAGCAATATTGAATGATCGTTTCCCGTTCCACTGGAAGGTTCTTTGTACCAACGGGGTGGGTATGCCAGTTGCAATAAAAAAGTGTCATTTGCTACTTTGTTACAATATGGCTTTACTGGTCATTATCAAGAACTAGGAGGATTACTATGTCAAAACAACAATTCGGCGTCGTCGGCATGGCCGTGATGGGAAAAAATCTAGCTTTGAATATCGAAAGCCGCGGCTACTCGGTGGCTTTGTATAATCGGACTGGATCAAAAACAGAAGCGGTTGTTGCAGAACATCCAGAGCGCAACCTAAAAGCAACATTTTCAATTGAGGAATTTGTTGATTCAATTGAAACACCGCGTCGTATCATGTTAATGGTGCAAGCAGGACCGGCAACAGATGCTACAATCCAATCACTATTACCACATTTAGATAAGGGCGATATTCTGATCGATGGAGGAAATACCTTCTTCAAAGATACGATTCGTCGTAATGAGGAATTAGCCAACTCAGGAATCAATTTCATCGGAACAGGTGTTTCCGGTGGTGAAAAAGGTGCCTTAGAAGGCCCTTCAATGATGCCTGGCGGACAAAAAGAAGCGTATGACTTAGTTGCTCCGATTTTTGAACAAATCGCTGCTAAAGCTGAAGATGGTGAACCGTGTGTGACTTATATCGGTGCAAACGGAGCAGGTCACTATGTGAAAATGGTCCACAACGGAATCGAATACGGGGACATGCAGTTGATCGCCGAATCCTATGACTTGATGCAAAACTTATTAGGTCTTTCAGTTGATGAAATGGCTGACGTCTTTGCTGAATGGAATAAAGGTGAATTAGATAGCTATCTGATCGAAATTACAGCAGATATTCTGACTCGTAAGGACGACGAAGGTACCGATAAAGCTATCGTGGATGTAATCAAGGATGCCGCTGGTAATAAAGGAACAGGGAAATGGACTTCACAAAGCGCATTGGACTTAGGTGTACCACTGCCATTGATCACTGAATCTGTTTTTGCTCGTTTCATCTCTGCCTATAAAGACGAACGTGTCGCTGCCAGCAAAGTTCTTGCAGGACCAGTTCCTTATAAATACGATGGCGACAAAAAAGAATTGATCGAAAAAATCCGTGAAGCATTATACTTCAGCAAAATCATGAGTTATGCTCAAGGTTTCTCTGAATTACGAGCTGCATCAAAAGAATTTGGTTGGGACTTACCATTTGGCGATATCGCGAAAATCTGGCGTGCTGGCTGTATCATTCGTGCTCGTTTCTTGCAAAAGATCACCGACGCTTATGAAAAGGATGCCGATCTTGCAAATCTGATGCTTGATGATTACTTCAAAGAAATCACTGACAAGTATCAACAAGCAGTTCGTGAAGTGGTTTCAATCGCTGTTCAAGCGGGTGTTCCTGTACCAACATTCTCATCTGCGATCACTTATTACGATTCTTACCGTGCTGAACGCTTACCAGCGAACTTGATCCAAGCACAACGTGATTACTTCGGCGCTCATACCTATGAACGTACAGACAAAGAAGGAATTTATCACTACAGCTGGTACCATGAAGAATAGCAAAGGTTATTTATAACATTAGCGATAACTAACTATAGCTTTTTGACAGGTTTAGCCCTATAATGATAGAGGTTTAATGAAATTCAACTAGGAAAGGAACTAAAAAAATGAGTAATATTCTGATCATTGAAGATGAGAAAAATCTAGCTCGTTTTGTCGAACTAGAATTGAAACACGAAGGCTATGATACAGAAGTTCATTATAATGGTAGAACAGGACTTGAAGCCGCTCTTGAAAGTGACTGGGATGCGATCTTACTTGACTTAATGTTGCCTGAATTAAACGGTCTGGAAGTTTGCCGTCGTGTTCGTCAGGTGAAGAATACACCGATCATCATGATGACAGCCCGTGACTCTGTGATTGACCGCGTTTCTGGTTTAGATCATGGTGCTGACGACTATATCGTCAAACCATTTGCGATTGAAGAACTGCTTGCGCGTCTGCGTGCTTTGCTTCGTCGAATTGATATTGAAGGCGATAAGAATGTTGCTAAACAAACGACGATTACTTATCGTGACCTAACGATCGAAAAAGAAAACCGTGTCGTGCGTCGCGGAAATGAAATCATTGAATTAACCAAACGTGAATACGAATTATTATTGACGCTTATGGAAAATGTCAATGTGGTTCTTGCCCGTGATGTTTTACTTAACAAAGTATGGGGCTACGAAACAGAAGTAGAAACCAACGTAGTCGATGTATACATTCGTTACCTGCGTAATAAAATTGATGTACCAGGCGAAGACAGCTATATCCAAACTGTCCGCGGTACTGGGTACGTTATGCGCTCATGAGAAAATTGATCAAGAAACAAAGAGAACTGAAAGGGCCCTCACTCACCATCAAGTGGGCCTTTACAAGTTCTTTCTTTATATTCGTCGTGTTTACGATCTTCGCGGTGATTACCTATAAATCCTCTGTGAATCTGATCGTGACGAAAGAAAGAAACAACGTTGAACGCACGATTTCTGAAGTTACTTCCCGCTTGGCGAATGCAGATGAAGAGTTAACATTGGTTAATACCTATCGAACGTTGACTGAGACGGATGCCCGAGACAACGCCATGTACGATCAAAACATGACCTTAGAAGGCAACATGATGCGGATCGATGACTTTATCTCAGAGCTAGGACAGCGTCAACTGTCATTAGATATCTATAACTTGGACAAGAAACTGATATTCAAAACACAAAAAAATTATCAGCCTTTGGTTCAAACCAAACATAAAGAGCCAACGATTGTTACGGTCGATGAAAAGAACGGTTTTTTATCAGTAGAGCCAATCTATTCTAAGACAACCAGAGAGAAAATCGGTTATGCTCAAGTTTTTTACGAACTATCTGACTTTTACGAGATGCGCAGTAAGCTATTGCTGACGTTGATCGTATTAGAGATCGTTTCATTGCTTTTGAGTAGCTTCTTGGGCTTCTTGCTATCATCCTACTTCCTGAAGCCTGTCAAAATCCTGCGAGATACGATGGAGATTATCCGACAAGACCCGCAGGCCGAGGTCCATGTACCTGAGATCACTACGAATGATGAACTAGCTGACTTGGCAGTCATCTTTAACGATGTGATTGATCGTATTCGGATGTATATCGAACAGCAGGAACAATTCGTGGAAGATGTTTCTCATGAACTAAGAACACCGGTTGCGGTAATCGAGGGTCATTTGAATATGTTGAACCGATGGGGGAAAGATGATCCAGAAATCTTAGATGAGTCAATTCAAGCCAGCCTGCAAGAATTGGTTCGCATGAAGAGTCTCGTACAGGAAATGCTTGATCTGTCTCGCGCGGAGCAGGTGGATGTTTATTATGGAAATGAAACATCAAAAGCTAAAGAAGTAACGAACCAAGTATTCAATAACTTTAAGCTGCTTTATCCAGAATTTACTTTTACCTTAGATGATGATCTGGACGGCGAGAAAATCCTGAAGATTTATCGTAACCACTTAGAACAGATCATGATCATCATTTTGGATAATGCGGTGAAATATTCGACAGATCGAAAAGAAGTTCATCTTTCTATTTCGTCAACCCTGAATAAATTCGAAATTGCGATCCAAGACTTTGGTGAAGGAATTCCGGACGAAGATATCGATAAAGTGTTTAATCGTTTCTATCGAGTCGACAAAGCTCGTGCACGAACCAAAGGCGGAAATGGTTTAGGATTATCAATTGCGCATAAACTTTTAGAGAGCTACAAGGGAAGTATCAGTGTAGAAAGTTCTGTTGGTAAGGGTACGATCTTTAGAATAGTCATCCCAATGGTGGAAGAAAAAACAGCTGAGTAGAACTCAGCTGTTTTTTTATGCGAAAGTTCGAAATAGATTTAGGTGAAGATAGCGTTATTTTTGTTTTAAAATCGAACGTTATTTTGGAGTTTTAAATGAACGTTCGAAAAATAAAAAAGATTGAAAAAAAGTGCAAAAAAGAGTTGCATTACAGCTTGAAGATTGCTATATTATTAAATGTTCCCAAGAGAAAAAAACATCTCGAAAAAAATTAAAGATAATTGTTGACGGATGATAAATCTTGTGGTATTTTTATAAAGTCGCTTGAACGAAACACAAAGCAAACTTGTTTTTTTATCAAAAAGTTTTTAAATAAAAGTTGTTGACTTTCAATTAAAAACCTGATATGATATAAAAGTTGCTGAAACAACGCGACAAACAATGTAGACCTTTGAAAACTGAACGAATAAAACAAACCAAATGTGTAGGGCGCTTCTATTATATAGA
>NZ_JAWGOQ010000010.1:0-141426 GCF_032555305.1 Enterococcus sp.
ATCGATTCCTACGATCATCGTGTTTCTTGGCAATTTAGAAATATTTTGGTCTTATTGCTGTGAGACACAGCGATCGGTCTTTGGAGCTGATGTGGAACATTACCTACTTGGTGCTCAAAAGCTGAGCGAGTTCGCGAAGCCTTTCTTATATGCATATTCTTTCTGATTTGATTTAAGACTTGCTATAATTTAGCTAACGATCGGATGGAGGGATGCAGGATGAAAGAAAATTACTTTTTAAAGTTTGAAAAAGCAATCAGTACTGTCGTTGATATCTTATTGGCCCTGCTGATTATCGTCGTAGTCATCGTGATGGGAGAAGGTATCGTTAATATCGTCTTGCATGTGATTCCGCTGAATAATGTCTCCGAGTTGACGCTGTTAATTGACGAGATTGCCACGCTCTTTATTTTACTGGAAGTGATTTTGATGCTGTTGCGGTACATCAAAGAAGGGCATCATATTCCTGTTCGCTATTTGATTTTAATCAGTATCACCGCGATTTTGCGTGAATTGTTGCTGGCACATGGTAATGGCGCCAATTCATTATTGCTGTCGATCTCGATTTTAGTGTTGGTGGGAGTTCTCTTTATTTTAGAGAAGGTCAAGGCCTTCCATCGCGGAGAAGATCGAATAGAGAAATAAAAAGGCTTTGTACCGATTTTTGGTACAAAGCCTTTTTCAAACTGTATGATTTAAGCTGTAACAGTTTTACGTGATTTTATGATGTATTGGATACCAGTAATAAAAATAATGACAATAACTAAATACGTAATCATGGTAATATCCAGTCCCATCAAGAATTGCGAAGCGATGATTACACCAGGAATCCCACCGATCGTAATCGCTAGAGCAATCTTTCTTGAGTAGGCTTTTTCACGAATAAAGTTGATACTTGCGACTGGTTGAAGCCCAGCACATGAACACATCATGATCGGGAAGGCTGCTAAAGGAGTCATCCCCAGCATGTAGACCATCGCCATACATGGCGCGTACAAACCAACACCGACTGTCATCAAAGCCCCAAAAAAGAAGTTTCCGACGATTCCGGCGATCAGCTTTACACCGGTTAATCCCGTAGCTGTGTTGCCTTTTCCTAACAAATCAATGACTTCAGTTTGACGCAGCAGCATCAAAATAGCTGTGATCAACAGTGCCCAGCCAATCCATTTTTGTACCGTTCTTTCTGACATTTTTGTAACGAATTTTGATCCGAACCATGAACCGATCATCGCTGCGACGATCAAAGAAACTAAGGTCATTGGATCGACCTTGATTACTGTGACGAAAATCACTGCTTCGGTCAGGACTGGAATCGCATGTCCAACATTTAAAATTCCCGGTAATTTCCGGTCATCATCGTTTTGTTTTGTGATGTTTAACATCATGGTCGTAAGAGCGAAGCTCCCAATTCCGATCGTATCCGCAAAATCGGCAATAAACCCAATAATTCCATTAATTAACCAGTTCCCTGGTCCTAAATCGTCACGATGAGTCACCACATCGCGCACAAGCATAAATGCTTGAAAGATCATCAGACCAATCAAAATATAAAAAATAATCTGTGCCATAAATCCTCCCGTAGGTCTTTTTCCTATAATTATAACAATAAACAAAAAAGAAAAACCATAAAATTTGAAATTTTTGTGATTCGTTGAACTAACGAAGCGGAAAATAAGTTCTTTCTATTTCAAAATTCATTGAAGGATTTTAGAAATTCACGACTGGCCAAAGAGAGTAGAGATTCGTTGCGATAAAGGAGTCCAACCTTGCGAAAGACCGGTTTGACAAGGGTTCTGGTTTCTACTTGATAAGCAATTCGCTGCAGAATTAATTTAGGTAATATACTGATTCCTAAGTTTTTCTCCACCATCGCTAAAATTGAATAATCGTCCCAAGTGCGAAATTTGATTTGAGGCTGTACCTGTGCAGCGTTTAACAATTTAGTGATGTCGGAAGTACCTTCACGTTCCAGCAGAATAAATGGTTGATCGGTTAAATCAGCCAAGTCGATCTTCTCTTTGGACAAAAAAGGATGTCCTTGTGGCAAGACCACTAGTTGTTCATCATCATGCAGAAATTTTTGTTCCAAATCGTGGACAGCCGGTAACCGGGAAAAGCCGAAGTCAACGCGGCCGTCCAGTATCCATTGCTCAATCTCGTCATAGTCGCCCAGCAATAATTCAAAATCGATCTTTGGATAATTCTTTTGGAAAACTCTGATCGCTTCAGGCAGCCAGTGGGTCGCGACACTAGAAAAAGTTCCGATCCGGATCAAACCAGTGTCTAAGTGACCAAGCTCCGCCAGCTGATTTTGCAGAGTTTGATATTTTTCTGCTAGCTCTTTGGCATAGGGCAAAACATTCATGCCATCTGAAGTCAGCCGCAGCCCGGCACGATTCCGTTCCAGCAATTTAATTCCCCATTCCTGCTCGAGATCATTAATCATGCGACTGATCCCTGATTGGGAATAGTTCAAAATCTTGGCAGCTTTAGTGAAACTGCCGAGTTCGACGGTTTTAACGAAAGCAATGTATTTTTGAATGTTCATATCCATGATTGTTCCTCCTAACTTTACATTTGGTTTTGTCATGCTTAATATGCTGATAATTCGTTTTTGTAATCTATGTTTCTATGATAAATTACTGCTAATAACTATTCAATAAAAAGACTGCGAATCTCCCTTCCTGCTTTAGCAGATTAGTAGAATCAATGGTCTATCGAGAAAAAAATAGAGGTGAGGAAAATGGTTTTAGTAAGTGAAGCATTTACGGCGGTACCTGCGACATACAGCACGCCATTACAGGCAAAAGTCTATCAAATTTTGGAAGAGTTAGGGATGGATTTTGAGCGAGTAGAAACAGAAGAAGTCATTACGATGGAGGATTGCAAGCAAATTAATGAACGACTGGATATGGAAATGGTCAAGACATTGTTCTTATGCAATCGCCAAAAAACAAACTTCTATTTGTTTGTGACCTGCGGCGACAAGCCCTTTAAATCGAAGGAATTCAGTCAGGCACTAGAGATCCCTCGGGTCTCATTTGCATCGGCAGAACAGATGGATGAAATGCTAGGGACAAAAATTGGCGCGGCGACGATCTTTAGCACATTATTGCAGGAAGCCAAAAAGGTTCAGCTGGTTTTAGATAAAGATGTTTGCCAACAGGAGTATTACGGTTGCAGCGATGGCACAACGACCGGTTATTTGAAATTACGAACGGAAGATGTGTTGCAGAAATTCTTACCATACGTAAAACGCCAACCGAAAATCATTGAAGTGTAAAAAGCTTATAGAGCATCTCAAGCGAGATACTCTATAAGCTTTTTTTTGCATCAATTTCGAATCCCATTTGATTCTTGTGTTCAAATTGTAGAATTAAATGATATTTTTACTTGCCAATTTAGATATTATATACTTAATAAATATATATTGATTTGACTTATTATTAAGGGAGGGTCTATGAAATATCTCGTAATTATTTATTTAGTGAATTTCTTTACTTTAATTTTGATCAACTTTTTTACTTTATTTTTAACAAATATTCTTTTAGAGCAAGTACTTTTTTTAGAAAAACGTAGGGTTTATTTTTTTTGTAACACTATTCTATTTTCTGGATTGATTTCCTCCGTCTCTTTGATTGATTTAATGAATGGAATTCAGATTGGCTTTTTAGTGTACAGTATTCTTCTAACACTCCAAATTATCAGCGGCTATTTACTGATACGATCATTTTATCCAATGATGAATTATGCTCAGAATCTATTTATCCAAACAATTTCAGTGGCAATTTTAGCTGTTTTCAAGTATATACTACTAAGTTTTTCGTTTGGATATATCCAAAGTTTGCCTCAATTAGCGACCATGTTTGTAGGAATTATAATCTGTCTTTTTCAAGTAGGAGTGGCAATCATTGTTTGTTGGGCAGCAAGAAGAAGTCAGATAATAAAAGCCATCAAAAGAATCCTTGACTATTCTGTATTTATGTTGGTATTTGCTGGTTCATTTTTCTTTAGTGAGTTATTTGTGTATCTCCGCTTTTATTTAAATAATAATGATGATCAGCAGGTTCATTCATGGTTACTGTCATTAGCCTATTTGATTGTATTAATTATTTTTGGGTTATGGACTCTAACGATTGACCAGAAAAAGAAATGGGAAAATACCCAGCTTATGTTAATTCAGCAACAAAATTATTTGAAGCAAATGGAAGAGGTTCAAAAGGAGATTAGAAGCGTTCACCATGATTATAAAAATATGCTTACGGGAATTTATATGCATGCAAGCGAAGGAAATACTAAGGAAATCCAAATGTTTTTGACAGATAAATTTTTTCATATTGATCATCAAATAGAAGAGAAATTAAAACGGCAAAATCAGTTATTGCTTATTGAAAACACTGAGATTAAAGGATTACTGATTAGCAAGTTAGCAGAGGCTGAGTCAAAAGGTATTTTGATACATCTGGAGATAACAGATATCTTTAAAAACTTTCCAATGGAATCTAGTGATCTGCTGAGAGTTATGGGGATTTTTTTAGATAACGCAATCGAAGCTGTAGCGGATCTTAATCAATCTATGCAACAGATATCTATAGTGATTATGCAAGATGAAAAGTCTTTCGTTATACGTATAAAAAATTCCAATGGGCATAAGATTTTGCTACATGAACTGATGCAGCCGAATTTTTCAACAAAAGGAAAGAATCGTGGATTTGGACTCGCAAATGTTAGAAAAATATTAGCGAAGTACCCTCACATTTTAAATGAAGTTAGCATACAAAATGATCAATTTATTCAAACATTAACGATTAAAAAGGAGTGATTCACTGTGGTTCCAATATATATTTGTGAAGATCAGTCAGAGATATTAATGCAAATAGAAAAAAATGTTCGGAATATTAGTATGATTGAGGAATTTGATTTCAATGTTGTTTTGGCCACTAGATCTCCTGAGGAATTACTCTGTTCTTTACAAGAGAAACGAACTCAAGGTATTTATTTTTTAGACATTGAGTTCCCCAAGGAAGCGATGAATGGTTTCGAACTTGGAAAAAAAATTCGAAAATTAGATTCCAGAGGGTTTTTAATTTATGTTACCACTCATAGTGAATTATTACCGGAAACCTTTGCCCATCAACTAGAAGCGCTTGATTATATTTTGAAAGATGATCCGTCTCAATTGAATCACCGTATCAAAAAGGCACTATCAACGATTCAAAATTTGTTAGGTAATGAGTTGCATGAAGTGAGAGAGATATTTACTGTGGAGAGTGCCTCACGTATCTTGCATATACCTGTTGATACTATTGAGTATTTCGAGACAACCTGTAAAAAGCATAACGTCGCATTAATCACAGCTGATCAATATGTCGAGTTTCCTGGGAATTTAACTCAGATAGAAGAACGTCTATCTTCTAATTTTATCAGAACGCATCAATCCTATTTAGTTAATCGTTCGAAGATTCAGAGTATCGATAAAAGGCACCGCATGATACTACTTAAAAGTGGCGGTACTTGTTTAGTGTCTCGTAGTAAATTAAAAGAACTTAAAAAACTCTTTTGACCGAATAGGACATAGAAAGCACCGAATAGTTTATAATTTCCATTCTCATCTTTTTATTGGTTATAGTAATAAAAAACCATGCAAAGAAAGATGATTATGGCTAAATAAATCAAGGGTTAAATCAAGTTTGAAACAGTGAAGGAATTTTAGTGAGATTAATAAAGATAAAAAGTAAAGAATTAGTCGTAATTAGTGAGATAGATTACGACTAATTCTTTACTTTTTCTTTTTTTGTATATAAAGATAATTCTCATAACAAGTAAAAAAATAAGCTTTCTTTGTTAATGAAATGTAATAAATAAGGAACGTCATGGGGTTTATTCTTATTTAAATAAGAATAATAAAGAAATTACAACGCTAAAATAACGATGCGACTCATAGAATGCGTGCCTCAATTGTAAGGTACATATATTTATGCTGGAAAAAAAACTTTCTTAGTCTTCCTAAAAACTAGAAAGACTTTTGCTGTTGTAGAAATAAATTAACTTATTTGTTAGCTATATCAAAACTGTTCGTACAAACAATTATATATTATCGATTATTATTAGGCAATACAAATCATCAAAATAATTATTGTTATTGATAAAGATAACTATTTTATAGATGCATATTGGTTTTTATTACTTGTTTTAATCATAAAACAAGAATGGAAATTAGAAATGAGCCGTCTGTTAAGCCGTCAAAAAAAGGAGGATATAGAAATGCGTAAAGGTGAAAATATTTATCTAAGAAAAGATGGACGATGGGAAGGAAGGTATCCAAAAGGGAGAAAATCAGATGGTAAGATTAAATATGGGTATATTTATGGAAAAACCTATACAGAAGTAAAAAATAAAATATTTCCGCTTCGAGTCCATTACAGTACACTCCAACAAACTAGAGGCACTTCATGTGAATCATTCGAGGAATGGGTCATTCAATGGTTAGGTGAAATCCAAAGAGAGATAAAGCCCTCTACTTTTTCGAGTTATTTCTACAAATTGACGAAATATGTTCTTCCAAAAATCAAAGATGTATCCTTAAATGAACTGTCAGGAAATCATGGTAGGTTACTTTTAAAGTCACTTCAAGATAGACTCAGCAAGGCAACAATACAAGTCATCTTCAGAATTATTAATAAATGTTTGAATTGTGCAAAAAAAAATGGAAAGATCATAACGAATCCATTTTCTGAAATTCAATTACCAAAGGTCAAGCGAAATAAGGTCAGTTCATTAACTCGTTCTGAGCAATCGCGTCTCATGTCAATTGCCAAAAAGGAGAAAAAGAACCATGGGTTACCAGTTTTATTGGCATTACATTCAGGGATGAGAATTGGCGAAATCGCTGCGCTAAAGTGGGAGGATATTGATTTCGAATCAGAACTAATCTCTGTGAATCACACGTATCAAAGGATAGGAGCTCTAAGTACGCATGATAAGACGCAATTAGTTTTTACAGAATCAAAGACTAACTCTTCTGTTCGAGTGATCCCAATGGGAAAATCGTTAAAAAAAATATTACTAAAACATCGTAAGCAATCAAAAACTTCATTTGTTTTTTCGACGAATGGTCAACCTTGTGAGCCAAGATTACTGACATATCATTTTCACCGAATCCGTGAGAAAGCAAATTTGTCAAAAATCCATTTTCACCAATTACGACACACTTTTGCAACCCGATGCTTAGAAGCAAAGGGAGATGTTTCTTCTGTAAGCGCGCTTTTGGGGCATGCATCCACACAAATGACCTTGGATACTTATGTACATGCACTGATGGAGCAACGGGTTCATGTAATTTCGAAAATGGAGAAAATAATTAGCTGAAGACGTTTTTAATTAGAAAAAAATTAGATTTAAGCCTGTATGGAGGGCTTTTTTTGTTTTTTTTCAAGAAAACGTTTACTTAAGGGAGGTCAATAATTAGTCTGAAATATTTATTGTCCATTTATGATTTGAAAACTCAAAATTGGTGCGATCAAAAATATTCGCCGTCATTCATCGTCAAGATTTGTAAAATACAGCTTGTTTTATCAGCCTTTCTAAAGGGCTTCTAGTTTTTCGGAAGACTAAGAAGTAAATTCGGGGATTTTTTAAAGAGCCCTGAATTTTTGTAACGAAAAAAATTAACAAATTACTTTTTGAAGGGAGGTATGTTTATCGAAGGACGGGCATACACAGTTTTCAATAGTAAGCAACTTAGACACAAAAGAATGACCATGTTGTTTAAGTGAAAAATAAGTGAATGAAAAATGACGGCAATCAAATTTCTCTCTATTCATTTATTTTAACCAATTTTATCAAAAAGAGGAAAAAGAAAAGGAGTTAATTATGAATAAAAGATGGATAAGTAAAACAGCAATGACTTTGGGTGTATTAACAATGGTTGGATCAGTAGGAACAGGAATGATCAATGTTTCTTATGCAGTAGAACAAAATATAAGTGGTAACGCTGTGTCCGATGATACTTCTGATCGAACAATTACACTTTGGAAGTATGAAATCAGTAGTTCAGCCGATTTGGGAGAGCGTGGAGATGGGATTAATCCAGATCCGAGTAAGGCACCGGATCTTAACGGTAAGAAATTGATGAAAGGCGTAAAATTCGAAATCATTAAAGTTAAAGCAATCGGAAATGCGAATCTTACAGATCCTTTAAAACAAGTAAAAGGAACTGATTGGGAAGAAGATACAAGTTTTGCCAAAATGGAAGGCGAGACTGATGATGGTGGTAAATTGACATTTGATGTAAGTGAACTTCTTGGCGCAAATGATAAAAAGAAGGCCGATGGAATCTATTTAATCCGTGAAGTTCCAGATAAGGATGGGAACTATACTTATGTAAATGAAAAGGGAGAAACGAAGAAAGTTACTAAACCAATGGATCCGTTCTTTGTTCATTTACCACAAACAAAACGAGATGATACTGGTAGTTTGATTTACGACGTTCATGTTTATCCTAAAAATATTGTTTCAGAAACCGAATTAGACAAAACCGTTGAAGGCGGTAAAGGATACTCTATCAAAGCGGGCAATTCTTTCCAATGGGAAGCAACTACTAAACTTCCTGATGGGCTATTCGCTATTGCTCCTCAGGAAATGGACGTTCCAAACTATGTAGATCCAGATACAGGTGTGACCTCTGATAAACATTTTGCAGCTGGTGATGAAATTTACGCTTCTTACTTCAGAGTATACGATAGCATCAGTGCAGATCTTAAGCTAGAAGATGTGGATGTCTATGCGATTCCTAAAGACGGTGGAGCAAAAGTAAAACTGACTAATGGAACGGAGTATAAAGTTACTTTAGGTTCAGGTGGAGGAACAGCTGCAGAGATTGCTCCTGGGAGTAAAGTAGAAGATGTGACATTAGGTGCTACGAAAGATGTCGTTGTCAGCTTAACTAAAGCTGGTATGAAAAAATTAGGTGTTGATGAAGATACACACCTTCAAGTCGTCTACAAAGTAAAAGCGGATAAAGATTACAATGGCACGATTTCAAACGTTTATGATGTTAAATTCTTACTTCCTGGTGGAACACCTACTGAAGAAATAAGTGATAAACCTGAGTACTTTAATGGTGGTTTAGATATTAAGAAGACGGATAAAGCTGGTGCAGATTTGTCAGGTGCTGTATTCCATATCGCATTAACAGAAGAAGATGCTAAAGCGAAGAAATATTTAGCATCAGACGGCAATTCCTATACCTTGAATGACGATGGTACTTCGACACCAGCATTGCCTAAAGATGTAACTTACTTAACTTCTGAGTCAGATTCAGATGGTAATGCTCATTTCGATGGATTGAAATTAGACTGGTACACAGAGTCTGGTAATAACACGAAACAAGATCCAGAAATCCCTTCTGAAGCAACTTGGGATAAAGCAGATATCAAAAAAGATTACTGGGTAGTAGAAACGAAATCTCCAGATGGGTATGAATTATTGAAAACGCCACAAAAAGTTACGGTTACTTTGAATTCACATGAAGACAGTACAATTGAAGTTACTGTAGTGAATGAACCAAAAACCAAACTACCATTCACCGGTGGAACTGGAACAATGTTGACCATTATCATCGCAATTGGAGCAATCACTATCGGTACAGCAGCAATCGCAATTGATAAAAAACGTCGCGCAGTGTAAATGGAGACGACAGAAAGGATGGGCAAGTCATGCAAAAGATAAGACTGGACAGAAAAATTGCGATTGTTCTTCCCATCATACTTCTTTTAGGAACAATCATTTTTCTGATTGCTCCAAAAGGAGGGCTCTTAAAAGCTGATAACACGGCGAATACATTTGTAAATATTTACCAAAACGGCAATGACATCACGGATGGTTCCTTTCAAACGAAGGAACCATCTGTTGAAGTCGATATTAAGTCTGACGAAAATCAATTGCTTAAGTTCTCAAGTATGGACAAAATAACCATTGATTCAAAACAAGAAAAATTGGCTGTAAAGGAAATATCTGAAACAGATTTTAGTGTCAAAGAATTACTAGCAAAAACTGAAACGGATATTGAAGAAGACGAAGATCCCATTGAAAATAGCTTGGTCAAAGTGATAAATAAAGATGGAGAAATTACCGCCACATATTTACAAATAGCAGAAAAAAGTCAAGTAAAGCTACTTTTTGAAAAAAAAGTAAGAGAAGAGATAGAGGTCAATCTTTCTTCCGTAAAAAGCAATAAAGAACAGAAAGTATTACAGTTTATTGGAAAAAAACAAAATGAAGCATTACCTACCTTAGATGAAATCGAGAAACAACAATTCACAGCGAAGGATTCTTTTAAGCCATTTGAGTTCAAAGGAGATTTACCGGACTTGAAGAAGGCCGCTAACAAGGCAACGAAAGAATCAGCTTCGGCTGTGGAGGTAACTGGATTACATCTTAGTGTGGCAGATGGTACCAATAGTTTTGATGAAGGTAGTGGAAATAAAGCTGGATTTGACGAAAACGAAAAGAATGGTATTGTCAGAAGCTATGATTCCGTTGCTTATAAATTAGCATTTTCAATGGAAAGTACAGACGCAACAGTTAACTATAAGAATATAAAATACCGTGTTGATATGGAACTCCCTGATGCTTATACAATTGCAAGCGATGGGGAAGAACGATTCAACGCTGCTGTTATGCAAGGACCAGAGAACTATGGAGAATTACGAGAGGATACAGCCAACTCGAAAACGTCATTAGGTTTTGTAGAAGATACACTCATAGAACCTGGAAACAGCAACATCATTATTCCAATCATCGTCAATGTTTTTGGCGCAAAGCATGGACACACTCTGCAACCCAATATTAAGCTGACCATTCTAAGCGCAGAGAATGAGAAGACAGGCGAAACGGTTGAGATAAATAAGGAATACACTGATGAAAACCTAACAGCTTTGGGTGTTTCGCCAACAACAGTTTCTGCAAAAGCTTCGATAACTGCAAATTTGGTTAAAGGTGGAAGCACACCGCTAAAAACATTTGCTCCTAATACGAGTAGAAGCACTGCATGGGACGCAATAGCGTTTGGTGCAACTTTGTCTTTGAAAGCTTTACCTGAAAGAGGTGCAGTTGATGATTTTCGAGGATCAACTTTTCCAAGTGGCAAGATATCATATTTCATTCGATCGGAGTCAAAATGGAGTAAGACTGGGAGTGAGGGGTCTTTTGAAACAGTCAATATTGGAGGTGCTGCAGCTGAAGCAAGACCAGTCTTAGCAATTGCTACTGCTCCGGCAACGAGTAGTACAGCGGCAGCGGATTGGGCGCAACGTAGAGAAACTGGAAGTACTTTAAAGTATACCGATAATTTAATTGATTTAGCCATTCCTAGAGGAAAAACTGGTCAGATTCATACTGAAGAACCGAATGTCAGTTCAGAAGAAAAAAAACAAATTGGTGTTTACGATGCAGGAACATTCGCAATAGAAGATAATGCAAATGCCATTAAGGTCAATAATTCAGCATATGCTCCGTTGAACAATCCTTATACGTATACGCTCAAGGGATCAAAAGTTTCTGCAAATAATAAAATGTTTTCTAGTATTAGTTTGATAGCAGAGTGGTCAAGACAACCTCTAGAAAATCGAGGAGCTGGTGTTTTTGAGACTACTTTAAGAATTACGGATCTTACTTATGAAACTGAGCCAGGTAAGACCGTTAACGAAACGCCAAGTACCTCTGTAAAATTTGGAGCAAAGAAAACATCAGTTGGGGGCTTCGTTACAGGAGTAGGTGTCGTAAAATTCATTCCTAATATGGAATTAGACAAACCAGGAGATTTTGCAACTTCATTTGCAAGTATTGGCGACTCGCAACAGTCAACTTCAGGTGACGGTATTGTCGAACAAGGAGCAAAAGATGTTTATCTAGGGAATGTTGCTCATGCAAGTCACACACTTGCTAGAAAAGTAGCAACTTTTTTAAGATGGAATGCAAATTCATTTGAGTATGATTCAAGGCGAGATCTGTTTTTAGATGAGAACTCTAAAAATGGATATATCGATAGGAAGCAGACAAAATATGGAGTTAAAAAGTCTGGAAGTATGCCCGTACTTACAAGAAGAGACCAAAGTGTTTTGGAAAATGATTATACGTGGTATAGCACTGCTAAAGAAGCACAAACCAAAGGTAAAATTGGTGCTGTTAAAGTAGTTTCAATTTTAACAGAGGAAGAGAAGTATTCGTTTTATTTTCGAGCACCCGTGAATGTGATCGGAAAAGCAGGAGCTGATAATGGAAATAATGACCCTCATGTAGTTACGATGGACTCCTATTCGTACCTTGCTAATGGAACATTATTAAATCAATATCCTAGTAAGGAACATCCCTACGTACCAACAAAGTTTAAATCAACTGGAGAATGTGACGTTGGGCATAGCGGAGCTGGGAATCGCGGAGATACCATATTCATTAAGCCTATCGGTATCGAAACAACCACAAAACCTAAAAAGGATATTTATAAAACGAATGAAACTGTTGAGTGGAAAGTAACAGGGGAAATCATTTCAAGTACGGATAAGAATCACACTGTCCGATTGACCTCAACTATACCTAAAGGTCTAAGTTACGATGAGGGCTCATCAGTCGATAATACAGGGAAAAAGATAACACCAACTGTCGAAAATATTTCGAACGGTACAACAAAATTGGTTTGGGAACTTCCTAATCGAAATCCCACTAAAGGTGAGCTAGCAGAAGTTGAGTTTACAACAACACCAATATTGAAGAGTTTAACATTTAATTCCGCGCTAATAGCAGAACAGACGGTTAAAACTGTTGGGGAAATTTGGCTATCTGATGATGATTCTCAAAGAGATGAAAAAGCTGAAAAATTCCGTACTTCTAGTGGGAAAGTCCAATTAACACAAAGTCAACAAATCATTCTGAAAAAGAGTGTAGATAAAGAAGCTATTGAAGTTGGAAAAACGGATCCAGCGAATTCTGATGCAAATACGGACATCACGTATACAGTTAATCTAACGAATAACAGTTCGGAACGATTATTAGATGTTCGATTGTTGGATGTTCTTCCGTATAAAGGAGATTCACGTGGATCAGATTTTAATGGTTCGTATACAGTCAAAAAAGTCGAAGTCATTGACGGTGAGGCCGATATACTTTACAAAGAATCACTGGCTTCGGGGTATGAAAAAACGAATCCTAATGATATTACACTTTCTGATTGGTCGAAGTTTAATCCGAAAGTAGATGAGAATACCAAAATAAAGGATGCAAAAGGATTCTTGTTTACAATGGATGAATTGCTTATTGGTGACAACCTTAAAGTTAAAATTACAATTTCTCCAAAAGGTCAAATAGCTAATAACATGTTTAAGAATAGAGCGGTGATCAATACTAGTTTGGATTTGCTGACAAATAGCAATGTCGTTGAAACAACTGTCTATGGTCGTGACCTGACCGGCTATGTCTGGTATGACGACAACTATGATGGATTAATGGATCAAGATTCAAATGGTACACCAAAAGATCCAGTCAAAGATATTGCCGTGAAACTTTATCGCACTAGCCTAGAAAATGGAACCTATAAGAAGGAACTCGTGAAACAAAGTTTGACGGACGACGAGTTTATTGATAGTTCCGGGAACTCGGAGATAAAAACTGGGACGGATGGGAAGTATACATTTTCTAATCTTCCTGAAGGGGACTATCTAGCAGAGTTCGTCTTAGGTGATATTGTTGTTACGAAAAAAGTCGCTATTGTGACGAAACAATTAGTCGGCAGTGATCCGAAACTGAATTCCAAAGCCGATCCCGATGACTTCAAGACACCAGAATACAATCATCCGGTGTTGAAGGATCTACCCACATTATTAACTGGAACAGATAAGGTTCATCATATTACGGATGTCAACGCTGGGTTAACACGTTTATCACGGATAAAACTCTTTAAGTATGAAGAGGGCACAGTTGTTGATCAAGACGGGGATGGCAAATTAAGCGATGCTGAGATTGAAGCTAGCACAACTCGTGCGCTAAAAGGTGCGGAGTTCCAGTTATATAAAGGAAAAAGCGATAATCCAAAACCAGAAGATAAGATCGGAGAAATTAAAGCGACTGATAATTCTGGCTGGTTAGAGTTCGACGTCAGTTTACCACCAGGTGACTACACGATTGTTGAAACAAAGGCGCCAGACGGTTTTGAATTACTGAAAGATCCGATCCATGTAAATGTACCAACCTACAATTATGTGGCTGTCGTGCATGTTGCGGATAAAGGCCAGACCGAATTGCCATTTACTGGAGGAACCAAAGCGATGCGCATCATCTTAATCGGCGCGGCGTCACTCTTAGTAGTCGGTATGACCGGAGTCTTCCTGCATTTTAGACCAATCAAAGTAAGAGGAGGAAACTAAAATGAAAAAAGTACGTCGTTTGTTATTCTGTTTGATTGTTTCCTTCTTGAGCTTTGGTGGAGTGGTGTCTGCTCATGCCGAAGCAGAGACCGCTGAAACGGCAGGTAGTGCTGGATATAGTATTTTCATCCAAAAGTACAAGATAGAAGATTTTGCCAAAATCGCTGACACAATGCCCTTGGATGGGACTAAGGCAGATCAAGTCAAAGATGCGGATGGAAAGAACCTTGACCCATTACCAGGGATGTCCTATGAGATCACTCGTGTAACCCCAATCCAAGGTGGTGCAGGATTTGAACCTGTTCAAGGGGATGGCGCATTTACGACAACGGTTACGACAAATGACCAAGGATTGGCCCATGCAGGTAAACTCGTCCAAGGAATGTATCAGATTGTTGAGAAGGAACATGCACAGCTAAAAGATGTGATGGAACCCGTAGTTGTCGAACTGCCGTTCCCTCAACAGACTGGAGAACCTTTGAATGAAGTCTATATCTATCCGAAATCGAGTGTTGTAGGGGACAGCCCTAAGCTGCCTGTGACCAAAGGACCGGATGGTACGCCAATCGAAGTTGATGAGAAAGGCGAAATCAAAAAGCTGCCGCAAACAAGTGGAAACATTGGAACCGCTCAAGTGCTTCTATGGATTTTAGCGATGATTGTTACCATGGGGGCGTTCGGGATGCTCAGTATCCATCGTAAGAAAGATGTTTTTTAAGAATTGATTCATGCATCACTACTGAAGAAAGAATCTTGGATGCGTAATAACAAGTATCCTTGATTCTTTCTTTAAACTTGTAAGCCTATTGGAAAGAAGGACCCGTCATGAAGAAGAGGAACAAAAGTACAAAATCTAAAAGAAAGCATTCCTTTTTGAAAATCTTTGCGATCATTATGATCGTTGGCGGCATATTGACACTACTCTATCCGATCGTAGGGAATTATTTAGCCAATCGTGAACGGAGTCAGGCTGTTTCTGAATACGATGACACGATGAAGAAAATGTCGAAAAAAGAAAAGAACGAACAGTGGTCCTTGGCGAAAGCCTACAACGAATACATCTACAATAAGCAAGAAGGATTACCCAAGGGCGATCCAGTGGTTTACAACAAGATCATGAAGCAAGGGGATGTCATGGGGACTATCGATATTCCTGCAATTGATATCAAACAAATGCCTTTTTTTCATGGCACGTCCTTTAAAACATTGGAAAAAGGTCTTGGACATTTTGAACCTACTTCGATCCCAATTGGTGGGAAAAATACTCATTCGGTCATTACGGGACACAGTGGGGTTAAGAACCAAGTACTTTTTACTGATATTCGTAATCTAAAAGAAGGCGATTTGTTTTTTATCAATATTTTAGGCAAACGGTTGGCTTATGAGATTGATTCCTTTGAAGAAATCCTGCCAAGCGATGTTGATAAGGTCAAAATTCACAAAGGTAAGGATAAAGTAACCCTGCTGACTTGTACACCACCAGGAATCAACACGTTCCGGCTGTTAGTCACTGGACATCGCGTTGATTATAAGACGGCGGTCAAGAAGAAGGTCAAAAAACGCAACACTTGGAGTTATCAAAACATTGTACTAGCAACACTGGGCTTAAACATAGCGATATTTGCTCTATTGATGGGCTTATATCGACGCTTCATCAAACGCTTCCGATCAGACGATCCAATCATTGCAGCGAAAGCACGAAAAAATCTGAAACGTCTGTTTACCATTACGAAGACGCTCTTTATTATCTTATTTGTCACGATGACGGCAGTACTTGTTACAGCAATCTATGGGTATCTGCATATGGAACAAGAACCCGCATCTGCGGCAGTCAATATCGGACAAAAGGAAGAGTTGAATGCCTATAACATCGATAAGATTGAGAATGCAAACTATGGTGAGAAGCAAATCGCAAGTGTAAAGATATCTGATTATGCTAAGGCAAAGTCCGTTGTTCAAAACACGACGAATAATTGGGGGATCGGAAAGATTGTCATTCCTGACGTGTCGATTGACCTGCCGATCTTGGCAGGCATGGCCAATGAAAACTTGTTGACTGGAGTAGCGACCTACCGCTCCAATCAACAATTGGGTCGGGGAAACTACGTGGTACTTGCCCACAATATCTTTGATAAGGATGTTTTGTTGCATCGAATCCAAAATTTAAAAAAAGGACAGTTAATTTATACGACAGATTTCAAAAATGTCTATGTCTATGAGGTTTCTTTGAACAAGATCATTGAAGAGACCGAGGTTTCTTATGTAGAAAAAGATCCGAAAAATGGGATCGCGAAAATTACACTCCTACGTTGTGAAGGCGATATTGGCACGATTTATCGGCGTCTTGTTCAAGGGAATCTCAAGAGTGTGGAGCCGCTACATGAAGCTAGCGATGAGCTGTTCAAGCAATTAAAGCTTAAGCGAGATGATGGGGAAATTGATGGAACCATCATGAAAAAGAATCCTGTATCAGAGTCAGAACGAATTAGTATGACTCTAGCGGCCAAGATCATTTCTGATCCAATGCAGACTGTCGTGCCGTTGTTCTTATTATTTTTATTACCGATATTATTCTTTAGTTTGATTTAGAAGGGGAAACGTTCATGAAAAAAATTGTTATAGGAATTTGTGGTCTTTTCGTCTTTATCGGAGGGCTTGTAAGTATACGAAGTGGTGCATTAAAAGCTGGAGAGATGATCGAAGAGTCTTCTTCAATAATAGAAACAGGCACGATCGAAAGTTCAGTCACTGTTCCTGAAAGTAGTGAAGCTCCTGTGGAGGAAGTAGTTGTTCCTGAAAGTGAGAGCGCCACACCAATTGATGAAGAGCCAGAAGTATCCGTAGACGAATCAATAGAGCTACCAGAGGATTCTGCTAGTTCGGAAATAGAACTGCCAAGTTCATCAAGTACGGTTTCTTCTGAAAATAGTACAACGGAGTCATCCGAAAGTATCAGCTTGTCATCATCAGGTTCAAGCACATCGAGTTCGACGAAACCTTCCAGTAGTTCGTCAACAACAAGTGCGACAAATTCGACCAGTACGACATCGAGTCAAACCAAACCAAGTATAACAATGCCAAGCAGTGTAGAACCAACACAACCGTCGACGAGTCAAAGTACGGAAGAACCAAAGAAGCCAGTGACTCCAAAACCGGTTGTTCCAAGTTCACCAGCAGCTCCAACAACATCAAATACTTCAAGCGTACAGTCGAATAATTTCGTTGCACCAACTGCACCAGAGTCATTCTCTGAAACAAGCACTCTGAATCTGCCAAGTGAGTTGAAAACGGCGGAGGTTGCACAATCGGATTTAAAAGGGTTTGAGTTGCCGCTGTTAAGCAGTTTTAAAAACAAAGATCATGCGGCAATAATCTATGAAGGAATTAAGCAACTTGGGATCGAACAAGAAGAAAACTATAGTGCGGAACAATTTACTGCAGAATTTTATCAGAAATTATTCAATCTAGAAATTACTGGAAAACCAGAGAAAATGTCAGAGAATCTCACAGTTGGTAGTCTAATTTATCAGGAGAAAAAGAATAAAAACGTTTTATTGGGTATCTATATTGGGGATGACTATTACTTAACGATTGATGATGTCGAAATCGAAAAAGAGGAAGAAAAAGAAGTCTCTGAGTCGGAAACAGAAGAAAAAGAAACCCAGCGTCAAGTGACTGTTGAACCCCTTGATTTAGAAGAAGACTTATTAGTACAAGAGCTACCAGAAGCAGACCTGACCGAGTATGGGGAACAAGTTCTAGCGGATTATCCCGCTTCTATGAATTTTACCGAAAATGAGGGAGCAAAAAAGTTTATTGAAACAATCGCAGAAGATGCACAGAAGTTAGGACAAGAGTACGACGTGTTTGCATCAGTGATGATTGCCCAAGCATTAATAGAAAGTGGCTCGGGAACCAGCACGTTATCCTTGTCGCCAAACCATAATCTATTTGGGATCAAGGGAACGTATCAAGGGCAATCTGTTTCGATGGCAACCCAAGAAGACCGGGGGAATGGGGAGTTATACTCAATCAGCTCTGCCTTCAGAAAGTATCCAAACTACGCGGCGTCATTAGGAGATTATGTCCAATTATTGCGAGGTGGTATCTCAGGAAATGACAAGTATTATAAGTCTACTTGGCGATCAGAAGCGAAGAATTATTTACGCACGACGAATGCTTTAACAGGAACGTATGCGACCGATACTATGTATGGGCAAAAACTAAATTCGATTATCGCCTTGTATCATCTGACAGATTACGACCAAGTCAAAACAACCGAAGAAAATTCAGGAATCTTCATCAAAGGGAAAGACGAGATTCCAGAAGAATACCGCAGCCGCATGAAGTATCCCGATTATAACGGTGTGGATTACAACAGTTCAGGCTCTTATCCAGTCGGACAGTGTACTTGGTATGCCTTCAATCGCGTGAAGCAATTAGGCAAATCGGTCGATGATTACATGGGTAACGGCGGTGAGTGGGCAACCAAAGGCAAGGCACTTGGCTATGAAGTCAGTCAAAAACCAAAGGCCGGATGGCTGATTTCCTTCAAACCAGGAGTGGCAGGTTCTGATTCACGCTATGGACATGTGGCCTTTGTCGAAGTGGTTCGTCCAGAAGGGATTTTGATCTCAGAAGGCAATGTTTATGGAGGAACAGTGATTTCGTATCGCGTCATCGATACAGCATTAGCCACCTCTGATCAGGTTTCCTATATCAAAGCAAAGTAAATTTTACACATTTAGAAATAGTGAGGAGCACCGTAACTTATGGCAACTGTTCGATCTCGGCAAACGAAAAAAGAAGGAAGCCCACCGCAAAGATCTATTGGAAAAAGTCTTGTATTGACGATCTTGACCCTTCTGTTATTGGTGGTGCTGTTTATTTCGGGACAATTAGTGCGGAGAGAATATAGCTTTCATCCGATATCAGGCACGTCCATGACCCCAACACTGACAGAGAAGGACATGGTGCTAGTCAAAAAAAATGATCAGATCCATCGTTATGACGTGATTGCTTTTTCAGTCAACGGAGAATCTGGAAAATTCGTGAAACGAGTGATTGGTGTGCCAGGAGACACGATGTTTATTCGGAATGATCGAATGGTTTTGAATATAGGGGAGAATAGTGAGTTTGAGACGACCTATACCTTTCAACTGTCTCCTGCCGTTGCGGAAGAATTTCGAGAGTTAACGAAGATTCCAAAAGGACTATACTTTACCACCGGCGATCATATTGATGTCTCTAAGGACAGCCGTACCTTTGGCTTTGTTTATAAAGAGAAAATTGAGGGCACGGTGCAATTCCATCTACCCTCTCTAATCGGAAAGCAGGCGAGAGTGAATGAATAAAAAAATCCTGCTGGAGGAGAAGTCATGATGGTGATATCAGGGGTAATCAGTGCTATTTTCGTAGGTTTGTCTATAATACTAATTTTTATCAGACTGATGTTTGATTTACGTTTTACGGCGGTTCAACAAGAACCAGACCAAACACCACTGTTTCGACGAAAAGTTAACCATCTAAGAAAAATCGAACAGTCCAGACATATTCGCTATTTACTGATTGCATGTTTAATGATCGGGATCGGAACAGTAATTATTATGGGGTCTTTTCTGATTTTAGCCGATAAGCAGCAGAAAATGACCGTGCAGAATCAGAAAGCGAATCAGCGAATTGCACGGTTAGAAAAACAACAGAAGGAATTGATCAAAAGTACTCCTTTAAAGAATTATCCAGAAAATGGTATTGGCTTAAAGGAATATGAATGGGATAAGTTAGTCGGAGAAAACAAAGATTTGAAGCTGCAAAAACAGACAGAAATCGCCATTTCTCAACGATCAGGCCCATACTTTAGTTCTTTTGATACAAAAGTATCATTTTCTGAACCAAAAACGCTGATTCTTCAGTTAAAAGCCTGGACAGATAATGACACAAGTGGAGAAACAATCAAAAAAAACATTGATTCCTTTGTGAAGGAAGCGGAAGAGATTCCAGAACTGATGGCGATTCATGTTCAGCTGATCACCTCAAGTGAAAAGAATGAAAAAGTCGTGTATAGCGTGACGTATGCTCGCGAGAAAAGCGAGGATACTTTCAATAAACAAAATGTCTCTGAGCAGAATCTAAAGAATGATGGTGGGAAGGGCTAATGGCAGAAAATAAGAAAAAGCGAAAATGGCTATCAACGCAAGCTTTAAAGGAATTTATCAATGAAATCACTGAAGAGGAACTCAATGCGGAGGAGCTGTATAACGAGACAGATCAGATCCGTGATACCCATCGTTTAGCTGATACGGAAGCAGTTTCACCGTCAGAATTAGGAGAGCTGATTCAAGAACAGGAGACGTTTTCTGAAGGATTGTCGGAAAATTTAGATTTAGAAATACAGCCTGAGAACAATTATTCTAACCAACAATCCGAACTCCAACAAGTCTATGATGAACTGGTTGCTTTGAAGAAGGACGCTGAGGTTCGGGTTCAAGAACTAGAACAGGAGAACGAATCTTTAAAAGAAAAACTGGATTTTGAACGCGTTCGAATGGGAGACGAATTAGCGGAGCGAGACGAAGAATGGCAGATAAAACTTGCTGAGATTGATGAAGAGAAGCAAACAACTGAAGCCATTATCGCGGAACTCCAAGAGAAACTTGAAAGGAAGCAGAAAAAGTTAGAAGGAATAGCGGCAAAAATTGAAAAAGAACAAATCGAAAAAGAAGCGCATGCTGTTGATTTGAAGGAGTTAACGCGACAACTAAAGGAATACCAGAAAAACTACGAAGCCGCACAAGAGGAAAATCGTAAAAATAAAAAAAAGCTGGCTCAGATCAAAGTGGAGCGTGAAGAAGAACGAGCCCAATTTGATCAATTAAAGACACAGTATCAGGAGTTGGAACAAGATTACCAACAGTCACATACACTTAATCAAAAAAACGAGGCGAAACTGATAGAGCTTCAGGCTGAAAATGATGTCCTAGATGAGCTGCTTGAGGAAAAAGAGCAGGAAATCGGTAAAGAATTGAAACGATTGAAGGATGATAATGAGAAATACAAACAAACGATCCAACAGTTAAAAAAACAGGTAGCGCAGAAGCTTACGAAGGCATTGGAGGAATCAGACATGGCGATCGAAGAACAGGGACAACAACCAGAAGAACAGGTACAGGAAGAAACGAGTGAGGAAATGGAACAGCTCGCAGCGGAAAAAGAAGCCCTCAACAGTGCCTTGTTTGATGCCCATGAAGAAATCGCAAAGCTGGAGGAACAAACGAGTCATCTAGAAGAGCTGGAAGCAGAGAAAGAACGATTGGCCAGTCGTTTGGCGGATGCACAAATCGAGTTAAGCAAGTTGAGAAATCAAAAAGCCAACGAAGAAAGCCTCGAGCTGATTCAAGCGAAAAAACAAGTCGAGGAACTGATGGAAAAGAACGAACAACTGAAAAAGGAAGTCGTTCAATCTCAACAAGAGATCGGTGAAGTACTGATTTCAGCGAAAAAACAAGCCAACCGAACCATTGAGGAGGCACAGACAGAAGCCAAGCATTTAATCAGCTCCGCCGAATTGGAATTAGAAAATATCAGTAACCGGGCAAGAAAAATCTTGATCGAAGTCTCCGAGTCACGTAAGAACGTGCTATCGATTTACGATGACTTGGAATTCAAAGTCGAGGCGCTTTCCAACGGTTCGCTGTTAAAAGAGATAAAGAAAAAGAAACAGGATCAGAAGTTAGTGGATTATTTTGATTAGAAACGAAACGAGAGAAAAGGGGAAAGAAACATTTTGATCATAAATTGGATTAGCGTTGCGCTGGTCATTTTGATACTCATCGTTTGGTTTCGGCGAATGATCATTAAGGTGCAGCTGCAGCGGCTGAAGGTACCACCGAATACCCCGTTGTCCTTTCAGCGGAAACTGGAATACGTCAAACAGGCAGAACAGGGAAAACACGTTTCCGCCCTGCTATATCTGACCATCTTCTTAGCGGTGGGTCTACTGTTAACGACGTATGGGCTATTTCAAATGGAGGACCAGCTGCATGTCGTCACCGAACGAACCAATCAATTAAAAGACGAGCTGTACACGTTGAAAAAGGAACAAAAACAAATTATCAACAAACTTCCCATCAAAACCTATCCCAACAAGGGCATTGGGCTGAAGGATTACCCATGGGAAGAGTTGTTTTCCGATGAAAATCGCGAAAAACAGTACGAGATCGAAAGTGACATCTCTACGAAGGTCAGCCCGTACTTTGGGCTTTCAACAACGCTGATTGTACTGGATATCCCAACGCAAACGTTGAATATCGCTATGGCAGGTGATTCCGGCAGCGAGGAGAATCGCCAACAGATCAAAGATAACATCAAAGCCTTTGCGAAGGAAGCCAAGGACATTTCGAAGTTAACACAAATTACTTTCCAAATGAACTTAATGAACGATAAAAACAAGAAGAAAACCTATAGCTGTACCTTCTCACGAGAGAAAGCAGACGAAGAATTTTCATTGATCCAAGAAGACGAGTAAGTAAGGAAAGAGGAGAAAAAATGACTGCACAACAAAAGAAGAATGGTTGGTTTTTTAACAAGAACATCATTGATGAGATCAATTCCGTACCAGAAGAAGAAATATTATTTGAAGAGGAGACTAATGTTTTACCAGAAAGATATTCAAAAAAGCAAATGGATAAAATTTCTGAGTTAAAACGATTGAATGAAGAGAAAGATGATCTTCTGAATAAATTAACAAAAGAAAGTGCACTAGAAAATCAGCGTTTAATGAAAGAAAACGAGAAGTACAAACAGGCGTTAATTCGAACAGGAGAAGAAAAGGCAGAAAATCGTCGTCAAATTCAAGAGTTGGAAGCGGAGATTCGGCGAAATAGACAAGAAATACGAAATCTACAAGAAAATAAAGAATCAGAAGATTTGAAAGAGAAATTAGAAAAAGCAAGAGAAGAATTGAAGAATTCAAAGGCGACGGTAGAAGATTATCAACAATTGAAAATAGAACTGCAGAAAGCACAGCAACAAATTCGTGATTTAACGCTTAATCATAAAGATGACTCCTATCATCATCAGGAGGAACTTCAGAAGGCTGAACGGCAAATGAATCATCTGATGCGTGATCTTAAGGAAAAAGAAGAGTTGGTGACTCAATTGGATCAATTAATCCTCGAAAAAGATCAATTGATTTTAGAGAAGGAAGAGTTGGTTAGACAATTAATTGAAGATCAGAAGCATCAAGATTCCGTGATGGAAAGTGAACGAATTGCACAATTACAGCAACAAATTACGATGCTCCAGAAAGAGAATGAACAACTCCAATTAGAATCAACCGAATCCCAGCATGAAATCGGGGAAGTCTTGATTTCTGCTCGTCGACAAGCGAATCGTATGGTTGAAAAGGCGAAGTTGGACGCTCAACGGATTGTTAAAGATTCAGAAGCTGAGCTACAAACGATCCACGATCGTGCCAAAGAGATTTCTTGTGAAGTCGACGAATCCCGTCAAACGATCTTGAGTATTTATGAAGAACTGAAAAGTCGTGTGGATCAATTGGCAAAGAGTAATGTACCTGATTTGGAGGAGATTAAAGGACGTTATGAATATCCAAAAGTCTCTGTAATCACGAGAAAAGAGCATAAATAATTTATTGCGTTGCTATGAATAGTTTTAGAAAAAAGGGGAGATTAGTGTGAACCAAATCTTGATTCTGACTAAAAACGTATTAGCTGAACAAGAAATACAGCAAAAACTGCAATCACTGAACTACGAGGTATATTGTTCTTCGAAAATTTTTGATACTTGTAGACAAAATTTAGAAATAAGAGAATTTTTTGAACTTTTTCAATTCGTGATTTTGAGTGAAACAATCTGTGAAATAGAAGTGATAGAGCTTATACCAGTTCTAAACAATCACTCCGTTCGGATCATACGTAAAGTAGATACAAATGTAACAGAAGCTGATCAAAGATGTTTAGAGAATGAGCAGCTAAATGCGATTATTTCATCATCCGACTCGATTGATGAATTACGAGAATGCCTATATAACTTGAAAAATAGTGTAGGGCGAACCGAAATAACTAAGCAAAATAATAATGTTGTTCAATTATCCGGTAAGGTTTCTTTAATTGGCTCAAACTATCTTCAAAAACCAGAAAGGTATAGCGAAAAAAATCGACTTATTATTGAGACCTTTCATCGATTATCTCAGACTGAATCAAAGATTTTATCCATTCTAATTGAAGCAGGCAACCAAGTAGTTACTCGTGAAGAAATCTGTCATAAGGTTTGGAAAGAAGATGTCACTAAATCTCATTTGGCTTCACTTTCTAGTACTGTAACACGAATTAAAATGAAGTTTGAGCAGGCTGATCTAGAAAAAATAGCTATTCATACATTATGGGGAAAAGGATACAGGATCAATCAAAATTTGCTTAATTATCTTCAAGCAGAAGAGCTTTTGAAAAGTATCGTTTCTGTGTCAAATGGATGAGTAAGAAAGTATTTCGTTAAGAACGATTGAGACACAAGTCATCATTAAGGATCTTATCCTCTTTTAGAGGTTAGATAAATATATAACAAAAGGAGAGAAATAATGAAAAAGAAGTATTTAGCATCACTAACCATAGCATCGGTATTGTTACCCGCGTTTCTTGCTACTCAAGGGGGGAACGCTGCTGAAAATGAGGTGAGTCCTCAAGCAACAGAGGTATCAGCTCCAGCTGCACCATCTGTTGAGCCAGCTGCTCCAACTGTACCAGGTGTTGAACAGCCCGCTTCAACACTCGCGCCTGAAGTACAAACATCAGAAACACCCGCTCCTGAAACAGCACCAGTACAGGAGTTACCGCAGCAGGACGTAGCACCTGCACCTGTACAGGAACAACCAGCTCCAGAGGTCACTCAACAAGAAAGTGTCTCTCAGGAAAAACAAATGGAAGTGAATCCGTTAGATGTTGAGCCATTTCCACCAAATGTACCAACCGATTCAAAACCTGCAATCAATATTATTCCGGTACAAACAATTACTAAAGGAACAGCCTTTGATCCAATGGCAGGGGTTAGTGCTACGGATCAGACGGATGGAGATATTACATCAAAAGTAACAGTTACTGGAAACGTAGATGTCAATGTTGTTGGTTCTTACTTGCTTACCTACTCAGTTACAAATTCAAAAGGTCAAACTGCAACACAGTCTGCGCATATCATGGTGGTTGAAGCCAATATTGGGATGTACACTATAGAACTAGCAGATTTTAGTTTACCGAAAGGTTCGGATTATGTTCAAGCGATTCGCGACCGTATTGTAGTAAAAGACGCAGATGGAACAGTACTTCCAAATGGACCATTGAATATTGTGGTTGCTGGTCATCATTCCACAGATAAAGTAGGTACGATTGCTGTTGAAGTAGCAGTTCTTTCAAGTTATAACACGGTTACCAAAAAAATTGTCAATATTACAATCGTTGATAATAGTGCAGTGAGAATCGATGCCTCTGATGTAACGATAAATGTAGGCGAGGCATTTGATCCTTATAATTATGCTAAGGGATATGAGACAGATGTGAATGGTACAGAGACTGAGTTAGGTCAAGCGACAGATGCTTCAAGTACCGGGATTTTTGTATTATCAAATAATGTTGATACGGCAAAAGCAGGAACTTATCAAGTGACCTATCAGGTAAGAAGCTCTGCTGGTACTGTTGATACGAAGACGATCAATGTTAATGTTCTCGATGAGGCAAGTGATCGCTTACCTTCTATTATTGTGGAGGATAAGGTGATGTACGTTGGGGATAAACTGACTAAAGAGATGATCTTAGCATGGGCTTCTACAGAAGATCCTAATGACTTTATTACTGGCTTTGAAGTATTGAATGGCAAAATCAAGGTTAAATTTGTTGATGACACATTAGTAGAACCAGGTGTTCATGAAATTAAGTTTAGTGCGAGTACTGCAGAAGGGAAAACAGCTGAAAAAGTAATGACATTAACTGTTAAAGAGAAAGATGTCCCTACGGATGGAAAAGATTCAGAAACGCCAACAGAAACACCAACAGAAACACCTAAAGATGAGCCGACTAAAGAGATTACATCGGTTCAGGAAAAAGCAGAAGAAACTAATACTGTTAAAAAATTGGCAACGACAAAAACTGAACAAAAGGGCTCAGTAAAAGCGAAGTCAGATGAAGAAACATTACCGAAAACGGGTGAGTCTTCAAGCAATGTAATCCTTACATTGATTGGCTTAATCATGAGTATGGGAATTGGTACGATTCTATTTAAGAAAAAGAAGAAACATTGTAATAAGTGTTAGGTTTCCGAATTGAACCAATAGATATTTTTCTACGAACAGTATATTGAAAGTGACTAAAAGGAGTCAAAAAGTTTTTTTGATTAGAAGGGTTTGTTTATTTATGAAAACAACTGCTGAATTAAAAGCAGAGGCAAAAAACGCGCTTAGAGGGAAATGGAAGCAAGCGATTCTTTTGAATTTTATCCCTACATTGTTGATTGTAAGTGTTTTTCTGTTTGGTGTATTATCTTGGACGATTTGGTTTTTTACGCATGAAACTGATGCAGCAATCGTTTCAGCTATTTCAGAAAGTATAATGGATGAAGGAATCTTTAGTCTCTTATCCTCAATTATCAGTGCAATATTTTTGAGTGGGATTTCTTGGACGTACTTAGATTTAATACGGGGAGACCGCTCAACAATTGAACCACTGAAAGATGCGTTCAGAGGGTTTAAGAGTATGCTTATTGGAGGGGTGATTTTATTGTCATTACTTTTCAATATTTTTACGAGCTTATGGATGATTCTGTTTCTTATTCCAGGAGTTGTAAAAAGTTATGCGTATTCTCAATGTTACTTCATCTATTATGATCAGGTACAACAAACAGGAGAGAAACCTAGGGCTTTAGATACAATCACAGCAAGCCGCCAATTAATGGATGGTCAAAAGCGACGTTTGTTCTGGTTAGATATCACTTTTTTGGGATGGTATATCTTATCAGCAGTTACATTTGGAATAGCTTATTTATGGGTGGCACCGTATGTATCGGCTACTCGAGCTGCCTTTTATGAGGATGTACAAACGAATGTTTAAAATGATATTGATTTCGATTAGTAAGTAGTATGCGAAGAAAAAGATAGCGAGCCGTATTTCATACAAGAAGAAAGAACTTCTCCTAGATATTTAGATAGTCAATTTCTGTCTTTATTAATAGTTGAATATTGTAACTGTAGAAAAAAGAAAGCTACTAATCTAACTACGACTAATCGTTATAACATTAAGGAAATATCGAAGTCTTCCTTTCAGCTTTAGGAAGGCTTCGACTTTTTTATTTATTCTCGATGACTGTGTTTTTTCTATGAAAAATGAATTAATCTATGCACCACCCATTATAAAAGAACTGTTTGAAAGAAGGGGAAAAATGAAAAAAAAGGTTTTATTGTCTCTAGTAACAATTGCTTTATTAGGAATTAGTGGATGTGAAAATTCAAAAAATAACGCATCGGAATCAAGTGTATCGGAATCTTCCGTTAGTAATTCAAGGGAAAAACAGAGAATTACTAAAACTAGTAACAGCAACGTAGAAGAAGAGAGAACTGATGAAGAAGTAGATATGGAAGACGCACAAAAGTTACTGAAAGAGAATACTAAAGCAGAAAAGTTAACGATGCTTTTTGAGAAAGGTGACGTAGTTACTAATGGAGATAACGCTGTTAATTTTACAATCAATGGCTATCAATATATAAAGATTGAGAATTTTTCGCGTGATTTTAGTGTTTCCTTTGGTGATCAAAACAGAGAAGGCGGCGTATTATTGGTCTCTGCTACTTATAAGAATAATAGCGACAAAAGTGTTTATACTGGTCCAGGTTTCTCAATGAATGTTGTGGGATATGGTTCTGCAATTGGTCGTGATGAAGACCTTTTAGAGAATGATTTAGTGGGTGAGTTGCTTGAAAAGAACAATGAGATTAAGCCGAACGAAGAAATTTCAGGATTTGTAGCTTTAGGAGTTAAACCTGCGGCGATGCAAAAAATTACTGAATCTGGTACAGCCGAATTTGAACTTCCAGGTTTTTACAGCAAACCTGATAGTTTTAGTAAAGCAGATACGATTGCTGAACCGAAAAAAGAGCGTATTACTTTGTCTGATGAAGGGGATAAGAATAATACTGAAAGTTCCAAGTTTTATGAAGATAAGCTAACAAAGGATAACATGGGAACAAAAACAATGATTCACGAAAAAAATCTCGGAAAATCAGAAACGTTTGAGAATGCAACTGTTACAGCAGAGGGCTATCAAATAACTTCATTTGAACCTAATGAAGATCAAGCATCAAGATTCAGTAAATTTGAATCAGGTGTTGTTCTAATAACGGTTAAACTTAATATAAAAAATGATGGAGAAAGCCCTTTAAATGTCGATAGCACTTCTGCAACTCTGAAAATAGGTAATACCGTTAAAATGATGAGCGAAAATATGTTGCAAATTAAGAGTGGGGAAGACAATGTCGGTAAAGGAAGCGAGGCAACTAAGTGTTTAGTTTTCGTATTGGATAAAGACGAGTATGAAAAACTTTATAAAGATCAAGACCTCTTATTAGATGTGAATCTGTATGATACTGATTTCAAACGTATTACAACAATTGGAAATATTCAATTTGAACTATCTTAATTTCATTGCTTTTGAAACGCCAACCGAAAACCATTGAAAAAAAGGATTTTTATCGCAGGTTCTCCCTATTAATGGGGGAGCCTGCTTTTCTATTTGAGAAATTACTCGGAAGGAATGACTTGAATGTGTAGATCATATGAAAAAATTTCTAAAATTTATTTCTTATATATGCTAAAATTTAAGGTATTACATGTTAATTAGGAGGTCCTGTGGGGAAAAAGGTTTTATTTTTATTATTTATTATGTTTCTGCTTTGTTTAGAAACACCAGTCTATGCGGCTGAAGATATGATGGAAATAACGAAAGCAGCTGGATATACCGATGCTTTAGCGGAGAACAAACCAAAAGCGTCCATCGTCGTTGATGGAGCAAACGGTCAGATCTTATGGGAAGAGAACGCTGAAATGGTGAGAGAGCCAGCAAGTATCTCGAAAATGATGACCGTCTTTTTAGTTTTTGATGCCATTAAAGAGAGGCAATTTGACTTAGATACAAAAATCAAAGCGACCGAAACCGATCAAGCAATCAGCCAATTGTACGCGATCAGTAACAACAATATTGTGGCAGGTGTCGAGTATCCGGTCAGAGAGCTGCTAAAAATGGTCGTGGTTCCTTCATCAAATGTAGCGACAGTAATGCTAGCCAACGCTGTCTCGGAGAACGACGCTGGCGTGTTCATTAAGCAAATGAATGAAAAAGCCCAAACAATCGGCATGAAGAATACTGTTTTTTATAATTGCAGCGGCGCATCTGCTGCGAGCTTTGAAGGTCTTTACAATCCAGCAGGATTCGATCCCAATGGCAGTAATACGTCAACGGCTCGGGACTTAGCCACGATGGTCTTTCATTTGATTAATGAGCATCCCGAGGTATTGGATTTTACCAATCAGCCAAAGGTCACCGCTATGGCGGGTACACCTTATGAAGAGACTTTTGAGACGTATAATTATTCCTTGCCTGGAGCAAAATATGGCTTTGAAGGTGTAGATGGAATGAAGACTGGCTCAGGTCCCAGCAGTGCCTTCAACTATATTGCGACAGCTAAGCGGGGAGATACGCGTGTGATTGAAGTGATCTTAGGTGTGGGAGACTGGTCTGATCAGGACGGAGAATATTATCGACATCCCTTCGGTAATGCGTTGCTAAAAAAAGTCTTTGATGAGTATGAACATCGCTTGCTTTTAGCAAAAGGCACTCATACAATCGAAGGAAAATCGATCCAATTAACCGACGATTTGTATGGTGTTGTAAAAAAGAATGAAGAACCGAAACTTGCGATCCAAGCGAACCAAGTAGTTTTAGCGAATCAGAAGGAGCAGCTAACAGCGGACATGCCGAAGATAGCCTTGAAGTACAATGAACGTGTATCGAAAGAGAAACATTTGCCCCATACGAACAAGCAGTTGTTGTTGGATCAAGCAAAAGGGTACCTTCTACCAATGGTATTGCTTGCTTTAGGACTGTTATTACTCTTTTTACCAGCTAAGCGAAGAGTGGTGGGGCGGACTCGTAGCAGTGCCTATAGAAAAAGTACATTAATATTCAGAGTTATCGGTTTCACCTGTATCTTTGCCTCGCTGATTTTGCTGATGAGAGAACTATTCTAGGTAGACGATTAAGAAAAATGACGATAAAAACCAGAGTAACCAACAATAACTGGCTACTCTGGTTTAGTTTTTTTATCAGCAGCAATCCAGCGGACAGCCTAACTGTTCGGCGATCGCTAATCCAGATGGTGTTTGAGCCAGACCAGCATGTCCTGTACAACGCAATGACGTTGGGATCATTCGACCGACTTTATTAAAGCTTTCAATCGTTTCATCTAAAGGAACGACCACATCGTAGCCAGCCAACGACATATTCGCAGCGCCTAGCGCATTCATCCCGCACATCATATTTTTCCCAAGACAAGGGACCTCCACGCGAACACCGATTGGATCACAGGTCATGCCAAAGACATTTTGCAGCCCCATCGCCGCTGCATTCACGGCTTCTTCGATCGTTCCGCCCATTAATTGGACTAAGGCACCAGCAGTCATTCCTGATCCCGAACCGCACTCGGCTTGGCAACCAGCTACTTCTGCAGCAAACGTGGCGTACTCAGCGATGAAGACGCCGATCATGCCAGCTGCCAATAATGCACGGACCAACTCGTCATGAGATTTTTTCTGATAGTCGCTGACGGCGATCAAGGTTCCTGGAAGTGCACCGCAAGAACCAGCTGTTGGAGCAGCGACAAAGACGTTCATGGAGCTTTTGACCTCCATCAAAGCGGAAATGTTTTCGATGATTTTGGCCGGCAGGTCGTCACCAATCAGCTTCTCCCGGTTTGCTCGAATCTTCGGCGCTTGTGAGCCTAACATCCGGTCTTCATAGGAAGTTCCGGCTAAACCTACTTTGATGCCATTAGACATGATCGCCAGAATTTCTTCGGCTTTTTGATAGACTTCTTCTTGGGAGATACTGCCGCGATGACTTTCATAGCGCAGCGCCATATCGGCTAAGTCCAAATTTTCCTCTTTGGCTAAGGCGATCATCTCTTCCGCGGTCGAAAAGAGCATCTTCGGTTCCTTTTGCGACATGATCGGCAGGACTGGGTCAAAGGCGATAAAGCGTTCGATCTTCATTTGTTGGTTTAGCCAAGCAATTTCGTTGCCGGGAATGGCTTGCTGCGTCTTGATGTGCAGCAGCGTTTCACCATTCTGTTCTTTGATCGCAGCAGAACAAAACTTGCTGATTTTTTCTGCTAGCTCTGCTTCAGTTAGCTTTAACTGATTACCGAAGAGCAGCGTTTCATAAAAACCGCCAGAGACTTCAACGGCAAAGTGGTTGATCTCTGTGATCTCGATCATGCCGCCGCCAACGGAAAGGGCAACGACATCCAGCACTTCTCCAAAATCGGTTTTGAGCGCCATTTTATAGGTATTTGGATGATTGTTTTCATAAGGAATGACGCGGAAAACGACTTCCATCCCGTCCTCTTTAGCAATCTCAAGGGCGTTGGTTAGCCGACTATCCGTCGGGTCCATGCCCAACAAGCCGCCGACTAGACCAATGTCAGAGCATTGCGTGATATAGCTGGCTGCCAAGGAACCTTCGGGATCGAAATCTGCTTGAAAATAGGTGATTTTTCCAACAACCATCTGTCGCAATGCACGCCCGATGCGAACCGATGCGGCAGTATGAGAACTGGAGGGACCAATCATCACTGGACCTAAAACGTCATTAAAAATACTCGCATGTTCTTTCATCTGCGCCTCCTTTTAGAAATCCGCTTCGATATAGACATCTTCACCTGCGATTTCGTCATCAATCACATCTTTCCACTTGTCAGCGTCGATTTCTTTGAATGAAACAGAGACAACATTCGGTTTGCATCCTAACTCCTTCACGACGAAATCCTGTAATTTCTGCGCAAAATCCTGTTTTACTTCTTCTGTACGGCCTGGATATAGTTTTACTGACAAATGTGGCATAGTTAATTCCCCCTAATAGATAATTTTATGTTGTTCTGGCTAGGACCATTCTGTCCCAACTTTTTCTGAAAGTGCGCGCTCATAGATTTTTTGCGCGGTGACCAAATCCTGTGCGCCGATCCCGACGGTTTTGAAGACAATAATTTCTTCATCATTTTCTCTGCCGCCGACTTTTCCCATCAAGACTTCACCGATATCGCCTGTAAAATCATCTTTGGTAATCGTACCGTCATCTAATGGAATCAAAATATCACCCGCTTCAGAAAGCACGGCTTCTTCTGAATCGAAATAAATCTTACTTGCTCGTTCTAAAATCACAGGGTCCATCTCCTGCATATGAGGTTGATACGAACCCACACAGCTGACCGTCGCTCCGGCTTTGACCTTGCTACCATCAAAGACAGGGGAAGTAGCTGGTGTAACAGTGATGATTAGATCCGCATCGCTGATCGCGTCATCCGAGGTTGCTGCTGGTAAAATCTCAGTGCCATAAGCTTTTAATTCCTCATTCATTTGAGCAGCAAATTCCTTCGTGCGTTCAGGATTTTGATCAAACACATAGACCGTATCCAAATCGCGGGCGCAGATCATGGCCTCTAATTGCGTCGCCGCTTGTCCACCTGTTCCAATCAGTGCGCCTTTTTTGGCGTCCTCACGACCTAGCACGTCAAAGGCCACACCTGATGCTGCGCCTGTTCTGAACTGAGTCACAGTCACACCGTCTAATAGGGCATTAACGTAGCCCGTCTTGCCGTCGACTAATAACACCTGGGCTGGAGCCGATGATAAGCCTTTATCAATATTATCAGGGAAAATATTGATAATTTTCAGTGCCGCCGCATCCAAATCAGGGACATAGGAAGGCATGAATAAGAACGTCCCATTTTGTTTCTCCGAGACGATCTGAGTTCGTAAAGGCACCTCCGTTTTGTTCTCGCTAAATAATTGGAAAGCGACCTTATCGGCTTCGATGGCATCTTTCATGGTAAAAACCTGTTTGATATTTTCACGTGATAAAAGTAACATATTATCCCCCTTTTGAAATTTTTCTATCCATCTAAAAGTATAAGCGATTACATTGTTGGTGTCACTGTGATAATTTGTTTGCGTACCTTTTAGTTGATAGGAAGTAGAGGGTAATTTTTGCAAGAAGGTGAAAATATTAGAATCTGTTATTCAGACTTTTTATTCATCAGCTATTTTAAGCGGATTCAGAATGTGGTAAAATTTGACATCAACACTTTAAATAACTTGCAATGAGTATTGCAGGACTGAAAGGACGAGAATACCGGCGGATAATATAGGTTGGTTGAAATCGTAAGTTCCTATCGAGTAACAAGTGAAGCTGTTCACTTAAAAACAGCAAGCAAATAAGTCAACTTTGGGGAGATTAGGGAGAATGAAAGAACACAAACACAGTAAAGCTATTAAAAGAGTTGTAGCCGCCGTCTTGATTCTAGTTATCGGAGCGATTGCAGCAATTAAGTTTTTTGAAAAAATCGACAATGGTTATGTCGGTGTGCGGTATTCAATGAATGGCGGAATCAAGGATGAAGCCCTGACTCAAGGGGTGAAATTCGTCGGAATCGATAAGGTGATCCAATATCCGATCCGCCTGCAAACGATCCAAGCCAAAAATGTTTCTGTTTCAACCAGCGATGGGAAAAAGACCACCATCAACATCAAATATGATTACAAAGTCGACCCAACCAAGGCGGCGAAAATGTATAAGGAGTTTGGGAATATCACCAGTGAAGATATCGAATCAGGCTGGTTGAAATCCAAGCTGCAAAAAGTCTCGCGGGAAGTTTATGCGAAGTTCAGCTTACTGGATGTGCTATCCGGTGAGTCCTCAAAAGTAGAGGCGGAGGTCTTAGCCGATTTTGCGAAATCTGTGGAGAAAAAAGGCTTTCTGGTAGAGGATGTGACTCTTGGTGTACCGGATGTCGATGCGGAGACGCAAAAATCAATTGACGCGATCATCCGCGCAGGACAAGAAAATGAAAAAGCCAAATTAGATGCCGAAACCGCTAAGACTCAAGCAGACAGTGAAGCCTACAAGAAAACCAAAGCAGCCGAGGCTGAAGCAGAAGCGAATAAAAAGGTCGCTGATTCAGTAACTGATGAGTTGATCCGTTACACAGAAGCCCAAGCCAGAGAAAAACACGGTTGGGTCACGGTTAATGGTGCAAATACGGTCGTAACCGATCAGGGCAAGTAGTATGGCATATTTCATAAGTAAAATATTCGTGTTTTTACTATTGTTGGTCTTGGCTGGATTCGTCTACATCATGTTAAGATCCAACAGAAAGAATAAAAGTAAAAAAACGAAGAAGGATGATGACTGGAGCCAATTTTAGGTAGGGATGGACGATCCAGAAAGGGGCTTGGATATGAAAGAACAAATACTCCAATTGATGGGAACAATCATCAAGCTTTCGATCCAGCATCCCGAAGCGGAAGATTTACTCATCAAAGCTGCCGCCCGCCTGAAAGAATTTGAGCAGCGCTTCAGTGCCAATGCAGAGGATTCTGAATTGATGAAAATCAATCGCCAAGCAGGGATCGCTCCAGTCAAAGTAGATCAGGAACTTTTTGAATTAATCAAAATCGGTAAAGAACAAAGCCTGATAGCAGATAGTGCGCTGAATATTGCCATCGGTCCTTTGATCCAAGAATGGCGCATCGGATTCAAGGATGCAAACTATCCATTACCAGAAAAAATTCAAAGCCTGCTGCCGTTGATTGATCCAGCAGCGATCCAATTAGATGAAAAGAAACAAACTGTTTATTTGGAACACGCAGGGATGGCGATAGACTTAGGCGCATTGGCGAAGGGCTACTTTGCTGATAAAATCATCGCTGATTTCAAGAAGGCTGGAGCGACTGCGGCGTTTATCGATCTCGGCGGAAATGTGCTAACCTATGGAGCAGTACCGCAACGAGCAGATGGTCGTTGGCGGATTGGCATCCAAAACCCATTCTTACCGCGAGAAAACTATGTCGCTGTGGTAAAAGTACAAAACGAATCCGTTGTGACCTCTGGAATCTATGAGCGAAAGTTTGACTGGCAGGGGCAAAGCTATCACCATATTTTTGATAGTCAGACCGGCTATCCCATCAAAACCAATCTAGCCAGCTTGACGATCGTTTCGGGAGAATCCTTAGCAGGTGAGATTTGGACGACACGTCTATTTGGCAGATCTGCTCAAGAAGTACTAGCAGAACTGAATCAGCTGGATGATATTGAAGGGATCGTGATCACCACTGATCAGCAGATAGCTTATAGTGAAGGACTAAAAGGCAGAATTGAACTCTAAACAACGAGACACAAGAAGGAATCTTGTGTCTTTTTTTTGCGAAACAGTTGTGATTTTATTCAATTTTTTTAGGCGATTTAAAAGATTTTGCAACGAAAAAATAATTTATTAAACGTTATTGAAAAAGCGTTTTCCTTTCTATATACTGTGTTTGAGAGAGGCCTTACATTAGGAACTAGGAGGTGAAAGAAATGCCAAAACGACTATGACTATGAAGCAGAACTATACTTAGAGTCTCTAAGCGAGTACAGTTAGCATTCTTTCCCTCAAAGTATCTCCGTGATTGAAAATCAATCCAATACTTTCGAAGGACACAAATAAAAGCGGTCTTTTTTTGTGTCCAAAAATTTTGATTGGGAAGGAAAGCTGCGACTCATCAAGCCAGTGATCCAAACAAAAAATGACGACGAAAGAAGGATTTAGAAAATGAAAAAAAGAGTAAGTGGATTATTCGTGATCGCATTAGCAGTTTTTGCGATCGTGTTAGCGGGTTGTTCAAGCAATGATGCGAAGGAAGAGAAGAAGGATCGTGCGGAGGCCGACATCGACTGGCAAATGATCACGCCAGAAAAGATGAAGGACGTGCTTGAAAAAGACGATTCAACCGATTATCAAATCATTGATATCCAACCAGAATCCGATTATGCCAAAGGACATTTGCCAAACTCAGTTAGCGTACCAGCTTATCCAGTCGATACGGAAGACTTGGAAAAATTAGTCGTTGATAATGCGGATCAGTTCAAAGATGGCGACAATCCAATCTACGTTGTCTGCCCTGGCGGCGGTGGCGGTGCAAAGCGTACGATCTCACTATTAATCGACGAAGGTGTCGATGAGTCTCGCTTATTCATCGTAGAAAACGGTGCGAAGAAATGGCCTTATAAAGACGATAGCAAACTTTGGGTGACGGAATAAAAAGATAGATTTGAAGAATCCTCTTGTTGGAAGAGGGTTCTTTTTTAGCTTTAAAGTTCGTTGGAGATCAATTATAGCCACATTAACTTCTAAAAGAAACATTGTTGTGAATTTCTGAGGACTATCACTAATAAAATGGATCATAAAAGACCACTGGAGCAGATGATTCTACTCCGGTGGTCTTATTAATTTTGTACATTCAATTCCCACACAATACCGAATCGGTCTTGAACCTTAGCATAGTGAGATTCCCAAAAAGTCTTGTGAAGCGCAACAAGACTGACTGAACCAGTTGATATTAAGTTGCTTTCTAAAACGGCGATTTCTTCAAGAGAATCCAGTTCAAGCCAAAAAGAGATGCGACTGTTCTTGGAAACGGTTTGTAAATCACCTTTTTCAACCGCATCTCCAGCATAGAATAAATTATTTCCGAGCTTAAACGTAGAGTTCGCAATACAGTTGTTTCTTTGACGATCTTCCGTGTATCCAACATCTTCAAAGGTCATTTTCTCAATGATCTCCGCATTAAAAATTTCGACATAATAAGCGAGTGCTTGCTCACAGTCGTCATTAAATAGTAAAAAAGGAATACTTGCTTGAATCATTTGACCACCTCCATAGTCATAGTAGCACAACCATTTTTAGAAAAATTATTCTAGATTGTGTTCTTCTTCAAGACAGAGGACAGGAGTTTCACCAGATTAATAAGAATGGGTGGATCTTCTTTGATTGGCGGGCGAAGCTTGATCGTATAATGATTGCCGCTAGCTTCAGGAAAGGAAATTTTTTCAGCGACTTTTCCTCGTAGTGACTTGCTTAAATTAAAGTAAGAAAATACGGTCTCTGTGGAATCAATCGCGCAGGCTAAAAGATAGTACTCTCCGGCTGGAATATTCTTTAGTTGATTCATTTTAGGATTTTTCGTTGCAATCCCTGATACAGGTCGATGATTTGGGATAGGTGTATGGAATAAACCAATAAAAATAAGCCCTTTTTTAAATCCGGTAGGCAATTCGATCGTTGCCTGACAAAAAGAGTCTGAAACGTCTTCAAAGTATTTAGCGGAGGTTGCTTTGCTGCCTTCAAACTCCTTAGCAGCGTGATATAGGTCAGACATTTCTTGCTGGTATTGCTTTGGGGAACTTCCGGTGTATTTCTTAAAGATATTGGAGAAGCTTCCCGAGCTGGAATATCCGACAGAATCCTGAATCGAGGTAATTTTTTCTTCTTGTTCAATCAATTCAATTGTTTTTTCGGCTTTGAGACTGGAAATATATTCACGTAATGAGTATCCGGTAATCTTCTTGAACTCACGACTAAAATGGTATTTATCATAGCCAAAATGCGCAGCAATATCCTCTATTTTCAATTCCTCTAGAAAAATATTCTCTTCAATGTAAATTAGGATGTCTTCAATGATGTATTTCATAATTACTCCAGAATTTTTCTTTAAGTATATCGATGCTCGAAAGAGGATGCTAGCTCAAACTCGGTATCTGTCAAAAGGAGTTCCAATTGAAGAACTTATTATAGCCAAAAACAATGACTGTAACAAAATAGTTGAGTGTATAATGAATGAAAACAAAAAATGGAAGGAGCCTTTCTTATGTCCCTAGGCATGTACATAGCCAGTGATCACAAACTAACGACACCTCCACAGCCTGAGTCGGGGGATTTGCTATCCTTGAATGACCTTAAAAAATTGGAGAATCACACCTCCGTCATTTCAGAATTGAAGACGAATCTAGGCATTGATCCAAAAGAAGTTGATCCCAATGAAAAAATGTTTGTCTTCTTAGATGACGATGAAGAAGCCTTTTCAGTTACCAGAGATCGTGATGCTGGAACGATTCATCAATATACCGATAAACCCTACATTTATTCTGTTGCTATTTATGATTGCCAGAATTTTTTTGACCCCTTCTCCGATTATCTACAATCCTTACAACCACCATTCGAGCTATGGAAAATTGGAGAGGGAAGGTTTGAACCAGATGACTTGAAGGCTGTACGCATTGACACGTTGAATAAACAAAACTTGGAAAAACTATTTGGATTTGATGACTATTTGAATCCGATTGTCGGTGTTTATGAGTAAAAATCAAGGTTTTTCTCTTCCATAAAAACAGTCTAGTTTTCATAAATAAACTTAAGTTAATAGAATAAACATAGAAATAAGGAAGAACTCTCTTAGGAAAAGAGAGTTCTTTTTACATTTAAAACGTTATTAATATCGGACCTAATTTTCTATTTATATGCTCAAAAACGCTAATATGAATGCGTTTGTGACAATATGATATTTACTTAATTTGAAATTAATGTTATTTTTGTTGTTGGAGTAACTAAGTGAAAGGCGGGAGTTCATTGTTAGTAGAAATGAAAGCTGTACCAAAAATTGCAGACCCAGCGGAAGTGCTAAGGGCACATCTGTCGAGAGTATGCACAGTGAATGAAATGCATGATGATTTTGGAATTGATTTTTCATGTACCCTTGCTTCGGATGAGACAGATACAAGAAGAGAATTTTTTGCTCAATATAAAGGAGTGGAGAGGCTGACTGAGGATGAAGAGTCAATTTCACTCCAGCTTGAAACAGCAGCTGCACGATTGTGGTTTAGAAAAAGATCGCTGACCATTCTGTTTTACATTGATTCTGAAGAGGATAGGGTTTATTGGGTGGATCCTTTTGAGCAGCTCTTTGGAAAAGTTAAAGAAATTTCTGCTGAACAGGAAAAAATGGTAATCAGCATCCCTAAAGAAAACCTGATAACTGAGGATGAAAGACTTCCGACAGCTCTTTATGAACGAATGGATCGATTCGATCATTATCTTTTTAACGGTACCTTGGAGCGAGTTAGTCAGGATATCCAAACGTTTTCTGAAACTGAGTATTACTCAGATGAGCTGCTGGTCGATGAAACGGAAGAGGCAATCACAATAAAATATAAAAATGTCTGCCTAACAGCTACTTATCCAGAAGAAAATCTAGCTTCTCGTGATGAAAGCTGTACGATTCAATTAGTCAGGCTGAAAAAGAAAGCGGAAGCTGATATTGAATTAACGCATAAAGAGCTATTGGATTTGTTTTACTTTGGAAAAGAAACAGATGCCAAGTTAGGAATGCGGAAATTCATCAAATTATATTTAGAAGAGCTTGATCAATACTTCGCCGATTTTGGCAATAGTATCGCTTATTTGTATCAAGACGAAGTGGATGAACTGTGTGTCGTAATCGATACCTTCATCAAAAAGTATGTTTCAAAGATCACTCATTTCATGAAAACTATCGAATCATTTGCCTTTGAGCCTTATCGTGGCAGTCATGGCAAATTTAAGCTGATGCAGCTTGAGGTTCCACTGTGGGAAAATATTCGGGAACATGTTCAGAAATACCAGATAAGTAATGGCGCATATGAGGATGGCTACATCTACATTCCCTTTGAAGACAGTAACCGAATCGGAGTCGAAGATGAACAAGGCAGCGAACTTTTCAATGTCTATGGCAGCTATGAACAATCAGCTTACGATCCAGAGAAATTGGTCGTAGACGTGATCTGGGAGCATCTGGATTTTTTTGAAGCTGAGAATCAGCCAGAGCAACCATACAGTGTCGCAGATACCTATTCTTTTTTTATTAACGATCTGCTGCCGAAATTCCTCACGAATGAATTTACCGTCAGAAAGAAACGCCTTTTTGGCACAAAATTAATCAAGGTCTACAAGACATTGACGAAAGAAGAAATCGAAAAGAAAATCTTTACACCTAGATATAAGCTTACACAATATCCAAATAGTAATTCGGAACTAGGCAGTACCTTTTATTATTTAGCTGAATTTATGAAGGAGAAGGATTTCTATTTGATCGATCTTGCAGCATTCGAGAAGCTGCTGCGGCAATTCGAGCAGTTGGTTCAGGCTGAGTTATCAATCGGAGGAAATTCTGCGAAGGCTTGGTATCAACATAAGAAAGAGGATTTGCTAGAAGATATAAAACAAATGAAGCAAGAGCAAAAGAACCAAACGCTTAGTGAAGGCTACTTTTTAGCCAGTATCTTTAGCAAACTCCAAATGATTACCCGCCAGCATAAAGGCTCGTTTGATGGGAAAAGAATTCGGGAAAGCAATCTGCTTCAGGATTTCTCTGAGTTGATCGCTGAGTATAATGAAGACCGATTGATTCGGTTGTTGATTAATTAGGGATTAAATAAGAACGGAAAATGGGCAATCAACTCAACAAATGACAGCCAAAACTATGATTTTAAATCATTGAAGAGCGCTTTTAGAGGCAGCTTGAACGAATAAATAATACACCTGCGTATTGTTCGCAGGTGTATTTTGCTATCGTTATTTCCACTTTCTCAAAAAGAAAGACGCAAACCCGAAAATACAAGTGGTGATAAAAAGGATGAATAAAACAATTTTTATAATAGTTGAGAAGTCCATGATCATCGCCTCCGATAGTTTAAATATACCATATAACGGTGTTATATGTGAGTTCTCAATGTACTTATCAAGTATGTAAAAGTTATATATAATTTTGCCTGACACAATAATAATCTTTTTAGCCTCTTCTTCTCCATTCGTCTATGATTGCACGGATGGCATAAATGTGAGTAGTGAGAAACCTTATTCAATCGCACACTGATAAAAAAGTGTCCGATAGGAAATAGCCGATTCGTGGAAGAATCGGCTATTTAGCGTACTATACTATTTCGTTTGGCTCTGGAAGCAGGTTCTCTTGGAATTCCTTATTTGTCAAAAAACGTTCGAATTCTATTGCGGCAGAAGTCAACAAAGCGTCCTTCTTTTTTGCCAGATAGACGGAGCGGAACTGCGCTTCCTCTAACTGTAAGACTTGAACATCATGAAAATGCAGTAAATTATTATAGGGCAAGATCGCGACCCCGATATCGATAGAGACGAGGCCTGCCAATGCCTGATCCTCTTCCACGCGGCAGGAGATTTTTAGCGGTAACTGATGCTTTTCAAATAATTTCTCCATGTAATAGGTTTTGTCGAGGGACAGGATCATAGAAAACGCTGAGAGTTCTCTTAATGAGACTGTTTTTTTCGCTGCAAGGGGATTATTTCTTGCGACGATGGCTACCAATGGCTGGTCCAGGATATGCGTAAACTCGATTTCAGGCTCATCCTTCAAAAATGAGCATAGGGCAAAATCGCAGGTTTCGTTCTTAACATTTTCGATCAGTCTGGGACTATTTCCCTGCCAAAATTTAAACTTGAAGTTTCGGCGATGATCATTCGCGCGAAACTGCTGCAGTAGCTGCGGGATAATCTCAGGACCTAGGGTGAAAATGAATCCAAGATCGATACTTCCAGAATAGGGATCAACCAAATCGCGTACAGATTTCGTACCAGCAGCAATCTTTTCAAGTCCCTGTTGGACACTTTCGTAATAAATTCTGCCGATTTTTGTTAAATGGATGTTCCGTCCGTGATGTCTGAACAGAACCACGCCAAGCTCCTCTTCTAGACGCTTGATCGTTCGACTGAGTGTTGGTTGGGCGATCCCAAGCTCATCGGCTGTTCTTCCATAATGTTCTAATTCTGCTAGGCGACAGAAGGCCTCCAGATTTTTGATGTTCAAGCAGTATCCCTCCAGTCCAATTTTTTCTATTGTATCATTTTTCACGAATCGATATATAACTTTTTTGTTATGGATATAACGGTTAATTGAGATTGTTTCTATCATGAATTCGTTTTATATTGTTGGTGGAAAGAAAAGCGCTTTTTTATCCGGACGAATTACCTACACTTTTGTTATGTAAATAATTTATTGTATATCTTATTGTGAACGAAAACACAATGCTGGAGGGAAAAAATGAGAAATAAGTATTTTTCGACTGCTGTCTGCATGTATTTGAACTATATAGTGATCGGTGTAAGTGTCATTATTCTTTCAATGAATATGGATGCATTGATGGAGCAGTTTGGAACGGATAGAACCGGTTTTGGCTTGGTTGTTTCGGGCATCGGTATCGGAAAATTTATCGTTTTATTTATCTCGGGAGTACTGTCAGATAAATTTGGCCGAAAGCCGTTCATTCTGCTTGGAATGGTAGGATTCATCGTTTACTTCATGGGAATTTTGTTCAGTCCGAATGTGCCAGTTGCGTTGTTCTTCGCAGTGATGGCAGGAATGTGCAATTCCTTCATTGATGCTGGGACGTATCCTGCCTTGATGGAGATTTTTCCAACATCGGCAGGAACAGCAAATTTGGCGATTAAGTTCTTCTCAGCTGCGGGACAGTTTATCATGCCTTTTATTTTTAGCTATATCATCCAGAACAATCTGAATTACAGCCTTTCCTTTTATATTGTGATCGGCTATCTTGTGTTGAATATTGTCTTTATGTTCACTCGTGGCTTTCCGGCATTGTCTACTAAATCAGGTGCAGCCGAAAAAGAGGTCAAACGAACCTTTTATGAAAAGCCGAAGATGGCGATTGAGGGTGTCTGCCTCATCTTAATGGGCTTCACTTCTACAACGATCTTTACGGTTGTGCAGGTTTGGATGGCGAAGGTTGCTGAAGAATATGCTGGGATGAGTGTGGCGGCTGCTTCGAAGATGTTGACGTATTTTAGCCTGGGTGTCGTGATTGGCGTCTTTGTTACTGGCTATCTGGTAAGAGATCGGGTTCGGCCGATCATCATCTGTTTGATTTACCCTTTGATCACGATGGTTTGCTTGATCGCATTGACGATTGCACCATCACCAATCTTGTGCTTTATCACCGTTATGGTGACCGGCTTTACGAGCGGCATGCTGCAGCTAGGGCTGACGACGATGGCTGAGCTGTTTCCAGGAAGTAAAGGAAAAATCACCGGTATGGTCTATAGTCTGAATTCGATCGCGGTATTTTCGGCACCAGTTATTACCGGCTGGCTAGCCAATACGAATACAATGAATACGATGGTCTATAATGCGGCAGTGTCTGGTCTGGCATTTGTGTTGGCGTTGGTCGTATTCGTCAGATATAAGAAAGTTTTTGGTCCGGAAGCTTTTATCAGCATGAAGGAAATCACTAATTTAGCAGAAGCAAGCAAATAATACGAGTTTAGGAGAAAGAATAGATGAAAAAAGTTAGAGCAGCAATTATCGGCGCAGGATTCGCGGGGAACTTCCACACAAATGCCTATACAAGGGTTAGTGGAGTAGATTTCAAAATCAAATATGTGTATGACGTGGTTGAAGAAAAAGCAATCGCTTTATGTGAGAAATGGGACATTATTGAACAGGTGGCAAAAACCTACGAGGAGATCCTTGAAGATCCGGAAGTAGACGTCATTGATGTGATCACACCACCGGTTACTCACTTGGAGCTTGCTTATAAGGCATTGGCGGCTGGAAAGCATGTCATTTGTGAAAAACCACTGACGGGTTATTTCGGTGAAGAGAATGAGGAAGAACCGATTGGTTTTACTGTTCCAAAAGCCAAAATGTACGAAAGTCTTTTGAAGGATATTGATGAGTGCCGAGCGAAATTTGAAGCTTCAGATGTTTTATTCATGTACGCAGAGAATTACGTGTATTCGCCAAACATTTTACGTTCAGCTGAAATGATTGAAGCGAAGAAAAGCAAGATTATGTATATGAAAGGCGAAGAAAGCATCCGCTCTTCTACTTCTCCAGCCTCTGCTCACTGGTCACTAGCTGGCGGAGGTTCATTGATTCGTCTAGGAAGTCATCCGATCGGCGGGATGCTTTTCTTGAAACAGCGAGAAGCGAAAGCGCGTGGTGAAGAAATCGGGATTCAAAGTGTAACAGCCGAAACGGCACGATTAGCACCAAATTTAAACGAACATGATAAACGCTACTTCCCAGCGAAGTCGATCGATACGGAAGACTTTGCGACTGTCATCATCACGTTTACTGATGGGACAAAAGCAATCTCCATTTCCAATGACAATACACTGGGTGGTGTCAAAAATTACGTAGAAGTCTATACGAATGACAGTGCTTTAGTGAACACGATCACACCTGCGGACAACTTATCGACTTATTTCCTTGATGAGGATGGATTAGAGGATGTCTATGTTTCCGAGCAGCTACAGGAAAAGCTTGGCTGGAACAAGGTCTTTGTTTCAGAGGAAACTTTGCGAGGCTATCTAAATCAGTTCCAAGATTTTGTTGATGCAGTGGCAGAAAATCGCGAACCATTGTCCGGTTTGGACCTTGCATATGATACGATTAAGGTGATTTATGCTGCCTATCAGTCAGCAGAAGAAGGGCGCAGAATCGACTTCTAGTCGTTTGAATAGGCGTCTGTAAAATAGAATAAATAACTGGAATTGGGGCAGAATAAGCAATTATTTTGTGCCAATTCCAAGTCGGTTTAAGAAGGAATTGTGTAAAGAGCCTGTTGAGAGGAAAAGGCTTTAGGAGTGAGGGGGAGAAGCATGTCGTTTATAAGTGGATTGATTTTAGTGTCGTCTTTTATTGGTTTGGTTGTGTATTCGATCAAAGGCCATAATTTGATGATCGGCTTTATTTTGATGGCGACGTTATGGACGATCGTTCCAATCATCAATCAGTTGGCAGCGGGGAGCAGTCTTTCGGTTGCTGTCGAAATGTTGCAAGCAGTCTACCAAAGAGCACCGGAGAACTGGGGCGGCGTCCTAGTCAATGTTTTTTTTGGTGCTTGGTTTGGTCGTGTTCTTTTGGATACAGAGATTGCTTCGACGATTATTCGAAAATCTGTTGAACTTGGAGGAGATAACTCAGCACTTATCCTTGTTCTGGTTAGTCTGATCACTGGAATCATTTTTACTTCTCTGACAGGTGCAGGCCCTGTTATTTCGATTGCTGTTGTAGTGTTGCCGATACTATTTTCGATTGGTATTCCAAAGGGGATCGCCTTGTTCTCCTACACTGGCTCAGTCGCTGCTGGGATTTTTCTGAACCCTATCAACTTTACACAATATCGGGCGTTCTTTGACGTAGAGGGAGCGACTTATACATATGCCGATTATTTTCCATTTGGACTTGCCGCATTTGCAATCATGCTGATGATTTTAGCATTCTTTTCACTGATCTATATGAAGCGGGAAGCGAAGCTCTTTCAGTGGGAGGCGAGTACAGCAGCATCAACAGTCAAAAATGCACCAAATCTAGCATTAATCACGCCATTTTTACCGGTGATCGGTGTGATTTTTTTAAGATTGCCGATGATCCTGTGCTTTATTCTCAGCGGGTTATTTGCGTTAGTGATCTGCCAGGAGCTGACCGCTGATTTTCGTTCGATTAGCCGAATGCTGACAAAGCAATACGCAGATGCTGTCAAAGATACAGCCTCATTGGTTGGGTTTTGGTTATGCTTGGCGATGTTCAATGCGGCGGCTTCATTTGCCGGTCCATATTTCCAAGCTATCCTTGGTGGAATCATCCCGCAATCAAGTATCCTGCTTTGTCTGATGTTTATTTGCCTTTCGCCCTTCACGTGGTTTCGTGGACCGATGAATCTAGTGGGTAGCGGGGCCGCGATCCTTGCTGTCATCAGCCAGCAAAATGCCGGCTGGCCTATCGAGTTTCTTTACCCGTTGTTCATTTCGATCTTGATCGGTATGGGGCATTTTGATATCACGACCTCATGGGTTTCTTGGGGGCTAGGGTATGCTCAGGTCGAAGGGAAGAGCTATATGAAAATGGCGTTTATCCCGGGAATCATTATTTGTATCGTATTAGAGCTGCTGACCTATTTCTGGTTTGGCTAAGAAGGTGAGGAAGACAGATGAAGGAAAGAAAGATTCGGGTCGGTATTGACGTAGGGGGAACCCATACGAAGGCCGTAGCCATCGATAACCAGACAAAGCAGATTATCGGGAAATCTTCTGTAAAAACGACACACGATGCACAAGCTGGTGTAGCGGAGGGCGTCGTTGCTTCTTTCTTAAAATGTTTGGAAGAACATGACATTTCAGCAAATGAAGTTGTTTTTGTGGCACACAGTACCACACAGGCGACCAATGCACTTCTGGAAGGCGATGTCGCGAAGGTCGGTCTCATTGCGACAGCCACAGGTAAGTTTGAAGCGTTTCTAGCCAAACGTCAGACGCACCTAAAGAGCTTGGAACTGGGTACGGGACGTGAGATTCAAATCTGCAGTCGCTTCATTCACCAAAAAAAGCTTAATCAGGAACGGATTGTTCAGGCGGTCGATGAACTCTGTGCAGAAGGGTGTCAGGTTTTTGTCACAAGTGGTGCATTTGGTGTGGATGATTTGACTTCGGAGCGGCGAATCAACGAAGTATTGCATGCACGTGGCTTGAAGGTGACCATGGCTTCGGAAATCACCAAGCTGTATGGGCTATCTCGGCGAACGCGGACGGCAGTCATCAATGGGTCCATTTTGCCGAAAATGCTGGAAACAGCGGATGCCACTGAAGTGGGTGTGAAGGGAACAGGTGTCAATGTACCTTTGATGATTATGCGGGGGGACGGTGGTGTCATGGATGTGACAGAGATGAAGAAGCGTCCTGTATTGACCATGCTGTCTGGACCTGCCGCGAGTGTGATGGGGGCTTTGATTTATTTGAGGGCTTCAAACGGGATTTATTTTGAAGTCGGCGGTACCTCTACCAATATTGGTGTAATTAAGGATGGGCGTCCGGTAATTGATTATTCACAGATCAATGGACGCAGTACCTATATTAGTTCATTGGATGTCCGAGTTTTGGGTGTAGCTGGCGGCAGTATGGTGCGCGCCGGTCAGCATCAGCTGATTGATGTTGGTCCTAGAAGCGCCCATATCGGCGGAATGGACTATGCCGTATTTACTCCAGAAGAAGAGATGATCGATCCACAGCTAGAATTCTTTGCGCCGAGAACAGGAGATTCTGCGGATTATGTTGCGATTCGACTGAAAAATGGCAAGCGGGTTACGTTGACTACTACCTGTGCTGCGAATGTGCTCGGTTTAGTGAAGGAGGAGCACTTCTCCTATGGGAATGTGAACGCTGCCCGCAAGGCGATGGCGCCATTGGCTGAGTATTTGAACCTGAGTATCGAAGACACAGCGGCTGCCATTCTTGAAAAGGCCTTCGAGAAGATTGAACCGGTGATCATGGGACTTGCCCGCAAGTACAAATTAGAGAAAGAACAGCTATCGCTGGTGGGTGTTGGCGGCGGAGCTTCCTCCTTATTAGGCTACTGTGGGGAAAAAATGGGTTTGAACTACAGTATCCCAGAAAATGCAGAGGTGATTTCATCCATTGGTGTTGCGCTTTCGATGGTGCAGGATGTGGTTGAACGAATCATCCCCAATCCCTCCAAACAGGACATTCAACAAATTCGCAACGAAGCGCTGAACAAAGCGATCGAAAGTGGGGCAGTCAAGGAGACGGTCGAGGTGCATATCAGTATCGACTCTCAAACACAGAAGGTCACTGCGATGGCCACTGGTTCGACGGAAGTACAGACCTGCGATCTCTCGAATCACTGTTCTCTGGAGGAAGCGCGCGACCTGGCTGAGAAGGATTTTCGAGGAGCAGAGGGTCAGGTGGAGCTGTTGGCGGAAAGTAGTCATTTTTATATTTTTGGGAAAAAAGAAGCTTCTGGACAAGCCATCCGTGTGATTGATAATAAAGGATTTATTAAGGTACAGCGGGGAAATGCTCGGATCATCCGAACCTCTATTCAAAATTATCTGGAGGCGCTGCGTACCCTATGGGAAGATATGGCGAATTATAAATCAGACTTGATCGTTCGACCGGATTTTTATATTTGTGCGGGCGCTAGATTGATGGACTTTGCAACGCAGGATTTTTCACAGCTGATGATGCTGGTGGATTTGGACATGGCGAGTATCCACACAGACGAGGAGTTGACGATCATTGCATGCAACCAACAGTATTGAGGACACACAGCTGGAAGTAGCGGATCGGTTTCTAGCGTACTTGGAATTGCGGAAGGACCCGTTCTTTCATAAGATTCCTTCTGAAAAGCTCTGCTATTATCTCGATGGAGCACTTGCATATGGCGAGCAGCTGGCTGAGACATATGACCTCGTTGATTCAACCGAACTGTGTCGCTGCTTAGACGTAACGGTGGAAATGGTGACAGACAATAAGCGGCGGACCACTCGCGGGACATTGGAGCTAGCGGGAAATAAGAAAATTATTCGGATTTATTGCCATTCATTAATGGCAATAGCGCGTGAACACAACGTATCGCTAAGGCTGCTAGAAGAGGCAGTGCTGTCACATGAGCTGTTTCATTTACTGGAAGAGCAGACCCAGTCTACAGCTGAAAAACTGGATCGGATCGACACAGTACAATTTCTGGGCTTCAAACGCAGAGCGATGATCCGACAAACACGAGAAATAGCTGCCCATGCCTTTGTCAAGAAACGAATGAAGCTTCCCTATCTGCCGAATTACTGGGATTATTCGTGGGATGAAGCGGAGGATAGTGAGGAACTGGTTGCGATAGAAAAAGATTTTTTTGCTGTTATGAAAGAGTCAACTGGTGGTAACTAGTAGAAAAGATTTTGGGATGTCAGTACAACACTTAGCCAAAAAGAAATTTAGCAAAATTAGCTAGATTATTGTTCAAATACTTTAGTCGAATGATATACGGCATTCGAATCAGACTAATTTTTCCCTGAAAAATTAATTCATTAAAACGAGGAGAGATCATATGAACGAGAAGTACAAGAAACTGTTTGAACCCTTGACGATCAGACGAATGACTGTGAAAAACAGAGTCGTTATGCCGCCGATGGGAACAAATTTTGCGAATATGGATGGGACCTTTTGTATCCCTCATTTAGCCTATTATGAGCAACGGGCGAAGGGCGGTGTGGGCCTGATCACCCTGGAAAATGTCTGTGTCGACTATCCTATGGGGACAAACGGTGCCCGCCAGCTGCGGATTGATAATGATCAGTACATTTCTGGCTTATGGAACTTTAATGAGCGGATGCATGCCTATGGCGCGGCAACTTCTGTCCAGCTGAATCACGCAGGGGCTTCTGCGTACGGACTGCGATTGGAAGGAAATCAGCCTGTTTCAGCCTCAGATGTCCCCAGTAAAAAGGGCAATCCAGCACCGCGCCCACTGACGACGGAGGAAATCTATAGCATTATCGATAAATATGCAGAAACAGCAGATCGAGCGAAGCGCTCGGGCTTTGACTGTGTGGAGATCCATGCGGGCCATTCCTACTTACTTAGCCAATTCTTGTCACCAATCTATAACAAACGAACAGATGAATTCGGCGGCTCTCCTGAAAATCGTGCGCGTCTGACGCGATTGGTTCTCGAAGCCGTTCGTAACAGTGTGGGTCCACAATTTCCGATTACCTTACGCTTCAGCGCAGATGAACTGCTTCCGGGAGGCAACGCGGTGGAAGATACATTGGAGATGCTAGACTATTTTGTGGAGCATGTCGATATCTTGAATGTGTCAGCGGCTTTGAATGACAGCCTGCAATACCAGATCGATAAGATGAATCTGGCAGACGGTTGGCGCAGCTTCATGGCCAAGGCTGTCAAAGAACGCTATCCAGACAAGGTAGTTGTAACGTCAGGAAATATCCGTGATCCGAAAAAAGCGACAGAGATTCTTGAAAATGGGGAGGCAGATCTGCTGGCTATGGGACGGGGGCTGATTGCAGAACCAAACTGGGTCAACAAGGTGGCCTCCGGTAAGGAAGAGTTACTGCGAAAATGTATCTCCTGCAACATCGGCTGTGCCGATCATCGGATCGCCAAAGCACGACCGATCCGCTGTACGATCAATCCTGATCTGCACTATGAGGATCAATACAAGCTGAAGCCAGTCAAGCAACCAACTAAGATGGTAGTGATTGGTGGCGGAACAGCCGGACTTGAGGCTGCGGCAACAGCTGCCGAGGTTGGTGTATCTGTTGAGCTGTTCGAAGCAAAGGATTACGTCGGTGGCCTGGGACATGAGATTTCCCGCTTACCGGATAAAAAAAGAATCAATGATTTTATCACCTATCAGATCAATCGCTGTCAGGAGCTGCCAAATCTAACGATTCATACGAATCAGCGCTTCAAGCCAGCGGATCTGAAGGAAATCAAGCCAGATATTATCGTCAACGCAACTGGGGCAAAACCATTATTACCGCTAATCACCGGCCTGCACGAGGAGCTGTCAAAAGAGGATCGCAACGTCTTTTCAATCTTTGATTTGCTGAATAGTATGGAGAACTTCCAAGACTTTTCCGGCAAAGAAGTGGTTGTGATTGGTGGCGGGGCTGTTGGTCTGGACGTGATGGAATACTATGCAGAACGTGGCGCGGCGAAGGTCAGTATCGTTGAGATGTTTCCAGAATTAGGCAAAGACCTTGATTTAATTACGAAGCTGTCGATGATGGAAATTATCGAAAAATACCAGGTAAATGTCCATACATCCACGAAATTGACACAGGTCAATGAGAACGCCTTTCTTGTCGAGGATGCGAACGGCAATATGAAGGAATTAAGCTTTGATTTGGGCTTTGTCTGTCTAGGTATGCGCGCGGATGCACCTTTGCTAGCTGACTTGCAGGACTATGCTCTAGCAGAAGATATCTCACTGGTGAATATCGGAGACAGTAAGGTTGCGCGGCGAATCATCGAAGGGACAAGAGAAGCCAGAGACATCTTAAAGACGATCGAACAATTAGAAGATAAACGAACAAGACAATCACTGCAGCATCAGCTTTCAGCAGTTGTCAATTAATAGATATTGTGATAGGAGAGATGAGGATGAAAACTGTAACGATTGATACAGTCACATTAGGCGAAGGAAAACCAAAAATCATTGTCCCGCTAGTCGGTAGAACAAAAGAGGAGATCATTCAGGAAGCGGAGTTTGTCGCTGCGGTTGATTGTGACATTGTGGAATGGCGCATCGATTTCTATGAAGGAATCTTAGATTTTTTAGCAGCGGCTCAATTTTCACTACAGGTGAAGGAAATCTTGCAGAAGCCGTTACTGGTAACCTTTAGAACCAAGCAAGAGGGCGGGGAGCTAGCGCTTTCGGATGAGAAATACTTTGAGATGTATCGGGTATTCTTAACGGAAGGCAGCTTTGATTTGTTGGATGTAGAGCTGTTCATGCCAGCAGAAGGTGTCGAAAAGACGATTGCACTGGCTCATGAGAATGGGAAAAAAGTCATCATGTGCAATCATGACTTCGATAAAACACCAGTGAAGGAAGTCATCGTCGAACGGCTATGCAAGATGCAGGAACTGGGTGCAGATATCTGCAAGATCGCTGTAATGCCGCAGACCACTGCCGATGTGCTCACCCTGCTGGATGCAACACAGGAAATGTATCATGAGCATGCAGACCGACCACTGATTACGATGTCGATGGGCAGCCTTGGTGTAATCAGTCGTCTATCTGGTGCTACGTTTGGCTCATCAGCAACGTTTGGTGCAGCAAAACAGGCCTCTGCTCCGGGACAGGTCTCTGTTGATGAGCTGCGCTCGATATTGGAGATTCTATAAAACATTTGATTGATATCCTATTGAGCGAGAATTCCAGGGAACGAAATCGAAAACGAACTTGTCCATCAAACGGTTAGACCGCTTGATGGACTTTTTTTAGCTGTCCAGTTAGTATCGTAAGAATCGCTGCTTTCGGCACCGCAGTAGCAGGCTGGCAGAAATGCAAAAAAAATAATCAGCGAATAATTCTGCTATGTGGTCCTAGAAAAAAACAATGAGAAGGCCGCGTAAAAATGTCATCAGCAAAAGAAGTATTCAACGATGCTAGGAATGTCTCATTGAGCGTCTCCAAAAAAAAATGGAAGTTGCTCTTTTGCGTATCTTTAAGCAAAAGATTTTTGATGGAGCCTCGACCTGCATGCTATAATAAGCACGAAGAAAGCCTTTTATCAGAGGTCAAGGAACCATCTGGAAGGCGGAAAACCATGCAAAAATATCTACCTACTAACGATCTCTTGTTCCGTAAGCTACTGGCCTCAGAAGATTCCCAGCACATCCTCAAAGCCTTTGTAAAGGACATGTTAGGCATCGAGTTCAAGACATTGACACCCACAGTCACCTACCACATCGACAGCTACAAGAAATCTTACGAAGAGAAAATCAATTCTGAGTTAAAACGAACCGAAGTCGATGTGTTGGCAGTTGATGAGCAAGGCGGACACACAACGATCGAATGCCAAATCCAATCTCATGATTTTTTTCATGAACGTACGATTTTTTATCTTGCTGAAGCTTTTCGTTCGCCCTTTGGCATGATTGAAACAAAAGATGCAGAAAAAAAGAATAATTTTTCAAGCCTGCGTCCCGCTTATGGGATCAATATTTTGGATTTTCATCTCTTTGAAGAAGGTGAACCAGCGTTCCAGACATTTCGCTTACTAAATGAAGAAACTTATCGTCCCTTTCGCAATCGAGAATCAAGAGAATTGTTGCTTCTATGCTTTCTCAGCCTAAAAAATAAGAATCTCGATACGCAGCATCCAGCCTGGCAATGGTATTATTTTTTGAAAACGGGAGAAGTAACTAATCAAGCCCCAGACTACATTATGGAAGCCAAAGTAAGAACAGATTTTGCGAACCTAGAAAGTGAGGAACAGAAAATGATTATGAGAATCGATAAGGAAAAGGCAGTCAATGATGCGATCCTGTCAACGAAATATCGCGAAGGACGCGAAGAGGGAATAGAGCATGAGAGACGTACCCTAGCCCTTGAATTTCTGAAAATTGGTAATACTTTCGAACAAGTGTCGAAGGCGACAGGACTGGATATCGAAACGCTAAAGAAATTGAAGAGTGAAGATGAAAATTGAGAACTAGCGACTGTTTTGATTAATCATTCAGATTACCACCTGCGATTATGTAGTATCGCAGGTGGTTTTGGTTTGTATTCTAAAGCTATAAACATCCTTGATTCAATCTTCCCAGCATCACTTTCACACACTCAGATTCGGGACTAATCACACCATCTGGCGTCGTCCTCATTCTCTGCTGCAAAGCCAAACAAGTAACTGGACCGAAGTTTCCATCCGCGGGAACTTTTAGTAGCGATTGGAGCGCTCGAATCACGTTCGAACCACCATTTCCAAACTGGACAGAAGGGATGAACTGATTCGCCCGATTTCTGATCTGACCGCTGATGATCCCGTCTTTAATTCCGCAATTGAGCACTTCCTGCAATCTCCTTGTGGTGGCAGGTCCCCAAGAACCATCGATTGCTAAGATTCGTTGTTGACTGCTGTTTTCGTTCGGACCTGATACACTTGCATTTTTCACTCGAAAATAGCGAACGGGTAAGCCTGAATAGTCTCCCATCCAACCGATCGCTCTTGTAACAGCGATGTTCTGGCAGCCTTTGGAATAGGTGCAATGCAGGGCGTCGCCATGAATGTCACTCAAAAACAGTCCTGTATGTCCAGCCGAGCCTAGCGATGCGCCTTCATGACCTGCGATCCACAAGTTTCCTCGACGCACATCCGAACGTTTGATTTCTTCTAATAATGTTCCGTTCAATTTGAAAAGCGTTTCTGTATTTCCGATATAAGAACTCATAGGCAAAAAGCCTGCTGCGATCAACGCTCTAAAAACAAAGCTGGAGCAATCCATCGAACGTGCGCCGAGGCGATTGGACATGGAGTAGTAGACTTTGCCTCGCAGATTCAATCCATATTGCAGGGCAGTCTCCGTAGTCAGCATTTAAATTCCCCCCTCAGCGAACATTGTTTTCCTGATCATCCTTGTCAGGATACTTCCCGACATCTCGTTCGAAGTTCCGCAGCCATTTCTGCAGCCAAGTGATCTTCAGTCCAAACTCATGAGCATTTTCTAAAATGGAGCCAATCTCGTATACGATTAACAAAGCGGTCCAGATCAAGGCTACATTGATCGGTAACGTGATTCCTACGGTTGGTGCGATCTTGTCCAATGCCGCGGCACAAATGATTGTTGAAAAGGTGATAAATTTTGTAAATAAGCCATAGAGATTAATGGAGGACACCCACGTATGGCTCTTTAGTGCTTTGATATATCCGGTCGTCAGGTCTAAGCCGACCATGGTTAGAAAGACACCCATGATCGGTATGCTTCCACCGAATAAATAGGTGATGAGGGTTCCTCCAGATAAGATGGTACTAAGATTCATATAAGCATTCCTAGCTTTTTTAGTTGATAAACACCTGCGATTTGACTCGCAGGTGTCGTGAAATAGTGTTTCTACGCATGAATCATCAAGGAGTAACAGGATTTATTATTTGGTTGTCAAAGGACGACTTTTGTTAGGTGTTGGCAGGGTCTTCTTTATTGCGACTCCTTATTTTGTGAATCCAGTGAAGCAGTCCAACACCTTTCTTCGTTGTTTGAGCGGCTGCCTGCGGGAAATGGTCATTCTCGATTGTAGGCTCATTTATGATCTCTGCCGCTTGGATACTCCTGTTTTGAGATGGAAGAGAATCAGATTCTATTTTATAGCTGTTTCTGTACTCTCCGCTGCTTTAGCCTTTGGTAATTGCTCAAAAGAGCGCTTATGCGGTAGTAACCATGTTGGCATAAGGCGATTAGGCGTTTCTGATAAAGGTAGACGTTGTTTTACTGCATCTGCCTTTTCTGTTACTTCAAAGCAACGCACTGCTTCGCATGTTGGCTCTTCGACAGGCTTTTCCACTTTTTCGCCATAATAATTGACGCCTCTTGTCTCATGTTTTGGATCGAACATGATTGTTTCTTTAGTGATCACGACCTTTGCCGTCACCACAGAATCAAATAGTTTTACGCCGTTTTCTGTACAAATGTCTAAGTTCGTTAATAGTTCGCAAGCTTCTTTGATCTCTGCTGCGGATAGCTTAGGGTCGAGCCCTTTATATTTCCAGTCGTGTGTCCCGCCATCACTTTTGCCAAATGTGGTAATTAAATCCTGGGTCATTGCTGTGATTCCTTTCTCTGATTATTTTCTGCGTAGGTTATTTTCTAAAAATTTCGATCTTTCAAGGTTCATTGGTTTCTTCAGGGCGGCCAAATGGTAATAGGGAACGGACAGTTGACACGATTGTTTCACCGAAGCTTCTTTTGGGAAAGACTTTTGAACTCAGATTTATCCACTCAGGTGCCATAAAGTAGTCTTCAAAATAATGGAAGTAGCGCTTCATGGAACGTGTCGCCTTGGTATTCATGAATAGGTCGCGGACAAGATCCTTTAGAAAATACTTAAACTCCGCCGCTCCCAGCTGATTTCGTGCCTTGATTGCTAGGATGTATTGGATCGTGATGTTGCTGTTTTGAGTCGATTGATAAAAATTGGTGATGCGTGTTTCTAGTGTTTTTGGTTTTAAGTTGAATAGCTGTCGGAACGACAGAGGTTGTACATACATAGGTGCTCATCCCTTCTTTTTCTAAGTAGAGGAGGGCGGTCGCGCGTTACCGCTGCTCCTCAGTAGGTTTTTCTAAAAAATAATTCTTTCGATAGTTTCGACGTACTTAGCGGTTTCCACTGTGTGGAACATCTCCGCACCGTCTTTTTGACAAAGCTTCACGTCGGTCATTTGTTCCAACAGACCTTTGATCTCAGTGTCGGTTTTCAGTGTATTTGGGTCTTTAAAGCTCCAGGTGTGGTTCTTTCCAAAGCTGTTTTTAAAGGTTGCGACGATTTTTAGCATTTAATTTTCCCCTTTCATTTTTACTTGGTGTAGCGTGATTGGCTGGTTAAGACCACGCCATATAGCTCACTACCTTCTACCGATAACTGCTTCATTATCTCTCCTAGCGCCAATACTTTTTCTTCACTTGGTTCTTCGATGACATTTTGGAAGTTGATTTTTTCAATCTTCTCTCCACCTGCGTCGATCTCTACTTGTAGTTTGTTGCCGATATGTTGAATCATGGTTGTTGCCTCCTGTTTTTGTGTTTGTTCCGGCCGGTGACTAGAATATAAAGGATTCCAAAAAAGAATGCGAATCGCAATTTCGAATTAGTACTCCCAATTTCGAGTGATTAGGTCTTAGAAACGTTGAAAGACCGTTTTAATCACTCGAAATTGGGGGGTGAGCACTCGAATTTGCCCTTTGACATATTTGATCGAAGTGGAGTATATTTAAAGATTCGACTATTTTCATTCGATTAAGTGAAACAAAAAGGCTAGATGAACAAATCATCTAGCCATAGAGAGCATTATCGCCAATTTTCCCAGTAAAGGTCTTTTGGATTGTTTATAAGTTTGTCGTAATGATGAAGAATTGACGCCTTATGATATTGGCGACTGATCTCACCAGTTCGCGTGAAGAATTCTTTCAACAAGGGACGTTTGATCAGACTGCGCGAAAAAGGAGTATTCGGCAAATCTAAGTAGTCTACTGGCGAATGACTATTGATTGTGAATTGCAGTAAATCTTTCCGCATAGCTGCTAACGCCCCGCAAGCAACTTCTGCCCGTAAAAGTGTGTAATAACGTTGAAGCGGTACAACAAGATTCGGTCCAGCAATCATTTTTGCATAGTGCAGCTCTTGGTATTTCGTGATGTCATGAATGACTGACGGATTGATCCAAATCGTATTCTCTACACCTTCCAAGGGGAAGAGGGTGAATAATTGGCAAACCCAAGGGAGCTTGTAGGAGCCGAAGTAGCCGATCTCTTTGAGGGTTTGCGAAAGTATCTTGTAATCAGGAAAACCATGGAAGGAAGCAAAAATTTGTAACGTACTGAGCGCATTCTCGTAACTGTGAAAAACTTGACTCCTAGAAAAGACCAATGTGTCTGATCTCTCAGGAATCTGCAGGATACAGGTGATCTCATCAATAGCCAGTGGGTCAAAGACCTGTGCCTCATCGAGATACTTTTCCCACAAGGGGGACCACTCCATAGGATCTAGGTACTCGTTCGTGTTGATCGTTCTCATAAAAACTCCTCCTAAATGATTATAATTTTGTTTCTACGATAAAAGATACTCGAAAAACAACGAAAATAATTTTGGAGGATGGACGAAATGTAATAAAAGAACAACTATACTGGTTGTTTGTAAGTTAGATAAAAGAATTTAATTGCATTTTATTATTAAAGTATCATATTAAATGACATAATAATTGTCTGAATGTATAATATAAAGGCATCTTTTCCATTTAACGGAAAAGATGCCTTTATTAATACTTATCATAAAAGTGAGTAATTAGAGATTTGTGTGTAAAAAAGTTACTTAGTCTTATAAAAAACTAGAAATATCATACAACTAAACCAAATATATTAACTTATTTGTGTGATATATAAAAACGTTTTGTAAGATAATTATATATTATTAATTATTAATAGGCAATACGCTTCATAAAAATAATTATTTTTAAGTAATTGGATAACGTAAAAACTAAGATACACCTACATTTTATTGATTTTTAAATAAGAATTTAGTGGAAAACATAGAAATAAGTGCCGTCAGTTAAGCCGTCAAATTTAGGAGGAATCTACGTATGCGTAAAGGCGAAAATATCTATTTGCGAAAAGATGGTCGTTGGGAAGGTCGTTATCCCAAAGGCAGGAAAATAAACGGAAGAATTAAGTATGGGTATGTATATGGGAAAAGCTATACAGAAGTCAAACAGAAGCTTTACCCTTTACGAATTCGTTACCAATCTCTGCAGCAAATTCAAGGGGTTTCTGCTGAAACCTTTGAGGAATGGGCATCAGCGTGGCTCGATGAAGTACGTGAAGAGGTAAAACCTTCTACACTTTCTAGTTATTATTACAAACTGACGAAGTATATTTTTCCATTAATTCAAGATATTCCATTAAATGAGCTTTCATTTGAAACAGGAAAGAAAATACTAGAAGTACTTCAGAAAAAGCTCGCACGGTCAACTGTTCAGGTGGTATTTCGAGTACTAAATAAATGCCTGAACCGAGCAAAAAAACGTGGAAAGCTTCATGCTAATCCCTTTTCAGAATTAAAAATACCTAAAGCAAAAAAAAGAAAAGTTCGTGCATTGACGCTATCCGAACAGAAGAAAGTGATGAATATTGCTACCAAAGAAAAGAAAGGACGTGGTATTCCAGCTTTATTGGCCTTATATTCAGGTATGCGAATCGGGGAAATAGCCGCTTTAAGATGGACAGATATTGATTTCAATACAAATTTAATATCTGTTCATCAAACCTATCAAAGAATCCCAACGATCGAGACTACGAAAAGAACTCAGTTGATCTTGGCAGACTCTAAAACGGAAGCTTCTGTCCGAGTGATTCCAATCAGTAAAACACTGAAAAAGCTATTATTAAAACATCGAAAGCAATCAAAAGGAAACTTTGTCTTTTCAACCAATGGGCATCCTTGTGAACCACGTTTATTAACGTATCATTTTCATCGTATTCGAAAAAAAGCTGAACTCGTGAAAATTCATTTCCATCAATTAAGACATACATTTGCGACACGATGCTTAGAAGCGAATAAAGATATCTCCTCTGTAAGCGCACTTTTAGGTCATTCATCAACACAGATGACACTAGATACGTATGTCGACGCGATGTTGGAACAGCGTTATCAAGTCATTAATGAGCTAGACACACTAATTACTTGAATGAATATGTAAATGTTTTCAAAAAATCGTAAAACACATTTTGGACAACTCTTTTTTTACCTTTAGAGAAAGCGCTTACTTATAATGGTTTTTTATTTCCAGATTCGATTTATTTCATAAAATTAATTTCTTTTAAATAAAAAGAGTTGGGTTATTTAAAAATAATAAAATAAGCCGTCAGTAATCGTCAAAAAGCTCTAGAAACCTTTTTAAATAAAGGTTTCTAGAGCTTTTCTAGTTTTTTATAAGACTAAGAAGAAATTATGCTCAATTAATATTGAAAACTAGAGCTTTTAACTAAAATGATTAACTTATTACGGATTTTGAAGGGAGGTATGTTTATCGAAGGACAGACATACTAATTTTTTTATTAATTCCCAATACCCAAAAGAGACAAAGAGCTCTTAGATAGGTATTGGAAAAATAAATAATTGAGAAAATGGCGGCAACCTCTTCTCACTTATTTATTTTATCTGATTTGGGAGTAAAAAACAAAATGAGCAAAGGAGTTTATTATGAAAAATAAGAGAAAATGGATAAGTAAAGCGGCAGTTAGTTTAGGTTTACTGACGATGTTTGGCGGAGTGGCGTTAAGCGCAGGGAGTGCGGTCTATGCAGCGCCTCCAACACAAAATATTAGTGGGAATGCTGTGTCTGATAATACCTCTGATCGATCAATCACGATTTGGAAATATGAAATAAATAGTGCATCAGAATTAGGCGAACGTGGAGATGGAGAGTCACTAGATCCAGCTGTGGCACCTGACTTAGCAGGTAAAAAAGTCATGCAAGATGTTAATTTTGAAATTATCAAAGTCGAGGCAATTGGCAATGCCAACTTAACAGACCCGTTACAACAAGTTGAAGGTACTCATTGGCAAGTGGTTTCTTCGTTTACTAGACAAACAGGAAAAACGGCTGCAGATGGAAGTTTAACCTTTGATGTCGGAACTGGAAAGGCTGCAGATGGAATTTATTTAGTTCGAGAGATTACGGATACCAACGGAGAATATACGTATACAGACCCAACAACCGGAGAAACAGGAATTAAAATCAACAAACCAATGGATCCATTCTTCGTTCATTTGCCACAAACAAAACGTGATGATACATCTAAACTAATTTATGATGTACATGTTCATCCGAAAAATATTGTGACAGACACTGAGTTAGATAAGACAGTTGAAAGCGGGAAAGGCTACTCTATCAAAGCGGGTCAAGATTTCCAATGGGAAGCAACCACAGCGTTACCTTCTGGTTTGTTAAGTATCATCGACGAACCGATGACTATTACAGGAATGCATGATCCAGTAACTGGATTGCCAGCTGCTAACTTAGAGATTACTGGACCGTTCCCATATGAGTTGTATGCAGATTACTTCCGCATCACCGATGATTTGAACGCCAGTTTATTACTGAAAGACATCGTTGTACAAGTAACGGATGATGACGGTGCTACTTGGACAGATTTAACCATTGGGACTCATTTTGAAGTTGAGATGAATGGATCAGCAGTCACTGCACATCCAGTGGCGAATATGACAGCTGGAGCTGCAAAAGAGGTCATGGTTAGTTTGAAAGAAGTTGGGATGAAGAAAGTAACTGAAGATGAAGATACACATATTCGTGTGATTTATGAAACAACCGTAGAAGAAGATTTCAACGGAAAAATCACGAATAAATATGACATTGATTACTTGATTCCTGGTCAAGAACCATTCAGTGACACTAGTGACGAACCTGAATACTACAATGGCGGATTTGATATTAAAAAGACTGATAAAGCTGGGAATGATTTATCGGGAGCAGAATTCCATATCGCCTTAACAGAAGACGATGCAAAAGCGAAGAAATATCTAGCATCAGATGGTAATTCTTATACCTTGAATGATGATGGTACCTCGACACCAGTATTGCCAACTGGAGTGACTTATCTAACTTCAACTTCAAATGCTTCAGGTGAAGCACATTTTGATGGATTGAAATTAGATTGGTTTACTGATTCTAATGGAAATGGTAAACAAGAACCTAGCATTCCTTCAGAAGCAACATGGGATGAAGAAGATATTCAAAAAGATTACTGGGTAGTGGAAACGAAATCACCATCTGGGTATGAGTTATTGAAGACACCACAAAAAGTTACCGTTACATTAACAACACACAGCAATACCGATCCAGAAGTGACAGTAGTCAATGAACCAGAAACCAAACTACCATTCACCGGTGGCACTGGCACGATGTTACTAGTGATCATCGCAATCGGAGCAATCACTATTGGTACAGCAGCAATCGCAATTGATAAAAAACGTCGCGCCGTTTAAAAAAAGCACTATTGTAGAGAGGACGAGAATATGAAGCAGAGAAAGAGAATACTAAAGAGGCTAATCATAATCTTGCTTCCAGTCATATTCCTACTAGGTATCTTTTTTAAGATATCTAGTAGTAGCCCTTTACAAGCAAATGATACGGCAAAGCAGGAGAAAACTGGTGAAAAGAAAACCGCGATTGAAGTTGAAACCAAAGAAGTAGATGGCAAAACCGTTATGGTGGTACCGACAGAAAAGACGGACAAAGAGATTTCTCGATTAAATAAAGAGAACTATGGTCCAGATGAGAGTTTGATTACTCCCGTTGTCGCATTATCAGATAGCTCAGTAGAAAAATCTAAGGAAACTAGGCGTGTTCCGAAAGATGGTGATGTCCAAATCCCGAAAGCAAATGTTAAGGTGATGGACGGAGCTGCTACATTTGATAATGACAATAATCCTGGTCATGATAAAGATAATTCCAATAATATTGTTCGTTCTTTCGACCAGATTTCTTATCTACTTGATTTTTCTGTCCAAAATATGAATGTAGATGTAACTTATACGAATATCAAGTATCAGGTAACTGCAACATTGCCGGATGCAATCACACTGATGGCGGATGACAAGACACCGCAAATAAATGCCGAAGTTGCGAATGGCAAATACTATCATCCGAATGGCACTCTTATGACAGATGATGACACTGGCCCCGGTTATTCTGAAGGGATCGTTGAGTCCTCTATCTCTGATACAGGACAAGTCTTTATTCCAATTGTCATCAATGTCTTTGGAGCTCCCCATGGACAAAAGCTACAGCCGACCTTCAAGATAACGATTATCAGTGCGGATCGTGTAAATAGTGATGGAACTACCGAAACTGTAGAGATCGATGATACCTATGATCATACCTATGATGAAGACGAATCATTTAAAAGTCTGGCACCAGCAGAGACGACTGTTTCTTCGAAGCCGAATATCATGGTGCAATTAAAACAAGGGAAAATTCAAAATTCATCAGAGGTTTTTGACCAAAATCCATCAACGATCAAATCAGATACGTATAATATTGGAGCTGTTACTACTTTAAAACCATTGGATGAACATTCCGAATTTGCTAACCCTTATGTTGGAGTTTGTTATCCTAAAGGAACGATCAGTTATACATTTAACCATACAGGATCGTATAGCGGAAATAAAAACGGAACGTTGTCTGGTAGCTCCCAAATAACTCCACCAGGAATAGGAGCTTATGCTCCAGCCGTTTTGAATCGAACAATGCCGTTTACTGATAATCTCAATGAAGGCTTGGATTTATCTGGCCTATCAGTCCTAAAAGTTCCTAATGCCAATACTGGAAAAACCGCTATGACTGTACCAGAAACAGATTTTAATGAAAGAGGTGTTTATAACTCAGGTACATTCACTGCTTCAAAATCTGGATCAGTGACAAACAGTGGTTATATTCCACTTCAAAGCAATTATATCTATGATATGGAAGGAAACGCTGTTAAAAAGGATTGGACGAATGCTTTCTCAAGCCTAGAATTGTTGATGTATTGGGATAGAACAGCAACAGAGAATTTTTTAGGGACTACTTTTGCAGGGCAGTATTCAGTTGGTATTTCGGTCAATACTGTTACCTTTGATGGAATAACTGTCGATAATACAAAAGATAATACTGCGAGTAAATTGATTTTTACAACGGCTAAAAACGACACACCAGGTAGTGGTTTTGGTGGAGTGAATTTCTTTCGTCGTAATCCACCAGATGATTCCCAAGCATTCAAAATCGGTAACCAAACTGTTGTGGGATGGGGAGCTGTTTTTCCTGCCTCTTCTGAAACTGCTTCTGTTGCTGATCCGATAGGTAACGAAAGACTAAACGCAGGAGATGATAAGGCATATCTCGGTTCGACCTTCGCTTTGAATAATAAGGAATTAGACAAATACACTGTATTGGACCAGATATTCATGTTTGATCCATCTACATTTCAATTTGACGAATCACGTTATGTCCTACTTGCGAATACTCAACCTAAGCAGGTCCACTATATGGGACGTGATATTGCCTTTGAATATGGTGTCGCCAAAACGGCGGATACACCCTGGAAATCTGGGACAACTAAAGTTTCGTTACCAATACCCGGAACCAGCCCTACTCAATACACACAAGGCGTTAAGACGCAGATATCGAATTACTCTAAAACATATAACGATCAATTTGTTTGGTTCGATAACCCGAAGCAAGCTCGAACTTATGCACTTGCCAACTCTACTCATGCGGGAATAGGAGGTAAATATGGAGAAAGCGATGGAATATCAGCAGTAAGGATACGTTTCGAATTTATGCATGAACCGGATGCGCCACCAGGAGCGCTATACAATGCTATTCCATTGAAAGTTCTTCAGAAAACTGAAGGAGTGGTATCTCCAGCAGGAAATACTATAGGGGGACTTGTGGTCGAAAAGGTGACTGATCCAAAGACTGGTGAAACGTTGGAGCCGGGAATCCATTTTCCAGCGAGTTCCCAAGAGTACAATAATGGACAATATCAGTACACAAATTACAACACTAATGGCTCTGATCAGCGAATGATGAAATATTGGAACTGGCTTGGTACTTCAGCGTATATCCGACCGTTTAACATCACAACAACGACAGAAGTCAAAGAAGCGCAATATTTGACCGATCAAGAGATTGATATTTCTGTTAGAGGCTACCTCGATGGGTCAGATTCACCAAGCTATGATACGGCATTGAATACAACATTACCAAAAGGAATATCCTATAAGGAAGGATCTTCAACAGATATAAGAGGAGCCCCATTACCTGATCCTGCTACTAAAGAGAATCCAGATGGGTCGACGACTTTGCGTTGGGTCTTTCCAAACTCTGATTTTGACCAAGGAGTAGAAGTAAAATTCAAAGCGACATCTGATATTTCCAATTTAGACTTTGATGATACGGGATTGACATCATCCCTTAATGTGAAAACAGTCGGTGAGATGTGGATTACTGGAAATCCGTCTAATAAGGATGAATCTAGTGAAGTAGGTCGTTCTTCTTCAGATACCTTTAGAGAAAAGTTGGATCAACAACTGGTACTTACTAAAAAGATCGATAAAGAAGCCATCGAAGTTGGAATAATCGATCCAGCAGACTCTAAGGCGACCAGCAGTACCGACTTTACTTACACAGTTACAGGGGAGAACAATTCCATCCAAGACCTTCCAACGCTGAAACTATTAGATGTCCTTCCTTATAACGGAGATGATCGGAAGACGAGTTTTAACGGAAGTTATAACGTGCAATCCGTGAAAGTAACTTTGGTTGACTCAAAAGGAAAAACACTACCTGCTCCAGCATCATCAAAACTCTACTATACGACGACTGCACCAGGGGGAACTTATAATGAAAAATCAGATCCTAATAAGATTACGGGCTGGACAGAGGCAACTTCGAGTATACCTGTACCAGATAATGCTAGAGGTCTTTTAGTAGAGGCAAACAACATACCAACTGGTGGGAAGATTCTATTAAAGATTACTCTTCGGCCGGATGGGGAACAACTGGCGGGAGATGTGTATCGAAACAATGCACGAATGAACTCCGTAATCGATAATCCTGTCACCTCGCAGGTGGTAGAGACTAAAGTTTATGGTCGGGATCTCACCGGATACGTTTGGTATGACGATAACTATAATGGACTGATTGATTCTACTGAAGCTCCTGTGGGGAATATTCCGGTGAAGCTGTATCGTACAAGCTATAAGAATAGTAGCTATACAGACAAGCTAGTGGAAGAGAGCCTGACGGGTGAGAAATTTGTCGATTCAACAGGGGAATCAAAGGTCAAAACAGATTCTAATGGGGAATATAGCTTTTCGAATCTGCCAGAAGGTGAATATATCGCAAAATTTATAGTAGAAGATATTGTTGTTACTAAGAAGATAGCGATTGTTACGAAGAAGAAGGTAGGTAGTGATGATACTCTTAATTCTAAGGCTGATCCAACAACCTTCAAAACGGATGAATATGATCTGCCAGAAATAGAAGAGCTGCCGACGAAGGTCGTTTCAGGCGAATCAATCCACCATACTAAGGACGTCAATGCTGGATTAACTCGTCTATCAAAGATTCGTCTCTTCAAGTATGAAGAAGGCACAGTCATTGATGCTGATAATGATGGTCATTTAAGCGATGCGGAGATCGAGGCTAGCACCACCAATGCTCTAGAAGGTGCCGAGTTCCAACTGTACAAAGGAAAGAAAGACGATCCTGATACGATCAAGGATGAAAATAAAATCGGTAGTCCTGTGGCTACAGGCAGCGATGGCTGGCTAGAGTTCGCTAGTCTGCCACCTGGCTTTTACACGATTGTTGAAACCAAAGCACCCGCTGGATTTGAATTACTTAAGAATCCGATTGAAGTGGAAGTTCCAACGTATAACTATATCGCAATTGTCCATGTTCCTGACAAAGGTCAAACCAAACTGCCGTTTACTGGTAGTACGAAAGCAGCGAGAATCATCTTGATTGTTTCTGCCTGTCTCTTAGTCATTGGTATGACCGGAGTATTCCTACATTTTCGACCAATCAAAGTAAGGGGAGGAAACTAAAATGAAAAGAGTACGTCGTTTGTTGTTCTGTTTGTTTGTTTTCTCTCTAAGCTTTGGCGGTGTGATCTCTGCTCATGCCGAAGCAGAAGCCACGGAAAATACGGGATACAACATCTACATTCAAAAGTATAAGATTCTCGACTTCGCAAAAATCGAGAGTACGTTGCCATTGGATGGAACGAAGGTCGATCAAGTGAAGGATGCGGATGGGAAAAATTTGGATCCCTTACCGGGCATGTCGTACGAGATTACTCGTGTGACTCCGATTCAAGGGGCATCAGGTTTTGAACCTGTTCAAGGGGACGGCGCTTTTACTACGACCGTCACCACCGATGAAAAAGGGCTTGCCCATGCGGGCAATCTCGTTCAAGGGATGTATCAAATTGTGGAGAAGGAGCACGCGCAGCTAAAAGATGTGATGGAACCCGTGATCGTCGAGCTGCCGTTTCCTCAACAGACCGGTGAACCGTTGAATGAAGTGTATATCTATCCGAAGTCCAGTGTGGTTGGCGACACCCCTAAGTTGCCAGTAACCAAAGGACCGGATGGGACACCGATCGAAGTAGATGAAAAAGGGGAAATTAAGAAGCTGCCGCAAACCAGTGGAAACATTGGCACGGCGCAGGTTCTACTATGGATCTTGGCGATGATCGTGGCTATGGGCGGCTTCGGGATGTTAAGCATCCATCGGAAGAAAGATGTTTTTTAAGAATTGATTGATGCATCATGACTGAAGAAAGAATCTGGGATGCGGAGCTAAGTGTATCCTTGATTCTTTCTTTCAAATTGTGACTCTCTATTGGAAAGAAGGACCCGCCATGAAGAAGCTGAAAAAGAATACGAAACCAAAAAGAAAGCATTCCTTTTTGAAAATCTTCGCGATCATTATGATCGTTGGCGGAATCTTAACGCTTCTTTATCCAATTGTCGGAAACTACTTAGCCAATCGTGAGCGTAGTCAGGCAGTCTCTGAATACGATGACACGATGAAGAAAATGTCGCAAAAGGAAAAAGATGAACAGTGGGCTTTAGCGAAAGCCTATAACGAGTACATCTACAACAAGCAAGAAGGATTACCGAAGGGTGATCCAGTGGTCTACAACAAGATCATGAAACAAGGGGATGTCATGGGCACCGTAGACATTCCGTCGATTGATATCAAACAAATGCCTTTTTTTCACGGCACGTCCTTTAAAACATTGGAAAAGGGTTTAGGTCATTTTGAACCCACCTCGATCCCGATCGGTGGGAAAAATACCCACTCCGTAATTACAGGACACAGTGGGGTGAAGAACCAAGTCTTGTTTACGGATATCCGTAATCTAAAAGAAGGCGATTTGTTTTTTATCAATATTTTAGGCAAACGCTTAGCGTATGAGATCGATTCCTTTGAGGAAATTCTGCCAAGCGATGTCGATAAGGTCAAGATACATAAAGGCAAAGATAAAGTGACACTACTTACTTGTACGCCGCCCGGGATTAACACTTTCCGGTTACTGGTAACGGGGCACCGTATCAGTTATAAAGCCGCTGTTAAAAAGAAAGTGAACAAGCGGAATACCTGGAGTTATCAAAATATTGTTCTGGCAACACTGGGGCTAAATGTCGCAATCTTCGCCTTATTGATGGGCTTGTATCGCCGCTTCATCAAACGCTTCCGCTCCGATGATCCGATCATTGCGGCGAAGGCCCGTAAGAATCTGAAACGTTTGTTTACCGTTACGAAAACATTATTCATTATCTTGTTCATCACGATGACCGCGGTATTGATTACCGCAATCTATGGCTACTTGCATATGGAACAGGAACCCGCTTCTGCGGCAGTCAATGTCGGAGCGACAGAGGAATTGAGCTCTTACAATATTGATAAGGTCCAAAAGGCGAACTACGGCGAGAAACAAATCGCAAGTGTAAAGATATCTGATTATGCTAAGGCAAAGTCCGTTGTTCAAAACACGACGAATAATTGGGGGATCGGCAAGATTGTGATCCCTGATGTCTCGATTGACCTGCCGATCTTGGCAGGGATGGCCAATGAAAACTTGTTGACTGGAGCGGCGACCTACCGCTCCGATCAACAATTAGGCAGAGGAAATTACGTCGTTTTAGCCCACAATATTTTCGATAAAGATGTGCTATTGCATCGCATTCAAGATTTAAAAAAAGGTCAGCTAATTTACACGACAGATTTCAAAAACGTCTATGTCTACGAGGTTTCTTTGAACAAGATTATCGAAGAGACCGAGGTTTCTTATGTGGAAAAAGAACCGAAGAATGGGATCGCGAAGATCACCCTTCTGCGTTGTGAAGGAGATATTGGCACGATTTATCGGCGTCTTGTTCAAGGGAATCTCAAGAGTGTGGAGCCGCTGCATGATGCCGAAGACGAGCTATTCAAACAAATGAAACTGAAGCGCGACGATGGAAAGATCGACGGCACGATTTTGAAAAAAGATCCGGTGACTGAATCCGAACGAATCAGTATGACGTTGGCTGCCAAAATCATCTCTGACCCTATGCAGACGGTCGTGCCATTGTTCTTACTATTCCTGTTACCAATACTATTTTTTAGTTTGATCTAGAAAGGAACAAATTCATGAAAAAGATAATGATAGCTGTTTGTGGAATTCTAGTTTTTATTGGTGGATTAGCCGGCTTGCGCAGTAGCGCATTAAAGGCGGACGAACTGACGAAAGACTCCTCCTTAATAGTAGAAACAGGAACGGTGGAAAGCGCAGTCTCTATTCCAGAAAGTCAAGAACCTTCTATTAATGAAGGGATTGTTCCAGAGTCTGAAGTTGCGGCACCCGTACAGGAGCAAGTGGAAGAACCTGTTCCAGAAACGTCTGAACCACCAGTGCCACCAGTTAGCTCAGAATCGGAAGCTTCTAGTTCATCAGAGCCTGTCTCTTCTGAGAGCAGCACGACAGATTCGTCCACCAGTACCAGCTCGACAGCGTCAAGCTCAACGACAGCAAGTTCGACGAGCTCAACAAACAGTTCGTCTACTTCAAGTACGACGAAGCCCAGCAACACGACATCGAGCAGCACAAAACCTAGCCATACGAAACCAAGTACAACGACTCCAAGCAGTTCGATGCCTACTCAACCATCGACAAGTCAGAGTCAGAAAGAGCCAAGCACATCGAGGCAGCCGGCGGGTTCAACACCAGTGCCTGTAGCGCCAAATGCACCAGCAGCGGTAACGCCGAATACGACGAGTGTTCAGTCCAGTTCATTTGTCGCACCAACCGCTCCGGATGCATTTTCAGAGACAAGTAATTTGAATTTACCAGCTGAGTTGAAAACAACAGAAGTAACCCAGTCAGATTTGAAAGGCTTTGAGCTGCCGCTGTTAAGCAGTTTTGAAAACAAAAATCATGCAGCGCTGATCTATGAAGGGATCAAAATGCTAGGTATAGAACAAGAAACAGCCTATAGCACTGAACAAATGGCGACCGAACTCTACCACAACTTATTAAATGTAGAAATCACCGATAAACTTGAAAAGCTGCCAGAGAAAATCACTGTCGGCAGTCTGATTTACCAAAAGGAAGAGGATAAAAAGACCTTGTTAGGTGTCTACATCGGAGAGGATTACTACTTAACCGTTGAGGATGTGGAGCTCGAAAAAGAGGAAAAAACGTCCGATACGGAAGAGCCTACAGCAACTGAAACAATCAATGAAGAAATAGAGACTCAACGTCAAGTGACAATCGAGACCTTAGATTTGGAAGAAGATTTATTCGTAAAGGAATTCCCAGAAGCAGAATTAACTGAGTATGGGAAACAAGTTCTTGAGGAGTATCCCGCTTCGATGAACTTCACCGAAAACGAGAGCGCGAAGAACTTTATTGAAAAAGTTGGAGAGGATGCACGGAAGTTAGGGCAGGAATACGACGTCTTTGCCTCTGTGATGATTGCGCAAGCCTTAATTGAAAGTGGCTCGGGAACCAGCACGTTATCCTTGTCGCCAAACCATAATCTATTTGGGATCAAAGGAACCTATCAAGGGCAATCTGTTTCAATGGCAACTCAAGAAGACCGGGGGAATGGCGAGCTATACTCAATCAGCTCCGCTTTCAGAAAGTATCCAAATTACGCTTCTTCACTTGGGGATTATGTGCAATTAATCCGTGGTGGCATTTCTGGCAACGACTCCTATTACAAGCAAGCATGGCGATCTGAGGCGAAGAACTATTTACGCACGACGAATGCGTTAACAGGCACGTATGCGACAGATACCACCTATGGACAAAAGCTGAACTCAATAATCGCGTTGTACCACCTGACGCAATACGATCAGGTCGATACATCCGATGAGAATTCTGGTGTATTCATCAAAGGGAAAGACGAGATTCCAGAAGAATATCGGAGTCGTATGAAATATCCTGATTACAACGGTGTGAACTACAACAGCTCTGGTTCTTACCCAGTTGGTCAATGTACCTGGTATGCCTTCAATCGTGTGAAGCAATTAGGCAAATCGGTCGATGATTACATGGGGAACGGTGGCGAATGGGCAACCAAAGGCAAGGCACTTGGCTATGAAGTCAGTCAAAAACCAAAGGCCGGATGGCTGATATCCTTCAAACCGGGAGTGGCAGGTTCTGATCCCCGCTATGGCCATGTGGCGTTTGTCGAAGTCGTTCGACCTGATGGGATTTTGATCTCAGAGGGAAATGTTTATGGCGGGACAGTGATTTCGTACCGTGTCATCGACACCGCGTTAGCGACTTCTGATCAGGTTTCATATATCAAAGCGAAGTAAGAAAAAAGGAGCACTGTAACTTATGGCAACTGTTCGATCGCGTCAAACGAAAAATGAAGGAAGCGCTCCTCAGCGATCCATCGGGAAAAGTCTCGTACTTACGATCTTGACCCTTCTATTATTAGTAGTGCTGTTTATCTCGGGACAATTAGTAAGAAGAGAATATAGCTTTCATCCAATCTCGGGAACTTCTATGAGTCCGACGTTGACGGAAAAAGACATGGTGTTGGTAAAGAAGCGCGATCCGATCCATCGTTATGATGTGATTGCTTTTTCAGTCAAGGGAGAAACTGGGAAGTTCGTCAAACGCGTGATTGGGATGCCGGGGGACACGATGTTTATCCGCAATGATCGGATGGTCTTGAACATCGGCGAGCATGGAGACTTTGAAACAACCTATACGTTTCAATTGTCTCCGGCTGTTGCGGAAGAGTTCCAAGAATTAACCAAGATTCCCGCCGGTCTGTACTTCACCACCGGTGATCATATCGATGTGTCGAAGGACAGCCGAACCTTTGGCTTTGTCCAGAAAAAGCAAGTCGAGGGCAAGGTTCAATTCCACCTTCCATCCTTGATCAGAAAGCAGGAGGAGAGCGAATGAAAAATAAAATCCTGCTAGAGGAGAAGTCGCAATGGTCATACTAGGAATAATCAGTGCTGTTTTCGTTGGTTTAGCAATTATTTTCGTACTGATCAGGCTGATGTTTGACCTACGGCTGACAGCGATTGAACGAGAACCCGATCAGTCTCCGCTGTTTCGACGAAAGACGAACCATCTAAGGAGAATCGAACAAGCCAGACACATTCGCTATTTGCTAGTTACATGCCTAGTCATCGGAATTGGATTAATCCTTTCGATTGGTTCTTTTCTAGCGTTGGCGGAGGACCAACAAAAGATGAAAGCACAAAATCAAAAGACCAATGAACGGATCACACAGCTAGAACAGCAACAGGAACAAGTACTCGCAAGCATTCCCTTAAAGAGCTACCCAAAAGAAGGGATCGGACTTGCTGGGTATGAATGGGAGAAATTGGCTGCGGAAAATAAGGATTCTAAGCTAGAGAAGCAGCTTGAAACAGCTATTTCCCAAAGAACCGGACAATACTTTGGCTCTTCTGATACAAAGGTTTCGTTGTCTGTGCCGAAAACGATCTCACTGCAGCTGAAGGGCTGGGCAGATGATGAAGCCAGTCAAGAGACGATCAAAAGGAACCTTGATGCATTTGCGAAAGAGGCGGAGAAAATAGCTGAGTTGACCGATATCCATGTTCGAATGATCACCACTGTTGGTAAAGAAAAGAAAATTGTTTACAGCGTCAATTATTCTCGCCAGAAAGGTGAGGATGGTTTTAACAAACAGAATGTCTCTGAGCAGAATCTAAAGAATGATGGTGGGAAAGGCTAATGGCAGAAAATAAGAAAAAACGTAAGTGGCTATCGACGCAAGCATTGAAGGAATTTATCAATGAGATCACTGAAGAAGAACTGAATGCGGAGGAGCTTTACAACGAGAAAAATCGTATCCAAGATTCCTATCATTCGATTGATGATCAGGAAGTTTCTCAGCCGGAAATGGGGGAGTTGATTCAGGAGAAAGAGAACCTTTCTGAACAAGATTCAGAAAGCACAGAGTCAGACAAACAGCCAGAGACTGACTATGCTGAGCAACAATCAGAGCTCCAACAAATTTATGAAGAATTGGTCGCCTTGAAAAAAGAGGCAGAAGTTCGTGTTAATGAGTTGGAGCAGGAAAATAAAGAGCTAAAAGAACGATTATCGCTTGAACAAATCAGAGCGGAAGATGAGTTGTCGGAGCGAGACGAAGATTGGCAGGCAAAGCTTGATGAGATCGAAGAAGAGAAGAAAGCAACAGAAGCAACGCTCATACAGCTTCAGGAGAAATTAGAGGAAAAGCAGAAGGAACTGGATGAGATTGCAGACAAAATCGAGAAAGAACAGGCTGCCAAAGAAGCAGCAAATGAAGCTGCGGCTGTCAATCTAAAGGAACTGACTCGACAGCTGAAGGAATATCAGAAAAACTACGAAGCTGTCCAAGAGGAAAATCGAAAAAAAGAAAAAAAGTTGGCTCAGATCAATGGGGAACGTGAAGAAGAAGCCGCCCAATTTGATCAATTAAAAAGTCAATACCATGATTTGGAACAGGATTATCAGCAGCTTCATGCGGTTCACCAAAAGAACGAAATAAAAGTCAGCGAGCTGCTGGAGGAGAATGAGACGCTGCTGGAATTGCTGGAGGAGAAAGATCAAGAGGTTGAAGCAGAATTAATCCGTCTCAAGGAAGACAATGCGAACTATCGCTCAACGATCAAACAGTTAAAGGAGCAGGTAGCTCAAAAGCTAAAAAATGCATTGGAGGAATCAGACATGGCAATCGAGGGACAAGGACAACTACCAGAAGAACAGGTGCAAGAAGAAACGGTTGAAGATATGGAACAGCTCGCGGCTGAAAAAGAAGCTCTCAACAGTGCCTTGTTTGATGCCCATGAAGAAATCGCAAAGCTGGAGGAACAAACCAGCCATCTAGAGGAACTGGAAGCCGAAAAGGAACGACTGGCGAGCCGCTTAGCGGATGCTCAAATCGAGTTAAGCAAGTTGAGAGAACAGAAGGCGAACGAAGAAAGCCTTGAACTGATTCAAGCGAAAAAACAAGTCGACGAATTGATTGAAAAAAATGAACAACTGAAAAAAGAAGTAGTTCAGTCCCAGCAGGAGATTGGTGAAGTCTTAATCTCCGCTAAAAAACAGGCGAATCGTACGATTGAAGAGGCACAAACAGAAGCCAAGCATTTAATCAGCTCCGCCGAATTGGAATTAGAAAACATCAGTAACCGAGCGAAAAAAATTCTGATCGAGGTCTCAGAATCGCGGAAAAATGTACTCTCGATCTACGATGATCTTGAATTTAAGGTCGAGGCGCTTTCGAACGGGACGCTGTTAAAAGAGATAAAGAAAAAGAAACAGGACCAGAAGTTAGCGGATTATTTTGATTGATCGCAAAACGAAACGAAAGAGAGAAAAGGGGATAGAGACATTTTGATCATAAATTGGATTAGCGTCACGCTGGTCATTTTGATACTCATTATTTGGTTTCGGCGAATCATCATTAAGGTGCAATTGCAACGGCTCAATGTTCCACCGAACACGCCGCTATCCTTTCAAAGGAAATTAGAGTACGTCAAACAAGCAGAACAGGGAAAACACGTTTCTGCCTTACTCTACTTGACGATTCTCTTAGCATTAGGACTATTGCTCACGACCTATGGGTTATTTCAAATGGAAGACCAGCTGCATGTCGTCACCGAACGAACCAATCAGTTAAAAGATGAGCTGTACACGTTGAAAAAAGAACAAAAGCAAATTATCAATAAGCTTCCCATCAAAGCCTACCCTAACAAGGGCATTGGTTTGAAGGACTATCCATGGGACGAGTTATTTTCCGATGAAAATCGTGAAAAGCAATATGAGATCGAAAGCGACATCTCTACGAAGGTCAGTCCATACTTTGGACTATCCACGACATTAATTGTGTTGGACATTCCGACACAAACCTTGAATATCGCTATGGCAGGTGATTCCGGCAGCGAAGAGAATCGCCAACAGATCAAAGACAATATCAAGGCCTTTGCGAAGGAAGCGAAGGACATTTCGAAATTAACACAGATTACTTTCCAGATGAACTTGATGAACGACAAAAACAAGAAAAAAACCTATAGCTGCACCTTCTCACGGGAAAAAGCAGACGAAGAATTTTCATTGATCCAAGAAGACGAGTAAGAAATTAATCCCTTAAAACGAATAAGGATTTCAGTTCTACTTCTTGCTTTTGCAAGATTAGCAGAATGATATACGGCATGAGAATCAGACGAAGGAAAGAGGAGAAAAAATGACTGCACAACAAAAGAAGAATGGTTGGTTTTTTAACAAGAACATCATTGATGAGATCAATTCTGTTCCAGAAGAAGAGGTGATGCTCGCGGAGCAGCCACCTGTAAAGCCAGTAGACAAACCTGTCGCAGTTGAGAACAACGAGGTGGCAGAATTAAAACGTCAATTAGCTGAGAAAGAGGACCAGCTGGAGCAGACACGCACAGAGAATGTCCTTGAAAAGCAGCGTTTAACCAAAGAAAATGAAAAATACAAACAAGCGCTTCTGCGTACTGGAGAGGAAAAGGCGGAGAATCGCCGACACATTCAGGAATTAGAAACTGAGGTTCGAAGAAGTCGTCAAGAAATCCAACGTCTACAAGACAACAAAGAGACCGGTTATTTGAAAGAGCAATTGGATCAAGCCGAAGAAGAGGTCGCCTCGTTAAAAGACGCGTTGAAAAATTATGAAGTATTGGAAAACGACCTGAAGGAAGCCAAACAGCAGGTGCGTGAACTGACAATGAATCAAAAAGAGGAGGAGCTTCAGCAGAACGAAGAACTCCAAAAATATGAACGTCAGATGAATCGCCTAATGAATGATCTACAGGAAAAAGAAGAACTAGTGGTACAGCTGGATCAATTAATAGAGGAAAAGGATCGGGCAATCCAAGAAAAAGAAGAGCTTGTCCAGCAATTGATTGAAGGTCAAAAGCATCAAAATTCTGTCGTAGAGAGTGAAGTTATCTCTGATTTACAGCACCAGCTAACGATGATGCAAAAAGAGAACGAGCAGTTGAAGCAAGAAGCCGTTCAATCTCAACACGAAATCGGAGAAGTCTTGATCTCAGCTCGCCGACAAGCCAATCGAATGGTGGAAAAAGCGAAATTAGATGCGCAACGCATCGTCAAGGATTCAGAAGCCGAGCTGCAAACAATCCATGATCGGGCCAAAGAAATTTCTTGCGAAGTCGATGAATCACGCCAGACGATCCTAAGCATTTATGAAGAACTGAAAAGCCGTGTGGATCAATTGGCACAGAGCAATGTCCCCGATTTAGAAGAAATCAAGGGACGATATGAATATCCGAAAGTTTCTGTGATCTCTCGCAAAGAGCTTCAATAATCAATAGAGAGCAATGTAAAGAGCTTGTCACTTCATTGTTCTTCTTCATGCACATAGTGATTCACTAAATAGGATGAATCATTATTAGTAGGTTTTAAACAAAAAGGGGAGATTATCATGAATCAAGTCTTGATTCTGACTAAGAATATATTAGCCGAACAGGAAATCCAGCAGAAGCTGCAGGCTTTAAACTATGAAGTGTATTGTTCAGCCAAGGTGCTAGAAAGTTGTGTCCGAGGATCAGATTCTTCAGAGCTCTTCAACCATTTTCAGTTCATTATTTTGAGTGAAACGATTTGCGAATCCGAAGTAATGGAAATCATTCAGCTCATCGGCGATCATTCTATCCGAATTATTCGTAAGGTCGAAGAAAAAGTGACCGAAATGGATCATCAGTATTTAGAAGAGGAGGTCCTGCACGCGATCATCTCAAATGAAGATTCCGTGGATGAGCTGCGGGAATGCTTGTACGCATTGAAAAAAAATCAAGAATCAAAAGGACACACCTATGAAACTAAAAAATACGTTCAATTATCTGATAAAGTTTCGTTGATCAAGCCAAATGTGTCGCAAAATAATACTGCTTCGCCTGAAGATAATTATCAGTTTTTAGAGGTATTGCATCATTTGTCTCAGACAGAAACAAAAATTTTATTCATTTTAGTTCAAGCGGGCAATAAAGTAGTGACTCGAGAAGCAATTTGCCACCTAATTTGGAATGAGGATGTCAATAAATCTCATTTGGCTTCGTTATCCAGTACAATTACTCGTATCAAGACGAAGTTTGAACAAACCAATTTAACACATAAAGCCATTCAAACTTTGTGGGGAAAAGGGTATCGCATTAATCCTGAGCTGCTAGATCGCATAAGAAAAAATGAAATGCTCAATACAGTAGTTTCGAATGGGTAGGATAAGGTACTTGTTTCTGCAAAATGCTCTAACTATAGATGCATAGTAGTTTCCTAAGATAAGTAATAATGAAATCATAATACTCTCAAGAAATAGAATCAGGACTGGCAGAAAGCTCCTGATTCTATTTTTTGTTGTATCAAGACTTAAGGTGAATACTGTCGAATCTTTTTATTAACAACGAAGAAATAACGTTGAATTTAATTTTGGCAAAAATATTTATGAGAAATGGCGAAAAATAAAAAGAAAATACGAAAAAAGTTTGAATATTCCGTGAATAATTGCTACTATCTTCTTTGAAAGCGTTTAATTCAAAGGAGATGAAATTTTTGAAAAAAATGGGTTTGATTAGAAGTACAGTAACATTATTCACCGTATTGGGTCTTACTTTACCCGCTGGATTAGCGACAGCAGAGACCATTAACAGTGAAGCGATCAGTAATCAAGTTAGCAGTGTTAGCAGTACATCAGCTAGTGAAACGAGCGGTGTAGTAAGCGATCAGACAACAGAAACAACCTCATCTGAGGCGACAGTTGAGAGTAGTGTTGTTGAAAAGAAAGAACCGAAAAGTTCATCCATTGTTCCTATCCAAATGTTGGGAATCAATGACTTTCATGGCGCATTGAGTACGACGGGCAGTTACTATGATGCCGCTGGGAATAAGACTTCGAATGCAGGAACCGCAGCATTATTAGCCGGATATTTTAATCAAGCCGAGGCTTCATTCAAACAACAGAACACTGAAGGTAAAACGATTCGGGTTCAATCAGGCGATATGGTCGGCGCAAGTCCAGCCAATTCAGGTCTATTGCAGGATCAGCCAACGATGCGTATTTTAAATCAAATGAACTTTGCGGTTGGTACGTTGGGGAACCATGAATTTGACGAAGGGTTAGGCGAGTTCAATCGCATTCTAACCGGAGCGAAACCAGGTGCGGATTCTGGTTTCTTGCCAATCGTGACTGAATATAATAATGCTATTCCTCAAGACGAGCTAAAGGGTGGATTTGATTTAGTTATCGCTAATGTTCATGAGAAGGGGACTGACAATATTCCTTATGGTTGGAAGCCTTACACAATAGAAAATGTGGGAACTGCTGCTGAGCCAATTAACATCGGCGTAATTGGAGTTGTTACTACAGAAATTCCGAATCTTGTACTAGCTGAACATCATAAAGATTATGAGTTCTCAGATCCGGCAACAGAGATAGCTAAATACTCTAAGGAACTTGTCGAGAACGAAAAGGTCAATGCTATTGTCGTTCTTGGACATACACCTTCTGTACAGGGAAATGGTGACAGTGCAACTGGTGAGTCAGCTGATATTATGAATAAAGTTAACGAAATTTATCCAGACAATAGTGTGGATGCTTTCTTTGCGGGACACAACCACGTGTACACGAATGGTGTAGTTGGAAATACTCGGATTGTACAATCGACATCGCAAGGTAAGGGCTATGTTGATCTGCAAGGGGAATATGATACAACGACAAAGGATTTTGTTTCAACACCAAAAGCAACAGTCGCTCCAGTAGATCCAAATGGCGGTGTTACCAAGGATACTGCTATAGAAGCAATCGTTACAGATGCTGATGCTCGAGTGGCACAAGTTACAGAAGAAAAAATCGGAACAGCCGATAAAGCGGAGGATATTTCGCGAACAGTTAATGAAATGGGTGAGTCGCCTGTAGGGAATCTTGTAACAGATGCCCAGGTCTATATGGCGAATAAAAATGGTGTTCCTGTTGATTTTGCGATGACCAATAATGGTGGGATTCGCGATGACCTGAAGGTGAAGTCTGATGCCTCGATTACTTGGGGAGCGGCGCAAGCTGTACAGCCGTTTGGTAATATCATGCAGATCGTGGAGATGACTGGACAACAAATCGAGAATGTTTTGAATCAGCAAACGTTCAAATTTGATCCAAATGATGGTAGAGGTAGTGGATATTTCCTTCAAGTTTCCGGATTGAAGTATACAGTCATTGAAAATCCAGATAAAGCTGACACGGAACATCAATACGTTGTTAATGAAATGAAAAAAGCTGATGGCACACCGATAGAAGCAGATGAGACGTATAAGCTGATCATCAATGATTTCTTGTATGGTGGCGGTGATGGCTTCTCTGAATTTACCAAAGCAACGCTTACAGGTGCCTTGGATCCTGATACAGAGACATTTATCGGTTATATTAAGGATTTAGAAACGAAGAGTGAAAAAGTTTCGGCAAAAATCGAAGGTCGCAAAACATTAGCAGCGACTGATCCAGCAAAAGAAGAGACTGAGAAAATTAAAGCAGAGACAAAACTGGATAAATACCGTGAAGGTGACAAGAACATTACCGGAAAAACAATTCCTAATGGCACGATAACAATTACTCCAGCTAAAGCCCGGGCCGTAGCTCAAGGAAAAGCTGATAAAGATGGAAACATCAATATTGCCGTTGATCAGCTAGGCCTAAAAGAAGGTCAAGTGGCGACTGTGTCCATTGAAGGTGAAAACGGCGGAAAAGCAGAATTTTCAGTGACTGTCTTACCAATGGAAACAACCAGTACAACAACAGAACCAACTACCTCGATTGATCCAATAGACGCAGAAGCAAAACGAATCAAAGAAGAAACCGAAGTAGATGATCTTTATGAGGGCGATCAGTTTCTGACTGGAAAAACCATTCCGAATGCGACGGTTGAGGTTGCTGTTGAGGAAACCGCTACTGACGAAAAAGTTGAAACGAACTCAACAGGAGAACCGAAAAAATCTGGTGCAGATGGTGAATTCAAGATCGATATCCAATCTTTAAATTTACGTGAGGGTGATACAGTTCACCTAATCATTACTGGGGAAAACGGCGGCCGTGGAGAATTCATAGTAGATGTTTTGGGCAATGCAGCGCTAAAAGAAACAGATTTGATTAAAAAGGAAACAAAAATCGATAATCTTTACCAAGGTGACCCAGCCTTAACTGGGAAGACGATTGCAAATGCAACGATTGATGTTTCCGTTACTGATAGTGGAAAATTTGCATTAGGTAAATCTGATGAAAAAGGTAACATCAATGTTGATGTTAAAGAATTGAACTTGATTAAAGATCAAAAAGTGATTATTACGATCACTGGATCGAATGGTGGGCGAGCTGCATTTTCGTTGACTGTTCTGAAGCATGAGATTGTATCGGGGAATAACGACGGACTTACTGGTGGTAATTCGACCGATCAAAACTGGATAGATCAGGTATGGAATAAGGTCTATCCGAATACAGGTGAAGGACAACAACCAATCTTCGTACTTCTAGGTGTGGTTGCTTTAGGAGCCAGTGGGTTGCTTTATTTTAAGAGAAGATAAATAATGTATGATCATATAGTCAAGTCCAATTATGGGCTTGGCTATTTTGTTACAGAAATCCATGATTTTCTTCTGATTTCAACTTTTTTATCAGGTATAATGAGTGAACAATACATCTTTTGGAGGGGCTATGGAGAAGACGAATCAGATCAAATTGAATCTACAATATATCAGTATGCAGGTTCCTTACTGGATGGGCTACTCGGTGCTGGGAACCTTCACTTCGGTTTTCTTATTGTCTCGTGACTTTACGAATGGTCAGATTGGGACGGTTTTATCGCTAGCAAATTTATTCGCTACGATAGCCCAACCTTTCTTAGCATCATTTGCTGATCGGATGACACGGATTCGACTGTCTCAGTTGGCAGCGGGGATGGCTTTGCTGCTGGTCTTATTCTCGGGGATATTGCTTGTACTGCCAAAAGCGTTCTTAATCATCGCGTTGATCTATATCCTGCTCTATAGCAGTTTGGTGCTCTTGCAGCCGCTGACGATTGCGATTGGAACCTTTTTTATCAGCCGCGGCTATGCCCTGAATTTTGGGGTAGCGCGTGGAATGGGCTCATTGGCTTTTGCAGTAGCGGCCTCAATGACGGGCGTCCTGATTGAACGGTTTTCTGCGACGATCATTTTGTATCTCTTGATTGGCTTTTTTCTTTTGTTTGCACTTGTAACTTTATCCATTGATACCCGTAAGGATGGCGGAAAATATTCAGAATCGATCGTACCGGAGCATCTTCAAGAGGTTCACACGGGAGAGCCGATCGGGCTGGTGGAATTTGCTAAAAAATATAAAAGGTTTATGTTTTTACTCGTGGGCGTGTCCTTCTTGTTTGTTTTCCATACGATCACGAATAGCTACATGTACCAGATTATGCAGCCATTAGGCGGAACAGAAGCGAATGTGGGTTCTTCCTTGTCTGTCGCGGCGTTGAGTGAGCTGCCGACGATGTTTTTCTTTTCATTCTTGCTGCGGCGTTTTAAGATTCATTCATTGATGCGTTTTGCGGCAGTCTTCTTTTCAGTCAAAGCACTGCTGGTTTTATTTGCCGGAAATATCTTTTTGATCAATGCGGGGCAAAGTCTGCAAATGCTGGGATTTGCGATGCACACGATGGCTTCTGTTTACTATACGAATCAAATCATTCCCCAGAAGGATCTGGTCAAAGGGCAGACCTTGATGGCGACCGCGAATTCGATCGGTGGAATCATCGGCGCCTTTGCCGGTGGACACATACTGAGTATGTTCTCTGTTTCAGCGATGCTTTTAATCGGAACGATTATTTCGCTAGCAGGGACGTTGATCGTTTTGCTGTCAGTGGAAAAAACGGAATAATTTATGCGTCTATTCCTAGTTAGGGAATAGGCGTTTTATTTCGTTTTCTTTAAAAAAAGCGATAGAGTGGAGCTTGTAGTAACCGATGAAGGATGTCAGTTCAATAGTACGAATAAGGAGGTCGTTTATGAAACGCTATCGCTACTATCTGATCATTTTTTTGATCGCCGGACTCTTTGTTCTTCCACAACTATGGACGCAAAAAATGATTTTAGGCGCGGATGCGCTGTTTCACTACAATCGTTTTTATGAGACGGCAGAGCAGATCAGAACGGGAAATTTCAGCTACTTTATTTCGCTCTTCGGTTTCCAGCAATCTGGACGGATCGTGAATGCGGTGTATGGGCCGTTGTTTTCCTATATTCAAGGTGGCCTGGTTTTACTGGCGGGCACGTGGTTTCGTTATCAGGTGTTATCGAATTTCCTAGTTTATTTATTAGCCGGTTGCTCGCTGTTCAAATTACTGACCTATGACAAGGTTAAAGAAAGCACAGCTTTGTTTACGGCAATTATTTTTATGACTACCTATAGTGTTAATTATTGGGTCTTGAATCAAGGCTTCACCAGCTGGGGCACAAGTTTGTTACCTCTGTGCTTGATTCCGCTGGTGGATCTGAAAAATCAGCATTTTCCGATTGTCAAAGTTGCTTTAAGTATGGCGCTGATGACGCAGGTTCACACGTTGACGGCAATGATGCTGGGGTTGATTTATTTTCCCTTTTTTGTTGTCTATGCACGAAAACGCTGGGGTGTGGCACTCATTGAGCTAGCCAAAACAATCGGCTTATATGCGTGTTTGTCAATCAATGTGTGGATCAGCTTATTCTTGATCAACACGGGAGATCAATTAAAAATGCCCTTTACCAATCCGCAAATGAGTGAAAAGGCGATCGATTTGGGCGGAGCCTACTGGCTGCATTATCCTAGGATTTTACGTTTGTTGCTGATCGTGGGCTTTCTTTTGTGTTTGATCAACTGGCACAAGGTTCAGCGATTTACGAAGCAATTATTGATTTTTAGTGGCATCTTCTTTTTCCTTTCAACCAGTCTGATTCCGTGGGATTGGTTCGTTGCCCATCAGGTGCCCTTGGTTTCGTTGATCCAGTTTCCGTTTCGTTTCTTTGCACCATTTACCGTGTTGTTTCTATTCTTTCTGGCTTCGTTAATCAATGATTTAGCTGAGAAAAAAGCGGTATATGCTCTGCTGCTGATGACTATAATCACAGTCGGGCAAAATTTACAGGTTATGACCCATGATTTGAATCAATGGGATCAACGTTCCTTAGTAAGTAAGCATACATTTGTGCGTACTTCCGAAAAAGCAGCACGGCAAAGCTTTTATGACTCTGATCTGGAAAAGGCTTTGAAGGCTGTAGAAAAATCCAGTCCAGATTATTTACCGATCTATCATGACGATGCGAAAAATAAATATGTCAGTTATGAGAAGCAAATTCTCGCAAACCAAACGAATTTCGCAAGAACTGTTAAAAACAATCAATTAGAGCTTACGTGGAATGCAAAAAAAGCGGGGACTGTCCAGCTGCCTGTGATCGTCTATCAGAACACAAAAATAGTAGAAAATAATCGAGAAGTCACACCCTCTGCGCTATCGAATATCGGTGTACCGACTGTTAAACAAAAAAGTGGAAAAAATACGGTGCGTGTTCATTATGATCCGCCGAATTATATCGTAGCCGTTTTCGTTCTCTGTGCTTTAAGCTGGCTTACGACATTCTTATGGTGTCTTTATCATTTTTTCACTAAGTTAGGATAACTTTGGCTTTCTGAGAAGCTATCAGGTAAAATACAAAAATAGAAACGGGGATGAAGCACAATGACAAACTATAATAATGAAAAGGATCGTCGCTTGCGCGGCTCCATGGCACCAAAAACGGAAGACGATGTGGCTCTCGCAGGAACAAACTCTAGTGAGACGGAAGATAAATCAGAAGCGTTAGCCGGCAGTAATTCGGGCGAACCCAAAGAAGTTGCCCGCTCTGGCTCAAACGCGGTAGAGGAAGAAGAACCGCATTCATCATTGAAGGATGGAGCGAAAAAAATCATCAAAGAGATCGAAGACAAGATTGATCCGAAGAAATAACGAGTGAAAAGTACATGGATAATTATTTAGAGATTTATGAGCATTGGTATCCACGAAGTTATGGCTTGGATGATTATCCGACAGAATGTCATGTGACCTATTCGGGAGCAGAACGGAAGGCATTATTTGAACAATTGACCGAACCGCAGCAAGCCTTAGTCAATCAGCAAAGAAAGTATGAAGTTCGTTCACTGTTTTTGCAAAAGCAGTACTTAGAGACTTCTGACTGGGAATTTGTCGCGTTGAATATCGATGACGAATACGAACGGGGTGTTCACAGCGAGTTGAAATGTGCGTGTGGGCGCCCGCTAAAATATCAGTTTGTAATCGAGTCTAAAATCAAGCGACAGGAAATTCGCTTGGGCATCCAGCATTTCAAGGATCATTTGGGCATCTCGCAGCAGGTGGCTGAAGAAATCAAAAAAGGCGTCGCTCATGTGGATTTGGCTTTGGATGAGCTGCTGTGGTTGACGGAGAGGGGAATCTCATTTCCAGAGGACCTGTGGCATCGCTATGTTTTTGCGTATTATCGCAACAATACTCTGCGCCGTCCACTTTCCTTGAACCAAAAGCTAGCAGAACGGGTTGTTCGTTTTCGTGAAGCTGAGATGCCGCTGTTTATCGGTGATTATCTAAGTGTCGTGACGGAGATCAATCAAGTGGATCGAGCAGTTTTTGATCGGCAGGAGAAGAATTTTTTAGCGGATAAAACAGTTTTCGAAGCGTATTTAGATGATTTTCAGCAGGACATCCAAGCGCCGGTTTATTTGGAACGAAAGTTTTGGGGCCGAAAGCTGACGGATTTTATTCAATTAGAACGTTACGGGACTGAAACCTATGAAGAGGCCAAGGTGCGATACTTCGACGACTTGTTATCGTTCCTATTGGTGTTGAAGGATAAAAATCAAGCGGTACGAAAAATTCGCAGCTTTGAACTTTTCCATGAGAAAAAATATGGCAATGCAGAATTGATCGCCTTCATTATTGAAAAATACCAGCACTACCAATTTACACAGAATTTTTTCTTAGCGGTTCCGAAAGTTTATCGTGTCGGTATCCGCAAAGCAATCCAACGCAAACAGAAGAAATAAGGGGCTGCTTCCATTTTAGTATGGAACTAGACTCTTATTTATTTGTATGGAAGGGATTTTTTATTCATGATTTGGCTACCTTTTTGACAGCGAATAATTGTTACGAAGAATACTTTAATAAATAACGAAAAAAATACTCAATAAACTGTGTGATTTATATTTTTTATGGGATAATGGAAATGTAAAAAACAATAATTTTAGGAGCTGAAAGCCGATGTTTGATTCGCAAAAGGTGAAGGATTTAAATGAGTTGGAGTTGATCGTCTATACCTTTATTGTTGAAAACATGGAGCATGTAGGTGGAATGACAATCCGTGATCTTTCTGACAGCTGCCATGTGTCGACCTCGACTATTTTGCGCTGTTTAACTAAGCTCGGCTATTCTGGCTATACGGAATTCAAATACGCGTTGAAGGAGAATCTTTCACGACAAGGTCAATCCTTTGAAGCTTTTTATGACGCGAATGTCCACGTTGATGCCTTTTTAAAAAAAGTAAATAACGAAAGCTATCATACGGTGCTAGATCCGGCGATTGATATGATCGTTGGCAGCAAACACCTTGTTTTTTCAGGAATAGGAACAAGTGGTACCTTGGGAACTTACGGGGCGCGCTATTTTTCAAACATGCTATTTAACGCTTATGCCATTACCGATCCCTTTGTTCCGGCTCCAACGAGAGGATTAGAAACAACTTTATTAATCGCTTTGTCAGTCTCAGGTGAAACAACTGAGATTATCAAGCAAATCGAAAATTTCAAACGCTACGGAGCCAAAATTTTGAGCATCACGAATGATCAGCACTCGACAATCGCACAAATGGCTGATTTTAATATCTCTTATTATATGCCAGAGATAACAGGTCCTGATCCAGCAGAAGAATTCATAAACCTTACGACACAAGTTCCAGTCATCGCACTTTTAGAAATCTTAGCGCAACAATCCTATCAGCGAGAAAACAATGCTAAAGACTGATTACAACAGCCTTTAGCATATTTTTTTTGCGAGTTACGCTTTTCGCAGTTTATTAGAGAGTGAGTATTTATTAGATCTTTTACTGCATAAAGAACGGACCATTTAGTGGAATCGTATGCGTACGAAAATAAGCTCATTTTTCTGGGCTTTGAAAAATGAATACATCTGAAATGAGCTAGGTGCGAGTTACGCTTTTCGCAGTTTATTAGAGACTGAGTATTTATTAAATCTTTTACTACATAAAGAACGGACCATTTAGCGGAATCGTATGCGTACGAAAATAAGCTCATTTTTCTGGGCTTTGAAAAATGAATACCTCTGAAATGAGCTAGCTGCCAATTACGTGTTACATCTGTTTTATAGTCCATTAGCACAATATATTGTGGTTAATAAAGGAATTAATCGTTCAGAATAGCAAATCAAGCTTAAAAAAGGACCATTTTGTTTTTTTGTTTGGAACATGTTTCTGACTGTTCCAGAAGTATTCCAATCGATGAGATCATCGCTTATGATAAAACTGTAAACGGATACAACAACGCGAATGGCCATCGCAGTAAAAATTATTATTAAGGAGAATCAATTTATGAATAACTTTATTAACGAGAAATTATTGCCGCCGATTTTAAAATTTGTAAATACTAAAGCTATAACTGCTCTTCGTAACGGGATGTTATACACCATGCCATTTACAATTGTCGGCTCGGTCTTCTTACTATTAGCGAATTTTCCAATACCAGCCGTTTCTGAATGGGTTGCGAGCAGTGGGTTAGATTTTTATTTTAACGAAGCATTCGGTGCATCATTTGCTATTATGTCAATTTTTGCTGTAATGGGTATTGCAAATTCTTATGTAAAAGAAGAAGGTTTCGAAGGGTTACCCGCAGGAATGATAGCGGTTGTAGTCTTTCTACTAACAATGAAATCTAGTGCGACAAACGCAGAAACGAATACTATCGTAACCAATGTCATTGATAAAACTTGGACAGGTGGACAAGGAATGATCAGTGCGATCTTAGTCGGATTATTTGTCGGCTGGGCGTACTCTTGGTTCTTGAAACGTGATATCCGCATCAAATTACCTGAACAAGTACCCGCAAACGTAGCAAACTCATTTACTGCATTGATTCCAGCGGCAGTAATCACAACCGTAGCGTTAGTTGTCTATGTAGTCTTTGATAAATTCCTTAATACAACAGTGGTTGAATCAATCTATAAAGTTATTCAAAGTCCGATGCAAGGGGTTACAGATACTTTTGGCGGAGCAATGATGTTAGGCTTCTTGGTTCCATTCTTATGGTTCTTCGGGGTTCACGGTTCTACCTTAGTCGGCGGGATCATGGGTCCGATCTTGACTGCAAACTCATTGGAAAACACAGCAATCTTAAAAGCTGGTAAAGAGTTGACGGTTGCTAATGGGGGACACATTGTTACTCAACAATTCTTGGATCAATTCATGACAGTAACAGGTGCCGGGATGACGATCGGGATCGTGATGTACATGGTTATGTTCGCTCGTTCTGCTCAGTTCAAGCAATTAGGACGCTTAGCACTGCTACCAGCATTCTTTAATATCAACGAGCCAATTTTATTCGCAACACCAGTAGTAATGAATCCGATCATGGCGCTACCATTCATTTTAACACCAATGGTTTCTGGCGTGATTACGTACTTCTCACTGTATTCAGGACTAGTACCATTATTCACGGCTGTACAAGTACCTTGGACAACACCACCAATTATCTCTGGATTCTTAGTGGGTGGCTGGAGAACAGCGGTCTTGCAGGCGGTCGTATTAGCAGTCGGATTCTTCATCTATCTGCCATTCGTTCGTAAAGTGGATTCATTGAACTACTTGCAAGAACAAGGCGAAAGCATGGAAGAAATTGAAAAAGATTTAGCAAACGAAAATAAAAAAGCCGAAGGAAGCGCAACGGTTTAATTAAAGAGGTAAACAAATGAGTATTTTTAAAGAAAACTTTTTATGGGGCGGCGCTGTTGCCGCCCATCAACTAGAGGGCGGTTGGCAAGACGGTGGAAAAGGTGTCAGTGTTGCTGATGTAATGACTGTCGGTGCTCATGGCGTCCCACGTCGAATTACCAACGGAGTTTTAGAGGGCGAAAATTATCCGAATCATGAAGCGATTGATTTTTATGGACGCTACAAAGAAGATGTGAAACTATTCGCAGAACTTGGATTGAAATGCTTCCGTACTTCAATTGCATGGACACGTATCTTTCCTAATGGAGATGAGACGGAACCAAATGAAGCAGGACTGCAATTCTATGATGATCTGTTTGATGAATGTCTAAAATATGGGATTGAGCCTGTTATTACCTTGTCCCATTTTGAAATGCCTTATCATTTAGTCACCGAGTATGGTGGTTGGAAGAATCGCAAAATGATTGATTTCTTCGTTCGTTTTGCTGAAGCATGTTTCACTCGCTACAAAGACAAAGTTAAATATTGGATGACCTTCAATGAAATCAACAACCAAGCCAACTATAAAGAAGATTTTGCGCCATTTACCAATTCTGGTTTGAAATTTGAAGCTGGTGATGATCGTGAGAAAATCATGTATCAAGCGGCACATTATGAATTAGTTGCTAGTGCACAGGCTATCGAAATCGGTCATAAAATCAATCCTGATTTTGAGATTGGCTGTATGATCGCGATGGTTCCAATCTATCCGTATTCTTGCAGTCCGTCAGATATGATGGCAGCCACCGTGGCGATGCAACGTCGCTATTGGTTCACGGATGTCCATTGCAAAGGTCGCTACCCAAGCTATATGAAAGCCTATTTTGATCGTAAGCAGTTCAATCTGGATATCACTGCTGAAGATGAAGTGCAATTAACGAAAGGAACCGTTGATTATATCGGTTTCAGCTACTACATGTCCTTTGCAGTGAAGGATCATGATAAAGGACCAGCGTTTGATTATGATGAAGCGAACGATTTAGTGGAAAACCCATATGTTAAAGCTTCTGATTGGGGTTGGCAGATCGATCCAACAGGCTTGCGCTATGCTATGAACTGGTTCAATGATCGCTATGAATTACCATTGTTCATCGTAGAAAATGGTTTCGGTGCCATTGATGAGATCGACGCTGACGGCGAGATCCATGATGAATACCGCATCGATTACTTGCGGGAACACATCGAGGCGATGCAGGAAGCGGTAATCTATGACGGCATTGATCTAATGGGCTATACGCCATGGGGCTTTATCGATTTAGTTTCTGCTGGAACAGGGGAAATGAAAAAACGTTATGGCTTCATCTATGTCGATAAAGACAATGAAGGTGCGGGTACATTGGATCGCAGCAAGAAGGATTCCTTCTATTGGTTCCAAAAAGTGATCGCAAGCAACGGAGATAAGTTATAGATACTTCATTTGAAATAGGAGGCAAAATGGAATGAGTGAAAAAACAATTATGTTAGTTTGTAACGCTGGGATGAGTACCAGTATGTTAGTCACAAAAATGCAAAAAGCGGCCGAAACACAAGGGCTTGATGTAGAGATCTTTGCGACCGCCGCCGCAGATGCGACCAATAAACTAGAACAAAAAGAAATCAATACCGTTCTATTAGGACCGCAAGTCCGCTTTATGCAAAAGCAATTTGAAGAAAAATTAGCACCGTTGGGGATTCCTGTTGATGTGATTGACATGACCGATTACGGCATGATGAATGGTGAAAAAGTTCTTGGTCAAGCGGTAGCAATGATCAACGGCTAGTTATCAGGGATAAAAAATGAAGGAGACTTTACATGCAAGAAGAAAATTTAGAAGCAGTCATGGGACTGATTATTCATGGCGGAAATGCGAAAAGCAATGCCATGGAAGCTATTCAAGAAGCAAAAAGCGGCGACTTTCAGCTAGCCGATGAAAAAATCAAGGAAGCTGAAGAATCATTAGTCGAAGCGCACCATTCGCAAACAGGACTGCTAACCAAAGAAGCACAAGGTGAGCACCTTAATTTGAATTTACTGACTGTTCATAGTCAAGATCATCTGATGACTTCGATTGCTTTTACCGACTTAGCAAAAGAAATTATCGACGTTTATCGTAAAATGAGTGCATAAGAACTCCCCATCCATGATTCTCCTAAATCATGGATGGGGAGCTCTTCTTTGTCAGTTTTTCTTCCTGCTTTCAGCAGGTTAGAAAAATGATATGCGTACGAAAATAGAATCCTTTTTCCGTTCTTTGGAAAAATGAATTCATCTACAATGAGCTAGCTGTCAGTTATCACTTGCAATGAATCAACAGCTAGTAATGATTCACCTTCAACCAATCACATCTGTCGGATAAATCCGATTTTCTCCTGAATTGAATCGATCTCTTCTTCAATGGCATCAAGAAATTCAGCGATTTCTTGTTTTTCTTCTTCCGAGCAAATATCCATCGCGTTGATTTTTTCAAAGTGCTCTTGAATTGTTTTCAGATTAATTAGACTGCCTGTGACATGCATTTTTTTGTTGATGTTTTCAATAGTGTTCAAAACCCTACTCCCTTCCCCGAGTAGCATCCTGCGTGAATAGTTAATTATGGTTTGATATAGGCATAGCCCTGTGCTTGTAATTCAATCAAATCTAAAACTCCAGCAGGGACGACAACGACATCCTCTGGTAACTGCTCTTTCGTGATATTATTTGCTCGCATCGCATTATTGCAGGCGTGAAATGTTACTCCCTCTGTAGCGATAAATGCTTGATTTTCGGCGGCAAGATATCCTTTAATAGCTTTACCGTTAATTAAAACAATAATAGCTATTTTTTCTGGCTCTTTCAACAAGTTTTTAACATTATTAGCAGTTTCAGTCCATTTTTCTAATTCGTCGATATGGAAAACAACTTTCATTATTACACCTTATTTCTTAATAATCATATTTATAGCTTGTTCTAACTTTTGTGATTGTTCCTCTGGATTGCTATCGGGATTTTCAAAACAATTCTTCAAATTCTCAGCCATAATCATTCCCATAACTCGATCAATACTAGATCGGACCGCACTTAATTGGGTGATGATATCAATACATTCCTTTTCCTCGTCGATCATCTTTTGAACACCACGAATCTGTCCTTCTGTTCTTTTCAACCGATTAAGGATTTTCTTTTCTTCCAGTTCCATCTAGCTACACTTCCTTTAATAAATTAACTTACCAAGAATATACCTAGTGAGGGTATGTTTCGTCAAGTGGATCGCTTTTATCGATAATTTTTGCCAAACAGAATGGTTGACAGGTTTCATTTCGCTATGGTAAAAATACCCTATGAGGTATATTGGAATGAGAACATAAGGAGACCGAGAAATGTTTAGTTTATTTAAAAAAAATTCGACTATTTCTACAAATGAATTAGCTGATAAGCTTGGAAAATCAATCACTTTACTAGATGTTCGTACACCACAGGAATACCGTGGAGGGCATATTACAAAAGCGGTGAATGTACCCTTAGACAAAATCGATCGCTATCAAGGAAAAGAAAAAGAAGTGTATGTGATCTGTCAATCAGGGATGCGGAGCAAACAGGCTGTAAAGATTTTGAAGCAAAAAGGGTATGAAGCAACGAACGTTCAAGGCGGCATGAATCGCTGGAACGGTCCGATTCGAGGAGGAAAATAACATGAAAATTATTATTGTAGGTGGTGTCGCTGGTGGAATGTCTGCCGCTACACGTCTGCGCCGATTAATGGAAGATGCAGAGATTATTGTTCTAGAGAAGGGCCCTTTCGTTTCGTTTGCTAATTGCGGCTTGCCTTACTACGTTTCCGGTGAAATTGCTGATCGGGAGGCGCTTTTGGTTCAAACACCAGAGTCGCTACAAGCACGTTTCAATTTAGATGTTCGACCTTTCCATGAAGTGACGAATATCCATCCGGCAAAGAAAACTGTGACAATCAAAAATAAACAGGGAAGCTTTGAAGAAAACTACGACAAATTGATTTTATCACCAGGTGCAAAACCATTGATTCCAGAGATGGCAGGATTAGCTGAAGCGACGAATGTGTATAGTTTACGCAATGTGCCAGATTTAGATCAAATCATGGAGGCTTTAAAACATGAGCCAAAGAAGGCTACAGTAATCGGTGCGGGCTTTATTGGCTTGGAAATGGCAGAAAATTTGAAAGCACGGGGCTTAGATGTGACAGTGATCGAAAAAGCCCCCCATGTCTTACCGCCGTTAGATGAAGAGATGGCTGCTTTTGTCCAAAAGGAACTGATTGCTAATGGTGTTCGAGTGATCACTGGTGAGTCAGCTGAAAGCTTCAGTGAACAAGGGAGAAAAATCACCCTAACCAATGGGGAAGAAGTGGCCTCTGACCTGACAATTCTTTCTGTTGGTGTTCGTCCAGAGAACGCGCTTGCTGAAGAGGCGGGAATAGAAACAGGCTTGGGCGGAGGAATACTTGTTGATGAAAAATATCAAACGAGTGCCGCTGATATTTTTGCAGTCGGCGATGCGATCGTTGTGAAACAGCAGGTCAGTGGGGAAGACGCATTGATTTCGTTAGCTTCTCCAGCGAATCGCCAGGGTCGTCAAGTGGCTGATGTGATCGCAGGATTGAAACGGACCAATCGCGGAAGCATCGGAACAGCAATCGTACGGGTCTTTAATCTTGCTGCCGCATCGACCGGTCTAAGTGAACGTGTGGTCAAACAATTGGGACTGGACTATCAAGTAGTGCATGTTTCTGGAAAAGATCATGCCGGTTATTATCCTGGTGCGAGCGACTTAACATTGAAACTAGTGTTTGATCCAAATACTGGGAAAATCTATGGTGCCCAAGGCGTCGGCGGGAACAGTGTCGATAAGCGGATCGATATCTTGGCGACAGCAATCAAAGGCGGATTAACAATTTTTGATCTGCCGGAATTAGAATTTACGTATGCTCCGCCATTTGGTTCGGCCAAAGATCCGGTCAATATGCTGGGATACGCGGCAATTAATCTGTCTGAGGGAATCAGTGATTCGATCCAATGGCATCAATTAAAGGAAGAGCAGAAAAATGGCAGTCAATTATTAGATGTACGTAATCCCGAAGAATTAGCAAATGGTCGTTTCCCTGACGCTATCAATATTCCTCTGAACCAGTTAAGAGATCGACTTTCAGAATTGGATCCAGCAAAGAATTACATTGTTAGCTGTCACAGCGGTTTGAGAAGCTATGTTGCGGAGCGGCTGCTAAAACAAAAGGGCTTCACCGTTAAAAACTTAGATGGCGCCTTTGCTTTGTATAAAACGGTGAGACCGGAGGAATTAATCTATGAGTAAATCAATCAACATGAATGATTTTTATCATCTGACCAAACAAAAAGAAATAAAAATCATCGATGTTCGTGAAGCCTATGAGTATCAAGCTGGGCATGTTCCGAATGCGAAAAACTTGCCTTTGAGCAGTTTAGGAACATATAGGATTGATCTTAATCCGGAAGAAGAATACTACCTGATCTGCCAATCTGGTGCTCGTTCTGAAAATGCCTGTGCCTTTTTGAGCGGGCAAGGATATAATGTGGTCAATGTTTTAGGTGGAACCTCTGCTTGGCCTGACAAATTGACTCAATAATTTTCATTTGCTTTTAAAATGTTAATAGGAGAAACACCAGTTTATTCAGGTAAACTGGTGTTTTTTTACTTATCATCAAAACTAAAGGTATCATATTTGCTTTTATTTCAAAAAAACATTTTCAAGTATTGACAAAATGAAAGTAAATGATAATATAAGGGTGTAAATAAAAATAAAAAGGAGCAAGCGAATGATCGAGTTAAAAAAATTAGCAAATATGGTGGATCACACATTATTGAAGGCAGATGCAACGAAAGAGGGGTTCGAGCAGCTCTGCAAAGAAGCAGATGAATATGGGTTCAAAATGGTAGCGATCAATTCTTATCCAGTAGCGATGTGCCGGGATTTCTTGAAGGATAGCGAAGTTCACGTGGGAGCAGCGATCGGATTTCCGTTAGGGCAAACGACCATTGAAACGAAGGTATTTGAAGTACAGGATGCAATCAAAAATGGGGCAGATGAAATTGATTACGTGATCAATATCGGCAAATTGAAGGATGGCGACAGCGACTATATTCGTGAGGAAATGAAAGCAATTGTGAATGCTTCTCGTGAAGGCGGAATTATTAGTAAAGTCATTTTAGAAAATTGCTATTTAACGGATGCGGAAAAGGTCACTGTGTGTGAGATTGCCAAGGAAGTGAAACCCGATTTTGTAAAAACATCAACTGGATTTGGTACAGGCGGGGCTACTTTGGAAGATGTTGCATTGATGAAAAAAGTCGTAGGCGCTGATGTAAAAGTGAAAGCAGCCGGAGGTATTCGTGATTTAGACACAGCTTTGAAGATGGTGGAAGCAGGGGCGGAACGTTTAGGAACCAGTTCGGGAATCAAAATTGTCGAAGAATACAAGAAACAAGAGGGGTAAAACAATGACAGAAATTCGCGATGTATTGAAACCAGCCTTTATCAATTTTAATTTAACAGCAACAGAGAAACAGGCGGCGATCAGTGAACTAGCGAACACCTTCGTAGATGAAGGTGTTGTTACAAATGATAGCGTTTACTTGGGTGCTGTGCTGAAACGAGAGGAAGAAAGCACTACCGGGATCGGCTTTGGGGTCGCGATTCCGCATGGAAAAAGTGCGGCAGTGACCGAACCATCATTAGCTTTTGGGCGTAGTCAAGCAGGAATCCAGTATGATTCGATGGATGGCAAACCGGTTCATTTGATGTTCTTGATCGCGGTACCGGAAACGTCAAACGATGAACACTTGAGAATTCTAAGCAAATTGTCGCGGAAGCTAATGCATGATGATGTCCGTCAAAAGCTGATGACTTGTACTGCTGCAGAAGAAATCTATCAGATTTTTGAATAGGAAAGGGTGAAGAAAATGAAAATAGTGGGTATTACATCGTGTTCGACGGGGATCGCGCACACTTATATGGCGGCGGAAAACTTAGAGATCGCAGCGAAAAAACGCAATATCGAAATCAAGGTGGAAACACAAGGCTCAATCGGTGCTGAAAATGTCTTGACCGAGCAGGAGATTGCTGATGCAGATGCCGTGATTATCGCTGCTAGTACTTCGGTGAATAAGGATCGTTTTAATGGCAAACGTTTGTTGGAAGTGGATGTCACCGAGGCGATCGATCATCCAGATGATTTATTTGATCGTGCACCAAATGCAGCGATCTACAAAACTTCAGCAGATGTAAAATCAGAAGCAAAAGCGGAAAAGAGCGGTATTTATAGTCACTTGATGACGGGTGTTTCCTACATGATTCCTTTCGTTGTAGCAGGCGGCATTTGTATCGCGCTAGCCTTTGCATTTGGCGGAATCAACGCCAAGGGGGAGCTTGCTTCGGCAATAAATGAATTAGGCGGGATCGCGATGGGCTTGATGTGGCCGATCCTAGGTGGATATGTAGCCTTTTCGATCGCGGATCGACCAGGGCTTGTACCAGGGATGGTCGCAGGGATGATCGCTTCTTCAATGAATGCCGGATTTCTGGGTGCATTGTTAGGTGGTTTCTTAGCCGGTTATACTGTTCACTTTTTGAAGAAGGTTCTAAAATTACCGCCAGCATTTTCAGGTCTATTGCCAGTCTTGATCCTTCCAGTCGTATCCGTCTTATTCGTTGGACTTGTGATGAAATTTATTGTCGGGATTCCGATTACAGCATTGAATGAAGGAATTACCAACTGGTTGAATAGTTTATCAGGCATGAATTCTGTGTTGTTAGGATTGCTCTTGGGCGGGATGATGGCGATCGATTTAGCCGGCCCGATTGGCAAGGCAGCCTATTTCTTCGGTGTTGCATCGTTGACTAACTTAGGTGCCGGAGAAACAAGCATGGTCATGGCAGCAGTCATGGTTTCTGGGATGGTACCACCGTTAGCAATGGCCCTATCTTCAACGGTTTTAGGTAAAAACCTATACAGCAAGGAAGAACGGGAAGCAGGGAAATCAGCCTGGGTACTAGGATTATCCTTCATTTCTGAAGGGGCGATTCCTTTCGCGGCAGCAGATCCGATTCGTGTATTAGCGTCAGTAACAGTTGGCTCGGCGATCACAGGAGCTTTATCAATGATTTTCAAGTGTGGAATTGCGGTTCCTCATGGCGGCTTCTTTGTCTTCTTGATCCCAGGAGCAGTGGAAAATGTGCTGCTTTACGTGCTTGCCCTAGCAATCGGAACAGCAGTCAGTGGATTTTTGGTAACAGCAGTAAAAGTAATGTCGCAGAAAAAACAAGCGGCTAAGGAGTAATGATCGGCATGACAGATTTAATTAACGTTTGTTTGATAGGCACTGGCAGAGCGGGAATGATCCATGGTAAAAACTTTGCTCGTAGGATTGAAAATGCCAAATTAATCGCTTTGTGCGATCCGTCAAAAGAAAGTTTAGCAGCAGCCCAAAAAGAAGTGGATTGCCAATATATCTATGAGGATTACCATGAAGTCATGGAGAATCCCGAGATCGACGCAGTCGTAATCGTCACTCCGACGGTCTATCATAAAGAAATCGCGTTAGCGGCAACTGCGGCAAAAAAACACATTCTATGTGAGAAGCCACTAGCGATGGACGAGGCGGAATGTCTTGAAATGATCCAGGCGGCAGAGAAGAATCAAGTGAAGCTGCAGGTCGGATTTATGCGCCGCTTTGACGCTAGCTTTCAAGAAGCGAAAAAAATCGTGGAATCAGGAGCAATTGGTGATGTGGTGCTAGTAAAATCGCTGACCCACGGACCAAGTGAACCAAAGCCGTGGATGTTTGATATTCATAAAAGTAATGGACCAATCGGCGAGGTGAACAGTCATGATCTAGATACTTTACGTTGGTTAACTGGTAGTGAAGTGAGCAGCATTTATGCCAATGGCGGTAATTATCGTTCACCTGAAGTCAGAGAGGAGTTTCCTGATTATTACGATACTGTAGCGATGAATCTGCGGTTTGCAGACGGAAAATTAGGTCTGATTGACGGTGCTCAGTATGTTCAATACGGTTATGATGCACGTACGGAGATTCTTGGGACCAAAGGCAGTATCTTGGTTGGGGATCAAGGAAAGCATAATATTGTGGTTGCTACGAGTGATCAAAAACTGATCCAACCAACGATGCATAGCTGGATGTATTTATTCAGAGAAGCCTATGTGGCTGAGGATCAAGCGTTTGTTGATTGTATCTTGAAGGATACGGAACCTCAGTGTACGGGGAAAGATGGCTTGATGTCGGTTCGCTTAGTCAACGCGGGCTTGACCTCGCTGCTGGAAAATAGAATTGTTGAGGTGGAGGTATAAATGAAAGCAATCCAATTATTAGGAAAAGAAAAGATCCAATTAAGTGATTTGCCTAAACCAGAGATATCTGAAAAGGAAGTATTGATCAAAGTTAAAGCCGCTTCAATCTGCGGGACCGATGTTCGGATGTATAAAAATGGTTATCCGACAGCAAGTGAAGAGACGCCATTGACTTTAGGTCATGAGATTTCTGGTGATATTGTTGAGGTCGGAGCAGCCGTTAATTTCTACAAGGCAGGAATGCGGGTGGCGATCGCGCCAAATATGGGCTGCGGTATCTGTGATCAATGTGTCAGCGGAAATACCCATTTATGTGAAAGCTATGAAGCGTTTGGCATCAACTTACCAGGAGGATTCGCCGAATATCTGGTCATTCCAGAAAAAGCCGTGCGCCAAGGAAATATCTCGTTAATTCCGGATAAATTGTCCTATGAAGAAGCCGCTTTGATCGAACCTTTCAGCTGTGTATTCAATGGACAAGAAATTGCTGGAAATAACCCTGGAGATAATGTCTTGATTATCGGATCAGGTCCGATCGGAATCATGCATGCGATGCTGGCTCGAGCTAGAGGTGCCGGGAAGGTCATGATGAATGATCTGTCGGAAGCTCGTTTAGCAGATGCTAAGAAAATGATCCCAGATTTGATTACCTTAACTTCTGAAAACTTGAAGGACAAAATCTTTGCGGAAACAAATAATCAAGGAGTGGATCTATGCATTATCGCGGCACCAGCTCCGCAGGCGCAGGAAGCCAGCTTTAATTATATGGCGATGAATGGTCGCTGCCTCTTCTTCGGCGGATTGCCAAAAGAAAAAGAAGAAGTTCGTTTGAATACGAATATTCTTCATTATAAACAATTACGTGTGTTTGGCTGTACTCGGGCCAGCCTAATGGGCTATCGGACATCAGCACAGCTGGTTGCCAGCGGAAGGATCCCATTGCAGGACTTGATTACGAAGCGTTATTCGATCGATCAATTTGATGAAGCGCTGGAAAATGCTAAAAACGCCATTGGGCTGAAGAACGTGATTGTCTTCAAAGAATAATTTTAGTTTAATTGCTTACGTTTTCAGTTTCTTTTATAATGAAACAAAACACAAAAAGGTGATAAAAAATGGATGATCAATTGTATGCAGAAGAAAGAAAGCAATCAATCGTTAATATAGTCAATGAAAAAAATCGGATGCAAGTTGCCGAGTTAGCGGATCTGTTTAACGTGACCGGTTCTACGATTCGCAACGATTTGCGGGAGCTTGAGAATGAGGGCTTAGTGACGAGGACGCATGGCGGTGTGATCAAGCGGGACTTTCAGCGCAGTGTTGAGATTATTCCCAAAAGCCGCGAGTATACCAATGAGAAATACCGGATCGCGGAACGGGCAGTTCGCTTGATTGAAGAGAATGATATTTTGGCGATTGATACGGGAACTTCTTGCAGAGCTTTTGCCGAAAAATTGATCAATAGTCCATTAAAGCGTCTGACGATTTTGACCTATGATTTGGAGATTGCTTTATTGATCAGCGAAAAGACGAATTATCAAGTACAGGTCATTGGCGGAGCGATTCGTAATGGGTATCCCTATGTATCAGGAAGCTCTGTTGCACTAGGCTTAGCAGGTTTTTCAGTCGATAAGGTAATTTTTGGTACGACCTCCTTCGATAAGGATTACGGCTACTCTACACCAAATTACGAAACAGCAGAAATGAAGAAATGTTTGATGAATATCGGACGGATCAAAATCGTCTTATGCGAGTCCAGCAAAATTAATCAGCGCAGCTTCAAGCAATTTGCTAAGCCGGATGAATGTGATTATCTAATTACTGATTCTCAGATAACCAGCGAGCAGCAAATGGATATCAGCACACTAAATATTAATTTATTAATGGTATAAAATGAAGCCTGTGCAACTTTCTAAAGTAAAAGTCGCATAGGCTTTTTGCGAGTTTTGCTTTTCGCAGTTTGACGAGGAAGCGAGTTCTAGTCAAGTATTTTCTGCTAAAACAATAAACGGGTTCTTTAGAACAATCGTATGCGTACGAAAAAACCTCATTTTTCACTGTTTTGGAAAAGTGAGGCTTTTAATGTGAGTTCGCTATTCTATGCAAATAGCGAACCGATAAAATAAAGTACAGGATAGATCACCATAATCGCTGACATAGCTTTTAAGACGATCGGAAAAGTGGTCTTTTTGTCCTGTATTGCACGGTATTTTTTTAGGCTTTGCCAATTTTTCGGGAAAAGGAAAAGTAAAAATAGGACTGTCCATGGTGCCAAACCAGTGATAACTAAGACGAATAGCCAGATAAAGCTAAAAGCGTAAACAGCTAATAAAACCTTCACCGCAACCGGTTTGCCTAAATAATAAACCAGTGTTTTACGATGATTTTCAATGTCTTCTTCTAAATCGCAGGTATTGTTTGCCAGTAAATTATTAAACATCATCAATACCAGCGGCAAGCTGATCAGGAAAACTTTGCCAATCATCGGCAGAGTAATGACATGTGTTTGATAAACAGCTAAGTAATAGCTCACAACAGTAATAAAGAAACCGCTGGCAGTACCAGTTAATGCTTCAGCGATCGGCAGGCTATTCAATGGGCGACGACCGTATGAGTAGAACAGTCCGATGTAAAACCCGATCACACCTAAAACCCCAATCACCCAATTCGTCCGCCATACCAAAATTAATCCCAACAAGAAAGAAATGATCAAATTAAAGAGATAGAAATTCCGCACAAAACGCAGATCCAAATGATCGCGTCCGATAATATTGGTTTGCTGTTTGTAGTTTTCATCTGAGGCGTTGCGATAATCCATATAATGATTAAAGACATTGACGGTTATATGAAACATCACGATGATCAAAACAAATAGAAAAAATTCAGGACTTGGCAGACTATTTAGCTGGAATTTCGCGATTGCATAGCCTAATAAAATAATAAAAAGATTTAATGGAGCAGTATATATTTCTGATAGCTCCCAAAATTGTTTAAAAGTAAGGTGTCTCAAAGTAATTCTCCTTTGCAAGTATAATCCTTAATAAAATTAGCCAGTATCCTCGTATTTGTCCAATACTTTGTTTATAGGGAGGGAAAGGGTTTCAATCAGTCATGTATTTTAATCGGATAATGTTCGTGTTTTGATGCTGTTACATATAATTGTTTACATATTTTCTCCTTTATTATATGATTATCCTCGTTGTTTGGAAAAACAAGCTATTATTTTACGAACGTTTTTAGATTGTAGGGGGAGCATCATGAGAGGGAAAATAAATTCCTATTTTGAACTAGAAAAATTGAACACAACAGTTAAAAGAGAACTATTGGCGGGCTTTACCACCTTTATTTCGATGGCGTATATTTTGTTTGTTAACCCAAGTGTGTTGGGTGCGTCAGGAATGAACGAAGGGGCGGTCTTCACTGCAACCGCGTTAGCTAGCGCGTTGGGCTGTATCCTGATGGGGGTGTTGGCACGCTATCCGATCGCAACAGCTCCGGCTCTTGGGATCAATGCATTTTTCGCTTATTCTGTTTGTATCGGCATGGGAATTCGTTGGGAGACGGCTTTAGCAGGTGTATTTGTAGCGTCACTGATCTTTATCTTGATCACGATTTTCAAACTACGCGAGATGATCATCGATGCTATTCCAGCTGATTTGAAGTATGCGATCTCTGGCGGGATCGGCTTATTCATCGCCTTTTTAGGATTGAGTGAGGGTGGCATTATTGTTGCGAATAAGTCGACACTAGTCGGTCTAGGATCAATGGGTGTCGGGACAACGTGGTTAACTATTTTTGGCTTGATCATAACAGCGATCTTGACTGTTCGACGTGTACCTGGCGGAATATTTATTGGGATGGTCGCGACCACCCTGCTGGGATTGGTTACAGGTTTGATTCAAGCACCAACTCATATTGTTTCTGCTGCACCTAGTTTGAAGCCGACTTTCTTAGTTGCATTAAAGCACGTAAAGGATATCAACACTCTTCAGTTATGGGTCGTTGTATTAACGTTTTTATTAGTGACCTTCTTCGATACTGCTGGGACATTGGTTGGATTAGCCAATCAAGCGGGTTTCATGAAGGATAATAAAATGCCGCGGGTCGGAAAAGCGTTGGCATCAGATTCTACTGCAATGTTAGCTGGTTCGCTGTTAGGAACTTCTCCAGTAGGCGCGTACGTTGAGTCATCAGCGGGAATTGCAGTAGGTGGTCGTTCTGGCTTGACTGCGATTACGACAGGAATCTTCTTTATTTTTGGCTTATTTTTCTCACCATTATTGTCAGTCGTAACTTCACAAGTCACAGCACCAGCTTTGATCATCGTTGGCGTATTGATGGCTCAATCATTACGTCAAATCAAGTGGGATCAATTAGAAATCGCGATTCCGTCATTTTTAATCTTGATCGGGATGCCCTTGACCTATAGTATTTCTGATGGGATCGCCTTAGGGTTCATCTTCTATCCGATTACAATGATTGCTGCTAAACGCGGCAAAGAGGTCTCACCTATCATGTATGGATTATTCTTTGTATTCATCGGCTTCATGTGGATTTTGAACGCAAAATAAGGTTTTGAGTAAATGAACGGCTCATTTTCTATGACATATTGAAAATGAGCAGCATTTTTTTTACATTTTTTTAATAATTAAAAATTTTATTTTTGTACGTTTTTCTATGATGAAAGACTTAAATGATATTCGTTTTTCTCTTTTTAGTTTACTTAGAAGGAATAATTGATATCTAGCAAACGGCGAATGTGTTCTTTAGTTATAATACTCTTCATAAAAAGTGTCAACATATGTTTTTATTATTTACAAATTAAAAATTGACCTAAAATTAACGGTATAATATAATCGATCTATATAAATGTTTTTCTATTTTAAGACATTAAATGATATTTCGGGTTAATTTTCGAATTTTATTAATGTAGACTGTCTGTAGTCTTGTATAGACGTCGATAAATTAGAGAAAGAGTTTTAATGGGATTAAGCAATTTTGAAGGAGATGAACGGTATGCAATTATTACTTTTAACTAAAGTTCCATTGTACGAAGAAAGTTTTGAACGACAATTAAAGCAGCTAGGAAATGAGGTATACTGTTCCAGTAATATGATAACGACACTAAAAAGAAGTTCGCTTGATAAAACATTTCTTGCGCAATTTGAAGGGATCATTTTTAGTGAAACACTTTATGATGTAGAAGCCTATGAAGTAGTCAAGCATTTGCCTCAAGGAAATATTAAACTTTTCCGTCGTGCAACAGGAAGTAATGCAGAAGAAGCAGCGGCTTCTCCTTTTGATGCGTGGATTCCAATGAATGCAGATTTAGAACGCTTGCGAGAGATTTTATTGATTGCGGAGTTGTCAAGTTTGGCTACTAAAGACGCTGCTCATGTTCAACAAGTCACTGTCAAACAAAAATTATCTGAGTTAAATTTGAAATTGAAACAAAAAGAAATTGTTTATTATTTGATTCAAGCGGGCGATCGAACAGTACCGCGTGAAGAAATCAGTCGAGAAATTTGGGAGAAAGCACCGACTAAATCCGTTTTAGCAAGTCTTTCAAAGGTTGTTTCAAAAGTCAACGAAAAACTAGCGAATGAATTTGGTGATGAAGCGATTCAAACAGTTTGGGGACAGGGCTATCGTTTAAACAAAAAGTTTTTTGATTACTTAGAAAATGATCTTGCTGAAGAACATAAAGCGATGGTTCGATAATACTCTATCACTCGAACAAAATGTAAGAGGGAAACACTAGTTATAGGAGACAAATATGCTTCTTATAAAGGATCCCAATGTTGTTTTTCCGTCTGGCATTATTAAATAAGAATATAAGTGCTTCTCGTTTTGAGTATTTGAAACGAAAAGCGCTTTTTTGTTGTATACAGAACAGTAGTACAAAATAAATTGAATAGAAAGAAAACTTTATATTAATACATTGATAATAGTCGAATTACTATAAATAATTCACTCAGAATAATGGGAAATGACTATTTTGCTATTTACTTGTAACAGAAGGGGGAGGAGGAAATGACTGTTATAATAATTAAAGAATGATTCCTATTAAGGAATTAAGAAATGGTAACTTCAGAAAAATACGATGATTTAAGCCTTTTTTTTCGTACTACTATTGATTATTTATTTCTTATATTAGAATGGAATTCCTAGATTAGAATAAATATAAGTAATATTGAGAGCGCTTCAATTAAAAAAATAACGAATTGTAGAGAGAAAAATCAGAATGGTTGGTTGATAAATATTAGTGTGAAATGAATAAATATTTGTTTATGCGAAATTTTAAGCGCTGCAACAGTTATTATTTTCCTTAGATAAATATATTAAATATTAGTATATTAAATTTGCAGTTTAGGGACTTAAAATATCGTTTTTGGGTAGTCATAAATAAGAATGTAGTTTGGACATCAAGAGAATTAAACCTGTTATTACTTTTAGATAATTATTATCATGTAGCCATTTCTATTGGTTTTTCAGAAAATATGACGGTGTGTTTGAAACATTTGTATTAAATGTGTAAACGATTAAAAATTTCGATGAGCAAAAATGAATTTAAAAAAAAGGTTTCTCGAAAAGTTAATATACTGTTGATTTATTATAAAAAATATTTTATAATTTTTTAAAAATAGATGTATAATAAAACATAAAAATTATTTATTTAAAATAAAAATAATTTTTATTCTTTTTGGATTAGAGCGAGATTGAGAGTACTCAGCAGTTTATATAACTGATGTTCTTGTTGTTTGGTATTAATAGATTAATTGAATTTTCTCAAATGTCAGCCAATTCAAATTGATAACAATTAATTTGCCAATCGAAGTTCAGGAAAGATTATTGGGTATATCTATTTATTTTTATAAGTCATATCAGTTTTGGATTGAGGAGGTATCTTTAAAGGAAATAGCGCAAAAATCAATAGATAGTAAATAGAAGATAAGCTTCTGGAAAATTCGCTACAGGGTTATGGTTGCTCAGAAATGAAAGATCGTTTTTACATAATAAGTCAAAAATCATACATATGGAAGCAGATATCTTTTGATCTTAATCACAAAGAAGAGAGATGAGACCAGCATGGAAAATTTTGATGATTCCAATTTAAATGATAATTGCAGAGAACAGTTGTTGGAGAAAGTTGAAGTTTTGGAGGTTCAAAGTGAGGCACTTTTGAATCAAGTTGAGAAGTTGGAAGGTATTCGCGGGGCATTAGAAGAAAAAGTTTCAGCCTATAGCTTTCGCTTGAAGGAAGTAACAAAGAAATTAGAGGATATAGATGTATCTTCATCAAGAGACATCGTTGTTTACCATAACAAGGACAATCTGGAAAGGCGTCGCTTCATCCTTGGAAGCAGAGTAAATTACCAGCAGGAATGCAGCAATGATTCCGAAAAAGCTGCAGAAATCAATTACTTACAGGATAAGTATGAACGGCTTTTAGATCAATATATGCATGAGCGTGACAAAAATGAACAATTATTTAATTACCTATTTCAAAAAGAAGAGAACGTCGCCCTTGATTTGTTTGTAAAAGCAGACGCTGCAGACACTTTGTTAGATGCTACAACATTAAGTCGTAAGATTATTCAGCGGGCGGAGGATCAGGCAAAACATATTGGATCGAATCTGAAAGAACAGTTGAACAGGGTATTGAAACAGGAAAACGATTTGCCACAAGAACTTATTAACGATTTGAAATATGGCATTCGCTGTTTGGAGGAGTAAATGGAGATTCGATTTTGGAGTTAAAGGGTGTAAAAAGTGGACATGAGTAAAGACGGGAGTGAAGTAAGATGAAAAAAGTTATTATTTTAACTAGAAATATCATCATTGAACAAGAGTTTCAGAATGAATTGCAGCGATTAGATTATGAAGTGTTTGTCTTAAAAGAGTTTTTTGATGTTGATAAACCAAACTATTTTGAAGATATTTTATCCCTTTTTGATATTGTCATCTTTAGTGAAACATTGACGAATCAGGAGTTTAATGAAATTTTACCGATCGTTGTAGAGAAAGATTTACACTATTTGCGACGTACCGATGAACCAGTGCCAAATATTGATGAGAGTCATTGCTTGTCAATTGATTGCACATTGACTGAATTGAGAGAGTTCTTACTATTGAGTGATAAACGTGAAGGTCAGAAGGAATCGATCTCCAAAGGTTTAGTCAGACAATCGGAAATGAAAAAGCAAGATTTGGTTCTTTTTTACAGTTCGCTAAACAACATTGAGAAGAAGATTATCAGTGCTCTTGCTGAAGGCAGCGGAAAGATCATTTCAAGAGATGAGCTGTGTAATAAAGTTTGGAACAACGAAGTCAGCAAATCGCGTTTAGTTCAGATGTCGACGGCTGTCGGGAATATCCGAAAGAAAATTGCTCATGCTCATATTGATAACGTAAGAATTATTACTTATTGGGGAAATGGTTATCGCCTACATGATGTCCCTAATGGATTGATGAACGAGCACATTAAAGAATACAGTATGTAGCTATAGTGAATTAGTTCTAGCTTTCTCCTATATCAGGAGCGAGCTAGAACTTTTTTTGCGTTAAATTTTCTCTATTTTTTTAGATTACCGACAACGAAAAGAAAAAAATCGAGAAAAAAGAGTGTTGAATACTATTTATACTTCTCCTTGTAAGAAAAGAGGTGCTTGAAATGCTTTATCAGGATTATTCGATGTTTTTTCCCTGAAGCGTTTATTGATTAACTAATTAAGTAAAAGGGAAAGAAGCGTTTTTATGAATCAGAAAAAATTATCTTTATTTGGCTTTTTTGCTTTGACAGCTTCGATGGTATTAACGGTGTACGAATATCCAACCTTTGCGACATCGAAGCTCCATTTGGTTTTCTTTTTGCTGTTAGGGGGGGTTCTATGGTTCTTGCCGGTAGCCTTATGTGCGGCAGAAATGTCAACGGTAGAAGGCTGGCAAAACGGTGGAATTTTCAGTTGGGTGAGTCAAACCTTAGGTGAACGATTTGGTTTTGCTGCAATCTTTTTTCAGTGGTTCCAAATCACAGTTGGTTTTGTCACAATGATCTATTTCATTTTGGGAGCACTATCCTATGTGCTGAATTTTCACGCGTTAAACACAGATCCGCTATTAAAATTTATCGGCTTGCTGGTCATCTTCTGGGGACTGACCTTTTCTCAACTAGGCGGAACGCAACGCACGGCTAAAATTGCGAAAGCAGGGTTTGTGATTGGAATTTTAATTCCTTCTGTCATTTTATTCGGCTTAGCTGCGGCCTATTTCATCGGTGGAAACCCAATCGAGATTGCTATCAGCAAAAAAGCCTTTATTCCAGATTTTTCACAGTTATCAACATTGGTGGTTTTTGTTTCCTTCATTTTGGCTTATATGGGTGTTGAGGCATCTGCTTCCCATATCAATGAATTGGAAAATCCCAAGAAAAATTATCCGTTAGCAATGATTCTATTGGTCATTTTAGCGATTGGCTTAGATGCGATCGGTGGTTTTTCGGTTGCAGCGGTAATTCCCCAAAAAGATTTGTCATTAAGCGCTGGAGTGATTCAAACATTCCAATCATTGATTTTACATTTTAATAGTCATTTAGGTTGGCTAGTGAAGGTTATTGCGTTGATGATTGCTTTTGGTGTTATGGGAGAAGTTAGCTCTTGGGTAGTTGGCCCCTCTCGAGGAATGTTTGCTGCTGCCCAACGAGGATTATTGCCTAACTTTTTGCGTAAAACCAATGCGCATGGTGTACCAGTACCGTTGATTATGATTCAAGGGCTGATCGTAACAATTTGGGGTGCTGTATTAACCTTTGGCGGCGGCGGGAATAATTTATCCTTCTTGGTCGCAATTTCATTGACAGTGGTCATTTACTTAGTGGGTTATCTCTTGTTCTTTATTGGCTATTTTGTCTTAGTTTATAAAAAGAAGGACTTGAAGAGAACCTATAATGTTCCTGGAAAAACAATTGGAAAAACGATCATTGCCGGTGTCGGACTACTATTATCCGTATTTGCGTTGCTGATTTCTTTTGTTCCACCAGCATCAATCGCAAAAGCAGAGGATCGAACCTATCAAGTAATTCTATTGATAAGTTTTGTGATCACAGTGATCTTACCGTTTATTATTTATGAGTTACATGATAAGCACGGGCATAAAAAGATAGAAGAACCCGTTCATATGAAAGCAGGAGATATGAATGCGGCAGTCTATCCAGCAGCTCGTGGCGAACATCAAATTATTCAAAAAGAAGAACACACGTTGAAACATTAGATAAATAAATGCAATTTTAGGAGGATTTACACATGTTATATGGAAAAGAAAATCGCGATGAAGCAGAATATTTAGAACCTATTTTTGGATCAGCAAGTGAACAAGTTGATCTACCAAAATACAAATTGAATCAGGAATCAATTGAACCGCGAGTAGCCTATCAGTTAGTACAAGATGAAATGTTAGATGAAGGAAATGCTCGTTTGAACTTAGCAACCTTCTGTCAAACCTATATGGAGCCAGAAGCAGTGAAGTTAATGAGTCAGACACTAGAGAAAAATGCCATTGATAAATCAGAATATCCTCGCACAACCGAAATCGAAAACCGCTGTGTGAATATGATTGCCGATCTTTGGAATGCCAGTGAGCACGAAACATTTATGGGGACTTCTACAATTGGTTCGTCAGAAGCCTGTATGTTGGGAGGTATGGCAATGAAGTTTGCTTGGCGCAAACGAGCTGAAAAATTAGGATTGGATCTCAATGCCAAAAAACCAAATTTAGTCATTTCATCTGGCTACCAAGTTTGCTGGGAAAAATTCTGTGTGTATTGGGATATCGAAATGCGTGAAGTGCCATTGGATCAAGAACACATGTCGATCAATTTAGATAAAGTAATGGATTATGTTGATGAGTATACGATTGGAATTGTCGGTATTATGGGTATTACGTATACAGGTCGCTATGATGATATTAAAGGACTAAATGATTTGGTCGAAGAATACAATAATCAAACAGACTACAAGGTCTATATACACGTAGATGCTGCCTCTGGTGGATTCTACGCACCGTTCACTGAGCCTGATCTAGTGTGGGATTTCCGCTTGAAAAATGTTATCTCAATCAATTCATCGGGCCATAAATATGGATTGGTTTACCCTGGTGTTGGCTGGGTTTTATGGCGTGATCAACAATATTTGCCAAAAGAATTGATCTTTAAAGTCAGCTATCTAGGTGGTGAACTGCCAACAATGGCAATCAATTTTTCTCATAGTGCAGCACAATTGATTGGTCAATATTATAATTTTGTTCGTTATGGCTTTGATGGCTATAAGGCGATTCATGAACGTACCCACAAGGTCGCATTATATCTTGCTAAAGCAATTGAAGAAACTGGCTTGTTCGAAATTGTCAATGATGGCTCTCAATTACCAATTGTTTGCTATAAACTAAAAGAAGATGCTACGCGTGAATGGACTTTGTATGATTTGGCGGACCGTCTGTTGATGAAAGGATGGCAGGTACCGGCTTATCCGCTTCCTAAAAACTTAGATCAAGAAATCATTCAACGTTTGGTTATAAGAGCTGATTTTGGAATGAACATGGCCTGCGATTATGTTCAAGATATGCAAGAAGCAATCGAAGCTTTGAACAAAGCGCATGTAGTTTACCATAAAAAAGAAGAAATTAAGACCTACGGGTTCACACATTAAGAAGATGCCTGAAAGGGAATTATCCTTTCAGGCTTTTTTCGACTGAACGAGCGGTTTGATTGATTTTGAAGCAGGTCTCAGTGGTTGATTTGAGTGAAATGGGGAAAATCAATGTATTTTCGCTACCTAAATCTGCCTGATACAGAGCAGTATCGCAAACGATGATTCGTCTTGAGCAAAAGAAGGCATCGTCAACTACTTCATCCAACGAGTTATAAATCATGCTGCTAATAATAAAGCGATCATCAAGCAGCGTTTCAAGTTGTTGCCGATAATATAAAAAATTAAAGTCAGAAGGAGCCACAATATACAATTCGATTTTTTCATCAAAAGTATTTCTTCGCAGCAGGTCAAGCGTCAAAGTCATTTTGCGAATCAGGTTTTCATTCCAATGGATGTTTGTTTGATTAAGAGTAGACCACTGTTCTAAGATTTTCTGAATCTCTTGATACATTGTCCTTTGCTCTTTATCCACTAGATAAATCAAATCAGGTTGAAAAAGCTGCATATCTGCCCAAGTAGAGCGGATAAAAGGCAGGAATGCTTTTTTTAGCAGAAGTTCATTTTCAAATGGGATATTTAAAGAAGAACGTATTTCCTGCAGCAGATCCTCAATCTCGGGATAGCGTTTAATATGATTTTGATAGACAACCGCAAAATCCTTTTGAAGTAATTCCAAATTATTGCAGAGATAGTTCCTGGCATTAAAAAGGGAATAAATAAAAAATAATTCCTCTTCATTTACGCAAATAGTGGAGTCCAAAGTGTTCACCCCTTCACGTAACAATTTAAATAAGGGCGTTTCCTGAGCACAGCTTTTTTCCTTAGTAGTAAAAGTAATCGCAGCTTTCCTTGCGCGCTGACAGCTTAATTGGATTCCCAAAATAATGATTTCTCGCTCGCTTGTGGGATAGTCTCGTGCGAAAAAGTGTGCTTCGACGTAATTAATCAATTCCTCTGCAGATGAAGCAATCATTTTATTATAGGGAATAGCGGAGCGCTCGCCAGTATATTTAGCAATCGCTAATAATAAGTACCGAAGATCCTTCTCAGGAATTTTGATCTGATGCTCTGAATGCAAATACCCCAATTCCTCCGCAAAAGAAAAAATACTCGCTCGAATTTGATAGATTTTACTTGTAGAAAGAAATTCTTTCTCAGCGATCTCCGACCAGCGGGTATTCCCGATTAAATAATCGTTCAGTACACGTAAAAAATCAGATCGTCGATAAAGTCGTTGAGTTAGTTCTAGCAGAGAGTAGGCGGGATCAAAAAACAATTTGCAGCTATTCCTTGTTCGCTCAAAAGAAAGAATTTCTTGCTCAAAAGATTCTTTCAAAACATCAAGGTCATTATCAATCGTAATTGTACAGACGTTTAAGCGTTCCGCCATTACCTGCAAAGAGACTTCCTTCTTTTGATACAACTGTTGGCAAAGATAGACTTGGCGAAAAATATTTTTTTCAATATACCTTTCTAACATAAAATACCTCCCTAGCAATTACACTCACGTTAGCTATTCTATACCAATTTAACTAAATTGAATATTTTCAGTTGGAACAATTCGTCATTTTTTTAGACAAAGAAATAAAATAATTAAGATTAACAGGAAAAGATTATCCTGCTGTCGAGTTTAAAATAAATTTAATTACTTTAAAAAAAGAATATTCCAGCTGGCAGATCACATAAACTTGCGATAAATATCACTGTTTGCTGGATGTGTGTTTTATTTGATAACAGCGAGCGCGGTTTTTCGTCAAATTAAAATAAATTGCCAGAATAATGAGATAAAAAATTTTTTTGACAAAATTTTTTTCTATTATGAGAGTTTGAAGGGAGAAATATTTCACAATCTATGCTGTATCAGTCTACTGTTTTTCATTTTTTGTAACCTGCAAGAAATGTATTTCATTGAGCAAACTGTACTCTCAAATAGAAACTGTCATTATCAATTACATTTTCTGTTATAGTGAAAACTATAACAGTATCTGACCAAACATTAAATTATTATCATTATTTTAAAAGCTTTTGCGATGATGTGAAGTCAAAAAAGCCCTTTCTTAAAACAGATTCCTTTGTTATAATCATTTTAAATTAATTTGAAACTATTTAACAAGGGAGTGCAATTATGGAAACTACAACAATCAAAAAAACTGTAGAACAAACAAAAAATCCTTGGGAAGGTTTTAACGAAGGACGCTGGCAACATGAGGTTAACACGTTAGACTTTATCAAACGTAATTATACAGAATACAAAGGAGACGACAGCTTCTTAGAAGGGGCTGCACCAAGTACGGATAAGCTTTGGGATAAGTTGCAAGAACTTTTTGAAGTGCAGCACAAACAAAATGGCGTCTATGACATGGATACTGATATTCCTGCGACAATCACTTCTCATGCGCCAGGCTACTTGATTCAAGAAGAAGAAAAAATCGTTGGTTTACAAACAGATGTACCTTTAAAGCAAGCATTCATGCCTTTTGGCGGAATCAATATGGCCAACAAAGCACTGGAATCAAATGGCTACGAAACAGATGATGATATGTCATTTATCTTTAACAAATGGCGTAAGACGCATAACCAAGGTGTTTTTGACGCTTATACAGATGAAATGCGTTTAGCACGTAAAAATAAAATCATTACAGGACTACCTGATGCTTATGGACGTGGCCGTATTATTGGCGACTATCGTCGTGTAGCGTTATATGGAATTGATTTCTTAATGAAGGAAAAGAAAAAAGATTGGAAAAACGTCGGCAGTAAAGTAATGACCAATGACGTGATCCAACTGCGTGAAGAAGTTTCTGAGCAATTCCGCGCGTTAGCTGATATGAAAGAAATGGCAGCAAGCTATGGCTATGATATTTCAAAACCTGCCAGCAACGCACAAGAAGCGATCCAATGGTTATACTTTGGCTACCTTGCAGCGATCAAATCACAAAATGGTGCAGCAATGTCAATCGGACGTATTTCTGCGTTCCTAGATATTTATATCCAACGTGATTTGGATCGTGGATTGATCACTGAATTTGAAGCACAAGAAATGATCGATCACTTGATCATGAAATTACGTATGGTGAAATTCGCTCGTACACCAGAATACAACCAATTGTTCTCTGGTTACCCAATCTGGGCAACACTATCATTGGCAGGAATGAATATGGATGGCTCTTCATTAGTTACGAAGAATGATTTCCGTATCCTGCACACACTGACGAACATGGGTCCTTCACCAGAACCGAACTTAACTGTTTTATATTCATCTCATTTACCAGAAGGCTTCCGTACCTATGCAGCGAAAGTTGCAAAACAAAGCTCTTCAATCCAGTTAGAAAATGATGATTTATTACGTCAATACTGGGGATCAGACGATGCAGCGATCGCTTGCTGTGTATCTGCGACAGTTATCGGTAAAGATATGCAATTCTTTGGCGCTCGTGCCAACTTGGCCAAAGCTGTTCTTTATGCGATCAACGGTGGTGTGGATGAAATGACGAAGATGCAAGTTGCTCCACGCTTCCGCCCACTTGAAGGCGACAGCATTGATTTTGATCAATTTATGGATAGCTACAAAGATGTTTTAGACTGGTTAGCTGAGTTATATGTAAACACATTAAATGTGATTCATTACATGCATGATAAATATGCGTATGAAGCACCGCAATTAGCGTTGATGGATACTGATTTAAAACGTACATTTGCAACAGGAATTGCTGGTATCTCTCACGCAGCCGATTCATTGATGGCGATCAAACACGGAAATGTGAAAGTTATTCGTGATGAAGATGGTTTGGCGATCGACTATATTCCGCAAAATGAATTCCCAACTTACGGAAATGATAATGACGAAGCGGATGAAATGGCGAACTGGATTCTTGAGTACTTCATGACGCAAATCAAACGTCAACACACTTACCGTGATTCAACACCAACATTATCATTGTTGACAATCACTTCGAATGTTGTTTATGGTAAGAACACTGGGAATACACCAGATGGACGTCGTGCAGGTAAGCCGTTGGCTCCAGGGGCGAATCCAAGTTATCAAGATGGTAAATTCTTAGGTGAGAAAAATGGACTGTTAGCTTCATTGAACTCAACAGCGAAATTGAACTACTCATGTGCGCAAGATGGTATCTCTGATACGCAAACCATTAATCCAGGCGCATTAGGACGTACTGATGATGAAGCGATGCAAGTTGATAACTTGCGCCAAGTATTAGACGGCTACTTTGATAAAGGTGGTTACCACTTGAACGTCAATGTCTTTGGCCGTGAATTGTTAGAAGAGATGGATAAAGATATCGACAATCCGAAATATGCGAACTTTACAATTCGTGTATCTGGCTACGCAGTGAAATTCCGTGACTTAACACCTGAGCAACGTCGTGATGTTATTTCACGTACTGACCATACAAAAATGTAAAAATGATAATAATTTTAGCTTAATTGATTTTTTAAAAGATCTTGAAACTCAAAAATGAGTCTCAAGATCTTTTTTGTACCAAAAATGTTAAAAAATATTAATAATTATAATTTTAGCGTAAAAATATGTGCATTTGCTTTATAATATTGATAATTATTGGGCAAGTGGGTGATGGAGGTTGAAGGAGTCCGAAAATCAATGGGTGTTGAGGATTGTAGGTATCGTTGCGGGGGCAATGGTCTTTTTTATGCTGATTTACTTTTATTTCGGTTCACATTTTTATTTCGGTTCAACAGTGGCCAATGTCGAAGTTGGCGGCTTATCCGCTGCCGCAGCAGAAAAAAAAATTCGTGAGGAAACTAAACAAGTCGAGATCCAACTAAAAGGAGAAAATCAAACAGTCAAACTGCAGGTTGATTCGCCCTATGACGTTCAAGAAGAGTATTTGAAAGAAAATATCCGTTATGGAGAGTTTAGTCTCCCTTTGAAAAAGGGAGCAAAAGAGAAAGTAGCTGAAGCGGTTAATCGGGCGTCTTTTCTCGGGGGGAAAGAGGCTAAGGATGCTAAAATAATCTATGCAAATAATGAATTCAAGATCGAACCGGAAAAAAGCGGGACAGTGGTTGATTCAGCGCGTGTTCTCAAAGAGCTCTGCAAAGACTTTGAAGACGGAACGCTGCAAACGGAATATAACTTAGCTGATTATTATCGAGAGCCGGAGATTACGACGAAAGATTTATCGCAACAAAAGATCTCACAAAACTTAGAAGAGGTCAGAAAACGCGAAATCAAACTGAAATTGAATAAAAAATCGATTCCCCTGACCGAAGAAATGCTGGCTGCATCTGTGGACGATCAAGGAAATTTTGTTCAGGAACAGATTACGGAGTGGGTAACAGATTTAGAACGAGAATATTCGACAATCTACAAACCGGTTGATTTCACGAATGTACATGGACAACGCTTACGATATAAAAATGTTGGGAATTACGGCTGGTTTATTGATATTAAAGCTTCCGCAAAAAAAATCACAGAAAAACTAAAGGAACCGGATACCAAAACGATCCAGCTAGTTCTGAAGGGCGACACAAAAAGACAGCCGCTTCACGTTACAAAAAACTACATAGAAGTCGATTTGGACAACCAGAAAATGTATTGCTTTGACAGCAAGGGCAAGCTGGTTGTTGAGACCGATGTGATTACTGGTCGTTATAACAAGGGAACGGCAACTGTTCCTGGGTTTCATACGATTATGGATAAACGACGCAATGTTGATTTGAGCGGTGTTTTAACCAATGGAGATGGCACCTACAATGTGCCGGTCGATTATTGGCTGCCGTTGTTAAGTTATGGTCAGACGATCACTGAGATCGGTCTCCATGATACTGATCATAAGCTGCAGTACTTCGGACAACCAGGAGCCTTTCAAACAGACCTAGGGAGTTATGGTTGTGTGAATACACCAAAAGTCGAGGTAGCGAAAATCTACGACTACAGCTATATTGGAATGCCGGTTTTCATTTATGGACATGTCTATGACGATGCACCGGGAGAATGGGATAAACCCGTGGAATATGGAACAGAAATCTAAAACAACCAGTCAGTTTTTTTCCTGACTGGCTGTTTGTATTTAAAAGATGATATTGTCTTTGATCAGTTCGATATTTTTGATTAATATTTTATGGTCATGCATTTGAATTGCACCGCAGCTTTTCAGGTTGTGCATGATACGGCTGACACTGCTGGCAGCATTGATCCCGCAGAAATGGGCGATTTCTTCGTTGGTTACGACAAAATCGATCAACACCCCCTCTTGAAATTCTACACCAAATTTGTCATAAAGATCATAAATTTGCGTACAAACAGCTCCGAATTTACCGTTCATCAGCATTTGCTGGGTCCTTTTCATGGATTTCATCAGCCGCTCGCGGTAATAGTTTTTGACATAGATCTGCAGGTCGAAGTTCTGATTGATATCCTTCCAAAATTCCACCCGATCAATTTGATAGAGTTCGGCTCTTTCTGATTCCACACGAATATTAAATGGGGCATCGATAAATTGAGAATATTCATCCTTTAACAATGACACGACTTCAAGATCATTGATGTATTCTAAATTGAATTCACGACCATCTCGCGAGATGACGCTGGTCTTGATGACGCCGTTTTTCAAAATGTAGACATGATGATCTTGGATCCCTTCGTAGAGTAAATATTTCTTGTACTCTTTTGTTACGATAGGGAATTTTTTTTGTTTTAAATAGTCTGTTAAGGCTGTATTATCCAATTTTACTTTGTTCCTTCCGTGATTTGCTGAAATTTTCATTGCTATTTTATCACAAGTCAGTGCTGAGTTTGATCAAAAGTATGTATAAAAAAGCTACTAACAAATGTTAATGTCTTTTTTTGCTAAAGAATTTCAAAGCCATTTCTCATTATGAAATCGGCTTTTTTCCTTTTTGCATATCCGTATAATCGGTCAAGTAAGTCAAACAAACCAAATGCTCTAGTGAGTAGAAATTTGGAAATAAGAGGAGTGGTTATTCATGAAAAAATGGACATGCGCAATAATCGAACGATTGGAATCAGCCTACAAGGTACGGTTTGAAAAGGAGGCAGTATTAGTTTTTCTAAATGATGCCTATCAAAATGCTTTGATGTTGAGAAGAGATTATACGCAGGATGACGAAACACTAGAGGGATTCTTGGCGGAGTTTGACCACACGCGGGATTTATTTATTAGTCAAGCGGTGGATCGCTACCCATCTAATTACAATAAGGTCGCGGAAAAGATTTCTGATTTAAAGAAATTAAATGAGAGTATCGCATAATAATGAGAGTGGGTAATGAAAATTAAGGAAGAAGAAAAGCTATTCAATAAAGGTTTTGTCACAATAACAATCATCAATTTTATCGTCTTTTTAGTTTACTATTGTTTTGTTGTAATCACAGCGAAATATGCAACACAAAGTTTAGGTGCATCAACTGCACAAGCAGGATTTGCTGTTGGGATATATATTATCGGCACATTGCTTGCCCGTCTATACATTGGAAAGAAATTGGAATTATTTGGCCGCCGGGCAGTTTTACGTTATGGGGCGCTATTTTATTTGATCACAACGGCCGCATACTTGATCAGCAGCAATGTTCTTATTTTAGATGGGGTCCGTTTCTTGAATGGATTTGGCTACGGGGCGGTCTCTACAGCCGCAAACGCTATCGTCACAGCCTATATTCCTGAAGCAAAATACGGTGAAGGAATCAATTATTACGGGTTAAGTACCAGTTTGGCTGCGGCGATCGGTCCTTTTATCGGTCTCCTGTTATTACCTTTGGTAGGATTTAAAGCAATTATAATTCTAGCAGTTGTACTGGCTTTCATTACAATGCTCGCTTGCTTCAAATTCAAAGTTAATAATATCGTCTTAACAGAAGAGCATCGCGCAAGAATCAATACCTTTAGTTTGGAAAGCTTTATTGAATTCAAAGTTTTATTTATTGCTGGGATTGCCTTTTTGATCGGAATCGCCTATTCGAGTGTTTTAGGTTTCTTATCTATTTATGCCGATCAATTGCACCTTGTGACAGCAGGAGCCTTCTTCTTTGTGGTTTATGCGTTGGTCGTTACAGTAACGAGACCAATGTCTGGGAAAATTTTTGATAAACACGGTGAAAACGCCGTAATGTATCCAAGCTTTATTTGTTTGACAATTGGCTTGATTCTATTAGCGTTTACTGGCAATGCCGCTTTGTTGTTGATTGCGGGTGCTTTTGTCGGCTTGGGTTATGGGACCTTTATGGCGAATGGTCAGGCGGTCACATTGAAATTAGTTGAAAAAAATCGCATTGGCGTTGCTTTATCAACATACTTCATTGGACTAGATTTAGGATTAGGTGTCGGTCCTTACTTATTGGGAGCAATCAAGGGACTTTTAGGTTCGTATCAGCATATCTATATTTTCTGTGCAGTGATCCCTATCATCGTAGCCATTCTCTATATGATATTTTATCGTCCAAAAAAATCTGCGAATAGTTAATTTAATGGAGCTAAAAAAAGGTGTACCAAGTTTGCTTGGCACACCCTTTTTAGTTTTGTGGTTAAACGCGATTCAGTTTTTCATGGATCATTTCTGTTAAATCAAAATTCTCATTTATTTTGGCATAATAATCGGCTTGCTTTAACAGCTCGATTTGCTCACTGAGATTCTCTTGAATAAGGGCTTTTTCAAAAAAAAGTTCTTCCAAGCCAGTAGTTACGTTAACTTCTAATAGTGTTTGGATACCTTCGTCGCAGAGCGCATCCGCTTTTTTCTGATTTCCACGATCAGCGTAGAAACACGCCGCTTGATAATAAGATGGACCTAGCTGTAGTTGAGTATTCATTTTATCCTCCAATTGTTTCGCGCGTTCAAAAAAAATGTTTGCGCGTTTTTTTTCTTCATTTGCTTGATAACAGGTGGCTAATCCTTTGAGAACTAGCAATTCGTACCGTTTCTCATCATGTAAAAATGTATAGGCACGTTGAAAATAATATACGGCTTTTTGTGTATCATGATTTCCAAATAAATTTGCATAGGCGCGAAAATACATCAGGTGTCCGACGATTCGTGCGTTTTGATAAGTAATTTTCTTTCCATAAGTGTCCAATAAAAATAAAACACTAGAGAATTCTTGACGCAGATGCAAGCAGCGAACGATGTTCAGTAAGGTGACTTCCGCTAAAAGAATGGTGTCTGAAAAAACTTGATGATATGGAATCTCCAACTTCATGCAAAGGTCTAAAATGACTTCCAAAATGCCTTGGTTTTCCAATTCAATCAATTCTAAGTCAGCCGGTGAGCAAGTCGTACTCAAGGCTTCACGTGATAAACCTGCCTTCTCGCGTGTTTGCTTGATAATATGCCCGTTTACTTCCATGATTGACCCCCTACAATAACGCTTCCATATTAATTCTAAATCCTTTATTAGAAAACTGCAATAAAAATATTCAAAAATCTTTGTTTTTTTAAATTATTTTACCACCTTTTGATGAAAAGTTTATTTTATCTTTGTTATATCAGTTATTTAGGCGTAAGTATTCACTGATAATTAATTTGAACCTTTGAAGCTGTTTTCTTTACTTATAAAGTAGCGGGACACTAAAAGATTGCTTGCGTTTCAGAACAAATATGATAAACTGTTAAAATACTATGAAACGAAAGAGTGATTACGATGAGAAAAATGAATGTTGCGATTGTCGGCGCTACTGGCGCAGTAGGAACACAAATGACCAAACTATTAGAAAATAGTTCTTTGCCGATCGGCACTGTAAAGTTTTTGGCTTCAAAGCGTTCAGCTGGTAAGCAGCTTTCATTTAAAGGTGAGACCCAAACGATCGAAGAATTAGTACCAGATTCATTCGAGGGGATCGATCTTGCTTTATTCTCGGCTGGGGGAGGAATCTCAGCTAAGTTTGCACCGGAAGCGGTCAAACGAGGTGCAGTCGTGGTAGATAATACCAGCCATTTCCGAATGGACCCAGAAGTTCCATTAGTCGTTCCTGAGGTAAATCCTGAAGCATTGCGTGATCATAAAGGGATTATTGCCAATCCGAATTGTTCAACGATCCAAATGATGGTGGCATTAGAACCGATTCGCCAGGCATTTGGTTTGAAGCGCGTACTGGTCTCAACCTATCAAGCGGTATCTGGTGCTGGAAATCAAGCGATGGAAGAATTGAAGCAGCAAACACGGGACTATTTAGCTGAGAAGCCCGTCGCTGAATGGAAAGCAGAAATTTTGCCTTGCGGTGGAGACAAAAAACATTATCCGTTGGCATTCAATGCCTTACCGCAAATCGATGTATTCACAGATGCTGGATATACGAATGAAGAATGGAAAATGATCAACGAAACGAAGAAAATCATGGAAGATGAGACGATCAAAGTCTCAGCTACTTGTGTGCGTATCCCAGTCATGAGCGGGCACTCTGAGTCGGTCTATATTGAAACAGAAAAAACAGCGACAGTGGCGGAGATCCAAGAAGTGATCGCTAAAGCACCGGGCGCAGTATTAGAAGATGATCCAAGCCAACAGATTTACCCACAAGCCTTAAATAGTGTTGGCAAAAACGAAACCTTTGTGGGACGTATCCGTAAAGATCCGGATGAAGAAAAGGGTGTTCATCTTTGGGTTGTGTCGGACAACTTGTTAAAGGGTGCAGCGTGGAACTCACTGCAAATTGCTGAAACAATGTATGAGATGGGATTACTGAAATAAATGAAAACAAGCGTGAGGAGACTCGCGCTTTTTCTTTGCACTTTTTTAAGAGTGATTTTGATTCAATGGTTTTTCAGAAAAAATCATGTATAATAGCTAATGAGTATAGGCACAGACCGTACTGATTACGGGGTCTGAGTAAGCTGAAACAATAGATAAATCTATTATAAAAAATTTGGAGAGGTGGATTTTTTGAGTACAGTCAAAATAATTCCCTTCAGCGGAGTACGTGAAAATGGTAAAAACATGTACGCGGTTGAAGTGGATAACGATATTTTTGTCCTGGATTGTGGACTGAAATATCCAGAGAATGAATTGTTGGGGATTGATGTTGTGATTCCTGACTTTACCTATTTAATTGAAAATGCGGATCGTGTGGCAGGTGTTTTCTTGACGCATGGACATGCAGACGCGATCGGAGCATTGCCCTATTTGGTTTCAGAGGTGGCAGTACCAGTCTTTGGTACCGAATTGACCGTTGAGTTGGCAAAATTGAATGTCAATCAAAATGATGAAAGCAAAGGCTTTAAGGATTTTCACGTAATTGATGAGCACACAGAGATCGATTTCGGTACTGCTGTCATCAGCTTTTTCCGGACGACTCATACAATACCGGATTCTGTGGGAATCAGTTTGAAAACGTCTGAAGGTAGTATTGTTTACACAGGAGATTTCAAATTTGATCCGACATCGATTCCGATGTATGCGACTGATTACCGTCGTTTAGCTGAGATTGGCTCGGAAGGGGTCTTAGCATTATTGAGTTCTTCATCTAATGCAGAAAATCCGATTCAAGTTGCCTCCGAACGGGAAATCGCCAGCGAAGTCTATGACACCATTAATGAGTGGAACGGACGAATCATTGTAGCATGTGTAGCCAGCAACCTACAAAGGGTTCAACAAATTTTGAACGCCGCGGAAAAAGCTGGGCGCAAAGTAGTATTAACCGGTCAAGATTTGGATCGCATCATCAAAACTGCGATGCGTTTGAATAAGCTGGAGGTTCCAGAGGATATTTTAGTTACGATCAAAGAAATGAAGAAATATCAGCCAGAAGAGCTGATCGTTTTAGAGACCGGTCGGATGGGTGAACCAATTAAGTCATTACAAAAAATGGCGAATCGTTCACATCGCAATCTGAAAATCGAAGACGGTGACCTAGTTTATATCACTACGACACCTACGATTGCGATGGAAACAACAGTTGCGAAAACAGAAGATATGATTTATCGTGCTGGAGGGATCGTGAAGAGTATTTCTGAGAACCTGCGGGTTTCTGGACATGCCAATCCGCGCGACCTACAAATGATGATGAATTTTATGTCACCAAAATACTTTATTCCGGTCCAAGGCGAATATCGCCAACTTGCGGCTCATGCAAGTTTAGCTAATGAATTAGGTATTCCGTTCAAGGATATCTTTATCACAGGTCGCGGAGACGTGCTGGAATATAAGAATAAACATATGAGCGCAGCTGGCAGTGTACCAGCGGACAATATCATGATCGACGGTATTGGTGTCGGTGATATCGGTAATATCGTTTTGCGTGATCGCAAAGTTTTATCAGATGACGGGATTTTTGTTGTTGTGGTAACGATTGATCGCAAACAGAAAAAAATTGTCTCTGCACCACAGATTACTTCGCGCGGGTTTGTGTATATCAAAGCGAGTCGTGATTTGATCAAGGAGAGTGCAGATACCACCAGCGAAATCGTTGAAAAGCATTTGCATTCTGATGATTTTGAATGGAGCAAATTGAAGCAAGATATTCGCGACCAATTAAGTCGTTACTTGTTTGAACAAACCAAACGCCGTCCAGTGATCTTACCGGTTATCATGGAAGCCAATCAACGTCGCGGACGTCGCAAATAGTTGAAGCTGTAAATTCTCTAGTCATTTTTTGATTGGAGAATTTTTTTAATACTTACCACTCTATTTTTTTAAAAAAAAGGAGTATTATTAAATTAGCAGTAAATGTAGAGAGGGCTGGTTATATGTTGGAAAAACCATTAAAGTGTCCAAATTGCGGCACACATTTTTTTGTTGATGAAGTTTTGAACGTTCAGGAGCATCCGAAAGAGGCTATGCCGGTGGAATGTCCAAATTGTCATCATATCTATGAAAAAAGGATTACCAACGGTTATTTCATGACTTTTGAAGATCGAGAACATGGGAAATATGAGGAAAAGACGGGAGAGTAATCTCTCGTCTTTTGAATTTTCATGTATTGAAAAACAACTATAGTCATCCTTGACTAGTACAAAAGGAGTTGATTGTTACTTTAACAGTAACGGTTGACTTCTTTTTTTTCTGGCACTCTGTTATACTGGTTTTGCTAAGCTGTACTACTATAATAGATAAATCTTATAGCGGGAGGAAATTATGGCGACAAAACACGATCTGATTTTAGAACACATCGAAAATCTGCCGGTAGGAGAACGTATCTCCGTCCGCAGTATAGCCAAGAATTTGCGCGTCAGCGAAGGAACGGCTTATCGCGCAATCAAGGATGCTGAAAATATCGGACTGGTCTCGACTATTCAACGTGTTGGAACAATTCGAATCGAACGAAAGTTGAAAAAAAATATTGAACGTTTGACCTTTGGTGAGGTCGTTCGAATCATCGAAGGAGATGTCTTAGGCGGCTCCAACGGACTAGATAAGGACCTGAATAAGTTTGTTATCGGTGCCATGACGGAAGAAGCGATGCGTCGCTATATCACACCAGGTTCATTATTGATCATCGGAAATCGTGAGGGAGCTCAAAAATTGGCTCTGCAAGATGGCGCGGCGGTCTTAATCACAGGGGGATTCGATACAACAGCGGAGATCGCGAAGCTTGCAGATGAACTTGCACTGCCTGTATTAAGCACAACCTATGATTCCTTTACCGTAGCGACGATGATCAATCGAGCCTTAAGTGACCAATTGATTAAAAAAGATATTATGCAGGTCAGCGATATTTACATGCCGTTGGAAAAGACAGTCTACCTGCAAGCCGGGGATACGATCGCCAGCTATCATCGCTTGTCAGATAAAACTGGACACTCGCGTTTTCCTGTCGTTAATAAAGGGATGCGTGTCCTAGGAGTAGTGACAGCCAAAGATGTGCTGGGGAAAGCTGAAAATCAAATGATCGATCGGGTAATGACCAGAGACCCAAATGTTGTGAAGCAGAGTATGAGTGTGGCGTCCGTTAGCCACCAAATGATTTGGGATGGCCTTGAAATGATGCCGGTGGTGAAGGACGATCTTTCTTTAGTTGGTATGGTCAGCCGCCAAGATGTGATGAAGGCGATGCAGCTGGTTCAGCGACAACCGCAGATGTCTAATACAATCTCTGACCAAATCGTTGGTGATATCGTGACAGTCGATACGGATCGCGATGATAATCTGTTGGAGCATCCTTACTTCAAATTTGAGGTCACGCCTCAAATGGTCAATAGTGTTGGAACGATTTCTTTTGGCGTGTTAAGTGAAATCGTCGCCAATGTTGCACAACGAAGCATTCTGATGGATCAGCGTCGCAATACATTGATTGAGCAGATGAATCTGCATTATTTACGGCTGATTCAATTAGAAAGTGAGATCGAGATTCATTCGAAAACATTAGAACTGGGACGACGGTCAGCCAAAGTTGACTTAGAAGTCTACATTGATAATGTGATCGTCGCTAAAGCAATCGTAGTTTGCCAAGTGATGGAACGTTCTTAGAAAGAGGAAGAGCATGACAATTACAGAAGAAATTTTACAAATGATCAAAGAATACGATCGGATCATCATCCATCGTCATATGCGTCCTGACCCAGATGCGTTAGGGTCACAGTGCGGACTTGCGGAGATTTTACGTGCGACCTTTCCAAATAAAGAAGTTTATCAAGTCGGCGGTCCAGTGGAAGGTCTGGCTTTTCTAGCTGAAATGGATGAGATCGCGGATGATTTATACAAAGGCGCACTGGTGATTACGACGGACACAGCGAATGCACCTCGGATTAGTGATGATCGCTATAAACTTGGCGATAAATTAATCAAGATTGATCATCACCCCAATGATGATCCATACGGCGACTTGCTTTGGGTGGATACAAAAGCCAGCAGCTGTAGTGAGATCATTGCAGATTTTGCGTTTATCGAAAATTTAGTGATGACTGAGAATGCTGCGCGTCTATTATATGGCGGAATCGTAGGTGATACTGGACGCTTCTTGTATCCTGCCACTACTTCGCATACATTGCAGGTAGCTGCGAAATTATTGGATTACGGTTTTGACGCAACGAAGTTGAACCGTGAGATCGACCAGATATCTCTTGATGTGGCAAAGCTTTCGGGTTATCTCTATCAGAATCTACAAATTGATGAAAATGGCGCCGGGTATGTTTTTTTAGATCAAGCAATCATGAACAAATATGGAATAAAGGATTCCGATACGGCGGCACTTGTGCCGTTGCCTGGTACGATTGATGTTGTGCTGGCTTGGGCGATCTTTGTCGAACAGCCAGAAGGCTACTATCGTGTTCGTCTTCGTTCGAAGGGGCCGGTAATCAATGAATTAGCCAAACGTTATCATGGCGGCGGCCATCCGTTAGCCAGCGGAGCAAACGCTAAAAATCAAGCAATGTGTCAGGAAATCTATCGTGAAATCCAATTATTGTGCGAAAATTATAGAAAAAATCAAATTATTTGAAAAAAATTTGGAAAAAGTTATTGACAAAAAGTTCAATGGTCTATACAATTCAAGTTGTTAACAAATACTGTTCCATGTGACTAGATCATACTAGGCATGGAAAGAAACGCAAGGAGCTTCCTTGTGCTTCTTTCCATGCCTTTTTATTTGGCCAAAAGCTAGTCGGAACAGTGAAATTATTCTGCAGAATGAGGAAAAACGATGAAAATCAAAAAGATACTGAATCAAAATGCAGTGTTGGTAGACGATCAAGGAGAAGAAAAAATCGCCATCGGCAAAGGGGTCGGCTTCAGCAAGCAAAGAAATGACCTGCTCTTTTCGCGGGACATCGAGCGCTTGTTTGTGATGGAACCAGAAGGACAGCAAAAGCTACAGACCTTATTGAATCAAATTAATGAAAAATATTTTTTTGCAGCTGAAGCGATCATTGATCATGCCGAAACAGTGTTGATGGAGAAACTGAACGAACATATTTTTATCGCCTTGACGGATCACATTTCTTTTTCGGCTCAAAATATCGCGAACGGAATCGTGATCCGCAACAAGCTATTAAGTGAGATCGAGGTACTTTACGGTGAGGAGTTTGGAATCGCACAATGGGCGGTCGATTATTTGAATCGAACATTGGAGATTCCTTACGGCTATGACGAAGCAGGATATATCGCGATCCACATTCATAGTGCACGAACTGGTAAGAACAATAATCATGACAGTATTCGTGAAGTCACGATTATTTCTGATGTGATCCATTTGATCGAACAAGAACTAGATGTAGATATACGTTCGCAGGAAATGGCGTTGGATTATTCTCGTTTGGCGAACCATCTACGGTTATTATTACAGCGCTATCAAAAGCAACGTTATGCCGTTTTAGATCAAGAAATCATTGAGATGGTGCGTAATAAGTATCCTGAGAGCTACCAAGTAGCAAAGAAGATTCGAGTCTTTTTGATGAAAAGTTATCAGTTAGCAATCACTACGGAGGAGTTAGGCTATGTAGCCATCCATGTCGAGCGATTGCGTAAAGCGAAAGAACATAAAGGAGAAGAATAAATTATGAAAGCATATATGCAGCGCATGGGGCGTTCGTTGATGTTACCAGTTGCGACTTTGCCAGTAGCAGCGCTATTTATGGGAATTGGTTATTGGATCGACCCTAGCGGTTGGGGCGGAAACAACTTGCTGGCAGCCTTTTTAATTAAAGCCGGCGGAACGATTTTAGATAATCTAGGGGTATTGTTTGCGGTTGGTTTGGCACTTGGGATGTCTAAAGATAAAGATGGGGCAGCAGCTTTGTCAGGTTTAGTGGCTTTCTTGACACCAATGACCTTAGTCAATAGTGACGCAGTGGCGATGTTCACTAAAGTCGCAGTAGAAGATGTGAACATTGCGTTCGGTGCAATCAACTTTAAAAATGTCTTCATTGGAATTTTAGCAGGTTTGGTGGCAGCAGCGATGTACAATCGTTTCAGCGGAGTTAAACTTCCGATGGCGCTTTCCTTCTTTAGTGGAAAACGATTGGTTCCAATCGTAACGGCTGGTCTTATGGCAGCAATCTCAGCTGGCTTGATCTTCGTTTGGCCGCCGGTTTATAACGGATTAGTAACATTCGGGGAAGCAATTTCTGGCATGGGACCACTAGGAGCTGGTTTATACGGGTTCTTCAATCGTCTATTGATTCCAACAGGCTTGCACCATGCATTGAACAATGTATTTTGGTTCAACTTGGCAGGAATTGATGATATCGGTAAATTCTGGGCGAGCGAAGGGGTTCGCGGGATCACTGGACGCTATCAAGCGGGATTTTTCCCAGTAATGATGTTTGGCTTACCTGCAGGGGCGCTAGCAATCTATCAATGTGCTCGTCCTGAAAAGAAAAAAGTAACTGCTTCACTGATGGTTGCCGCTGCTTTTGCTTCATTCTTTACCGGAGTAACGGAGCCGCTTGAATTTTCATTCATGTTCGTAGCTTGGCCGTTGTATGTGGTTCATGCTTGCTTGACAGGTATTTCAATGTTCATCGCAGCGACCTTCAAATGGACGGCTGGCTTCAACTTTAGTGCCGGTTTTATCGACTTCTTCTTAAGTTTACGCGTACCGATAGCGAATCAACCGTTTATGCTGATTCTCTTAGGTTTAGTAATGGCGGTCGTTTATTATGCGACATTCCGCTTTGTGATCGTTAAATTCAACTTGATGACTCCTGGACGTGAAGAAGATGATGGAGAAGAAATGCCGGATATCGATATGGTTGGTGACAGTAAGCACGTGGTGATGGCTCAGAAAATTTACGAAGCATTAGGTGGACCAGCCAATGTACTATCAATCGACAATTGTACGACTCGTTTGCGTCTGCAATTGAAGGATACAAGCACAGTCAATCAGAGTCAGATCAAAGCCACTGGTGTACCAGGACTGAAGGTAATTGATGATAAAAACATTCAGGTCATCGTAGGAACCGAAGTCCAATTTGTAGCAGATGAAATGAATCGATTACATGGTGGCGGCGGGGCGACTCACGCTGTGACTGAACAAGCCATTGTTGAAGAGGCACCGAAAACACAAGCGATGTTTGCTGTGGCTAATGGTCGTTTAGTTCCGATCACTGAGGTTTCAGACGATGTCTTCTCAGAAAAAATGATGGGTGACGGCTATGCGGTTATTCCGACATCTGGCGAGATTTTCTCTCCAGTAGCGGGTACAATCTCTAATGTCTTTCCAACGAAACATGCTGTAGGTATCACAACTCCATCAGGGGTAGAAGTACTATTGCATATGGGCTTAGACACTGTCGATCTTGGGGGAGAACCGTTTGAGCTTTACGTCAAAGCCGGTCAGCATGTCGGTCGCGGGCAAATGATTGCCAAAGTTGATTTGGATGCGATTCGTAAAGCGGGTAAGAAAACAGATATTATTGTTGCATTAACAAATATGGACAAAGTGAAGAGTTCTGATTTAGCTGAGACAAAAGAGGTTCAGGTAAATGAAGTGATTGGTGAATTGACAAGTTTATAAGAAACGAACGAGTGTGTTGTTATCAGCATGCTCGTTTTTTGTTATTTATTCATTTGATTTTCTTTTGTTAAATAATTTGGGTAATCGAAAAAACGTTTATAATTCATAGCTTCTTCTTGGTAAAAAAATGAAATTATATTTTTATTTCTATTTACAAATATTCTGAGTAGTTATATTATGTGAGTGTAAAGTACGAGAACGGTTACAATATAAAAATATAGACGGGAGTTTTGGATCATGGGTGTTGGCGTTGGTATTGCGAAGCTAGCTGAGAGGCAGCTGTTCTTAATGAAAGTCGAAAATTTAAGTAAACGTGTAAGGGTTTACTTCGCTCGGACTCAGGATGTTGATTCTTTGATCGAATACGGAGTGGCAATCCTTGTGCGGAATTTTTTCTGTATGAAGGCATTTCCTGATTTGATTAAGGATTTGATCAGAGAAGTCTATCTGTCAGCAGAAAAAACCAACACCATGTGCCAGTACCTGCCCTACTTCCAAGAATATTTTTCGGCTGATGAGTGGGAAACCTTGATAAAACGGCTGTACGGAAGTCGTTCACATTTTCTAGCGCAAACGATCGAAGCACGCATCTATAAGGGCTTTTTAGAGCAGGAGGGGACACTCGATAATCGGATCGAGGGTCTTGTTTATCGTGTCGAAGCGATCTTTGAAGGTGAAGACGGCAAAAAACACAAATTGACGATTCGCGAAACAGACTCAACGATCGATGAAGAGCTGACTATCAATATTCTAAACATTTTGACCACCTTGAGTATCTTTAAAGTGGAGGGCGGGCAAAAATTTGCGACTTACGTGAGCTACAAAACACAAGGAACGATCATTGCTACTTCTAACAATTCACGTCAAAAACCTCAAAAGGCTGCTGACGAAAAAGAAACAGTCATTGCTGCTGCGCAAGCACCACAACCAGAGAAAGTTCAAAAACAACCTGTGCCATCTAATAAAAATGAAGACGTTTCTGCACCGCTGGTTGATCGGAAGTCAGATAAAGAGTGGGACGAAGCTACGAATATTAAGAACACAATGTCGAAGAAAAACAGTCCGAATGCTGCACCACCAAAAGAAGACATTCCGCCGAAAAATTCCAATGAACCGAGCAAGCGATCACCGGATGACGCTCCTAAGAAAAAGAGAACCGATGCAAAATCAGCTACAACGCAAAAAAACGATACTACTAATAAAGACTCTGGCAAAAGTGTGGGAAAAGTCGAGAAGAAAAGAAACGAAAAGGAAACGAAGAGACGTGTGGACAGAGCACTTGGGAAAAGAAAAAATAGGCATAAGAAAAAGAAATAGCAGCGCTTTTACCTCCAGATAGCAGGAACCAGCTCGTAAGATTTATTTAGTTTATGAAATTGTTCAGTGGGTACCTGAATTTCTACGAGTCAATGACTGATAGCATACCTCCAAAAGCTGTCTTTTTTTAAGAAAAGCTTTTCAAGTCATAGGGTTTCCGCTAAACTAAATATTTAGAAAATAAATTTACTGGAGGAAGATTATGCCTAATTGTCCAATGTGTCAGTCAGAGTATACGTATGAGGATCGCGGTCTATTTGTATGTCCAGAGTGCGGACATGAGTGGTCGGAGAGTGATGTCGTTGAAGAAGGATTGGTTGTCAAAGATAGTAACGGCAATCAGTTACAAGACGGTGACAGTGTGACGGTCATTAAAGATTTGAAAGTCAAAGGTGCTTCGGGTGCCATCAAGCAAGGAACCAAGGTCAAGAATATTCGCCTAGTCGAAGGCGATCACAATATTGATTGTAAAGTTGATGGCTTCGGTCCAATGAAATTGAAGTCAGAATTTGTTAAGAAGTTATAAGCTAGAGAGATTCTTAGAGTTGTTTTCATAAAAAATTCACGGCTTTCATGCTAAACTAAGATTAGGAAACTGTTTATCATAAACAGTAAAATTATCTTTGATTAGAGGAGAATGTATATGTATGGGTATGGATCATTTTATAATTTTCTAGATCCCACGTTTCTATTAGTCATTGCCGGGCTAGTTATCTCTGGTCTTGCTTCTGCTTATGTCAATTCAACTTTTCGCAAGTATGACGAGTTTCGCAGCAGCAAGGGTGTCACAGGAACTCAAGCGGCTGAATATATTTTACGCAGTCAGGGCATTAATGATGTCGGTGTCCAGCAAATTGCCGGAGATCTGACCGATAATTATAATAGCGGCAATAAAATGCTGAGCTTATCTGAGTCAACTGCACAGTCTACGTCGGTAGCTGCCATTGGTGTGGCGGCACATGAATGCGGTCATGCGGTCCAAGATGCGAAGCACTATATTCCGTTGAAATTACGGGCGGCGATCGTACCAGTAGCAAACATCGGATCGACACTTTCTTTTCCATTGATCATGCTAGGCGTCTTTATGAGCTGGAATCAGACATTGATCAACATCGGAATCTTGGCCTTTTCATTGGCTTTAGTTTTTCAGTTGGTGACATTGCCGGTGGAATTCGATGCTTCAAGGCGTGCGTTGAGTATTTTACGTGATGGGGATATGCTGGCAGAAGATGAACTGGCGGCGGCTCGAAAAGTGCTATTTGCGGCTGCGTTGACTTATGTGGCAGCAGCATTAGCGACATTCCTACAATTATTACGGCTGGTCTTGCTTTTTGGCAATCGAAGCCGCGACTAAGAACCGACAAATCGTCGGTTCTTTATTTTGCTATTTTAAAGTTTGCGCTTTCATTCCTTGGTAGTTCTTATTACTGATATTTTTAAGAGTGTGGTATCATAAAATAAAGGAGCTGATACCATGAAAAAATCGACCAAAATCAAAATCGGAGTAGGCGTTGTTGTTGCAGCCAGTACTGCTACAGCTGTAATCGCTTCTGGGAAGCTGATTGAAAAAGCTCGCCATGTTTCAAATCGATGCAAAGTAAAGCGTTTTGTTAATGCTAAGTTTGATGGCAGTGAAACACTGCTAGCGATCGTTGATAAACTTTCAGATGAAGATTTAGATAACATCATGAGTATTTTAGACAAGATCAAGACTGGAAAAAAGCGAGTATCGGTCTATGGTGAGTCCATCAAAGATACGACCGAAGATTTAAAAGACCGATTGATGGATTTTGTAGACAAAGTAATGTAGAGAAGGTGTGCCAGCGATGGTGCATCTTTTTTTGATAAAAAACCTTTTTTTATTCCGAGTTGACTGCTAGTTATGCTAAAGTAAGTTGATTACTTATTGAAAAAGAGTGAGGAAAAAAATGGAACGTGAGAGTCGGGTAACAGAGGAAGAAAAAATTTTTTTTATGCAGGAAGCAATTAAGGAAGCGAAAAAGGCGGAAGAAATCGCCGAGGTTCCGATTGGCGCGATCGTGGTCTACCATGGTGAAATTATTGGGCGAGGGCATAATTTGCGCGAGCATAGTCAGGATGCGACGAGTCATGCGGAGATGTTCGCGATTAGAGAGGCTTGCAGTCATTTGAATAGCTGGCGATTGGAAGAGTGCCAGTTGTTCGTCACGTTGGAGCCTTGCCCCATGTGCAGCGGCGGTATGATCTTGTCGCGGGTGGAAGAAGTCTATTTTGGAGCCTATGATCCTAAAGGCGGAACAGCCGGTACGTTGATGAACTTATTGACAGATGAACGTTTTAACCATCGCGCGTATGTTGAGGGCGGCATTCTAGAAGCAGAGTGCGGGATGCTATTGACCAATTTTTTTAGAGCGATTCGAGCACGTAAAAAAAAGACTAGCCAAAACGACTAGAGTTTGTTATACTATTTTTTGCCGAAAGGCAGGACAATGCCGGGCCTGTGAATTGTGTCAGGTCTGGAAGGAAGCAGCACTAAGTAGGATCCGGCATGTGTCTGATATAAATGACTTTACAGCAAGCTTGCGAGCTTGCTTTTTCTTTTGTCTAAAGCAGGTATGGGAGCGGAATCGCGACTACCTGCTTTTTTCATAGCTAGTTATATTTAGTGGAAATTAATTGAAGCTCTTTCAAAATAGGCGTAAACTTAAGCTATTAAATTTTGGGGGTGTAGCGATGAGAGAGAAAAAAGCATTTCATATTAATGGCTATTTAGGTTTAGTTGGATTGATCGTGGTTTTTGTAATTGGTTTTTGGTCCGTGTTTACTGGAAGTACTAAAGAAAGCTTCGGTTGGATTTTTTTGGGAGTTATCTTGTGGATCATTGCGGCCCTATTCTTAAGTTCTTTAACGATTGTTGGACCAAATAGAGCGAAAGCTGTTTTGTTCTTTGGAAAGTATCTTGGGACAATCAAAGATAATGGTCTGTTCATTACAACTCCGTTGACCAGAAAAATCCCTGTGTCATTGAAGGTCCGAAATTTCAACAGCTCGCTTTTAAAAGTCAATGACTCTGATGGAAATCCTGTCGAAATTTCAGCAGTCGTTGTTTTCAAGGTTGTTGATACCGCTAAAGCGTTGTTCGATGTGGATTATTACTTAGATTTCGTGGAGATTCAGAGTGAGACAGCTATTCGTCACATCGCGACTCAATATCCTTATGACACCTTTAATGATGATGATTTAACGTTGCGGGGGAATACGACCGAGGTATCGGAAGAGCTGGCTAAAGAATTACAGGAGCGTTTGGCGATGGCTGGGGTTGAAGTCATTGAGACTAGGCTAAATCACTTAGCTTATGCAACCGAAATTGCGAATGCAATGTTACAACGACAACAGGCTAAAGCAATCTTGTCTGCGCGTCAAACGATCGTGGAAGGTGCGGTGACAATGACCCAAATGGCGTTGGAGCAAATCGAAAATGGTCAGGACATTCATTTTACAGACGACCGGAAGGTTCAATTGATCAATAATCTGCTTGTTTCGATCATCACGGATAAAGGGACACAGCCAGTTATAAATACAGGTGATTTATCAGAAAAATAAGGGTGTCAGCTCAACTTTTCGCAGGATACTTGGTCAGATAAGTATTTAGCTAGAATGGTTAAGTTTCCGATTGAGCACTTTAGTTGAATGATATACGGCATTCGAATCAAACTAATTTTTCTCTTGGAAAAATTATTACTTTAAAACGAATAAGGAGGAAGGCGAATGAAAAAGTTATACATTAAGCAAAAGGTTTTTAGTATTGGCGAAAAGTTTACTGTGGTGGATGAGGATCAACGTCTGAGATATTCGGTCAAAGGCAGCTTTATGAAGATTCCCAAGACTTTTAGTGTTGAAAATGAACAAGGAAGAGAAGTCAGCAAGATCACTAAGAAAACGATCAGTCTTTTGCCAAAGTTCTTTGTTGAGATAGATGGTAAGGATCAAATCGAAATTTCAAAACATTTGAGCTTCTTAAAGGCGAAGTACTCGATTGACGCCGAAGACTTGAGCGTTGATGGGAACTGGTGGGATATGGATTTTGAAGTATCGCAAAAGGGTCGAAAAGTTGCTGAGATCAATAAGCGCTGGATATCTTGGGGCGATACGTATGAGATTACAATTTTGAATGACGCGTTAGAAGAATTGATTGTCTCGCTAGTAATCGCGATCGACTGTGTCAAAGAAGACGAGGCGGCAGCCTCTTCATCATCAAGTTAAAAAACACCGTTGCTGGACTTTTCGTTCAGCAACGGTGTTTTTGTACTATGAGTTAGTTGTGTTAGAAAAGGGTGATCTCTTGCAGTGCCGGATTCTCGATCACGAGTAATTGTTCTTTGATTTTCAGACCTTCTTGACTGGAGCCAGAATAACCGACGAGCTTTCCATTCTTTCCGATCACTCGGTGGCACGGAACGAGGATCGGTAACGGATTGTTACGATTCGCTTGCCCGATCGCGCGAACGGCTTTGACGTTTTGAATTTTTTCAGCGATATCCAGATAACTGCAAGTCTCGCCATAAGGAATTTCTGTTAAGGCCTGCCAGACTCCCTTCTGAAAATCTGTACCCATTTCAAAAACATAAGGAACCTCGAAATTTTTCCGTTCTCCGGCTAAAAATTCTAAGAGTTGTTTCTTGGCAGTCTGCAGAATTTCTTGATTAGCTAAAGGATTTTCTTCAATTGGAGTATATGAGATGCCAACTAAAGCATCTTGATTGGCATCGAGCCAAATCGATCCAAGTATCGATTCAAATTTCATCTTTTCACCTGCTTTTTAGCGAACGAGTTCGTTCAGCCTTCTTGAGCTATATGTTACTATAGATGGAACAATAAGAGTTGAAAAGAGGTAGAATAATGGAAAAAATTATTCTTTTACATACCAATGATCTTCACTCCCATTTAGAAAATTGGCCGAAGCTTCGTCGTTTTCTATTGACTCGCAAGCAGGAAGAAACGATTGACAAACAAGTTATCACTGTCGATCTTGGTGATTTCGTTGATCGCTGGCATCCATTGACTGAGGCGACCCATGGACAAGCCAATGTGCAACTAATGAATCAAATTCATTATGATGCAGCGACGATCGGAAATAATGAAGGGGTTGGGAGTTCTAAAAACGAATTGAATCATCTGTATGATCAGGCGAATTTTGACATCGTACTAGATAATCTCTTCGACAAGCAGACACTGCAGCCGCCGGAATGGGCGCGGCAATCTAAGATTATTACAACGGAGCAAGGGACGAAAGTCGGCTTATTGGCATTCACAGCTCCTTTTCCGTTGACATATAATCCGAATGGTTGGGATATTCGTCGAGTAATGGATATTTTACCTGAGCTGGTGGCAGAGCTTCGACCTAAAGTCGATGTTTTGGTATTAATGAGTCATCTTGGAATAAGTGTTGATCGGCAAATCGCTCGTGAATTACCAGAGATTGATGTGGTGTTAGGCTCACATACGCACCATCTGTTTGAAAACGGCGAAAAAATCAATGGTGTGCAATTAACTGCGGCAGGAAAGTATGGCTATTATGTCGGTGAAGTGCACGTGACGGTTGATGAAGACCATCGCATCCAGAAAACCTCCGCCAGAACCTTCCCTACAGAAAAAATGCTGGAGCTGCCAGAAGATCAAGAAGAAATTGATGGGTACCTAGCAGAAGGCCATCGTTTGTTAGCGGATAAAAAGGTCGCTGATGTTCCCTTTAGTATGAGTACTGATCTGCAGGCGGACCATCCGATGATTAACTATACGCTGGCGGCGGTAAAAGAAGCGGCGGGGACTGACGCAGCCGTTTTAAATTCTGGCTTATTTTTGACGGACGTACCCGCTGGGATTGTCAATCAAGATCAGCTTCACACAGCTTTGCCGCATCCGATGCACTTGATCAAAGTAACACTGGATGGAGAAAATTTGATCCGACTGATTTTAGAGATGGAGAAGAATCGCCATTTTCTGATCAACTTTCCGGTAATGGGGATGGGCTTTCGCGGCAAAATTTTCGGTCATTTGGTTTATGATGGGATCGAATACGATCCAGTAAATCATCAAGTCCGCTGGCTCGGTGAATTGGTTGACCCTGAGTTGGATTACACGATTGCAACGGTAGATCATTTTATGTTTGTACCGTTCTTCCCAACGATCGAGATCGCAGGCCGCTATGAATTTATATTCCCGGATTTCATTCGCAGCGTTTTGGGCGACTATCTCCACACTCACTATCCAATCAAATAAAAACAAGGTATAATAGCAAACAGGTGGTGAAACGATGGCAAAAGAAAAAAGAGACAAAAAAGAGCAGAAAAACAATCCAGAAAAAACAGTCACAGATGAATTGGCTGAGGTCTTAGATGAAATCGTTGAGACACCCGCTGAAGAAAAGAAAAAAGGTGAAACCGTCGTATTTGTTGACGATAGTAATCTTTTGATTGGCGAACGCCAATACCGCTTAGTTAGAAATTATCGTGAAGGCTTTGATGCCGAACGTTTAGGTGAACGCTTTAGTGAGGTCTTAACACGCTATGATTATATCGTTGGTGACTGGGGCTATGACCAGTTGCGATTGAAAGGTTTTTTCCGGGAAGATGATCGGAAAAGTTTGCCTGAGCAGCGAATTGATACTTTAGAAGATTATTTGTACGAGTACTGCAATTTCGGGTGCGCTTATTTTGTGTTGGAGCGAACAGGCGGCAAACGTCAACAGACACGTAAAAAACGTAAACGAAAACGTAAAGACAAGCCGCAAGCTTTTGTCGAAGAGAAGAAAGCTCCAGTAACGGATAAACCAAAGAAGAAACCAATCATCAAAAATCGTCAACCGAAAAAAGAAACACCAACAAAGACGAAAGAAAAAGACGAACGCTTCGTGATTCGTCAAAGGGAAGAGTAATAGGATGTACAAAGGATATTTGATTGACTTAGATGGAACGATCTATCGCGGAAGCGAACCGATCCCTGCTGGCCGCCGCTTTGTGGAGCAATTGCAAGCACGCCAGATTCCATTTTTATTTTTGACCAACAATACGACCAAAACACCAGAGACGGTAGCAAATCGATTAGCCAATGAATTCTCTATCCATGTTGGTCCGGAGACCGTCTATACGGCCACACTTGCGACCATTGATTATATGAATGACGCAAGCAAAGGGAAGAAAGTGTATGTGATCGGTGAACCTGGTTTAATTGATCCAATTCTAGCTGCCGGTTACGTTTGGGAAGAAGAAAATCCCGATTATGTAGTAATCGGTTTAGACACTGAAGTTACTTATGAAAAATTCGTTGTCGCCACATTGGCGATTCAAAAAGGCGCGACCTTCATCGGGACAAATCCAGATAAAAATATTCCAACTGAGCGTGGGTTATTACCTGGTGCTGGATCAGTGATTGCGATGTTAGAAGCCTCTACTCAGCAAGAGGCGATTTACATTGGCAAACCCGAAGCGATCATCATGGATAAAGCAGTAGAAATCTTAGGCATGGAAAAAGCGGATGTTTTGATGGTGGGAGACAATTACACGACGGACATCTTGGCGGGAATCAATAATGAGATTGATTCGCTCTTAGTTCTGTCTGGCTTTACCCAGAAATCAGATGTACCGACTTTGCCAGTACCGCCAACTTATTTAGTGGACTCGTTAGATGAATGGCGTTTCGATGAAGAATAAGTGGCTGGAACGTATCGGATTACTATGTTTGCTGGTGACTTTGCTGACACTGGCGATCACATTGACGATCAATGCCCGCTGGCTGTATCAGTTTGATATCGGTCATTTAAATCTGCTGGACTATACGACAATTTCCGAAAAGGAATTGCTGCATAACTTTGATCAATTGATGCGCTATTTAAATCTTCCGTGGGTAGAAACACTCAAAATGACGGATTTTCCCGTCTCATCTAGTGGGGCCTTGCATTTTTACGAAGTGAAAAAGCTGTTCCTGCTAAATTATGGCTTATTGTTAGCAACGATCATTCCAAGCATTCTCTATTTGCGCCATTTAGTCAAGCAGAAGTCTCTGTGGAAGCTGATTCAACCATTTCGGATCGCAGTTGTTGTTCCGATCGTGATCGCCTTTTTGATGGCAGTGAATTTTGATCGCTTCTTCGTTATGTTCCATGGCGTCTTTTTTAATAATGACGCTTGGATCTTTAATCCGGCGACTGATCCGATCATTAATGTTTTGCCGGAGACATTTTTCTTGCATTGCTTTATTTTATTTTTCGTATTGCTGGAGATTTTTTATCTCTTACCAATTTATTTCGGCAGAAGAGCATTAAAAAAAGAGCGCTAGGCTCTTTTTTTAATGCTCTTATTTGACAATCGAGTCCAATTTTCGCGGGTGTTCATGGGCCAAACGACTAGCAGCGGACGCTGCGATCGCGCCAACAAGGTCATCTAGGAATGTATGGACGTGCACGCCATCGTGTTCGTTGAGTTTCTTTAAGATACCAGGTTTTACTTTATCGATGTAGCCGTAGTTGGTAAAACCGATAGACCCATAGACATTGACTATGCTAAGGGCCATGATTTCATCAATACCGTATAACCCTTCATCTTCTTCTAAAATATTTTGTAGTGGATAGTCCAGCTTCTTTTGTTCTGCTAGCTTGTCCAGCTCGATACCGGTGATAATAGCGTTATGGACCTCACGTTTGGTTAAAACACGATTCACACTTTGGATGCATAATTCGATGTCTAATTTTTCGATATAATCTTTTTGTAAAAAGAAGACCAAGTCTGCAATGTCTCTGATGGTAACGCCGCGTTCTTCTAATAACTCGCGGGCTTTTTGTTCAAGAGCAGTAGTTTCAAATACCATATCGTCCCTCCGTTAAATCTAGATTTGTGGAAATAAGCTTGTGCTGTGTCCGGACTGTGTGCGATTTTTAGGATTTACATAATGAAGCGCGTTATTGACAGCGGTGGGGGCTTCGCCCATACCGGTTGCGATCAATTTCACCTTGCCATCATATGTAGCGATATCCCCGCAGGCGTAGACACCAGGAATCGACGTGCGCATGTCGGATTCAACAAGGATTGCTTGTCGTGTACTTTCTAACCCCCATGACCTTAGGTGATCCAGAGAAGAAGAGAAGCCGTAGTTGACGATCAAGTAATCCACGTTCAATGTAATTGTCTCATCACTTTTCGCCTTTTGTAAAGTTAGATCTTCCAATTCTCGTTCACCGTGAAGTTCTTTTAGGATATACGGCGTGTAAATATTGACTGAAGACTCTTTTAATTTTTGGACACTGTGTTCATGTCCGCGGAAATTATCACGGCGATGGATGATCGACACTTCAGCCGCGATCGGCTCCAGCATTAAGGCCCAGTCAATTGCGGAGTCACCGCCTCCCGCGATGGCGACTTTCTTTCCAGCGTATTTCATCAGATCATTGATGTAGTAATCAATTCCGTGGTTTTCAAATTTGTCCGAGCCCTCGATCATCAAGCGTCTTGGTTGGAAAGAACCATTACCGATAGCGAGTACGATCGCTCTAGTGTAATGGCTATCCTTGCTGGTTACCAACTCGAGGTAGTCTTCATGCTGTTTTATCTCCAAAACTTCTTCGTCCAAACAATAGGTGTGGGAAAAAGTTCGTAATTGTTTCTCTAAGTTGCCCACCAGATCTGCTGCTTTTACGATCGGAAAGCCGGGAATATCATAAATATTTTTCTCAGGATAAAGTGTCGTCAACTGTCCGCCCAACTGCGGCAAGCTGTCGATCAGCTTTGTTTTTGCTTGACGTATCCCTGCATAGAATGCCGCGAACATGCCGACTGGTCCTGCACCTACGATCGTAATATCAAAAATTTCCATATCAACACCCTTTCTTCCCATCGATTGTAACAAATAAATGAAAGAGAAAGAAACGCTTGGCTTGAAGAGGTGGCAAAACGAGAAAAGTTTGTTATGATAGACACAGAAAAAATAAAGGAGGACATTTTAGTGACTCAATTTCCACAATTAAACTTAGCAGAAGAAAAAGGTCCAAAAGCGACGATTAAAACGAATATGGGGGACATTACCGTACAATTATTCCCTGAAGAAGCACCAAAGACAGTGAAGAACTTTGTTGAACTAGCAAAGAAAGGTTATTACGATGGCGTGATTTTCCACCGTGTCATTCCTGACTTCATGATCCAAGGCGGCGACCCAACCGGAACGGGCATGGGCGGCGAAAGTATTTATGGCGAAAAATTCGAAGATGAATTTTCACGCAACTTGTTCAACCTGCGTGGTGCATTATCTATGGCGAATGCAGGTCCGAACTCAAACGGCAGTCAATTCTTTATCGTAAATAGTCAAAATGTACCTGCTAATATGATGGCGCAGTTAGAAGAAGCAGGATTTCCTGGTGAAATCATTGAAACCTACAAACAAGGTGGAACGCCTTGGTTAGACTTCCGTCATACCGTTTTTGGGCATGTGACTGAAGGCATGGATGTAGTTGATGAAATCGGGGCCGTTAAACGTGGTGCTCAAGACAAACCTGTTCACGATGTCGTGATTGAATCAATTGAAATTACTGAATAAAAAATACGGCCAAGCGGCCGTATTTTTTTTAACTTAAGGCAGTAACAATTCGTTCCAGCCCCTCTTTAAGGACGACCTGCGGGCAAGCGACATTCAAACGCATATGCTGTTTACCACTAGGTCCGTAACTAATACCCGTATTCAAAACAACTTTCCCTTTATGAACCAATCGTTCTTCCAAGTCCTCATCAGAAATTCCATACTCCGAAAAATCCAACCATAATAGGTAAGTTCCCTCTGGTTTCATGACTGATACTTTAGGTAAATGCTCTTGGAAAAATTCAATCGTATAGGATATATTTGATTGAATATAGGGCAGTAACTTAGCCAGCCATTCCTCTCCTGTTTTGTAAGCTGCCTCCATGCCGACTAAACCAAAGGTATTAATTTCCTGTTGGAAGTTTTCCTCTTGTTTACGACTTAATTGTTTACGCAGCTTTTCATTTTTTACAAAAACGACTGAATTTTTGATTCCCGCTAGATTAAAGGTCTTAGTCATTGAAGTGAATTGCAGGCTAAAATCACTGAAATTTTCCCCCGCATTAAAGAAAGATGTCATCTTATTAGGTGAAAACACCAAGTCTTGGTGAATCTCGTCACTCAATACTAATACACGATACTTTCTGCAAAGTTCTCCCAGTTGATGCAATTCCTCTTTCGTCCATACTCGGCCCCCAGGATTATGAGGATTACACAAGATCATGACTTTTACCTGGTGCTGTTTGAATTTTTCTTCCATATCAGCAAAATCCATCACAAAGCGGCCATCTTCCTCGATCAATTGGCTGCGAACCAACTGCCGCTTATTCGTCGTGATGATATTCGCGAAAGGAGGGTAGACTGGGTCGTGAATCAAAATTGTGTCATTTGGTTTAGTAAATGCTTGGATGGCCGTAGTGATTCCAGCTAAAACGCCAGAGAAGAAAAGAATATCTTCCTTTTCTAAGGCAAGGTGGAAGCGCTCCTGCTCCCAATTGATGATTGCAGTGTAAAGCTGTTCAGGTGTATCTGCATAGCCTAGAATTCCGTGATTCAATAATTTTTGGTAAGCCTGTAAAACACCAGCTGGTGCTTTGAAATCCATGTCGGCAATCCAGAGCGGCAATAAATTCTCTTCTTTATACGTCTTGAGAATAGTATCCCATTTGACACTATCAGAACCAAGACGATCGATTGGTTGTTCAAAATTTGTCATTTCTTCTCCTCCTGTTTGCTAACTTCAATTTTATTTCTAAATACAGTATAATGAAACATGCGAAGAGAGGGAAATGAATGGGATATAAAATTGGAGATATTATCGAAGGACAAGTTACAGGTATTCAACCGTATGGAGCGTTCATCTCGTTAGACGATCAGACCCAAGGATTGGTCCACATATCTGAAGTGCAGTCTGGCTATACAAAAAATATTCACAGCTTTTTAGAAGTTGGTCAATCAGTGAAAGTTCAAGTTATTGACATTGATGAGTTCACTAAGAAAATCAGTTTGTCAATACGGACACTAGCAGAGCATTCTACTGAAGCCCCTTATCATAGGAAACGCTACTTTACAAATCGCAATAAAAACATCGGTTTTCGGTCTTTAGAGAAAAACATGCCGCATTGGACGGATGAAGCAATTGACTTTCTGTTGAAAGAGCGAGTTGAAAATTAGTCGCTATTTTATGCAAAGAATATCTTTTTTTCTGAAAACATGATACAATGATTGCGATTTACGATTAGCTTTTGCAGAGGTGAAAATTGTGACAAAACAAGTGTCAGGAACAATCATGTTGCATTTAGAAGATGGATCGAAGCGTTTTTTAGTTCATGAGATAGGAAAAGATAAGGAATTTGCCCGCACTGATACCAAAGCTGAAAACACCGTTTTAGCTAGTTTTTTGAATTTTTTGAAAGCTACACTACATATTAATGTTAATGATATTCGGTTAGTCGAGTTAACCAACACACAATCCCACGGCGCCAGTTTGCCGCTGTATGTGTTTGAAATGGCTAGTGAACAAGCTACAGAGCTACCCGAGGGATTTGCCTGGGAGAGTCCAGACAGTGTTAGAAAAATCCTCGGAACGATTGAAATTGAAGGTGTACCATTATTTGAATAATTACCAAAAAGAAGCTTATAAAAATAAGTTTCTTTTTTTTGAAGAAAATAGTTGACCGCTGATTAATAAAGTGGTAAATTAATAAACGTTGCTGATACAGCAAAAGCCGAACAATGAATTTTGAAATTAAAAAAACTTCAAAAAAGTTGTTGACATTCACTCAGTAACCTGTTAAGATATAAAAGTTGCTGAAACAACGCGACAAACAATGTAGACCTTTGAAAACT
>NZ_JAWGOQ010000011.1:0-139325 GCF_032555305.1 Enterococcus sp.
AGGTGGCTCTCTATCTCCGATTCGAGTGGCTCAGTTTTTCCCGATTCAGGTGGCTCAATCACGTCCGATGAAGTGGCTCCCAAACTCCGTCGTATGCAGGTAAGAGTACTTTAGTATCGGCTTCATTCTTAGGTTAACCACTTGAAAAATAAAGACGATGGAGAATCATTTTGATTTTCCATCGTCTTCTGCTTAGCTTTTGAAATTATACAATGGCTTAATAATTTCTTTTACATCCATTGTTTCGTGTAGATTCGTTAGCAACTGTTTCTTTGATTTATACGCTTTGGGTGCTTCATCTAGCGTACGTTTAGAAACAGAGGTCGTCCAAACGTGGCGCATCATATGCTGATAATTTTCTAGACTAATCGATACTCGGGCTTGTGAGCGGCTCATTGTACGACCTGCTCCATGAGGACCGGATTGATTCCACTCATCATTGCCTTTTCCGATACCAATAATGGAACCGTCCTTCATGTTTAAGGGAACGATCATTTTTTCGCCTGATCGGGCAGAAGCAGCCCCTTTGCGTAAAATCATGTGCTCCAGATCGATATAATTATGAGGACTGTCGAAGCTTTCGATGATATATTTTTCCCACTTCATAGCTTTTAGGATTGTCCGTGCCATGCTCTGCCGATTGTATGCCGCATATTGTTGAGCGATTTTCATATCTGATAGGTAGTTAATCAGATCTTGCTCAGACATGTACGACAATTCATAAGGTATTTTTATTTCTTCTCGTTGTTGAACCAGCTGTTCCTCTTCATTTGGATCATTCGTCGTCTTTGCTTGCAGCTTTAGTTCTTGCCGCCTTTGTGTCAACTTCTGATAGGCAATTTCCTGGTGGTATTCAGCAATTTCCTTACCTAACACACGGCTACCGCTATGAATGACCAGATAGTAACCGTCACTTCCTTCATTCACTTCAATGAAGTGATTGCCGCCACCTAATGTTCCCAAGCTCCGCAGTGCCCATCCGCGGTGAATCGGAGCCAGCACCTTTTCTAAGGGAAAAGCGTATTGAGGTTTTCCGTGCGAATGGTGACCACTAGGAATTCGATTACGAATTGTACGATCCAACTTATCAAAATTCAATTTGACACCTTTTCTGATCTTTGTCACATTGAGTCCGCAGCCAATGTCTACACCGACAAGATTAGGGACTACTTTATCCTTAATTGTCATAGTTGTACCAATCACGCAGCTAGAGCCACTGTGAGTATCTGGCATAATCCGAATTTTTGCATTCTGAACAAATTTTTGATTGCAAAGAGTCATAATTTGACCGACTGTACTATCTGTCAAAATATCTGTGTACACAATTGCTGAATTATATTTTCCTTTTATCGTTAACATATTTAATCCTCTCTTTGAGGAATTAAATTATTCCTCTAGTTAATTTATTCTCTTCTCTGATTTCTCTTTTTTTCCACTCATAGGAAACACCTCCGTTAAAATTTTACGTTAGAAATGTGCAGTTATCTTGGTAAATGGTACCCAATATTTTTTTAGGTCCGAAAACTATGGCTACCGCTTAATGATTGCTATCTTTTCGGCATAATTCTAATGCGTAAAAATAGCAAAAAAACTGCCAATCCACGATTGGCAGTTTGACAAATAAACTTTATTTAAGCATCTAGAGAGTCCTCAGAAAAAGACACTCTGCTCCAATAAAACAAATCAAAAAGCGCAATCAAATGTATTTGCTTATTTTTTCTGGTCTTCATCATCATACTCTCTCCCTTCATGAAATTCTTTTTTCATCCTATCATCAATACAGACAGGGTGTCAAGGCTATTTGGTTAACAGAAGCTCGATTCTATTGGAAATATGATACAAATTTGGTGATAATCTCTCTCCATTTTACCAATGCATCAAACATTGGCAAATAGTTGTTCAAGATGATAGTAGATAATCATTCTTCAAAAGTAAGGTCAACTAATCAAACACTGGAGAAACGACTCTTTTACCGCTCAAAGTATTTTAGTGAAATAAAATCGTTTTCCGATAGGTGGGTACTCATTTAAGGTAAATACCTCTTTGTATCCGTGCTTCTTGTAAAAAGTAGGTGCTTGAAAACTAAATGTATCCAAAAAAGCGTAGCTGCAGCCTCTTTTTTTGGCAGTCGACTCAGCTTGTTCCAGCAGCTGACTACCTATATGAGTTCCTCTATGTAGTTCATCAACCCACAAAAATTCAATCATTAGCCAATTTCCATGTGTCTCTCCAATTAAGCCGCCAATCATTTTTCCCTGTTTGTCCTTTAAATAGATACCTAATTCTTTTGAACTTTTGTTTTCAATTCGAGCAAGATTGTAGTTTATCAATCCTGTCATAATCTCTGACTTATCCTTTTCTTGAATACTATCGGTAATTTCAAAATTCATCATAATCTCCTTATCGTAAGGTGCTATTAGACACATCAAAACAATTTCATCATTCGTTCTACAACTATTTCACTGTATCAAAATATGATCCACGAAGAAATAAAAAAGCTTTTTTGATTAAGATAAATGTCTCTGGAGTTTTAAAGAAATTGATAATTACTCAGAACCTTTTTTACGCTTTACAGGTATTAGTACTTCAAATATCTGATCTTCAGGATGTTCTGAGGTGGTTTCATCTTGCCACAATAGTTCCCAAATATCGCCATTTAAAACCAATTCATTTTCCTTCAGATAACTTCTGAAACGATTATTAAAGGTATTGATATGATGGATCTCATCTTTCATAAAGCCGGATACGTAATAACCAGCCGGTCGTTTGATGACACGCTGTTTATCATAGATGTGCAATCGTTCTTCAGGGATCTTCACTAGCGCACGATAGGGAGCATCGTGAAAATTTTTCTCATAAAAGGCAGAACCGTCTACCAAAAAACCGATAGGATATCCGCTAAAGAGATCGCTACTGTCTACTGAGGAATAAAACCTGCCGTAAATCTGCACGGAATCAAAGTCGTCATAGCTTTCGATCGTATCAGAGATCACGAAGGATTCGGCATTACGATAAGAATAAGTGATTGATTCTAGATCAAAGTTCTTTAAAGTCGTGTACCGTTCAATATAGCTGTCTAATGCCCCGCGAATCACGTTTAATTTATTTATCTGTTCATCAACCTTTTGTTTCTGTCTCATAAAGCCATCAAGGACATAATCGACATTCCGATTTTTTAAGAAGATATGAATCTCATCTAAGGAAACGTCGAGATTTTTTAACAAGAGGATGACATCTAATTCAAAATACTGGTCAATTCCATAGTAGCGATAACCATTTTCACCGACCTTTGCTGGTTTAAATAGATCAATTTGGTCATAATAAATCAGCGTACGGCGACTAATTCCAGCGTATTTTGCCATCTCGCTGATGGTCAAATATTTTTTCATAAAAAAACTCCATTTTCTGCTTGACTGTGACGTTACGTTACAGTTTATTCTACCATAGGAGAAGGAGGGAAAAAAAGATGAAATTATTCAAAGTCTTTTTCAAAGAATATCAAATGATGTTCCTTGGCACCTTCATCTTAATGATCGTGCAAGCGGTTGGAACGTTGATGATTCCTTACTATGTTGCTGAAATTATTGATGAAGGTATTTTAACTAAGGATCAAGGAGCGATCTGGCGAAATGGCGCTTTGATGTTAGGAATTGCAGTGTTAACTGGGATTGTCTCAATTATTGCCAGCTATTTCTCAGCTATTTTAGCTGGACGTTTTGGCTATTTCTTACGGAAGCAGTTAGTTGATAAGACACAGCGTTTATCAATGGCAGATATGGACGAATTTGGAACTCCTACATTATTAGCTCGGACAACCAGTGATATCACCAATATTCAGCAAATCATGATGATGGTATTCCAGATGATTATTCCGGCGCCATTAATCTGTTTAGCTTCAATCGTTTTAACAGGAGCAATTTCATGGCGGTTTATTTGGATTCCGATCGTATCAATCGTACTCTTTTCGATCGTTTCACTGTTCGTCATTAAGAAGGCGGTTCCTCTTGCTGATGTGATGCAGCAGCGTATGGACAAAATGATGCAGATTTTACGAGAATTCTACACAGGCGTACGCGTGATTCGAGCATTTAATAAAACAAGCTTTGAAAAGAAACGGACTGACAAAACTTTTAGTAGCTACGCGGACGTGATGATTCGGGTAAATAAACTTTTCGCTGTCTTGAATCCGACCGTCAATCTTACGATGGGTCTAGGGATGACAGCTGTCTTAGCTTATGGCGGACTGTTAGTCGTTCAAGGAAGTGTACCGATCGGAAGCTTGACGGCAATCAGTGAGTACACCATCTTGAGCCTATGGTTCTTGACGATGGCGGCGATGGTAATCGTAATGATCCCTAAAGCACTGGCTTCATTAGAGCGGATTGGTGAAGTTATTGACACTCAGGAAGAAATCGTTGATGGGCCGAAAGTTTCTTTTGAAAAGAAACAGGATGCATCCATCGCAGTTTTTGATCATGTGGACTTTGCCTACAGTGGAGCAGAGGAAGCAGTCTTATACAATATCAGCATCGAGATTCCAAAAGGCGTGACAGCAATCGTTGGCGGAACTGGATCAGGTAAAAGTACGATTGCAAAAGCGTTACTGCGGCTAAGGGACACAACGAAAGGCGAGATCCGCTTTCTCGGCGAGCCAATCCAAAATGTCACGCAAGAGGCTTTGAGAGCACGAATCAGTTATGTGCCGCAAAAAGCCTTCTTGTTCAGCGGAACGGTTAAGGACAACTTTCTTTTTGGAAATCCGCAGGCAACAGAAGCGGAAATGAAACAAGCGGCTAAAGTAGCTCAAGCAGAAGATTTTATCAACAACTTAGATGGACAATTCAATGCATTCGTCGCTCAAAAAGGCAATAACTTCTCTGGCGGACAGAAGCAGCGTTTGAGTATTGCTCGAGCATTGATCAAGTCAGCTGATTTGTATTTCTTTGATGACAGTTTTTCTGCTTTGGATTATCAGACCGATGCGAAGCTGCGAAAAGCGTTGAAAACCTATCTATCTGATGCAGCGATCGTGATCGTTGCTCAACGACTGTCAACGATCAAAGATGCTGATCAGATCATTGTTTTAGAAGAAGGAAAAATCGTTGGTAAAGGGACACACGAAGAGTTGCTTCGAACGTGTACTGTTTATCAAGAATTTGCTAAATCTCAAGGAATGGAGGGGAAGAAGCATGGGCATCAAGCAAGTTGATGAAAAAAACGTAGATACAGAAACACCAAAAGAATTTAAGAAAACCGGGATTCGTCTATTTAAACTATTAGCGGAGCAAAAGGCTCGTTTCATAATCATCATTGCCTCTGCTATTTGCTTTGCGGCTCTGATGGCTGTTACTCCCTTGATCTTAGGTTGGGGTTTGGACGCGATCATAGCGTTGGTTCGTACTCAGTCGGTTAGTTGGGACAATCTTTTTGCGGCTTTGCTTCAGCCTGTGCTCTGGCTCTTTTTAGCCTGGGGAGGCGTCTCGCTATTTTCATTGCTGCAAGAGTATACCATGGCAAGCGTGGCAGAAACGCTAACCTTACGTTTGAGAAAGACGTTGACAGAGAAATTGAATCGCTTGCCGATGAACTTTTTTGATCAATACAAAACCGGAGATATTTTAACTAGAGCGACCCTTGATTTGGATAAAGTGTCAGAAGTCCTGCAAGTCGGCTTGATGCAGATGATTTCAGCGATATTATCGATCGTCATCGGACTAGGGCTGATGATCTATTTGAGTCCGTTATTAACATTGGGAATCGTAGGTATTCTTTTGATCAGCCTCTTTTTGACCAATCGGTTGGCTCATAAGAATCAGGAGTATTTCTCTGAGAATCAAGCAGCTTTAGGCGCTGTCGGAACTAAAGCGGAGGAAAACTATTCTGGAAATTTATTGATCAAATCCTACAACCGGCAAAACGAAACCGCAGATGAGTTAGATAAGCTGAATGAAGCACAATTTCAAGCCTTCAAAAAAGCTCAATTTGTCAGCTTCGCCATCAACCCATTGATTCGTCTTATTAATCAGCTCGGTTTCGTTGCAAGTGCTGTCGTTGGCGGTATCATGGTAATCAATGGTCAATTATCGATTGGTTTAGTTCAAGCTTATTTACAATATGTGAACCAAGTTTCTGAACCGATCACACAGGTTTCCTATGTGATTAATAGTTTGCAAAGCGCATTTGCGGCGTTAGAGCGAATTTTTGAGATATTAGATCAGCCGGAAGAAAAAGAAGAAGTTCTAAGTGTAGCTGTTCCAGAAAATTTGCGAGGCGAAGTAAGCTTCAAGCATGTAGCATTCGGCTACACGCCGGATCGTCTTTTAATGGAAGATGTTAATTTCAAGGTAAAGCCAAAGCAAATGGTAGCAATCGTCGGACCGACTGGAGCTGGAAAGACGACAATGATTAACCTATTGATGCGCTTCTATGAATTGACAGGTGGTCAAATCGAAGTCGATGGAAAGAATATCAGTCATTTTTCACGTGCTGAGATTCGACAGAAGTTTGGTATGGTCCTGCAGGATACCTGGTTATTCGAAGGAACTGTAGCGGATAATATCGCTTATGGCAATCCCGATGCCACTAGAAAAGAAATTGTGCAGGCAGCAAAAGATGCGCAATGCCATCACTTCATTCGCACGCTGCCAAATGGCTATGACACGATTATTTCCTCCGATGGGACCCAGATCTCGCAAGGCCAGCAGCAGCTTTTAACGATTGCGCGGGCGATCCTAGCCGATCCGCAATTATTGATCTTAGATGAAGCGACATCGAGCGTGGATACTCGAACAGAAAGAATGATCCAACAGGCGATGGATCAATTAACTGCGGAACGGACGAGCTTTGTCATCGCTCATCGGTTATCTACCATTAAAAATGCGGATTTGATTTTAGTGATGAAAGAAGGTTCGATTATTGAACAGGGGAGTCATCGCAGCTTGATGAAAAAAGGCGACTTTTACGCGAATCTTTATAATAGTCAATTTGCCGGATAAGCTCGACATTCTATGTTGAGCTTATTTTTTGAATAAAAATGAACCAAAAAGTTGCTAAGTTAGAAAATATTCTGAAAATTCATTGACTTTTAATCTTATGAAATGTATAGTATAAAAAAATGATTAAGATACTATTAGAAAAATGAGGAGCCGATTTTTATGCGCAAGAGTAAATACAATAATTTCGATGGCATCGTCTTATTAATTATTGAGTCCAGGACTTAGAACGCGGAAGAAGTTTTAACCGTTTGTTTGAGTCCTGTTTGCGTTACAAATGGGGTTCTTGCAAGAGCATCCCATTTTATTGATGGGATGCTCTTTTTGTCAGTTGTACTTTTCGCAGTTTATTTAGCGAAAGAATAAAACTAATGATGGATAACAAATGATCAAGCAGAGAACTTAGTACAATGATATGCGAACGAAAATAAGCTCATTTTTCATGGGGTTGAAAAATGACCCTCAATAAAAATGAGTTAGCTAAAAGTAGGGAGATGTGACAATGAGAAGTGATCAGATTAAAAAAGGAATTGATGCAGCACCCGCCAGAAGCTTATTATATGCGACTGGCCAAGTAAAAAATATCCATGATATGGATAAACCGTTCATTGCTATTTGTAATTCTTATATTGATATTGTACCAGGACACGTCCACCTGCGAGAACTGGCTGATGTGGCAAAAGAGGCAATTCGTGAAGCCGGCGGTATTCCTTTCGAGTTTAATACGATTGGAGTAGATGACGGGATTGCGATGGGACATATCGGTATGCGCTATTCTTTACCAAGTCGTGAACTGATTGCCGATGCAGCAGAGACAGTGATCAATGCCCATTGGTTTGACGGTGTTTTCTACATTCCTAACTGTGACAAGATCACACCTGGGATGATTATGGCGGCTGTTCGGACGAATGTTCCTTCAATCTTTTGTTCAGGCGGTCCGATGAAAGCAGGGATCGATCCACTTGGTCATCAAACAACACTTTCTTCGATGTTTGAAGCTGTTGGTACCTTCAAAGAAGGGAAAATGACCAAAGAAGACTTCCTATTCATGGAGCAAAACGCTTGTCCAACCTGTGGTTCCTGCGCTGGTATGTTTACGGCAAATTCCATGAACTGCTTGCTGGAAATGCTAGGGCTAGCTTTACCGGGGAACGGTACAGTCTTAGCAGTTTCTGATGAACGGCGTGAATTGGTTCGTGAATCGGCGAAACATTTAATGAATCTTGTGAAAAAACAAATTAAACCTCGTGACATCGTGACAAAAGAAGCAATTGATGATGCTTTTGCTTTAGATATGGCGATGGGCGGATCGACGAATACCGTGCTCCATACATTGGCGATCGCCAACGAAGCGGAGATTGATTATGATCAATCGGATATCAATGAGATTGCCAAAAGAGTTCCTTATTTATCTAAAATCGCTCCTTCTTCCAGTTATTCAATGCATGATGTGCATCAAGCAGGAGGCGTACCAGCGATTATCAATGAGCTAGTTTCAATTGATGGGGCAATCCATTCTGACCGAATCACCGTTACGGGCAAGACATTACGTGAAAATGTCGCTTCAGCTAAGATCATGAATGAAGAAGTGATTCATCCCAAAACAGCACCTTACAGTCCAGTGGGAGGACTCTCCATTCTTTATGGAAATATTGCACCGGAGGGCAGTGTTATCAAAGTCGGCGGTGTTGATCCAAGTATCAAAGTCTTTAAAGGTAAAGCAATTTGCTTTGGCTCTCACGATGAAGCGGTTGAAGCAATCGATAACCATACCGTTACTAAAGGCCATGTGGTAGTTATTCGCTACGAAGGACCAAAAGGCGGACCGGGGATGCCGGAAATGCTGGCACCAACGTCAAGTATCGTAGGTCGCGGTTTAGGCAAAGATGTTGCACTGATTACAGATGGACGTTTCTCTGGTGCGACTCGTGGAATTGCGGTTGGGCATATTTCACCAGAAGCAGCTGCCGGTGGACCAATTGCTTTAGTTCAAGATGGCGATGAAATTACGATTGATTTAACAAATCGCACATTGAATGTAGCTGTTTCAGAAGAAGAATTAGCAAAACGAAAAGAAGGACTAACGAAATTCCAGCCGAAAGTCAAAAAAGGTTGGTTAGCACGTTACTCAGCAATGGTAACCTCAGCACATACCGGTGGTGTAATGAAACTACCTGAAGAATAGGGGGAAATGGGGTGGAAGAAATGAAGCAAAAAGTGGAAGCTGAAGATTTGCAAACAGGCGCCGATCTATTAATCAAATGTCTGGAGAATCAAGGAGTTGAATTGATTTTCGGGTATCCCGGAGGTTCCGTCTTACCATTATATGATTCCCTTTATGATGAATCGATTCCAAATATTCTTACGCGTCACGAGCAAGGAGCGGTACATGCGGCAGAAGGGTATGCCAAAGCTACTGGCAAACCAGGAGTAGTAATCGTTACCAGCGGACCAGGAGCAACCAATGTTGTAACTGGGATCGCAGATGCAATGATCGACTCTGTACCATTAGTTGTTATTACAGGACAGGTTACGACACCGGGAATCGGGAAGGATGCTTTTCAAGAAGCAGATATGTTAGGAATTACCGTACCCATTACAAAAAACAATTATCAAGTTCGAGATGTGAATGAACTACCGCGGATCGTCAATGAAGCCTTCCATATCGCGACAACTGGACGAAAAGGTCCAGTTCTGATTGATCTACCAAAAGATATCATGACATTTAAGTCAAATCCAAATATTGACAAACCTGTCCATTTAGAAAGCTATCAGCCTACAACGACACCATCAATCTTGCAGATCGAACGATTAATGAACTTACTGAAGAAGGCTAAGAAACCGATTCTTTTAGTTGGCGGCGGCGTAATCGCTGCTGATGGTGCAGCAGAATTAAGAGAATTTGTTGAAAAATATCAACTGCCGACTGTTAGCACGTTACTAGGTTTGGGATTGCTGCCTCATGATCATCCGAACTTTCTTGGGATGGGCGGAATGCACGGCACCTATGCAGCCAACATGGCTATGATGGAATGCGATTTACTAATTAACATCGGCAGCCGCTTTGATGATCGCTTGGCCTGTTCGCCGGATGCTTTTGCACCAAATGCGAAGGTTGCCCATATTGATGTGGACCCAGTAGAGATCGGCAAGATTATTCATACTGATGTCCCAATTGTAGGTGACGCGAAGATTGCCTTGCAGCAAATGCTGACGATCGAAATTGACGCACCTGAATGCGAAGAGTGGCGAATGCTCTGCAAAGCGCGCCAAGAAAAATATCCATTGAAATATGAATGGAATGAAGAAGTCATCAAACCGCAAGAGGTAATTGAGATCATCGGTCGGATCACAAAAGGGAAATCCTATGTCGTAACCGATGTTGGTCAACATCAAATGTGGGTCGCGCAATTTTATCCATTTCAATTTCCGAAGCAATTAATCACCAGCGGCGGTCTTGGAACAATGGGGTACGGTATCCCAGCAGGAATTGGGACAAAATTTGGAAAACCGAATGAATCCGTTGTTGTATTTGTCGGTGACGGAGGTTTCCAGATGACTAATCAAGAATTAGCCATTTTGAACCAAAATAATTTAGATATTAAATTTATACTGTTGAACAATAGATCCCTCGGAATGGTTAGACAATGGCAGGAGAAATTTTACAATGAACGTCGTTCCCAATCCGTTTTCCAAGAGCAACCGGACTTTATGAAGATGGCTGAAGCTTATGGGATCGGGAATAAAAAAATTACGAATCCGAATACACTGGAAAAAGAGCTGCAGGAGGCTTTTGCTACACCGGGACCAATGCTGATCGAAGTTATGATCTGCAACAAAGAACATGTATTACCGATGATTCCGGCAGGTATGCCGAATGATCAGATGTTGGGGGTGGATTAAATGAGACGAATGATTACAGCAATGGTTCACGACCAGGCTGGGGTGTTGAGTCGAATTACGAGCGTCTTGAACCGACGACAAGTAAACATGGACAGTGTCTCCGTTGGACGTACAGAGAGAGACGGTGAGTCGCGAATGACGATCATTATCCAAGCGGACACATTGGCGGATGTAGAGCAAGTAACAAAGCAATTAAACAAACAGATAGATGTGGTTAAAGTTTCTGATGTAACCGATGAGCCTCATCTTGAAAGAGAGTTAGCTTTGATTAAAGTCAGTGCTCCTGCGGCTACTCGATCAGAGATCCAAGCAATGATTGATCCCTTCCGCGCCGATGTCGTGGATGTTGGATTGAAAACGATCGTTGTGCAGGTTGCCGGCTCGACTGAAAAGGTCAATGCATGCATTGATGTATTGCGGCCATATGGCATCAAACAATTAGCACGAACCGGGGTAACCGGATTTAGCAGAGGTTAAGCGCAAAATTTAATTTTGCTATTAATATAGTTTAAAAAATTGGAGGAAAAATTATGGTTAAAGTTTATTATGATGATGCAGTAGCGAAGGATGCTTTAGAAGGAAAAACAATTGCTGTGGTGGGTTACGGTTCACAAGGACATGCTCATGCACAAAATCTACGTGATACAGGTCATCAAGTCGTGATCGGTGTGCGAGAAGGAAAATCCGCTGAGGCTGCTCGCGAAGACGGGTTTGATGTGTTGCCGGTAGACGAAGCAACTAAAAAAGCCGAAGTAGTCATGATTTTAGCTCCAGATGAAATCCAAGGTGCTCTGTACGACAATGAAATCGCACCAAACTTAGCAGACGGTGCTGCTTTAGTCTTTGCTCATGGATTCAATATTCATTTTGATGTAATCAAACCACCGAAAAACGTGGATGTTTTCTTAGTAGCTCCGAAAGGACCAGGCCATTTGGTTCGCCGTACTTTCACTGAAGGGTTTGCGGTTCCAGCATTATTTGCTGTTTATCAAGATGCAACAGGAGCTGCTCAAGACTTAGCGTTATCTTATGCAAAAGGCATTGGCGCTACACGAGTGGGCGTTTTGGAAACAACCTTTAAAGAGGAAACCGAAACTGATTTGTTCGGTGAGCAAGCAGTGCTTTGCGGCGGATTGACTAGTATGATCGAAGCTGGTTTTGAAACACTAGTTGAAGCTGGCTATCAACCTGAATTGGCTTACTTCGAAGTTTGTCACGAAATGAAATTGATTGTTGATTTGATTTATGAAGGTGGATTTGCGAAAATGCGTAACTCAATCTCTAATACTGCGGAATATGGGGATTACGTTTCAGGACCGCGCGTAATTACAGAAACAGCTAAAGCAGGAATGAAAGAAGTCTTGACTGATATCCAAAATGGCAAATTCGCTAAAGGATTCATCGATGACAACAAGAACGGCTTCCCAGAATTCAATAAGATGCGCAAAGAGAGCGCAGGACATCAAATTGAAGAAGTGGGCGGCGAATTACGTAAAATGATGCCATTTGTAAGTCGTAAAGATTAGTGGGGGATGCAGCGATGGAATTAATCAAAGATACTGAGGTGCGCAGTGCTTATCAATTATTGAAAAACTCTGTAAACCATACGCCGTTACAATATGATCGTTATTTATCTGAAAAATACCAGGCGACCATTTTATTGAAAAGGGAAGACCTGCAAAAAGTTCGTTCATTTAAATTACGTGGTGCTTATTATGCCATTAAGAAACTTCCTGAGGCAGAATTGAAAAAAGGTGTGGTGTGTGCAAGTGCGGGAAATCATGCACAGGGAGTTGCTTATACGTGTCATGAATTGAAGACACAAGCAGCGATCTTTATGCCGACTACCACACCGCAACAAAAAGTTTCTCAAGTAAAATTCTTTGGTGGTGAGTTTGCGGATATTCATTTAGTCGGCGATACCTTTGATGCTTCTGCCGCTGCCGCAAGGAAATACTGCGAAGAAAACGGCATGACCTTTATCGACCCTTTTAATGACAAAAACATCATTGCCGGTCAGGGAACGCTGGCTTTGGAAATGATGACCGACGCGGAAAGCGAAGGCTATAAGCCAGATTATGTCATTTCAGCGATTGGTGGAGGTGGATTGATCAGTGGAGTGGCTTCATACGTGAAAAACACCTCACCGACCACTAAAATTGTCGGTGTTGAACCCAAAGGAGCGGCTTCAATGCAGGCGGCTTTTGAAGAAGAACAGCCGGTCAAATTAGCTGAGATCGATAAATTTGTCGACGGTGCCGCAGTTCAACGTGTCGGTGAAATTACTTACTCACACAGTAAGAAATATGTCGATGAGCTGATGTCTGTTGACGAAGGCTTGATTTGTACAACCATTTTAGATTTGTATGGGAAACAAGCGATTGTCGTGGAACCAGCCGGAGCAATGAGTGTGGCAGCTTTAGAGTTGATGAAAGATAAGATTAAAGGCAAAACAGTCATCTGCATCATCAGCGGTGGAAACAATGACATCAATCGGATGGCTGAGATTGAAGAACGCTCACTGATCTATGAAGGCGTTAAGCACTACTTTGTCGTGAACTTCCCGCAACGTCCTGGTGCATTAAAGGAATTTGTATCAGAAGTTCTAAGCGAAGGCGATGATGTTACTCGTTTTGAATATACAAAGAAGAGTAATCGAGGAACCGGACCAGTAGTGATTGGCGTGCTGTTGAAGAAAGCAGAAACGTTACCCGATTTATTGAAGCGATTAAAAGCGTTTGACTCAAGCTATATTGAATTAAGTCAAAATAAAACGCTCTACAATTTACTAGTATAAAAAGAAGGGAACTCGAAAAGAAATTTTTCTGAGTTCCCTTCTTTTTATACAATCAATTGATGGTCTGAGTTGAAATAGTTTTTATAAGCAGTATATCCGCCGATAATTGATCCGAGGCTTGTAGCTGATAGTAACATGAAGGTAACCATAATTTGATATTTGATGGCATGAACGGGATCTAAACCGGCGAAAATCAAACCAGACATCATTCCGGGCAAGCTGACGAGTCCAACTGTTTTAGCAGAATCAATAGTAGGTTGCATGGCAGTCTTGATACTTTGCTGCAGGATCGGTTTAGATGCCAGTTTGATTGATGCGCCAAGGGCTAATTTTTCTAGTACCTGCTGTCTCAAGTCATGAAATTGAGTGTTTAACGCTCTATAGCATAATCCGATTGCTACCATTGAATTGCTCGCAATCATACCAGTGATAGGAACGATTTGAGAGGGTATAAATTTTATTGCCCCAGTTAAAATCAACAAACCAAGGGTAATATAAGTGCTAATAAAGATTGCTGCTAACGAATGAAGATATTTTTTATGGAGACTGGGATTTCTTTTATGTGCATTCCACGCAGCATTGAACACAATAAAGAGACTCATAGCAATCGTCAAAAAGTTATTGTTGACTTGAAAAATATACTTTAACAAATAGCCGACGATAACTAGTTGAACGATTGCACGAAAAATACTAAAAAGGATGTCTTTCGTTAGATTCAGCTTCTCTTTAGCACTGATCGCAACAGCGATCATCACCATTGCAAAAGCCAAAACTAAAGAAAGATCGTTCACTGCTAATTGATTCATTGTTTTAATTTTCCTCCTTGGACAATCAGCAATTCCTCTGCTGCTTGGATTTCAGATTCATCATGGGTAACTTGCAAAATCGTGCAGTCTTTTTGCTGAATATCTTTGATCAATCGATGAATGACTGTTTTTGTTTGTTCATCAAGCCCCGTTGTCACCTCATCTAATAGCAAAATTTGTGGTAAAAATAAAATATTCCGAATCAGAGCTACTCGTTGCCGCTCACCGCCTGATAATTCAGAGATATTTTTTGTCAAGTATTCTTTTGGCAGATCTACCATTTGGAGATGTTCAAGCATCTGCGTTTGATCAGGAGTAAGGTCTCTAATGGTATAAGGCAAAGTTAGATTATCTAGAACAGTTTCACCAAATAGGGAGGGCTGTTGAAAGCAATAAGAAACTTGTTGGCGATATTCTGTGTATTCATAGGATTGCTGTGCTTTTCCGTGAAAAAGAATTTCTCCGCTAGTTGGTGTTAACAAGGAAGCAATCAATCGAAGCAATGTACTTTTTCCTCCGCCAGAGGGTCCTGTGATCGTCAAGAAAGCTCCTTGTTTAACGCTTAATGTAATTTGGTCTAAAATTGTTCTTTGATCATTTTGGTAACTAATAGAATCTAGTTCTAGGAACGTCATATCAATTATTTTCCTTTCTTGGATCGTATGGAACGATAACAAAGAGTGAAGGCATGTCAGTCACAACGAGGTGCTTTAACTTCAACTCAGGATAACGATGAAAAGTACTTGTTTTTCCATAGCGTTCCAAAAAGTAGTTCTGGATCTGTTGTTCCGTCCATTGTCTTGCTGGAAAATGCCAGTAGCGGTCATTCTCTTTAACAAAAACAAAGCCGACACTGTAAGCTCTAGTTATCTCAGTTGGAAGCAGCATCAATTTTTCTTGAAAATTTTCCATGGAATATTCCTCCAGCTTTTAGTTGTTTTAAAAGACATTACTAAAAAAGTCCAATACTATTAAAACAATATTTTTTGCTTCTGTACATTCATTCATCTTTATTATAGCTTACTGATTTTGCTTGGAGCACATAAAGCACAGAAAATTTTCAAAATCATTTCATCCATGAGCAAGTTGAAACATATTATTTGGAGTTTGACCAATTCTGATGTATTATGATCTCGGATAGTTACTTACAAAAAGTAAATAAGTGTAAATCTTTTTCATTTAGCCCAAAATGCTTTACACTATATCCGTAAGAATTTTTACACTTTTTAGGAGGTTTGTTTATTATGGCAAAAGAACATTACGATAGAAGTAAACCACACGTTAATATTGGTACTATTGGTCACGTTGACCATGGGAAAACAACTTTAACGGCAGCAATCACAACGGTATTAGGCAAGAAAGGTCTAGCAAACCCTCAAGACTACGCTAGTATCGATGCTGCACCAGAAGAACGTGAACGCGGAATCACTATTAACACTGCACACGTTGAGTATGAAACTGAAAAACGCCACTATGCCCATATTGATGCTCCTGGACACGCGGACTATGTGAAGAACATGATCACCGGTGCGGCTCAAATGGACGGTGCTATTTTAGTAGTATCTGCTACTGACGGCCCAATGCCTCAAACACGTGAACACATTTTGTTATCACGTCAAGTAGGTGTTAAGCACTTAATCGTATTCTTGAACAAAGTTGACTTAGTTGACGATGAGGAATTGATTGATCTAGTAGAAATGGAAGTACGTGAATTGCTTTCTGAATATGGATTCCCAGGTGATGATATTCCAGTTCTTAAAGGTTCTGCTTTGAAAGCTTTAGAAGGCGATCCTGAACAAGAACAAGTAATCCTTGATTTAATGGATACTGTTGACGAATACATTCCAACGCCAGAACGCGACACTGACAAGCCATTCTTATTACCAGTCGAAGATGTATTTTCTATCACTGGTCGCGGAACTGTAGCTTCCGGTCGTATCGATCGTGGGGAAGTCAAGGTCGGCGACGAAGTTGAAATTATCGGGATCAAACCTGAGGTTCAAAAAGCAGTCGTAACCGGACTTGAAATGTTCCGCAAAACATTGGATTATGGGGAAGCCGGCGACAACGTTGGGGTTCTATTACGTGGTATTACACGTGATGAAATCGAACGTGGACAAGTTCTAGCTAAACCAGGTTCAATCACACCGCATACGAAATTTAGTGCAGAAGTTTATGTATTGACGAAAGAAGAAGGTGGACGTCATACTCCATTCTTCAACAACTATCGTCCTCAATTCTACTTCCGTACAACTGACGTTACCGGAAACATCGCATTGCCAGAAGGCACCGAAATGGTTATGCCTGGTGACAATGTGACAATCGATGTTGAATTGATCCATCCAATCGCCGTAGAAAAAGGAACAACTTTCTCTATTCGTGAAGGTGGACGTACTGTTGGTTCAGGTATCGTAACTGAAATCGAAGCATAAATAGATTTGATTAACACGCAACGCTAGTCGTTGCGTGTTTTTTGCATTCTTACACAACTTGCAACGCTTTTATTTGATTGCTATGATATTTCTAAACAGGATAAGAAGGAGAGCATATGGAAAAAGTGTTTGTTAGTCCTATGACTTATCGTCAGGGAGAAAATGTTTTATGGAATCACTTGGAAGATATACTAGCTTTTGGTCGAAAGTGCTTGATAGTAACTGATGGCTTTGTTTATCAAATGCTGGGAGAACAATTATGTAAGAAATTGATGGAGCTAGGCGGGGAAATCTTCGTATGGGTGGTAGAGCAAGAAAAACCTATTGGAGCATTTGATTCTGTCGTTGCTTTAGGTGGCGGTAGGGCAATTGATTTAGGGAAAGCTCTCGCTTTTGAGTCAAATTGTCCTGTGGTTGTTGTCCCTACATCCGCTTCTACGGATGCACCGACATCACGGATCTCAGTTAAATATCGTGAGGGCTATTTTGAAAAATATTCTTATTATACTAAAAGTCCAGATCTTGTGTTGGTCGATACAGCGATTCTAATTAATAGTCCGGTTCATTTTTTGACGGCGGGAATCGCTGATGGTCTATCAACTTCGATTGAGGCGAGAACCGTACGGGAAAATCGCGGTGTGAACACATTAGGTGCTCTACCCACATTGGCAGCCGAAGCAATCGCTGAGAAATGCCGTGATGTATTGCTTGTATATGCAGAAGAAGCAGTGGAAGCAAATAAACTGAAAAAAATATCGCCGGCTTTTGAAGCAGTAATTGAAGCTAATACATTGTTGAGTGGTATTGGCTTTGAATCCGGAGGGCTGAGTATAGCTCACGCATTGCACAATGCAATGGTCAGTTTGTGGGGCGGAGAAATAAAGGGGAGTCACGGTCAAATTATCGCTTTGACTACTCTGCAGCAATTACGGATTGAAGGACGAGAAGAAGAGTTCACACAATATCAGGCATTGTTTGAAAAGTTAGAGCTACCGCTTACTTATGAAGCATTATCAATTTTTCCATCAGTCAATGAACTAAAAAAAGTCACAGAGCTTGCCTTTTCGCCAGAGGATGGCATTGTTCGCAGTCAATCACCGGCAACCAAAGAGAACGTTTTTCAAGCCTTGTTAGCATTCAGAAAAACCCGTGAAATCTAAAGTGATTTCACGGGTTTCTTTTAGATATTTAGAACTTTGTTCAAGAAGTCTTGTGTTCTTGGATTGTGAGGATTGTTAAAGACCTGTTCGGGTGTGCCGTCTTCCAAAATCTTCCCGCCGTCAGTAAAGATGACACGATCGGCTACTTCTTTGGCAAAACCCATTTCATGGGTAACGATTACCATGGTCATTCCTTGTAAAGCTAAATCCTTCATAACCTTCAGCACATCTCCAACCATTTCAGGGTCTAAAGCTGAAGTCGGTTCGTCAAACAGCATGATGTCAGGATTCATTGCCAACGCACGAGCAATTGCCACACGCTGCTTTTGACCGCCTGACAGGCTGTCTGGATAATCGTTTTTCTTCTCTGCAAGTCCAACCTGTGTTAGTAATTCCACACCGCGTTTTTCAGCAGACTCTTTCGATTCACCTTTTAGATCAAGTGGAGCTAAAGTAATATTTTCTAAAACAGTTAGGTGAGGGAATAAGTTGAAATGTTGAAATACCATTCCAATATGCTGACGGACCAAGTTGATATCTGTGTGTTTATCTGTTAAGTCCTGTCCATCGATTATAATCTCACCAGAGGTCGGTTCTTCCAGGTGATTCATACAACGTAAAAACGTACTTTTTCCGGAACCAGATGGTCCAATGATACAGACCACTTCACCTTCACTGATAGTGATGTTTAAGTCATTTAAAACGGTATTATCACCGAATTTTTTTACTAAATGATTAACGACAATTTTTTTATCCATCGTTTTTTCCATCTATTTCACCTTCTTTTCTAAACGGTTCGCTAACTTAGTCAAGATCGTGATTAAGATCAAGTACATGATCGCAATAATCAAGTAAACGTAAGAACTTTGTGTAGTCCGTGCCACGATAATCTTACCAGTCTGCAGTAATTCTACCACACCGATGGCAGAGATGATCGTCGTATCTTTCAAACTGATGACGAATTGATTGATGAAAGAAGGAATCATGATCTTAACTGCTTGCGGCAAAATAATTTTTTGCATGGTACGGTTGTACGATAGACCTAAGCTTCGTGAAGCTTCCATTTGACCAACAGGTACAGCATTAATACCGCCTCGAACGATTTCAGCAATATACGCACTGGCATTCAAGGTTAAAGTGATAATCCCAGCAGCAAAGTCAGGGATTTTGATTCCTGTAATACCAGGAAGTCCGAAGAAAATGAAGAAAGCCAATACCATCATTGGAATCCCGCGAATAATATCAATGTATATGCCAGCAAAGGTGCGTAATCCGCGAACAGGAGATACCCGGAATAGCCCAAAGATGACTCCCAATACCAATGCAAGCGCAAATGATACTAAAGCTAACACGATTGTTTTCCATAAACCGTCTAGTAGTGATTTGTAGTTGTTTTTCAAAAGTCCGGTGATAGTTGATTCATCAACTGCATCTTTCTTATCTTCTTTTTCAGCTCCAATGTATTTATCGACGATCTTATCGTATTCACCAGTTCGTTTCATTTCCTTCAACGCTTCAGTGAACATTTCACGAAGTTCCGAATTTTGTCCTTTTTTCACAGCAAAGCCATACTCGCCACCGACTTCACGTTTGATTGGTGTTTTCAAATCCTGACCTTGGTTTATAGCATAGCCGATAACAGGATAGTCATCCATCATCGCATCGATTGAGCCGACCTTCAGAGCATCATATAATTGATCGGCCGCATCAAAGCTTTTAATCGTGTAATCATATTCCTTTTTGTGAGCTTCTAGGAAATCAGCACTTTCAGTACCGACTTTAGCTCCCACAGTTTTCCCTTTTAAATCCTTATAAGACTTGATGTTATTGTCATCCTTTGCCACAGCCAACTGAATTCCGCTTTGGAAGTATGGATCAGAAAAGTCATAGTTAGCTTTTCGCTCATCTGTGATGGTCATCCCAGCGATCATTCCGTCAGCTTGACCAGATTCCAAGGCTTGCATCGCAGAAGAAAATCCGATGTACTTCATGTCTAACTTGAATCCTTGGAGCTCAGCGGCACGAGTCAACAGGTCAACGTCGATTCCTTTATATTTGCCATCGCTGTCTTTGTATTCAAAAGGAGCAAAGGCCGAATCACTGGCAATGACATAGACATCTTTTTTCGGCTCAATTTTTTTCATTTCTTCAGAAGCGGCAGCCTGATCACCAGATCCGCTAGAAATGTATTTAGCAACGATTTTATCGTAGCCGCCGTTGTCCTTTAAGTCCTTCAAGCCTTTATTGAATTTCTCCAATAATTCTTTATTTTCGCCTTTTTTCACCGCGAAGCCATAAGAACTGCCTTCTTCTGGATCACCTACTAATTTGAATGGTTGACCATTTGTTACAGCGTAGCCAAGTACAGGATAGTCATCAAAAATTGCTACAGAATTTCCGTTGGTCAAAGCATTATACATTGCATCTGCCGCTTCGTACAGCTTAATATCATAACCGTATTTGTCTTTGTTCTTTTCTAAGAAAGTGGCACTTTCTGTCCCGATTTTCGCAGAAACAGTTTTGCCTTTAAGGTCTTTGTAATCCTTTATATCCTTGTTATCATTTTTGACAGCCATTTGAATTCCACTATCAAAATAAGGTTCTGAAAAATCAAAAGTTTTTTTACGTTCATCTGTAATGCTCATCCCAGCAATCATGCCGTCAAGCTGATCTGACTGTACACCTTGGATTGAGCTGTCGAAACCTAGCGGACGTAGATCCACCTTGAAATTTTGATCTTTAGCGATCTGATTGAGCAAATCCACGTCGATTCCTATGTATTCACCGTCAGAGTTTTGAAATTCGAAAGGAGCAAAAGTCAGATCCGTTCCGATTTTATATGTCTTTTCCGCGGCATCGGTCTTACTGGCGAAGCCAAGTGTGAAAATACTTGCCATTAAGAAAACGACGAATGGAATTAATTTGTTTTTTCTCATAATAATCCTCCTATATACTTATCATTTGTTTATTATATGTTAGTTTAAGGATAAAATACAAGAGGGTTCATTGTCGGAGAGAAAAAAAGCAAAATTTTTATAACATGAAATGTCAGAATACCTAACACGCGTAATTATAGGAACTTTTAGTGTCAAGAATAAAAAAATGGCGAAAATATGTTCGGTATGCTATAATTTTGAAATGGAAAATCTTTGTTTATTTAATAGAAAAGGGGGATTTTTGTATGATTGAAAGAGTAACGGACAATACGTTCGACCTTCATTCAAAATATCAGCCTGCTGGCGATCAGCCTGAGGCCATTACACAGTTAGCCGATGGAATCGTCGATGGAAAAAAAGCGCAAATACTTTTAGGAGCCACCGGTACAGGGAAAACATATACAATTTCTAATGTCATCAAAGAAGTCAATAAACCAACCTTGATCATTGCCCATAATAAAACATTAGCGGGACAATTATACGGTGAGTTTAAGGAGTTCTTTCCTAACAACGCGGTGGAGTATTTTGTCAGTTACTACGATTACTATCAACCAGAGGCGTATGTACCGTCTAGCGATACGTATATTGAAAAAGATTCGAGTATCAATGATGAGATTGATAAGCTTCGTCACTCTGCTACCAGCGCTCTGTTAGAACGGAACGATGTGATAGTAGTGGCATCCGTTTCTTGTATCTTTGGTTTAGGATCGCCAAAAGAGTATATGGAACAGGTCCTGTCGTTACGAGTTGGGATGGAAATGGATCGGAACCAACTGTTGAGAAATTTGATCGATATTCAATTTGAACGAAACGATATTGATTTTCAGCGTGGACGTTTTCGTGTTCGTGGTGATGTAGTGGAGATCTTTCCCGCATCCCGTGACGAACGTGCATTACGTGTGGAATTTTTTGGCGATGAGATCGAACGCATTCGTGAAGTTGATGCTCTGACTGGTGAAATTACAGGAGAGACAGAGCACGTAGCGATCTTCCCGGCAACGCACTTCTTAACGAATGAAGACCATATGGAAGTAGCAATCAGTAATATTCAAAAAGAATTGGAAGATCGGTTGGAAGTTCTCCGTAATGATAATAAGTTATTAGAAGCCCAACGTTTAGAACAGCGAACCAATTATGATATTGAGATGCTGCGGGAAATGGGCTATACATCGGGAATTGAAAACTATTCTCGTCATATGGATGGTCGTAAAGAGGGAGAACCGCCATATACCTTGATTGACTTCTTCCCTGATGACTTCCTATTAGTAGTCGATGAATCACATGTTACGATGCCCCAAGTTCGTGGAATGTATAATGGCGACCGCGCTAGAAAACAAATGCTGGTAGATTACGGTTTCCGTTTACCATCAGCGTTAGACAATCGTCCGTTAAGATTGGAAGAGTTTGAAGAGCGGGTTAATCAAATCGTTTATGTTTCTGCAACACCTGGTCCTTATGAACACGAAGAAACTGATACAGTAGTTGAACAGATTATTCGACCGACTGGGTTGCTGGATCCGGTCATTGAAGTGCGGCCAATCATGGGACAAATCGATGATCTGGTCGGTGAAATCAATGAGCGCTCAGAGCGAAATGAGCGGGTTTTTGTCACGACTTTAACGAAGAAGATGTCAGAGGACTTGACCGACTACTTCAAAGAATTAGGCATCAAAGTAAAATATCTGCACAGTGACATCAAAACTTTGGAACGTACTGAAATCATTCGTGATCTGCGTTTAGGTAAATTTGATGTACTCGTAGGAATCAATTTGTTACGTGAAGGGTTAGACGTTCCTGAAGTTTCCTTAGTAGCAATCTTAGACGCCGATAAAGAAGGATTCCTGCGTAGTGAACGATCACTCGTTCAAACGATCGGACGAGCTGCTCGAAACTCTGAAGGTAAAGTTATTATGTACGGTGATAAAATCACGGACTCAATGCAACGAGCAATGGATGAAACATCACGTCGTCGCAGTATTCAGCAACAATATAATGAGGAACATGGTATTGTTCCGAAGACGATCATCAAAGAAATTCGTGATCTGATTTCCATCAGTAAAGTCGCTGAAGACACAGAAACGTATGATACAACTTCATTTGAGGATCTATCTAAATCAGAGCGTAAAGAACTGATCGCGAAAATGGAAGAGGAAATGCGCGAAGCGGCTAAAACCCTTGATTTTGAAACTGCTGCTACTCTAAGAGACACCATTTTAGAATTGAAAGCGGCAGAATAGACAAACTTAACAGGTGAGAGTAATCTAATTGAACTTTACTCAGACAACTGGTTCTCTTCGAGGAAATTAGTTGTCTAGTAAAGTAAATAGATAAGAAACATTATATAGAGAAGAAAAACAGTAAAACAATGAAATAGGAGATACAAATGGCGAATGATAAGATAGTGATTCATGGAGCGCGGGCTCATAATTTGAAAAACTTAGATGTCACAATTCCTCGTGACAAAATGGTGGTTGTTACTGGTTTATCAGGTTCTGGAAAAAGCTCATTGGCTTTTGACACCCTTTATGCGGAAGGGCAACGCCGCTATGTAGAGAGTCTGTCTGCCTACGCGCGTCAATTCTTAGGGCAAATGGATAAACCGGATGTTGATAGTATCGACGGACTCAGCCCTGCGATTTCAATTGACCAAAAAACAACAAGTAAAAATCCCCGTTCAACAGTAGGAACTGTTACTGAGATTAACGATTATTTACGCTTACTTTATGCACGTGTTGGACATCCGATTTGTCCAAACGATCATATTGAGATTACTTCACAGTCGGTGGAACAAATGGTCGATAAAGTGTTGGAATTGCCAGAACGGACGAAAATCCAAATCTTAGCACCTGTCGTGGCTAAGAAAAAAGGACAACATAAAAAAGTATTTGAAATGATTCAACGTGAAGGCTATGTCCGAATGCGTGTTGACGGCGAATTGTATGATGTGACAGAGGCACCTGAATTAACGAAGAATAAGAAACATGATATTGAGATCATCGTTGATCGGATCGTTGTTAAAGAAGGGATTCGCTCACGATTATTCGACTCTTTTGAAGCTGCCTTACGTTTGGCAGAAGGCTATGCAATCGTAGATGTAATCGGTGAAAAAGAGATGCTTTTTAGTGAACATTACGCTTGTCCATATTGCGGTTTCACTGTAGGTGAGCTTGAACCTCGATTATTTTCATTTAATGCTCCCTTTGGCGCCTGCCCAGATTGTGACGGGTTAGGTGTAAAACTTGAAGTTGACATGGACTTAGTGATTCCGGATCAAAGCAAGACTTTACGCGAAGGAGCATTGATTCCTTGGAATCCGATTAGTTCGCAATATTATCCACAAATGTTGGAGCAAGCATGCTTGAGCTTTGGTATTGACATGGATACTCCTTTTGAAGACCTACCCAAAGAACATCAAGATATTATTTTAAATGGTTCTAATGGGGAAAACTTCCATTTCCACTATGAAAATGATTTTGGCGGTGTGCGTGATGTTGAGGTACCTTTTGAAGGAATCATCAATAACATCAATCGCCGATATGCTGAAACGAATAGTGATTTTACTCGTGATCAAATGCGTTTGTATATGACAGAATTAACTTGTCAGACATGTCATGGCTATCGTTTGAACCCACAAGCATTATCTGTCCAGATCAATGAGACAAATATTGGTCAGGTAAGCGAAGATTCAATTAATAGTGCATTGGAATTCTTTGAAACGGTTGCACTGAGTGAGCAAGAAAAAGTTATTGCAAAGCCAATATTAAAAGAAATCAAGGATCGTTTGAGCTTTTTGCGAAATGTTGGGCTAGATTACCTGACCTTAAGTCGTGCTTCTGGTACTTTGTCTGGTGGAGAGGCACAACGGATTCGGCTAGCGACACAAATTGGCTCAAACCTTTCTGGGGTACTCTACATCTTAGATGAACCTTCAATCGGTTTGCACCAACGAGACAACGATCGATTGATCGAATCCTTGAAAAAAATGCGTGATCTTGGAAATACTTTGATTGTTGTGGAGCATGATGAAGATACAATGCGTGCTGCCGATTATCTGATTGATGTGGGGCCAGGGGCAGGAGATCAAGGTGGCGAGATTGTAGCAGCAGGTACACCAAAAGAAGTCGAAAAGAATCCAAACTCTTTGACTGGTCAGTATCTATCTGGCAAACGAGAAATTGCTGTTCCTAAAGAACGTCGTAAAGGAAACGGTAAGAAAATCAAAGTTACTGGCGCTGCAGAGAATAACTTGAAAAATATCGATGCAGAGTTCCCTTTAGGTAAGTTTGTTGCAGTGACCGGCGTTTCAGGTTCAGGTAAATCAACTTTAGTTAATCAGATCTTGAAGAAGGCTCTGGCGCAAAAACTTAACCGTAATTCTAATAAACCTGGGAAATTCAAGAAACTAACAGGTTACAACAATATTGAAAAATTAGTCGACATTGATCAAAGTCCAATCGGTCGGACACCACGAAGCAATCCGGCGACCTACACGAGTGTGTTTGATGATATCCGAGACTTGTTTGCGCAAACAAATGAAGCGAAGATTCGTGGATATAAAAAGGGACGATTCAGTTTTAATGTAAAGGGCGGACGCTGTGAGGCGTGTCGCGGTGATGGGATCATCAAGATTGAGATGCACTTTTTACCGGATGTTTATGTACCTTGTGAGGTTTGCCATGGCAAACGTTACAACTCAGAAACACTGGAGGTTCATTATAAAGGAAAGAACATTGCTGATATTCTAGAAATGACTGTGGAAGACGCTGTTGAATTCTTCAAACATATCCCTAAGATTCATCGCAAATTGCAAACAATCGTTGATGTTGGTTTAGGTTACGTTACAATGGGTCAACCAGCTACTACGTTATCTGGTGGTGAAGCGCAGCGGATGAAACTTGCCAGCGAGCTGCACAAAAATTCGAATGGGAAGAATTTTTATATCTTGGATGAGCCAACTACTGGTTTGCATACAGATGACATTGCGCGTTTATTGAAGGTTCTTGAACGCTTCGTTGACGCTGGAAATACTGTACTTGTGATTGAACATAACTTAGATGTAATTAAATCAGCAGACTATGTGATCGATCTAGGACCAGAAGGCGGCGATGGTGGTGGTACTATTTTAGCAACAGGGACACCGGAAGAAATCGCTGAAGTACCAGAGAGTTATACGGGACATTATTTAAAACGTGTCTTAAAAAAATAAATAACTGATAAAGCTTGATGCAGGTGAAGGATTCTCCTTTGCTTGCATTTTTCTTTATGGTATGATTATCGTTGATTTAGAATGAGAAGGTGTAAGAAATATGAATGAAAAACAAAAGTTTGTACCGATCTTATTAGGAAGCGACATCAATGTATATGGAATGTCACGTTCTTTCCATGAAGCATATGGGATCGTTTCTGAAGCTTATGCGGGCTTGCAGCTAGCGCCGACAAAATACAGTAAAATCGTGAATGTCCATGTCGTACCAGGATTTGATAAAGATCCTGTCTTTATGGAGAAAATGCGTGAATTAGGAAAGAATACGTATAATGATCCAGCAACAAAGTACCTGCTGATTGCCTGTGGGGACGGCTATGCAGAATTGGTTTCACAACACAAAGAAGAGCTTTCTGAGTGGTTTATTTGCCCTTATATTGATTTTGACTTATTACAACGTTTAATTAGTAAGGTTAGCTTTTATGAAATTTGTGAAAAATATGATCTGCCTTATCCCAAAACATTTATTATTACAGAAGATATTTTAGAAGCTGGAAAATTGAAACAAGATTTGCCATTTGACTTTCCAGTTGCTTTGAAGCCAGCTAATAGTGTAGAGTGGTTATCTATTGATTTTGAAGGACGTAAAAAGGCCTTTATTTTAGATACTCGTGATGAATTTGATATGATTATCGAACGTATCTACCAGGCTGGATATACAAGTGAAATGATCGCTCAAGACTTCATTCCAGGTGATGACAGCAATATGCGTGTGTTGAACGCGTATGTTGATCAAAATCACCAAGTTCGAATGATGTGCTTAGGCCATCCTTTGCTGGAAGATCCTTCTCCAGAAGCAATCGGAAATTATGTGGCGATCATGCCCGAATACAATGAGAAAATTTATCAAACCATCAAAGGGTTTTTAGAAAAAATCAACTATACGGGTTTTGCTAACTTCGACATGAAATATGATCCGCGGGACGGCGAGTATAAATTGTTTGAGATCAATTTACGTCAGGGAAGGAGCAGCTTTTTCGTAACTTTGAACGGATTTAATCTAGCTCAATACGTTACGGAAGATCGTGTCTTTGAAAAGCCATTTGATGAAACTATTTATGGTAAGGCGGAAGCAGCAAATTCTATGCTGTGGATGGGTGTCCCCAAAGGTGTCTTTGAAAAATATGCGCGAAACAATACCGATAAAGACAAAGCTTTAGAAATGATCAAGAATGATAAGTGGGGAACGACTGTCTTCTATAAGAAGGATATGTCAGTGATGCGCTGGATTCTAATGAAGTACATGTTTAGCAAATATAAAGGACGTTTTGATCTGTTCTTTAAAGAGAAAGAGGGATAAGCATGGAAAATTTCTTCAGCATACTCGGTGGTATGGGAACTAAGGCCACAGAGAGCTTCGTTCGAATTCTCAATCAGAGAACCAAAGCGCATAACGATCAAGAATATCTGAATTATGTGTTGTTTAATCACGCAACTGTACCTGACCGGACGGCCTATATTTTAGATGACAAAGCGGCGAATCCGTTGCCGTTCTTACTAGATGATATTGAAAAGCAGAATTTGTTACAGCCAGATTTTATCGTACTGACCTGCAATACGGCTCATTATTTTTTTGATCAGTTACAAGGTGCAACGAAAATACCATTAATGCATATGCCGCGAGAAGCTGTTAACGAAGTGACAAAGCATCATCAAGTAGGTGAAAAAATTGCTGTTTTGGCAACTGCTGGAACGATGTCGGCGAAAGTATATCAAAGCGAGCTGGAAGCGAAGGGTTTTGAAGTACTGGTTCCTGAAAAAGAACTTCAAGATAAAGTAAATTATCTAATTTACCATGATGTGAAGGAAAATGATTTCATTAATAGCGAACTGTACTTAGAGATTCTTGCTGATGTATTTGAAAAATACGGTTGTCAAAATGCTATTTTAGGGTGTACAGAACTTTCCTTAGTCCAAGAGTTGACAGAAAAAGTTCCTTATCCGGTGATCGATGCTCAATCGATTCTAGCGGATCGCACAATTGAATTAGCCTTAAAGAACAGATCTTCCAAATAGGAGGGTCTGTTTTTTCAGATTTTCATGATTTTCAATAGGTAGAAAAAAAGTGTGATTCCTTTACTTATCTTGGATTTAGCGTATTAGGAAAAGGTAAAGAATCACTAATAAGTAGCAAAGACACGCCAGGAGTGTTATAATATTTAAAAGGCAAAAAAAGATTTTGCCTTTTTTTAGCGCAAATAACAAAATGTACAGTACGTGCTTCACACCAAGTTTTTTCGGGTGCAAGCAAAAAGGTAATTTCATTTTAAAAAATCAAAATTATTTCTGAAAAATAATTTCCTTAAATTGAGAAAGGAGTGGCACAAATGACTGAAAGTTTGCATTTAGTTGTCATTACTGGAATGAGTGGGGCGGGAAAGACCGTTGCGATCCAAAGTTTTGAAGATATGGGCTATTTTTGTGTAGATAATATGCCTCCTGGATTGATTCCTAAATTTTGGGAGTTGATTCGTGAATCTGGAAAAGTTACAAAAATCGCATTAGTGGTTGATTTACGATCACGTTCATTTTTTGAAGATATTCAAAATATGTTAGTAGAAATTGAGAATACCGGCTTTATCGATACAAGCATTCTATTTTTAGATTGTTCTGATGAGGAATTGGTTTCTCGTTATAAAGAGACGCGTCGGGCTCATCCACTTGCGATGGATGGTATGATTACAGAAGGAATCCGTAAAGAGCGTGCGATTTTGGAAGATCTAAAGAGTCGCGCCACATTAATGATTGATACGACCGATTTAACTCCGCGGCAATTACGTGAAAAAATCAACCAATCATATAAGCAGCAGGATGATATTGGTTTTCATGTGGAAGTTGTTTCTTTTGGTTTCAAGTACGGGCTGCCAATTGATGCCGATATCGTTATGGATGTCCGCTTTTTACCAAATCCACACTATATTCCAGAATTACGTCCGCAAACGGGATTGGATAAACCTGTTTACGATTATGTCATGTCTTTTCCTGAGACAGAAAGCTTTTATACAAACTTTGTCCGACTGATCATGGATATTCTACCGGGATATATTAAAGAAGGAAAAAGTTCGTTGACAATCGCAATTGGTTGTACTGGTGGACAGCACCGTTCTGTTGCTCTGACTGAGCGAGTAGGAAAAGCAATTAAGGAAGCAGACTATAAAGTAAATATCACTCATCGAGACAAAGACAAGCGGAAAGAGACGGTGAATCGTTCATGAGAATGAAAACTTATCGTATCCGCAAACCTAAAATCGTGGTAATCGGCGGAGGTACTGGATTGCCCGTCATTTTGAAAAGCTTGCGCAATCAAAGTGCAGATATTACTGCTGTAGTTACCGTAGCTGATGATGGCGGGAGCAGCGGTGAATTACGTGATTCTATCGATATGGCACCTCCAGGCGATCTGCGAAATGTATTAGCTGCTTTATCAGATATGCCGAAGCTTTATCATGATATTTTCCAATACCGTTTTAATAAAGAGGATAAATTTTTAGCGAATCACACAATCGGCAACCTGTTAATCGCTGCTTTATCAGAAATGCGCAATAGTACTTACGAAGCGATTCAACTTCTATCCATGATGATGCACGTTGACGGTCATATTTACCCATCTTCGGAGACACCATTAGTATTGCATGCTGATTTTACAGATGGAACCAGTGCAGTAGGTGAGTCAAAAATAGCACTTGATCGAAAAACGATCGAAAAAGTTTACGTAACTGAGAAGAATGGTGAAAAAGCCGTTCATGCAGCGCGTAAGGTGGTTAATGCGATTCATGAGGCAGATATGGTTGTACTTGGACCGGGTTCTTTATTTACCAGTATCCTGCCCAACTTAGTAATCGAAGAATTAGGGAATGCTGTCCGTACCACAAATGCGGAAGTTGTTTATATTTGTAATATCATGACGCAAAAAGGTGAAACAGAGCACTTCAGTGACGCGGATCACATTCGTGTTTTACACAAACATCTCGAAAGTAAATTTATTGACACTGTTTTAGTTAATACTGAACATGTACCAGAAGGCTATATGGATCCCGAGATTTATGATGAATACTTGGTTCAGGTTACACATGATTTCAATGGTCTGCGGGAAGAAGGCTGTCGAGTCGTTTCGACTGATTTCCTGAAATTACGAGACGGTGGTGTCTTTCACGATGGCGATAAAGTTGTTGATGAATTGTTCCGGATTGTTTTCGGGGCGAAAATATAGAATGGAATGATTTTCAATCATTCTTTATTATGAAAAGGAGGGCTTGCCATGTCTTTTGCAGCAGAAGTAAAAAAAGAATTAACGGGTCTGGCAGTCCAAAAAAATCTCGCACAAGCAGAGTTGGCCGCATTAATACGAATGAACGGTTCTCTTAGCTTGAACAATCACCAATTTGTTCTAAATGTCCAAACGGAAAATGCTGCAATCGCTCGTCGAATTTTTACTTTGTTAAAAGAGCACTATGGCGTGCGCAGCGAACTGTTGGTAAGGCGAAAAATGAAGTTAAAGAAAAACAATGTTTACATTGTTCGTTTGAAACAGGAAACACAAAAAATTTTGTTAGATCTTGATATCATGGATGGGGTAATGTTTCAATCGCATATCGCTGATGAGATAAAACAATCAGAAAAGAAAACTCGCGCATATTTGAGGGGCGCATTTTTAGCATCAGGTTCAGTAAACAACCCTGAGACCAGCCGCTATCATTTAGAAATATCATCAATCTACGAGGAGCATAATCAGGATATCTGTGATTTATTAAATCAATTTGATTTAAATGCGCGAACATTAGAGCGGCGCAATGGCTACATCACTTACCTCAAAGGGGCAGAGAAAATCGCCGACTTTTTAACCCTGATTGGTGCGACGAATTCCATGTTGAAGTTTGAAGATGTTCGGATTGTGAGAGATATGCGCAATTCGGTCAATCGTCTGGTCAATTGTGAGACTGCCAATATGAATAAAACGATTGATGCTGCTTCGAAACAGATTGAGAACATTCATTTTATTGAATCAACGGTTGGATTGCAGTCTTTGCCAGAGAAGTTGCAGGAAATTGCAGAATTAAGAATTCAAAATCCGGAGATCAGTTTAAAAGAGTTAGGTGAAATGATTCCTTCAGGTGCGATTTCTAAATCTGGTATTAATCACCGTATTCGCAAGATCAATGATTTCGCTGAAAATTTACGACAAAAAACCGTTTGATAATTCAAACGGTTTTTTGTTTACTCTGTAATATATGCCTTAAGGGTTGCTTCATCAATCGACTCATCAAAAATGTGTTCGCCTAAAACCATTGTGGGAACAAATTTGATATTGGCTTGTTCAGCTTCATTACGAATCTCTCTCTGCAGGCTTTGATTTGCTTGCTGAGTGAATTGCAACGTTTTTTCAGCGTACTCAGCAACTGCTTCTAATTCAAAATTTTGCCAGATTTCTTGTGTTTCAAAGGCTTGCTGTATTTGTATTAAAGCTATTTTGGGATCTGCACTTATATATTCGTGCATGATATTGCCTCGTTGCAAACTAATTTTATCTTTATCTAATAATTTGATGATTCGCTGCACCTTTTTTTCAGCAACGGCTTGATTCAATATGTTATAAGAGTCTTCAAACCACTGTTTGCAATAAGGACAGCGAAGATTGATAAATTCAATCAACCGTTTGGGTGCGACATCTGAACCAATTTTGATTCCATTAAAGTCGTTTACTAGATTCCCTTTAATAATAGAAATATCCATGTGAGAACACGTCCTTTCTCTTATTAGTGTACAAAAGATTGATAAGAAAAAAAACTCTTTTCCTACAAATAAGTTAAAAAGACTATAACTCGTATTTGAAATTAAGGTTAGTTAGTTTATAATAAATCCGTTGTTATAAAAATTACAAACAAATTTTCTATCAATGAACAGTATTTTTCATTTTCGATATAAAAATAAATGGAACAAACTTTTTATCGGAGACATGAAAAAATGAGTTGTTTTTTCTATAAGAATGAAGCAACGAATAACTAACTGTACGTGAAAGAGAATTCAATTATTTTTAGTTTGCCGAGAATAGAGTGAAAAAAAATAGTAGGCAATCTGTGAAAATATTTCATTTGAATGACTTATAACGTTAGAATCAATTCATTTTTTCATGAAGAATGATTTCGATAGTATGAATAAGGAGGAGAATCATGCGTAAGAAAAAAACGATGGATGGAAATACAGCTGCGGCATATATTTCGTACGCATTCACTGAGTTAGCTGCCATTTATCCAATCACTCCTAGCTCAACAATGGCTGAACTTGTGGATCAATGGGCTTCACAAGGAAAGAAAAATATATTTGGTCAAACAGTATCAATTACAGAAATGCAGTCAGAGGCTGGAGCCGCTGGAGTTGTTCATGGTGCGTTGAAAACAGGTGCCTTAACTACTACGTACACGGCCTCCCAAGGGCTATTATTGATGATTCCAAACATGTATAAGATTGCGGGAGAACTATTGCCTGGAGTCTTCCACGTAGCTAGTCGCGCAGTCACGACGAACGCTTTGAATATCTTCGGTGATCATGGTGACGTGATGGCGGCTCGACAAACGGGTTTTGCGATGCTGCAAGAAAGCAGTGTTCAAGAAGTGATGGATCTATCAGCAGTTGCCCATCTGGCAGCAATTGAAGGCAGCCTCCCTTTCATGAATTTCTTTGATGGTTTTAGAACGAGTCACGAGATTCAGAAGGTCGAAGTACTCGATTATGAAGAATTAGCTCCATTGATTGATCAAGAGAAATTGAAAGCATTTCGCAAACGGAGTATGAATCCTAATCATCCGACGATTAGCGGTACCAATCAAAATCCGGATGTGCACTTCCAACAACGTGAAACTGTCAATCGTTATTACGATGAGTTACCGGCGATTGTACAAAAATACATGTTTGAAATCAATAAGCTTCGCGGAACAAATTACGATCTAGTCACTTATTATGGTGCCAAAGATGCCGAAGAAGTTATTGTAGCGATGGGCTCAGTTGCACAAACAGTTGAGCAAACAGTTGATTATTTGAATGCGAACGGCCGCAAAGTCGGTTTTCTGAATATTCATCTATATCGTCCGTTCCCGACTGATAACTTTTTAGAAAAACTGCCAGATACAGTTAAATCAATTGCAGTATTAGATCGGTCAAAAGAACCTGGAGCAGACGGTGAACCGCTCTTACAAGATGTTCAAGGTGTGATGTACGAAGCGGATGTTCGTCCTAAAATTATCGGAGGACGTTTCGGTTTGGGATCAAAAGATGTAACACCGGATCAGATTGTTGCTGTTTACAATGAATTGCTGAAAGATAAAAGGGAAGCTAAGAAGCGTTTCACGATTGGAATCGTTGATGATGTGACCAATTTGTCTTTAGAAACAAAAGAAATCCTTGATCTGACGAATCCGAAAACATTCCAAGCGAAATTCTGGGGCTTTGGTTCGGATGGGACAGTTGGCGCGAACAAATCAGCAATCAAGATTATTGGCGATCATACCGATAAATATGCGCAAGGCTACTTTAGCTATGACTCGAAAAAATCGGGCGGATTGACTGTCTCGCATTTGCGTTTTGGTGATACGCCGATCCGTTCGACTTATCTTGTTGAGAGTGCCGATTTTATTGCGTGTCACACACCAGCATATATCCATACCTATGACTTATTAAAAGGCTTGAAACCAGGCGGCATTTTCTTGATGAATACCATGTGGAATGATACGCAGATAGATAAATTACTGCCAGCGAAGATGAAACATTACATTGCTGAGAATAATATCAAATTTTACACAATTAATGCAGCGAAGTTAGCTATGGAAGTCGGTCTTGGTTCGCGAATCAATACTGTCATGCAAACGGCCTTCTTCAGTTTGACAGGTATTATTCCTTTTGAAGAAGTTTTAGATATCTTAAAATCCGAAGCAGATAAAAGTTACCGTCGAAAATCACTGGAAATCGTGGAGAAAAATATTGCTGCAATTGATCAGACAGTCGAATTATTGCATCGGGTTCAAGTACCAGATGCTTGGCGAACCATTGAGATTCCTGTAAAAAGCAATAAAGCTCCTGTTTCTCAATTCGTTGAACAAATTGTTGAGCCAATGAATTCACAGCGAGGAAACGACTTAACGGTAAACGATCTGATTGTTAACGGCATGACAGATGGAACCATTCCGACTGGTACAACAAAGTTCGAAAAACGTGGCATTGCATTGGAAGTTCCACACTGGATCAGTGATCGTTGTACTATGTGTAATGAATGTTCATTTGTTTGCCCTCATGCAGCAATTCGACCATTCTTAGCTGATGAGGAAGAAATGAAAGAAGCGCCAGAAGGCTATATTGTAAGAGAGATGCGAGGCGCTGACGGTTTGAAGTACCGTATTCAAGTGTCTGTTGAAGATTGTACTGGTTGTGGCTTATGCGTTGAGGCTTGTCCAGCTAAAGGCAAAGCTTTGACCATGAAACCTTACGAAGAAGAAAAAGAACAAGCCATCAACTGGGCTTTTTCAATGACTTTAAAGCAAAAAGCCAACCCAGCAAAAACTAATTCGGTTTTAGGTTCGCAATTTAATCAACCATTGCTTGAATTCTCTGGGGCATGTGCGGGATGTGGAGAGACTCCGTACGTTAAATTGATGACGCAAATGTTCGGGGATCGTATGATGATCGCCAATGCAACAGGTTGTTCCTCAATTTGGGGAGCAGCTGCACCGGTCAGTCCTTATACAACAAATGAAAAGGGACAGGGACCAGCCTGGTCAAACTCATTATTCGAAGATAACGCAGAATATGGTTATGGCATGTTTCTAGCAAATCAGACGCGACGCAAAGAATTGGCTGACAAAATCATTGATGTTTTGGACACTGTTTCTGATGATTTGCGGGAATTGATGGAAGACTGGATGGATCACATGTTTGAATCAGAAGGAACACAGCAGCGAGCTGCCAAATTAACAGCAGCACTTGAAGCAGCAAATCTATCTGATCCAAAACTTGCAGATATTTATGACAATCGTGACCTATTTGTTAAAACCAGTCAATGGATGTTTGGTGGAGATGGCTGGGCCTACGACATTGGATTCGGAGGGATAGATCATATTTTAGCTAGCGGTGCGGATGTGAATATCTTGGTCATGGATAATGAAGTTTATTCTAATACTGGTGGACAAACTTCTAAAGCAACACCTGCTTCCGCTATTGCGAAATTCTCTGCAGGTGGTAAATATCAGTCTAAGAAGGACTTAGGCATGATGGCGATGACTTACGGGAATGTTTATGTAGCCCAAATTGCTTCAGGCGCGAACCAGATGCAAACGATTAAAGCATTGGAAGAAGCGGAAAAGTTTCCTGGACCATCTCTTGTAATTGCCTATACACCATGTATCAATCATGGGCTACGAGGCGGTATGAGCAAAACCTTACAAGAAGCAAAAGATGCGGTTAACTCTGGTTACTGGTCATTGTATCGTTACAATCCTTTGCAACGGGAAAAAGGCAAGAACCCAATGTCATTAGATTACAAAAAGCCTAATTTTGACAACATGATCAACTTTATGAAACAACAAACTCGGTTCTCGGCTTTAGAAAGAATTCAACCGGATGACGCGCAACGTCTGTATCATAAGACAGTCAACGATGCTCAAACCCGTTTTTACAACTATGCACGCATAGCCGGGCAAGAAGATAAAATTCGGGCGAAACTAGAAGGTACGAAAGCTGAAGTAATAGAGACTGCAGTCAGCGGGAAAGTAAAACGCGAACGGAAGGTTGACCCAGAAGCCGAAGCAAGGCGCGCGGCTCGCAGAGCAGCGCGAGCTGAAAAACGTAAAAAAGAGTAATTTTCGAGAGTCTTAGCTTGCTAAGACTCTCTCTTAAATTTTATGCTAGACCTGTACCACTGTGGTATAATTGTAAAGAATTTTGGATAGAAAGAGAGGTTATCTATGCCTAATCGTCTAATTGAATTATTCAAACCAGAATATTGGCTTAGCTTTTTTTCTGAGAACCTTTCAACTTGGGATATCATCGTCAACCTTTTAGATATATTTGTCGTCTGGTTTTTGATTTATCGTTTGTTTGAACTCGTTCGCGGAACAAAAGCGGTTCAATTGCTTAAGGGTGTCGCGATATTTATTGGTATACGTATAGCTGCCGAATTTATTGGGCTGCATACATTATCTTGGTTGATGAATCAGATTATTACTTATGGCGTGATTGCAGCAATCATTATTTTTCAGCCGGAAGTTCGTCGTGGTTTGGAGCATTTGGGACGCAGCGCCTTCTTTAAAACATCAAAAAAAGAAGAACTGGACGATGAGCGAATGATTTTAGCTTTTGATAAAGCGATCCAGTACATGTCTAAGCGGAAAATCGGTGCTTTAGTCACGATTCAGCGTTCAACCGGACTTGATGAATATATCGAGACCGGAATTGATTTAGATGCAGATATCACGGGTGAACTGCTGATCAACATTTTTATTCCTAATACTCCCTTGCATGATGGTGCTGTCATTGTAAAGGATGGAAAACTTGCTGTGGCGTCAGCCTACTTGCCGCTTTCTGATAGTATGATGATTCCAAAAGAATTTGGGACACGACATCGGGCTGCAGTTGGCATCAGCGAAGTCAGTGATGCTTTGACATTCATCGTTTCTGAGGAAACGGGAGGTGTTAGTATTACATTAAACAACGACTTTCTGCATGATTTGTCACAAGAAGAATATTTAGCGGTAATGCGGCGAGAACTATTGCCGGATGAGAAATATGCAGGCAGAAAGAGCCTCTTGCAGACCTTTTTGGAGGGTTTGACTAAAGGAGGGCAAAAATGAGAATCAAGTTTAAAAGAAACGATGTACCATATATACTGATTTCGTTACTGTTTAGCTTGCTCTTGTTCTTCAATGCAAATAGTCAAAGCTTTAGTAGATTGATTTCTTCTGAAACGAATTATGAAGAGTCCGTTCAAAATGTACCGATCAATGTCGTGTACGATTCTGATGAGTATTTTGTTCATGGTTTTTCATCGAATGTTTCAGTTAAATTGAGCGGTGCGAATCGAATCCAACTAAATAAGGAGATTGATCCTGATACACGCGATTTTAGTGTAGTGGCTGATTTATCTAATCTTGGAGCGGGTACACATGAGGTTCGATTGAAAACTAAAAGCTTATCCAGTTCACTTACTGCTACGATTGAACCAGAAAGAATTTCGGTTACTATCGAGAAAAAAGTTAAAAAGAAGTTTGACGTATCGCCAATTTTAAGCAGCACGACCAGTAATAATGGTTTAAAAGTCGGTCAATTGTCAACTCAACCAGAAAAGGTTGAAATCACTACTGGTGAGAATACGATGAAAGAAATTGATCGTGTTGTGGCATCTGTAGATAGCACTAAACTAACTGCGGATCAAGAAAGTATCCAAGCTCCCGTTCAGGCTTTGAACTCCAGCGGTGAAGCTTTGGCGATTCAATCAGATCCACAAAATGTCACCGTCAACTTTGAGATTCAAACACCAAGTAAGGAAGTTTCACTTTACCCGATCCAAGAAGGGGACTTACCTTCGGATGTTGAAAGTGTCAAAATCGATTTGAATCGTACAAAGGCAACAATTACCGGCGCGCAGTCAGTAATTGATCAAATAGACAGCATTGGCATTCCAGTAGATGTGAGTCAGATCCAAGGAACCGTTAAGAAATTTATAGATGTACCGGTTTCTGGAGAGTATCAAGTTAATCCGAAGACGGTGAGTGCACAAGTGACACCAGTATTTAAAAAATCACAAGAATCAGAAACTAGTAGTACAAATCATTCTAGTTCGTCGACCACAGAAACTTCAGAGAATACAAGCGATGTTTCAAAATCTTCTGAAACCAGTGATACACAAACGTCAAGCAGTCAAGAAGAGTCGACAAATCAATCAACAAACTAGATGAAGAAGGGAAATATAATTTAATGGGTAAATATTTTGGAACAGATGGAGTACGCGGAATCGCGAATAAGGAGTTAACACCTGAACTTGCATTTAAACTAGGACGTTGCGGCGGTTATGTATTAAGTCAACATCATGAGAGTGAAGGACGTCCACGTGTTTTGGTCGGTCGTGATACCCGTATTTCTGGTGAATTATTAGAAACAGCCTTAATCTCTGGTTTATTATCTGTTGGGATCGAAGTATTCCAACTTGGGGTTATCTCAACTCCAGGGGTTGCTTATCTAACTAGATTACAAAAGGCTTCAGCAGGGGTAATGATCTCTGCATCGCATAATCCTGCAGAAGATAATGGTATCAAATTCTTTGGTGGTGATGGCTTCAAACTGGTTGACGAACAAGAAGCTGAGATTGAATCACTGATAGATGCGGAAGAAGATACTTTACCTCGTCCATCAGCTGAAGGACTAGGAACCTTAGATGAATTCCACGAAGGCCTGTTGAAATATTCTCAATTTTTAGTACAAACCATCTCAGGCGATCTATCTGGTCTAACGGTTTGTGTTGATGCAGCGAATGGAGCGACATCAACTAGTGTTAATCGCTTGTTTGCAGATTTAGAGACTGACTTCTATACGATGGGAACTTCACCAAATGGCTTGAATATCAATGCAGGTGTTGGTTCGACCCATCCGGAAGCTTTAGCAAAAATGGTTGTTGAAAAAGGTGCAGACGCTGGTTTGGCCTTCGACGGTGATGGAGATCGAGTGATTGCGGTAGACGAATTAGGAAACATCGTTGACGGCGACCGCATCATGTTTATCTGTGCAAAATATCTTGCTGAACGCAAACGTTTGAAAAAGGATACTGTCGTAACAACAGTCATGAGTAACTTAGGCTTCCATAAAGCGATTGAAGAAAGTGGTTTAGAAGATGTGATTACACAAGTCGGGGACCGTTATGTAGTTGAGGAAATGCGGAAAAATGATTATAATCTTGGCGGTGAACAGTCAGGTCATGTATTATTCTTAGATTACAATACTACTGGTGACGGCATGCTGACAGGTGTTCAATTATTGAATATCATGAAACAAACGGGTAAGAAACTTTCTGAACTTGCTGGAGAAGTAACAATCTATCCGCAAAAATTAGTGAACATTCGCGTCAGTGATAAATACGGCGCAATGGATGTCCCTGCTATCAAAAAGGCAATTGAAGAAGCTGAAACAGAAATGAATGGCGACGGACGGATCCTAGTTCGTCCCTCAGGAACAGAACCATTATTACGCGTTATGGCAGAAGCGCCAACCCACGAAAAAGTTGATTACTATGTTGACAAAATCGCGGCAGTTGTTCGCGAAGAAATTGGTTTAGATTAATAGAACAGCAAAAGGCCCGATCTTAAATGATCGGGCCTTTTGTATTTAAAAAAGGTTGAGAATAATCTCAACCTTTTAGACTTTAGACAAAAGACGTCCCAAACTCATGTTACGAGTTTGGGACGTCTTTTTATCTAATTTCTTTTTGTTTATTCTACTGTTACTGATTTTGCTAAGTTACGAGGCTTATCAACATCGTAACCTCGTAGTAATGTCGCATAGTAAGCAATCAATTGCCCAGGAATTACAGAAACAAGTGGGCGCAAGAATTGATGAACGACTGGTAAGATAATTTGGTCGCCATCTTTACTCAATTCTTCTGAAGCAATCACTAAAGTGTGAGCGCCACGACTTTCTACTTCTCGCAGATTTCCACGAGTGTGAGGAGCTGTCACAGCTTCAGTAATGATTCCTATAACTGGGGTGCCTTCCTCGACTAGAGCAATGGTACCATGCTTTAATTCTCCTGCAGCAAAGCCTTCTGCCTGGATATAAGAGATTTCTTTTAATTTCAAGGCTACTTCCATTGAGACATAATAATCTTCTGAACGACCAATGTAAAAAGCGTTGCGAGTTGTGGCCAAATATTCTGCAGCAATTTCTTCGATCATCGCTTTTTCAGCAATCATCACATCCATTGCGTTGGCCGCTATTCCTAATTCTTTTATTAAATCAAATTCTTTTGCAGCAGCGATGTCTTTAGCTTCGCCGACCGCTTTAGCTAGAACGGTCAATGCAGCGATTTGTGCTGTGTATGCTTTCGTTGAAGCGACAGCAATCTCAGGTCCTGCATGTAACAGCATCGTGTAGCTTGCTTCACGAGATAACGTTGATCCAGCGACGTTTGTAATTGTTAGGGAAGGGTAGCCTAATTCATTGGTTTTCACTAACACTTGACGGCTATCAGCTGTTTCGCCACTTTGAGTTAAATAGATAAAGAATGGTTTTTCTGAAAGTAAAGGCATATTGTAGCCGAACTCACTTGATAAATGAATCTCTACGGGAATATTCGCCAATCCTTCAATGATCTGCTTGCTTGCCCAGCCGGCGTTATTACTAGTGCCGCAAGCAACAATGTAAATCCGATCGCTTTCCAATAGGCTTTTAAGTAACTTTTCTGCGATAACGACGGTTCCTGTTTCATCTGTGTATTCACTGATGATCCGACGCATGGTTGCTGGCTGTTCATCAATTTCTTTCAACATGTAGTAAGGGTATGTTCCTTTTTCCATGTCAGAAAGATCGATTTTTGCTTCATAAGGAGCACGTTGAATTTCATTGCCTTCTTTGTCTTCAATTTCCACATGGTCTTTGGTAACAATAACCATTTCACCGTCGTTGATCTCAACAAACTGATTGGTTTGTTGTAGCATTGCTAGCGCATCGCTACAGATAACATTAAAACCATCGCCTAGTCCAATTAACAGTGGGCTTTTATTCTTGCCGACGTAGATAGTGTCGCGGTCTTTTTTGTCGATCAATCCAAAAGCATAAGATCCATGGATTTCTTTTAAAGCTTTACGAAAAGCCTCTTTGGTCGATAGTCCTTGTTCAGCAAAGTATTCCACCAAATGAACAGCGATTTCGGTATCTGTTTCACCATAAAAACTATCATTAGCCAAATACTTCTGTTTTAAATCATCATAATTTTCAATTACACCATTATGAACTAAAACAAAACGTTTACTTTGTGAAGTATGTGGATGAGCATTTTCTTCACTTGGTTCTCCATGAGTGGCCCAACGTGTATGACCGATTCCGATTGTTCCATGAACATCATCACCAATTTTTGCTGCTAGCTCTTTGATCCGTCCTTGTGATTTGACCAAGAAATCTTCACTCTGATCTGCTACAAAAATACCTGCTGAGTCATAACCACGATACTCAAGTTTCTCTAATCCATCCACTAAAATACTTGCTGCATTCTCATTTCCTACAATACCTACGATTCCACACATAATGTCTTCCTACTTTCCTGTCATTATATGTTTCCGAGCTGTCTGATCATTTTTTTGTTCTTTTATAAAGTTTTTGTAATGATCTGTAGAGCACAGCTACCCTGAAGCCACCCGCCGAATGATTCGATTAGCTTCTTCCTCGTCACCCAAAAAGGGTCTGGCGCTATCTTATTGGTACATTTAAGATTTTTTTGTTTTAACCTCGGAAACAATGAATAATATAATATAAACTTTCCGTTTAGTCAAACTATTTTTTATTTTAAATGAATTGGTATATATGTAATTCGTGAAAAGTATTGATGAAAAAAAACAAATTGCTTCTGCGTATCATCTGTAAGGAGAATAATGTAGAATAGAGAAGTATCATTCTTTGGGCGATTGTAGCAATATAATATTTTTTTGTTCGCTGGATTAGTCCGATGATGAACGGCAATTTTTGTGATCATATTTTTCACAAAATGTATAAGGAGGAAAACAAGATGAATCAACCAGAAAACTTGACAGTCGGTGGACTGCGGAAATTTTTAGCGCAGCTTTCAGATGATCCAAAAATTAATGACGAAACAAAAATCTTTTTAGATACCGGTTGGGATAGCATCCAAGAAATCAATCCAGATGCTTTAAGCATTGAAGAAGCCCAAGCATTTCAAATCGAGGATCCTTTGACTCATGAATTTTTCGGAGGATATTCTTTATTGGAGAAAGCGGAGAAAATGAATGCTGAAGGACCGACTGAAAAAGTATTGATTATCCGTAACTTATATTAGAACGAAAATGGAGGAAGAAAATGAATAAGAGACGTTGGGTTGCGGTCGTTATTGCAGTTGTTTTATTGATTTTTTCAGTGATATCGTCGACGATCAGCCGAAAAAATGAACGTAGTAAAGAACTTAGTCAAGTGAACGAGTTATTATATGGGACAGATGAACCTCAGGAAAAAACAGAAGAAGCTGGCTCAAGTACTGAGAAAATTGCCAAATTAGTAGTAGAGGGTACAATTGTTGACGATGGAACTAGCGGATTATTTTCAACTGATAGCTATAACCACAGTTCTTTTATGAAGCAATTAGCTAAGATCAAAAATGATTCGACAATAAAAGGGATTCTGTTGGAAATTAATTCACCAGGCGGATCAGTCTATGAGACGGCAGAAGTCACTCGTGCCTTGAAAGAAATTCAAAAAGATAAAAAAATTCCGATTTATGCATCAATGGAAAGCCAAGCGGCTAGCGGAGGCTACTATATCGCAGCTAATTCTGATCGGATTTTTGCAACAGAGGATACGATGACTGGTTCGATTGGGGTGATTATGTCCAGTATGAATTATTCTGGCTTGATGGAAAAACTTGGAATCACCGATGCCACAATCAAGAGTGGGGCTCTAAAAGACATCGGCTCATCTTCTCGCCCTCAAACAAAAGAAGATAAAGAAGTCTTACAAGCTTTTGTGGATAGTATGTATGGGCGTTTTGTCAAAGTCGTAGCGGAGGGCCGAGATATGGATGAAGCGGCGGTGCGGAAATTAGCTGATGGAAGAATCTATGATGGAGCGCAGGCTCTTCAAAATGGTTTAGTGGATGATATCGGTTTTCCAGATCAAGCATTGCAGGCTTTGCGAAAAGACAAAGGTTTGAGCGACGCAAAAGTTATTTCATATACTAGCGGATCCACAAATTTTATGAATACTTGGTTTGGTAATAGTTTAGCAGAACTCCAAGGAATCAAGCCTTCACAAGAAGAGCTGGTAAGAAATATCGTTGAAAGTGTTGGCACTCCTCAAGCTCCTAAAGCGATGTATCTGTATGGAGGTGAATAGTCATGGCTGAAGAGACTAATCAAAGACCGGCAGTTGGACCGGTGACACGGTTGCTTGAAAAAAGACAACGTCAGCCGCAATTTAATCATTATCCAGACTTTTTTTACGCAGGCTTTTGGATCCGTTTTTTTGCATATCTAGTAGATTTACTCTGTGTTACAGCGGTGACTACTATTTTGCTTGGCTTACCGGCTAACCTGCTTAACATAGAAAAAAACACTGAAATAACAAGCGTATATGGTTTTTTAGCACTAATAGTCTATTTGGCGTATTTCATTTTATTAACAAAAATGAATCATGGTCAAACGATTGGTAAGATGGTTTTTGGCATTCGCGTTATTAGCTTCACAGAAGCCGAATTGAGCTGGCAAACAGTGTTGGTTCGTGAAGGTGCTTGTCGATATATCTTGCGAGGATCCTTTTTTATGTTAGGTTATCTTGTAACAATTTTTACACCTAACAAACAGCATATTGGCGATTACTTTTCAGATACCAGTGTTGTAACGATTAATTTAATAGCAGCTAGAGAGGGTATTGACCAAGAATGAATCCGATAGAATTTCCAAAAAATGATCATTATTATTTAACACTAGCTGAAGAGGCCTTTTCAGCTGGGAATTTTTCACTGGCATTAGAAAATTATAAACTTGCTTATCAGAAAAATCCTTCAGCAAAATTGAATCGCCTGATCGCAAGTCTGGCTTTGGAGCAGGGAGATTTTGCTGAAGCGTTGAAATACTCCGAAGAAGAGATAGAAAGCTACCTTGAAACACCTGAGATGATTGATTTATATTTGCAAATTCAGTTATATTCTCAAAAGTTTTTCACCGCTCGTGAATTTCTCTGGCGCGCACAAAAAAATAAACAATTAACTGAAGAACAGCAAAACTTGTGGTCGATGCGTATCGATGAACAAGAAACTTTTTTTCAAAGACAACAACAAGCGGTAATCGAACAACTTGAAACTGAACTGAGTCAATTGCCGGCAATGATGCCGATGGATCAATTGATTGTCATTCGAAGAATCAAGCAGCTTCCAGAAAAACGTCTACAATCCTTGGCTGAAAGCTTTATGTTGGATCGCAAAATTGCGCCGTTGGTTCGCAGTTTCTTATTTGAGAGCTTAGCTAAAGTCGGGGTCGTGGAAAAGGTCAGATATTTGACAATCCAAGATGAAATCGTTGAGCTGTCTCCGGCACATACTGGCTTTGATGATACACTGCAAAACAAGATCGAAACTCTTTTGAATGATTACTTAATTGATGAGGACCCGATCCTTTTAGCGAATCTATTGGAACAAGTCAAGCTAGAAATGGCCTTCTTGTATCCATTACAAAGCTCGTTTATGAGACCCCAAGCATGGGTGGACAGTTATTTAGCTGAGTATCGAGGAAAAGCAGAAAAGCTGGATGATGCTGTAGAAATGGTTCGTAGTAAGATTAAACAACTTATGTTCGATTATCATTAAAAAATGCCGAGAGTAATAGCTTTATATTTACATTTCACAATCAGTAGTGTAATATTTAGTGGTATGCAAAATGCAAGTATAATAGTATTCGGAGGGAACAAATTTGACTGCAAATTTTGAAAAAACTGGCACCAATGATGGTGTGTTAACTTTCTCAATTGAACAAGAGCAAATTCAAAAGGGATTAACAAATGCATTCAACAAAGTGAAAAAAAATCTTAACGTACCTGGCTTCCGTAAAGGAAAAGTTTCTCGTCAAGTATTTAACCGCATGTATGGTGAAGAAGCATTGTATGAAGATGCTCTAAACGATGTATTGCCAACTGCTTATGAAGCAGCTGTTGAAGAAGCAGGAATCGATCCGGTTTCTCAACCAAAAATCGATGTAGACAGCATGGAAAAAGGTGAAGCTTGGGTCATCAAGGCTGAAGTTACCGTAAAACCTGAAGTAAAATTAGGTGACTATAAAGAACTTGAAGTTCCTAAACAAGATGCTGAAGTTTCAGATGCTGACGTAGATGCTCGTTTAAAATCAGAACAGGAAGCTCAAGCTGAATTAGTCATCAAAGAAGACGAAGCTGCTGAAAATGGCGATACAACTGTAATCGACTTTGAAGGATTTGTCGGCGAAGAAGCTTTTGAAGGTGGAAAAGGTGAAAACTATTCACTTGAATTAGGATCTGGTTCGTTCATTCCTGGCTTTGAAGAACAATTAGTTGGTCACAAAGCAGGTGAAAACTTAGATGTTACAGTTACCTTCCCTGAAGATTATCAAGCTGAAGATCTTGCAGGTAAAGAAGCAATCTTCAAAGTAACGATCCACGAAGTAAAAGCAAAAGAATTACCTGAATTAGACGATGATTTTGCTAAAGATGTTGATGAAGAAGTTAATTCTTTAGATGAATTAAAAGCAAAATACCGTGATGAATTAACTAAACAAAAAGAAGAAGCTGCAAAAGAAGCAAAAGATGAAGCTGCCATTAAGCAAGCAGTGGATAACGCTGAAATCGTTGAACTTCCACACGTAATGGTGCATGACGAAGTCCATCGTTCAATGGATGAGTTCCTTAACAACATGCAACGTCAAGGCATCTCTCCAGAAATGTACTATCAATTAACAGGCTCAACTGAAGCTGACTTACACACTCAATTTGAAGGTGAAGCAGAAGGTCGTGTTAAAACTAATTTAGTGATGGAAGCTATCGTTGAAGCAGAAAAGATCGAAGCATCTGATGAAGACATTGCTAAAGAAATCAACGAATTAGCTGGCATGTACCAAATGCCAGAAGAACAAATCAAACGTGTTCTTACTGAAGACATGTTGGAGCATGATATTAAAATGAAAAAAGCAGTTGAACTTGTAACTGGAACAGCTGTAGAAAAATAATTTCAGCATTTAGCTGCTTACCATTTAACTGGTGAGCAGCTAAATAAAGAAGGTTATTTTTAGTATGCCGCACACATTTTGTACGGCATATTTTTTTGTTTTATGGAGATTTTGAGTGAAGTATCAAGACTTAATCTTCTCAATAACTTAGTTTCTCAGTTTTTTTATAGTATTTATAACGAATAACTTCAAAATAACATCTAAATTTGGTAATATTGAATTATTAATAAATGAGACTAATTATCGAGGCAACTTTTCTATCATTAGATATATGCTTCGATACTTTAAGGAGGAGAAAATGAAGAAAAAATTTTTAGGATTATGCTTCTTGACTGTTTTGTTTCTAAATTGTTCAACGGCAGTATATGCTGAGGAAACTCAAGAATCAAGCAACAACCAAATAGTTGATACGGCAGCAATAAGCGAATCATCAACCGTTGAAGCGCAAGCAGATACACCAGCGGTTGAGCAAACAGCTGAGAATACAGAAGAAAGCACTCAAACGACAGACAGCTCCGTACCAGAAGAGATTGTCGTTCCTGAATCACAAATAGATACAGCAGAAGGTACGATGTCATTACCAAAAGGGCGTTCTGACCTTTATCCTTCGATTCAATTGTTCGCAGCATTGCCGTCAGTTTCGGCAACGAATACGAATACGCCGAGTAAGAGCTTTATTGATATTTCTTCTCATAATGGAAATATCTCTGTTGCGAACTTTCAAAAAATGCGAAATTATGGCGTTACAGGCGTTGTTGTTAAATTAACTGAAGCTACTAGTTATAAAAATCCTTATGCACAATCGCAAATTAATAATGCTATGGCGGCTGGTATGAAGGTTTCTGCTTATCATTACAGCTGGTTTAAGACAGATGCTCAAGCCGTTGCAGAAGCCAACTATTTTGCAGCAGAAGCAAAAAGACTTGGACTCAGCAGTGGTACAGTAATGGTCAATGATATCGAGGAGCCTCAGATTGCTGGGAAAGGGGATCACACCAACAACTCTCGAGCTTTCGAAAATCGTTTGAAATCATTGGGTTACGGAAATGTTCGCCATTATATCGGTTTAAATTGGTTGACTAGCGGTCGGATCAATGGTGCCACGATTGGGAACAAAAATATTTGGGTAGCTGCTTATCCTTATAATCTCTCAACGACGAATTTCTATACGCAATACGGTGCTTGGCAGTGGTCTTCACAATTATCATTTCCTGGCGTAGGCGGAAACTTTGATATCAACGCAGATTATACTGGAACTTTCAGTAATCCGAAAACAACACAGCCAGAAAATACTGTTCAGATGTATCGTGTCTACAACCCAAATAGTGGCGAGCATTTCTACACACAAAATGCTGCTGAGAAAAATAATTTGGTCTCAAAAGGCTGGAAATATGAAGGCATCGGTTGGAATGGTCCGACTTCAGGGGCGCCAGTCTATCGTTTATATAACAAAAATGCTGGTGATCATCATTACACTTTGAATGCGAATGAAAAGAACAACCTAGTCTCAAAAGGCTGGAAATACGAAGGAATCTCTTGGTACTCTGGTGGTTCGAAAGCACTTCATCGGTTGTATAATCCAAATGCTAAAGCCGGTTCGCATCATTACACATTGAACACGAATGAAAAAAATAATCTAGTAAAGCATGGCTGGAGATATGAAGGCTTGGCCTGGTATGCAAAATAGACTAAAAGTTCTCGAATTTTCGAGAACTTTTTTCTTTAGATTTCCTTTTTAAATACACTTGGATTCTTTGTCTTTTCAATGCTTTATGTTATTATAGATAAAGACTGCAATCGTGGAAACACTTGTAGAGAAAGAAGCAAGAGGTGAAAGCCATGTATGAGAGCACAGGCGCAGGTGAAACAGTCCGCTGTTCATTTTGCGGAAAGACCCAAGAGGAAGTAAAAAAAGTCGTGGCGGGTCCGGGAGTATACATTTGTAATGAATGTATCGACCTTTGTAAAGAAATTATCGACGAGGAATTCCATGAAGAAGCGATTCGTGAATTTATTGATGTACCAAAACCAAAAGAATTGCTGGATGTTTTAAACCAATACGTTATTGGTCAAGATCGAGCAAAAAAGGCTTTATCGGTTGCGGTGTACAATCATTATAAACGAGTGAATACTGAGAGTGATGGGCTTGATGAGGTTGAATTGCAAAAGAGCAATATTTGTTTGATTGGTCCTACTGGATCAGGTAAAACATTTTTAGCGCAAACTTTAGCGAGAACACTGAATGTCCCATTTGCGATCGCGGATGCAACCAGTTTGACTGAAGCTGGGTATGTCGGCGAGGATGTGGAAAATATTCTATTGAAATTGTTACAATCTGCGGATTACAATGTTGAACGTGCGGAAAAAGGAATCATCTATATAGATGAAATAGACAAGATTACACGTAAGAGTGAGAATGTTTCGATCACACGGGATGTATCAGGAGAAGGTGTTCAACAAGCCTTACTTAAGATTCTTGAAGGAACGGTTGCTAGTGTGCCGCCACAGGGTGGACGTAAGCATCCACATCAAGAATTTATCCAAATTGACACAACAAATATTTTGTTTATTGTTGGCGGAGCATTCGATGGGATCGAGACGATTGTCAAAAATCGTTTAGGCGAAAAAACGATTGGCTTTGGCACAAATAACAAGAAAATTGATGAAGATGCAAGTATTATGCAGCAGATTATTCCTGAAGATTTATTGAAATTCGGTTTAATTCCAGAATTCATCGGTCGCTTACCTGTAACAACAGCATTAGAAAAATTAACGACAGAGGATTTGGTTCGTATTCTGACTGAGCCGAAGAATGCGTTAGTTAAGCAGTATCAAAAATTACTTTCGTACGACGAAACGGATTTAGCGTTTGACGCTGATGCACTGAACGCAATTGCCGACAAAGCTATTGCACGAAACACAGGCGCTCGTGGCTTGCGTTCTATCATCGAAGATGTGATGATGGATGTCATGTTCGATATTCCATCAGACGAATCAATTGAAAAAGTGATCGTGACCAAAGAGTCTGTTGAAGGAACAGGAAAACCGATCATTGAATATCATAACGATAAGAAAAAAGCAGGTTAATAAGTGAGGGTTCACAAAGTTATTTGTGAACCCTTTTTGAAAGGCGTGAAGCAATGAAAGTGCATAATGCAGAGATCGTGATCAGTGCGGTCTCGCCAAAACAATATCCTGAAACGGATCTGCCAGAGATTGCTCTAGCAGGACGTTCAAATGTGGGGAAATCTTCATTTATCAATACCCTGATTGATCGAAAAAACTTAGCACGAACATCAGGAAAACCAGGTAAAACTCAAACATTGAATTTTTATTTAATTGAAGATGCTTTGCATTTTGTCGATGTTCCTGGATATGGATATGCGAAGGTTTCGAAGACAGAGCGCGCCAAGTGGGGCGAGATGATTGAAACATACATTACTAGCCGCAAGCAGTTACGAGCGGTGGTCTCACTAGTTGACGTTAGGCATGATCCTAGTAAAGAAGATATTCAGATGTATGAGTTTTTGAAGTATTATAATATCCCTGTGATTGTCGTCGCAACGAAGGCTGATAAGGTTCCCCGGGGAAAATGGAACAAACACACAAGTGCAATTAAGAAAAAACTAGATTTTGATCCGAATGACACCTTCATTCTTTTCTCTTCTGAAACAAAAAAAGGAAAAGAAGAAGCATGGCAGGCTATCGAGGCAGCAATCGAAAAGGACCAGGCTTAAGCCTGATCCTTTTTTTTATCTGTTTGTTCAGTTTTTGGTTTTAAAAACTTTTGAATATCTTCGTCCTTTTGTACTTTTTTATCAGGATCGACAGCGAACGATTCAAATAACTTATCCAAATCATCGGTTTTTTCAAATTTTAGTCCCATTTGAACACCTCCAGTTTTAGTTTTATCATAATCAATTATAGTATACAATTTTTTTAAACTTAATAATCAATTTCATAGGGTTTTTTAAATCTTTAAGATATAATTATAATAGAGCTATGAGAAAGGGGAAGGCAATGGAAAAAAATCAGAAGTTATACAGTGTCAGCCAGCTTTACGATCTTAAGCAAGCCGATATTCAATTGACGATCACCGATTGGCTAGTCATGAGTCGCCTATTGCTGGAACCAGACAAAATGCTAATCAATGGGAAAGAACAGGAGTTTAATCAGGAACATTTGCAGCGAACCATTACTGAGTTTGGGTTAAAGGAAGATTTTTGGCTTCAATTGAAAAACGCGGAAGAAGAAACGACAATTCACTTGTTAGGAGATTCGCTATTCGAAAAAAGTATTATCAACGAGAAAAATTTTTACTATTGGGAAAACGTCTATTTAGATTATTTGCGGTCGCGTTTGATTAAACATGGTTTCTTTGCTTACATTCGTTCATATGATGAGTATCTTTATCATAACACGAGTGAGTTATCCAAACGCCGTTCATTTGAATCAGCAGAAGAAACCAAAGTGCTACCCAAAATGAAAGGGCTTAATGGTGATGTTGTCGTAGATTGCAATCCTTTTCCTGGTTACGATGTTTTTTATAAAGGGGTCTGTCTGACAGCTTGTTGGTGGCTTTTTTTGGGAGCTCCTTATAAGAAATTGTTTGCTAAACAATTGTTGCTGGAGATCCAGCAGGTTGACCAAGTAGCAGAGCTGGGTTCAGGCGTTTTCTTTGAGCTCTATAAGGACCCGTTTCAGTGGCAAGATGCAGCGAATTTGAGGTTTCAACAATTATTTAGGGATCAGTTAGGTATCTCACAATTGTCTTATACTAACGGTGTCGGCATATTGAAACAACCCTATATTGAGTTTGCTTTTGAAGACACAGTAATCCAAACAGTGCAATATCAAAATGAGCAGTTCCAACCGACTGAAAAGAGTGATGCTTCTTATTTCGTCACTAGAACCTATAATTTCTTGACGAATCAATATCGCGTAAATCGAATGAAGGGTGGTCTAAACGCTCTTGCTTACTTCCCGTGGATTGATGATGAGAGCGAGAGGATGATGAACTATCACATTTTGTATCCTGAGTTGACGTTAGACAAAGGTTTAGCAGCATTTGAGTACTATATTCGTGATTCTATTGAATTTGAGATTCAGGATATGCGTTATAAGGATTATACCGCTGTCTTACAACTATTCATCCCCAAAAAAGCTTTTTTGGATTTTCCTTTAGATGAGTTGAAACTGGCATTGAAGGACATGACTATCCATCAAGTGAGTCGCAAAAATGATTCTCTGACCTTTTCATTAGAAAAAGAAGCGAAGCATTTGATTGTGTCATTTATTGATCAGAAGAAGGTATCCGCTAAAAATCAGTTAGATATTTTAGAAATTTGATGGAGGGAAAATAGCAGAACTATCTGCATTTCAAAGATTAATAAAAATTGTACTTTTGCTATAGAAAGGTGAGGTTTGCTATGGATCGAAGATATATCAAGATAATGGGTAGTTGCTTATTGATCGTTGCATTAATTTTCTTGTTGCCACTTCCGTCTCTAGAGATTCCTTTGTCGATTGCAGTTTTCTTTATTGGGATGATCCTGTTTGCGATTAAACCAAAACCTCAACCTGTCCGCGCTCACAGAAGAGATCGCTGGCTGTAAAAAAAATCCACTCTCAAGTTTTTGAGAGTGGATTTCTTTTTTATTACTTAACAACTGGTTTTTTAACTAAACCATAGATAACACCTGACACAATTGCACCGATGACGATGAATAAAAGGTAAAGTAACGGATGACTCAACAAGAGAACTACGAAGATCCCGCCATGAGGGGCAAGCAATTTGATGCCGACAGCACCAACTAATCCACCAGCTAAAGCTGATCCAACGACAAAGCTTGGAATCACGCGAATTGGATCGGCAGCTGCAAACGGAATCGCTCCTTCAGTTACGAAAGAAAGTCCCATTACAATGTTTGTCAATCCTGCATCTACTTGACTCTTTTCAAATTTATTCTTGAACAGACGCGTTGCAACAAAGATAGCCAAAGGAGGTACCATTCCACCTGCCATTACAGCCGCCATAACGATTGATCCTCCTTGAGCGACGCTTGACGCAAGCGTTGCCGTACCAAATACATAAGCAGCTTTGTTGATAGGACCACCTAAATCGACAGCCATCATTCCGCCAAGCAGAGCGCCTAATAAAATCGCATTTGAGCCGCTAAGGCCAGTCAAGAAACCATTTAAACCATCATTTATGGCTTTCATTGGAACGTTGACAAGGAGCATCAAGAAACCAGTAATCATCAACCCAAAGAAGGGGTAGAAGAGGATCGCTTTGATTCCTTCAAGTGATTTAGGCAAGTTTTTGAAGATTTTTTTCAAGAACACAATGACATATCCTGCAATAAAACCACCAATCAAAGCACCTAGGAAACCAGCTCCGCCAGCATTTGCCAAAGCACCAGCTGCAAAACCAGCAATCAAGCCAGGACGATCAGAAATACTTGATGCGATAAATCCAGCAAGAACAGGTAACATGAAACCAAATGCAGCACCGCCGATTTGATTGAACCAGCTAGCAGCTTGATTGTAATTCCCTAGATTAGCAAGTTCAGACTGAGGTACGCCCATAAATTGGTCAATCATGAATGATAAAGCGATCATGATTCCGCCGCCGATGACGAATGGTAGCATGTGTGATACACCATTCATTAAATCTTTATAAATGCGTTGTCCTAAAGTTCCATTATCACTTTTGTCATCGCTAGTTGAAGCTTCTTCGCCATTGCCATGATAAATAGGAGCGCTTCCGCTCAAGGCGAGGTTGATCAATTCCTCAGGTTTTCGGATTCCATCACTAACTGGACGGTTGACTAACTCTTTACCGTTAAAACGATTCATTTCTACTTTTTTATCAGCTGCTACGATGACTCCGTCAGCACGGGCAATATCTTCGTCAGTCAAGCGATGCTTGATTCCTTCAGAACCATTAGTTTCAACTTTAATCTCTACGCCCATTTCTTTCGCTTTTTTCTTCAAGGCATCTTCAGCCATGTAAGTATGTGCGATTCCAGTGGGGCAGGCTGTTACCGCAACGATATAACGACGATTTGTGTCTTTTATTTTCTCTTCTGCTTCGGCTTTTTCCTCAGCTTCCTTTTCTTTTTCAGCTGCATCAAAGGTCGCTTGGACTTGATCTGGACTATCAGCCGCTTTCAATTTTGCAACAAAATCTGGATTAATTAAAAGTCGAGATAGGGCAGCTAATGCTTGCAAGTGTGTATCGTTCGCACCCTCTGGAGCAGCGATCATAAAGAATAGATAGGTTGGTTGACCATCTAAAGATTCGTAGTCAACACCGTTTTTACTTTTAGCAAATAAAACTGTCGCTTCTTTGACTGCACTATTTTTTGCATGAGGCATTGCGATACCGTCGCCCAGGCCAGTGGAAGTTTGAGCTTCCCGATTTAAAATTCCTTCTTTATAAATATCAGTGTCAGAAATACGGCCAGCGTCATACATTTTTTGAACCATTTCATCGATCGCAGCTTTTTTTGTGGTCGCCTGCAAGTCCATGATCATGGCATCTTTGATCAATAAATCTTTAATATCCATCATAATTCCTCCAATTGTAATAAATATATGTTTGACAGAAGGGAAATCAGCATTATTTTACTTTAGTGATCTCAACTTCTGGTAATAATTCCTTAATGAAATCTGCTGTTGCTAAATCATCTGAGAATGTAGTGGCACTGCCGCATGCAACGCCCCATTTAAATGCTTCGACAGAATCCTGTGTTTTAGTATAATTACCGACAAATCCAGCGATCATTGAATCACCTGCACCCACGGAATTTTTCACTTCACGTTTCAGTACATTTGAACGAAATACGCCATCTTCAGTAAATAGCAGAGCACCATCACCGGCCATTGAGACCAACGCATGTTGTGCGCCTTCGTCTAGCAGACGTTGACCAAACGGAAAAATATCTTCAACTGAATTAAAGCTTGTTTGATATAGTTCTGCCAGTTCGTGATTATTTGGCTTTACTAAAAGTGGCCCTTTTTCTAAGGCATCCATCAAATCAGCACCGGTTGTATCAATCACAAACGATGCGCCTTTACCTTTAATGATCTCAATTAGCTTTTGATAAAAGCCAGTCGGAACACTGGCAGGCTTACTACCTGACAAAACTACGATGTCGGTTGAAGTCAAGTTTTCCAGTACTTTTTTTAGTCCATTCATTTCTTCTACTGAAACGACAGGGCCTTGACCATTGATCTCCGTTTCCTCATCGGCCTTCAACTTGATATTAATTCGTGTATCATCAGCAACTGTGGTAAAGTTGGTCTGAATGGCTTCTCTCTCCAGCCATTCTTCTATGAAACGACCAGTAAATCCGCCGAGAAATCCTAATGCGGTAGAATCATTATCAATTCGTTTCAAAATCCGCGAAACATTTATCCCTTTACCTCCTGGTAGTTTTAAATCATTCTTCATGCGATTAACATCGCCTATCATTAATTGTTCAACATGTACTATATAATCAATCGATGGGTTTAGTGTCACTGTATAAATCATACAGAAACCTCCTTCAAGGTAGTTTGTTCTGTGATTTGATTATGGATAACCAAAGGACAGGTATCGGTGAGGATTGAAGCTGCTGACAATGGAGCGACACTGACAAAACTTGTTTGATTGAATTTGCTGTGATCAACTAAGACAAATGCTTCTTCGGATTGTTGGATCGCTGCCCTTTTTAATATCGCTTCTTCAGGATCAGGAGTAGAATAGCCGCTGTCTATTCGAACACCATTCATTCCCATAAAGGCCTTATTAAAGCGATATTGTTTCAATTGTTCCAAGGCTTGAGATCCTACAACTGCGTCAGTTGTCAGTTTGATTCGTCCACCTAATACGATTGTTGCGATTTCAGCTTCAACCAGACGAGCAGCTAAACCTACTGAATTTGTGACGACTGTGATTGCTCGATTCTTAAGGAAAGGGATCATTTCAGAAGTTGTGGTTCCGGCATCCAAATAGATTACATCGCCTTCGGATATGCTCTTAGCTGCATATCTGGCTATCAATTTCTTCTGTTGAACGTTTTTGGATGATTTCTCAGCCATACCTAGTTCTTGTTCAAGATGCTGTGGACGTTTTGCACCACCGTGGACACGTTCCAGCATCCCTAAATTTTCAAGTTCCTGTAAATCACGTCTAATTGTGGATTCAGAAGCATCTAACCATTGGATTAGATCCTGTGATTTTACCAATCCATCCCGTTCCAGCCAATCAGTAATTTTTCTGTGTCGTTCTTCTGTAAGCATTTTCAATCCTCCTTCATTTGAAATAGTACCACAGTTTTTTTTATAATACAACCATAAACAGTCATAAACGGTCAAAAACATTTAAACAGGAATATTTGGTTCGTCTTATTTTGAAGGAGCGCTAAAATTCTGTATGATAAATATAGAGAGGTGAAGATTATGGGAAAACAAACGATTTTACAAGGATTTGAATGGTACCTTCCTGCTGACGGCAATCATTGGAAGACATTAGCAGAAAAAGCGGAGGAATTAAGTCAAATTGGAATTGATGCTATTTGGATGCCGCCGGCCTATAAAGGTTCTGAAGGCGCAAATGATGTCGGATATGGAACTTATGATCTTTATGATCTTGGCGAGTTCGACCAAAAGGGCAGTGTTCGAACAAAGTATGGAACCAAAGAAGAGTATTTAAGCAGTATAGCTGCATTGAAAAAAGTTGGATTGAAAATTTATGCAGATATTGTTTTCGATCATTTTATGGGCGCAGATGAGACAGAAACCGTTTCAGCTGTTTCCTATCGCTTTGATGATCGGACTAAACCTGATTCCGGAGAAGAAGAAATTGAAGCCTGGACAAAATTTACTTTCCCTGGTCGTCAAGGTAAATACAATGATTATCAATGGAATTGGGAAAATTTTTCAGGGGTAGATTATGATGCTCGGGAAAAAGATCATGCGATTTTCAACTTTGCAGACAAAGGCTGGGAGCCGAATGTTGATGACGAAAATGGCAACTTTGATTATTTAATGGGATGTAATCTAGACATGGAGAATCCTGAAACCATCGAACAATTAGACAAATGGGGTAAATGGTATCAGGAATTGACAGGTGTGGATGGTTATCGCTTAGATGCAGTGAAGCACATTCGATTTGACCTTTTTGTTGATTGGCTTCTTAAACGTCGTGAGGAAAAAGGTGAAGATCTTTTTGTTGTCGGAGAGTATTGGTCCGATGAGCTAGAGAAACTGCAGGAATATCTAGATTCTTCTGGAAACCTGATTTCACTTTTTGATGTTCCACTACATTTCAATTTCTTTCAAGCGGCTTCAACTATGGGTGGATTTGATATGAGGCAAATATTTGCTGGAACTTTGATCGAGACGCGTCCCGATTGGGCGGTAACATTTGTCGATAATCATGATACCCAACATGGACAAAGCTTGGAATCGTGGGTAGAAGGCTGGTTCAAATTGCATGCCTATAGTTTAATTTTACTGCGAAACGAAGGTGAACCAGTCGTTTTTTGGGGAGACTTGTATGGAACGGAAAACGCTGAAGCAGTTGGTCCGGGTCTTAACAACTTAATCAAGTTGCGACAAATGCTGAATTTTGGTAATCAAGCAGATTATTTTGATGATCCTGATGTGATTGGTTGGACTTTAACAGGTGATTTTGATGATCCTGAATCAGGAGCGGCAGTGATTATGACAAATGCCAATGGTGGCGAAAAAGAAATGACCATCAGCGCTATTCATGAAGGTGAAACATTTGTTGATTTACTTGGAAATAATGAAGCTAAAGTGGTATTGGATGAAAATGGACAAGGGGTATTTCCAGTGAATGACGGTCAGGTTTCAGTCTACGTGAACGAAAGACTAGCTAAAAAAATTCAAGGCTAGATCATTCAAGAGACTCTGTGGAGTAGTTTAAATTGATCAATTTATCCATCGTCTGTGACTTTGAGAATATTTAAAGAAAGCAAATGCTAATATTTCTTTCCATTCGGATAGTTATATAAACATTTGCTTTTTATTTGTAAAGGATTTTTCAAAATTGCTTTCTAATTTAACTTTTTATTGCTTTATCTTGTTTTTTTGCAATCGCAGCATTTGAGCGCTTGCGAATCTCTGCTTTTATTTTTTGTGTATAGCCTTCATCGGTCAGGATCATGAGTAGATCACCAACCTTCATGATCGTGTCTCCGTGAGTGAGTATTTCAGAAGAGCCACGTCGAATCGATATCAACAACATCTCATCCGGCCAATTAAAATCGCGAACCATCGTACCATCCAAAGTACTTTCGGCTGTAACAGGAAATTCGATGATCGTCTTATTTCCAGTAATACTTGGAAGATGTCCTTTGAGTAAACGTTCAAGCAACGATTCGTAAATTGGATTACCACCTAATAAATCATTGATTACATAAGCGGTTAACGAACAAACTGCTAAAGGCATTAAATGCGTGATATTACCAACCATTTCGGTAACAAGAATAATTGCTGTTAATGGCGCTTTTCCGATAGCTGTGAAATATCCCGCCATCGCGAAAATCGCAAAATCTCGGATCAGCATGGAATCCATCCCAAACCATTGATGCAAAACAGTCCCAAAAATACCACCAATCAAGGCACCTAATGTCAGAATCGGAAGGAAAATCCCGCCTGGAAGATTCGCGCCATACGAGATCATTGAAAAGATAAAACGTAAAAGAAATAAGAAAAACAACACAGTCAATGGAAAAACTTCTTTGCCTAGGGATAGGACGATTTGATTGCCGCCGCCTAAATAATGCGGAAAAAAGAAAGCAATCGGAATAATCAATAAAAAGGGAATAATGCCATAAAGATGTTCTGGCAAGTGTGTTCGTTTATAAAATTGCGGCAATGATAAAAGTACGATCTGGTAAACATAGCCGAGTGCGCCTAGAATAATTCCTAAAAGAATCAATAGACCATAATACTTCAAAGGTAGTGATGGAACATTTGCGATAAACAGAACTGGTTTTAAACCAAAAAAGTTCAATGAGACTAGGTTTGCCGTCAAAGCTGCAGTTAGCGAAGTTAACCAAATCAAGGGCGAGAAGTGATGATGAACTTCTTCAATCACAAACAACAATCCAGCAATCGGCGCATTGAAAGCCGCGCCTAGCCCCGCCGCTGCGCCACTAGAAATAAAAATCTTTTTTTCTGAGGTTGAGGCATGAGTATATTCACTAAAACCTTGTCCTACCATAGCGCCTAATTGAATCGAGGGACCTTCACGACCTAAAAATAATCCTGATCCGACAGACAAAACGCCACCGATAAATTTTTTCCAAAGAACTGAGAACCAGTTCAATTTAATCTCACCCTGCAAGGCTCCTTCGACTTGCGGGATGCCGCTGCCTTTGATATTTGGTTCAGATTTTATCATTCTGCCAACGATCAAAGCGCAAACTAGCATGACTAAAGCCCATGGAATCAGCCATAAAGGATTATCACGAAACCAGAGATAAAGCGTGATGACATGTTCCATCATCTTTTCAATCAATAGACGAAACAAACTTACAATGATTCCGGCGATTGCTCCAATCAAAACTCCTTTTAATATAAAGAATACTTTTGTACTATCTAAACGTTTTATTTCATGTTCTTTTTTCATGATTTCCTCCCATACCATTATTAAATCTAGCGCTAATTCCTAAGAAAAACAAGGATGAATTAATGAATTCGCTTTTTTAAAATGTTGCTAGTGTCGCGAAACTTTCTGAGATGCTATAATGAAAAAGATTGAATAGAGAAAGGACGTTTTGCATGCCAAACAAACAGGAGTTGTTAGCAGGACTAAACCCTAAACAAAAAGAAGCGGTGCTTCATACAGAAGGACCGTTATTGATTATGGCGGGAGCAGGAAGTGGAAAGACACGAGTCTTGACCCATCGAATTGCTTATTTAATAGAAGAAAAAAATGTGAATCCATGGAATATTTTGGCAATCACTTTTACCAATAAGGCAGCACGAGAAATGAAGGAGCGGGTGAACGGCATTCTAGGCCAAGGTGGCGAAGATGTTTGGGTCTCCACTTTCCATTCGATGTGTGTTCGTATTTTACGCCGCGATGTAGATGCAATCGGTTATGATCGGAATTTTACGATTTTGGATGGTTCGGATCAATTGACACTAATGAAACGAATCTTGAAAGAATTAAACATTGATCCGAAAAAATATGATCCGCGTTCGATTCTGGGAGCAATCAGCAATGCAAAAAATGAGTTGCTTACACCAGAAACTTACGCCGATCGCCAAGGTTCTTTTTTTGAAGAAATTGTCGCACGTTGCTACGATGCTTATCAAAAAGCCTTGCGAAACAATCAAAGCATGGATTTCGATGATTTGATTATGAATACGATTCGATTATTTGAAGATAACGAAGAAGTTCTGACCTATTATCAGAATAAGTTTCATTACTTACACGTCGATGAGTATCAAGATACTAACCATGCCCAATACACCTTAGTAAATATGTTAGCGGCACGGTTCCGTAATTTGTGTGTTGTCGGCGATGCGGATCAAAGTATCTATGGCTGGCGTGGTGCGGATATGCAAAATATTTTAGATTTCGAAAAAGACTATAACGATGCAACAGTCATTTTGCTGGAACAAAATTATCGTTCGACGAAAAGTATTTTAGATGCTGCCAATCAAGTCATCCAAAATAATAGCAATCGTCGGGATAAGAATCTTTGGACTGATAATCAAGCAGGAGAACAGATTACTTACTATCGTGCCGATAGCGAACGTGATGAAGCACAGTTCATTGTCAGCAAAATTACAGAAGAGATCCAAACAAATAATCGTAGCTATAATGATTTTGCTGTTTTGTATCGAACGAATGCTCAATCACGGGTGATTGAAGACACACTAGTCAAATCGAATGTTCCTTATACAATGGTCGGCGGACATAAATTCTATGACCGTAAAGAAATAAAAGACATTATCGCTTATTTGAATATTATTAATAATCCTCGAGATGGTGTCAGCTTCGAACGCGTGATTAATACGCCAAAACGCGGAATTGGAGCGGCTTCAGTCGAAAAATTACGAAATTTTGCAACAATGCACGATTGGTCAATGGTTGAGGCTGCGCAAAATGTAGATCTTGCGAATATCTCCGGTAAAGCGGGGCGGATGATTGGCGAATTCGGTACGATGATCACGCAATTTCAAGAAATGATCGGATATTTACCGGTTACAGATTTAGTTGATCAAGTACTAGAGCGAACGGGTTATTTAGATGAATTAAAAAATCAACGGACGCTTGAAGCTGAATCACGTCTTGAAAACTTGGAAGAATTCCGGACAGTAACGAAGGAATTCGACAAACGTAACGAAGCACAAGAAGACGATGCGGCGAATGCCCCAGAAGAGAAACTAGCGATCTTCTTAAATGACTTGGCACTTGTTTCAGATTTGGATGATTATCAAGAAGAGAGTGCACAAGTAACTTTAATGACGTTACACGCGGCTAAGGGATTAGAATTTCCGATCGTTTTCTTGATTGGGATGGAAGAAAAGATCTTTCCACTGTCTCGTTCATTGATGGAAGAAGCCGAATTAGAGGAAGAGCGTCGTTTGGCTTATGTTGGCATAACTCGTGCTGAAGAAAGCTTGTACTTAACAAACGCCTTTTCTCGAACACTTTATGGAAAAACACAATACAATCAACCATCTCGTTTTGTAGCGGAGATTGATGAAAGCTTATTGAATCCAGTAGGAATGCAGCCACAACCCAAAGCTGCCTCCTTTAATAATCCGTTCAAGACAAATCCTAATGCGATGAAGCCAAAATATCAGCATGCTACACGAGAACCAGTAATGAACAAAACCGCTTCCGGTGGTGAAAATGAAAGCTGGAATCCAGGTGATAAAGTGCAACATAAAAAATGGGGGACTGGAACAGTAGTAAAAGTTAGCGGCAACGCGAAGGATGTTGAACTAGACATTGCTTTCCCACAACAAGGAGTCAAGCGTTTATTAGCGGCCTTTGCGCCAATTCAAAAAATATAAAAACTAGGAGGGATCTTCTTGGAACCAATGACCTTTCAAGCAGCGGAAGAGCGTTCAGCCCAGCTTCGCGATGAATTGAATCAATACGCCTACGAATACTACGTACAAGATCAACCTTCGGTGGAAGATTTTGTTTATGATAAAAAATATCAAGAATTAGTAGAAATCGAAACAGAATATCCAGACTTGATTACACCGGAATCACCTACACAGCGTGTAGGTGGTAAAGTACTAGAAGGCTTTGAAAAAGTTGTGCATGATATTCCTTTATACAGTTTGAATGATGTTTTCAGTAAGGAAGAGTTAATTGCTTTTGACGAAAGGGTCAAAAAAGCGGTGGGACATCCCGTTTCTTACTGTGTGGAATTAAAAATCGATGGACTATCGATCTCATTAAAATATGAAAATGGGGTCTTCGTACAAGGGGCGACTCGCGGAGATGGAACAGTTGGTGAAAATATCACAGAAAACTTGAAAACCGTGAAGTCGATTCCATTGCGGTTAAAAGAACCTCTGACTATCGAGGTACGGGGCGAATGTTATATGCCGAAAGCTTCATTTATCAAGTTAAATAAGCAGCGGGAAGAAGACGGAAAAGAAGTTTTTGCTAATCCCCGTAATGCAGCAGCCGGAAGTTTGCGACAATTGGATACACGTATCGCGGCACAAAGAAACTTGAGCACTTTTTTGTATACATTAGCTGATTTTGGTCCGTTAGAATCAACAACTCAAGATCACGCACTGAATGAGATGTCTCGCTTAGGTTTTCGGACGAATCCGGAACACCAGGTCTGCGAGACAATCGATGAAGTTTGGGAATATATCGAAAAATTCCATGAAACGAGAGACCAATTGTCTTACGAAATCGATGGCATCGTGATCAAGGTGAATGAGTTTGATTTACAAGACGAGTTGGGCTTTACCGTGAAAGCGCCACGCTGGGCTACAGCTTACAAATTTCCGCCTGAAGAAGCACAGACGACCTTACTGGACATTGATTGGACGATTGGGCGAACAGGCGTATTGACACCGACAGCAATTATGGAGCCAGTTCGTTTAGCAGGAACAACAGTTGGGCGTGCTAGTCTGCATAATAGTGATTATATTGAAAAGAAAGACATTCGATTGAAAGACACGATTTTAGTTTATAAGGCTGGAGATATTATTCCGGAAGTTGCACAGGTAATTCTGGAAAAGCGTCCAAAAGACAGCGAACCGTATCCAGTACCAACCCATTGTCCGATTTGTGATAGCGAGTTAGTTCATTTGGATGAAGAAGTTGCGTTGCGCTGTATTAATCCGAAATGTCCGGCACAGATCAAAGAGGGATTAAGCCACTTCGTTTCTCGAAATGCCATGAATATTGAAGGCTTAGGTCCTCGAGTATTAGCACAAATGTTCGATAAGAAACTAGTCTCAGATGTTGCAGATTTATATTCATTGGATAAAGAGCAACTGTTGACTTTAGACAAGATCAAGGATAAGTCTGCTGAAAATATTTTGCAGGCAATTGATGCCAGTCGTGGGAATTCGGTTGAACGTCTGATCTTTGGTCTTGGTATCCGTCATGTTGGTGCAAAAGCCGCAGGGATTTTAGCGGAACACTTTGGCAATCTTGAGGCTATAAGCAAGGCTGATAAAGAAGAAATCGTCAGCCTGAATACGATTGGTGAAACAATCGCAGACAGCTTGGTGACGTATTTCGAAAATGAAGAGGTACACGAATTGATGCAAGAATTAGCAGATCGTGGTGTAAATCTTGAATATAAGGGGATTCGAGCGAGTCAGTTAGCAGAAGTCGAATCGCCGTTCAAAGATAAAACGGTCGTGTTAACTGGGAAACTTGTCGACTATACCCGGGAAGATGCTAAAGAGAAAATTCAAAATCTTGGCGGGAAAGTAACTGGCAGCGTCTCTAAAAAGACAGATATCGTAGTAGCTGGCGAAGACGCCGGAAGTAAGCTGACAAAAGCACAAAGTTTGGGTATAGAAGTTTGGGATGAAAAACAAATGATTCAAGCAATCGAAGAAAGTCATACAGATTAAGCAATTTTGTCTAGAAGAATATTGACGATTCGATTAACGAACGAGTATTATAAAAAAGCGTCAGGTCTACTAGAATGGGTTTATTCATTAAATTGTTTGAATTGAACAACTTTTCAAAAAATTTCAAGAAAAACCCGTGAATTCTAACAGAGATATGATAAAATGATTGAAAATTGACAAAAGAAAGAGGGATATTATGGCAATCAATGAAGAACAAGTGAAACATGTCGCGAAACTTGCGAAGCTTTCTTTTTCAGATGATGAATTGACTGGGTTTACAGATCAATTAGGCAAAATAATCGACATGGTCGAACAACTTGGGGAAGTTGATACAGAAGGCGTGCCATTTACTTCCAATGTATTAGAAACAATTAACGTCATGCGCGAAGATGTAACCGATGGAGGCTGGCCGCGTGACGAGTTAATGAAAAATGTTCCGGAAAGTGAAGATGGTTTCATCAAGGTTCCGGCAATCATTGACAATGGAGAGGCTGGTGCATAATGGAAAAATTATATGATAAATCAATTGAAGAACTACACAGCCTGTTAGTTTCAAAAGAAATTACCGCGACTGATCTAACAAGCGAAACCTTTGACCGAATCAAAGAAACTGAAAAAGATATCGATGCCTTCATCACTTTGAATGAAGAAAAAGCGCTAGAATTGGCAAAAGCCATCGATGCAAAAGGAATCACTGAAGAAAATGCGTTGGCTGGTATTCCAATCGGAATCAAAGACAACATCGTTACGAAAGGACTTCTAACAACAGCTGCATCAAAAATCTTATCAAACTTTGATCCTATTTATGATGCCACCGTCATGGAGAAGGTTTACAGTTCAGATTTAATTCCTGTCGGAAAACTAAATATGGATGAGTTTGCGATGGGAAGTTCAAGCGAAACATCATACTTTAAGAAAACAAAAAATGCTTGGGACCAAACGAAGGTTCCCGGTGGCTCTTCAGGTGGCTCTGCTGCTGCAGTAGCGGCAGGAGAAGTTCCTGTGTCCTTAGGTAGTGATACCGGGGGCAGTATTCGCCAGCCTGCAGCTTTCAATGGCGTTGTTGGATTGAAACCTACTTATGGCCGCGTATCTCGTTTTGGCTTGATTGCTTTTGCATCATCATTAGACCAAATTGGCCCATTTACCCGAACAGTTAAGGATAATGCCTTAGCTCTAAATGCAATCAGTGGATATGATCCAAAAGATGGCACCTCTGCGGGAGTTTCTGTACCTGATTTTGCAGCTGGTTTAACTGGCGATATCAAAGGAATGAAGATCGCATTACCAAAAGAATTTATGGCTGAGGGAATTGAGCCAGGAGTCAAAGCTGCAATTACAAAAGCAGTTGACACATTTAAAGCCTTGGGTGCAACAGTTGAAGAAGTTAGCTTGCCTCACTCAAAATATGGTGTAGAAGTGTATTACATCATCGCCTCTTCTGAAGCAAGCTCAAACTTGCAGCGTTTTGATGGTATTCGTTATGGTTTCCGTTCTGAAGATGTTCAAAACTTGGAAGATGTTTATGTAAATACCCGGACTGAAGGCTTCGGCGATGAAGTAAAACGCCGGATCATGTTAGGTACCTTCTCACTTTCTGCCGGCTATTATGATGCGTACTTCAAGAAAGCCGGACAAGTTCGGACATTGATTAAGCAAGATTTCGATAAAGTCTTTGCTGATTATGATTTGATCATTGGTCCAACATCACCAACTGTTGCCTTTGGTATTGGTGAAAACATCGATGATCCAATCACAATGTATTTAAATGATATCTTGACGATTCCAGTGAATTTGGCTGGATTACCTGGAATGTCTGTTCCTGCCGGCTTCTCTGAAGGGTTACCAGTTGGACTACAGATTATCGGAAAACATTTTGATGAATCAACGATGTACAAAGCAGCATTTGCTTTTGAACAAGCAACAGATTTCCATAAGCAAAAACCAGTGATTTTAGGGGGGGACAAATAATGAACTTAGAGACAGTCATTGGGCTTGAAGTCCATGTAGAATTAAAAACAAACTCTAAAATCTTTTCACCTGCGCCCGCTCATTTTGGTGCGGAAGCGAATACGAATACAAATATTATCGATTGGGGCTACCCAGGCGTTTTGCCAGTTATGAACAAAGCGGCGATCGAATTTGGAATGAAGGCAGCTCTAGCTTTAAATTGTGAAATTTCTAAAAATATGCATTTTGACCGCAAAAACTATTTTTATCCAGATAATCCCAAAGCCTATCAAATCTCGCAATTTGACGAACCAATCGGACATGATGGCTGGATCGAGATTGATGTCAACGGCAAAAAGAAAAAGATCCGAATTGAACGTGTTCATTTAGAGGAAGATGCTGGTAAAAACATGCACGGCATCGGTGGTTATTCTTATGTCGACTTAAACCGCCAAGGAACGCCATTAATTGAAATCGTATCGGAAGCAGATATGCGTTCGCCTGAAGAAGCCAATGCTTATTTAGAAGCCTTACGCTCGATCGTTCAATTTACTGGAGTCAGTGATGTGAAGATGGAAGAAGGCTCAATGCGTTGTGACGCGAATATTTCTTTACGTCCGTATGGTCAAGAAGAATTCGGAACAAAAACCGAGTTAAAGAACTTGAACTCCATTAGCTTCGTAAAAAAAGGCTTAACATTTGAAGTACAACGTCAAACGAAAGTTTTACTTTCAGGTGGAACGATCCAGCAAGAAACGCGCCGCTATGATGAAGGAACAAACAAAACAATCTTGATGCGTGTCAAAGAAGGCTCAAGCGATTATCGTTACTTCCCGGAACCAGATATTCCTCGTTTTGAAATCGATGATGCATGGATTGATGAAGTACGTGAAACATTGCCAGAAATGCCGGCAGCACGTCGTGAACGCTATGTGAATGAGTTAGGTTTACCAGAATATGATTCGATGGTCCTAACCTTAAGCCGTGAAATGTCCGACTTCTTTGAAGATACCTTGAAGGAAGGCGCAGATGCAAAACAAGCTTCTAACTGGTTGATGGGTGAAGTATCTGCCTATTTGAACAGCGAAAAATTAGAATTAGCTGATACTAAGTTAACTCCGAACAACTTAGCAGGCATGATCACCCTGATTGCCGACGGTACGATCAGCTCTAAAATTGCGAAGAAAGTCTTCCGAGAATTGATTCAAAATGGTGGAGATGCCAAAGAAGTTGTTGAAGCTAAAGGACTTGTTCAGTTGTCAGACCCTGCTCAATTACTTCCGATGATCAATGAAGTGTTAGATAATAATGAACAGTCTGTTGAAGATTTCAAGAACGGTAAAGAAAGAGCTGTTGGTTTCTTAGTTGGCCAAATTATGAAAGCGACTAAAGGGAAGGCTAATCCTGGCGTAGTAAACAAATTACTTCAAGAGGAATTAGCGAAACGGTAAGGGGCTCGAACATGAGAAAAGCACGACTGATTTATAATCCAGTATCTGGAAAAGAGATCATGCGCAATAATTTGGCAGATATCTTAGATGCCATTGAAAAAGCAGGTTATGAAGCAAGTGCCTTTGCTACAACTCCTGAGCCTGATTCAGCCAAAAATGAAGCAACTCGTGCCGCAAAAGCTGGTTTTGAACTAGTCGTTGCGGCAGGTGGGGATGGAACAATTAATGAAGTGGTCAATGGGATCGCTGGTTTGAAAAAGCGACCTAAGATGGCGATTATTCCTGCGGGAACCACAAATGATTATGCCCGCGCTTTGAAAGTGCCGCGCAATAATGTCAAAGCAGCAGCTGAGGTGATCCAAAAACAGCAGACAGTTAAGATGGATATTGGGAAAGCAGCTGATACGTATTTTATTAATATCGCTGCTGGCGGTTCATTGACAGAGCTAACTTATGAAGTTCCCTCAGAACTAAAAAGTATTTTTGGTTATTTAGCCTATTTAGCTAAAGGTGCGGAGATGCTTCCACGGATTAAGCCAACAAAAATGCGTCTAGTTTATGAAGGCGGTGAGTATGAGGGGAATGCCTCGATGTTTTTCTTGGGGTTAACGAATTCAATTGGCGGTTTTGAAACGATCGCACCGGACGCTAAACTGGATGATGGAAAATTTTCACTGATCGTGGTCAAAACAGCAAATCTTTTTGAGATCGTCCGCTTGATCACACTAGTATTAAATGGTGGAAAGCATGTCAATGATTCAAAAGTTTTATATGTAAAGACTAGTTTTTTAGATGCAAGTTTGATTGATACTGATAAGAAAATGATGATCAATTTAGATGGTGAATATGGCGGCGATGCTCCAATGCGCTTTGAGAATCTGCATCAACACATTGAATTCTACGCGAATACTGATGAGATCAATGACGATGCGATTTTAGGTCAAGATGATCAAAAACGTGAAGCTGGAATCGAACTTGTTAAAGAGTACGAAAAAATTCAAGATGAAGATTCAGAAGATTAAAACTAGAACGTTTCTGTTGAAAGACAGAGACGTTTTTCTTTTGAAATAAAACTTACAGAAGTCTTAAGGGGATAACACTGGTGTTACCTTGCTTTTTCGAATAGAATTCATTAGAATAGATAAATCAGCCTTGAAGGAGAATAACATGACCACAGTAGAAAAGAATCAAACATATACCGTCACAATTGATGACTTATCCCACGAAGGTATGGGTGTCGCTCATATCGACGGATTCCCGCTCTTTATCGAAAATGCTTTACCTGAAGAAGAAATGTCGATCAAAGCGGTCAAAGTCGGTAAAAAATTTGGCTTTGGTAAAGTGATCGAGCGTTTTAACGCAAATCCAGAGCGAAAAGATGTGAAGGACTTGGATCTATTAAGAAGCGGCATCGCACCTTTAAGTCACATGACTTATGATTACCAATTACGATTCAAACAGCAACAAGTCGAAAAAGTGCTCAAAACAATTGCAAAGTTGCCGGATTTGCCTGTTGCGGCAACTATAGGGATGAAAAAACCTTTTGAATATCGAAACAAAGCACAGATTCCAGTTCAAAAAGTTGATGATCAATTAATGACCGGTTTTTATCGTAAAAACTCACATGTTTTATTACCAATCGAAAATTACTTGATTCAAGATTCAAAAATTGATCAAGCGATTATAGCGATACGTGATATTTTACGACGTTTTAAAGTCAAAGCTTATAACGAACGTGAAAACACCGGCTTTATTCGCCACATTATTATTCGCCGCGGTCATTATAGCCATGAGATGATGGTAATCTTGGTAACCCGTACAGAGCGCTTCTTTAAGGGAATGGAGATTGCTGAATTGATCAGAGCGGAATTGCCAGAAGTTGTTTCGGTCATTCAAAACATTAATCCTGAAAAAACCAATGTTATCCTAGGTCGCGAAGAAAAAGTTTTATTTGGTAAAACGACGATTAAAGACACGTTGTTAGGCAAAACTTACCAAATCTCACCTCAATCATTCTATCAAGTCAACACAGAACAAACTGAAGTGTTGTATCAAACAGCAATCAATTTCGCTGAACTGAATGCAGAAGATATCGTTGTTGATGCTTATTGCGGAATCGGTACAATCGGATTGTCACTTGCAGAAAAAGTAAAACATGTTTATGGTGTAGAAATCGTACCGCAAGCAATTGAAGATGCGAAAGCAAATGCGAAGGCTAATGGGATTGAAAATGCCAATTATGAAGTTGGCAAAGCTGAAAAAATTATGCCACGCTGGGCACGTGAAGGCATCGAACCTTCTGTTATTTTTGTTGATCCGCCGAGAAAAGGTTTAGATGAAAAATTCGTCGAAGCTTCAGTAGCAGTGAATCCTGAAAAAATCGTGTATATTTCTTGTAATCCAGCGACATTAGCCAGAGATTTGAGAAGATATGAAGACCTTGGCTATCATGCTGTGAAGGTTCAGCCAGTGGATCTATTTCCGCAAACATACCATGTCGAATCAGTAACGCTACTTGTAAAGGCGGTGTAAAAATGAACCAAAAAGAAAAAATGCTAGAATTGATCAAGAAGAAACAAGGCGGCGGCCGTTCAAAGAAGATGGAGACGCCGAAAAACGATCGTAAAAACATGCGCAAGGGACCAAAGATTTTTAATAAGTAAACAGCAGAAAGGGACGATTTCATTGGGAAATATTTGGATGCAGCGATTGACGAAATTTTATCAAAAATATGCGCATTTGATGCGCGGACGTTATGGCAGATTTGATCAAATCAATAAAGCTTTGTTGATCGTATGGGCAGTAATGATGATTCTTGACCGTTGGATTCCGTTTTACATCGGAAATATTTTGGCATTAGCGGCTTTTGCATTAGTTCTTTATCGTTTTTGTTCAAAAAAGATTTATCCGCGAAGCAATGAAAACCAAAAATTTATTCAGTGGATCGCCCGTATGAAGGATTTCTTCAAAGGTAAAAAGGGTACCTATAGTTACTTCAAATGCCCTGAATGTAAACAAAAGCTGCGAGCACCAAAAGGTCGAGGAAAGATTAAAGTGACTTGTAAAAATTGTCATACACAATTCGTTAAGAAGGTCTAGTTTTTAAAACTAGGCTTTTTCTGATATCCTTACAACGAGAAGGTGAGAAGATGAAGTTGATTTTAGTTCGTCACGGCGAGAGTGAAGCAAACTTTGAAAACTATTGGACCGGTTGGCTAGATGTGAATTTAACAGAAAAAGGCCTTAATCAGGCTAGAAATGCCGGCAGAAAAATAAAGGAAGCTGGCTTACTGATTGATGTTGCGTTCGAATCGGTTCTGAAACGCTCTATTAAAACAGCTAAAATGATATTACAGGAGACAGATTCAAGTTTTGTCCCTGAGTTCAAAACGTGGCGTTTAAATGAACGCCATTACGGGGCGCTAGTTGGAAAGAACAAAGATATCATTGCAGAGCATTTTGGAGCCGATCAAGTAAAAAAATGGCGGAGAGGCTTTGATGAAGTACCGCCGTTATTAAAAGAAAATCACTTTGATCGACGCTATAATAATTTGGATTCGCGTTTGATACCAACAGGAGAGAGTTTACATATGACATCGCAACGAGTCATTCCATTATGGCAGGATCAAATTGCACCGAAATTACTAAATGGGAAAACGGTTTTAGTTTGCGGACACGGAAATAGTTTACGTGCACTCGTTCAATTTTTGGAAGGTATCCCTACTGATCAAGTAGATCAGATTGACATTCCTAATGCGACGCCGATGATTTATACTTTCAATCCGCAGTTAAAGATTGTTCAAAAAGAAATTTTATAAAATTATTATGTAAACATAGAGAGGTTATTATGAATTACATTTGGGATTTTGACGGTACTTTATATGATACGTACCCAATTATGCTAAAAGCTTTGATGAAAACTTTTGAAGAACTTGGCATCAAAAAAGGCGAAAGAGATGTTTATCGAAAAATCAAAACAGAGTCAATCAGACAGATGATCATTGATTGGCAATTGCCTGTACCAAATTTTGATCAAATGTATCACACTTTTGAAGCGCAGCAAAACAAAGATTCGTTCCCTTTTGAAGAAACGAAGGCGACCTTGGAAAAATTGCAGGAAAAAGGCGGACAGCACTTTATTCTGACTCACCGCACAGTGGATTCGACTTGGAATTTATTAAAACGCGATGGATTAGATTCATTAATTGTTGACATTATCGGCAGTGATTCAAATTTTCCACGAAAGCCTAACCCAGCAGCTATTGATCATTTTATGAATAATTATCAGCTTGATCCAAATCAGACTCTTATGATAGGAGATCGTAAGCTAGATATCGAGGCGGGAAACAACGCTGGTGTTCAAACAGTTTTTTTTGATTTAGATTATTTTAAGCAAGATATTAGGGCGACTTATTTTATAAATAATTTAAAAGAAATGGTACAAATTTTCTGAGCAGAAAGCTATAATTGTGATAAGGGTATAGTTGGCTGAAAGACCGCTATGGGAATCATTTAACTAGTATTTTAAGAATAATTATTTTAAACAAGGAGGTGCGCGATGGAATTAGAACGCGATCAGGAAGTCGTTGAATCATTTAATTACGGTCTTCCTCCAAAAGATAAAGTAGTAAAACAAAAATTACTGATCAATTTCAGTCCACTGGAAGCAGTGGATCCGGGATATCCGGCCGAAAATAGCATCATGGGTGTACGGATCGAGTTCGTTCTCCCTTTTGAAGAGTTTATCATAGGCGGTGTGCTTTCTCAGGTGATACATGTCATTGGGCGTCAAGTCAAACAACAAAATGATCTGACAGAAGCTGAAGCGAATGAAATGATTCGTCCAATTTTAAGATTAATTGAGCGAATGGTTTATGAAATCACGGAAATTGCTTTAGATAAACCTGGTGTTAAAATCAACTTTTCTTCTAATACAATTTAACTATTTATCCTCTATTTTGAAGAAATCTTACTTTTTTTGTTAGATAATTTCAGGTTAGAGGATTTTTTGTTGTGTTCATGAAAATTTCCATGTAACAATGCAAATCATAAGACAGATATTTTTTTCTAGGTTATACTTTAATAGTCACTAAAATTTAGGTCGCGCAGCTATATTTTAGGGTATTTTGTTGAAGAACGGATACCGGGAACCTTTACTTCCTTTGACAGACTTGTCATTATAAAAAAGTTATTTTAGGAGGAATACAATGACAACTCTGTTCACTGTATTAGTGATCGTAGTATTCGTTGCGTTGCTTGTAGTTTTCTACCAAATGCAAAAGAGACATGTAAAATTCTCAAATCGTGTTTTTGCAGGATTAGGTGCCGGAATCATTTTCGGTGGAGTTTTACAACTTCTTTTGGGTAATGGTAGCAAAATTATTTCTCAAGCGATGGAATGGATCGGGATCGTTGGTAATGGTTATATTTCATTATTACAAATGTTAGTTATGCCTTTAGTCTTTATTTCAATCGTTGGTGCTTTCACTAAAATGAAATCAAGTAAGAAGCTTGGGAAGATCAGTGCGAATGTGTTAGTTACTTTGTTAGCTACAACGGCAATTGCTGCTTTGATCGGTATTGCAGCAGTGATGATCTTCGGACTTGATGGCGCAACCTTTACAAAAGGAGCGGCTGAAACAGCCCGAATCAAAGAATTAGCAGATCGCCAAACAATGGTTCAAAACTTTTCAATCCCTCAACAAATTCTTTCTTTCATACCAACCAATGTTTTCGCAGACTTTGCTGGAACGCGCCCAACGAGTACAATTGGCGTGGTAATTTTTGCGGCTTTTGTCGGTATCGCCTTTCTGGGAGTACGTCGGAAGGCACCGAAAGAAGCTGAGTTTTTTGCAAACTTGATTGATAGTCTTTATAAAATTATCATGCGTATTGTAACGTTAGTATTGCGTTTAACACCATATGGAGTCTTCGCTTTAATGACTAATGTGTTGGCAACAAGCGATTTTGAAGCAATTGTTAACTTAGGTAAGTTTATTATAGCTTCATATAGTGCATTGATTGTTGTATTATTAGTTCATTCCTTGATTCTTTTAGGAGTTAAAGTTAATCCAATCAATTTCTTCAAGAAGTCTTTTCCAGCATTGAGTTTTGCGTTTACCTCACGTTCAAGTGCCGGAACTTTGCCAATGAATATTGAAACGCAAACGAAGGCATTAGGAGTCGACGAAGCGACAGCGAACTTTGCCGGCAGTTTTGGGATTTCAATAGGTCAAAACGGCTGTGCTGGGGTTTATCCAGCAATGCTTGCTACAATCGTTGCACCTACAGTAGGTGTAAATGTGTTTGATTTGAAATTTATCGTGATGTTGGTTGCTATCGTGACGATCAGTTCATTCGGTGTTGCTGGCGTCGGCGGTGGCGCAACTTTTGCTTCATTGATCGTATTAGGAGCTATGAATCTGCCTGTTGCAATCGTAGGTTTGGTAATCTCTGTAGAACCAATGATTGATATGGCTCGCACGGCTGTTAATGTGAGCGGTAGTATGGTGGCTGGTGTTGTGACCAGTGAACGGATTCATGAGTTAGATCGAGATATATTAAATGATGAGAATGCTTCAATTGAAGTAAATTCTTAATAATATGAAAGGCTTGGCTAGCGCGACCAAGCCTTTTTTGGTACACTTTTCGTGATAATACAAGAGATTTAATTAGGAGTGAAAAGTTTGTTTAATGAACAAGTAAAGGTGATTTTATACGCCAATGATGTACAGAAGGCTAGTAATTTTTGGCAGAGCCTAGGTTTTGTAGAAATTAGTTTTGATGAGCTTGACGGTTCGCAGGTAGCTGAAGTCGTGATGAGTGAAAATAGCACTACTCATTTGGTGATTTATGATCGCGAATTTATTGAAAAAAATGATGACGAGGCGACTGAACCATCTCCGGCTTTGATTTTTGGAAGTGATGATGTCATGTCACTATACAAAAAACTTCAAAAAATTGATGTTCGATTGGGCGATCTTGCACAGATTGGTGATGAGCTTGTTTTCAATTTTGTTGATGCAGATGGAAATTATTTTGTGGTGTCAGGTCATTAGTACGGTCTTCAATTAGGAGGGGCGGATGGATATGAAACAAGTTTTTGTAATTGGTGATGTTCATGGTGAATATGAGATGTTTCTTGAAATTCTAAAAAAATTTCAACCTGATAAGCAACAATTGATCTTAATTGGTGATCTGAATGATCGAGGTCCTAAGAGCAAGGACTGCTGGTTATTAGGAATGGAACTTGTTGAGAAATATCAGGCAGTTTACCTGAGAGGCAATCATGAACAATACTTCCTTGAATTTATGAACAGTCCAGAAGATTGGTTCCCCAGTTATCTATACAATGGTGGGAAAGAAACGATCGAGAGTTTACTACATAAAGGTGCAACTGATGAGTATTCGGCAACGGAAATCGCAATGATGATTAGGAGCCGTTACAAAGAACTTTTGGCTTTCCTTGCAGAACGACCGCTTTACTGTGAATGGGGAGAATATCTCTTTGTGCATGCGGGTGTTGATTTATCAAAAGACTGGCATGAGACTTCTGCGCAAGATTTTTTATGGATTCGCGAACCTTTTCATGAGGGTAAAAATAATACAGGAAAAACGATCGTATTTGGACATACTATTACACCGATGCTCTATGGGGATATGCAAACGACTTCGCTTTGGCAGTCCGATGGGAAGATCGGTATCGACGGCGGAGCCGTCTTTGGAGGAACTTTGCATGGGGTCGTCTTTGATCAAACAGGTATCATACATGATTATGAAATCCCCAATATGAACGGACCATGGCAACCTGATTTTTAATTGTTGAGTGAGATTCTATATGAATCTCACTTTTTTTCTACCACCACTTGCACAACAATGTACAAAATGGCATAGTATTTTAATAGGTTTTTAATTTATCGAATATGCTTAACAACTATCAATAATCGACTTTTTAGTTGAGTAAGGGGACGCTATGTCAGATACAGTGAAAGGCCATTTATCCGCTAGTTTAACTGTCGTTATATGGGCGATGACTTTTATATCTACAAAAATTCTACTTAAAAGCTTTTTACCGATTGAAATTTTATTTATTCGTTTTTTGATTGGCTTTTTTATGTTAACAATCGCTTCACGGAAAATCTTGCCTTTCAAGGGTTGGCGTGAGGAGAGCTATTATATCATTGCCGGTTTATTCGGTGTCTTTCTATATTATTATTTAGAAAATGTTGCACTGACCTATACTTTGGCGATGAATGTTGGGATCATTGGTTCCGTCAGCCCTTTTATGACGGCACTGATTAGCCGGTTTATTTTGAAGCAAGGAAAAATTCCGCGCGTGTTTGTTTTAGGGTTTATTTGCTCGATGATCGGGATATCAATGATCAGTCTTTCAGGTACGCTAAACGTTAATCCAATCGGGGATGGCTTAGCGCTGATTGCGACAGTTTGCTGGGCTTCTTATTCCTTGCTCATCAAAAAGATCAGCGGATTTGGCTATGGTACGATTGCCACGACACAACGAATCTTTTTCTATGGGTTGTTATTTATGCTGCTAGTTCTATTCTTAACCTTAGATTCCTTTGATCTGTCTCGTTTTACAAGGTTTGGAAACGTAGGGAATCTATTGTTTCTAGGAATCGGAGCATCAGCTTTATGCTTCGTTACATGGAATTTCTCAGTTAAAAATCTGGGTGCTGTTCGCGCGGCTGTATATATTTATACGATCCCGATGCTGACAACAATTGCCTCGGTCCTGATTTTGGGCGAAACGTGGACTATAAAAACATTTCTCGGGATTTTATTGACATTGGCTGGTTTGGTATTGTCGGAACTACCGAACTTTTTGCGTCAAAGGAAAAAATAGACGAGTATTTTTTCTACTCCAATGGTTTTACCGGCTTTTGTTAAGGCAGGTATCCAAAAACAACACTGAGTCGTATATGTAGCTAGAATAGAAATATTTTCAGGTATATATAGAAAAATGCTCCTCCTATTGCGAAACAGCTGTTTTAATGGAGGAAGCAAACTTGCCGAAAGTGTGATAAAATAGATAAGATTTTGGATGAAATGAGGAATTGAAATGGCAGAAAGTTTAAACCAAGAAATCATTCAACTACTGAATAAAGAATTGACAGGTTATCGTCCGCAACAGATCAATGTTGTCTTAACATTATTGACTGACGGAAATACAGTACCTTTCATTGCTCGTTACCGGAAAGAAATGACTGGTAGTTTAGATGAGGTACAAATTCGTGAGATCGAAGAACGTTACAATTATTTAGAAAACTTAGAAAAACGCAAGCAAGAAGTGCTGCGTTTAATTGATGAACAAGGAAAATTGACTGAAGAGTTGGCACAAAAAATCCAACAAGCGGTCAAAGTTCAAAAGGTCGAGGATTTGTATCGTCCTTATAAACAAAAGCGCCGAACGAAAGCGACAATCGCTAAAGAAAACGAATTGGAGCCTTTAGCCGAGTATCTAATGAGCTTTCCGCAATCTGGTGATGTTTATGCCAAGGCGGAAGAATTTATCAACGAAAATGTAGGAACTGCTGAAGAAGCCTTGCAGGGAGCACATGAGATTGTTGCTGAACAAATCAGTGATAATCCTGATTATCGGACTTGGGTCCGTACCTTTACCAAAAATAAAGGTGTCTATCAAAGCAAAGTTAAAGACGCGGATAAAGATGAAAAAGGCGTCTATGAAATGTACTACGATTTTGCCGAACCAATCAATAAGATGGTTTCTCATCGTGTGTTGGCTTCTAATCGTGGTGAAAAAGAGGACATCTTAAAAGTTGCGATTTTGGTGGAAGAGGATAAGATCTTTGACTACTTAGAACGTCAATTAGTACTAAATAATCGTGCTATTACGGCGGAGTTTGTTCGTGAAGCTTATAAAGACAGCTATAAACGTTTTATCGGCCCAGCGATCGAACGTGAAATTCGCAATGAATTAACCGAAGAAGCAGATGAACAAGCGATCAATATTTTCGGAGAAAACTTGCGGAATTTATTGTTACAGCCTCCTTTGAAAGGAAAAGTTGTTTTAGGTTTTGACCCAGCCTATCGGACTGGTTGTAAGTTAGCTGTAGTTGATGAAACAGGAAAAGTATTAGCCATCGAAGTCATTTATCCTCATAAGCCAGCACCACAAGCCAAACGGCAAGCTGCTGGTCCAGCTTTACAAGCGTTGATCAAAAAGTATGGCGTAGAGATGGTTGCAATTGGAAATGGAACTGCCAGCCGCGAGTCAGAATTATTTGTCGCTGAACAATTGAAACAAATCCAGCAGGAAGTTTTTTATGTGATTGTCAACGAAGCGGGAGCTTCCGTTTATTCAGCTAGTGATATCGCTCGTGGAGAATTCCCTGATTTACAGGTAGAAGAACGTAGCGCTGTTAGCATCGCTAGACGTTTGCAAGACCCGTTATCAGAGCTAGTAAAAATTGATCCAAAAGCAGTCGGTGTCGGTCAATATCAGCACGATGTCTCACAAAAACGTTTATCTGAACGTTTGGACTTCGTAGTAGAAACGGCTGTCAACCAAGTTGGTGTGAACGTTAATACAGCTAGTCCACAGTTATTGCAATATGTGTCTGGATTGAATAAGACAACTGCGCAAAATATCGTGAATTATCGAGAAGAAAATGGCGCATTCACCTCACGTCCGCAACTGAAGAAGGTTCCACGCTTAGGACCAAAAGCCTATGAACAAGCGATTGGTTTCTTACGGATTCCTGATGCAAAAAACATTTTAGATACGACTGCGATCCATCCGGAGAGCTATACTAGTGCAAAGGATATCTTAGCGTTAGTTGATGTTAATTTGAAAACACTAGGTTCTTCTGAAGCGACAGAAAAAATTAAGAGTCTTCAAGTGAATGATTTACAAAAGCAGCTTGAAATTGGTAAAGAAACAGTCAAAGATATCTTACAGGCGCTGCTTCAGCCAGGGCGAGATATGCGTGATGAAATGCCTGCACCATTGTTACGGCAAGATGTATTGACGATGGAAGATTTGAAAGCTGGGATGGAACTGCAAGGAACCGTTCGCAATGTGATCGATTTCGGTGCTTTCGTTGATATCGGTGTAAAACAAGATGGTTTGGTTCATATTTCTAAGCTAAGCAAAAAATATGTTAAGCATCCGACTGATGTTGTATCTGTTGGCGATGTAGTGACAGTTTGGGTTGAAGCGGTTGATGTGAAAAAAGGCCGCATTAGTTTGACTATGGTCCAAAGTGATAAAAATGACTAATCAGGAATTACAGGCGCTTGTCGAAAAGGTATCTCAGGAATCTTTTCGACAACCATTCTGCCATAAAGCTACTTTCAACCGACGACTGAAAACGACGGGTGGTCGTTATCATTTACAAAGCCATAATTTAGACTTTAATGAAATGCTTGTCGAAAAATACGGCCAAGAAGAACTGATCAAAGTCATCAAACACGAGCTTTGTCATTATCATTTACATCTGGCTGGCCGTGGCTATCAGCACAAAGATCTAGAATTCAAACAGTTGCTAAAAAAAACAGGTGGTTCTCGGTTTACTCCGCAGCTTGCCACTGCTACATTTCATGTCTATCAGTGTGAAAAGTGTTCTCAAGAAGTCAAACGACGTCGAAAAATTAATACAACAAAATACGTATGTGGAAATTGCCACGGGAAACTAAAATTTTTGAAGATGATTGAAGCATAAGTCGACTAAAGTAGGGCAGAGAATAAAAGATTGCTATTTTTACGGATTTATATGATAATGTGAACCGCAAACAATTTTGTACATATAAGGAAGAGGATTAAATGAATAATAAAGACACACTTTATCATTTTGTTGGAATCAAGGGATCAGGCATGAGTTCATTGGCTTTGGTCTTGCATGAAAAGGGCTACCATGTACAGGGCTCTGACGTTGAAAAATATTTTTTCACACAACGTGATTTAGAAAAAGCCGGCATTACTATTTTGCCATTCAGTAAAGACAATATTAAAGAGGGCATGAAGATCATTCAAGGGAATGCTTTTCCTGATACCCATGAAGAGATTGCTCGGGCGAAAGAATTAGGCTTAGAGATTGTTCGTTATCACGATTTTATCGGAGAATTTATTCAACCATACACAAGCATTGCCGTTACTGGTTCACACGGTAAAACAAGTACAACGGGTCTATTAGCACATGTGTTGAATGGTTTAGCTCCAACAAGTTATTTGATTGGCGACGGAACTGGGCACGGTGTTCCAGACGCAACGTTTTTTGCTTTTGAAGCTTGCGAATATCAACGTCATTTCTTGGCCTATGCCCCAGATTATTCAATTATGACGAACATCGACTTTGATCATCCTGATTACTTCAAGAGTATCGAGGATGTTTTCGAGGCATTCCAAACATTGGCTTCGCAAGTGAAGAAAGGTATCTTCGCGTATGGAGATGATGAGTACTTACGTAAATTAAAGGCAGATGTACCAATCTATTACTACGGTTTATCCGAAAATGATGACATTCAAGCACGTAATATTGTTCGTACGACAAATGGCTCTGCATTTGATGTGTATCACAAAGAAAAATTCATCGGACGGTTCTCAGTCCCTTCATTTGGCAAACACAATATCTTGAATGCTTTATCAGTAATTGCTGTTGCTTACTTTGAAGAATTAGATATGGACAAGGTCAAGGAAGAAATGCTGACTTTCTCTGGTGTAAAGCGCCGCTTTACTGAGAAAAAAGTTGCGGACATGATTATTGTTGATGACTATGCTCATCACCCTGCTGAGATTAAAGCAACGATTGATGCCGCTCGTCAAAAGTACCCTGAAAAAGAATTAGTCGCCGTTTTTCAACCACATACATTCACACGGACGATTGCTCTGATGGATGAGTTTGCGGAAGCATTAGACCGTGCGGATAAGGTTTATCTATGTGATATTTTCTCTTCTGCTCGTGAAACCGCTGGGGATGTAAAAATCGAAGATCTCGGCGCTAAAATCCAAAAAGGTGGTCAAGTGATTAAAGAAGAGAACATGTCGCCGTTATTGGATCACGAAAATGCTGTGGTCATCTTCATGGGTGCCGGCGACGTTCAAAAATTTGAACGCGCGTACGAAAATCTATTAAGCAACACCACACGCAACGTTTTATAATCTAAAGGAAAAAGAAGGGTTCAGACATTCTTTGTCAGGACCCTTCTTTTTAGCAAACTGCTAGTTCAGAATCAAAACAATAAACAGGAAGGTCTAAAAAATCATTCCTTTAAAAATCTTTAGATTAGAAATGTACAAACTTGTGTTTTGTATGCTTTCTGATAAAATAATGAGTAGAACTAATGACGGAGGGAATGAATTTGTATAATATGAAGGCTCGGAAAATAGGCAAAACGATTGACGAAATTGAGGAAGGTGACTCGTTATCGTTAACGGAATCGATCGAAGATAATCAGATTCTTTTGTATTTAGGTTTGACGAATGATGCTAACCCTTTATACATTCAACATGATTATGCAAAAGAAACTGAATATGAACAACCGCTTGTACCATCGATTATGTTGATGGGGATTATTACAAGTGCGATTTCAAAGCACTTACCAGGACCGGGTTCTCACGTGGTGAATTTCTCAATTAATTTTATTGATCCAGTTTTTCACTATGAAACACTGACTTTTGAATTTGAAGTAATCAAAGTAGATAAAATGAAAGATGTCGTGACCATCTCCGTTGAAGCAGTGGAAGCCACTGACAATGAAGAGAAGCGCATCTTGGATGCTGTGGTAATGGTGAAACCGCCACAAGCACAAATAGGAGATGAACTAAATGAATAATCAAGAAGCACGCGTGTATGGTTTGAATCGTTTTTACGGAAAAATTTATGCATTTTTAGCTTTAGGGATCGGAATTAGCGCGGTAATTTCTTACCTGTCCTTAAATACTTTTAGCTATCAAGTGGCAAACTTCATTAATAATTTCCCATTAGGCTTCTGGGGGATCTGGATCGCTGAGATCGCGTTAGTTGTTTTTCTAGGAGTAAAAGCACAAAAAAATCCAAGTTTGGCGATCGGCGGTTTCGTCGTATACTCCGCTTTGAATGGACTAACCTTGGCTGTCACATTACAGATGTATGATCTAGGTACAGTTACTCAAGCATTTGTTACAGCATCGGCAACTTTCCTAGTTATGTCGTTAGTCGGTTCCTTTACGAAACGTGATTTATCAGGAATTGGTAGAGCTGCATTAAGCTGTCTGTTGGGGATCATTATTGCGATGTTGCTGAATGTTTTTGTATTGCACAGCGGCGCGGTTGATTTCTTCATTTCTATCTTGATGGTAGTAATCATGTCGGGTATTACAGCATATGATAATCAAATGATTCGTAAGATATATCTCGGAACAAACGGTGAAGTAGGAAATGGTGTTGCTGTATTTATGGCATTGCAGCTGTACTTGGATTTCATTAATCTGTTTATTTCGTTTTTACGTATTTTTGGAAATAGCAAATAGAGGCGAGTGATCGTCTCTTTTTTTTGATATTTTTTTAGCTGATTAGACAATTTAGCTTCATTCTTTTCTTTTCGATGAATACTTTGTTAAAATGGAGCGTGGAGGACAACAAGTATAGTTGTGCGTATTGAGAATCAAACTAAATTATGTAAAAAATAGTATGCCAGTCTAGCTTTTTATAGTCTTTTAGAGACAGAGAATGTAAGTAAATCCATGTCTATCTTATTTCAAAAAAAATTTAGCTAGATGGTATACGTAGTGGAAATCAAACATTTTTATGCAATAAAAAAATACCTAAATAGGAATTAGGAGTCGAGGTTATGAGTGAAAAGAAATTATTATTAGTTGACGGAAATAGTGTAGCTTTCCGCGCTTTTTTTGCCCTGCATAATTCGTTGGAGCGTTTCAAAAATAAAAATGGCTTACACACCAATGCAATCTATGCTTTTAACAACATGTTTGAAAACGTGATGGATCGGGAGAAACCTACCCACGTTCTGGTTGCCTTTGATGCAGGAAATACAACATTTAGAACAGCAATGTATTCTGACTATAAGGGTGGTCGATCAAAGACTCCAGGTGAATTTCGCGAGCAAATGCCTTATTTGCGAGAATTGTTAGTCGGTTTAGGTGTAAAGCATTATGAACTAGATAATTACGAAGCGGATGATATTATCGGAACATTGGCTCATCAAGCAGCTGATGAAGGGTACGAAGTAGTTGTTTTATCCGGCGATCGTGATTTGACGCAATTAGCTACCGATAAGATTAAAGTTGATATTACGGTTAAGGGTGTTAGTGAAATTGAATCTTACACACCCGAACACGTAGCTGAGAAATACGATGGATTGACTCCAAATCAAATCATCGATATGAAGGGGCTAGCTGGAGATACTTCGGATAATTACCCAGGTGTTACAAAGGTCGGTGAAAAAACTGCCATCAAGTTGTTAAAACAATTCGGCAGTGTCGAAGGTGTTTACGAAAATATCGACGAGCTGAAGAAAAGTAAAATGAAAGAAAATCTGATCAATGATAAGGACCAGGCTTTTCTGTCAAAAGAATTAGCAACGATCAAATTAGATACACCAGTCGATATTTCCATTGATGAGCTGGTGTATAACGGCAAAGATTTGGATAAGTTGATTCCATTTTTCAAAGAAATGGATTTCAAAGGCTTTTTAAGTAAATTGAATGTTGAAGAAGAGGAAGTCGAGCTGGAAGATATCAAGTTTGAAGTTGTCACAGAGTTCACCCAAGACATGTTTGATACGGATTCCGCCTTATATGTTGAGATGCTGGAAGACAATTATCATATTTCTGATGTCGTAGGTGTCGCTTGGGGCACAAAAGAGAAAATCTATGTAACGAATGAATTGGCTCTATTTGAAAATGACGCATTCAAAAAGTGGTTAGAAACTGCAAATGGCAAAAAAGTCTATGACGCAAAACGGACATACGTTGCTTTGAATCGCTATATTACAAAAACAGAAGGCATCAACTTTGATGTTTTATTGGCAGCTTATTTATTGGATACTAATGACAACAGCAATGATATCGCTGGTGTAGCACAGTATTATGGCTACACTGAGATTCAAACTGACGAACAAATCTACGGAAAGGGCGCTAAGAAAGGTCTGCCAGAGGATGACGAAGCTTTCTTCGGACATTTAGCTCGTAAGATCAAAGCCATTCATTTCTTAAATGACAAACTCGAAAAAGAGCTTGAAGAAAAGAAACAGGATGATTTGTTCTATCAAATGGAATTACCGCTTTCGCGTATCTTGGCTGAAATGGAGATCGCCGGAATTACGGTTAATGCCCAAACATTACAGTCAATGCGCGGTGAATTCTCAAAACGTCTCCAAGAAATCGAAGAAAAAATCTATCAAGAAGCTGGTGAAGAGTTCAACATCAATTCACCAAAACAGCTGGGTGTAATTCTTTTTGAAAAGATGAATTTACCTGTCATCAAAAAAACTAAGACTGGTTATTCAACTGCTGTAGATGTTTTAGAGCAATTGCGCGAGCAAGCACCAATCGTGGAGCATATCTTGAATTACCGTCAGATTGCTAAAATTCAATCGACTTACGTTGAAGGATTATTAAAAGTAATTCAAAGTGATAATAAAATTCATACACGTTATATTCAAACCCTGACACAAACTGGACGCTTGAGTTCAGTTGATCCGAACCTGCAAAATATTCCGATTCGTTTGGAGGAAGGTCGAAAAATTCGGCAAGCTTTTGTTCCTCGCGATGAAGATTGGGTAATCTATTCTTCTGACTATTCTCAGATCGAGTTACGCGTTCTAGCACACATTTCGGGTGATGAGCACTTGAAACAGGCTTTCCGCGATGGAATGGATATCCATACCAGTACCGCTATGCGTGTCTTCAATGTTCCTGAAGATGAAGTGACACCGAATATGCGTCGAAATGCCAAAGCAGTGAACTTTGGAATTGTTTATGGAATTTCTGATTATGGGTTGTCACAAAACTTGGGAATCACGCGTAAAGCAGCACAAGAATATATTGATACCTATTTTGAGAACTATCCTGATGTGAAACGGTATATGGAGGAAAGCGTACGGGAGGCAAAAGATAAAGGCTATGCAGCAACGTTGTATAATCGTCGCCGCTATTTGCCGGATATTAACGCACGCAACTTCAATCTCCGTTCATTTGCCGAACGGACTGCTATTAATACACCAATTCAAGGTAGTGCCGCAGATATTTTGAAACTTGCGATGATCGAAATGGCGAAACGTTTGAAAGAAGAAAAATTACAAGCAACTATGTTATTGCAGGTACACGATGAACTAGTTTTCGAAGTGCCAAAAAGCGAACTAGATCAATTAGATAAATTAGTTAAAGAGGTTATGGAAAACACCGTCCAGCTAGATGTTCCATTGTTGACTGATAGCAATTGGGGGAAAACTTGGTACGAAGCAAAATAATAGAAAGCTGGGAGAAATTCCAGCTTTTTGGTTTAGGAGTGAGAGCAACATGCCAGAATTGCCAGAAGTCGAGACAGTCAGAAAAGGGCTAGTTTCTTTAGTTAAGGATAAAACGATCGCAAAGGTAGATGTTTATTGGCCGCGAATCATTGAGTTGCCAGAAGTGGAAATCTTTCAGCAGCAGTTAGTCGGTGAAACGATTGAAACAGTCGAACGCCGTGGAAAATATTTGATTTTTGAATTTACTCATTACGAAATGGTCTCACATTTACGGATGGAAGGAAAATACGAATATTTTAAACAACCGACGCCATTAGATAAACATAGTCATGTACGCTTTATTTTTACTGATGGAAGTGAGCTGGTTTATCATGATGTCCGGAAGTTCGGGCGGATGGCCTTATTGAAAAAAGGAACAGCAAAGGATTATAAAGGTCTGCTGCAATTAGGACCAGAGCCAACTGAGGCAGATTTTGATTTAGCTGATTTCAGAAAACAATTGAAAAAGTCTTCTACGATGATCAAACCGTTATTGTTAAATCAAAAAATCGTTGCAGGATTAGGAAACATTTATGTGGATGAAGTGTTATGGCTTGCTAAGATCCATCCAGAGCAGCCAGCGAATACATTGAGTTCACAAGCAGTACGTCGTTTACGTGATGCGATTATTGAAGTTATTACGAAGGCGAAAGAAGCTGGTGGAACGACGATTCGGACTTATTTGAATGCTTTAGGAGAGGCAGGGAAATTCCAACAAGAGCTCCATGTCTATGGTCAAACAGGGAAGCCTTGTTCTCGATGTGGTACACCGATCGTCAAAATAAAAGTTGCACAAAGAGGAACACATCTTTGTCCTCACTGTCAAAAAATAAAGAAGGTGTAGAGATGAGCTTCGTACTAGGTGTCACTGGCGGAATCGCCAGTGGGAAATCGACGGTGGTAGATTTTTTCAAAGAGAAAGGCTTTCCAGTTGTTGATGGAGATATCGTTGCGCGACAAGTAGTAGAGCCTGGGACTGAGGGATTAAGGGCTTTAGAAAAAGCTTTCGGTTCTGTCATCTTGCAAAATAATGGCAGTTTAGACCGTAAAAAATTAGGAAACTTGATTTTCCATGATGAAGCAAAAAGACAGTTGTTAAATGAAACGCTTGATCCATTTATTCGCGGAGAGATTGAAGGGCAAACTCAGGAAGCAAAACAATCGAGTGATTTGGTGATTGTCGATATTCCATTGCTTTTTGAAGGTCATTACGAGACAATGATGGATGAAGTGGCGGTGGTTTATGTTACACCAAAAATTCAGTTGGAACGCTTGATGAAAAGAAATGAACTCCCTAAAAACGAAGCTTTGGAACGAATCAACAGCCAGCTTTCTCTAGATGAAAAGAAAAAAAGAGCGGATATCCTATTTGATAACTGCCAATCACAAGAAACAACGCGTAAGCAAGTTTTGGATTGGATGAAGAAAAATAAATTTGTTTCTTAAAGAAATCGGCGTCGTAGCTTTACGACGCTTTTTTTAGGCGGCTGGTTATGGTAAACTCATGTTATATAAACAAATAAATAGTTCATTTCGAGTATTTTTTTGTTTTTAAAAAATTAATCTATATAACATAAAAAGTATTCATGTTTAATTAATGAATTTGAACAATAATATGAAAGTGCGGGTGAAATTATGCGTTGTCCAAGATGTAATCATAATAATTCTCGAGTAATTGATAGTCGACAAACTGATGACGGTCGAGCGATTCGCCGTCGTAGGGAGTGCGAAAGCTGCGGATTTCGCTTTACGACCTTTGAACGTATCGAAGCAGCACCGTTACTAGTTGTTAAACGAAATGGCGATCGTGAAGAATTCAGTCGCGATAAAATTTTGCGCGGGTTGATTCGTTCAGCAGAGAAACGTCCGGTCGCGATGGAGCAGATGGAGCAAATCGTGGATCACGTAGAAAATCGTGTCCGTAGTATGGGTGAAAATGAAGTTCCAACGAGTCAAATCGGAGAATTTGTCATGGAAGACTTGATGGAAGTTGATGAAATTGCTTATATTCGCTTTGCGAGTGTTTATCGACAATTTAAAGACATGTCTGTATTCTTGAAGGAATTACAGGAGATCGTTGACAAAGCCAAGTCAACGGATGAAGAGTAGGAGGCTTTTTTAGTGGCAGAAGAACTAAAACCCAGTACCTTTTATACGGTCTATGGTGAGCCACTGCTTGATCAAAGTAAACAAGATGCGCTGCTTTATTTGTACCAGCCGATCATCGGAAGTGTTGCTGCAAGTTTATACTTGACTTTAGTGAGTGATATTACTATTGAAGGTAAAAGTCCTAGCTTAATGCATACCGACTTATTGGCAGCGGTTGATACCGGGCTGATGAGTCTAGTAAAAGCGCGGGAACAGCTAGAGGGTATCGGCTTACTGGAAACGTATCAAAAAGCAGATGATGAGATTGGCATGAGCATGATCTATCATTTACGGTCTCCATTAATTCCAGAAAAGTTTTTTCAAGATCCATTGATGGCCTATTTGCTGATGGATAAGGTTGGTAAACACCGTTATGAACGTTTAGTTGAGCGCTTCAAGCCCAAAATGTTTGATAAAAATGAGTTTAAAAACATTACGAAACGTTTTCGCGATGTTTATCGCCTAGACGAAAAAGCTTTTGCCAGTCATAGCGAGAGCTTAGAGCAGACACAGGAAGAGTTTGCGGAAAAAACAGAGTTTGATTGGTCATTGTTTACTCAACAGTTAAGGCGGTTCAACCTGATTTTGAGCTATGAAGAACGTGAGAAGCTTCAAACGTTTCAGACATTATATGGGTTAAATGAGTTAGATTTAGCTGAATATGTTGCTAAAGCGACTGCTGGGGAGAAAGCCGGATTAAACTTTAATTATTTACGTCAGTTGATTAACAAGGAAAAACGACCCAAAGTCACTGCGAAGCCTAAAGAAGTACCAGTAGATGATAAAACAACCGCGAGCAGTTTTGCGCCGCAAGAACGAGAGATCATCGCTCAAAGTAAAAAAATCGCACCAGTTACTTTTTTACGTGCAATCAAACGTGAAAAGGGCGGATTTGAGACGAATACTGAAGTTCGTTTGCTGGAGGAACTGATCGGTCGGAACTTGTTGCCGAAAAGCGTCATTAACATCATCATCAATTATATTTTGGTGATTCAGAATCAAGCGGTAATCAATGCCAATTATTTGAATGCTATCGCTAATGATTGGGCTCAGAAAAAAATCAACACCCCAGAGGCGGCAATTACTCATGTGCGGGAAAACAATCAAAAATTAGTACGCAAACCACAAACAAGTCGTCCAAGTTATCAAAAGCGTGGAACAGGGCGTAAAGAAGCTCTGCCAGAGCATATCAAACAACCTCCGAAGGAAACCAAATTAACGCCTGAAAAAGAAGCGGAATTAAACCGTAAATTAGCGGAATATTTAAGTAAAGAAGGTGACGATTAATGGAAGATGTAGGAAAAGAATTGAATCGCATCATTAAAAGCCGTGGGGTTGATGGTCGTTACCGCCAAATGATGGAAGAAATTTTGGCCGATCCAGATGTTCGTCAATTCATTGAAGAACACAAAGAAAAACTAACGCAAGAAGATATTGAAAAATCTTTTGCTAAGCTGTATGAGTTTGTTCAAGAAAAGAAGAAATATTTGGCGGGCGATTCATCTATGATCGCGCCTGGCTACGAGCCGCAATTAAGCTTGAATTTTCACTTTATTGATGTGACCTATGTACCGACAGATGAGCTGCTGCGCTTGAAACGTGAAGAAGAAATTCGTAATCGTGTGAATTCATTGGACATGCCGAAAGATATTCGAAAAGCGTCTATTAGAACCTTTGAAGTCACTTCTGGTCGTAGTGAAGCGTTGGAGGCATCCTTAGATTTCATCAATCAGTATGAAGCGGCGCCTAAAATGTTTCACAAAGCGTTGTTCTTAGTTGGAGATTTCGGTGTTGGTAAAACCTATTTGCTGGGAGCAGTTGCACATGAGCTAGCTGTCAAAGGCTTTGAAACTACACTGTTGCATTTTCCCACCTTTGCTGGCGAAATGAAACAAGCGATCTCTAATGATAAAGTTGGACCTAAATTAGACGAAGTCAAACGTGCACCTATTCTAATGATTGATGATATTGGAGCAGACTCCATGAGTGCATGGATTCGTGATGAAGTATTAGGTGTAATCCTACAGCATCGAATGCAGGAGCAATTACCGACGTTTTTCTCTTCTAATTTCAATATGGATCAGTTGGAGCAACATTTATCTGTTACCCAACGGGGAGATGAAGAACCGTTGAAAGCCAAACGGATCATGGAACGTGTTCGTTATTTAAGTAAAGAGATTTGGGTGATTGGAGAAAATCGCCGAAATGGGTAAAAAAAGAAAAAATTCTTAGAAAAAGGCAAACGCCCTATTAAAAAGCGCTGTCATTCAGCTCTTTTTTAGGGCGCTTTTTTTAAGGAGTGTTATAATTATTTTTAGGATGTGAAAAAATGAACGCCAAAGATTTATCAATTCGATTACAAAAAGCAGCAGAATTTGTACCACAGGATGCACGACTTGCAGATATTGGTTCTGATCATGCATATTTACCAGTCGCTTTGATGCTGCAAGATAAAATTTCTTACGGAATCGCTGGTGAAGTAGTTGTCGGGCCTTACGAATCAGCGAAACGCCAAGTCGCGAAAAACGGATTAGAAAGTAAAATTGATGTACGTCTAGCAGATGGACTTGAAGCAGTAGATTTAAGTGATCAGGTTTCTGCAATCACGATTTGCGGTATGGGCGGTGTCTTGATTCGTGATATTTTACAACGAGGTAAAGAAAATAATCGTTTATCCGGCAAAGAGCGCTTAATTTTGCAACCAAATGTGGGGGAGCGGCAATTACGTCAATGGTTAGTTGCTGAAGGTTATACGATCACAGATGAGACGATCATTGAAGAAAATAATAAAATCTACGAAATAATTGTTGCAGAGAAATTTTTAGATACGCCGGAGTACTCAGATAGAGAGCTCTTCTTTGGCCCAGCCTTATTAGTAGAAAAAAGTCTGGTCTTTATTGAAAAATGGCAGCATAAACTTATTAAGACCGAAAATATATTAAACAGCTTGCGTCAAAGTGATCAGGATGTTTCAGAAAAAATCCGAGAAGTCGAACAAGAAATCGAATGGATCAAGGAGGTACTTGCAGATGCGGGGAAGTGAATTTATCCAACGTTTTAATCAGTATTGTCCCGAGTGGTTAGCTGAAGAAGGTGATCCAATCGGTTTGCACATTGGCACCTTGAATAAAGAGGTCGATCGGATCATGATGAGTTTAGATGTCCGGCCGGCTGTTGTTGCAGAAGCGATTGATAAAAAAATCGATTTGCTGATTGTTAAACATCCGCCGATCTTTCGTCCTGTGTCACGCTTAACGACTGACGATGTTCAGACCAAAATGTATGCTGATCTGATCAAGCATGACATTGCGGTATTTGCGGCTCATACCAACATGGATATTATCGAAAACGGATTGAACGATTGGTTTTGTGATGCGTTGGACGTATTAGACACAAAATATCTGATCCATACTCATACGGTTAAAATGAAAAAGCTTGCTGTGTACGTTCCTCATACGGATGCGAAAAAGATGCGTCAGGTGCTGGCTGAAGCAGGCGCTGGAGAGCAAGGCGATTATCAGGCGACTTCGTTTACTGTTAACGGTACAGGAAGATTTACGCCAAATAGTGAAGCAAATCCAACGATTGGTTCCGCAAATGTTCCAGAACAAGTTCAGGAAAGCAAAATCGAAGTGATTTTTCCTGAGACAAAACAGGCAGAAATCGAAGCTGCAATGTTAACTGCGCATCCTTATGAGGAACCTGCTTATGATATCTATCCGCTTGATAACCTTGCTGAAAACTACGGCATTGGTCGCGTTGGCAATCTAGCAAAAGCAATACCGACTGATGAGTTTATCGCAAAAGTGAAGGCAACGTTCCAGTTGGAAGGCTTACGGGTCGTTTATCCTCATACAGCAAAGAAAATGATCAAACGAGTAGCTATTTGCGGCGGAAGCGGTGAGAAATTTTATCGTGACGCGCTTGCAGCAAATGCTGACGTATATATTACGGGAGATGTCTATTATCATACGGCTCATGATATGCAGGAGACCGGCATGTTAGTCATTGATCCGGGACATTATATTGAGTCATTATGTAAAGAAAAAATGGTGGCTCTATTTGAACAATGGAAAAATGAAGAGGACTGGACAGTTGATTTCTTTGTGTCTGAGACGTCCACAAATCCTTTTTCATTTAAATAAATAGCATTAAAGGAGAGAGTAAGATGTACGAAAATTTATTACCGCGTTTTTTACACTATGTTAAGACAGAAACTCGTTCTGATGCGACAAGCACCACAACACCCACGACTCAAACACAGGTGGCCTTTGCCCATGAGCTGATGAAAGAACTAGAAGAAATCGGCATGAAGGATATTACCTATAATGAAAATAACGGTTATGTGATTGCCACTTTGCCAAGCAACCTTGACAAAGAAGCGCGGACTATCGGTTTTATCTCTCATATGGATACAGCAGACTTTAACGCTGAAGGAGTAAATCCTCAAATTGTTGAAAATTATGATGGCGAGTCTACTATCAAATTAGATGCCGACGGGAAATACACATTAAATGTAAAAGATTTTCCTAACCTGAAAAATTATGCTGGTCAAACACTGATCACAACAGACGGTTCAACATTACTTGGTTCTGATGATAAATCTGGGATCGCTGAAATTATGACTGCGATGGAATACTTGATCAATCATCCAGAAATCAAACATGGAGAAGTGCGTGTTGGTTTTGGTCCCGATGAAGAAATCGGAATCGGCGCGGACAAATTTGACGTAAAACAATTCAACACTGATTTCGCCTATACTATGGATGGCGGACCAATCGGCGAATTACAATATGAAACATTCAGTGCGGCACAAGCTGAGATCACGATGCATGGAAAGAATGTTCACCCAGGTACTGCCAAAAATACTATGATTAATGCACTGCAAATGGCAATTGATTTCCATAATCAACTGCCAGAAGGCGATCGTCCAGAAAAAACCGATGGACGCGAAGGGTTCTTCCATTTACTAGCTTTAGATGGAAATGTCGAAGAAGCGAAGATGACTTATATTATTCGTGACCACGACCGAGATAAATTTGAAGCGCGCAAACAAACAATCACTGATCTTCAAGCAAAAATGAACAGCCAATTTGATCAAGAACGTGTAGAAATTAATATGTATGATCAATACTACAATATGGGTGAAATCATTGAAAAAGATATGAGTGTCATCGATCTTGCGAAAGGTGCGATGGAGGAAGTTGATGTGAAACCTGTGATTGAACCTATTCGTGGCGGTACTGATGGTTCTAAAATTTCATTCATGGGTATTCCTACACCAAATATTTTTGCTGGTGCAGAAAATATGCACGGGCGCTTTGAATTCGTTTCATTACAAACGATGGAAAAAGCTGTTGACGTGATTGTGAAGATTATTGAAAATAACGCAAAATAGTATTTTTGAAAAAGCTTTGAGAAATCTTGAAGCTTTTTCTTTTTTTGCTCCCTAGCATGTGGTAGGCTATAGCAATAAAGAAAAAATGAGGCTAAAAAATTGAAATTATCAATCAATCGTAAATTGATTCTAAATATCTTTGTCTTCGCGGTAATGATCGGTGTTATTATTTTTGTTATTCGAGACTCGTTAAGCGATATTTTTACTGAACTGGGTAAAACTTCCTTGCCAGTGCTTTTGGGAGTAACAGGGCTAGGGGTCATCAGCCAAATAATCGAAGGATATACAATTAAGAATATTGCAGGTGAGTTCAATCCGGAGTTTACTGTCCGTGACGGATTTTTCGCTTCCGCATATGCGACATTTTATCGAGTGATTACGTTTGGAACAGGATCGATTGTTTCTGAAGTGATTTATTATCACAAAAAAGATCTGAAGTATTCAGAAGGGACGGGCACTAGCGCGTTACGGATGATCACCTACAAAATAGCATTGATCGTTTGGGCATTGGTTTTTCTGGTTGTGAAAAGCGACGCTATTCAAGAGCATATTGCTAACGGGATCTTTTTGGTCCTTGCAGGGATTCTAGTAACACTGCTGATTATTTCAAGCTTACTGGTGTTGAGTCTTAATATCAATGCACAAGTTTTGTTAGTAATTATCTGCAATCGTCTATTTAAGCGACAAAAATTGAGAGATATTGTAGATAAGGTAAACAATCAAGTTTATTCCTTACGAGGTGCAATCCAAGCCTTTATTCGTGACCGCAATTCTGTCATTCGCGTCTTTTTCTCAAATATGGCAAAATTAGTTGTTTGGTATGTCTTGCCTTTTTTCATTTTAGTACAAGATCATCCTGATATCGATATTTGGCTGACTGTTGCACTGATTAGCTTCACGGTGATTATCGGTGGCGTGTTGCCAGCTCCTGGTGGGATTGGTGGCTTTGAGTTTGTTTACGTGCTGCTTTTCCGGAATGTGGTTGGCAGAGTGGATGCAGTGTCCTCTTTACTACTATATCGATACGCCACCTATTTACTGCCATTTTTAATTGGGATGATTTATGTGTTGGTTAACAAACAACGTCAAATCAATCATGAGATCAGAGAAGCAAAAAAAGAAGCCAATGAGTGAAATCATCAACTTCATGTGTAATCAAAAAGATCCAAGTTCAGAATCTGAGCTCGGATCTTTTTCTTTGAAATTTTTAGTAATGCACAACAAGTTTTCCAATCATTTTATCTTCTTCTACAAATTGATGGGCTTGATAGAAAACTTCTGGAGTAAATCCAGGAATTATCTTAGTCAATGTACTTTTGATTTTTTTCTCTTGTAATAATTGAACAAGCAGTTCTAAAATTGCTCCTTGGGAAGCGATGTTATAATCATAGTCCGTCTTAGCAAACATGTATTCCCAATCAAAACTGCCTGATTTATTTTTCAGTTTTGCCAAGTTCAAATCTTTGCTGGACTCAACGATTGAACCGAGATGACCGAAAGGCTGTAACAGCTCGCTCATTTCTTCAAAATAGCGATCGGTCGAATGAAGAATCAAAATATAGGGTAATGATTGGTATCCGATTTTTTTTAATTGTTTGGTCAAATCTTTATGGTGATCGATGATATGATCAGCGCCCATTTTTTCGGACCATTCCTTGCTTTCCTTGCGAGAAGCTGTTGTGATAACAGTCAAGCCAGACCATTTCGCTAATTGAGTAGCGACAGAACCAACACCGCCAGCACCATTAATGATTAAGATCGTTCCCTCGTTTTGTTGTTCTTCAGCAATTAAGCCCATTTTTTCAAACAGCATTTCATATGCGGTAATGAAGGTCAAAGGCATTGCCGCCGCTTCATCGGTTGAAATCTCATTCGGTAATTTTGCGACGATTCGGGAATCAACTACTTGATTCTCACTATAACTGCCGAATCTTTTAGTGGTACCGGCAAACAGAACCCGATCTCCAATTTCAAAGTCCTTAACGTCATTACCTAACTGGGTCACAATGCCAACGCTGTCAAAACCTAAGACATGGGGTTGAGGGGTGCCTTTACCAGTTTGTCTTAATTTTGTGTCCACAGGGTTGATAGAAGTCGCCATATTTTTTACGACAAGGTCAAATTTTTCTAATTTAGGAAGCATAACTTCATATGTTTCAAAATGGTTTCCACTTGAAAGTTTAAAACCCTTTTCAAAGCCAATCACGCGTGAAATCATTGAATCACTCTCTTTCTAGTAATGAAAGAATTGTAGCATTATTTTGTTTTTCTTCATAATAATAAACTTTGATTTTGATGAGTTTATTGTTTGACCTTTACTGACCAAAGTTATATACTAGATTGTGTAAAATATTATTATGTCGGAGGTATGTTTATGAATATCGAAAAAATGACGACAACTTTACAAGAGGCGATCGCTGAAGCACAACAGATCGCAGTAACGAGACATCATCAAGAAATCGATATCGCCCATGTATGGAAGATATTTTTACAGCCTAATCATTTTGGTCGCAACTTCTATACAGATGCTGGGATCGATGTTGATCAATTTGAACGTGAAGTGGATAGAGCATTAGATGAATATCCGACCGTCAGCGGCGGCAATGTTCAATATGGTCAGAACATTAGTCAGAATCTTTTTAATCTATTAAATGAAGCTGACAAACTACGTGAAAAATTTCAAGATGATTTCTTATCAACTGAAATCATCATTTTGGCGTTAATGAAGTTAAAAAATTATTCTTTAACGAAGTATTTGAATAAGCAGGGGTTAAACGAAAAGGATGTCCAAAAGAATATTGAAGAAATGCGGGGAGGGGATCGAGTGACCTCACAAAATCAAGAAGAAACCTATAAAGCATTAGAAAAATATGGTGTTGATTTAGTTCAGCAAGTGAAAAATGGAAAACAAGATCCAATCATCGGCCGCGATGAAGAGATTCGTGATGTGATTCGGATTCTCTCAAGGAAAACCAAAAACAATCCAGTCTTGATTGGTGAGCCAGGTGTTGGTAAAACCGCTATCGTTGAAGGTCTGGCACAACGAATCGTTCGGAAAGATGTGCCAGAAAACCTAAAAGATAAAACAGTGTTTTCACTGGATATGGGCTCATTAATCGCCGGAGCGAAATTCCGTGGTGAATTTGAAGAAAGACTCAAAGCTGTCTTAAAGGAAGTAAAAAAATCCGATGGAAGAATCTTGCTGTTTATTGATGAGATTCACAACATAGTTGGAGCTGGAAAAACAGAAGGCAGCATGGATGCTGGGAATATTTTAAAACCAATGTTAGCTCGCGGAGAATTGCATTTGATTGGTGCTACAACTTTAGATGAATATCGCTTATACATGGAAAAGGACAAGGCGTTAGAACGTAGATTCCAAAAAGTTTTGGTAAAGGAACCGACCGTTGAAGACACGATCAGTATTTTACGAGGATTGAAGGAACGCTTCGAAATTCACCATGGAGTAAATATTCATGATAATGCTTTGGTTGCTGCAGCTACATTATCTGATCGCTATATTACCGACCGCTTCTTACCAGATAAGGCAATTGACTTAGTGGATGAAGCCAGTGCCAGCATTCGTGTGGAAATGAACTCAATGCCGACTGAGCTTGATCAAGTTACCCGTCGATTGATGCAACTAGAGATTGAAGAAGCCGCTTTGAAAAAAGAAAGTGACGATGCCAGCAAGAAACGGTTAGAAAGCTTGCAGGAAGAATTGGCAGATCTTCGTGAGGAAACCAATGCCATGAAATTGCAATGGGAAACAGAGAAAGAAGAAGTCAATGTCGTTTCGAATAAGCGTGCAGAAATCGATCAAGCGAAGCACGAATTAGAAGATGCAGAAAACAATTACGATTTAGAACGAGCTGCGGTTCTTCGTCATGGTACGATACCTGACTTAGAAAAAGAACTAGCCGAGCTAGAAGAAAAGAACCAGAAGAACGACATCAAAATGGTGCAGGAATCGGTGACTGAAAATGAAATTGCCCAAGTAGTTGGTCGATTAACAGGAATTCCTGTGACTAAATTGGTAGAAGGTGAACGGGAAAAGCTATTAAGCCTGAATAGTACATTACACAAGCGTGTAATTGGACAAGATGAAGCTGTGGACGCTGTAAGTGACGCCGTATTACGCTCACGTGCAGGTCTGCAGGATCCAAATCGTCCGCTTGGCTCATTCCTGTTCCTAGGTCCTACCGGTGTTGGTAAAACGGAACTTGCTAAAGCTTTAGCAGAAAATTTGTTTGATTCAGAAGATCATATGGTAAGGATCGATATGAGCGAGTACATGGAGAAGCATTCAGTGTCGCGGCTAGTCGGAGCGCCTCCAGGTTACGTCGGTTATGAAGAAGGCGGACAACTAACAGAGGCTGTTCGGAGAAATCCTTATACGATTATCTTGTTGGATGAAATTGAAAAAGCCCACCCTGATGTTTTCAACATATTGTTGCAGGTTTTAGATGATGGACGGTTAACTGATTCTAAGGGACGTCTCGTAGATTTCAAGAATACCGTATTGATTATGACCAGCAATATTGGTTCACAAGTTCTGTTAGATGGTGTGACTCCAGAAGGGAAAATTCCTGAAGCTACCAAAGAACAAGTCCTAAGTATGTTACGAGGACATTTCAAACCAGAATTCTTGAATCGAATCGACGATACAATCCTGTTTACACCGTTAAGCTTAGAAGATGTGAAGGGAATTGTAGAGAAGATCGTACAACATCTGTCTCATCGTTTGGAAGAACAAGAAATTCAATTGGACATCACAGAAGATGCTAAAAGCTGGATTGCAGAGAAGGCTTACGAGCCGCAGTATGGGGCACGTCCGCTGAAACGTTTTATTACACGAGAAGTAGAAACTCCGTTGGCAAAAGAAATAATTGCCGGTCGAGTAATGCCAAAAACAAAGGTTTCCATTGAATTGTTTGATGACCAATTAGTTTTTCAAAATCAACCAATTGAAGAATAAAAATAGTTACCTGACGAAAATAATAAAAAGATAAGAGCGGAACAGTTATTGTGTTTAAAACTGTTTCGCTTTTTATGTGAGCTTTTTACAATTAATTGACATTACTACAGAAATCAAGTGTCTTTAAATAGAAACATAACAACTATTACATTACACATATTACGATGTAATGACAAATTAGTGAATTTGTGGTGTTTAAATTGTTTGTTAATTGTTCTTGGATTATACTTTTAAAGTAACTAAAAATGAAGAGCTCGTAAAGGTTTCTTGGAGGTATATAATGAACCAGTTTAAAACTCGTACCGAAAAATATAATTATATAAGAACACAGAAAAAAGAAAAACGTATAAAAGCTGCAAAGAGAACCGTCCCTTTATTAGGAACAGCGATGATTTTCTCTCCGGCTGCTTTAAGTATGAACACTGTCAATGTAAATGCGGCTGAAATGGGACAGACACAAAATCAATCAGCTTTCATTGAGCAATTAGGAGCTTCTGCAATGCAAGTATCTGCATCCAATGATTTGTATGCGTCTATCATGGTTGCCCAAGCGTTGGTAGAAACAGGTTTTGGAACTTCCCAGCTATCAGCGGCACCTTATTACAATTTGTTTGGTGTTAAGGAATACAGCGGCGGAGCATCAGTAACGATGAGTACTCAAGAATATCTGAATGGTCAATGGGTAACAATGAATGAACCATTTGCTGTATATGGTAGTTATGCGGAGTCTTTCCAGGCCCATGCAAGTCTTTTGACTGGTTCTTATTATGCGGGGGCCCGCAAGAGCCATACGAACAGTTATCAAGATGCGGCGGTTTACTTAACAGGCCGTTATGCAACAGATCCTGGATATGCTGGTAAGCTGATTTCTTTGATCCAAAACTACAACTTGACCCGGTTTGATACGCCAGGGGCAGGTACGGCGATCCAAACAACTGGAGAACAAACTCAACAATCTGGCTATGGGGATCAAAGTGCACAACAAACAACTGCTTCATCACAAGCGAGCGGTCAATCCTATACGGTTCAATCAGGTGATTCAATCTGGGGAATCGCTGAGAAGTTTGGTATTAGTGTTGATCAGCTATTAGCAGACAACGGCTGGAGTTCTGAATCAACAATTATGCCAGGCGATACAATCGTTATTTAACTTATCGAAGATGGAACAGGTTGTTCCATTTTTTTGTGGATTCAACGAATGTGCATTTTAAATTAAATGCTAATTCATCTTAATAAATACGCTGTTTCCTCAGATAATATGTATAATGAGGGTATTACATATTTACATAAGCTTATTTTTTAGATGAATCTGCAGAGAATATCGTCTTACATTTAAAGCAAAACAGTTGCTTTAATTGGATTTCAAAGAGACTAGTAGAGATCGTTAAGAAAACTGTTAGTATGCTGAACTAAAAGTCGAAATTCTCGCATCTTTTCTCATTATTCGTTAAGATAACTTACATAAGGTAAGAAATGGAGCGAGGAAAAATGACAAAAATTTACAATTCAATTCTGGATACAATTGGCGAAACACCTATCGTGAAACTTGGAAACATGACGACCGATGAGATGGCTCAGATTTATGTTAAAGTTGAATCATTTAATCCTGGCGGCAGCGTAAAAGATCGGATCGCGTTGCGAATGATCGAAGATGCAGAGAAGAACGGCAAGTTGAAATCTGGAATGACGATTATCGAACCAACATCAGGAAATACTGGTATTGGATTAGCGATGGTAGGAGCTGCGAAGGGATATCCTGTCACTTTAGTCATGCCCGAAACAATGAGCATTGAACGCCACAAATTGATGCAAGCTTATGGCGCAAATTTAGTTCTAACTCCTGGTTCAGAAGGCATGAAGGGAGCAATCGCAAAGGCTAAGGAATTAGCAGATGAAAATGGCTGGTTCGTTCCGGCACAATTCGATAACCCAGCAAATCCGAAAGTCCATGAAGAAACAACAGCAAGAGAAATTGTTAACGCTTTTGAAAAGAATGGATTGGATGCTTTTGTTGCAGGCGTCGGTACAGGTGGTACAATTACTGGTGTTGGAAATGAATTGAAGCGGATGTATTCAGATATCAAAATATATGCAGTTGAGCCAGAGGAATCTCCGGTTTTAGAAGGTGGTCAATCTGGACCGCATAAGATTCAAGGGATTGGTGCTGGTTTTGTTCCAAGCATCTTAAATACGAAAATTTATGATGAAGTTTTACCAGTAAAAGGCAGCGATGCGATGGAAACTGCGCGTGAAATCGCGAAAAAAGAAGGAATTCTTGTAGGAATATCTTCTGGTGCCGCGTTGTTTGCAGCAATCGAGGTCGCAAAAAAAATGCGTCCTGAACAAAAAGTATTAGTTTTATTGCCGGATAATGGTGAACGCTATTTGTCTACCGAATTATTTCAATAAAACCAATAAGTTTATGAAAATTATTAATTTTTGAATCCAACTAGTATTTCCCCTCAGATAATAGTATCATTTTAATAGAGAATCAAAACAGGAGGGGCTTATATGGTAAATGAGGCAGTTGATCAAGCGGTCAAGGAATTGAAGGCCGGCGGAGTCAGGATTACCCCACAACGTTATGCCATTTTAGAGTATTTAATTGAGTACCGTAATCATCCAACAGCTGACGAGATTTTCCGTTCGCTAGAAAGCCGCTTCCCGAACATGAGTGTGGCTACAGTGTATAACAATCTTAGAAAATTCGTTGAGATTGGTATTGTTCAAGAGATGAATTACGGTGATGCGGCAAGTCGCTTTGATTTCACGAATAAGCAGCATTATCATGCGATATGTACTGAATGTGGAAAAATTGTGGACTTTTTCTATCCGGGCTTAGAAGATGTTGAGATGGCATCAAGTAAATTGACCGGTTATCAAATCACTAAACATCGTTTAGAAGTTTATGGCTTATGTCCAGATTGTCAAAAAAAAGCTGAGGAATAATTCCTCGGCTTTTTTTGTTTTCATCTAAAATAACAAGAGATCAGTTTTATCAAATGAGAAAAATCACATAAAAATCCGGTAACGTTTGCATTAATTTTTATTAAAAGAACTGTTTGAAGAGAATATAAAAAGATAAAATGAAATTATTCTTATCTAGGAACGTTGCAATTTCAGCGTTTCTAGATTTTTTATTTCATTTAAATGAATCTGTAATCAGAAATAATGAGATATCAATAACACTTGAAGCACGATCGTTGCTTATCAAAAGCATTGTGATATATTAAACATGTTCCGAAGTTAAAGAACTTCGATAATAAATCCTTAGGAGTGATTTACCATGAAAATTGGCGTAATTAAAGATCCAAAACAAGGTGAGGCTCGTGTCGGTATGACACCTGAAAACGTAAAAATTTTAGTTGAAGCTGGAAATGAAGTGCTGGTTGATGATAATGCTGGTGCTGGATCAGGTTTTACTAATGAACAATATGTTGAAGCTGGCGGTAAGATTGTAGATACAGATACTGCATGGACTGCGGAGTTGATCGTTAAGGTCAAAGAGCCAATGGAAAGTGAGTATCATTATTTCAAAAAAGGTCAAATCATTTGGGGCTTCTTGCATTTAGCAGCGAACAAAGCCTGCGTTGAAAAAATGATGGAAGTCGGCGTGACAGCTTTATCAGGCGAAAACATTTCAATCAACGGTGTTTTAGAATTATTGAAACCAATGAGTGCGATCGCTGGACGTCGTGCCGTTAACTTAGGTCAATACTATTTAGAAAAACAACACGGCGGCGAAGGCATCTTGCTTCCAGGCATTGACGGTGTTGAAGCTGGTACTGTAGTTATCTTAGGCGGCGGTAATGCTGCTGAGAATGCAGCTGATATGGCTGTCGGAATCGGCTGCCACGTAATTATTTTAGAAGTGAACGAAAACCGTATCAAGCAATTACAGGATCGTTACAAGGATCATAATGTAGACGTACTTGTATCTAATACAGAAAACTTGGAAGAAAAAATCAAAGAAGCGGATGTATTCATCTCAACTGTCCTGATTCCAGGTGCAAAACCACCAAAATTAGTTAAAGAATACATGGTTGAATCAATGAAACCTGGTTCAGTCATCGTCGACATTGCCATCGATCAAGGCGGTACAGTCGAAACAATTGACAAACCAACAAATCATGCAGATCCAGTCTTCACAAAACACGATGTTATTCACTATGCTGTTCCAAACATGCCGGGTGCTACACCAAGAACAGCAACAATTGCACTAGCAAAAGGGAATATTTCATTCCTTAAAGATGTGAGTGTTAAAGGGTTAGACGCGGCATTGAAATCTGATGAATCATTATTATCTGGTCTAAGTGTATATAATGGCAAGGTCGTTTCTAAAGCCTTAGCGGATTCAATCGATGTTCCTTATACCGAAGTAGGAGATGTTCTGTAATGACTGAAACTATGACAAAGTTACCTGTCACTATTGAAGATATTCATGAAGCAAAGAATGTAGTAAAACAATATGGTCGAGTTACACCGCTGATCCAATCAATGTTTCTGACTGCGAAAACTGGCGGACAAGTATTTTTGAAATTAGAAAATATGCAATTAACTGGCTCATTCAAATTCCGCGGAGCATTTAATAAGATCGCGCACCTGACACAAGCGGAGAAGGATAAAGGCGTCATCGCAGTTTCTGCCGGTAACCACGCGCAAGGAGTGGCGTTAACTTCTAAGTTGTTGGGTATTGAAAGCACGATCGTCATGCCTGAGACCGCTCCTAAAGCTAAGGTTGAAGCAACAGAAGGCTACGGATCAAAGGTTATCTTGCATGGAGCAGGATTTGATGATGCCAAAGCCTATTGCGAAAAAATCGTTGAAGAAACAGGCGTTACGTATATTCCTCCTTATGATGATGAGTTCGTCATGGCTGGACAAGGAACAATTGGCCTTGAGATTCTGGATTCTATTTGGGATGTTGATACGGTAGTAGTTCCTGTTGGTGGCGGCGGATTGATTGCCGGTATAGCGGTAGCGATGAAAACTTTTAATCCAAATATCAATATCATTGGTGTCCAAGCGGATAATATCCATGGGATGACAGCTTCATTCCGCGCAGGTAAAAAAGTTGGCTATAAAAAAGCTGCAACAATCGCTGATGGTTGTGCAGTTGAGTTTCCCGGAAACCTTACCTTTGAAGTCGTTGAAGATTTAGTTGACGATATGGTGACTGTTTCTGAACAAGAGATCGAGCTGGCAATGAAGGATTTGATTCAACGGACGAAGATCGTTGTCGAAGGAGCTGGGGCATTAGCTACAGCTGCAATTCTTTCAGGAAAAGTCGATCAATATGTGAATGGGAAAAAAGTTGTTGCTGTCGTTTCTGGTGGTAATGTCGATTTGAACCGTATTACTGATGTGATTGGTCATTTCTCAGTAGCAAACGAATTGAAATAAACGGATCGTAAAGTTTTTTTGAAAAATATCTTACAAAAGTAAAGCCGAATCCCGAAAAACCTTCCATTTGGTAAGGTTTTCGGGTATTCGGCTTTTTTAATCTCTTGTGTCTCAGCTACGCGTCATAGTCTTTTTTAAAGAGGTAAATGCCGCTGACAATCGAAACGATCAGGGCTAACAATACTACCATAATTGATCCAATTTCTGAATCTTTCCAAAGTAGTCCGCCAGTGTTGATTCCCCAAAGGCTGAAAATCAGCGTTGGTAGTGCCAGTAGTAGGGAAGCTGTATTTAAAAACTTCATCAACTGGTTCAGTCGATTATCCATCATGCTATCGATCAGACCGCTAATTGAACCCAGCATCTCACGATAAATCTGAACAGAAGTAGTCGCTTGCTTTGTTTGGAGCTCAATTTCAATTGCTAAATCTCTATCAGAAGATACCAAACTTGAGTCCAAAAGGTGTGTGATCGTTCTGCTCTGCTCTTTTAGCAGATTATCGATGTAGACGAGTTTTTTTTCTGTATGTGTAGTTTTTTCTAAAATATTCTTATTCGAGCCATTTGAGGTTACTTGGCTGATTTCTTCAATCATTTCGCGTTGTTTGTGCAAGAAAACTAGATAATGTTCATTAATGATCTGCAAAGTGTGCAAAATTAAACCGGCTGTCGTGAAAATCTCAGATTGGTAATTGTTTAAAACTTCGTCCATCAGCGGTTTCTTACTTACTGTGATCAAAATATCTGAGGTTAGAAAAACAGTAACTGCTGATGATAATGATTCCGGTTCGTCCATTGACTGGATATTGATGAAAAGCATCAAACAAAGCGTTTTTTGATCTTCCGTCTGATATTTTTTAAAAAAGGAAACATTTGAATACTTTTCGCCTAAGGAAAAGAATTTTTTCGGCAAATCATAGGCTTGATGCAACTGTTCTTTTTCTGCATCGGTTGGATCGGAAACAGATAGCCAGTTTCCTCCACTGGAATTTTTTTGTACGCCTTCATTTGTAATAGAAAAATAATCAATCAAGGAAAAAGACCTCCTAATCTTCGTCAAACTTTATTGTCTTAATCATCTCAAATTGATGAATGATTGCCAATTAATTTGAATCGTTAAATTTGATAGAAAGATATTTCTTCCTATATAATGGAGAAAATTTCGGAAAAGGTTAAGTAATTCTGTTAGTCAACTATTAATCTTCTCATTTAAAATGATTCTAGTTTACAGACGATTTCTATCTGATATAATAATTTTCATATTTCATAAACTTCAATGAAAATTTTCATTAGAAGTGAACTTATATATCGTCATAATATGGATGACAGTTTCTACCTTGTGCCGTAAACGCAAGACTATAAGTAAAAATCGTACGTTTACGTACCTTTTTTGCTTTGCAGATGAGGTGCGTTTTTTGTAGTAATCAAAAAACGACAAGAAAAGGAGAAAGTACAATGAAAGAATTGACAGATCGTATCAAGGATAATGGCCGTGTTTTAGGTGAGGGTGTGTTAAAAGTTGATGAATTCATCACTCACCAAGTGGATCCTGATTTAATGGACGCTATGGGTAAACGCTTGGCAGAAGTTTTTGCCGATAAAAAGATCACTAAAGTAGTGACGATCGAAGCTTCCGGAATCGCTCCAGCAGTATATGCTGCACAGGCTTTGAAAGTACCAATGATCTTTGCTCGTAAATCAAAAAGTTTGACGATGGATGAAGAATTGTTGACAGCTTCTGTTTATTCATTTACCAAACAAGTAACTAGTACTATTTCTATTTCTCGTAAATTCCTTTCTGCAGAGGATAATGTCTTGTTAGTCGATGACTTTTTGGCAAACGGCCAAGCGGCTAAAGGATTAATTGAATTATGTCAGCAGGCTGGTGCAAATGTGGCTGGAATTGGGATCTTGATTGAAAAGTCATTTCAGGATGGTCGCCAACTGATCGAAGACATGGATATTCCGGTTGTTTCTTTAGCAAGAATTGCTTCCTTACATGACGGTAAAGTAACCTTTATCGAGGAGGACGCATAGAGTGACAAGCGAGACAGGAAATGGAAAATCAGCAGTATTAGGTTTGCAGCATCTTTTGGCAATGTACGCAGGGGCAGTAGCAGTACCGCTTTTGATAGGAACGGGCTTAGGATTTAATGAAGCACAAATGACGTATTTGATATCCATCGATATTTTCATGTGTGGAGTTGCGACATTGCTGCAATTGACAGTAAATAAATTTTTTGGGATTGGACTACCAGTTGTTTTAGGTTGTGCGATTCAAGCCGTAGCACCCTTGATCTTGATTGGTCAAACGCATGGAGTAGGAACGGTCTATGGATCAATTATTGCTGCGGGAATCTTCGTTGTACTGATTTCTGGTTTCTTTTCCAAAGTAGAAAAGCTTTTTCCGCCAATTGTAACGGGAACGGTTATTACGACAATCGGTTTGACATTGATACCAGTTGCAATCACCAAAATGGGTGGTGGCGATGCCGCTGCCAAAACATTTGGTGATCCAACGAATCTAATGTTAGCTTTTGTGACGATTATTTTGATACTAGCTGTTCAAGTATTTGGCCGGGGATTTGTTCGTTCAATCGCAGTATTAGTCGGTTTAGTAGGCGGCTCTATATTAGCCGCGTTTTTGGGTCAGATTGATTTAACGGCGATAGGACATGCACCAATGTTTCACGTCCCACAACCATTTTATTTTGGGACACCAAAGTTTGAGCCATTTTCAATTTTGTTGATGATTATTATTTCTATTGTAAGTATGGTTGAATCCACTGGGGTTTATTTTGCTTTAGGGGATATCGTTGGGAAAGAAGTAAAAGAAGATGACTTGAAGCGTGGATACCGAGCTGAAGGTTTGGCGGTTATACTAGGTGGATTATTCAATACCTTCCCATACACAGGATTTTCACAAAATGTTGGTTTAGTCCAGCTATCTGGGATCAAAACCCGTCGTCCAATCTACTTTTCAGCAATCTTTCTAATTGTCTTGGGGCTTTTCCCGAAAGTCGGGGCATTAGCTCAAATTATTCCTGAACCGGTTTTAGGCGGCGGGATGTTGGTGATGTTCGGTATGGTAGCTGTCCAAGGAATGAAGATGCTGTCGAAAGTAGATTATAGTGATGAGAAGAATTTATTGATCATCGCGATCTCTATTGGATTTGGTTTAGGCTTCAACGCAATGCCAACAGTATTTGCGAAATTACCTGAGACCATTCAGATGTTTACTGGCAACGGGATTGTTATGAGCAGTTTATCAGCGATTGTTTTAAATCTTCTATTTCATGGATATAAAAGAGCAGAAAAATAAGGAAAGAGGCGTGGTGAAAACCGCGTTTCTTTTTTAATAAACAAAAACACGAACAATAGATTAGAATTATGTATTAATATTCGAAATCCTTTTTGACTTACGAAATCCTACTTGCTAAAATAAGCATGAATAATGAAAGGGGCAAATTATGAATCCAGAAGTTGCAGTTATTATGGGTAGTACCTCAGATTGGGAAACGATGAAGCATGCATGTGACAGCCTTGATGAATTAGGTGTTGCTTATGAAAAACGAGTTGTTTCAGCTCACCGTACACCAGACTTAATGTTCGACTTTGCAGAAAAAGCTCGAGAACGTGGAATTAAAGTGATTATCGCAGGTGCCGGCGGAGCTGCACATTTACCGGGCATGGTGGCGGCTAAAACCACTTTGCCAGTAATCGGAGTACCTGTTCAATCCAGAGCATTGAATGGCTTGGACTCACTGCTGTCTATTGTGCAGATGCCTGGCGGGGTACCAGTGGCTACTACAGCGATCGGAAAAGCTGGAGCAACGAACGCCGGACTACTTGCGGCGCAGATGCTTTCCATGTATGATAAAAAAGTAGCTGAGCGCTTGGAAAAGAAGCGGCAGCAAATGACAGAAACTGTATTGGAAAGTAGTGAACAACTTGGTTAAATCATTAAAGCCAGGCTCTACGATTGGTATCGTAGGCGGAGGACAATTAGGCCGTATGATGGCTATCAGTGCAAAGGAAATGGGTTTTCGTACGGGCGTGATCGATCCGACAGAGGATTGTCCAGCTGCGCAGGTTTCGGATTGGCATATCGTTGCTGATTATGATGATCAAATGGCTTTGGAAGAAATGGCCCGCAGATCACAAGTAATTACTTATGAATTTGAAAATGTGGATGTGGATACAATTAATCATATCCAGCATTTCGCAAACATTCCTCAGGGAACCGATTTGTTAGCGATCAGTCAAGACCGTTTAATGGAAAAATCCTTTTTGGAAAACAATAATATCGTGATCGCTCCTTACGCGACGATCATCAGCCCAACAGATATTCAAGATGCGATCGAGGGAATCGGTTATCCTTGCGTTTTGAAAACAACGCGCGGGGGGTACGACGGTCATGGACAATATGTTTTGAATAGTACGGCTGATCTAGCCCCATCGATGAATCTATTGCGTTCGGGAACTTGTGTTTTAGAAGCTTGGATTCCTTTTGAAAAAGAATTGTCTGTTCAAGTCGCAGGAAATAATATTGGCGATTATGTCACATTCCCAGTAGTAGAGAATGTTCACCGCAATAATATTTTACATGAAACGATTGTTCCAGCTGGGATCGATGCAGCAGTGGCAAAAGAAGCTAGCCGAATCGCTAAGGTGATTGCCCAAGGAGTCGACTTAGTCGGAACTCTTTGTGTGGAGTTCTTCTTGACTAAGGCAGGTGCGCTGTACGTCAATGAGATTGCTCCGCGTCCACACAATTCCGGACATTACACAATAGAAGCTTGTACGATGAGCCAATTTGATGCTCATATTCGTGGAATTTGCGGTTGGCCGCTGAGCGAACCTAAGTTATTATCTAATGCGGTAATGGTTAATGTTTTAGGTGAGAATCTGTTGAAGGTATATGAGCTGATCGATCTGTGGCCCGAATGGCACTTCCATTTTTATGGGAAGGCAATGCCTAAGAAAGGGCGCAAGATGGGCCATGTGACTATCTTGACCGACAGTATTCAACGAACATTAGACGATATCAAAAAAAGCGAAACTTGGGATTAATTTATTTTCCTGATTGTAATTTTACAACTGAACTGATAGGAAGAAAAAACTAAATGATTTAATGAGGGAGAATACAATGATATCTAGATATACAAGAGACGAAATGGGTAATATTTGGAGCGATGAAAATCGTTATAAAGCGTGGTTGGAGGTTGAGATTTTAGCTGATGAAGCGTGGGCAGAATTAGGCGAGATTCCAAAAGAAGATGTGCAAAAGATTCGTGCGAATGCCGGCTTTGATATTGATCGTATTTTAGAGATCGAACAATCAACCAAACATGATGTGGTAGCCTTTACGCGTGCTGTGTCTGAAACTTTGGGCGAAGAACGCAAGTGGGTTCACTATGGTTTGACTAGTACAGATGTGGTGGATACTGCTTATGGTTATTTGTACAAGCAGGCCAACGACATCTTGCGTAAAGATCTACAAGACTTTTTAGCAATCATCGGCGAAAAAGCTTTAGCGCATAAAGATACTGTTATGATGGGTCGTACTCATGGCGTCCATGCAGAACCGACGACTTTTGGTTTGAAATTAGCCACATGGTATTCAGAAATGAAACGGAACATTGAACGCTTCGAGCATGCCGCCAAAGGTGTAGAGGCTGGGAAAATTTCAGGAGCAGTAGGTACGTTTGCGAATATTCCACCGTTTGTGGAAGAATTTGTCTGTGAGAAGCTAGGAATTCGTCCACAGGAAGTCTCAACTCAAGTGTTACCTAGAGATTTGCATGCGGAATATTTCTCTAGTTTGGCACTGATCGCAACTTCGATCGAACGCTTCGCGACAGAGATTCGTGGACTGCAAAAATCGGAAACTCGTGAAGTGGAAGAATTCTTTGCTAAAGGCCAAAAAGGGTCCTCGGCAATGCCGCATAAACGTAATCCGATCGGTTCTGAAAATATGACTGGGTTGGCGCGCGTGGTTCGCGGTCATTTGATCACTGCTTTTGAAGACGTAGCATTGTGGCATGAACGCGACATCTCTCATTCATCAGCAGAACGGATCATTACACCGGATACAACGATTTTAGTAGACTATATGCTGCATCGTTTTGGCAATATCGTTAAGAATTTGACTGTTTTCCCAGAGAATATGAAGCGCAATATGGAAGCGACGTTTGGCTTGATCTATAGTCAACGTGTGATGTTGAAACTGATTGATAAGGGAATGACCCGCGAAGAAGCCTATGATTTGGTACAACCCAAAACGGCTTATGCCTGGGATAACCAAACGCAATTTCGTCCTTTATTGGATGCAGATGAAAAAATTACCAACGTTTTATCTGCCGACGATTTAGATGATGCGTTTGATTATAATTATCACCTTAAGAATGTTGATAAAGTTTTTGAACGAGTAGGTATAAAATAAGAAAAAAACCTCTTGCCGCGGCAAGAGGTTTTTGTATTTTAGGCGTAAGAATAAATATCGGCACAGCAACATTGGTAAAGCTGCTCCAGCAGACAATTAATCAACTGATAATCATAAGTTTGTGAATTTAAAATAATCTCGATCCGATACGAATTTTTTAAGAAGGAGTGGTCCTTCAACTGTCTAACGACTAACTCTTCGTTCAATTGATTAGAAAAATGTAAAGATTGCATTGCTTTCGATTGCTTTGGATGCAAGATTTTTTTTAGATTACGATAGGAATAAAAGCTGGTATTACGGTTAAGATTGTGTGTCGTATCCAATCCTAATAGGGCGTTGAACAGATGTTGTTTATCCGTTTCCAGCATTGAATTAAGAAATTTTTCAGCTGCTACCGGTGCATCTAACATAAGCGATTCCTCCATATATTTCGTTCGAATTAAATATAGCACCATTTTCACAAAATGTAAACGCTCTCTTTGGTTTGCTAACGGAACGGCATTTAACGCCTCGTTATAAACACGAACATTAACCGTGTTAGTTTATTATAATATCCGATAAATTGTTGAAATATCCATATTCAGTTGTTACACTAAATATGAAATTAAGTAACGAACGATTTTTTCAATAAGTTTTTAAATGTTCATTAAAAGGGAGCGTTATGACGTGGAAAAAGGCACTTTATTGTATGAAGGAAAAGCAAAACAATTGTTTCAAACGGATGATCCGGATATTGTTTGGGTTGAGTATTTAAATCAGGCAACTGCTTTGAATGGTGCGAAGAAGGATCAGATTAGCGGTAAAGGCGAACTTAATAATCAAATTACTGGATTGATCTTTGATTTCTTAAAAAGCAAAGGAATCAATAATCACTATATCAAACAGCTTTCGGCGAATGAACAGCTGATTCAAAGCGTTGAAATCATCCCTTTAGAAGTAGTGGTTCGAAATGTAGCAGCAGGTAGTTTTTCAAAACGTTTAGACATTCCAGAGGGGTCACCTCTGAAATTTCCGATTGTTGAGTTCTATTATAAGAACGACGAATTAGATGATCCGATGGTTATTGACGATCACATCATGACTCTGGAACTTGCGACAGAAGTTGAACTGGCTCAGTTGCGTCGGATGGCCTTAGAAGTTAATGAGGCTTTGATCGAGTTATTTGATTCAATTGATATTGCGCTAATTGATTTCAAATTAGAGTTTGGTCGTCAGAAGGATGGGTCGATTTTATTGGCTGATGAGGTTTCTCCTGATACTTGCCGTTTATGGGACAAGAAAACCAATGAGCATTTAGATAAGGATATTTATCGTCGTGATTTAGGTGACATTATTCCGGTATACCAAGAAGTACTAAATAGATTAGAAAAGCGAGGAGAATAAGCATGTATTTTGTGAAAGTTTATGTAACGTATAAGGATTCAGTATTGGACCCCCAAGGTGAAGCAGTAAAAGGCGCTGTTCATCGGATGGGCTACGATGAGATCGAGGATGTTCGCATCGGGAAATATTTTGAGATCAAAGTTGCCAAAAGTGATCGTCCTGTAGATGAGATGATCGAAGAAGTTTGTGACAAGCTGCTGGCTAACGTAAATATGGAAACTTATCGTTATGAAATTTTGACATCGGAGGAAGTTTAACATGAAATTTGCAGTCATAGTCTTTCCTGGCTCAAATTGTGATTTAGATATGTACTGGGCAATGAAAGAGATTATGGGAGCTGATTGCGAGTACGTTCGGTATGATGCAGACAGCCTTGATGGATTTGATGGTGTCTTACTTCCCGGAGGATTCTCTTACGGTGACTATTTACGCTGTGGTGCGATTGCACGTTTTGCTAACATCATGTCAGAAGTTATTCGTTTTGCGGAAGAAGGCAAACCAGTTTTCGGTACGTGCAATGGATTCCAGATTTTGACAGAGGCCGGCTTATTGCCAGGTGCGCTGCGGCGGAATGAATCATTGAAATTTATCAGTAAAATCACTCCGCTTAAAGTTGTGAACAATCAAACAAAATTTACTACTGAATATCAAGCCGACGAAGTGATCCAAATTCCGGTCGCTCACGGTGAAGGAAATTACTATTGTGATGATGAGACCTTAGCAGAATTAAAGGCGAATAATCAAATCGTTTTTACCTATGAAGGCGATAATATCAACGGAAGTGTTGAAAGTATTGCGGGGATCACTAACAAAGCTGGGAATGTCTTAGGAATGATGCCTCATCCAGAACGTGCAATGGAGAAGCTGTTAGGGTCTGATGATGGGATAAAATTCTTCGCTTCTATTTTAAATAATTTTGGAAAGGTGACGGCAAACTAATGATGAAATTAGAACCAACGGCTCAAGAAATCAAAGATCAGCGTATATACGCTGGATGGGGTTTGACTGATGAAGAATATCGTTTGATTTCAGAAGACATTCTTGGTCGCCTGCCAAATTATACTGAAACAGGTCTTTTCTCTGTTATGTGGAGTGAACACTGTTCCTATAAAAATTCTAAACCCGTATTGCGTAAATTCCCATCTGACGGTCCACAAGTATTGCAAGGTCCTGGAGAAGGTGCTGGAATCGTGGATATTGGCGATAATCAAGCAGTTGTTTTCAAGGCGGAAAGTCACAATCACCCTTCAGCTGTGGAACCCTATGAAGGTGCAGCAACAGGTGTCGGCGGCATTATTCGCGATATTTTCAGCATGGGCGCTCGTCCGATTGCTGTCTTAGATTCTTTACGTTTTGGTGAATTGAACACTGAAAGAACCAAATACTTATTAGAAGAAATCGTCGCTGGGATCAGTGGTTATGGAAACTGTATCGGAATCCCGACAGTTGGCGGTGAAGTAGCTTTTGATCCTTGCTATGAGGGCAATCCTTTGGTAAACGCGATGTGTGTCGGCTTAATGGATCATAAAGACATCCAAAAAGGTCAAGCCAAAGGTGTCGGCAACTCGATCATGTACGTCGGTGCAAAAACTGGCCGCGACGGAATTCACGGCGCAACATTTGCTTCTGAAGAATTTGTTGAAGGGGAAGAACAACAACGTTCTGCAGTTCAAGTCGGCGATCCGTTCATGGAAAAACTATTATTAGAAGCTTGTTTGGAATTGATTTTAGATCATGCGGATATCTTAGTTGGTATCCAAGATATGGGTGCGGCTGGGTTAGTGTCATCAAGTTCTGAGATGGCTTCAAAAGCCGGATCAGGTCTGAAGCTCTATTTGGACGATGTTCCTCAGCGGGAAACCAACATGACGCCATATGAAATGATGTTATCTGAATCACAAGAACGGATGCTGATCTGTGTTGAGCAGGGTCATGAAGATGAAGTCGTTGAATTATTTAAACGCTATGAGTTGGACGCAGTGACTATTGGTGAAGTAACAGATGATGGTATGTATCGCTTGTATCACCATGGTGAAGAAGTTGCCAACTTGCCTGTTGATGCGTTGGCAGAAGATGCTCCTGTTTATGAAAACGAAAAGCGTGAACCAGCACGAATTCAAGAGTTTGCGAATATGGCAGATTTCAAACCGGAAGTGAACGATGCTACTGAAACATTACTAGCATTGTTACAGCAACCAACCATCGCCTCAAAAAGAATGATTTATGAAACTTATGATTCGCAAGTTCGGACGAACACTGTTGTACGGCCGGGAAGTGATGCGGCAGTTATGCGTGTTCGCGGAACCAACAAGGCTCTGGCGATGACGACTGACTGTAATGCACGATATTTGTACTTGAATCCTGAAGTCGGCGGGCAAATCGCTGTTGCTGAAGCAGCCCGCAATATTGTAGCTTCTGGCGGTCAACCCTTAGCGATTACCGACTGCTTGAACTATGGTTCGCCTGAAAAGCCAGAAGGTTTCTGGGAATTATGGACTTCAGCTGATGGTATCTCAGAAGCATGTCGTACATTGAATACACCAGTTATTTCCGGCAACGTTTCTATGTACAATGAGACCAACGGTAAAGCAATCTACCCTACACCGATGATCGGTATGGTGGGCTTGATCGAAGACTTGGCGCACATTACGACACAAGAATTCAAAACGGCTGGCGATCTTGTTTATGTCATTGGTGAAACGAACGCTGACTTCAATGGTACTGAGATCCAGAAAATGCAAAAAGGATTGATCGAAGGGAAATTGATGGACTTTGACTTAGCTGTTGAGAAAGCCAATCAGGAATTAGTCTTATCAGCCATTAAAGCAGGCTTAGTAGAAAGTGCTCACGATTGTGCAGAAGGCGGTCTGGCAGTAGCGATCGCTGAGTCAGCATTTAATAATCATTTAGGCGTCGACGTTAATGTAGAAATGCCTGTCGAAAACCTGTTTGCCGAAACACAATCTCGTTTTGTTCTATCGATTAAACCAGAGAAGCAAGCGGATTTCGAAGCATTCGTTGGCGAAAAAGCAATAAAAATCGGTGAAGTGACTAATACTGGCGAATTGAAACTGACTGCTGTGGGTGGTGACATCGCCGTTTCAACGGAGAAAGCCGAAAAATTATGGGAGGAAGCCATTCCATGTCTAATGAAGTAAAAAGTTTAAATGAAGAATGTGGCGTATTTGGCATCTGGGGTCACCCAGATGCTGCTCGCGTCACTTATTTTGGCTTGCATAGCTTGCAGCATCGTGGACAAGAAGGTGCTGGGATTGTCAGCAATGACAGCGGGAAATTAATCAGTACTCGTGGATTGGGGCTTTTGTCGGAGGTTTTTAAAGACGAGCGTCAACTAACTCAATTAACTGGACAAGCAGCAATCGGACATGTTCGTTATGCGACTGCAGGAACCAGTAGTGTAGATAATATCCAGCCTTTCTTATTCAATTTTTACGATGGTGACTTTGCTTTAGCTCACAATGGCAATTTGACTAATGCGAAGAGTTTGAGAAAAGAATTGGAAATTGACGGTGCGATCTTCCATTCAAATTCAGATACAGAGATCTTGATGCATCTGATTCGCCGGAGCCAGAAAGAGACGTTATGCGAACGCATGAAGGAAGCATTGAACACAGTCAAAGGCGGCTTTGCCTACTTGATGCTGACAGAAGATTCAATGGTAGCGGCACTTGATCCAAATGGTTTCCGACCGCTGTCGATCGGACAAATGGTCAACGGGGCTTATGTAGTGGCTTCAGAAACCTGTGCCTTAGAAGTTGTGGGAGCGACATTTATTCAAGATGTCAATCCTGGCGAAATCATTACGATTAATGACGATGGTTTGAAGGTTGAACAGTTTACAGATAATACGCAACACGCAATTTGTTCAATGGAATATATTTATTTCGCACGACCTGACTCAAACATTGCTGGGGTCAATGTGCATAGTGCGCGTAAAAATATGGGGCGCATTTTGTCACAAGAATCAGGAATTGAAGCAGACATGGTTGTCGGTGTGCCGAATTCTTCCTTATCAGCAGCAAGCGGTTATGCGGAGGAGTCAGGCATTCCTTATGAAATGGGTTTGGTAAAAAATCAATATGTTGCAAGAACCTTTATTCAACCAACTCAGGAATTGCGTGAACAAGGGGTTCGAATGAAGCTTTCAGCCGTACGAGGAGTCGTAGAAGGCAAAAAGGTGATCATGGTAGATGACTCGATTGTACGCGGGACTACAAGTCGTCGAATTGTCAATCTATTAAAGGAAGCGGGAGCCAAAGAAGTTCATGTGCGAATTGCTTCGCCGCCATTACGGTATCCTTGTTTTTATGGGATCGATATTCAAACTCGTAAGGAATTGATCGCTGCAAATCATTCGATCGAAGAAATTCGCGAGATGATCGGTGCTGACTCATTGTCATTTTTAAGTGAAGGTGGCTTGATCGACGCGATCGGACTAGATTTTGATGCACCATATTCAGGATTATGCATGGCTTATTTCAATGGTGACTATCCGACGCCTTTATATGATTACGAAGAGCATTATCAAGCGACCCTGAAGGAAAAGACTTCTTTTTACTAAATGTGAAAGGTAAATAAAAAGAAAGAAAATTCCTTTCAGACTTAACAAATGTAAAGAAAAAGCGAAAAAACTTTCCAATAGACAAGTCAAACGCTTTATTTGGGTGGTCTACAGCATGAGAATTAATTCATTAAAGCGAATAAGGATTTCAGTTCCTCTTTTCGCAGTAAATTTTGTTGAGTAAGTAATTTCCTAGATATATTCAAAAGAAAGACAAGAGAAGTCTAGAGGAATGACATACGGTATGAGAATCAAACTAATTTTTCGGCTTTCTGAAAAATGAATACATTAATATGAATAAGGATTTCAGTTCCTCTTTTCGCAGTAAATTTTGTCGAGTAAGTAGTTCTCTAGATATATTCAAAAGAAAGACAAGAGGAGTCTAGAGGAATGATATACAGTATGAGAATCAAACTAATTTTTCGGTTTTCTGAAAAATGAATACATTAATATGAATAAGGATTTCAGTTCCTCTTTTCGCAGTAAATTTTGTCGAGTAAGTAAATATCTAGCTATATTCAAAACAAAACAAGAGAAGTCTAGAGGAATGACATACGGTATGAGAATCAAACTAATTTTTCGGATTTCAGAAAAATTAATTCATTAAAACGAATAAGGATTTCAGTTCCTCTTTTCGCAGTAAATTTTGTCGAGTAAGTAATTTTCTAGGTATATTCAAAAGAAAGACAAGAGAAGTCTAAAAGAATGATATACGGCATGAGAATCAAACTAATTTTTCGGTTTTCAGAAAAATTAATTCATTAAAACGAATAAGGAGCGGATCTAGTGGGAAATGCATATTCCAGAGCTGGTGTTGATGTAGAAGCTGGTTATGAAGTTGTCGAACGTATCAAGAAACATGTAAAAAGAACCGAACGTTTAGGTGTTATGGGTGCTATTGGCGGATTTGGCGGATGTTTTGATTTGAGTCAATTCGATTTGAAAGAACCTGTTTTAGTGTCGGGAACAGATGGAGTCGGGACCAAATTAATGGTAGCGATCCAAGCGGATAAACACGATACGATCGGTATCGATTGCGTAGCGATGTGTGTGAATGATATCGTGGCGCAGGGTGCTGAGCCGCTTTATTTTTTAGATTATATTGCGACAGGTAAAAATGTGCCCGCACGTCTGGAACAAGTAGTTGCTGGTGTTGCTGAAGGCTGCGTACAAGCGGGAGCGGCATTGATTGGCGGAGAAACTGCGGAAATGCCCGGGATGTATGGCGAAGATGATTACGATTTAGCCGGATTTACTGTTGGCCTTGCTGAAAAAAGTCAAATGATTACCGGAGAAAAGATTCAAGCAGGGGATGTACTAATCGGCCTGCCTTCATCAGGGATTCACTCAAATGGCTACTCATTAGTTCGTAAGGTCTTCTTTGAAATGAACAGCTTCGCGATCGATGAAAAATTACCAGAGTTGAAGGAAAAGCTTAGTGATGAAATCTTAACGCCGACAAAAATTTATGTCGAATCAGTGATGCCATTAGTTAAAAAGGAATTGATCAACGGAATTGCTCACGTAACCGGTGGAGGTTTTGTCGAAAACATTCCTCGGATGTTGCCAGAAAACTTGGCCTGTGAAATTGAATTAGGCTCATGGCCAGTTCTACCGATTTTTGATGCTTTAGCAAAATATGGCGAGATTCCTGAAATGGAAATGTATGAGATTTTCAATATGGGTATTGGAATGGTACTAGCTGTTTCGCCAGAAAAATTATCTGAGCTACAGTCTGATTTGACTAAACGAGGCGAAGAATACTATTTGATTGGTAAGGTTACTGAAAAGCAAGAGTCAGCTATTGTTTTCAAAGGAGCAAAAGCATGAGATTAGCTGTTTTAGCATCAGGAAATGGATCAAATTTTGAAGTAATCGCTCAAGCTGTTAAAGATAAAATGATTGAAGCAGAATTGGTTCTATTATTTTCGGATCATCACGATGCTTATGTTCTGGAACGCGGCAAGAAATTTGGAATTTCTTGTGAAAGCTTTGAGCTAAAAGAATTTCCTGATAAAAAAAGCTATGAGGCTACTTTATTGGAACTACTAAATAAGTACGAAGTGGAACTAGTTGTTTTAGCCGGCTATATGCGAATCATCGGCAAAGATTTACTTGACGCCTTTCCGAATCGGATCATCAACATTCATCCGGCTTTACTGCCAAGTTTTCCAGGATTACATGGAATTAGAGACGCCTATGAAGCTGGTGTGAAAGAAACTGGTGTGACGATTCATTACGTGGATAGCGGAGTAGATACTGGTCCTATTATCGCGCAAGGAAAAGTACAAGTAGCTGAAGAGGATAGTTTGGAAGATTTGGAAGCAAAAATCCATCAGGTAGAGCATCAGCTATATCCGCAGGTTCTAGCAAAAATTGTAAAAGAATCCAATATAAAGCAGGATTAAATCGTTAAGAGATTTACGTGCATACTTAACGTATGTAAAGAAAATAGAAGAAATACTTTACGTTAGAAAAGTCATAATCTTTGTTAGGCGGTATACGGCATGAGAGTCAACCTAATTTTTCGAATTACGAAAAATTAATTCATTAATACGAATAAAGATTTCAGTTCCTCTTTTAGCAGTATATTTTGTTGAGTAAGTAGTTTTCAAAATACCTTCTAAACAATACGAGAGATGTATAGAGGAATGACATACGGCATGAAAATAAAAACTCATTTTTCGTTTTCTGAAAAATGAATACATTAGTATGAATAAGGAGAGTCATAATGACAAGAGCATTGATTAGTGTTTCAGATAAAACCGGAGTTGTAGAATTTACAAAAGGTTTGGTTCAAGCAGGAATCGAGATTATTTCTACTGGCGGAACAAAAAAAGTTTTAGACAAAGCGGGTATTCCAACGCTAAGTATCGATGAAGTAACCGGCTTTCCAGAAATGATGGACGGTCGCGTAAAAACACTACATCCTAAAATCCATGGTGGATTGTTAGGACGTCGTGATTTATCAAGCCATATGGATGCTATGAATGAACACGATATCCAACCGATCGATTTTGTTTGTGTCAACTTGTATCCCTTTAAAGAAACAATTTCTAAACCAGATGTAACTGAAGCAGACGCGATTGAAAATATCGATATCGGCGGACCAAGCATGCTGCGTTCTGCCGCAAAAAACTTCGCATCAGTGACCGTAGTTGTTGACCCGAAAGATTATGCAATTGTTTTAGCAGAAGTAAAAAGCAATCAAGCGACTTCTTTAGAAACGCGCAAACGCTTAGCGGCGAAAGTTTTCCGTCATACAGCAGCTTACGATGCGCTGATCGCAGATTACTTGACGAAGCGTGTGGAAGAAGTTGAACCAGAAAAAATGACATTGACTTATGAATTGAAGCAAACTTTACGTTATGGTGAGAATAGCCATCAAACGGCTGCTTTTTATCAAAATGCTTTACCAGTTCCTTATTCGATCGCAAGCGCTCAACAATTGCACGGGAAAGAATTGTCCTACAACAATATCAAAGATGCCGATGCGGCGATCCGAATTGCTAGAGAATTTACTGAACCGACTGTAGTGGCTTTGAAACATATGAATCCTTGCGGAATTGGTAGTGGACGCACGATCTCAGAAGCGTATCACTTCGCTTATGAAGCAGACCCAACCTCGATTTTCGGCGGAATCCTAGTGGCTAATCGTGAGGTTGATCTGGAAACAGCAGAGGAAATGCATAAGTTATTCTTGGAGATCATCATTGCACCAAGCTTCAGTAAAGAAGCATTTGATGTATTGTCAGGTAAGAAAAACTTACGCTTGATGACTTTGGATTTCAGCGATCAAGCAAGTAATCAGCAAGAAGTCGTTTCTGTTTTAGGCGGCTTATTGGTTCAAGATCAAGATGTCGTGGCAGAAATTCCGGAAGAATGGGAAGTGGCGACAGATCGCAAACCAACAGAAGAAGAGCTGAAGGCTTTAGCATTTGCTTGGAAAGCTGTGAAGCACGTGAAATCGAACGCGATCGTTGTTGCTAACGCACATCAAACAGTCGGTATCGGTGCCGGACAAATGAATCGAGTTGGTTCTGTTAAAATCGCCTTAGAAGAAGCGAAAGGGCGGATGGATGGTGCTGTTTTAGCCAGTGATGCTTACTTTCCAATGGATGACAGTGTGGAATATGCTGCGCAGCATGGGATCAAAGCAATCGTTCAACCTGGCGGAAGCATTCGTGACAAAGATTCGATCGCGATGGCTAATAAGTATGGCGTAGCGATGGTCTTCACTGGTGTTCGTCACTTTAGACATTAATTTGAGGAGGTTTCAATGAAATTACTAATTATTGGCAGCGGCGGTCGTGAACACGCTATCGCAAAAAACTTGTTAGCAAGTCCAAAAGTAACGGACGTCTATTGTGCTAAAGGAAATCCTGGTATGAAAAATGACGGGATTCAACTGGTGGACATTGCTGAAGATGATCACGCGAATCTGATTACTTTTGCAAAGGAAAAAGGGATTGCTTGGACCTTTGTTGGACCAGAAGTTCCACTGCTTAATGGAATCGTTGATGACTTTCAAGCGGCAGGATTAGACGTTTTCGGACCGAACAAGGCAGCCGCGATGATCGAAGGCTCAAAAGAATTTGCTAAAAAAATCATGGTGGACAATCAGATCCCGACGGCTGACTATGAAGCCTTTACTGACTACGAAGCGGCTTGCGCTTACGTAAAAGAAAAAGGTGCACCGATTGTGATTAAGGCGGATGGTTTAGCCGCTGGTAAAGGTGTAACCGTCGCGATGACTTTAGAAGAAGCTTTACAAGCCTTAAAAGAAATGATGACGGATCACCGTTTTGGCGAAAGCGGCGATAAAGTTGTCGTGGAAGAATTCTTAGCGGGTGAAGAATTTTCATTACTAGCGTTTGTCAAAAATGAAAAAGTTTATCCGATGGTGATCTCACAGGATCACAAACGGGCGTACGATAATGATGAAGGGCCTAACACTGGTGGAATGGGAGCTTATTCCCCTGTACCGCAAATTTCTGCCGCAATGGTTGATACAGCTGTAGAGAAAATCCTAAAGGCTGCAGCTTTGGGGATGATGAAAAACGGTACGCCGTTCACAGGAATTTTATATGCTGGTTTAATTGCTACTGAGGATGGACCTAAAGTGATCGAGTTCAATGCTCGCTTTGGTGATCCTGAAACACAAGTCGTTCTCCCACGCCTAACTAGTGATCTTGCGCAAATTATCGACGATCTTTTGAATGATCGTGAACCTGACTTGACATGGAGCGAACAAGCTTCAGTTGGAGTAGTAGTAGCAGCAGAAGGATATCCTAATAGTTATCAGAAGGGAATGGCGATCCCAACTTTTAATGAGCAGGTAAATGTTTACTATGCAGGAGTAACCGATGATCAAGGAACGACTAAAGCATCAGGTGGTCGTGTGCTTTTAGTAGAAGCAGAAGCAAAAACGATCGAAGCGGCTCAAAAGAAGGTTTATTCAGCTTTAGAGGCGGTCGATACTACAGGGTACTTCTACCGTAAAGACATTGGAGCTAAATCATTTAAATAGCATAAGAACACATAATAACAAGAAACCAAGCGATTCTAGACTATCTTAGGTGATAGAAATAGGGTCGTTTGGCTTTTTATTTACCACCATTTTATTAGTCTTTTTAACAAAAAAAGGGTTTAATACTTATTTCGTTTTAGGTATCATCTTTTGTGTTAATTTGACGCGAGATTTAAAAAATGACAGCATTAATTAAAAGTGGTAAACTAAATATGAAAAAAGCGTTAAAAGAATATAGGAATTTGAAGAAAAATAAAAAGAATTTAACTCATAGAGCCAATTGCATTAGTTAGAATTATTTTTCGTTCCAAAGCGTATTGAAAGAGGCGAGGACCATGGAAAGGAAACGATCCAAAGCTGATGATGAGACACACGAGCTGCAGACAATTCTGTCAGGATTACCAAATTCTCAGTATTTAAAGATTTTATTAGCCCAAATCATGAGACATTATGATCCGAAAATCAAGTATATTTTCCAAAAACAAACAGGATGGCAGTTAGTAATAGAACAATATGACGGATTGCTTTGCCGCATCAAGATTCACGAGAACTATTTTTCGGTGATTACTCCGTTTCCAGATTTTGGAATCAGCTATTTGACTCCGATGGTAAAAGTGATGTCTGATGAATTTAAGGAAAAGTTTGACGATGTATCAATAAATACTCAGCAGATCGAAATGAATGTGACGAATGAAGAGGAAATGGAAGATGTTATCTTTTTAGTTAGTCTACAAGCAAAAAAATTAAGGAATACCTTAGTCTAAAAAGATATTGTTCGTGTTTTTTGCAATAAAATTAAAAATCAGCTTGCTTTTTATATGAATATGTTGTAAATTACATAGGGCGATAGTGCCCTATGTTTTTTTATCTGTCGCGTTTTTAAGTTCACTTAATGAAGAGAAAATTATGTAAACAGAAAATAGACTTCATTGGACCCGTTTAATGCGGTGACATGCGTGACTACATCAAAATGAGATAGTTATCTTATTCATTGGAGGCCAATATGAAAGTATTTGATTATGAAGATATTCAGTTAATTCCTAACAAATGTATTGTGAACAGTCGATCAGAATGTGATACGACCGTCCAGTTAGGAAAATTTAGTTTTAAGATGCCTGTCGTACCAGCCAATATGCAAACGATCATCGATGAAAATATCGCAGAGTTTTTGGCAGAAAATGGTTACTTCTATATTATGCATCGTTTTTATGAAGAAGAACGAATTCCCTTCATAAAGAAAATGCAGTCTCGCGGCTTATTTACTTCAATTAGCGTTGGGGTAAAAGGATATGAATACGATTTTGTAAAACAGTTAGCTTCAGAAAAATTAAACCCAGACTACATTACTATCGATATTGCTCATGGACATTCAGATCCTGTAATCAATATGATTAAACACATTAAAAAGCATCTACCAGATACTTTTGTTATTGCTGGAAATGTCGGTACGCCTGAAGCCGTTCGTGAGTTAGAGAATGCCGGAGCAGATGCAACAAAACTTGGGATAGGACCAGGAAAAGTATGTATCACTAAAATCAAAACTGGTTTTGGGACTGGCGGTTGGCAATTGGCGGCATTGAGCTGGTGTGCCAAAGCGGCCCGTAAACCAATTATTGCGGATGGCGGAATCCGTACTCATGGTGATATCGCTAAATCGATTCGTTTTGGTGCAACAATGGTCATGATCGGTTCTTTATTTGCTGGACATGAAGAATCACCTGGTGAAACAATGGTCGAAGACGGTGTTGTTTATAAAGAATACTTCGGTAGTGCTTCTGAATTCCAAAAAGGCGAAAAGAAAAATGTCGAAGGCAAGAAAATTTGGATTCCGTATAAAGGTTCTTTAAAAGACACTTTAGTTGAAATGCAGCAGGATTTACAATCATCTATCTCGTATGCTGGCGGAAAAGATATCGAAGCCCTGCAGAAAGTTGATTATGTTGTTGTGAAGAATTCGATCTTCAATGGAGACACCATTTAATGCTTTTTAGAAAACTTTTTAAAGACATACCAACAATGTTGGTGTGTCTTTTTTTATGCTTGATTGACAGCAATTCGAAATTGGGTTAGCGTTAAATCATCCAATAATAAATGAGGGATGAGTATGTGGGAGTTAGCAGAAAATAAATCAATACCGATATATCAACAGATTATCGAACAAATCATTACGTACATTCAGGATGGAACGTTGCATCCAGGCGATAAACTACCGGCAGAACGGAAACTCGCAGACTATTATCAGGTAAATCGTTCAACAGTCGTTCACGCATTGGAAGAATTAGTCAGTCTTGGGTGGGTTTTGCGGCGTCAGGGTAGTGGAACGATCGTTAATGAAGGAAACTGGGGACGAAGTACGATACCACGTGTCGATTGGCGCAGCTTATTTACTCGGGAAGCTCTCCCAAAAGAGCCTTTTGTAGAGAAAGCCCAAATATTACGAAATGATCCAGAAACCATCGATCTTTATTCTGGAGAGTTACCATTAAGCTTAATCCCTGATTTTCGTTTTCCATCCTATACTTGGGAAGAGCTTTTGCTAGAGGAACGAAAGCAAAGTCCATTAGGATATAAGCCTTTGCAACAAGTGATTTGTCAGCGTATTAAGCAGGAACAAAAAATCGACGTTTCTGCTAATCAAGTGTTAATCACATCTGGTGCACAGCAGGCGATGTTCCTACTATTACAAGTCATGCTGCAAAGTGGAGACAGTGTTGCGATTGAAGATCCGTCTTTCTTATATTCGTTGCCGATTTTTGCGAGTGCCGGCGTCAAACTATACGGTGTAGAAATGGATCAGGAAGGTATGCGGATTGATAAGCTGGAGCAACTGATTTTGACAAAAAAAATCAAATTGATCATTTTAAATCCAACTTTTCAAAATCCAACCGGTTCCACGATGTCGGAAAAACGCCGTAACGAGTTGATTGAACTCAGTCGTAAATACCAGCTGCCAATCGTTGAAGATGAAGTATTTAGTGAAATGAACTTTAGCACGATACCGCCTTCGTTGAAGGAACTGGCTCCTCATCAGGTAATTCATCTTGGCTCTTTGTCAAAAATATTTGGGTCGTCGATTAAGATCGGTTGGATTGTCGCTGATCAGGACCTGATTCAACGATTATCGGAAGCGAAACAAATGATGGACTTTTCAATCAGTATTTTTCCGCAGGTGATTGCCCATACAGCGTTGAAGGATCCTCGCTTTGAACAAAATCAGGCAGAGTTAGTCATTGCTTTAAAGCGGCAGGCACAAGCGTTTACTGAAGGTGCAAAATCAATTGTGGAGGATTGGAGCATTTCAACAATAAACGGTGGAATCTATGTCTATTTGACATGGCGTCACCAAAATTTAACTAGAAAAGACTGGGAGATTTTTCTCAGAGAAAAATTATTGATCGCCCCCGCATTTCTATTTAGTAATGATACAATGGCAATGAGGGTGAATTACACTCGGATGACTAAACAGACACGGCAACAATTTTTTTCAAAGTTGGAGACAATTTCAAAGGAGTTAAGGAGGAGTTAAATGGAAGCGTTAGAGGTTATGAATCAACACCGAACATATCGTAATTTCGATGAAGAGTATCAATTATCAGAGGAAGAGCTGCAGAAAATTCTTCGGGCAAGTCGTCAAGCACCCAGTTGGATGAACGGACAAATGTATAGCATTATCGTGGTAAGGGATCGCGGTATTCGTGAGAAAATGGTGGAAATGAACCCGGGGAATCCACACATGCTGCATAGCTCAGTTTTCTTAGTTTTTGTTGCTGACTTAAAACGAACACAAAAAGTGGCAGAACATTATGATGTCGATTATCGTATTAATGAAGGCCTAGATCCTTTGATCACGGCGGTGACTGATACTGCTTTGGCTTTGGAAAATGCAGTAATTGCCACAGAGGCTCTGGGATTGGGCTCGGTGGTAGTCGGGTCGATTCGCAAGGATATTGTTGAGGTAAGCAAATTATTAAATTTACCTGATTATGTGCTGCCGGTTGCTGGACTGAGCATCGGAAAACCGAATGTAGAAATGAAACGCAAACCACGTTTACATGAGGAAGCTGTGATCCATTATGACCGGTATAAAGATTATGATTATTCAGTTATTGAAGATTATGATGACACAATGGAAAGATTTGCTGAAGCTCGTGAAACAAAGCTTTGGAGTAAGAAATTTGCGGACTACTTTGGAAACACACCAAACAAAAAAGTTGATGAATTTCTGAAAATTAACAAATTTTTTCAATCTTAAGTTTGACAGTTAAAGATAAGTGACTTATAGTAAGGATGAAAATTAAATTAATTGTTAGGTGAGGCTCCTATATGGACACAGGCTACTGCCCAAAAATGTCGAGAGACGCCAATGGGTATAACAGGGATCATCGTGAAGGTGATTCATAACGTAGCTGACAGATTCTGTCTACGCCCTATAGTGCTAAAGCTCGACGATGAACATGAATGATTTTTTCGCGCGTGCTCATTTTCGAGTACGTGTTTTTTTGTGCGCTTAAATGAATCTTATGGCTCAATTCAAAAAAATGCTAAGCGTTAAGTCGATTCCGTTTTATCTTTCAAAACATAAAGAAAAGGCATGAGAAACTTTACACTTGTAAAGTGCTTAATCTATTTGCTTAACTTATTCTCAGTTCTATTCTTTAGCAAGACTTATGAATGATGAATCATTGTGTACGTACGAAAATCCTTTTTTGAAAGGAGCTAGCTATGCACAGTTCACTTTAGCCAAACCTAAATAAATGAAAGGATGTGAGGAAGATGGATCATGAGGATAGTCGACCCAAAAGTAAATATAGTAGGGCGACTAATGTTGTCCTGAATTTTAGGAGGAACCATTATGATGAACAGAAAAAACCTTCTTGCTCGCAAAGTAAACAAAGACCAAGAACTAAAAAAATTAGCGATCTTATCTGATCGTGATCTTTTTCTAAACCTGCGAACATCATTGCAAGGACTGTCGGAAGAAGATGCGCAAAGCCGATTGGAAGAATATGGTCCAAATGAAGTATCTGCGCAAAAACCAACTCCAGCAATTTTGCTATTCTTACAAGCTTTCAATGATCCATTTGTCTATGTTTTGGCAGCTTTAGCGCTAGTCTCTTTGCTGACTAATGACATGGAAGCGTCAGTTGTAATGACAATCATGATTTTAGCCAGTGTTTTGATTACGTTTATCCAAGAATACCGTTCGCAAAAAGCAAGTATTGAATTAAAAGAGATGATCGAAAACACAGCTGCAATTACCCGTAATGGAGAAACAAAGGAAATTCCAATGGATGAGGTCGTTCCTGGTGACATTTTGACGTTAGCGACTGGCGACATGATTCCAGCAGATGCTGTTTTGATTTGGACAAAGGACCTTTTCGTCAACCAATCATCGTTAACGGGAGAATCAATGCCTGTCGAGAAATATCTTGAAAAAGAGAGAAAATTAACTGAAGAAACGACTGCGTTGGACTTAACGAATCTGGTCTTTATGGGAACAGACGTGTTAAGTGGTCAAGGGAAAGCGATCATTCTAAAAACTGGACAGCAAACATTCTTTGGCGACATCGCAAAAAATGCCACTTCAAAACGTGGAAAAACTTCCTTTGATCTGGGATTGACCAGAGTCAGTAAGCTATTATTACGGATGGTCATGGTCTTATTCCCACTAGTTTTCCTGATCAATGGATTAACAAAAGGTGACTGGAGCAGCGCATTCTTCTTCGCAATTGCGGTTGCGGTTGGTTTAACACCTGAGATGTTGCCAATGATCGTGAGCTCGAATTTAGCAAAGGGCGCATTGACGTTATCCAAACACAAAGTCATCGTGAAGGAATTGGCTTCGATCCAAAACTTAGGCAGCATGGATGTCTTATGTACGGATAAAACTGGAACGATCACGGAAGATCGAGTTGTACTTGTCCAACATTTAGATCCCTTAGGAAATGAAAACGAACAAGTTTTGGATCTGGCTTTCATGAATTCAACGTATCAAACTGGTTGGAAAAACTTGATGGATATTGCCGTGATTAACTATTTTGAGGAACAAGAGCGTCACTTGCCATATCAAGAAGTGCAAAAAATTGATGAAATTCCCTTTGATTTTTCTCGTCGTCGTTTGACGGTCGTAATGAAAACAGACGACCATCAATTGATGATCACAAAAGGTGCAGTTGAAGAGATGGCTGCAATCTGTAAATATGTTGAGATCAACGGCGAAAAAATAGAATTAACACCAGAAATTCGTCAGCAAATGCAAACAGTCAATGAAAAAATGAATCGTCAAGGAATGCGGGTTATTACGGTTGCTGTTCGTCGCGATGCTCATGACGAAGCAATTTATTCAACAGATGATGAAAAAGATATGACTTTGATCGGCTTCATGGGTTTCCTAGATCCAGCGAAAGCTTCAGCTAAACCTGCGATTAAATCTTTACATGAACACGGTGTTGCCGTAAAAGTTTTGACTGGTGACAATGCCATCGTAGCGCAAAAAGTTTGTCAAGATGTGGGAATCCCAGCTGATGACTATGTTTTAGGAAATCAAATCGATGATATGTCAGATGATGAACTGTATCAAGTTGCTGAAAAGATGAACTTATTTGCGAAGTTGAATCCAATGCAAAAATCACGGATCATTGAATCTTTGCAAAGCAAAGGGCATACAGTCGGTTTCATGGGTGACGGGATCAATGATGCACCGGCGCTGAGAAAGGCGGATGTGGGCATTTCTGTTGATACTGCAGCCGATATTACAAAGGATGCTAGCTCAATCATCCTATTAGAAAAAAGCTTAGGTGTGTTGGAGAATGGTGTAATTGAAGGTCGTCGTGTTTTCAGTAATATGATGAAATATATTAAGATCACGATCAGTTCCAACTTTGGGAATGTTTTCTCGATTTTAATTGCTAGTGCCTTCTTGCCATTTCTACCTATGCTTTCGATTCAATTGCTGTTGCAAAACCTGATCTACGATTTCGCCCAATTGACGATCCCTTGGGACAATGTGGACGAAGAAGAATTACATGCGCCTTCGAAATGGGAAACCAAAGGACTGTTGAAATTTACTGTATGTATTGGGCCAATCAGTTCAGTCTTTGATATTATTACTTTCTTAGTCATGTGGTTTGTTTTCGGCGCGAATACCGTTGCTTCACAAAATTTGTTCCAAACAGGCTGGTTCATGATTGGCTTGACGACACAAGCATTGGTTGTCTTGATGGTGCGGACAAAGAAGATTCCTTTTCTTCAAAGTCGACCAGCACCGCAGGTTTTTATCAGCCTATTACTGGCTGTGGTAGTCGGAGCTTTAGTAGTACTAACACCATTGGCTGAACAATTTGATTTTGTGCATCTGCCAAGCAATTACTGGCTATGGTATGTAGGTATCGTGGCTGCATATATGGTAGCAACACAATTAGGAAAAGTACTCTATATAAAAATTGCAAAAGAATGGATCTGAACTATAACAGAATGGCCTGTGTGGCTATTCTGTTTCTTTTTTTGTGAAAAATCACCACAAATCTTGGGATACAGGGGATTTTGATTGAGTCATTTTAATCCAATTTTTACGATCAAACAGCAGTTATTATGGCAAATTCGATCTTTTTTTACCTAATCAACTTTCGTTCATACAATCGCTGTTATTAATTATTAGAAATGAGCTGCTGTTGATTTCACAAGCACGAAAAGTGAAACGCTTCAATTCGTTCAGAATCGGTGAGCAAGTTTGTTGTCAATTGAATACAAAAATGCTAATTTAGAGAGGAAGGGGCAACAGCAATAATACAGATTGACTTGCTGTTGCACTGATAACAAGACTTAATTTACTTAAGAGAGGAAAGTGTGACACCATGGCAGAAAAAGAGTTAACGATTGATTTTGAAGCCTTACTAAAAGATGTAAACGCGGATTTCCCCGTGTACCAAGCGCTGGATGAGGATGGGAAGATTGTAAATGAGAATCTAGTTCCTGAATTATCTGATGAAGAACTTGTAGAATTGATGACTTCAATGGTTTGGTCACGTGTTTTAGACCAACGTTCGACTGCGTTGAACCGTCAAGGACGTTTAGGATTCTTCGCGCCAACTGCTGGACAAGAGGCAAGTCAACTAGCTAGTCATTTTGCATTTGAAAAAGAGGACGTTTTATTGCCAGGCTATCGTGATGTCCCACAATTGATCAAACATGGATTGCCTTTAGCAGAAGCTTTCTTATGGTCACGTGGACATGTTGCCGGAAATAATTATCCTGCTGAGTTACAGGCTTTACCACCACAAATCATTATCGGAGCTCAATATGTACAAGCTGCCGGTGTGGCTTTAGGCTTAAAAAAACGTAACAGTAAAAACGTAGTCTTCACTTATACAGGTGATGGTGGTTCATCTCAAGGAGATTTCTATGAAGCGATCAACTTTGCAGGGGCTTATCATGCAAACGCTGTATTTTATATTCAAAATAATGGCTTTGCAATCTCAACTCCTCGTGAGAAACAAACAGCTGCGAATACATTAGCCCAAAAAGCTGTTGCTGCTGGAATCCCAGGAATCCAAGTAGATGGAATGGATCCACTAGCCGTTTATTATGTATCTAAAAAAGCTCGTGAATGGGCAGCCAACGGTAATGGTCCTGTTTTAATTGAAACATTGACTTACCGTTATGGTCCGCATACCTTATCTGGTGATGATCCAACACGTTACCGTTCAAAAGAAATGGACGATGAATGGACGAAGAAAGATCCATTGGTTCGTTTCCGTAAATACTTGACGGAAAAAGGCTTATGGTCAGAAGAGCAAGAAGAAAAAGTAATTGAAGCAACAAAAGAAGAAATTAAACAAGCGATCACTGATGCTGACCGTGTACCAAAACAAAAAGTTTCTGATTTCTTGAAAAATATGTATGAAGTGCAACCACAAAATATCAAAGAACAAATTGAATTCTATGAAGCGAAGGAGTCGAAATAATCATGGCACAAAAAACAATGATCCAAGCAATTACAGATGCCTTAGCTCTGATGCTTGAAAAAGATAAAGAAGTATTGATCTTCGGTGAAGACGTTGGTAAAAACGGCGGTGTATTCCGTGCTACTGAAGGTCTGCAAGAAAAATTCGGTGAAGATCAAGTATTCGATACTCCATTAGCTGAATCTGGTATTGGTGGACTTGCTTTTGGTTTAGCCTTGCAAGGCTTCCGTCCAGTTCCTGAAATTCAATTCTTTGGTTTTGTCTTTGAAGCGATGGATGAAATCGTTGGTCAAATGGCTCGTACTCGTTACCGTATGGGAAACACTCGGAACTTACCAGTTACGATTCGTGCTCCATTCGGGGGTGGCGTTCATACACCAGAGCTTCACTCAGATAACTTAGAAGGATTAATGGCTCAATCTCCAGGCTTACGCGTGGTTATTCCGTCAAATCCTTATGATGCAAAAGGCTTGTTGATCGCATCGATTCGCAACAATGACCCAGTTGTATTCTTAGAACACATGAAACTATACCGTTCATTCCGTGAAGAAGTTCCAGAAGGAATCTACGAAGTGCCATTAGACAAAGCAGCCGTTACTAAAGAAGGTACAGATGTTTCCATCATTACTTACGGCGCGATGGTTCGTGAAGCGATTAAAGCAGCAGATAATTTAGCAAAAGAAAACATTAATGCAGAAATCATTGACTTACGGACAGTAGCACCGCTTGATGTTGAAACAATCATCAAATCAGTTGAAAAAACTGGTCGTGTGGTTGTTGTTCAAGAAGCACAAAAACAAGCGGGTGTCTCTGCACAAGTAATCTCAGAAATCTCTGAGCGGGCAATTCTTTCATTGGAAGCACCAATAGGACGTGTTTCTGCTCCAGATACGGTTTTCCCATTCGGACAAGCGGAAGGTATCTGGTTGCCAAATGCAGCAGATATTGAAGCAAAAGTAAAAGAAATCGTAGAATTTTAATTACCAGTTTTACTAACCTGCTATTTTGTAGGTTAGTAGAACCTAATTCGTGTGAAAACACTGGAATTTTCTAACAGGAAAATTCATACAAAACTTGTAAGCTAACTCAAAAGGCTGGCAAACAGAATAAGGAGCGAAAAAACATGGCATTTCAATTTAAATTGCCTGATATCGGTGAGGGCATTGCTGAAGGCGAAATCGTCAAATGGTTCGTCAAAGCTGGCGACACGATTAATGAAGATGACACATTATTAGAAGTACAAAATGATAAATCAGTGGAAGAAATTCCATCTCCAGTAACAGGAACAATCAAAAAAATCATCGTAGACGAAGGAACAGTTGCGAATGTCGGCGACGTTCTAGTAGAAATCGATGCACCCGGACACGAAGATAACGAAGGCGACTCAGGTGTGGCGGCGGAATCACAAACACCGGAGGCCCCAGCAGCAGAACCAACTGCGGAGAGCGGATCAAGCGCTAGCGGTAGTTCTAATGAAGGCGGCGGAGTCTTCCAATTCAAATTACCAGATATTGGTGAAGGAATTGCAGAAGGTGAAATCGTCAAGTGGTTCGTTAAATCAGGTGACAAGATCGAAGAAGACGATACCTTATTAGAAGTACAGAATGACAAATCAGTGGAAGAAATTCCATCACCAGTAACAGGAACAATCAAAAAAATTATCGTAGACGAAGGCACAGTAGCCAACGTTGGTGATGTATTAGTTGAGATTGATGCCCCTGGACACAATGATTCAAGTGCTTCTTCAAGTGAAGCATCTGCACCGGCAGAAGCACCAAAAGCCGAAGCTAAAGGTGATTCTTCAGTAGTTGAGGCAAGTAATCCAGACAAACGCGTCTTAGCGATGCCATCTGTTCGCCAGTACGCGCGTGAGAAAGATGTCGATATTACGCAAGTAACAGCTACTGGTAAAGGTGGACGAGTAGTCAAAGAAGACATTGATTCATTCGTTTCTGGCGGCGGACAAGCTGCACCAGCAAAAGCTGAAACGCAATCAACTGAAGCGCCAGCGTCAACTTCAGATTCAGCACCAGCAAAAGCTGAGAAACCTGCGCAACCATTTACGTCAAATATGAGTGAAATGGAAACCCGGGAGAAATTGACACCAACACGTAAAGCGATTGCTAAAGCAATGGTCAACAGCAAGCATACTGCTCCGCATGTAACTCTACATGATGAAGTTGAAGTATCTAAGCTTTGGGATCATCGCAAGAAATTCAAACAAGTAGCTTTAGACAACGGAACGAAATTGACGTTCTTGCCATACGTAGTAAAAGCGTTGACTGCTACTGTTAAGAAATATCCAGTCTTGAATGCGTCAATTGATGATGCGGCGCAAGAAATTGTCTACAAAAACTATTACAACATTGGGATTGCGACCGATACGGATCATGGATTGTATGTACCAAATGTGAAAAATGCCGATACAAAAGGCATGTTCAAAATCGCTGATGAAATCAATGAAAAAGCAGCCTTGGCTCATGATGGTAAATTATCAGGTGACGACATGCGTAACGGAACGATCACGATCTCAAACATCGGTTCTGTTGGCGGCGGCTGGTTCACACCAGTTATCAACTACCCTGAAGTTGCGATCCTTGGTGTCGGAACGATTGCACAACAACCGATCGTGAATGACGAAGGCGAATTAGCGGTAGGCCGTGTAATGAAACTTTCATTAAGCTTCGACCATCGCATCGTTGATGGCGCGACAGCGCAAAAAGCTATGAACAATATCAAGCGTTTATTAGCTGATCCAGAATTATTATTAATGGAAGGATGATAAAATCATGGTAGTTGGAGATTTCGCCATTGAATTAGATACAGTTGTAATCGGTGCAGGACCGGGCGGCTATGTAGCCGCCATCCGCGCCGCTGAAATGGGACAAAAAGTAGCGATCATTGAACGGGAGTATATTGGCGGTGTTTGTTTGAACGTCGGCTGTGTCCCTTCAAAAGCTCTGATTTCTGCTGGTCATCATTATCACGATTCACTTGACTCTACAATGTTCGGTGTGACGAGTGAAAATGTAAAGTTAGATTTTGCTAAAACCCAAGAATGGAAAGAAAACGGTGTTGTTAACAAGCTGACTTCAGGTGTAAAATTCTTATTGAAAAAACATAAAGTTGAAATTATCGAAGGAGAAGCTTTCTTTGTTGATGATAAAACTTTGCGTGTGATCCATCCTGATTCAGCTCAAACATATTCATTCAATAATGCCATCGTTGCGACAGGTTCTCGTCCCATCGAGATTCCTGGTTTCAAATTTGGTGGACGTGTTTTGGACTCTACTGGTGGATTGGCATTAGAAGAAGTGCCAGAAAAGTTCGTTATCATCGGTGGTGGTGTAATCGGTGCTGAACTAGGTGGTGCTTATGCTAACTTAGGAGCTGAAGTAACGATTATTGAAGGTACGCCACAAATTTTGCCTACCTATGAAAAAGACATGGTGCAATTGGTTGAAAAAGATTTCAAAGAAAAAGGCATCAAAGTCGTAACTTCTGCGATGGCCCGGGAAGCTGTTGATAATGGCGATAGCGTAACTGTTCGTTATGAAGTCGATGGTAAAGAAGAAACAATTGATGCTGATTACGTAATGGTAACTGTCGGTCGTCGTCCAAATACCAATGACATGGGCTTAGAACAAGCCGGTGTTGAAATGACTGATCGTGGCTTGATTCCAGTCGATAAGCAAGGCCGTACAAATGTACCAAGCATTTATGCGATTGGTGATATCGTTCCTGGTGCAGCATTAGCACATAAAGCAAGCTATGAAGCAAAAATCGCGGCTGAAGCGATTTCTGGAAAGAAAGTAGCAGTTGATTACAAAGCAATGCCAGCAGTGGCCTTTACTGACCCAGAATTGGCTACAGTGGGAATGACCATCAAAGAAGCCAAAGAGGCAGGACTTGAAGCAAAAGCCTTCAAATTCCCATTCTCCGGTAATGGTCGCGCGTTATCATTAGGTAAGACAGAAGGCTTTATCCGCTTAGTTACAACCGTTGAGGACAATGTGATCATTGGCGGACAAATTGCCGGTGTAGGAGCTAGTGATATGGTTTCTGAATTAGCCTTAGCGATTGAATCAGGGATGAACGCAGAGGATATCGCATTGACGATCCATCCTCATCCATCATTAGGTGAGATCGTAATGGATGCTTCGGAATTAGCATTAGGTTTACCAATTCATATTTAGTATTAAAAGACGACAAAATCCTTTTTACAATGGATTTTGTCGTCTTCTTTTGTGTACTCATGATGAAATGCCTATTTTATCAAAAATTTCCTTTTGGAAAGAATATCTTGTTAACCCTTAACGAAAGGAAAGTACTTCTTAAGTAGACTTAACATTTGAAAAGTGATCAACGATTTTCACTATTTATAAAAAGCGATATAGCCTGCTTCAGTTGGGTGGTCAACAATCAAACTGTCTGTTTCTTTTAATACATTAGAAGCAATGATCAAATCTGCGCCTGCTGCCACGAAGTTAACGAACATAGTCAGAATTGAAACAGTTCCGGGATATACGAAAAGAAAAATCGTGCTGGCCGTCCCTAAGACGCATAGAGGGAAGAGAACGCCGATTAAATAAGGCTGTTTCTTCAGTGGTGATTTACAAGCACAGCTAGGCATCAAAGCATTGATGTTAAAACGAACAGCCCGCCAACCGTTGCCGCTTGAGAATGACCAACCAACTCCATGAAGTACTTCATGGATAAAAACAGAAATGATGACAACGCCAATAAACATAATGTAAAAAGAGCTGCCAGTAATTTCAGTTAAGTGTGCCCGATCAATCAAGAAAAAACGATAGATGAAACCTAAAATAACAATAAAAGGGATAGAATAAAGAATGCCCATTACAGATGCCTTCTTAGCGGTGAAAGTCACATCTTTTTCCCGATAGCCTTCCTGCTTCAATGCCATTTTCATTTTTTTAAACTCTTCCTGATGCTTCTCCATTTTGTCCCTCTTTTCTTGGATAATGTAGCTCTATCCATAAATATTTTATACGCTAGTTATTACCACAAGTGATCCAACTAACCAATCCAGTTGTGAGATCATTGTTTGGGTTTGTTGGGAAACTGGGTCTTTCTTCTCTTCTTTTATTTTCGCTTCAAGTTTTTTCCGCTCTTCTTTTTCAATGTATTGTTTTAAGTAAGAGGATTTTTTCAGAAGGATTGCGAGTTTCAATCCATCGTAATCCAGCTGATTCAGATTTTCCAAACGAGCGACCATTTTGGCGACGGTACTTTCTTTTGCCAAGTAGCTGGTATCACTCATCACTTTGACTTCATCAAGTATGATCAGCGAGCCGCGAACTTGTGCCACTAATTGTTTCAAGTCCTTCTCAAAGAATGTTCCGCCATAAGCAACAGCGAGCTTATCGATCCGTTTCTTTTTAAGCGTGATGATCTTATCCAAAAGACAATCAAGATAAGCCAGCTCTTCTGGCAGATCGTCGCTTAGTATGATGATTTCTTTTTGTTCTAATTCGACCACACCTGCACTTTTCAAATCTAGCAGGCCGGCCATGACCAGACACATGCCAACATAGTAATTTAGAGAAGAAATCTTCCCTTGACGATTCATCGTTAAAAGCAGGTATTGTTGAGATAAACTAAGATTTTTCATTTTCTTGCTCCTTTTTATTCGTTCTTTGATTTAAGTATAAGAAAAAATCAAAGAAATTCTTTTTTACGAAACAATCTTTTCAATATTCTGAATTTCTCATCGTTTTTTCATGGTATTCTAGATAAAATGGAAACAAAAGTTTCGTTCGTTGTTACATGGAGTGAAAATGGAACTCGTTTTAATGAGCAAGGGGGGCAAATAAAGTGACTGGGAAAATTTTTCAAGAAATCCGGGAAAAGAAGAATCAAACGATCATGAATACGTCTGAAGGTATCGTAACACCGCAATTTTTACGGAAATACGAACGTGAAAACGGAGATATTCGTTTTTCGAATCTGATCCAATTACTGAATCGTCTCAACACAACGATCGACGAGTTTATTTTTGAGATCGATGAAAGTATGGACATTTGGTTTTATAAGATAGAGGAAGAAATCGATCAGGCTTATCATGCGGGGAACTCTTTTTTGTTAAAAAAATTCGTAGAAAAACAAGAGCTTTTATATCAGGAAACAAATGAAAATCGATTTTTATTCGCTGCTATCATTGGCAAGCGTTTCTATAATTATATTTTCTTGCCAAGCTATACCGTTGATTTGACGCCCATCGCTGATTATTTGCGGGAAACCGAAACATGGGGGAAGTTCGAATTCTTTTTGATCACTTACAACGGCGATCTGTTCAAACCTGAGGAAGCTTATTATTATGCTAAAAAATTAGTCAACAGGACCATGGCAGCTTTGAGGTGCGAAAATGGCGTCATGATGCTGTGCTGCATCTGGCTCGTTACTTAGTTGAAGAGAATCAGTTAGTCTCAGCGGAGAAGGTTTTGTTGGAATATCTAAATAATTTGAGTCCTAATCGTGATATGAAATATCTTCATTATGATCTATACGCGAAATTTGTGTACGGGTTGTTGCTGATCAAGAAGAACGATCCGAAAGGGCCGCGACAATGCGAACGGATCATCGAGATCTTTGTCGAGGACTGCGGTCATTTGAATTACGGCAACCGTTTGAACATTATCTATCAATCAACTATGGCACAGGCTAAAAAAGCGCAGTAATGGGAGATCCTTTTTTTGAACCGGATTTCCGTTGTGAATTTGGTAAAAGGGTCATCTTTTTGGCCGCTTTTTCGCAAATTTTGACTGTACCCTATTAGCGGATAAAAACGGCGACCAATCAAAACGTAATCAAGTCTAAAAGCGACTTTTACAAAGCATTTACAATTCTATGGTAAACTAATTTCGAATGGAGTGAGGATCAATGGCAAATTATAGCTATCCAATCGATGAAGATTGGTCACACGAAGAAATCGCGCTGGTGATCAATTTCTTGAATTTAGTCGAAACAGCGAATGAAGACGGAGTCGAAACAAAAGCCTTTTTGACGGGCTATCAGAAATTTAAAACAGTCGTGAAAAGCATTGGCGAAGAAAAGCGGATTGGCCGCGAGTTTCAGGCTGTCAGCGGCTATTCGATCTATCGTACGTTACAACAAGCGAAAAAGACGACAGCTAACCGTTTTAAAATGTAAATTTAGACGAAACTTTGACTAGGAGAGATCATGATGGAAAATGAGATTATCAGTTGGATATATGAGGCAGCAGAGAAGATAAAAATCGGGTTAGGCGATGCACTGAAAGTTGATCAAAAAGAAAATCGAACGGATCTTGTAACAAATGTTGATAAGGAAATCCAGGATTTTTTCGTCAGCAAAATCAATGCCTTTGATCCTAATGCCAAAATATTAGGTGAAGAAAACGGACAGGATCAAACACCAATCGGTGAAGGTCGCGTGTTTGTGATTGACCCAATCGATGGCACATTGAATTTTGTGATGCAGCAGGAAAATTTCTGTATCATGATCGCCGTCTATGAAGATGGCGTGGGACAATTAGGCTTCATCTATGATGTAATGCAGGATGACCTTTTTTGGGGTGGTCTGAAAGTTGGCAAAGTCTACCATAATAAGGAAGAAATTTCAGCCCCTGAAAATAAAAGCTTGAGTGATGGGCTGATTGGAATGAACGCGGCTCTTTACCGGGAAAATTTGTATCATGCACAAGAGATCGGCAGAGCTTCTATGGGGATTCGGGTATTAGGCTGTGCTGGATTGGATTTTATCGCAATCTTGAAAGGTACTCAAATTGGCTATGTCAGCACATTGAGTCCATGGGATTACGCTGCGGGCGGAATCATGATGGAGCAGCTGGGGATGACAATTTGCGGGGAAAATCAAGCGCCATTAAGCTTCCAGGGGCGTGAATTCTTTATCGGTGCAACTCAAGCCGCTATGGCAGATATTCAGGCATTTGACGAGGCCAAAAGGTAGAAAAATATTTTTCTGAAAAAATGAAAATGTTTTACTAACACTCTCGATGATTTTCTGTTATAATTGTCAATCGAGTGAGTCTCGCGTTACAAGAAAAGGAGCAATTAATTTGAATTACAGAGAAGATATCCGCAACGTGGCAATTATCGCCCACGTCGACCATGGTAAAACAACACTAGTTGATGAAATGCTTAAACAATCAGATACACTAGATAGCCACGTTAGTTTACAAGAACGGGCAATGGATTCCAATGCATTAGAAAAAGAACGTGGAATCACGATCTTAGCGAAAAATACTGCTGTAAACTACAAAGACTACAAAATCAACATCATGGATACACCAGGACACGCCGATTTTGGTGGTGAAGTGGAACGTATCATGAAAATGGTTGACGGTGTATTGTTAGTTGTAGATGCTTATGAAGGCACGATGCCGCAAACACGCTTCGTATTGAAAAAAGCTTTAGAACAACATTTGACTCCAATTGTTGTAGTGAATAAAATCGACAAACCATCTGCTCGCCCAGAAGAAGTTGTCGATGAAGTTTTAGAATTATTTATCGAACTTGGTGCAGATGATGACCAATTAGATTTTCCAGTGATTTATGCTTCAGCGATCAACGGAACTTCAAGCCTATCAGACAAACCTGAAGAACAAGAACCAACAATGGCACCTGTTTTCGATACAATTATCGAAAAAATTCCAGCTCCTGTTGATAACAGCGACGAGCCTTTGCAATTCCAAGTTTCACTATTAGACTATAATGACTACGTTGGCCGTATTGGTATTGGCCGCGTATTCCGCGGAAAAATGAAAGTCGGCGACCAAGTTTCTGTTATGAAGCTAGACGGTTCGATTAAAAACTTCCGTGTAACGAAAATCTTTGGTTTCTTCGGGTTGCAACGTTTGGAAGTCCAAGAAGCTAAAGCTGGTGACTTGATTGCCGTTTCTGGTATGGAAGATATCTTCGTTGGGGAAACTGTAACACCAGTTGACCATCAAGAAGCTTTGCCAATTTTGCACATTGACGAACCAACTTTACAAATGACGTTCTTAGTGAATAATTCACCATTTGCCGGTCGCGAAGGTAAATACGTTACTTCTCGTAAGATCGAAGAACGTTTGATGTCAGAATTACACACAGACGTTTCTCTTCGCGTTGAAAACACCGATTCACCTGATGCTTGGACTGTTTCAGGTCGGGGCGAATTGCATTTGTCGATCTTGATCGAAAACATGCGTCGTGAAGGCTATGAACTACAGGTATCTCGTCCAGAAGTCATCGAAAGAATCGTTGACGGTGTAAAATGTGAACCATTCGAGCGTGTACAAATCGACACTCCAGAAGAATACATGGGTAGCGTCATCGAGGCTCTAGGACAACGTAAAGCTGAAATGCAAGATATGATCCATTCTGGTAACGGTCAAGTTCGTTTGGTCTTCTTAGCTCCAGCACGTGGCTTGATCGGATTCACGACTGAATTCTTATCTATGACACGTGGATATGGGATTATGAACCATACCTTTGACCAATATTTACCATTGATTCAAGGTGTTATCGGTGGACGTCGTAACGGTGCGCTAGTTTCTGTAGACAATGGAAAAGCAACGATGTACTCAATCATGAGTGTTGAAGAACGGGGAACAGTCTTCGTTGAACCTGGTACAGAAATTTATGAAGGCATGATTGTCGGAGAAAATAGTCGTGATAAAGACTTAGGTGTCAATATCACTAAAGCTAAACAAATGACAAACGTTCGTTCAGCAACGAAAGACCAAACATCTGTGATCAAAAAACCACGGATTTTGACGTTGGAGGAATCTTTAGAATTCTTGAATGACGATGAGTACTGTGAAATCACACCAGAAACGATTCGTCTGCGTAAACAAATTCTAAATAAATCAGAACGTGAAAAAGCAGCGAAAAAACGTAAAATAGCTGTAGATTAATACTTCTGAGGACCGCACTGTTATGGTGTGGTTTTTTTGATTCTTCAGAGTAAAGAGTTAATTAAAAGTCTCGCATCTGATCTTCAGATGGAGGCTTTTTTCTTTAGAAATGGCACTGAAGTTGCCAGCAAAATGAATTTTATTATTAAATTAGAGTTATTCCAATTTTTAAATTTCAAATTAACATTCTGGGCTTGAAAACGTTATTTCGAAAGCGTATGTTATTTTTGTAAAGCTAAGAAACAGATCAGGGTTTAACGTGGTGACCGGCCATCATCCACGATTGAAAAAAATAAGAGTACAACTTAAATAAGCAACTTGAAAAGGAGAAAGAGTTTATGAAAGAACACGGATTA
>NZ_JAWGOQ010000012.1:0-129728 GCF_032555305.1 Enterococcus sp.
GTTTCGTCAATTTCACGAAAAGACCCTTGCACTTATTATACTAGAAATCCCTCTGAAACACTGAGGTTACAATAAAATTCAATGATTCAGTAGACATTAGATAACTTTCTTTATCTACCTCAATCAGAGTAAACTACATTTCTGATTTTATTGAATTGTTATGAAAACTATTTTAAAGGGAGCTGCTTTTATGAACTATAAAGAGATTAAATCCTTGTACCCTTCATCTTCTTTACAGACCACAAATAGTAATAGCACCGACAATCTATTTATTCCAGTAGAAGCTGGTTTTATACAGATACCCAAAAAGGATTTAACCCAACGCGAAGAAGACCTCTTAACTCTCATCTTTGGTAAACAAGCAATTGATAAAGAAAAACACCCTTGGTATGCCTTTCTATTTGAAAACAAATCGATTCACCAAGAAGGGTCTTACAGAGTGATTCAAGTAAATCTTAACACCTCAGATTTCCCACTAAAACAACTTTGGATAGATGAAATCAAACAGATTTTTCAACATATCACCGACTTCTTTTTTACAACCGAGACTACCGCCTTCATCGTTGAAAAAGAGTCACAGGACTATTTGACTACGAATGATCTTGATGGATTGTTCTTAGCTCTCGATACGGATTTCAATGTTTCAACAACATTATTTGTAGGGGCATTTCATTCTAGCCGCAAAAATTTTGCTAAGTGTTTTTCTGAAGAACAAAAAATCTTTTGGGAAACTGCGTCAAACCTGAAATGCAAGGATATCTCCAGTGTTGCTTTGTCTTTTTATTCAAATGAAAGCATAAAAGAAAGCGTACTTTTATCTGAACTTTATTCTAGATGGATTAAGAAGAGTGAGATGTGTGACATTATTCCCGTTCTTTGGAGCAATCTTGGAAACCTCAGCTCTACTTCAAAAGATTTGTATATGCATAGAAACACACTTTTATATAAAATTGAAAAATTTTCTTCTGAGACAGGACTGAATTTGAAAGAGGCGAATGCGCTATTTCTTAGCTACCTCCTTATCTTGAATTTCCACAATCATTAAGAGTTCGTCAATCTATACAGAAATGATTGGTTTTATTGTATAGTTTCACGTTGAGACAAGAAAGCGCAATCATGTATAGTTTGAGTAACAAATCGAGGAGGGAACAAAAAATGGTTGAAATCGCTTTAAATGGTATCCACAAGAAATATGAGAACAATGAGAATTACTCGGTCACGGATTTTAATTTACATATTAAGGATCGCGAGTTTATTGTATTTGTTGGACCATCAGGATGTGGGAAATCTACTACATTAAGAATGATTGCTGGATTAGAGGATATTTCTGAAGGTGAGTTTCTGATTGACGGCAAACTAATGAATGACGTTGCACCTAAAGACAGAGATATTGCGATGGTTTTCCAAAATTACGCACTCTATCCTCATATGACTGTGTTCGATAATATGGCATTCGGTCTTAAGCTTCGAAAATTTGATAAAGCAGATATCAAAAAACGCGTTGAGAATGCGGCTAGTATTTTAGGTTTGACAGAATACCTTGACAGAAAACCCTCTGCTTTGTCTGGTGGACAAAGACAGCGTGTTGCCTTAGGAAGAGCGATTGTCAGAGATGCTCAAGTATTTCTAATGGATGAACCTTTGTCCAATCTCGATGCGAAGCTCAGAGTGGCCATGCGGGCAGAGATTGCTAAGTTGCATCAACGCTTGAATACCACAACTATTTATGTTACCCATGATCAGACCGAAGCCATGACCATGGCAGATCGAATCGTTATCATGAAGGATGGTTTTATCCAACAAATAGGATCGCCTCAGGAAGTCTATAATACGCCTAAGAATGTCTTTGTTGCAGGCTTTATCGGCTCGCCGGCAATGAACTTCTTCACAGTCAGACTATCCAATGGCTGCATCACCAATGAGCATGGGCTGAACCTAAAAATTCCACAAGGGAAAAATAAGGTCCTCGTCGAAAAAGGATACGAAGGCAAAGAAATGATATTCGGAATCCGACCTGAAGATATTCACACCGAACAAATTGTCATTGATGCTACACCAGAGGCAACTGTACGAGCAGAGATTGTTGTTTCCGAGTTACTTGGCGCAGAAACCATGCTTTACTCAAAAATTGGAGATACAGAATTTGTTTCAAGGGTTGATGCCCGTGATTTCCATCAACCAGGCGAGAAAATTGATTTAGCCTTTGATTTAAATAAGAGTCACTTTTTTGATAGTGACTCGCAAGAAGCAATCACACTCCCTTAAAACCAATCGAACGATGCTGACCGCCCATTTTCCAGTGGGTGGTCTTTTTGTTTTAGTTGAATGAAAAGAATGCTTCGATAAATTTGCACGGTTGATTTTTCTTATTTATCGTATATAATTTCCTATATAGAAAGGATGAGGTAGATGTCAGAAGCAAAACCCTATGGAACGGTACTCATAAAAGCAGCTAAAATCATGGATTTTTTGGCAGAGGAGCCTGATCAATCGCTTCAGGAAATTACTGCTGGTACACAGATGACACCTTCAACAACGATTAAAATATTAGACACTCTAGTCTTAATTGGCTATGTTAAAAAAAGTGAGAACAAGACGTATCGGCTAGGCTCAAAATTAATTCGTTATGCCAACCAGCGGCTTGAACAATTAGATCTGGCAGAGCTCACTCTACCCTATCTGGAAAAGCTCCAGCAAACGATTGACGAAACCATTCATTTAGGGATATTGAACGACAATGAAATTCTCTATATAAACAAACTAGAGGCGAAGCACCAAACGATTCGCATGTCGTCAAAGATTGGTATCACACGCCCGTTATACAGTTCTGCCATGGGAAAGGCTGTCCTATCAACCTTTTCTCAGGAAGCCTTTGACCAATATCTGGCAGAGCATACATTGGTTCCTCACACAGAGAATACGATCACCAATCCTCTGCGGCTGGCAAAAGAACTGAAGGAAATCCGACATTCTGGGATTGCCTTTGATGATGAAGAGGTCGAGTTGGATATCTTTTGTGTCGGTGCTTCTTTAGAAAAAGACGGACAGGCGATTGGTGCGTTTAGCGTCAGTATGCCTAAATATCGTCTAAACGAGGAGAAAAAGCAGTTGATTATTCAAACGATCCTCCAAACAAAAAGAGAGCTGGAACAGCTTTTAAACAACTAAATAAATGAAAGCAACCTGCTTAGCTGATTGGACACACAGATGTTCAATCAGCTTTTTTCTGTTTAAAATGCCTGAGCATTCTTTCGACTAAACAAAATAGAAAGAAAAGCGATTTTCTTCATTAAACCGTTTGCAATTTCAACTTTTCCATGTATAATGAAACTATAAATTTCCTTATAATAAAATATAATTTCTAAATAAGAAATGAGGGCGAACATGAAAAAAATGAAGATTCTTCAGCGATTAGAAACGGCTGGCGTTATAGCGGTTGTTCGCGGGAAAACAAAGGAAGAAGCCTTACAGGCTAGTCACGCAATTGTAAAAGGCGGTATGCATGGACTTGAATTGACCTTTACTGTTCCACAGGCAGATGAAGTTATCAGAGAACTATCTGAGACGTATCGAGACTCACCAGAAGTAGTCGTTGGTGCTGGTACGGTTTTAGATGCAGTGACTGCGCGCTTGGCGATCATGGCTGGAGCAGACTATATTGTCAGCCCTACTTTTGATCAAGAAACAGCGGAAATCTGCAACCTCTATCAAATTCCGTATTTGCCAGGCTGTATGACAATTACAGAAATGAAACAGGCGCTAAAGAGTGGCGTGGATATTATCAAACTATTCCCAGGTAGTGCCTATGGTCCAGCAATTATTCCAGCCTTTAAGGCCCCTCTACCTCAGCTGAATATTATGCCGACTGGCGGAGTCAGTCTAGACAATATGGCCGATTGGTTCGAAGCAGGCGTCATTACAGTGGGTGTTGGTGGTAATTTGTTAGCTCCTGCGGCAACTGGCGATTTTGAAAAAGTAACCGAGGTAGCTGCCCGTTACATGACGAAGTTCCATGAAATCAAAGGCAGCTAGTCCTACACTCAACTATTCATTAGAGACTAATAAAATTATGAAGGAGGCTAATCATGGGGAAAGTTGTCACTTTAGGGGAAATTATGCTGCGTTTTTCAACCGCAGCTGGTACACGACTCGCACAGTCAGAACATTTTTCCGCTCAGTATGGCGGCGGCGAAGCCAACGTTGCCATTTCATTAGCAAACTATGGTCATCACGCTGTTTTTGCTAGTAAGGTACCCACGAACGAACTTGGGCAAGCTGTGAAAAAGCATTTGAATCGCTACGGTGTTGATACCTCTCAGCTTCTGATGGGAGGTCCTAGACTTGGAACCTATTATCTTGAAGCTGGTGTCGGCGAGCGAGGAGCGAGTGTGGTCTATGACCGAGCAGGCTCAAGCTTTGCTGTGATGGACAGGATTGAATGGGACCTGGAGGAGTTTTTCCAGCACACAGATATTTTCCATTTATCTGGCATCACCCCTGCTCTGTCATCTCGCTGGAGAGAGTTGACACTGACGCTTATGCAAGCGGCTAAAAAAGCAGGCTGTAAAATCAGTTTTGACGTGAATTACCGTGGCAAATTATGGACACCCGAAGAAGCGGGAAAATCAATCCGAGATATTTTACCTTATGTCGATTATTGTTCAGCAGGAAGCCTGGATGCCCAGTATTTTCTAGGTATCCCCGCTTATTCTGATGAGTCGGAAAAAGCAGAAACGCTTTATTATTATCAAAAGATGCAGGAAGCCTATCCTAATATTTCTGTTTTTTATTCTACAAAACGGACGGTTCATTCGGCCAGTGTAAACGAACTGACTGGTACATTATGGGCAGAGGGTTCTTATTATGAATCTCAATGTCATTTAATCGATCCGATTATTGATCGGGTCGGCGGAGGCGATGCGTTTGCTGGCGGTATTCTCCACGGACTTTTAATGAAGGATTCGTATCAAAAGGTGGTCAATTTCGCGACAGCAGCCTCAGCCTTGAAGCATACCGTTCATGGCGACTGTAATCAGTTTAGTCAAGAAGAAGTGGAAGCCTTTTTATCTCTTGGATCCGGAAAAATTAGCCGCTAAGCGTTTAGAAGCTACAAAAATACGATTTTATTAACTTTGGTTCACTACAAAAGGAGGAAGCCAGCAATGCAAAACATGGAAACACGCTACACCCATAGCCCTGAGGATGTCCGTCACTATTCGACAGAACAATTAAGAGATGAATTTTTAGTAGAAAAGGTTTTTGAGCCGGGAACAATCACCTTAACCTATACTCACAACGATCGGATGATTTTCGGCGGCGTTACCCCTGCAGAAAAACCTTTAGAGATTGTTCTGAATAAAGAACTGGGGGTTGATTATTTTCTAGAACGCCGCGAGTTAGGCGTGATTAACATTGGCGGCCCTGGATTTATTGAAATTGACGGAAAAAAAGAAGCAATGAAAAAACAAGACGGCTATTACATCGGGAAAGAAACACGTCAAGTCATCTTCTCTTCCCAGGACTCGGACAATCCAGCGAAGTTCTATGTTAGTTCGGTTCCAGCGCATCACAAATATCCCAATGTGAAAATTAGTATTGATCAAATCAAACCGATGGAAACCGGAGAACCGTTGACCTTAAATGAGCGCAAAATTTATCAATATATTCACCCAAATGTCTGTGAAAGCTGTCAGCTGCAGATGGGCTACACCATTTTAGAGCCCGGCAGTGCTTGGAATACGATGCCTTGTCATACTCATGAACGACGAATGGAAGCCTATGTTTATTTCGATATGGAAGAAGATACGCGCATTTTCCACATGATGGGCAAACCAGATGAAACCAAACATTTAGTGATGAAGAACGAACAAGCGGCTATTTCTCCAAGCTGGTCCATTCATTCAGGAGTAGGAACAAGTAATTACTCCTTTATTTGGGCGATGTGTGGGGAAAATATTACGTACACTGACATGGATATGGTACCGATGGATCAACTGAAGTAAGGATTGCGACAAAAAAATAAAGGAGAAGGAGTTTTATCATGACATTTAGTATGGATAATTTTCGATTGGACGGCAAAGTAGCATTGATTACAGGCGGCGTTTACGGAATTGGCTTTGAAATTGCCAGTTCATTAGCAGAAGCTGGCGCAACAATTGTTTTTAATAGTATTAATCAGGAATCAGTGGATAAAGGCAATGAAAACTACAAAAAAGCCGGGATCAAGGCGACTGGTTATGTTTGCGATGTAACAGATGAGAAACAGGTTCAAGAAATGGTTGCCAAGATCAAGGCAGAAATTGGTTCCATTGATATTCTAGTAAATAATGCGGGGATTATTAAGCGGATTCCGATGGTTGATATGTCCGCCGAAGACTTCCGTCAAGTCATTGATGTGGACTTAAACGCGCCATTCATTATGGCCAAAGCTGTCCTGCCAGATATGATTGAGAAAAAAGCAGGCAAAATTATCAACATCTGTTCCATGATGAGCGAGCTTGGTCGCGAAACCGTTAGTGCTTATGCTGCCGCAAAGGGCGGCTTGAAAATGCTGACGAAAAATATTGCCTCTGAGTATGGTCAGTACAACATACAATGTAACGGCATTGGACCCGGTTATATTGAAACCCCTCAGACAGCTCCGCTACGTGAGGATGGACATCCATTTAATAGCTTCATTTTGGGAAGAACGCCAGCGAATCGCTGGGGCACTACCACAGATCTGGCAGGGCCAGCCGTCTTTCTAGCGTCAGAAGCATCTGATTTCGTTAATGGACACGTTCTATACGTTGACGGCGGTATTTTAGCCTATATCGGAAAGCAGCCTTAGATCAGCCCCCTAGCTGAAACAGGAAAAGGGAGAGCCAAACATCTGCTGGTGTTTGGCTCTCCCTTTGTTTGCATCATCATAAAAAAGTACTCGTTTTCCTGCTTACTGTAAAGTTCTTTTGGGCCCTTCTGATGAAAACGTGCCGCATCTATCATTGCGAAACGGCTTGTTCATTATCGTGACAAGCGCGTATTCTCCTATCAGACTGTATGAACTGCAAAAGGTATAACTGACAAAAAAAACTCCAAAAGCTAGCTCAATACCTAACCTTTGGAGACTCTGATCATTTGTCTGGTTGGCTTACTCCATCAACTCATAAACGGCCAGCACGGCCCAGATGAATGCTCCCACACCATGTAAATCATTTTCTGATGTCGGGCGTTCGACATAGTAGCTGTATTCCCCTGCCGATGTTCCAATACAGATTCCGGTTAGCGATAACTGATCATTCTTCACATGAACCATTTCTTTCACTAACCCTTCTAGTGAATTTTGAACAGCTGCTCGTTTCGTCGGATCGACTAGCTGCAACTGAATACTTTTCGCGATTGTATAGATGAAAAGTGCACTGCAGGAGGATTCCAACCAATTGTCGCTTTCCTCTGGCTTATCCACGATTTGATACCAGCAATAACTTTTAGGGTCCTGATAGTTTAATAACGTAGCTACATAGGCAGTCAGCTTATCCTCTAACTGTTTCCGTTCCGCGTGCTTACTTGGCAGCAGCTCCAAAATATCGACTAAAGCTGTGCCATACCAGCCGGCTGAGCGTCCCCAAATCTCAGGTGAACATCCGGTCTCTGGATCTGCCCACGGTTGAACCTTCTTTTCATCCCAAGCATGATAAAGCAAGCCCGTCTCTGGATTGTACATATTTTTACGCATCAGACTTTCCTGATAGACAACTTGAGCAACCAAATCAGGCAGTTGGAAATAACGGGCACATTGCAGTAAAAATGGCCCTGCCATATATAATCCATCCAACCACATCTGATAAGGGTATTTATCCTTGTGCCAGAATCCCCCCTCAGATGTTTTATTGATGCCATATACAATATGAAGAAGTTTTTTTGCTACGATCAGGTAGCGCTCTTCCTTCGTTTCTTCATACAATGGAAATAGCAACAATCCAACCTGAAGAGAATCTAATTGATCGCGATCAAAATAGAGGTTTCCCTCTTCATCAATCAAGCTGTCGTAATAGCCTTTTATATAGGTTAAGTATTTTTCTTCCTTCGTCAGTTTATATAAACGGTACATCCCATCAAGAAATACACCCTGATGATAATGAAAATGACCTCCCGGCGGTAATTCTTCTGGTGTATAGGTTCTCATTAGCGTGTCACAGGCTTTTCCAGCCAATCCCAGTAATTCTGCTTTGTCCAACATATTTTGAGCATCCTTTCTTAAAAGAACAGCCGCTAAACAAACCAGAGACACAATGTCTGATCTATTTGGCGGCATTTATTCGTCATTGTTTATTTCATTGCTTCGTCGTATTTCACTTTTGAATCTTCGATGGCTTCAGCCCATTCATCTAAAAATGCTTTGACTGTTTTTTCACCACTCATGACTGCCTGAATACCAGGGTCTACTTTGTTATCTAAGATAGAACGGTAATCCGGCAAGTAGAATGGCGGTTCATATAATTTAGTATCAGGATCATCATAAACTTCAAATGCTACCTTGATATGCTGAGCGTCTTTGATCCAGTCTTCATTCAAAACATCCGAGTTCGTTGGAATCTGCCCGATTTTTTCATTCCAGTAGCTTTGGCTAGTAGCGGAATTCAAGAATTCCACCAGCTTCCAAGATTCCTCTGGGTGTTCAGAATTGGCAAAGGCTGAGATACCGATCGTATTGCCGCCTTCAGCAACGTAATTGCCCTCTTCTGATTTTGGCAAAGGCACCGCTTCAAATTGATTGGCTTCTAAGGACTTGCTATGTTCTCCATAGGAACCAATATTATGATGAAGGACAGCTGCTTTTCCAGTGTCAAACACGGCCACCATTTCTTTATAGCCATTTGTAATGTCACTCTTAGGTGTATTCTTCTGATAAAGAGCGAAATACTTCTCTAAAAATTCCACATGTTTCGGATCGTTGACTGTTGATTTGCCTTTTTTATTCACATAATCCGTGATACCGGAGTAAGCATACATCAAGCGTTGCAATTGCAGCGACCCGCCTGCACCACCACGAATCGTATAGCCGTACATGTCATCTTTTGTCAATTTTTCAACATCTGTAAAGAAATCATCCCACGATTCTGGCGCATCTAAATTGTTCTCAGCAAAGACATCCTCTCTGATCCAAAGGATATCCAGATTTTGTGTATAAGGAATTCCATATAATTTGTTATCTTGCACGATTTCTCGATTAAATTTGATTGAGCCCTCATTAATTAAGTCGTTTAGATCCGACTTTTTGAAATAATCGTCTAGCGGCATCAGTGCCCCACGAATAGAAAATTCAGGCAGCCAGCTGGATTGTAATGAAGCAACATCCGGCGTATCCTTTGCGGCAATCGCTGCGTCAAGTTTAGATTTTGCTTCGTCTTTGGGTAACCCAACATATTCTACTTTGATATTTGGGTTTTCCTTTTCAAAATCATCAATCAATTTTTCCCAAATGGGCGTTCGATCAGGTCCAGAATTCTCATCCCAGAAAATCAAATTTACTTCTTCACCGTTATCCGCACTTTTTGACTCGTTCGATTTACTAGCACCATCACCAGAACCACAACCAGTAATAAACAATCCCGCTAAAGCCAATGCACTAACAAGTTTTAACGCTCTTTTTGACATCTCTTTTCCTCCTAAGTCCCAATTCAGATTATCCTTTAACTGCTCCGCCCATTCCATTTACCAAATGTTTCTGTGCAAACATGAAGAGAATTACTGATGGAATCAACGCAATAATGCTTCCTGCTGCTAACGCTCCGTAGTTTACATTAAACTCACCCATCATAAAGCTTAACCCAACTGGTAAAGTAAATTTGCTTTGTGCATTCGTGAGCATTAAAGCTAGTAAAAATTCATTCCAGGCATAAACGAAAATATTGATACCAGTCGCTACCACCCCGGGTAATAGCAATGGAACGATAACTTGACGAATTGCCTGCATTCTTGTCGCACCATCAATTGCAGCGGCTTCCTCTAATTCTGGCGGAATACCCGAGATAAATCCGCTCATTAAAATAGCTGAAAATGGAATTTGTACAGCTGAGTAGACCAACATCAACGAAATTGGATTACTGATCATTCCAACATTACTGAACATGACAAATAGTGGAATAATCAACATCGAACGAGGAATGAACTGAGTCATTAATAGAACCAACATGAATATTCGTTTTCCTTTGAACTCATAGCGAGCCAACGCGTAACCCGCCAACACCGACAAGACCAATGTCAAAACGACCGTTCCAACGCCAACGACTACACTATTCGTAAAATATTTTTCAAAGCCGACATCATTCCAGGCGTTGATAAAATTTTGAAAGGTTGGGCTTGATGGCAGATATTGCAGCGGCGTTTTAATAATGTCTCCTTCTGGCTTTAATGCAGTGTTCAATGTCCAGTAGATCGGAAACAGTGTCCACAGCAGCATCATTGCCAGAGGTACATAAAACGTCAGTGTCTTATCTAATTTTCCCTGTTTAGTATACAAGATTACTCCTCCTCAAATTTAGAGATTTTTAAATAAATCAATGCAATCACAGTCAAAATCAGAAATGCTACAACTGTCAATGCTGAGCCATACCCAAAGTCACTTCCGTGTACAGCTGTCTTTGCGATATACATCGCATAAGTCATCGTAGAGTTTGCTGGACCGCCATTCGTTAAGTTGTACATCAGATCCACATTATTAAACTCCCAAACAGTTCTTAATAATGTCGTCAATACAATCGTCCGCTTCAATTGAGGAAGCGTAATATGGATAAATGATGTCCAACGATTTGAACCATCCATCGAAGCAGCTTCGTAAAGCTCTTCTGGAATACTCTGCAACGAAGCCAGAATTGTTACAGCGAAGAAGGGAATCCCTCGCCACAGCTCTGCGACTACCACGGAAATAAATGCACTATTGGTACTAGCCAGAAACGCCTGCGGATTATCAATAATACCAAGCTTCATCAAAATATCATTAAAGACCCCCATGTGCTCGTTGTACATCAAGCTCCACATGACTGAAGTCAGTACGCCTGAAATTGCCCATGGTACAAAAACAAATCCGCGAGTCAGCCCTCTAAATTTGAATTTCTTGTTTAAAAGCAGCGCGATCCCCATCCCCAATATTAGTTGAAGTGCTACTTGTGAGACCACCCACTTTAAACTGTTGATTAAGCTGGGAATAAAATAAACATCTTTTGTAAACACCTTCACAAAATTATCCAATCCAGCAAATGAATCATAAAATGGGGCTGAAATGTCATAGTTTTGGAAACTATAATAAAAGATTCTTGCCATAGGAAAGAACAAAAGGGCAGTGATCATGACCAATGTAGGTAATAAAAGTAAATACGGCGCTTTAATGAACTTCTTTTTCTTCTTTACTTTTGGCGCTACCATTTCTTTCTCCATTTTTCTCCTCCTTCTCTTTTGCTAAATTCAAAATACCAGAAAACGCTTCCAGCAAACATTCATTATTTTAAGATGATTGTATAAATTTTTAAGAAGTATAAAAATGTCAAGAAAAATGCTCAAAAAAAGAAGGTAAGACAGTTGTCTGCCCACCTTCCAGTGTTCGTATACGGGATAATCAATTCTTTTACATGTAAAAAAGCATGGATTTCCTTGATTTTAACGCTTGGTTTTCATTTGATAGTGACTCGCCGGTCTCCCTTATCCTTTTACCCTTTCTCTAAATTGTTTAGGCGAAAAGCCGCTGTACTTTTTAAAGCAGCTAGAAAAATAATTGGAATTATTAAATCCGGTTAGAATCGCAATTTCAGTAATACTGTTCTCGGTTGTTTCTAATAAACTATAGGCGGCCCCCATTCGTCTTTCAAATACATATTCGGTATATTTTTTTCCGATTTCCAGCTTAAAAAGATTGCTTAAATAAGGGTGCGAAACATGGATAAAATCCGCTACCTTCTGCAAAGATAAATCCTCATCCGCGTAATGCTCATTCACGTAGGCAATAGCCTTTGAGATCGGTGTTTCAATTTTTGCTTGACTATGTATTCGAGACTGCCATCCATGAACGAGGCTCTCGATCACCTGAAACCCTTCATTCAAATTGCGGCATTCCTTCAGCTGATTGTATGCTTTGTAATAATCTTGATTAGCTAATTTTCCTTCATGGATGATCTGGAAAATAACTTTGACTAATAGCGGTTGTACGATGTTCATCGGATAAGATCCCAAAGCTGGATTCCTTTTCAATGCCTCAATCTGTTTTTCCAGCTGATGAAATTTCTGTTCTTTGACTAATTTCGTTAAGTGCTCCTCCATCTCTGCCAAGCTTTGAGGGATCCCCAACGCATCATCGGTAATCTCCTCCGCCTGATAGATTCCCGCCTGATTCAGTTTGACCATCTCGAATTTTTCTTTTGTTTGCAGCAGCACTTGATTAAAGGAATCTGCACCTGTAGCCGCTGTTCCGATGACAAGCGTTCCCCCATGCTGGCTTAAAAAGGTCTGAATTGTCTCTAATTTTGCGAAAAATTGCGACTGATCCTTCGCTAAAAGAATGGTCAAATAGCTGTTATCATCTAGTTCAACCGTTGTATCAGGCAGCAGGCTCCTCAGCTGCTCTGCCTCTGAATCGCTGGAAGAAAGAATGCATTGATACATGCCTTCTAATGAGAACACTGCACGAATCTCTTGGAGTGAAACCTCCGTGGAAGAAAAAAGCAGCTTATTAACTAAGTGTTGCCGCTTAAATTCCTGGGCTGAATGTTTGCTGAGAATATCCTCTTCTACAAGTCTGAAGGCATTCTCCACTTGAGGGATTAGTACTTCCTTGTCGACTGGCTTAAGAATATAGTCAAAGGCCTTGATCTTAATTGCTTCCTTCGCATAATCAAACTCATTATAGCCGGTTAAAAAAATGATTTGACAGGTCGCACGTTGTACCAGCTCTTTAGCCATGGCTATCCCATCCATTAAGGGCATATTAATATCGGTAACAATCACTTCCGGCTGATGCAGTGCCGCCTGCCTTAGCCCCTCTTCTCCATTGCTCGCGCCAATGACCTGATCGACTCCGATGCTTTCCCAAGCTAAATTCAACAGGGCTTTTCTGATAATCTGTTCGTCTTCTACAATCAATAATGTTCTCATGATCTGCTCTCCTTTGGTATCACGACTTTAACCGTGGTGCCTGCCTCATTAGCTTCTATCCAGGCTCCATAGGCTGACCCGAAATAGCGCTTAATTCTTAGGTTCACGCTTCGTAGACCGATGCCTACAAGCTCTCGTTCCACTCCGGCTGGCTGATTCAGCTCTTGATTGATTTGCTGAATATTTTCCGGAGAAATTCCTGTACCATTGTCTTTAATGGTGATCAACACATCTTCTTTGATCCGCTGAACAGACAACTCCAGATGCCCAAAAGTAGAAAGCTGCTTCAACCCATGATAGATTGAATTTTCAACAATTGGCTGTAAGGATATCTTAGGGATTTTTGCTTCTAAGCAATCCTCCGCATCAATCTGAAGCGTATAATCAAAACGATCACCATAACGATAGTCCATGATCGTCAAGTAATTTTGCACATGCTCTAGCTCATCCTTTAACGATACCAGGACATTCTCGTCACTAATTCCCTGACGGTAAAAGTCTGCTAACGCACGAGCCATCATCGCTGCATCTTCATTCATGTTCATATCACTTAACGATTGGATCGAATACAATGTATTGTATAAAAAATGCGGGTTGATCTGAGATTGGAGCAGCTCAATTTCTAAGCGATTGCGTTCCTCCAGGTTATACTCATTTTCGTCCAACAGCTTTTCATTTCGATTGATCATGGCATTAAAGCTTTGATACAGTACCGACAGCTCCTGAAAGCGAGGATCTGACAGCGCCAAATCCCCATTCTTATCGGTAATGCTTGTTCCTTCTATTTTTTTAGCCAGTTGTTGGATCGGTTTTGAGATAAAGCGCCCAACTCCAAACATCATCACTGTCCCCACGGCAAACAGAAATAAGATCAGCGTTCCGGCCAGATTTAGATACGCTCCCTGTCCACTTCGTAGATCCTTGTCAGGAAAAACAGCCTTCAATTGCCAGCCATTTAAACTGAACTCCTTGGATAGGGTATGATACACGGTCCCATTGACCGTAATTTTTTCCTGATCTGAAGCGAAGACCTCCTGAGGTATCTTAGTTGTGCTAGGATAAGGGACATTGTTGCTGCTGATAAGAAATAAACGACCATTTTCCGTGACGTAGCCCTCATCTAAGAGCTCACTGATCATTTCGCTTTTTAAGTTAAAGACAATGACGCCGTTAGCATCCGCCTCTCCGTCACCTATCGTTTTTCCTAAAGAAATCACTGGTTCTTCTTTGGTCGAAAAAGGATTTTTCGGGGCATCTAACCAAAAATACTTTGTCTCCTTATCACTCAATTCAAAAAAATTGTGGTAATCAATCCCATCCAGCTGTTGGTTGATTGTTCCTCCATTAAAGAAAAACTCCCCATCGTTAATGTTGATGTAAATTGAGCTAAGGACATCCTGAAAGCGGTAGTAAAGATCCTTGACACTAGCATTCATGTTTACTGCAAGCTTCAATGAGCCGCTCTGATCATTGATGACTTCAAGCAAATTAGGATTATTATTTAAGTAAACGAGCTGTTCAAACAGCTGGTTAAACGTCCGATCTAAAGAACCGTGTTTGTCCTTTAGACTATTTTCGACGTTTGCATAAGTAGTATTAGCCACTTCTCTGGAAGTCGTCAGACTAGAAAAAAGGATCGAGAACACTATGATCAGAGCTAGAAAAAAGATATAAAAGGTGTTAATGATTCGATTCAATGATTGAGGTTCCTTTTTCTTTGCCATACGCTCTCCCTCACTTTTTTCAAATTTGCCTCTCACTTACTAACTCTTGCGGGCACTAATATACCGTCTTTGTCTCACTGATTTGTTTTTCCGTTATCGGCTCATGATCCCCTCGACAGGCGTTGATTTCTACAGCCTCTGTCCCCTCCAAAATAAAAGCAGGACCTTCGTGACCGGTAATTGATACACGTTCAAAAAGAATTCTCCGACTGAAAGCCGTATAAAAGCCTTGTTTTGCTGTCGGCGCGATTCCTGCCATCATGGCAGGAATCGCGGGAAGAGCTTTTTCAGCCATTGAAATATCAATACAATGAAACGTTATGTCCTCCAAAAATTGCTCAGCCAAGCCGTACAAAAAGCCAGCTGAGGCATGAACGTTGCGCGCCGTAATATTCTGAAAGTGAATCCTTCTAAAATAAGGCGTGCTCGCATCTAGCGGATAGGGCTTCTTATCCCAGACACGCTGCTCGTTTCCCTTGGGACCCCAGAAGTAATAGAGGTTTAGAATAAAAGGACAGTTAACGTGATCCATCACCAGATTGCAGACGCGAATATCCTCAATCGTCCCTCCTCTGCCCCTGCGACTTTTCATGCGGATGCCGCGATCCGTTTTCTGGAAGACGCAATTTGAAATAACGACATTTCGAATACTGCCGCTCATTTCACTACCAAGCACCACACCGCCATGCCCATGAACCATTGTACAATTTGCAATGGTAATGTTTTCACAAGAACCTGGATCATTTGTTTCTTCTGTCCCTGCTTTTATCGCAATACAGTCATCCCCTACATCGATGTGACAATCACTAATGTGCACACCTTTGCAGGATTCCGGATCAATCCCATCTGTGTTGGGAGAATCAGCCGGATTTGTAATTGTTACTCCGGAAATCATGACATTTTCACATTTAACAGGATGAATGGTCCAGCTAGGAGCTGCCTCCAAACTGATATTTTGAATCTTTACTTTGCGGCAGTTGTGAAAACTAATTAATTTAGGTCTTGGATATGCGAGCTCAGGGGATTTTTCTCTAAACAGCCGCCACCACTTTTCTCCTTGACCATCTAGCGTTCCCATACCAGTCACTGAAATATTTTCTTCGTCTTCTGCGTAGATACATGATGCATAGACAGACTGCTGGACACCTTCCCAGCGTGAGGTAACTACGGCATAATCAGCGGGATCATTCGAAAAGCTCAAAACTGCTCCCGAACAAAGATGCAGCTCGATATTGCTTTTCAAAAACAGCGGACCGGTCCGATAACGACCAGCGGGGACCACCACTTTTCCTCCTCCAAGTCGGCTGGCTATATCAATGGCTGCTTGAATGTGTTGTGTGTTCGATTGCTCGTTGCAGTCGGCTCCAAAATCAAGAATCGTTACAGTTGTCAAACGCATTTCCTCCTCTTAATTATAGCTTCTTTAGAAATCGCTTTCACTAATAGAAGCAAAATCTTTCTCCTTCCTAACATATCATAGATTATTCCAAATTCTAACAAAATGTTTAACGTGTGCATCCTTGCTATAAAAGCATTTTTATTTTTTTTATGATTGACAAAAGATCCGCTGGATTCTATAATGTTAACGTTAACAAAAATATTTTGAGGTGAACCATGGTTACAATCAAAGATATTGCCAAAATGGCCGGAGTATCCCATACAACGGTTTCCAGAGCCTTGAACGACAGTCCGCTCATTAAAGAAGCGACGAGAAAAAAAATCCAAGAACTAGCCAGTCAAATGAACTACGTACCGAACTTTAATGCAAAAAGTTTAGTCAATCAGAAAAATTATATGATTGGTCTATTTTTCTCAAGTATCGCTGAAGGTACAAGCTCCAGTTTCCTTGTTGATGTCATCAAAGGAATCCACTCTAAGCTAGATGAAAGCTATGGTCTTTCTGTACAGGGCATCGATGAAATTCAGCATATAGAGCACATAAATTTTCAACGTTATGACGGTATTATCGTTATGAGCCAAAGTGACAGTGACCAAGACTTCATTGATCATCTTAAGCAACAGCAGCTCCCTTTCATCGTACTCAATCGACAATTAGAAGATAAGAGTATCGTTAATATTAGTGCAGATGATGCGGCTGGTGTAGAAACGGCCATTGATTACGCCATCAGTCAAGGTCACAGAAAAATTGCCTACATTGGCGGGATCGAAGGCTTTCGTTCCGCCAGCGAACGAAAAGCTGGCTTGCTGAGGAGTTTGAATAAGCATCATTTACCAATCAACGAATCTTATTTTTTCGAGGGCGATTATAGCATTGAGGGCGGTTTTCAGGAGATGAAGAAAATGCTCTCGTTGACTGATTTGCCAACTTTGGTGTTCTGTGCAAATGATGATATGGCTATAGGCGCCATTCGAGCAGCAGAAGAAAATGGCCTGCATATTCCAAGGGACATCTCCTTTATCGGCTTCGATGACAGCCCATTTGTTGCCTATCTGAATCCGCCATTGACTACGGTTCATAAGCCGATCTATAAAATCAGTCAGCAAGGTACTGAACTACTTTTGAGCTTGATAGCTGGTCATTCAATCAGCAATCAGCAAGTCAAAGTTCCTACTCGCTTGGAAATCAGAAAATCAGTCGCTACTTTATCCTCAGACAATGCTTCTTTAGAATAAGCAAAAGCTAAAGAGGTGCTGCCAATTCGTTTAGTTTTTAATGTTTGGACATTCATCTCAGTAGGATGTCCTACTTTTATTAATAAAAATGTTCACGTGTGCATAAAAAGAAAGGATGTTAAACAATGAACCAATTATCAGCCGCAATCGCAGAAAAAGATCAAACACTCCCGACGAAGGTCATTCAATTTGGCGAAGGCAATTTCATGAGAGCCTTCATTGACTGGCAGCTTCAGCAAATGAATAAGCAACGCCTGTTCAACGGCAAGGCCGCTATTGTCCAGCCGCTTTCTCAGGGTTTGGGCAACCTGATGAAGGAACAAGATTATCTCTACACAGTTATTCTTGAAGGTCTGATGGATGGAGAGGTTATTAATGAATCCGAGATTATTACCTCTGTTGAAACCGTAATCAATCCTTATGAAGATTGGGAGGCTTATCTTGCCCTAGCTGAAAATGATGCTGCTGAGTTTATTATTTCCAACACAACAGAAGCAGGAATCCAATACAATCCAAAGGACACCCTGGAAAACGCGCCACAGCAAAGCTTTCCAGCTAAATTGACCGCCCTGTTATATAAACGATTTCAACTGAACAAAACCGGATTCACCATTATCCCCTGTGAACTAATCGATCGAAATGGTGAGCGCTTAAGAGAGATCGTTTTGACCTATGCTAACGATTGGCAACTAGGTGATGACTTTATTGATTGGTTGAAAACGAAAAATACCTTTTGCTGCAGTCTGGTTGACAGAATTGTGCCGGGCTACCCGCGCGAAACGGCGGAAGAGCTAAATGAAAAACACGGGTATATGGATAAGCTGATGGTCAAAGCTGAGCCCTTCCTCCTTTGGGTCATTGAAGGACCGGAAAAACTGAAAGACAGCCTGCCTCTTGAAAAGGCTGGCCTGAATGTTATCGTTACAAGCGATATGACCCCCTATCGCGAACGGAAGGTTCACCTATTGAATGGTCCCCATACAGCGATGGTTCCCTTAGCGATGCTCGCCGAGTTGGATACTGTTGAGTCTGTCATGACAGATAAGGATTTTCAACGCTTTGTCGATAATCTGTTTAAGGATGAACTGATCCCTGTCCTGTCGCTTCCAGAAGAAGAACTCGTGGAATACTCAGAGCAAATCAAAGAACGATTCCTGAATCCCTTTGCCAATCACCAGCTGTCGGCGATTTCGTTAAATAGTGTCTCTAAATTCCAAGCACGTCTGCTTCCAGTGTTCCTTCAATACGTTAAAAAAATGCAAACGTTACCGTCCTATATGACTGCTGCTCTCGCTGCTTTAATTCTAAGCTATCGCGGAGATCGGATCACACCCCAGGATGACGCAGAAGTTATTTCGGTCATTCAGTCAGCCTGGAACCAACCGGAAACTGCCGTTTCATCAATTTTGAGTCAAGAAACGTTATGGGGTCAAGATCTTACAACTGTTCCGGGGCTGGTCTCACAGGTAGAAACGAATTGTGCAATGATTGAAAAGCACGGGGCAAGAGCCCTGATTCAAAATCTAAATAATGGAGGATTGCCCCATGATTGAAACAAAAGCAGCAGTATTGAAATTGAATCCAAGAGACACCGTCGCAGTCGCTCTCCAACCGATAAGCGCAGGTGAAACTATCGAGGTCGATGATATCCAGGTAACTGCTGAACAAGACATTCCTCAGGGACACAAGATTGCCCTACAGCCAATGAAGGAAAAGCAGGATGTCATAAAATACGGCTACCCAATCGGTCATATGCTTTCCACTGCGGCAGCTGGCGAATGGCTGCATACGCACAATGTAAAAACAAATTTATCTGGTGAACTGGACTATACGTACACACCCGATATCCATCAGGTTCACTATCCAAAACAAGCGCTCACATTTAAAGGCTACCGCCGGCTCAATGGAAAGGTCGGCATTCGAAACGATTTGTTTATTGTGCCTACCGTAGGCTGTGTTAACGGTATGGCGGAGCTGATGCTGAAGCGTTTTGCCGCAAATCATCCCGATTTGGGTCCGTTTGACAATATCACGATTTTGAAGCATCCCTATGGCTGTTCACAATTGGGAACCGATCACGAGAATACTCGTGAAGTTCTAATAGATGCTGTCAAACACCCAAACGCAGGCGGCGTACTCGTTTTTGGTCTGGGCTGTGAAAATAATACTGTCGAGGCCTTCAAAGAAAAGCTTGGGGAATATGATCCTGAACGTGTGAAGTTTTTGATCGCCCAAGATGTTTATGATGAAGTCGAATCTGGGGTCGCTTTACTAGAAGAGCTCTATGTTGCTGCAAAAGTGGATCATCGGACAGAAATCCCCCTAGCAGAATTAAATGTAGGGTTGAAATGCGGCGGTTCGGATGGGTTTTCCGGCATCACAGCGAATCCGCTGTTAGGTGCCTTCTCTGATTTCTTGATCGCACAAGGCGGAAGCACCATTCTAACCGAAGTACCAGAAATGTTCGGCGCAGAGCAAATGCTGATGGCTCGTGCTGAAGATGAAGCTGTTTTCGAGGGAATTGTTCATCTGATCAATGATTTCAAGCAATATTTTTTAAATTTTGGAGAACCTGTCTACGAGAATCCCTCTCCTGGAAATAAAGATGGAGGTATTACTACATTAGAGGATAAATCCTTAGGCTGTACCCAAAAAGCCGGAACCGCTCCCGTTGTAGACGTCTTAAGTTATGGCGAAAAGCTCAAAAAGCAAGGATTGAGTCTCCTGCAGGCACCAGGTAACGATTTGGTTGCCGCCTCTGCCCTGGCTTCCTCAGATTGTCATTTAGTTTTGTTTACCACTGGTCGAGGTACGCCGTTTGGCGCTTATGTTCCGACTGTTAAAGTGGCGACTAACAGTTCCATTTTTGAGCGCAAGGGCCACTGGATGGATTTTAACGCTGGCACTTTATTAGAGCAGTCGATGGAGACAGTCTTAGAGCAAATCATCCAAAAAGTGATTGCTGTAGCCAGTGGCGAGCCAACGAGAAATGAAGAAAACGATGTCCGTGAAGTCGCCATCTTTAAAACAGGCGTCACGCTTTAGATCCGAACACCATTAACTCTTTAAGAAAGAAGGAAGATAAATGTTTTTAAATGATGATTTCTTGCTCTCGACAGATTGGGCAAAAAAACTATTTCACGATCATGCCGCTCAAATGCCGATTATTGACTATCACTGTCATTTAGATCCACAGGAGATCTATGAAAACCAGTCGTTTACCTCAATTACAGAGGCTTGGCTAAAAGGCGATCACTATAAATGGCGCTTAATGCGTGCCTGCGGTATTCCAGAATCACATATCACCGGCGATGCGTCAGATTATGAAAAGTTTCTAGCCTGGTGTCAGACTGTGCCGAAAACAATCGGAAATCCTTTGTATACTTGGACGCATCTTGAGCTAAAGCGGTTCTTTGGGATTGATCTGGCAGTAAATGAAGAAACCGCGAAAACGATCTGGGAACAGGCAAACAAAAAAATCACTGGTACTAGCTTTAAGCGACGTGAAATGATTAAAAATGCCAATGTAAAAGTTATCTGTACAACCGATGATCCGACAGATGACCTAAGCTTCCACCAACTGCTGGCAGAAGAGGAACAGGCCTTTAAAGTTCTACCGTCTTTTCGTCCAGATAAAGCCTTAAACATTGATCAAAAGGATTTTTCAACTTGGATAAAACAGTTGGCTGAAAGCACGGGCTCAGATATTTCTACCTATGAGGAGCTGATCGCTGCTCTTGGTAGCCGAATCGATTACTTTCATTCACTCGGCGGACGTCTGTCTGATCATGCATTAGATATTCTTCGCTACAAAGAAGCAGATACCACAACCTTAGAGACTATTTTCCAAAAAGCTTGTCAGGGACAGGCCTTATCACTCGAGGAAATTGATGCCTATCGTACAGAAACGCTGATTCGTTTGATTCATTTTTACCATCAATACGATTGGACAATGCAGCTCCACATTCATGCCTACCGTAATTGCAATCAACCGATGTTTGATCAGTTGGGGCCAGATACAGGCTATGATGGCATCAATGATTTATCGATTACGATCCCGCTGCAAAAACTGTTAAATCGAGCAGAATCGACAAATCAGTTACCAAAAACAATTCTTTACTCCTTAAACCCAAATGATTATCCCGCGTTAACCGCTTTAATTGGTTGTTTCCAAAAGGATATCAAAGGAAAAATGCAGCTGGGTTCTGGTTGGTGGTATAACGACACCCGCGATGGCATGCGTCAACAGCTTACTCAATTCGCAAACGGCAGTGTTCTGCACAATTTCGTTGGGATGTTAACAGATTCTCGCAGTTTTTTGTCATACACACGACATGAATATTTTCGACGTGTTCTCTGTGAATTTATCGGAGAGATTGTCGAGCGTGGAGAGGCGCCCGAGGACGAAGCTTTGTTAGGGGAATTGGTTGAAGCAATCAGCTATACAAATGCTGAAGCCTATTTCAAATTCTAATTTTCCGTAGTCGTTGGAAGGGATGCGTATAAAACTGACAGGTTACCAATGAGTTGCTAAAGTTGTGATCGTTAGCGGAATGCCCCTCAAGTTCGTTGAAAGAAAAATGAATACACTTTTAGGAAGAAGGAGAAGGAAAATGCTGCCTTTAAATTTAGGAATTCGTGCGCATGATATTCATGCGCATTCCCGTGAAGAGCTTGGTGAAAAATTGCTTGCCAATGGGTTTTCCCATATACAATTAGCGGTACAAAAGTCATTCCCTGATGCAGTACCCAGCCTCGACAGCATCTCTAGCGGTACAGGCCATTTCTTTGGAGATTATTTTGCCCGTCTAGGAATCAAAGTCTCTGTCTTAGGCTGCTATGTTAATCTAGCTAGTCCAGATTCGATGATTCGAAACCAAGCCATCGACCATTTCAAGCGCCATATTGCTGTTGCCTCAAGCTTTCAAGCAGCAGTTGTTGGAACCGAAACTGGCAGTGTAGGAAATGGTTATACAACGAAAAACTATACCAAGGAGGCCTATCAAACAGCTAGACAGTCTATTGCTGAGCTAGTAGCCTGCGCTGAAAAATTAGGTGTCATCGTCGGAATTGAAGCTGGCATCAATCATCCCCTTTATACTGCTGATTTAGCCAAACAATTGGTTCAAGAGATTCAGTCGCCAAACCTGCGAATCATTATGGACTGTGCGAATCTGATGTCTGTCGAAAACCATCAGCAGCAAAAAGAAGTCATTCATCAGGCCCTGACAAATTTACGAGACGATATCTGTTCCATGCACTTAAAGGATTTTGTAGTGGAAAATGGACAAATAAAAATCGTTCCCGTTGGTACCGGATGGATGGACTATACTCAAATTCTGAAATTCTTAAAATACGATAAGCCATTGATGTTTGCTAGCTTAGAAGCTACAGCTGAAGAGCATTTACCTAATGCGCTAAGTTATCTCAAAGAGCTTTATGACCGAGTATAGAGAATCCACTCTGATTATTAGCAACTATAATTTGTAATCGACATAAGTCACTCCACTTCTGAATGACTTATGTCGAATTAGCGTTTATCCACACGAAATAGGTATATTGGTAGTTGATATAATTATCGCTGTTCCAACCCGTTTTCTACAATCAAACGTGGCAACTGATGCTCCATTTGTGTGTTCATTTTTTTCTGTCCATCAGATTTTTTTCTGAACAACGATGATATTCCACACGATGCTATACTTATCCTTGACCGCAGCGTGCAGCGGACTATAGAAGGCTTCGGTCGGCGGCAGCAGGACTTCACCGCCTTCTTGCAGTTCATTGAACATTTTGGAGCCTTCCGCCACATTACTTGGATTGATGGTCAGGTGCATATTATTGCCAGTAATCACGGGCTTTGCGACTTCATCCGCAAAGGTCATAGGAGTGCCGAACAGCTCCATTTCACCATGCAGTACATAGTTGCTGACATCCTCCTCCACACCGATCGGAACATAATCATTGTATCTCAGGATGGTCTTCTTTTCGCCAGAAAACACCCTTTCATAAAACAGCATCGCTTCTTCACATTGACGGTCAAATACGATATATGGTGTCACCATGACAGATTCCTCCTCAAAAAATGGACTTTTTTTCAGTATACCATCCATAGTCGCCTCATCTATCAAAAAGTCGAGAATCTTACCTTTACACAAAAAAATGGGCGTAATCCCGAAAGAAGTCGGCTAAACTAGCCAGCTGCACAAAAAATCGGAGCAGAGGGCTCTGCTCCGAAAAAGTTTACTTTTGAGGATCGGTACTTTCTGATAGAAATTTCTGTATCATCAAGAATCGACCTATTTAGTCTAGGTTACTACCATTACATGCGATCACCCTTTTATACCAGTGGAAGGAATCTTTTTTATAGCGGTCATAAGTACCATTACCCAAATCATCGGCATCTACATAGATTAAACCATAGCGTTTTTTGAATTCTCCCGTTCCTGCTGAAACAATATCGATCGCACTCCAGCACGCATAGCCAATGAGTTCTACCCCATCCTCGATTGCTTGAGCCATGGCCTTGAAGTGCTCTCTCATGTACTCGATTCGATGCATGTCATGGATCTTTCCGTCTGCTTCCATCGTTTCGTACGCACCAATCCCATTTTCAACAATCATTAATGGCTTTTCATAACGCGCATAATATTCGTTCAGTAGCCATCTTAACCCTGCCGGATCAATTGTCCAGCCCCAATCAGTTGCTTCTAACAATGGGTTTTGCATACCAAAATCGGTTGAACCCTCGTGCATTTCTAGTTCGTCCGTTGAACAATCTGTCCGATAATAACTAAAGCTAATAAAATCGACGGTTCCATTTTCTAGGACTCTGTAGTCATCCGCAAAAATAGACAGGCTGATTTCATTTTCTTTCCAATAGCGTTTTGCCCAATAGGAATACTTCCCCTTACACATGACGTCCATACAGTAATAATTCCAAATTTCCATGTCACGTTGGGCTGCAGCCACATCACCAGGCTTACAGGATAAAGGATAGAAGGCAAAGCCGCACATCATACAGCCAACCTCGTTATTTGAGTCAATCTCATGGGCAAGTTGAACAACCTTGGCACTGGCGACAAACTCATGGTGAAGGGCTTGGAAACGATTATTCACATCTTCTGTAGTTGCATCCGCATCATGCATCACGATCTGTCTATGTTTTGGCAGAATACCAGAAGTGATCAATTCCCCATAGGAGATCGTACCAAAATTGATTTCATTATGTGTTAGCCAGCGAGTAACAAGACCCTTATATTCTGTCAAAATTGTTTCTGCATATTTGACAAACAGATCAATGACTTCACGATTTGTCCATCCGCCATATTTCACACAAATATTCCATGGAATATCGTAATGAGTCATTGTCACGGTCGGTTCAATATCATGTTCACGGCATTTCTCAAATAGTCTTCGGTAATAATCCAACCCAGCCTGATTCGGCTGCTCATCGTCGCCATTTGGAAAAATACGCGACCAGTTGATGGAAAGACGATAGGTTTTAAATCCCATTTCTGCAAACAGTTCAATATCCTCTTCAAAACGCTCGTATTGCAAACACCCTTTGTGACTTGGGTAAAAGTGGTTTTCTGAGTCAATCACATCCGTCACCTTACGGGGATGCTCCCGATCACCATTTGTACAATGATCCAGCACAGAAGCTCCTTTGCCTTCCTTATCCCAAGCACCTTCGCATTGAGTTGCAGCTGTTGCACCACCCCATAAAAATCCCTTTGGAAATACATAGTCATTGTTCTTCATATTATTCCGTCACTCCTTCTTTAAGTCCTATAATTCTCGTCGCAATGAATGCTCCTAAAAATGCTATTAACATGGTCCCGATTGCCATGATAAGGTTCGTGTGAGTACCATCTGGATTGATGAATGCCACGATACTCGCTACTCCAGGAGAAACGAAGGCATATTCCGCAACATGCGTAAAGCCAGCGAATAGACCTCCAATACCACCACCAATCGCGGCACTGATGAACGGTTTTTGGTATGGGATCAACACCCCGAAAATTGCTGGCTCGGTGATGCCAAAGACGGCTGTTAACCCGGATGAGAAGGCCATTGCTTTTGTCTCCTTGTTTTTTACGAGTGTCATTGCGGCGATCGCAGCACCGCCGATCGCAAGATTCCCTGCTAACATCCCCGGCATCATAAAATTCTCAAAACCATTTTCCGAAAACGCCAGAAAGATCGCTGCATATAGTCCTGTTCCAGTTCCAGTAAAGACTAGGACGGCTGATGCCGCACCAATCACGCCGACCGATAACCAACCAAGATTTTCATTTAACCAAATTAAACCAACTCCTATCCATTGCCCGAGCCATGTCCCGATCGGCGCTAAACAGACTAAAGTAACAGGTACCGTAATTAGCATGGTTAATAATGGGACAAAGAAAAACTTCACTTCCTTTGGTATGTATTTATCCAAAGGTCGGTAAACCAACGCCATAAATAAAACTCCAAAGATGACTGGTAAGATCGTGCTGCCATAATTGGCGGTGGTCACTGGAATTCCAAGAAAATCAAGCTTTTCGACCCCGCTAATATCGGGGGAAACCAAAACAGCTCCCAATAATGAACCCAACATTGGATTGATCGTCAGTTTTTTAGCAGCATTATAGCCGACAAATATCGGTAGAAATGTAAAAGCTGCTGTGTAGATCGAATTTAAGACAGTATAAGTTCCAGTTTCGGTTGATAGGTTGAAGAAGGTTTTGCACATCACTAGAACCGCGCTCATCATTCCGCCAGCGACGATGATCGGCAGCGTCGGCAGCACCGTGCCAGCAATAAAATCCGTAGCAATCAAATAATAATTCTTTTTCTCTTTCTTCTGCAGTGCTACCGTTCCAGTACCTGAACGCCCATCTGTGTCACCGCTTCCAAATTTACCCAATTTACTGAACTCCAAGTAGACCGCGTTCACACTCGTTCCGATGATTACCTGATACTCATTTTCGTTTTTGACTAATCCCAGAACACCCTTTATTTTCTTGACAGTCTCTTCATTTACTTGATCTTCATTTTTGATGGTCAAACGTAGTCTGGTCGCACAATGTGTCGCATTGATAATATTGCCCTCACCTCCAAAGGCAGACAATATTTCTTTACTCAATTCCCTATTAGACATAAACGCTCCTCCTCATAATGGTAGTTATCTGCAGATAAACGTTTCGAATTCATTTATAGTCTAACAAATGCCAAATAAAAAAAAGGGGCAGATTATGTCCCCTTTTTCCTCACCTGCTTTTGATATTCATGGTAAACAACATCTAAATAATATTCTATCGCTAATGTATGATAGACCGTTTTTGAGGATGGATGCCCTATTTCCCCCATCGGAAGAACAAGGTCATACTTACCCAACATATCGTCATCTTCCATAGATGTCATGATCGCTTTTTTACAATGCAAAGTATTGATAAAATCGTTGATCTGATATGTAAAGCTTCCCAGAACTGAAATAACAATAATTAAATCATCCGGATTTATGTTCTTAAGGACCTTGTTTTCAGAATAATTATAAGAAACAATACGAACCATTTTCCCTGAAAAGATCATTTCTTTTTGAAACTCTAAGCATCTGGCTCCATAGATATCTGAGACTAAAAATATAATCTCACGAGAACCCATGATGGTTTTGACGATTTGATCTATTTCTGTTCCCACAACATTTCTAAGATTGTCAGCCATTTGAATGATCTGATCCGCCAAATAGCCGGGATAATTATCCTTTTCATCAAATTGAAGATAGTAATCATACTGCTCATGATCTTTCTTTAGGTGGCGAAAATTGTCAAATCCAATAAACTTAGCAAATCGTCGGATAGAGGTTCTAGTCACAAAACATTCATCAGCCGCATCATAAATATTGATCTCATCTAATCGATCAAAATGGGTCAAAAAATACTTTGCGATGATTACTCTCGAATCGTCTTCATCATAGTTATTAATAATCCCCAAGAGAGAGTTTAATAGTCCATATTTGTTTAACTCATTCATTTTTCTTCACCTTTCCACTGCGTCTAGATAGTATGAACAACTTCTATAAAAGTCTTACTAAATCAATAATAGCATTTTTTAACCAGCTGAGTAATCGATCGATTACGGCTTATAGGATAAAACTCAAAAAGACCACAGGAAAGAGTGATCTCTCACCGTTTCTGTGGTCCCATTAACTACATTTTATTTTAAAAGAATCCCTGTCACTAAGCTTCATTCTCCTGTTGCAGTGCCTTTAGACCCGCCATATTCAGTAGATTCCACGGCGTGTCGAACTCTGGTTGGAAGAAGAAGTCCGCATAAGCTAGCTGCTCGATGGTGAACTTCGTTTGAATTGCGATAGAGATCGCATTGATATTCGCAGTCAGATCTTTTTTCGACATGATTTGCGCGCCTAGGATCGCCAAGGTTTCTGGATCATAGACCAGCTTGAAGAGCATCCGCTCCTTCATATCTGCTGGAATAAAGTCCATCAACGTCTCTTGATCTAATAAGACAGATTTCGTCTTGATATTTAGACGGTCCGCCATCTGATCGTTCAAGCCGGTCGAGGCAAACTTATAGTCAAATACCCGTAATGCCGATGAGCCCTGCACTCCTGGGAATGGCTGGTTGGCTTCGGTTAGGTTTTTCACAGCGTAGCGTCCTTGACGACGGGCGTTGGTTGCAAGTGCGATATTGACCGCTGTCTGACCCGGATTGTATTGGATCAAGGTGGCATCACCGACTGCGAAAACATCCTCTGCACTTGTCCGCATGTATTCATCTGTTTTGATCATGCCGTTTGGATGCATCTCAACCGCATCCTTCAGCCATGCTGTATTGGGTCTAACACCAGCAGACATCACGACTAATTCAGCAGGGTACTCCCCTTTATCGGTTATGACTTTGCTGACTTTGCCATTTTCACCGACAAATTCGACGACTTTTTCTTCCATCGCTAGATTCATGCCGTTGTCCGTCATTTCTTTTTCCAAAATTCCAGTGAATTCCTCATCAAGATAGACACCTAATGGACGTGTGATGATATCCACCAGTGTTACCTTCTTGCCTGCTTTAGCGAAAGCTTCCGCCGCTTCGATTCCGATATAGCCGCCGCCAATAACGACCACGTTTTCGTTATCTGGATCAACCGAATGCAGCTTCAGATCAATCGTGTCCTGACGACCGCGCATCGTTTCGATATTTTTCAGATCATGACCAGGAACTGGCAGAATAAATGGATTTGCCCCTGGGCTAAGAATCAATTTGTCATAGCTTTCCTTGCGAGTTTCCCCGCTGACATGGTCTAAGACTTCAACTTCGTGTTTATCAGGTATTACTTTGGTAATTTCAGTATTGGTAAAAACGCGAACCCCGCGTTGTTCCATCTCTTCGGCTGTCATGTAACGAATGGAATTGACATCCTTTACGACTCCTTCGAGATATAGTTGCGTGCCTCAACCCATGAATGAGATAAAGTCGCCTTTTTCGTACCATTGAACTTCCGCTTTGGGATGAGTCAATAGTAACTCTTCGACCGCTTCATAGCCGCCGTGTGAAGATCCTAATACAATAACCTTCATCAAAAATCCCTCCTACTAATTATTTGATACCCTTTTATTGTAGCGTACCCTCTATGGAGAAAGACATTTATTAGCTCAGGAAGGGAAAGCGATAAACAAAAACACCTGCGAGATTAATCATCGCAGGTGTTTCGGCTTTCTGGTATCAACGTATTACTTTTCTTTACGCCATCGCTGGATCGTTTCTGTCAATAATTTCTTCAAGACAGGAGCCAATAGAATGTAGAAAACCACATTTCCTGCGGCGTGCATCGTATCCACGGGAATTCCAGCTAAATAGTAGGGTAAAAAAGCTGATATTCCAAGAAATGGCGCTTGGATAGCCGAGATAAGAAAACCAAACAGCAGTCCAGTGATACCGGCATAGATCGCCTGTATCAGAATACTTTGTTTGAATTTTGGTACCTTTCTGAGCAATCCCGTCAGCATCATAATTAGAAAATAGGTCGCGACTTGAGCGATCGTCCAAACACCCATCCCCATATAAAAGTTTGTTATGAGGATCGACAGCAAGCTGACCAGCAGCCCTTGATAAGTCCCCCAATAGATCGTGATAATTAATAGGATCGCCGTAACTGGCTGCACATTCACAATAAATTGAAAGAACGTACGACTAACCACACACAAGGCGACAAACATCGCCAATAAACTTAATTCCTTTACTCCTAGCGAAAATGTCGAATAAACGGTTCGTTTAGAATTGTTCAAGCTTGAACACCACACGATCATCCTTCTTCAAGGTAACATCCTTTGCTCCGGAATTCACTTGTTCGTCATTGATGGTAAATACCCAATACTTGTTGGCCTTGGCGTCCTGAGCATGACCGTCGATCGATGTGATCATGCCATCATCGTCTTCAATCTGATAATTCTTCTTTAGCACATCAAATAAATTCTGATCTTTCTTAAAATTTACCTCTTTCTTCGATATCTCGTTGTCTCCATCTAATAATGTAATGGTTGCTTTTTGTTCGTTCTTCTCACTACTTGATACCTGTTCCTTCGCTGAGCTGCTGTCTGCAGAATCCGCCTCTTTAGATGTGCATCCGCCAAAAATCATTAAACTTACCATTAGTGCAAAAACTAAATTTCTTTTCTTCATCGTCCTATCCCCTTAAATTAAAAAATTAAAATGGCACCCAAAAACAATGGGTGCCTAAAAAAGCAGAAACAAACGCCCCGATATTGCTTGTTCGAATCAATCAACACTAGTATCTGACTTTGCCTGACGCATCACAGTAGAAAGGGACTGCAAAGGATTCTCACCTTTTTCCTAGTCGCTGATTGAAGAATATTTAATTGTCGGTAACAATACTTATTTCATCCAAAAAAATCCCAATCGAATAAAACAGTCTTTCCTTCTATATCCAAAATAACAGATTTATCCTCTTAAAGAAACACTATCCGGCCAATCTTTCAGTCGATTTCAAGACAAAACAAATAAGTAATAGGAAATAGGAGAAAATTGCCTTTGTGGCAGTAGTTATGAAGGAGAGGAATAAAAATAATGCAGATTTTTCTAATTTTGAAGTTTCTCGCAAAAACTAGCTGAAAAAATATGCAGCAAGAACTGGAATTGAGAATAGGATGATTTGAAGGTAAAGGTCCTTCGGGAGAGCAGATCCACTCTGTGCATTCGCTCTCATTCGGTCCCCTGAAACCAGCGTACCAGATAATATCAGACCTAGAATGAGCGCGCCAAATCCGATATATTTTATAATCACCGTCAGCGTAAATAGATACAAGATTATCGAAAGTAAACAACCAGCAACAAAAGGAATACCGTACTTTTTCATCACAATCACCTCCTTGACTCTGCTATTCATTGTCAATTTTCTCATACAAGCTTAGAACTCGAATAGTGCAATCGGTGTTGATTTATTCTCTGAAAGGTTTTCTTCGTAATTCGAATTGAAAATGCATGAGTACAATACGTTCAAAATATATTCTATGGATAATTGAGAGGAAAAATTAGAGACCTTGAATTTTTCATCCTTTTGACTCGGTAGTTCAAAAACTACAGTCGCATATTTTGCCAATGGACTACTAGGATTTCCTGTAATAGCAATGATCGGTGTTTTATTTAAATAGAACTCTTTCGCATCATTTACAATTTCAGCCGTTCTTCCACTGTTCGAAATGATTATCGCTACATCATTCTTGCCAGCTTTTTTCGCCATATGATATTGCTCCGCCTGTAAATCGATCAGTTTCAAGTAGATGTTGATCCGTAAAAGTTTCAGTTGAAAATCCTTTAACCTTAAATATGGATCACTTACACCAATACCAAAAAGATTTTCTGCATTACTGATCAGCTTAACAGCCAAATTTAATTTTGCTGTAGTCAAAAGCTGTTGAGTCGAAAAAATGGTTTCTGAGCTTAGATGAGCTATCTTTTTTGAAATAATCAGATCTGTATCTTTAGATTCAAAAGGAACGTTGGTATCCACTGATCGAATAGCATTCAATTGCATTTCTAAATCTCTGGCTAAAGAAATCTTAAACTCCCTAAACCCTTTCATCCCGCATTTTTTACACAATCTTACAATTGTCGGTGTTGATGTATTGGTTTTCTCAGCAATAATATAAATCGATTCGTTCAACACCGCTTCTGTATTGTCTAAAACGTATCGAACAACGGTCATTTCGCTATTAGTAAAATTTGAATTAGTCTTTAAAAACTCAAGTAAGTTCATTTGAAGTTCCCCCAAGTATTGAAACATTGTTACAGTTTTTTAGTAGCTATAGAATAACAAATCTGAAACAAAAATACGAATTGATTTCTAAGCGTTTACAATTAGTTTTGATTTACTATTATTAATACTATCGATGTACATTGAATGGCGTCCTATTTATATTAAACATCAGGAGGAGAAAATAATGAAAAAAATTACACAGTGGGTCGAAGAAAAATTAGTTCCAAGAGTGTCCAAGCTCACTGAAATGCGTTACTTTAGAGCATTAAGAGGCGGATTTTTTGCGATTATGCCACTTACGATTGTCGGTTCTTTATTCATGTTAATCACAGATTTTCCAATTGCTGGGTATGCTGATTTCATGAGTGGTATTTTTGGAAAAGACTGGGTTAATTTTATTTCCCCTGCTTACCGCGCTACCTTCAACATGATGGGTTTGATGTTTGCTGGTACTATGTCGTACAAATTGGCAGAAAGCTATTCGATGGACAAACTGACTTCTATGATTTTAGGAATTGTGGCTTATGTTATTGTCCTGCCAAAAACTGTCGTATCAGAATCTGGTGAAGTGATCGAAAAGGTTTTGTCTTTCGATTGGTTGGGAACACAAGGAATCATCACAGCGATCATCATGTCAATTGTTTCTGTTGAACTGACACGTTTGTGTATCAAACGAAATATTACTATCAAAATGCCTGAAAGCGTCCCAAGTATGGTATCAAAAGCCTTCAGCGCTTTGATTCCAGGAATATTGATTGCATTTATTGCTCTGCTCATAAATGGTCTAAGTACATTTATTTCTGGCTCATTTCCAGAATTGATCTACAGCGCATTGCAAGTCCCACTTCAAGGAATCGTTGGAACGCCATTTGCGATCATTATTGTTTCTGGATTAAATGGTCTGCTTTGGTGGTTTGGGGTTCATCCAACTGTGATCAATTCAATGTTATATCCAATACTTTATGCAAATGCTGATAAGAATCAAACATTGGAAGGTTTAGGAAAGCTCACAAACCATACAGGTAATTTCGGCACAGTTCAGATGCTGGATCAATTTGCGACGATCGGTGGCGCCGGATGTACGATTGGATTAGCTATTGCCATGGTCTTAGTAGGCCGTTCTTCCAGAATGAAGGCAATGTCTAAAATAGCGGTCATCCCTTCATTTTTCAATATTAATGAGCCCCTGATTTTCGGATTGCCGGTTATTTTTAATCCATTGATAGTGATCCCAATTACTTTGGCGCCAATCGTTTCTGTTCTGATTACGATCACTTCAATGTCGATCGGATTCATGCCGATGTTTACTGGAATTCAAGCTCCTTGGGCTACTCCATTTCTATTTTCAGGATTCTTAACTGCAGGTTGGCAAGGGGCTGTCACACAAGTATTAGCCGTCATTGTCTGCGTCGCAATCTATTATCCGTTTGTAAGGGCCTTAGATAACCAATACCGTAAAGAAGAAGTTCCAGAAGCTACTGAAGCTGACTTAGATTATTAGGAGTGATTTGATGAATTGTTATGATGAAGATATTTGTACTACTGTGTCTAGAGCTGAAGGAAGCTATTTTCCGATGTCTCCAGATATTACGATGACTTCCTCGTTTCGTTATGAAACGTATGAAGATTTTCTCGCGGTAAGTACGGATGAAAAAAATAATTACGTTTATACCAGAGGCACCAATCCTACAACGAAAATTTTAGAAGATAAACTGGCAATGCTTGAGAACGGAGAAAAATGTAAGGTTTTCGCTTCCGGAATGGGGGCTATCTCCGCTACATTGTTTACACTTCTAAACGCCGGCGATCACGTATTGATGCTAAATACGATCTACGGCGAGGCTGCTGCTTTCGCGAAATATCTTGAAAAATTTGATATTTCGTCAGACAGAGTAGATGTTCAGCAGGCATCAGACTTGGTAGAGCATGTGAAGGAAAATACCAAAGTGATTTACTTCGAAAGTCCATCAACACAAAAATTCCAATTACTTGATATTGAATGGATCAGTAACTATGCCAAGAAACGAGGAATCAAAACAGTAATTGACGGCACTTGGTCCTCTCCATTGTTCCATAAACCATTGAATTATGGGGTAGATATTGTTATTCATTCATTATCTAAATATATTGGTGGTCATTCCGATATCGTGGGTGGTGTGGTCACTGGTGAAAAAAAATTGGTTGATACTATTTTTGAACATGGGCATCAATCTTTAGGCGCAACAATCAGCCCCTTCAATTCGTGGCTTGCTATTCGCGGCTTGCGTACCTTACCTGTGAGAATGAATCATTTAGATCAATCTATCCGTGTAGTTTTGAACGCTCTTTCAAAAGATCCAAGAATAAATCAGGTCTACCATCCTTATTTAGGCGATGAAGATCAACAAAAATTAGCTCAAAAATACTTATCTGGTTTTGGTTCATTATTCTCAATCAATATGGTCGATGATGATTTCGAGAAACTGACTAAATTCGTCAACAGCTTAAACGTCGTTTCGTTAGGTGTCAGCTGGGGAGGATTTGAGAGCCTCATCTTGCCCGCATTCAAAGGAAACAACATCGAAAAACTAAAAGAACGCGGACTTAAAACCTCGCATATGCGTATGTATCTAGGTTTGGAAAATCCCCAAACTATCATTGCTGATATTCAGCAAGCGTTAGATCATGCCTATGGAAAAAATGATTTATAAAACTCAAAAAGAACAAACACTCTAAAAATATTCAGACAAAATGACCGTGTTAGCAACCTCTAAATCCTAGATTCAAGAGCTGCTTCACGGTTTGTCTTGTAATTTTTTCTATTAAGCACTGATTTGCCATATAGATATCCTCAAAGAGAGCCTACATAAATTTGACCACAACTTAACAAGCCAATCCTTTGATAATGATAACGTTTGCGATTATGATGTCTGTTGAATCAAGAAAGTGGGAATAGCTATGACAAAAAGAATCTCCTTAGAAAAATCAGCTTTAGAATTTAGTATTGCGAACGAAGAAGAACCTTTTATTTATCAGTTACCCCTTGACGAAGCACGCGCACTATTAGAGCAAGTCCAAGATTCACCTGTCGAAAAGTTAGCCGCTGATATTCAGGACGAGACTTGGGATCTGGGGGAATACGGCAGGATCAATGTACGAACAGTCAAACCAATGGATGCGACTGAGAAGCTTTCGGTCATTTTATACATCCATGGCGCCGGCTGGGTATTAGGCAGTGCCCATACTCATGACAAATTAGTACGTGAATTAGCCGTGCGAACCAACTCGATCGTCTTTGTTCCTGAATACGACCGCTCACCTGAAGCGAAATATCCTGTAGCGATCGAACAGAGCTACGCGACACTTTTGAAATTAGTAGAAAACGCTGACGGAGCATACGACACCGACCGGATCACAGTTGCCGGTGATAGCGTCGGAGGCAATATGGCGACAGTCCTCACCATGCTGGCTAAGGATCGAAAAGGACCAAAAATCAATCAGCAATTACTATACTATCCAGTAACGAATCACGCCTTTGACAACGAATCGTATAATCAATTTGCGACGGATTATTTCTTAGCTAAAGAAGGTATGAAATGGTTCTGGAATAATTATTTGCCGGAGGGGCAAGACGCCACCATCAAAACCATCTCCCCTCTGCAAGCAACCAAAGAAGATCTGACCGGCCTTCCAGCCGCTATGATCCTTAATGGCGAAGCCGATGTATTGAGAGACGAAGGCGAAGAATACGCCCGCCACCTGCGAGATGCCGGTGTGGATGTCACGCAAATGCGGTTCCAAGGGATGATCCATGATTTTGTAATGGTCAATTCCATGGATAAGAGCAACGCGGCCAGAGCAGCGATGGATGTTTCCACCGATTGGTTGAATAAACGAAACAAGAAATAGAACGACAAAAGATCGAGCAAAATGTCATTTTTGCTCGATCCTTTTTATTACTTTCTAGACTATTACTCGTAAAAAGAGCCCTACTCCCTCGCTCTAACCAATCGGCCAAAACCAAACAGCTCTCATTTTTTCCAAAAAATCTACGGATAAAGTGTAAGTATCGTTTCGTGAAATGATGGAGTCAATACTACAATTTGGACACAGAGCTGTGGGGTCCGGTTCTCCATCGATCCATTCTTCGATGCTGTCATATTCAAACAGCGAGCAGCAATAGAAACAGCCGCAGATACCAGATTTTTTCAGCAAATCTTTGTTGTAGATCGAGTAGTTGTGAGCGATTTTATAGATTTCTTTCATCCTTTTCTCCTTGATTAGATCTCGCAGCGGAGCACTTTTAGAATTCTATTTTACAATGGATGGACAGCGGTTGGGAATCCCTTTTTTAGCGTATGCTTTGTTTTGATAAATTGTGAGATGGATGGCTCGCCATGATATACTAGCTATACGAAAGGCGGCTCTAATGATGACAATTAGAAAAATTGAAAACTCAGTAGTTCTCACACTTTCAAAAGAATTTATAGAGAGCATAGGCGCAAGCGAATCCGATATCGTTTTTGTCGACGAAGAGAAATTAAAGGCTGCTAATGCAAAGAAAGAAGTTCTTGACGAAGATCACGAAGATTTGGAAATGATGATCGCCAAGTCTGTTCAAAAACATGATGGATTGTACCAAGAACTAACAGATATTTGACGATCGAATACATGATCAACGCCTTAGAAATAGCTATCAATAAGTCTGCTCAACGTATATTCGATCATGAGCTACATGTAAGCATTGAAGAAAAAAGTGAATCATTTTTTCGTCAAAAAGACCGATCCTTTTACACAAGGAATCGGTCTTTTCTTATGGATTCTAATTCGAAGCTCAAACCAACCGAAGCTTCTCCAGCATATGCGCGATACCATCTTCGCTAGAGGTGAAAGTGATCTCATCAGCGACCGCCTTTAGATTATCATGAGCATTTGCCATCGCAATGCCTGTCTCAACCGCCTCAAACATTGGGATATCATTCTCACCATCGCCGAATGCCAGACAGTCCAGTTTCTCACGCCCAATGTGCTCTAACAGTGTTTCGATCGCAGTCTTTTTATTGAGATTCTTCAGTCCAATCTCGCCGCTATCCGGACCAAAGGCGGGAACCGTGCTGCGCAGCATGTGAAAGTCGCCGTCATATCTGGAGTGAATTACCTCATATGGCACGGATTGATTGATGAAGGAAACCTTGTTGACATCCTCATAGTTGATGCGAGCTGGATCTTCAATCAGAAGCTCTAAAAACCAACTAATGCCCTTTATTTTTTCTTGGCCCTCGATTGAATTTTCAGATAAGCCATTCAAGGCTAGCTGAATCAAGCGGCTTCGCAGATTAGCACTTGCGAATATCCCTTGGTTAGACTCAAGATAGTATTCCACACCATTGTCTTCTAAAAAGACGATAAGCTTCTTCAATTCCTCAGAGTCAAAAACCTGATGGAGAATCACTTCTCCTTCAACTTCGCAATAGCCTCCGCCTGCTCCTATCATCCCGCTAATCGGTAAGCTTAATACCTCTTCAGGTACCTCCGCCTTCGAACGCCCAGTACATAAAAAGAATTGATGCCCCTTCTGGTGCGCTTGCCTGATTGCCTTCTTAGCACTTTCTGGAACCGCCCCGCTATCGTCACACAATGTTCCATCAATATCTAAAAATACGATTTTCCCCATTCCACTTCTCCATTCTAAAAAAACTACTTAGAAATTAGCCCTAAACAGGTTTTCATTCCAATACTATCGTTATGTTCGGAAATTCACAAAATGCCTGATAGTTACACATTATAAATGGAAAAAGCTGTTAATACCAGCTTTTGTCGTATCTTTTTATTATACCACAGCGGCTTCACGCTCTAAATTTGGTAAAATTATCCGCCGCATTGATAATCGTCACCTCTGAATCCGTCAGATCCAGCGTCTCCATGACGACCGCCTTCATTTCCTGCTTATCGACAGTCGCAAACCCGCGGAAATGTCCATCCCCATAGTCCACCCAAGCAGCATAGGAAGCGATCGTCGCATTTCCAGCGAACCGCTCTGCTTTGCTTTTCGGAATTGTCACGATCAGATCGTAAGTCATCTTTTCTCCTTTGGCAGAATCATTTGAAATTTTAACCATTAAAATGATCGCTGCGATCCCCAAAACAAACCCGACAACCTGTAAAACTTCCCTCATTATACGTTCACCCTTACTAAAAAGACCGCTTTTCGCGTTTATGTATCTCAATTATATCACTATGAATTCGTGTTTTTCTGTCTTGGCCGAGACCTTTTCCTAGTATGCTCTCAAGGAAATTGGGACGCTATTTATTAAGAAAGACTTAAGCTAAAATCGGATATTTAGATATATTTTGGAAAGACTATCTACCTAAAACTCTCTCAAATCAACGCTTCGTACCAAATACTAAAATGTAGAATTTGTCAAATAGCAAAATTGCACTTACATCCCCAAATTTGCCACTTAACCTCTCAAAAAGCCTAATCTTGTGTTCAAAACGTGCAAATTTAAGGGGGAAAATGCAATTTTGCGATTCGCATTCTCTTTTGAAACCGTTTATATTCTAGTCACCGGCTGGAACAAAAAATCAAACTGGAGGAAATAATGATGATTCAACATATCGGAAACAAATTACAAGTAGAGATTGACGCAGGCGGAGAGAAAGTGAAGAAAATCAGCTTCCAAAATGTGATCGAAAATCCAAGCGAAGAAAAAGTCCTTGAACTAGGAGAAATCATGAAAGGGTTATCTGTTGAAGGTAGCGAGCTGTATGGTGTGGTCTTAACCAGCCAAGCACGTTACACCAAATAAAAATTAGAGAGGAGAAAAATAAATGCTAAAAATCGTTGCAACATTCAAAAATAGCTTTGGTAAAAACCAGATTTGGAGCTTCAACGACCCAGACACTAACAAAACAGACACTGAGATCAAAGGTCTGCTAGAACGAATGACAGGCGTGAAGCTTTGTCAGAAAGACGGCGCGGAACTCTTCCACACCGTGGAAACCGCCAAGTATGTCGAAACCATCGAACGAATTATTTTCTAAATCAACGATTGAGGAATGGCGGTAGCGCTGCCGCCTTCCTCTACCCACAAAAGAAAGGATGAGAACCCATGATGCAGACCCAACCCCTGTCGTTCCGACAGCTATTCAATCTAAAACCAAAAACATTAGAAACTCGTATCACCAATTTCTATCAAGCTACACAAAACAGCAGTATCACGATTCAATATATCCTAGCCATAAAGGCGCGCAATCAGCTGGGAGCGGCGGAGTTTGATCTCTTTCTAAAGGATCTTGTCCGTGAATTGTTTATGAATACCAAGGCAACTCGCTCCATGAAACGTTTCTTTCATTACTTTGAAGATTACTTTATGGCTCCTGAGTGGCAGACTCTGAGCTCGAAAGTATTCCCGCAAAGAGTCTCACCACAAAGAAGCTTTGGCGAGAAAGTCGTATCAAAAGTCCGTTCCTTCTTTTCATTTGTCCGTCCTGAAGAAACCAATGAGCCTTGAAAGAATAAACTTTAACAAATAACCTACGCAGAAAAAAGAGGAAGGAAAAAATGCAATGACCGAGGATTTAATTGTGACCTTTGGCAAAGGCGATGGCAGCACCCATGACTGGACCTATAGAGGGCTCGGCCCCAACCTACCGACCCCAAAGATCAAAGAAGCTTGCGAACTACTAACAAAACTAGATATTTGTACAGAAAACGGCGTAAAACTATTTGATTCGGTTGTCACGGCAAAAGTTTTGACCCACATTGACACGGTGATGTTTGGTCCGGACACGGAAACGAAGGGTCTTACCTATTACGGCAAACCAGCCAAAGTATCTAACTGTGAAGAAGTACAATGCTTTAACGTGACGGAGGAACCACAGGAAAAACCGGCGGCACCAAAGCAAACAGTATTACCAACGACACCACATGGTCGCTATTTCAAGCGATTAACTAGTATTGAACCAACAGAAAAACTAGAAGCAACAGTGGAAAAGGACGCTCTTCCACAATCAAAAATTCTGCCAATCCAGCAGATCGAACCAAAACAGGATTCTGCACCACTGAGTGAGCCAGATTCCATTCAAGAAACAAACGCACGAAACGGACTACTGCAATGGCTCCACAGAATCAGGAAGAAAAACAAAGAAGGCCCCACTGAAATCCCGCGGGAATAAACCTTTTTCGCGATTACACTCGAACATTGACAATTTCATACTGCGTAGGGGAATCCAGATGCTAACTACTGAAAATGCCCTGCAATACGGACTGAATTTACGGGGGAAAGGCTGTTACGCCACGTCCAATCGGCTTGATGATCGTTCGATGGATTGTTCTAGTTTTGTTTTTCGAACGTTGATTGAGGCGGGGTTTCTAATCAAAAATTCTTATATCGGAAATAGGGAAACAATCTTCAATTGAATGGCACATTATTAGAAGAAATCAGCCGCTCTGAAGTTCGGCGAGGAAATCTGTGGATTGCCGGACATGAGAGCGTTTCTCTGGGATCAGCTGTGCCATCTCAGATTGCGTAAAGGTTATGCAGGACAGATTAAATAAAGGACGATTGTAGATTTTTGAAGAAGCGAAGAACGCTCCCTGCAGCCTTGTTCGCAAGGAGCGTTCTTTGCAATAGCGGTCAACATTTCACCAATAGGTGACCATAATAAGTTTCAAAGTCTAATTTCTTTTAAACGTCACTTCTATCATTTGACCAGCATTTTAAACAATCAGTTCGGCTGTTTCAATCGATCGACCGCTGTCACTACTAAATACTTTCATTTTGCTGATTCCCATTTTTTTCAAAATAAAATGGTGAGACTGGGTACCCTATTTCATTGTATAAAGTAACTTCCGAAGCATTGTTCCAAGCATAATAAATATTGGTCAACTGAGATTCAGAACAAATGATTAAGCGATTTCTATCGATCGTAATACTGTTGATTTCTTGATCTCCTTGAATAGCATGCAGATCAGTCGATCGAATGACTTGTGTTTCTCTTATCTCTATAATAACTTCATTTTTAGTCCACGAACGCAAGCTTGCAGTGGGACAATTTTTGTAATGAAAACCTTCAATAATCTCTCCGATTCGTTGACCTAATACAGATTTTTCAGTTGGGTGAATGTCATCAATTTCGCCACAATCCAAACTGGTAATCAGATATCCCTGATCAATTTCTTGTGCAACCTGCTGCTGAGTTTGCCGAACAGTTGGCCAATCATGACCCGGACGGTCTTTGCAGACTGGTAATTGAACGATATAAAAAGGAAGCTCTTCTTTTAAATCTTTCCGCCACTGCTTGATCAGCAAATGCAGCAGTTCATAGTAGAGATGACTGTTTTCCGTATCTTCCTCCCCCTGATACCAAACAACTGATGAAAAGGTATAAGGAACGATGTTCTTGAACATCTGCTGATACAATCCGCTCGGGCGTGTAAATAAATAAGGATTCGCTGGAGGAGGCCACGGAGAGTGTCCGAATTGTTCTTTGAATTCACGAAGGGTTAGATTTGGCTGTTCTCGCATAATCTTCTCTCTATTCTTGTAAAACTCTTCGGATTGTTTCCAATAATTTGCTAACTCCGTTTTCAACATCTCATCATCTTTTCCCTTGATCGCTTCTTTGTAGGGACTTAGAATATCTTGGGTTATTGCTGGACTTTTCACCAAATACTCTTCACTGATCCAGCAGCTTGCACTTGTTCCTCCTTTACTGCAATTGACTACTCCGATCATTCGGTCAGGAAACTTTCTGCGATGCTCCTTCGTTGCATAATAAGCGATCGCAGACATTTCCTTTAGATTATCCTTTGTAAGCTTTTGCCAAGATTGCTCGACAATAGTCTCAGGTAACTGCTTCTTTCCATCGTTATAATCAACTTGGGGAACATTATTGAAGAACAATCCTTCCTCCGCTAATTCTTGTTGCTCTTCAAGGAAATGATCTTCATTTTCCATGCGAAAATCCATATTGGATTGTCCCCCGAACAAAAACACATCGCCATATCGGACAAAAATTTCTATACACTCATCATTAGAAATGATCCTTAATGTTGTTTCTAAGTTATATGGCTGAGCAGGAACTTTAAATAAAAATGAACCCTCGGAATCGCTTGTTTCCTCAAACTTGCCATTCCCAAACAAAAGTTTGATACTACAATTTGGCTCAGTTTTTCCGCTCACATAATGCGGTTTCCCAGCCTGTAAAACAGCATTTTCCGTGAGTAAATGATTTAGTTGAAGCAATCGGTCCCCTCCTTTCTAGAATGACTCAAGTTTTTCTATAGTCTACTTACCACCTAATCGTATTGGCTGCTAGAGTCTGTTTGTGCTTCTGTATCTAGTTTTCCTGCTACATCCTCTGTCTAGCATCTTGCGTTTCTCCAAGAGAAGGAAGCTCCTGACTTCTTATATCACAACTCTTCACCATTACTTTCAATCACCTGCTTGAACCAATCAAAGCTTTTCTTTTTGTAGCGTTTCAAGTCCTTCAAATCTGTTTCATCGCGGTTCACATAGATAAAGCCATAGCGTTTTTTCATTTCGCCTTTTGAACTTAAAATATCAATTGGTCCCCAAGTCAAGAAGCCAAAGCAATCCACACCATCCAGATCGATTGCCTTTTTCATCTCTTGGATATGATTACGGAAATACTCGATCCGATAGTCGTCTTCCACCGTGTTCTGTTCATTTAGTTCCTCAATGACACCCATTCCGCATTCTAAAATAATCACTGGTGTTTTGTATCTGCGGTAAATATCATTTAATGACGTTCTTAATCCAATTTCATCGATTGTCCATGACCATTTGCTTTGTTCCAAATAAGGATTTTTTTCCATATTATTTGTCATCATAGCCACAGCCATTTTTGAAAGCTCCTCCGGTGTTGTATCATCTGAAGTCTCTTCTGAAACTAGCCGAGAAGAGTAATAACTGAACCCGATATACTCAGCAGTGTTCTCTTTAATTAATCGCAGCTCATCTTTGGTCATTTCAGGAAGAATATCTGCTTGTTCCCACACCGCAAGTGTCTCAGAAGAATACTCTCCGTTAACAATCACATCCAATGCAGCAAAATTTGACATTTCCTGGATTTTTCGAGCTTTGTTTACGGTAACTGGATTACAATCAGTCGGATAGAATGGGGCATAATTGATCATCCCGCCTACCTGTGCTGACGGATTCACCTGTTTGACATATTTTCTTAAAAAAGCCCCAGCTACATGGCTATTGTGCACACTTTGAGTCGAGCGTCTATTTCTACTCTTACTGTCATTTTCAGGTAGATCCTTTGATGAAAAGAGCATGGAGGAATACATCAAAGCGTTTTGTTCATTCATCGGAAACCAATATTTCACCTTTACTCCTAATCGATCCACAACGACGACGGTGAACTTTTTGAAAGCTTCAGTGAACTCTTTTGACCACCAGCCGCCATATTCCTCTACTAGTTTATTCGGTACATCAAAGTGGTGCATACATATGATTGGTTCAATACCGTTGGCGATCATTTCGTCGACGACAGATTCGTAAAAATCAAGTCCCTTTTCATTGACCTCGTCACCGCCTGTAGGCATCACTCTTGCCCAAGAAATTGAGAAACGATAAGCAGTCATCCCCAACTCCGCAAAGAGTTTGATGTCTTCTTTGTACGTATGGTAAAAATCGATTCCGACTTTCCAATCTGAATACCCTGGTTTTACTTCTCTCACATCATAATTTGAAAGACCTTTTCCGTCTTCATTCCAAGCGCCTTCTGTTTGCATACTCGATACTGAGCCGCCCCATAAAAAATTTGTTTTCAATCTTTATGCCACCTCTACATTCTTTTCTTTTACGTTCTTTTCTTTTGAATCTTTACTATAAGCAAACACCATTCCTAAAGCGAAAGTTACTACGCAAGAAATAGCGATACCAATACACATGTTCACGAGATTCATTGAGTTTGGTCCAACATATCCCGGAAGCGCCAGCAGTCCAGCTGTTCCTGTTAAGGCATATGCATAAGTTTTTGTGATTCCAATATATAGCCCTCCAACCAAACAACCGATCATTGATGAATAAAACAATTTTTTGTTTTTTAAGCTAAAACCAAATAATGCAGGTTCCGATATCCCAGCTATCAATGCTGTGATCACACAGGTCAAGGCGGTAGAACGTTCCTCAACATCTTTTGTTCTGATAGCAACAATCAAAGCAACGATTCCTTGGTTGACAGTGTAAAGAATAGCTCCGGTGAACAGAAGCGGGTCATACCCGACTGTCGTTAACATCGTAAAACCAATAGGTAGGATGGCGGTGTGCATCCCTGTCAAACATAGTAAAATGTACACTGCACTTGTAACTCCTACTGCTAGGAAGCCGGTCGTGTTGTATAACCACATAATTAAATCTGCTAAATAAAAGCCGATGATCGATCCAAGCGGAGCTAATAGGCAGAAGGTCAAAGGAATCATAATCAAAAGTGTGACAACCGGCACTGCCATTGACTGTAAAACCTTAGGTGTATATTTCGTTACATACTTTTCTACATAAGATAAGATGAAGGTAGACAAGATCATTGGGATGATCGTACTAGAATAGTTCGCCGCAAATACTGGCAACCCATATACGGACAGCGGCGTTCCACTAGCAACGGCTTCTAAAAACTGCGGATGGATCAGTGAAGCGCCGATCAACATCCCAAACCCCATGTTTGCACCAAATTTTCGCGCGCCCGTTGCCCCAACAAATACTGGAAGGAAATAAAACGCGGCGTCTCCAACGAGTGACAAAATGACGTAGGTCGAACTTTCAACCGAGATCAAGCTGAACTGTGTCAAAATCAGTAAAATTGCTTTTAACATCCCACCTCCAATCAAAAGTGGTAACAATGGTGTCATACATCCTGAAATGGCATCGAAGATCTTTCCTATACTGAATTTTTTCTTTCCTGTCTCTTCAACTATCTCGTCACTGGAGACTTCTTTTTTATTTTCATAACCGATTTTTTCACATATTACCTTATAAACCTCACCAACATGCTGACCAATAATAATTTGAAACTGATCGCCCTGCCATTGCGAACCAACAACACCCCTTGTTCCGTCTATTGCTTTTTCTTCAATCAATCCCTTATCCTTCACATTGAAACGTAAACGAGTGATGCAATGAGTAAAAAATGAAATATTCCCTTTTCCACCAACTAGCTCAACTAAAATTTCAGCCAGCTCATCGTATTTGCTGTTTTGGTTTGACATTCTCTTTTCTCCTCTTCTTGATTTCCTATTTTGTGATAAACGAACAATAAATTCTTTTTTGATAAAATAAACTTATATATTCAATACACGCGCGTATGCATTGATACCTAATGAAAAAATCCGTTAAACCTGATTTTGCATGATTGATAAATTTAATGCTGCCAATGAAGAAATCCTCTTCACTATTTCTACAAAAAAACCCAAACCAAAAAAGTAGTAGCGTCTACTTTTTTGTGTCTGGGTTAAGCCCTTAGCGGTAACAATCCTCACGAGCACAAAGTCTATTTATATGTAGAATCAAGTATAAGATTTCTTCTTCATTGAAGCGGTAATTGCGTTTTTGTAAAATGTAAGCATCGACCAGCTTTGCACACTCATAAACGTTCGGAAAAGATACTCTCAAATCATCAAACATGGCGCGGTTATCTGACATGATGCTCTGGCCATCTTTTCCTCTTTTTAACAGATACTGCAAATGCGAAACGAATCGGGAATAATTAAAGCTGTCCTTCTCGATTTTGATTGAAAAGAACTCTTCAATAATATCGGTGATTTCGTTGATGATGGTTTCATCATCAATTTCTTCTGTCTGCTCGTCGGTATTCTCGATTTTTATTCCTTCCGCATTAATTATATGTAACGCGATTCCAGTAATTTCTTCCTTCGGCAATTCAATACCGATTTTTTCTTTGATTCGTTCCACGGCTAGTTTCCCGATTTCAAATTCTACTGGGTATAAGTGTTGGACATCATAATAGACGGGCATTTTGATCTTCATGTTTTCTTTGTATCGTTTCACCGAAAAATTGATATGATCCGCTAACGTAAAAATGATATTCGAATTCGTCAAGCTGTCCAATTTACCTTGAGCATAATTGACGATCTCGATCGCTATCTCGAAAATACTCTCTGGAATCAAATTGATCATCTGAACAAATTGGGGATCGACATCGTAAAACGTTCGCTGGACTTCTGATATTTCTATCTCATAAGGCGGCTTCTTAAAACCAATCCCTTTTCCAAATGCGATGATTTCTTGGTTGTTGCTATCTAGGCAGATACTTGTATTATTGTTGATGTTCTTGATGACCCTCACATCCCCCACCACCTTCTCTATTTCGTGATCGTGATAAGCGGCTCTTCATAATCGACCACTTTCTCCTCTTGTGAAATTTCCATTTTGAGTGAATCACCATTTGTAATAATCATAGGGGTCGTTAGGTCGATCCCTTGACTCTTCATAAAGGCACGATCAATTTTTAAAATTGGCTGACCTGCAACTACTTTTTGATGAGCATCGACTAAAAATTCAAAACCTTCCCCATTCAAATTGACTGTGTCTAATCCAACATGAATCAAGATTTCTGCACCCAAGCTGGACGTTATACCAAAAGCGTGTTTCGTAGCAGCAATCATACTGACTTCGCCATCACAAGGGGCCTTCAAAATATCTTTCTCTAGGATAAATGCGATTCCGTCACCTAACATCTTATTCGCAAACATCTTATCCTTGACTTTGCTTAAGGAAATTATCTTTCCTTTTGCTGGAGAACCAAGAACCTCCCGAGTTACTTTCTTTTTCAAAAAATTAAACATCTTCTCACCTCATAAATATAAAAAAACTCCCTGAGCAACCCAAAAAACACCATAGTTAGTGTTTAAGGAAAAGCCTCAGAGAGTAACAAACCTTAATTTATGGTTAAACTATATAACGCTTACAATGATTTGTCAATCAGTATTTTAATAAAATAATAGTTGATAGCACATTTGCACGATAATGAAGCTGTCTAGTTTGCCCATTGTTATTTGCATCTCGTTGTTTTTATTTATTCTATAAAAAAAAGAAATTTTCAATCACTATTTGGTCAAAAAGCAATCGCACTTCTGATTATTCTTCAGAATTGCGTAAAAAAAGAATCCTTTTCATCATTGAACCCAGAATAGCCCGATAGTACAATTAACGGCTCGATAAACACTTCCAAGGGGGGCTTATGATCGAAAAGGTAAATCTAAAGAATAAGGCGAATTCAATTCCAAAGCTTTTTCAATATCTCAGAATCAGCACATTAAACAACCACATGCTCAATGTTCTCCAAGCTGAGAACCGCACACTTGATTTCCATTTACACGAGGATTCTGACGAACTGTTCTATTGCTTCGAGGGGGAATTTGATATTGAGTTTGATGACGGGCTGGCGCATCTGGTGGAGGGTAATTTTATCATTACCCCAAAAGGCGTGCGGCATCGTCCTGTCTGCAAGGGTTTAGTTAAGTGTCTCTTGTTGGAGATAGAGGGAACCTTGAATAAAAGCAATACTGGCGGGACTTGTGAGGATTAGTCTGCTAATTTGGGGCCCTTGTCAGAAACCAAAAAAGACCAGCATTTCAAATCAGCGCTTGATCTGAATGCTGGTCTACGATCTGTTTCATTGGTAAAAATGTACCCCTCCGACTTAAGTCCTTCGACTCTTCATAAGCTTTTCACTTGTGTAAGAAATCGTCGCCTTTCCTTTTGAGTGGAACTGGACTTCGGCTATTCCTTTATCTACTGGGTTCTTTTTCGCTATTTGATTACCTAGTTCGATCAGTTCATCGGCACAGGCGATATAGGCATCGATCCATTCGACTGAGAGGGGCGCTTGCTGATGACCGGGATATAGTTGATAGTCAGCTGTGATCGCTGAGCGCAGGTTTGTCAGGCTTTGTTTGTAGGTCTCGATACTTGTTGATTCGGGAAAGTGCATGAGTACGCCCATTTCACAGACCATATCACCAGTGTAGATCGTCTTTTTTGCTTCTTCGATCAGGGAGACACTGCCGTGAGTATGGCCGGGATTCTCAATGACCTTGATCACTCGGCCGCCTAGATCGATAATCATCCCGTCGGTTAGCGGCTGTAATTGGACCTCTTGATTAATCGGCCGCTTCATTAGTTCCTCGTCAGGTTTTCCCTTGAAGAAATCTCTACGAAAATCAGCGGAGGAATGCAGGCGATACAGATCGAAGTCTTTCGGATGGAGCATGATTTCTTCGAATTGCTGATCGTTGCCGATATGATCGATATGTCCATGGGTATGGATAACCACGATCGGCTTGTCGGTCAGGGAGGCCGTAAAATCCCGCAGCTCCTCAGCTTTGAGACCAGTATCAAGCAATGCCGCCTTGTCTTCACCAGCTAGGAGATAATTGTGGGTGGAGCCCTGTCCTTCTCCTCGTGTGATCAGCCACGTATCCTTATCCAGTTCTTTTGCGTTCATTCTTAATGCCCTCCAATCTGTTTTTCGTCAGATTTTTTTCCGCATATTCGTAAGATATTCGCATAATCTCGTGCTCATCACACCACTCATCTAGTACGCCTGACATCAATAACTCGTATTCAATGGCGCGATACTTTCCGACTTGGCCGATGGCGTATCGATCGTTTGTAAAAGACAGGCCTTCGCGACTTGGAAGCATCGGGTGCATCAGAGTCAGACGATAGTCCCCCTTTAATCCACTTAGCCAATCGGTCCAGAGCTTGAAGCCGACTTCTGGCGTGGCGAAGCTGTGTGGTCCTAGGCTTTGTCTCAGTTCGTACCAATCCAAATGATTGATCAGGCCCTTTTTGTTGGTCCAGTCCCTGAGAACAGGGATCAGCTCAGGATAGAACAGCTCCGGCATCATATGGGTATCGAAATAGCTGATGGGTAACCCCAGCTTCGTAAGATAATCCAGCTGGGCATTGAATTCCTTTATGACCTCATCAGGTTCGATCTTCTGCCCAGGCAGACCGAATTCAGGAGAAAACGTGCCGTCCTCCATGATCAATGAAGGAATCTGACGCACCTCAGTTATTGGAAACCACTTTAAGTAGGTCCATTCTGATGTGAGTGTTCCGTGCAGTCCGATGGAAAAGTCTCGATTCGGCAAAGAGTTCAACAGCTCCGCTCCTTCCTCCATCATAGGACCAACGGCCATACAGGACACATTTTTAATGTAGTTTTTCTCCTTCAGTGCTTGATAGATCGCCTGATTTGAGGCGTTGCTTGATCCGAAATCATCAGATCGGGTGATTAGTTTTGAAATCATTCCGTTCACTACCTATTCAAAAATTTCTTGTTCCTTTTCCTTAAATCCCAGCACCCAGACCAATACGAAGGTCACGACAAAGGCGATACCGCAGCCAATAATGGCATTGGTCAGATTGGCTGAATCTTCATGGATGAAGCCGGCTAGGATGAAGATGTTCGAGCCGGTCAGTGCATAGGCCTTCACATGCATGAAGCCCATATACAACGCCCCGCAGAAGGCACCGATCGCCTGTGCTACAAAGGGCTTCACATAAGGGATCATCACCCCATAAAGCGTCGGCTCAGCCACTCCACCGATCGTCTGCAGGACAAAGCTGGACAAGCCCAAGCTGCGATTCGTCGGCTGCTTCGCCTTTAAAGCAAAAGCCAAAGCTGCCGCAGCGATGGAGATAACTACTGGCGCTACCGCCACAAATACGACCTCGTCATAGCCATTAGCTGTAAGTGTAACTAACACCGCCATATTGATGGCATGATGCATTCCGGTAACGATCAGCAAGGCAAACACAGCGGCGATCAGCCCGATCCCGAATGGACCAAACACCTGATGCGTCCACAATAAGAAGGCACTGATATAATTTCCCAGAATACTGCCTAAAGGTCCTAAAGCAACGAATGCCAGAGGGATCATGACAAGAACGGTCAGGACTGGCATAAAAATCATTTTGAAGCTGCTGGGAACATATTTGTCAAAGAACCGTTCTACATAGGACATGACCCACACGATTAAAATAATCGGAATGACGGTACTTGCATAATTCACTGGTGTGATGGGCAGACCGTAAACACTAAGTGCAGTCCCATTGGTCACACTTTCCACAAAGGCTGGCGAGATCAGCACACTCCCCATCAAGATTCCTAGAATCGGATTGGCTTTGAATTTCTTGGCACTGGTATAGCCTAGGATCACGGGCAAGAAATAGAAGCCGGCATCTCCGACAAAGTTCAAGACTTGATAAGTACCGCTCTTATCCGAAAGTAGGCCAAACAGACTCGGACCCAACAGCATCAGGAACATCTTGATCATCCCGGCGCAAATGATGGCCGGTAAAGCTGGCGTGATACTCCCTACTAAAGCATCCAGAATACTGCTGCCAACAGATCTCGGCGTGATTTTTTTCTTCGATGAACTGGTCTCTTCTGAAGTGACCGTAGCGCGTTGATTTTCCTCGTCAATGTGCAATTGCTCAAAGACGGTTCCGACAGCGGGACCGATGATCACCTGATATTGGTCGCCGGACTTTTGAAAGCCTAAAGTTCCCGGGATATGCTTGATTTTTTCGAGATCCACCTTACTGTCATCCTTCAAAATGAAGCGCAGACGTGTCACACAATGAAAGGCTGATTGAATATTTTCTGTTCCGCCAATTGCCGCTAATGTTTGCTCCGCAATTTGCTTTGCCTGTTTTTCGTCCATTCTTTGTTCCTCCTCCATACAGCTTACATAATACAATAGAATTCGAGCTAACGTTAGAAACCCCTTACACGCATTATATATTTGTTTAAACAAATTTTCAATAGTAGTTTAATCTTTTTCTACAAAAATTTGTTCAAACATATTTAGCTAATATGCTATAATCAATATATCGTATAAGGGGGTTTTTGGATGGCTGCTAATAAATTTTCTGAAATATACTTACAGCTGAAAGAGGAAGTCCGCGAAGGCATATACAACGACACGCTACTGCTGCCGACCGAGTTGGAGCTGGTCGAGCGCTTCAAGACCAGCCGCAATACCATTCGCCGAGCCATCGCTCAGCTGAATGACGAAGGTTTAGTCTATAGCGTCAAGGGGCGCGGTGTCGTTGTACTGGAGACTTCTAAAGTGGACAAGGTTTTTTTCAAAACGGGAAACTTTCACGGGCTCAAGGAGCTTTCAAATTATAATGAGATCAGTACTTCTTCAAAGCTGATCGATTTTCAAGAACTAACCGTCTCGGAAGAGCTTGCCAAGAAGATATCTTTCAATGAAGGCGAGCGTATCTATAAAATCAGTCGGTTAAGGATCATCAATGAGAAGTCCATGATGTATGATACGAGCTACTTTAAAAAGCTTTATTTGGGACCCATCACAGCAGAAATCGCGGAGGGCTCGATCTACGAGTATATCGATACCCAGCTCGATTTCAAAATCGCTGCTTCAAAATCAGTCATGAAGGTCGTCTCGGCAGTAGAGGCTGACTTTGAAAACTTGGACCTCGGAGAGAACAATTGTGTTGGTGAAATCGAAAATATCGCCTACACCGATAGCGGTCGCTTGTTCGAGCACACCTTTATCCGCTACATTCCTAATGAGTATGTGATGGTCTCGTTTGCGCAACGGTAAAATGAACCTAATTGAAAAAGACACTTACGAATGCTCGTAACTGTCTTTTTTAGTTATTCGTTTTCTAGAAACGCGACTATTTTCGCCATGCTCTCCTTCGTACACTCGCGGCTGTAATCCACCATGAATCCATGGACTGCATCCTCTCGCGTCCGATCAAAAAAGACTTCCGTCACAGGCACCTTATTCTTCTTAAGGCCCTCGGTAAATCTCAGCGTTTGGGACTCGTGCAGTCCATCGATTGCTCCTGATAACAGGATCGTACGAGGAAAGTCCGCATTCACATAGTAAAATGGTGAGGCTTCCTTCATGAGCGCCCGGTCCTTCTGGTCGTCCATTGTTCCTAGGAATGACTCATAGCTGACCTTTATGAAGGGAAACTTCGCGTATTTCGCCGTCAGAAAGTCATAGGCTCCATAAAACAAGACCATGCCGCGAATTTGTTCCTTTCGCAGTGGCGGCTCTACACCGAAGACCTCCTGTGCTTTCTTATTCGTGCAAACATTCGCCACTGTGGCAGCCAGATGAGCTCCACCTGAATCACCAGACAAGAAGATGTTTTGAGGATCGCCGCCGTACTCGCTAATATGCTCATTGATCCAGCGAAAAGCTTCAAACACGATACGCTCTTGCGTCGGATGAGGCGCTTTGGGAGCCAAGGTATAATTGATCGCCACACTGACATAACCCTTTGAGGCAAGATATTCGCAATAGCCGATGTTATCGTCCTTATCCCCCAGCGTCCATCCACCGCCATGAATCTGAACCACTATCGGATACTTTCCTTTTACATCCGGCGTGTAAATATCAAGCACCTGCTTCTTATCTCCATTCGCGGAATAGCTGATATTTCTGAATGTTTCCACCGGCTGCTCAATCGGAAACGAAGCATTGTACTTGCTTCGATTCACAGTTGTGAGCTGGTATAAAAATTTCGTCAGCAGAATGTTCATTTTCATCTATCCTCCAACTCCCATTACGAATTCAGATAGCTGCTTCGCTATGAATTCGCCAATTTTTTTCCCACCTTTTTCAGAGAAGTGTAAATGATCCCCTGAATCGAACGCCTCAGCTAATTTACGAGGATCTGACGCATCCCGTACAAAGCGATCCAGATCAATAGTGCCTTCACTTTGTCGAAGCCATTGATTGATTTCCCTTCGAATAGCTTCCTTATCTGGTGACCAAGCGTTTTCTTCACCGGAGAGCGCTCCCTTGAAGGGCGTCAAGGTGACCAGTATCGGTGTGATCTCGGCTGCCAGCGCCTCATTGACGATCCGCGTGTATGCTGCCTTCATCTGGTTCGTGGTAGGCAGCTCCTCTTTGTTTTCAGAGCCGACTTGATAGAGATCGTTATTCCCGATCAGTATCACTGCCACATCAGGATGATAGCTGACTAAATGCTTAAAGCGATCGACCGCAGGCTGTCCGAAGCTATTCTTCCATTCAGAATTCGAAGTCCCCGGCAGCAGCAAGCGATTGCCGGAGATGCCTTCATTGATGGCGGTCACTCCGTCAATATGTTCATAAAGCCAGCGTGTGGCTCCGTCCGTGTAGTAGCCCTGATTCGTTAATGAATCACCGAAAAAAGCGATGGTCGTACCAACAGTATTCGTCTGAAGTGCGATCGAAGTGATGCCATAAATATAGTTCATCCCGAAATCAGTGATGTTTGTCTCAAAGATTTTGGTTGAGAAGTTGTGGGCAGAGGTCGCTAGTTCATTGGATTCATTGGCTATCTCCAGCTCAAAATAAAGCGATGATTTATGCGGGACCTCAAGCTGAGTAAGATCCGACCAAAGCGACTGCCCGCCAGGAATTTCAAAGGTAGTTTGATTATCCAACGTGAGCAGACGAGCATTCGCCATATCGGGAGCTGTCGATACCCGTGCGCGAATGACCTGCATCGCGACGTGATCATACTTATTTGAAAACTCCACTCGAACGCCCTTGCCGGAGATATTTGGCTTGATGGCTATTTTTTCAGTTCTCCCATTTGGTCTGAAATGGAGATTCCCATAATCTGAAAATACTTGATGCCAGATAAGTCGATACATGTTTATCATTCCTTTTAACGAGATACATCAAAGGGGCGGCAACAAGAACCACCCCGTAGACGACTATTTGATCAATGACTTGAAGAACGCGAGAATCGGCTGAACATGCTCCTTCTCTAAAAACTCCGAACCGCCGCCAGCGTGACCTGTCTCAGGTATAAGGTCCAAAACCACCTTTTCTTCCTCGATTTTTTCCTTCAGGCTTCGAGCAAAATTTATGGATTGCTCCACGGGAACTGCCGGATCCATCGTGCCATGCTGGATGTAAAACGGCGGGGCTTTCTCAGTCAGCACATGATCAATATTTGCTTCTTTGGCAGCCTCGATATCCTGCGCTGGATCAAAGCCTAGATAAGCGAGCATTACCTGCCGATTTAGCTGTATATATTCCGGTGCGATGGCTTCAAAAATCTCCATAAATGCGGACTGATTGCTGAAATCAAGCAACGGACACAATGCGGCTACGCCACTAACAGGTTCTCCCTTAGCCGCTGTGCGTAAACCAACCTGCGAAACTAAATTTCCACCTGCCGATGTTCCATACAGGAAGATATTTTCCACATCCAAATTGAAGTCCTCGGCATTATCTTTGATATAAGCCACCGCAGCCGTAAGATCATCGATCGGGTCCATTCGCTTGATGCCGGGCAGTAAGCGATAATTAACGGATACTAGTGCAAAGCCTTCCTGTAAGGCAAAAAATCCAGGATAAAGATGCCAATCTCGTTTATCGCAATAGGCAAATCCTCCGCCATGGACTAGCACGACCACTGGAAAAGGCCCTTCTCCCTCTGGCAAATAAACATCCAACTTTTGAAGATCGTGATCTCCGTAAGGAACATCCAGCTTTTTTTGTTTGATCCAGTCAATTTTCGGAACGACCTTTTTATCCGTGATGGAGACCCATTCTGGTACAAAGTTTGTATCACGTAAGCTTCTCATTTGCTTAACCTCTTTCCATTTTCGCCATTAGCATTAAACTATACATTTATACTATATTTGTTTAAACAAATTGTCAACAATTATTTTGATAACCCTTTCATTATCTAGGGCAGTGGAAGAATAGAATAAAAAAAGACTCTCAGAAACCAGTCATTGATTTCTGAGAGCCTTTTTTACATGTAACAAATACTAAGCTTCGCGTTTCATCACGATCCCTGTGTAGATCCATACCGTCAACAGATAATAGACAAAGTACAGAACAAAGAAGATCAGGAAGGGCAGCCAAATATTGCTATAGGGTTCGCTCAACAATGTCGTAAACATTTTTAGACCAAACAGGACATGGGTCACACCTAAGAGTCCTGGGACTAAGAATAGAATGCCGATCTCTCTGCGAATCGATTGATTCAATAGTTTGCGGCGAGTACCGATTTTCTCCAGCATACTGTAGCGTTGGATATCGCTCTTGGCGCCGGATAGAATCTTAAACATCAAGCAGCTTGCCAGCATCGTCAAAAAGGCGATACCCAAGAAGAAGCCCATAAATTCAAAGCCGGAGAACAAGGCGTTGAACAGCTCATAAACAAGTGCTTTCTGCGTCATCGTGCCTGTGTCTTTATTCAATGTTGGATTTTTACTGAAATTCTCTTCGGCAAGTTTCTTCAACGCCGCTTGATCCTTCGCAAAGTCCTTCACTGAAATCAGGCGTAATTCTGTTGTGTTGCCAGGCAAAGCCGCGAATGCTTCACTAGAGACGAATTGCTGTTTTTTCGTACTTTGCTCAGGTAATTCCAACGAGCGCAGTTCGTCTGAGGCGTTTAGATCATTGGCTAACTTTTCACCGTTGTATTGCGTTTTTTTAGTTTTGCCCGCTCCGGAAAACAGGCTAACCTTCAGTGGCGCTTGATCAAATTGTTCACGAATATAATAAATGTTGTCCTTGTCTTCTTTTTGCTGATAAGCAACATCCGACGACGTCGTAATTCCCTTAAGATCTGAAGCACTGTAGTCTTGACCATTATTCAACACTAAATCATAGGTTGAGGTTGCTTCTGTCATTTTCATGATCTCATTATGGAAGCCTAAACCCACAGTGATCGCCCCTAAGGCTAAAGCAAAGAGCATCGCCACCATCGATAAGATCCGCGTGTAATCTTGGATGCGGAAGCTTAATTGGGACAGGGTAAAATTGTTCAGTTTCTTCAAGGCAATGCTGTCACTGCGCTTCAACATATCCAGAACAAAGATCAAGATGGAATGAAAAACAAAATACGTTCCCAAGATAATCGTGATCAACGCCACGATCAAGGCTAAGAATGCTAAAGTCGTCACCTGCGACATCATGAAGTAGCCGACACCTAAGAAGACGATTCCCGCTAATACTTCTAATACTAACGTGAAAATTTTACGATTTGCCGGCAATGGTGTTTCGCTTGCCCGCAGCAGATTCAGAATCGGTTTTTTCACGATTGTCATAGCATTGACGAAGGCTGCCAGCAAGAAAATCACGGTGAAAAAGATCAAGGTAAAGAGGATGGCGGAAGAGTTGACCGCCGTAAAGTGGGTGATCTTGATCGCCAATTGCTTGACTAATAATTGCTGAACGATCGTGCTTAAGCCGATACCGAGCACCGTGCCGACGACGGTCGCACTGACACCCACGACAAAGGTTTCGATAAAGATCAATTGCGCGATCTTGCGGCCTTTTGCTCCCAGCATCATAAACATGGCGTAGTCTTTTTGCCGCATCGTCATCAAGAACGAGTTGGCGTATAGAATGTAGACAAAGGTAATGATGGATAGCAAGACTGTTCCCAAATGGAAGATCATTACCACCGAATTAATCATTGAATTATTCTCTAAAAAAGCCTTATTAGTAGCTAGACCTTCAAACATATAAAAGATTCCTGACGCTACGACCAGACCTGAAAATAATACGACATAGTCACGTAGGCGTCCTTTGATCCCAGTAAGTGATAATTTTAACAGCATCAAATAACCTCCTACTGTTCCAGATTACCGAGAATACTTAAAATCTGACGATAAAAAGCTTCTCGCGTTTGATTTTCACGTTTGACCTCTTGATAGATCACGCCGTCTTTAATAAACAGGATGCGTTGGCAATAGCTTGCTGAAAAAGGATCGTGGGTTACTAAAAGAATCGACACCTGATCCTTTTGATTCAATTCCTCCATCGTGTCCAATAAATCGCGGGCACTGTTTGAATCTAGCGCACCCGTTGGTTCGTCTCCTAAAAGAATCGTTGGCTGAGTAATCAGCGCACGTGCCGCCGCCACCCGCTGCTTTTGTCCACCGGAGATTTGAGCAGGATAGCTGTTTAAAATGCTGTCGATTGATAAGCGTTTGGCTACTTCTGCCACACGGCGATGGATTTCTTTGCCTTTAACACCCTGCAATGATAACGGTACGGCGATATTTTCCGAAGCCGTCAAATTTTCCAGCAAATTGAAATCTTGGAAGATAAAGCCGATCTCACGGCTGCGAAAATCTGCTAGTTGATTCCCCGATAACTTTGTCACATCGGCTTGATTGATCTGGATCTTGCCATCGGTCGGCTTGTCCAAGGTTGCTAATAAATTTAATAGTGTCGATTTTCCAGAACCAGAGGCGCCCATGATCCCGACGAATTCGCCCTTTTCGACTTCAAAGGAGATGCCCTTCAAGGCTTCGGTTTTCTTCTGATTGCCCTTTCCGTAGGTTTTCTTCACTTCATTAACTGATACGATTTTTTCCATACTTACACTCCTAATTTTTCCGCAGCTTTTTTCGGTAATTGCTTTTGTTGAACCTCTTCATAAGAAGTCACGCCCTTTTTCTTGTTCCACGTTACTTTAAGAAACGCTTCCCGTCGCAATGGACGATCTTTGGATGCATTGAAGTCTAACTCTTTTTTATTGCCATCCTTGTCATAGCCGGGTAGCGAATACTTGTAATCGACATAGGGATTGCCGCTGTCATCTTTTCCATCGACCCGTTGACCATCTGTAGTGATCTGAACGTAATAATCATCCCCGCCCTTCACAACCTTGTCTGCTATCTGTAGTCCTACAAAGGCGATGACGATTACACCGACTAAACCAATTAAAAATTTTTTCATAACTGATCGCTCCTTCTTTCATTTCTAGAGCAACTATACAAAATCCACGGAAATCTAACCATTGAAAGAACCTAAAAACACCTAACATTTTTGTCATTTTGAGAAATTTTGCGTGGAAAAAGCTAGTTTCAACGTTTATAGCTGAAACTAGCTTTTTCAAAAATTGATTTAGTTGCTTTTGCGAATGGCTTCGTCTTCGATCACTAGCTGTTCCTTCGTAATCTTTCGTAAAAAGTAGCGATCATGGGAAACCACCAGCAGCGTCTCAGCAAAATCGGTCAGGATATCCTCCAATTCTTCCTTGCCATCGATGTCTAAATGATTGGTCGGTTCGTCCAAAATCAGAAAATTGATTTTCTGCTGCAGCAGCCTCAATAAATACAACCGCATCTGCTCACCGCCGGAAAGGTCTTGGATGCGTTTGGACATATCCTCCGCAAAAAAGCCGAAGCGCGCCAACGTTCGCCGCGCCTTTTGTTCCTCCGTTAAATATTCTCGAACATAGTCCAAGATTCGTTGCGCCGGCTTATCAAAGGTCAGCTTTTGCGGCAGATAGCCGATTTTGACACTGGCACCTATTTTAATGACGCCTTCATCTAATTTTTCTTCTCCCAGCAAACAGCGGATCAGCGTCGTTTTCCCGCTCCCGTTTGCACCAACCAGCGCTACACGTTCCTGTCGATAAATAATAAAGTCAGATTCGGCGAATAAGATGCGATCCTCCGCCAACTTGCCGATGCCTTCAGCGATCAGGACTTCCTTCCCTGACCGCTGCGCCTGCGTGATCTGCTGCAGGCGCTTCTTACCTGACTCGGGCGGTTTGATCAATGCTTGCTTCAGCTTCTCTGTTCGGCGTTCGATCTCCTTGGCCTTGCGGAAAAAGTCTTCATTATCCGACTCTTGTCCCCATTGACGATAGCGCCGGCTCATTCGCTGCAGCCGCTGGATTTCCTTTTGCTGGAGATCATAATTCTTTTGCAGCAAAGCAATACGTTCACGCTTTAGCAGTGCGAACTTGCTGTAATTTCCCGGATAGCTGATGGCCTGCTCGCCTTCGATCTCGACGATTTGCTCGACAACATTATCTAAAAACTCTCGATCATGGGAAATCACTAAGTAGGCCTGTTTACTGTGACTCAGGTAGTTTTCCAGCCAATGGATACCAGTAAGATCCAAATGATTGGTGGGCTCATCCAGCAGCAGGACATCGGCTTGATCAGTCAGGACGCGCGCCAATTCTACTCGCACCCGCTGCCCACCACTTAAGGTTGAAAGAGGAGCCTCCAGTTTATCGGCAACTCCCAAGCCCTTCAAAGTGCCGGCGATTCGATCCTCCAGCGTATACCCGTCGGCTTCTTCATAAGCTTCCTGCAACCGTCCGTAATGTGTTAAAAGCCGCTCGAGATCTGCAGCAGAATCAGTCATAGCCTTTTCTACTTGCTTCATTTTTTCTCGGATTTTTCCGATTGCGTCAAAGCTATTAAATAAATAATCCTTGACGTACTCATCTGTAGCAACCAGCTTTTGCGGAACATATCCGATCGTTAAGCCCTTTCGACGAGCGACCGTTCCTTCGTTGACCCCTTCCTCTCCTGTCAGTATCCGCAGCAGGGTACTTTTTCCGCAGCCGTTCATCCCCACCAGCCCGATTTTTGCTCCCTCGTTGATTCCTAAGGTTAACCCCTTAAACACAGGGACTGTACTAAAATTCTTGGTAATATTGTTTACTTGTATCAACATCATCTTTTCTCCTTAGAGCAAGACCATGAGACAGCTAGTTCACTGTAAAGTAAGCATTTTTCAAAAAGCTGAACTCGCAAAAAAAGATCATGAATGGGCAATCCAAACATGACCTTGTTATTCTTTAAAATTCCAGCGAATCAGGATTTTACCTCATGGTCATGCATTTTCTTTAAATTCAGGTGTTTTTGGGCAGACTGCCCCCTTGATCCCTGATTTAAAAGTAAGAGTATGACAAAAGCTGATGTGGAATCGCAAGTTGTCTTGATTCAGCGTTATTTTTGACATACCGACCATGTGTAAGCTCCTCCTCTCGATTGTTGATTACTTATAGGATAACATAATTGAAAACGATCGCAAAGTAATCCTTTTCACTCGATTCGTAAATGGACAAAAAAAATAAGCCAGCCTCAACGTTCCTTTCGTTGAAACCAGCTCACTTTAAAATTTCCAGACTAAGCACCTTAGTCTTAGAATCGATTCATGCTCATTTTACTGCGAAACGCTTCATTTGCGGCAGCTTGATAAACCAAGCAACTAGTAAACAAGAGACGATTTTATCCACCAGATTGCCCGTTACAGCGCCCCAATAGGTTGCCGAGATCATTTCCTTGCCGGATGCCCGTAAAGCCATGATGACGATATCTGTCCCTGATCCGGTAAACCCGCCAAACAGCGCTAAGCGAATCGGTGCGCCGATCATTGGGCAAATGAACGCCAGCAACAGACCTGCGATCAGTGCTTTGCCAAAACCGAAACCATTTTTCGCTAACAATGCAACAACGATGGCCACTGCCACATTAACTAAGGCAAACGGAATCGACATCGGTCCGCTGATTAAACCCATTAATAAGTTCGTTGACACGCCTGTTAGTATCCCATAACTCATCCCAAAGTTCGCGGCGATAAAGATCGTTCCCATCGTATCCAAGAACAACAACGGAATCTTCATCATTGATACTGCTTCACCCAGCACCACATTCAAAACGACTGCGATGGCACAAATCGCGATTACTTTTGCTTTACTATTCATTCTCTACTCCTTTTTCTAAAAACAGTTGCAGCTGATCACTAAAACTGCCTTGATCGTCCTCGCTGTACCACGTAGGCACCTCCAAATAATTGGTTGCGATCTTGGCCTTCTGACATTCCGAAAAAAACTCCTCCATCAAAACTCCTCGTTGTCCACTGATGGAACAGTTCGGGCTTTCATGGATACCGATTATCCCCAGATACTGATATCCTTCTGCTTGATAGCTTTGAATCTGCTGGATCATCGGCTGCAGCAGCGTTTGGCATTGGTGACGATAATTTGGCAAATCGCGGTATTCCTCATAAGTCATCGGAGGGCGATCGCCGCCCAGTACGATAAATTCTGGACAAGGCAATTGAATCAATGCGATCCCGCGACTGAGCAGCTCCAGCGCAAAAGGAAAGGCTCCCCTTGCTCGTTCCCAACCGTGAATCACCGCGTTTTGATTCAAAACACAATGAGACACGGCCACTAATTGCTTTTGTGGTTGCATGGTCTTAGCTTCCTTTTCCTATTCAAAAATCTCCTGCAGACTTTCCTGGATCAGCGCGAATTCTTCGATAGCGATTGTCCGCATATCTAAGTAGTTGCAGTCCTCTTTGATACGGCTGATGATCGGTGTAGCAGCGAAACGGAGCTTTTCCTGCAGCGTATCCGCTGAGAATTTACTGCTGCTCAACACAACAGCATAGGTCGGCAATAAGTGCTCTGGGTAAGAGCCGCCGCCGATTTTACTGCTATCCTTTTCAATCTTCACACTCAACTCCGTGATCAATTGGAGCATCGCCGCCAGCTCCGCGGCTTTGCCTAAGCAGTCCTCTTCACTTTGCGCGATCATTTGCAGGGTCGGCACAGATTTTAGCGCTTCTTTTTCGTCAAGATACAAGGACAAGGTGGCTTCCAGCGCACTCAGTGTCATCTTGTCGATTCGCAGCGCACGTAATAATTGGTTTTTCTTCATCTTTTCGATGTATTCTTTTTTCCCGACAATGATCCCTGCCTGCGGTCCGCCTAACAGCTTGTCTCCGCTAAAGGTCACAATGTCGCAGCCTTGGTCCAGCACTTCCTTCACGGTTGGCTCGTAAGGCAGGCCAAATGGACGCATATCCATCAGTAAGCCGCTGCCTAGATCATTGATCAGCGGCAGGTTATTCTTGTGTGCCAGCTCCGCCAAGTCGCTTAAATCTGGCGTTTCAGTAAATCCAATAATCCGATAATTACTGGTGTGCACCTTCAGAACAGCACCTGTATCCTCCGTCAAAGCATTCTCGTAGTCGGCTAAATGTGTTTTATTCGTCGTGCCAACTTCTACGATGCTTCCCCCGCTGGAGGTAATCACGTCTGGAATACGGAATGCACCGCCGATCTCGACCAATTCGCCCCGAGATACCAATACCTGCTTGTCTTGCGTCAGCGTACTTAACGTTAATAGCACCGCAGCGGCATTGTTGTTGACCACTAAAACATCCTCTGCACCTGTTAGTTTCTTCACGATCGAAACTAGGTGACTATAACGCGAACCACGCTTACCGCTCGCTAAATCAAGCTCCAGATTTGAATAGTGGAAGCTGGTCGCCAATAATTGCTCCTGCGTTTTGAGGCTCAAGGAAGACCGGCCCAAATTCGTGTGGATCACAGTCCCGGTACCATTGATCACTCGCCGCAGTGAAAATTGTTTTTCTTCTAATTGCTTGTGGATGATCTCTAAGACTTCCTTTTGATCGATCACTGTTTTTCTCGTCCCGTCGACAACGGATTCACGAAGGCGCGCAATGACTTGCTGCGTGGCCTCTTTGGCCTTTCCATGGGGATAAATCGGGTCGATCTGCTTCAATAGAACATCTACAGAAGGCAAACTTGCTAAAATATTTTGAATCTCTTTTGACATAGGTCACCTGCTTTCTTAGCGTAACGCCAGATTTTGTAATACTGCCAAGACCGTATCGACTTCTGCCTTGGTAGTAAAGCTTGAAAAGGATAGACGGACAGTCCCGCGATCTGCGGTTCCTAATGCTTCATGCATCAAAGGCGCGCAGTGATAACCGGGCCTCGTCGCGATTTCATACTCTTCCCATAAAAGATCGCTGACAATCGCGGATTCCGCATCCTTGATATTGATCGAAAAAACATCCACCCGCGGATTGTCGAAATCGCCATAAATGGTTACACCGTCGATTTTTTGCAATTCCTGGTAAAAATAATCCCCCAGCTGTGGTTTTGCTTCTTTTTCTTGCAGCCATTGTATACTAGCCGCTAAACCTGCGAGTCCAGGAATATTTAACGTGCCCGCTTCTAGCAGCGTCGGTAATTCCTTCGGTTGAACCTTCGAAAAGGACTGCATCCCATCTCCGCCAGTTATGACCGGCTCCACTGGCAGATTCTTCAGCAAACACACCCCGCCGGTTCCCTGCGGACCATAAAGGGATTTGTGTCCCGTAAAGCAGACCGCCGCAACTCGTCCATCACTAAGATCGATCGGAACCACGCCAGCTGTTTGGGATGCATCGATAACCAAATAGAGTTCGTGCTCTTCGCAAAAATTCTTGACCCACTCCAGATCCAGCAGATTTCCCGTCACGTTACTAGCATGGTTACACACGACGACTTTCGTTTCGGGACGGAATTTTTCAGCGAACTCCGCGTAATTCAAACGGCCGCTCAGCGCTTCACTGGAAATCACATCGAAACTGGCTCCTTGCGTTTCCAGCTGATACAACGGACGTAACACGGAATTGTGCTCCCACGCGGTGGTGATCACATGGTCACCTGCTTGGATCAAGCCTTTTAGTACCTCGTTCAAAGCGACGGTCGCGTTATTCGTAAAGGCTACTTCATAGCGCTGATCGGCTTTAAACAAGTCCTTGACTTGATTGCGGGCTTTTTCCGCCACACGATAGCCGGCTAAGGAATAGCCGTGAGCGCCGCGAGAAGGATTGCCATATTCGCCTGTCAGGATCGCCGTCATTGCTTCCGCCACCACAGCCGGTTTTTGCGCAGTTGTCGCGGCATTATCCATATAGATGCTCATTTATTTTCCCTTCTCTCCTAGCACTCGATAATTCTCTACCCGTTTGGTGATTCCTTGTTTATCTAGATACTCCAAGATCAGCATCGAGGATTTACGGCTGGAATCCGTCAAGTCACGGAAATCTCCCAGCGTCATCTGTCCATGCTCTGCGATATATTGCTGAATCAATTTCACCGATTGATCAAAGACCTTGCCCAATAGAACAAATTCATGAGTCAAGAAGACCACGGTATCGCCACTCAAGGCTTCCAGAACTTCCTCCGCGTTTTTATCTAAATCGAATAATTCTTCTTTTTTGACTGGGGTATAGCCATTTTTAGCAAGGGTCTGTTCGATTTTTGCTTTCGCAGCTTCCTGATATTTGTTGAAGGTGACCTCGAAATCGACTAAGGCAATTTTATCATTTGCTTCTTTGACCAGCTGCTCCTTCATTAAGGCGATCAAGGCTGAGATTTCTTTTTCAGCTAAGACGCCGCGCATCCGCGAACGGAACTCTTCTAAAGGCATCCCATAGCGTAAACGGTATTGCTTATGATAGGCCGACAAAATTTCGGTTGCCTGATCGACTAATTTCTGATAACTAGCTTGTGCCAGATAGCCGACTTTGGTTTCCAGCACCCGTCCCTCTGAGATCATTTCTGCTAAAATTGGCTGCAGCTCTTCTTTATTCACACCTAGATATTCCAACAGTTCTTTTTCTTTGGTAAATGGCTGCTTCTTGTTGACCATAAAGTCTGCCACCAGTTCGTCCAAACTGCCTTCTTCTTTCGCTTTCAAACTTTCTAGAATCTCAACTTTGAAACGGCGATGCTTATGGGGTGCCGCATCCAATACTTCGCCGCCCGCGATCGTGTGCATTGGAGAATAGGAACGCAGAATGAACCGATCCCGCTCTTTGACCGCGACCTGCTCCTCTAAACGCAGCTGCAGGAATCCGTCTTCACCTGGTCCAATCCAGTCGACGCCTAGCGGTACTGTCCGAGCCATCACCTCACGTGTACCTACTAACAAACGCACGCGATCCCATAAGCCGATCCCGCCTTCTACTTCTGGTAGACAGCTGACTTTTACATCCAACATCCACGTGTCCTCCAGCTTTTCAGAAACAGACAAGACATCCCCCCGCTCAATCTCATCTGTCGCGATATTCGCTAAATTCAATGCCGTGCGCTGTCCCGGCTGCGCGCTTTTCACATCCGTTTCATGCACCTGAATGTTTCGTACCCGCGTCTTTTTCTGGCTCGGATAAAGATACAGGTCATCGCCCGCATTAATCGAACCGTCTAAAAGCGTGCCTGTGACAACCGTTCCGAAGCCCTTCACACTAAAGACTCGGTCAACATTCAGACGAGCCGAACCACTGCCTGAGCGTTCTTGAACCTCTTCCGAATGCTCCTGAATTTTTGCCAATAATTCCTTGATCCCGGTACCTGTCACTGCATCGGTCTCGATTAAATCCGCCTCAGCCAATGGTGTGTCTGCCAGCTGTTCGCGAATATCGTCAACCACCAGCTCTTTCAAATCAGGATCGACGGTATCCACTTTGGTCAACACGATCAAAAAGTCGCGAATCCCTAATAACGTCAAAATATCAATGTGTTCTTTTGTCTGGGGCATGATCCCCTCCGCCGCATCGATCACCAGCAGAATCAGGTTGATCCCCGGCAAACCAGCGACCATATTTTTAATAAATTTTTCGTGTCCCGGCACGTCAACGATGCCGACCCGCTTTTTATTTGGTAAATCCAAATAAGCAAAACCCAAATTGATCGACATCCCGCGCTTCTTTTCTTCACTGGTGGTATCCGTCTCGATACCCGTCAGCGCTTTGATCAAGGTTGTTTTCCCGTGGTCGATATGCCCCGCCGTTCCAATCACAATATTTGCCATCTGCTTATCCTTTCTGAACTAACTTATAATCTGTCTTCAATCCCTCTTGAGACGCATGATAAAAGCCTTCTGATACGATCTCGGCCTCGGTAAGCAAAGCCATTAAAGCCGCTTCCTCAGTCAGCGGATATTTCAAAGAAAAGCCGCAACTAGCATGAATCTTTTCCGGTGTGGGAATGATTCGAACGGCAAGTTGGGCTTCCTTCGCGATTTCCTCAGCTTTCATGGCCTCCCGGGTTGAATAAAACAATGCAACACCGTATGTCTGCATAAAAACTGCTCCTTTTTCATAGTAAAGTATTCATTTTTTGAAAAAATGAGTTTTATGTTCAAGCCGTCTGCCATTCAACGATCAATCAAGCATAAATTCCCATTAACTGTTGAACTGACATCCTTTATGGTTTAACGATTTTTGGTGCTTGGCGCATCATTTCTACGATACGATACATATTAGTCACTTCGCCGACCGCTGAAGTCAGCTCATAGAAGTTCAAGCAAGCCCCGCAGGCATAAATCTCAACACCCTGTTCAGCCAACCCTTGCAAGTCTTCTAACGAATCAGAACCCTCTACCACTGAGTGCACGCCGCCATTATAGAAAATCACTTTTTCCGGTAAAACATCTTGTTCAGTCAACGAATAGATGAAGCCCTTCAATAAGTTCTTTCCTAATTCATCCGAACCGCGGCCCATCACGTTCGTATCGACGACCACGATATAATCATCCACTGTAGCGATTGGCTCTGCGACTTGTGGTGTTTCTTCCGTCAAATCCGCATTGCCCTTTGAAATAACGACAGTATAATGATTTGGCGCGTCCTGATCCATTTGGTAAATATAGCCCAGCTGCTCCGCCATTTTCTTCAAGTTTTGCGTGGCGATTTCATTATCAACCAACGTTTGTACAACCTCATGTTCACGTAACGCCTTTTTCGTTTCAATTACCGGTAACGGACAAGCTTTGCCTAACGCATCAATTTTAAACATAATCTTCCGCCTCTCTCTTAATATACAATCAATTCTTTCGTTTGTTTTTCAACGACTACACCAAAATCCTGTGCCGGAATATTGGCAGCTTGTAATTCTTCTAATAACGCCTCTACTTCTGCTGCTGGCACGCTGACTAACAGACCGCCCGATGTTTGCGGATCAAACAAAAGCTCTTCGATCCCGAAGTCATCAATCTGAAAATCCATTTTATCTTCCATATAATTCCGATTCCGTTGTCCGCCCGCCGTCAGAATGAATTCCTTCGCTCCTTGATAGGCTTCTTCAAAATACGGCAGTTCTTTAGACTGGATTTCCGCACTAAAGCGTTCATTCATCATTTCATGTAGGTGCCCAGCCAAACCAAAGCCGGTCACATCCGTACAGCTGTTAATTGGATACTTGCGAATGATATCCATCGCATATTTATTCAAGGTCTCCATGCTCGTGGTGGCTTTCACAAAGGCTTCTTCACTGATTTCCTCTGCGCTGTAGCCCACGGTGATGATGCTGACGCCTAATGGTTTCGTCAAAATCAAATGATCCCCCAGCTGACAGGTGTTGTTTTGATAAATTTTATTTGGATCGATCGTCCCCGTCACAGATAGACCGTATTTCACCGATGAATCATGAATCGAGTGGCCGCCAGCTAAAATGGCACCGGCCTCTTGAACCTTTTCCGCGCCTCCACGCAAGATTTCTTTCAGGATGTTCAGATCCTTTTCTTCCGGAAAAGCGACTATATTTAAAGCAGACAGGACTTCGCCTCCCATAGCATAGACATCGCTTAGCGCATTCGCTGCCGCAATCTTGCCAAAAAGATAAGGATCAGTCACCATCGTTGGGAAAAAATCTAATGTTTGTATAATTGCTAGGTCGTCACGCAGTTTAATAACAGCCGCATCATCCGTCGAATCAAATCCCACCAGTAAATTTTCGTTGGTTGCCTTTGGTAAATCCGCCAGCAATTCCCCGAGATTTCCCGGTCCGATTTTCGCATTACAGCCGCCGCAGACGATTAATTGTTGCACTGTTTCCATGCTTTCCACCATCCTTCACGTTCTCTATTATAACAGTTTGCTTTTTGTTTCTCTATGTAAATTTTATGAGTAGCTCTTGTCAAATCAAATGACCGTGAGCTTCTTATCTAAAGCGATTCCATCTGCGCCGTTTTTATACTACCACAAATCATTACGGATGTTTTTTATAATAAGAAAAATTTTTATTCTATTTTTGGACATTCATACTGATTTTTCATCAAATTTTTTGTACCTCCGATCCTTCTCAGTCACTGTCTAATCCTTTTTATACAAAAGTAAAAAAGGCTCTTTCGATTAAAAAAACTTTTGCAGCTATTTGGACATAAAAAAACTACCTGCCCGAATTGAGCAAGTAGTTTTAAAATCATTTCTATTCTGCCGCAGCTTCTGCTGGTTTCATACTCTTGCGAATATACATTACACCAGTAATAATGATTACGACGATAATAATATAAGTCAGAACATTTAGATCTAATCCTGTTACGAAATACGCAGCAACAATTACCCCTAGGATTCCGCCTGCTGTAATAGCCAAACTAACTTTACGCGCATAGTCGCCAGTTTTGACAAAGTTGATACTTGCAACTGGCATCAAGCCGGCACAAGAACCCATCATTACTGGGAAAGCAACTAACGGACTCAAACCTAACATGTACACCATTGCCATACATGGTGCGTATAAACCAACACCGATTGTCATCAAAGCGCCTAGGATGAAGTTGATCACAACACCGATCACTAATTTAATGCCTGTCAATGCTGTAGCAGTATTGTCCGCACCCAAGATATCGATCCAGCCTTGTTGACGAGCAAACATCAAAACAGCAGTAATAATTAATGCCCAGCCCATCCACAATTGAACCTTTTTCTCTGGTAAGCCAGTTACGAATCTCGAACCGATAAATGCACCGATTGTAGCCGAACCAACTAACGCAAATAAAGTAACAGGTGATACATCTACTACCTGAGTAAAGATAAACGCTTCAACCAACACGGGAATTCCGTGCCCTACGTTCAGAGTCCCTGGCAGTAAACGGTCAGAACTCAACTGTTTGGTCATATTCAAAAGCAAGGTCGTCGGTGCAAAACTTCCAATCCCTAATGTGTCCAAAAAGTCGGTAACGAAACCAATGATCCCAGAAACAATCCAATTTCCATGCCCTAAATCGCCTTTATGTTTGACTGTGTCAACACCCATATTGACTGCATGCATCAAAATCAAACCAACATAAATTGCTAATAATACTGTTACCATATTACCCCTCCTTCATCTTTACCCTAAAAGGAATCCATCCTTCAAGGAATCTTTCGGATCAACTAAAAATGAGTTGTATCCAGTGACATAAGCAGAACCTGATACCCGAGGAATGATTGCTTTGTATCCTCCAACCTCTGCTTCTTCAACAATTTCGCCTTTAAACTTCGTGCATAAAATACTTTCATACACGAAAGTGTCGCCAACTTTCATTTCACCCTTGCCATATAACGTCGCAAGCTTCGCGCTTGTCCCTGTTCCACAAGGAGAACGGTCTACTTGTCCATCACCAAAGACAACGACATTTTGATAGGTTGCGTCTGGACTAGTTGCCGGACCATAGAACTCAACAAGGTCAACGGTCTTGATGTGTTCCAATGTCGGATGTTGAATCTCGATCTGTTCGTTCACTGCATCACGAATGATCATTCCTAATTCATTGAACTTCGAAGCATTTTCCGGTTTAATTTCTAAGTTAATAGACGCTGCCGGTAAGATTGCGAAGAAGCTTCCGCCAAAGGAAATATCCATTGTTAATTCACCGATTTCAGGAACATTGACCGTTACATTTTCTTTATAAAGGAATGATTCCACGTTTTCGAAAGAAACTGATTCTGCAGAATAGTCTTCATCCAAATGTACTGTCCCGCGTACAATTCCCGCTGGTGTATCTTGAACAACTTTTACTTCACGTTCGCCTTCTTTAACTTCTACCCAGCCTTGCTCAACGGCAGATGTCATCGCTGCGATCGTGTTGTGTCCACACATATTTAAATAACCGCCTGAATCCATGAAGATAATGCCATAGTCAGCTTCTTTGTGAACGGGTTCAGTAATGAAGGCGCCAAACATATCACGGTGCCCACGTGGTTCCAGCATCAACATTCTGCGCAAGTCGTCTGCTTCCGTTTCTAAATAGGCTCTCTTGTCAGCCATTGTTTCACCTGGGAATTTTGGAATTCCGCCGATGATTAAACGAGCAGCTTCACCTGCTGTATGAGTGTCGATCGCTGAGATCATTTTTGATACTTTCATGATTATCCTCCCTTGTTACCTGTTTAAAATAGACAGGACTTTGATGATTCATGCTCATAAAAAATTACGTTAACGTATTTCTTGATTGTCTTTTCGCATTTTTAATTTGATTGACGCAAGCGCTTTTACTGCATCCCGGTGATTGATGGTATTTTCACCAACTACCTCCGTCTCAACACCCGCTTCCGATTTATTAAAATCCAAAACGTGCTTGGTAAAGTCATTTTCCACAACAAACTTTGCTTGTGTACCAATGAACTTGAGTCCGATCACGCTAATATCTCGGCGACCAATTTCTTCTAAGGTGTTCGCGAAGTCCACGTCTGAATTTCCCCATCCATCGGTTGAAGCAATCACACCATTTGTGCGCATTCCTTCCAACCATGCAGCGGTTCGCTGCCCAACGAGGTACTTCATAGCGTTGCTTTGCGGTGTTCCCACGACAACGACTCCTTGAAAGTCAATGTCCGGATCCTTACCAAGAAGATCAACAAGTGGATCTTGGAAATGATGCAGTGATGTTTCTTTGGTTGATGGGCCAATTCCCATAACGCCACCACCTATCCATTATTTACGTTAAACCATGGAACGAATTGCTCCATCGCGATATTCATTTGCTGTTAAAAAGACCGGCATATTGTTCATATCGATGATCGAACAACCACCCTTGAAGCCGCTGGGTTCATTAGGATAGAGCAGCATATCATACATCGCTCCCTGACCCGCCACCTGTTTGACTAAGGCAACTTTTGGCTTGCCTGGATTAACCTGATCTTCGTAGACATGGGTTTCACAGGCATCTTTTCCTTCCAGCATCTTTAATTTTTCGCGAATTTCTTGGATAAATTCATCCACGATGGCAAACATTTTCAAACTGAGCTCACGATTAAAAGGAGTCCCCTTTTTCGCTAAAAGATCCACTAAAATAATGTAGTCTTCGGCGTTAGGCGTCCCTGCTCGATTCAATACTAAATGATCACGCAAAACACCTTCTGAAGAGCCAAATTCATGCATTTGTTCTCCATCCTCAATAGCCCCAGTCATAATGACTGAAACCCCGGTAAGTGTATGCGTGATCCCTGTACCCAGCGCACCCAACACCTTCGTAGAAATCGGAATGACATCTATAATGGTGTTGGTTTCAACATCATGTTGATGCGGTGGGAGCAATCGAATCGTCAGCTTCTGAATAGCGGCGTCCTTGCAATCAAAGTCTTGATCAATCTGTAACTGATTTGGTTTGACATGAAAGCCGTTCCCAACGGAAACCTCTTCCATGTGAAAAACTTTGATCTTTAAAGTTTCGCCTCGCATTATTCACACCTACTTTCAATGTAAACGGCGATTAATAAGTAACGTCTTCAGAAATAAGTCGAAAATTCACAAAAATTTGAAAAGCACCAAGTAGGTACCAATCAACATCAGTTCCTACGTCACTGTGTTTCTTGGCAATTTTAGGAATTTCCGTCTTATTTCTCAACGCTGAGCACTTATTAGATCAGCCTCTTGATCTAGACGTGGGCAATGTATTCATACGGTAAAGGAACAATTTTCCCTGGCGTTTCGATTGTTACTAGTGCTTCCAGTGTATCCTTCAAGATACCTGTCTGCATTTCAATGTTGTTTGGTTCACCAGCATTGGCACCCATTGGTACACGCGGCGCAACGGCACGTGGAGTCCCGTTTTGGCGTACAACTGGTGGTAATGCTGCGATTAAAATAGTAGGAATTCCCGCTTCCTCAATAGCTCTCTGCACGATCACGGCAGTTCTATGACAGGTTCCTCAGCCAGCGGTTAAGACGACAGCGTCGACTTCTTCTTCCACTAATTTTTGTGCGATCGCAGGACCAGTCACATCGTGAAATGCGTCTTGGTCGCCTCCTCCGCCCATGAATGCGTAGTGAACGGGTGCAACTTCTTTGATGAACCCTTCCGCTGCTAATTCATGTAAACGGTCGATCGGAAACATCGAGTTGATGTCACGGTTCGCGTCGGCGTTATCGTAACCGCCATGAGAAACCATTAATTCTTCGACTTTAGCAGTATTTGGTACTTCACGGAAAGTCGTGTCACCTGCTAAGTTGAATCGTTTATCTGTTTTTAAATGTACGCCGGCAGCTGTTGCTAATGCCACGCGCATTTCTTTAAGCTCTTTTTTAACTGGGGTAAAGACAGATTTTGGCGTAATCGGCACAAAAATTTCTGACTGCAACCCTTCAAAGACTGTTAAGCCCATGTGTTAATTCTCCTCTCCTGCTTCTTCACGTTTTCTTCTGGCTTCAGCCCGGCGACGTTCATGCTCATAAATAGCTGTCTTATAATGCTCATCCGGTTCTTCTGCCAAAACTTCTGGATAGGTCATTAAAAACCCAACTTCTTGACCGATTTCTAGATCATACTCAGAAATGATCATTCGACGGGGGATTTTAAGCTGGCCCAAACGACCTTTTAAATCGATCATCACGCTGGCATCGTGAAGTTCAACGATGATGCCTTCAAACATCTGTTCCGTCGAAATATATTTGAGTTTATTCATTCCATCCATTTTGCTTCACCTTATTCTACTTCGTAAATTTCTTGGCGTTTTTTACTCTTAGGTAAGACTTGTTCGTTATCCACTAGGTCAATCTTCTTGCCCGTAGTTTTTTCAATGATCTCGATGTTGTTGGCTTTCACGTTTGGATTCCATTTACGTTCAGCAGCCTTGATCGTGCCGCCGCCCATCAGTGTTTTCAACATTGCTAGATCACGAATCGCGTCTTCTTTACATAGGGTGTTGTTCGACAAGATTTCATTTTCGATCCCTTGCATTGATTTGTTGTTGTCTACCATGGCAATCATTTCTGGGTTACCGACAACCAACGCACCCTGTACTGCTGAGTAAGAGTCTCCGACAACTTTAATGCCGCGTTTGCCAATTTCTTCAATATGTGAAGCAAAGTCGATATGGTTGTTACCAAATCCTTCAGTCGTAACGATTGCGCCATCGACATCCATCGCTTCGATCGTCATACCTAAACGTTTAGAAACATAGTATTTTTCAGTGTTCGCTTGCGGAGAACCAACAAACATCACACCGACTAAATCGATTTCTTCGTCTTCCATCGCTTCGCGCACTAATGGTTCTCTCCAGTAATGACGAGAAGTTTCTTTTGATGCTGGTCCAATACATGTTAATGCATGGATCCCGCCATCTAATACTTCAGTTGGTGCTAACATGATCGGCAAGTTCCCTAAGTCAACGTTAGGTTTTGCTCCTAATGTTCCAACTGGTTCGATTGGCATGATCAAGTTGTCGTGCATTGCTCCTTGACCCATGATTTCTTTGACGATAACCACACGTTTGTTACCAATCCGGCGTTTTTGTACGATTTCATCATGTTCTACAACTAAAGAATCATCCGCTTTCTTCACTGCTTCACGGATTTCTTGCGTAATGTAGTCAGATGCTTTATGAGCGGCCAATGGTCCTGGACGTTCCATATTCGCGCCTTCTTTGATTGTTACTTGTGTTTTGATGAAGATTTCGCCCTTTTCTGGCGCTCCAGGACGTCCCCACATGATGTTGCGGTCTAATTCGCCTTCAGACGAACCGAATTCACCGATTTGTACACCATTGGCATCTGTTCCTGTAAGAACCATTACGACGCCATCTAACACACGCGTAACTCCATGCCCGATATCCGCGCCATCAACTTTAGCAGCGATAGGTTGTACATCCATGATCGTTTCACTATATTCGTTGTATCTATCTGGTGTAATAATTTCAAAGGTAACACTCTCAACTAGTTCTTCTAGTTCAGCTGCTTCCGCGCACATATCTTCCATTTTGCGTAAAACTAAGGTCGTGCCTTCAATCTTCGTTTCGTCACCAATGATCACTTTTTCGATCTTCATGTGATCACGACGAACTGAACGAATGACTTTTTCTTCAACCTTTGCTTCAGGAGCTGCCGCTTCAGCCATTGGTGCTGGAGCCGGAGCTGCCGCTTCAACTGGAGCTGCTGGAGCAACGCCCATTTGTCCCGCGATAGACATTGGAACTTCTAGGTCAATCCCGCGTCCTTCTGCAATATGAATCTTGATTGTTTGTCCGCCCATCGGCGCAACAGGTGCTACCGGAGCAATAGGAGCCACTGGAGTTGGAGCTGCTGCTTCAGCAGGTGCTTCCTCTTCCGGTGCTTCTTCAGTGTCCTCTGAAACACCGTCTAATAATTCTCTTGTTAATGGAACCAACGCATCCGTTGTTTCTTTCAATGTCGTGCCAAGTACTTGTTCGATGGTTAGAGTAGTGTCAGGCAATTCTAATAAACCTGAATCCTCTAAATCTGGGAAGATCGCTGGATCTTCTAAATCATCTGGTGCGATTACTTTGCCTGCTTCTGCACGGCAACATAATACTGCAGGGTCTTTGGCATGTTCTTTAGCAGTTTCTGCTGTAATAGACATTCGTTAAATCCTCCTAAAATTTTAAAATTAGTTTGTAGGTAATCTACGATATAGTCTATGCCCGTCTGCCCGCAGTACGTGATCTGTATGATGATAAACCGGAACTCCTAACCTAGGAGCTACACCCATAACGGTGTTCGTTCAATCGGAACAGGATCCAGTCAATACGACTTCTGCTCCTTGTTTTTTCAATTCTAGAACAGTTGAAGCTTGACCTGGACATATACCTGGCAAGGCACATCTATATCTTCCATTTACTTCTACCATTCGCTTGCATCTTTCAGCAGCGACAACTTCTGCGCCCATGTTGTTAGCGATCTCGGTCATGCGTTCAGCAGATCCGCCACATTCGCAGATCAAAAGACCGACTTTTCGGCTTTCTTTTGGGAATGGCATTGCGACCAGCACACCGCCGCTAGTTTTAGTGATCGGTGTCATCTCATCGCCGCTTCTACCCGTCATTGGTCCGCCGATGACGATCTCGCCATGGGGTTCAACGTATCCGCCAACATTATTGATCAATGTTTTGACCGGAGTCCCGATCGGCACATCCACAAAAACAGTTTCTTTTTGTTTTACGCGACCAGAAACAGTCACATCCTTGTCAATGAACGGTTTGCGATCTTCAATCGCTTCAGCGATCCGTTTGATCGTTTCCACATTGTCGATCACAGCGCCAACTTCTGTTGGAAGCTGACCTGGTTCTAGGACTATGTCCATTACTTCACGAACGATCATACGCTCATCCCCTGCTGGATAGATATCCGGCAATTGATAGACGTCAAGCGTCGAGTCGTTGTCTACAGCTTTCAGCAAACGCGTTACTAACATGCGGTGCTTGCCTTTCACAGCAATCACGCCTTTGGGAGCTTTCGTCATCTCCATGCAGTATTTCATACCGCGGATCAGTTGATCGATATGTTCACTCATCTGTTTTACGTTATGAGCAAGCAAAGCTTCACATTCTGCGCCATTTGCGATAAAAACACCTTCTGGAATCTCACAAGCGAGCTTTAAGAAGGTAGGGAAACCTGCGCCCCCCGCACCGACAATTCCAGCTGCTTCCACTGCTTTTGCGTGAGTCTCCGTTTCTGGAATGGGTACGAATGTTGAAAAATCCTGCTCTTCATCAATCATCAGAACGATATTATCACCATCCACATCCACTACTTTGCCAGAAAAACTTGCATGGATATTCGCGCCTAAACCATTCGGTTCAGCGATCAATTGTCCACGTTGAACTTGATCACCAGCCTTCACGATCCCTTTACAAGGAGCGCCGACATGTTGTTTTAATGGTATAAGAATTTGTGTCAAAATATTTCACCTCCCTGCTTTTTTATTTGTTCGAACTTGAGCAAATCAGCCACCCGTAGTTCATGTAAATCATAGCACAATCACCTTCCATGTAAAAGGTAGTTTTCCGATTATTTTGATATTTTCTGACAAAAATCTTTGTAAATAGTATAATTTTTTGAATTCTCTAATTAAATTTTCATCAAACTCATCAGATAAATTAAAATCGTTTACAAACACTAACTTTACAATATTTCAAGCGATTGTAGACTGTCGACAACGGAAGGCTCGCCCGGGATTTTCGGCAAAATACATTAGTTATTTCACAGGTTTTGCGAATAATTATAACTGTTATTTTATTAACTCTTGTCTTTTATCTGGCACCGCGATGACAAGCATCCCTTTATAAAATTTTGCTGATTATTTTAGCTATATTCATATGTAAAATCAATCACATTAGAAATGGCTAACAATAATCTTCATCCATTTGACCTTTCTGATTTTTGCATTATTTTGCACAAAAAAGCTCTCACCTCATTGAGGCAAGAGCTTAATCGATAAATTATTCAGCTGATTCAAGTTTGTCCAGTGTTTTACTACCAAGCCATAATACTAATCCAAGAACGATTACGATTGCTCCTAGAACACCGTAGCCCATTTGGAAATCGCCCGGTACATCTGTTTCTAATCGAGCATAAATGATTGGATAGAGCAATTGTGAGAAGAATACTGCAATCGTCCAGAAACCTAACAGCATTCCCATGAATTTGGCTGGTGCCAATTTTGAAATGAAGGAGTTCCCTAATGGAGAAAAGACCATTTCACCAACTGACATCAATAAGCTGACAAGAACTAACCACAAAATACTTGCATGTCCTTTACCAACTATATCTCCTAATACCATTGCTAGGTAAGAAACACCTACTAACATCATACCCAATGCTGTTTTCTTAAACATACTCATATCACCCTTAGGACGAGCAGCTAATTTTGTCCATAAGCGACCTAAGATCGGACCTAAGATAATACAAGTCAAGGCATTCATCGAGTCAAAATAAGAAGTTGGCACTTTGAAGCTGCCCACTACCCAGTTCGCACGCTCTAAGAATCCAGCGCCATCACCATAACCGAAGTAGTAGTACGCTGGCATATAAGCCATATACCACACCATCCAGAAGACAACTGAGAACATAGTTACTAAGAAAATAGCAACCATCCGTTTTTTGTCGCCAGAAGTTAACTTCGTATCCGCGCCATCAGCTTTTTTACCAGCTGAATCGAATTTACGTTGGTCAACTTTAAATGGTTTTTTCCCTGCATCGCCCAAAGCGCGACCATTTGCAACAAACCAAATTGCATCAAAAATTAGTAATAGACCACAAATCAAGAATACAAAGTTAAAGCCGAATTTAGGAATTAACAATACCAAAAATGTTGTTCCGATAAATGATCCGATATTTACGAATGAATATTGAATGGAGAAGGCTTCATTTAAGGCTTTCTCATCATCAAAAAGTAACCCATTTACCCCGGAAAGATTTCCTTTAAACAAACCTGTTCCAAGAGCTACTAAAACAGTCATCACGACTACCATGCTCATGGAATTCGCCCAAAAGGCCAGAGAGTAACCGACACCCATCATCAACATACCTACCGGGACACATATCCGTGGACTTATCCAATAGTCGGCGATAAGACCGCCAATTGTTGGTGTGATGTATGTTGCCGCTACAAAGTAGGCAGAAATCATTGCACCTTGTGCCGTTGTCATACCCAACCCGCCCGTTGATGCGGTTGTTCGTGTAGCGATCCAGATCGCCAACATGTATTTCGCTGTGTAAAAGGCCATTCGTTCAAATGTAAACCCTAGCGCACAGACGTAAAACCCAAAAGGTTTCTTTGTTTTTACTGGAGTTGTTTCCACTATCATTCCTTCTCTCTTAAAAAAATTAATCGTTCGCTGCTAGCCATTCTTCCAACAGTTTCATGTATTTTTCCCGTTCCTCTACAAATGGCATGTGTCTGCTGTTGGCAAACAATTCCCATTTGGCTCCTGGAATCGCGTCATACATCGTTTTTGCTATTAGCGGCGTACACAAGTCGTTTGTGCCGCTTGTAACAAGTGTTGGGATAGTAATATCAGACAGCTTATCCGTGTAGTCATACCCCTGCAACGTGCCTTCAGGCGAATACTCATTCGGCCCCCAAGCAGTCACATAGCTTTCAGTACCTGGAACTTTTTCACGCCATAACGGTTCAGGATCCTCTTTTGTAAAGATTGGAGCCGCATGGCGAACCATGAAGCGATCATTTGCCGCAAGATAAGCTGGATCATCATAATTGCCAGTTTCTTCTGCTTTTGCGATCGCTGCTTGATCTTCCTCTGACATAAATTTGATCATCCGGTGTTGCTCTTGTGCCCAAAGCTCAGCATTCGGTAAAGTACTTGAAAGTACCATACTCTTGATGCCTTTTGGTGCATAGTCACAAACGTAGATGATTTCTAACATTCCACCCCAAGATTGGCCTAACAAATGAACTTCATCCAAGCCAAGATGCTCTCTTAAGGCGATCAATTCATTGACCCAAGTTTCCTTCGTCCAAAGCTCCGGCTGTGAAGGCACCGCAGATTTCCCGCAACCTAATTGATCGTACATGATGATCTGGCGGCCATCGACCGCCATTTCATCAAGCACTTCAAAATAGTTATGGGTTGATCCGGGTCCGCCGTGCATGACAATCAATGGTTTCTTATTACCGCTTTGTTCTCCAACAATCCGATAATAAGTCTGATGCCCCAGATAAGGCATATATCCTTCTTCGATTTTCATACGCTGCGCGGCCTCCTAACCGATTACTTCCAAGTCTTTCGGATAATGGTTCAAGTTTTCGCAACCATCTTCAGTGACGATCACTAGGTCTTCGATCCGTACACCCACTTCGCCTGGAATGTAGATTCCTGGTTCGATTGAGAAGACATTTCCTACTTCAGCGACATTATCGTTCGCTCCTGAAACATCGCCTGTTTCGTGGCAATCGATTCCGATGAAGTGACCTAAACGGTGTGTAAAGTATTCGCCGTAGCCTTTTTCCGTGATGTAATCACGAGCTGCTGCGTCAAGTTCAGAGAATTTTACACCTGGTTTCACAAGGTCAATCGCACGTTGGGCAGCCTCTTTAACAATTTCGTACACTTCGCGACCTTTGTCAGACACTTCTTTGTAGAAGAATGTCCGCGTCATGTCAGATGCATACGAATTTTTGATGCCGCCAATGTCCAAGATGACAGAATCACCAGGTTTTACTTTTGAATCGTCCGTTTCGTGATGAGGATCTGCCGCATTTGCGCCATAACCTACGATCGGATCAAATGAGAAGCCTGTATTGCCTAATTCTTTGTAGATTTCACCTAATTTATCCGCCATTTCAGCTTCAGTCATTTCTTCAGGCAATAATTTTTTCAAACGATCAATCGCGATCTCGTTATCTGCTTGTGCTTCACGCATCAATTGTTTTTCTTCTTCGTCTTTGATCGCACGAACCGCGTCGGTTACTTCTGAACCATTGCCTAATTTGGCATCTGGAACAAGTTCAAGCAAGTGTAATAAGAAATGTGCAGGCCAGTTCTTATCAACACCGATTTTTTGGTCAGTATCAACATACTCAAGCACTTTCTTCACAGCGTCGTCGGTATCATCAATAAATACTTTTTCCACGCCCAAATCTTCTTCGATTGGGAATAATTTGTTAACGATCAATGTGTTTTTGTTCTCTGGAGTAATTACTAATACTAACAACCGTTCACCAGGATGAATCCAGCGACCAGTTAGATAGAAAATAGTTGTTGGATCTGAAACTAACAGTTGGCCATAACCTTGTTCCTTCATTTTTTCAATTACTCTTTCAACGCGACGTTCCTTCAAAATGTTTCACTCCTTTTATTGATATTGTTTGCCTGTCGGCATTATTAAAAACAGCTCTGCTTTCACGTAGCTGTTAATAATCTTTTTTCGCGGAAACTAACTGCTATGCAACAGTTCGATATCAGCACAAATTTTTGTGCAACTATTCACCTATCACTAGTTTTAAAATAACCATAAATCCATTTGAATTTCAAGTCTTTCACAGAATAAATTCAAATTTAATTATTCGTATCCGCTTCCACTAGTTTACTATATCTTTCGGCCTATTTAAACAATTCTTTAAACTTTTTTTCAAAACCACCAGTCAGTTGGAAGATTTCTCAAAAAAAGGGATACTAATTATATTAATTCTCCAGTTATTTCTCTTCCTTACTCTTCTCTCATGAATTTGTTTTTTTATTAAAATAAAGGGATTTTCAATAACATTTTTTAAAACACCTCATTTTTTATTTTAATTGGAAATTAAAATAAAAAAACAGCCCTGTTATACAACAAAGCTGTTTTCAGTATTTATTCACGAGAGTGAATTTTTATTCTTTTGCATTTTGTAATAAGAATAGAAAAATTTTGGTGATAATTCATAGCCTACCGTGATTCCTACAGCAATTGCGATCGCAATTTTCAAAACCTGGACACCGATCTGAGCCGCCTTGATGGAATCACCAATGAAAAAATTATAAGTAAAATTGTAAATGCCCATTCCGGGAACCAGACAAAAGATTCCACAAATCAAAAAAATCGTGACCGGTGCTTTTAACGCAAAGGATGCTTCTCGTGAAAGATAGATCAAGACCAACGAAGCAATAAAGGTGGCTGCGACTGGCGCGGTCTTAAAATGCATTATCAATAAATAAATAGCCCAGCCGCAGGCGCCGATCACTCCGCAATGAACGTAGTAACGACGGGGAACTTCAAAGAGTATCGCAAATGAGATTGTTCCTAAAAAACCTGCTAAAACTTGCAGCACGGTAGTTAACATGACCGCTTTCGCCCCTTTCACTGTTAAATGAATCTAACTAAATAATTGCAAGACAAGCCCTACTCCCACGGATACACACAGCGCAGTAATCAAAGCATTGATCATTTGACCCCAGCCGGAGCTGTAGTCGCCGTCAAATAAATAACGTATCCCGTTGACGATGGCCACTCCCGGTAATAAGGAAATAATCCCGCCAGTGACTAGACTGGTCAATTGCAGTGCCGGAAAAAAGTGAACAAATAAACAAGCTAGGATACTGACAAAGCCGCTGCTGGTAATCGTTGAAATAATATCTGACATATTAAATTTCGGCAGCAAGTACATCGTGAAACAGGCTAGGAAAACACCTAGAATAAACGCGCCGATCGTATCCCAAAGGCTTCCGCCAAAGATAAAACAGAAGCTGGCGCTGCCAAATGCATAGGCGAAGATCTTCAAGCGGTTTGAAGCAAAGGATTCTTGCTTGATTTCCTGAAGCCACTCATTGGCATCTTCCGGACTTAGCCGCTTCTCCGTTAAGCACCGCGACAGCGTGTTGATCTGTTCGATCCGACCTAAATTGATCGGCGAAATCGGGATATCCCGGACACGCGCCTGAACAGTCTGATCCTTTAGCCGGGCCGTCATAAATATCCCATTGATCAGGACAAAGCTATCAAATTCCTTCAACTCCAAGGCTTCTGCAATATGACGAATAGTCGTCTCGATTCGCTTGATTTCCGCCCCATTTTTCAATAATGTTTCTCCAATATCATAGACAAAATCAAATGCTTCCCGTTCATTCATCGATCTCCCCCCTTGTTAAATTGGCAATTACAGGCATCCAAATAAACTCTTTTCATCATTTATTTGATAATCATTCGTTGTCAAAAAACGACGACAGCTCATGCTGTCGTCGCCTAAGTATAGCCCATCCCACGCTTACAATTCAATCAAATCATGAGAAAGTCTAATCATATTTTCATAGCCGTCATTGGTGATCAAAACTTGGTCTTCAATCCGCACTCCGCCCCAGTCAGGAATGTAGATACCCGGTTCGATAGTCATGACCATCCCGGTTTCTAAAACATCCTCATACTGTTCATCGATGTATGGCAGCTCATGCACGAACAAGCCGATACTGTGTCCAATATTCCGGTACGTATATTGCGGATACTCTGTACCTTCCAAAGGTTTTAGTGAGGCTTGATAAATATCTTTTACGGCAGCACCATTTTTCATCACTGCTTCCGCCGCTTCCAAGCTTTGTTTTTCAAGCTCATAAACTTCCCGTTGCTTTTCAGAAGCTTTACCGACAACCACCGTACGCGTCATGTCAGACATATAACCCTCGTATTGACAACCAAAATCCATTAAGACAAAATCCCCATATTCAATTGCTTTTTTCGATGGGATCCCGTGAAGCAGCGACGTATTCGCTCCCGAAATCAAGATATTCCCGTAAGGCTGTGTATCAGCCCCCTCTTGTACCATGTACAAGGAAAGTTTAGCGGCTAATTCTTTTTCTGTTACGCCAACTCTGATTTCCGGCATCAAACGTTCCAAAGCTCGGCAAGAAATTTCGCAAGCATTACGCATATATTGGATTTCTTTTGGCGATTTGATCGCTCGCATACGATCAATGACGCCGCCAGCTTGAACGAATTCCGCTTTTGTTTTCGAAGTAAAATCCGAATACATATCATAAGTTAGATAATCCGCTTCAAAGGCGATCGTCTTAATATTTTTCTCACTAGCTAAGCGTGCCACGGTATCTCCAACCGTTCTTCCAGGCAGGCGCCAATTAATAATTTCATAATCTGGTACTTCAATATCCGCCTGCTCGGTGTAGCGCGGATCGGTCAAAAAGTATTGTCCCTCTTGTGTGAGCAAAATGAATGAATCGTCTCCTGTCCAACCGCTAGCAAAACGAACATTTACTCTTTTCGCAATAAAAAAAGCATCCAATTTCTCTTTTTCCAAGTACGCACGAATCTTTGCTTCGTTTAACATTGTCACACGTTCCTTTCTTGTTTGAAGTTCTAGCCTTCTAATCAATAGAGTAGCAGTCAGTCGAACTTTGGTCAACGCTTTCAAAAAAATGCAAAGAAAAAGAGCCGGAAAAAAGCTTTGTAGCTTTTTCCCAACTCGGTTATTTTCGATTGTGACGACTCATGCGCGTCCTTGGTGCATCAGAAACTGGTCGTTCTGTTTTTCTTTCAACTGTTCTTTCTGGTTCACGCTGTTTCCGAACTTCTTTTCTGACCAAAATTTCTTTTTTCGGCTCAGCCACTCGCGGTTGCGATTCGGTATTTTCCGCTTTTTTGCGATCGGCTGCTTTTCGTAATTCAGAAACATCCCTAGTAGCTTCTTCTGGCTCCGCTTTTTTTACCGTAGGCCTTTTCGGACGCTTCGGTAATTCCGGCAGCTTGAAGGATTTGATTGTTTGCTCCTCTTGGAAAAAAGGAACACGCTGTAAAAAGAGATTTCCTAAATAACCAGCTAACCAGATCCATAGGAATAATTCCACTGGAAACAACAGCAGGAATAAGCAGGCTGTCGCCAACGGCTGTTTTAAAATAACCGCACAAGCACTAGCTGTAAAAACTGCTACTAACAAGCCAGGCGAATAAGGCAATAAATTCGCAAAAGCCAAGCCAACTGCGATACTAGCAAAGATCATTGGGAAGATCGTTCCGCCCCGCCAGTTGCAGGCCAAACAAATCATCGTGATCGCCACTTTACCAAATCCAATCAGCAGCAGGATGAAAAAGCTCATCGTTTCTGCTTGACGCGTAAAGGACAATAAATTATGTTCGCCGGAAAATAGGAAATACGGCGAAATTGTTCCTAATGTACCGAGAATGATCCCTGCTAAGACAGCCAAAGGCAATGGATTTCGAATTCGCTGATTCAGCTTTTCGCCTCTTTCTTCTAAAACTAAGAAAAATTTTCCGAAAAGCGCTCCTAATATAATCATCGGAATGACCAGCAAAAGTCCCTGCCAAGTAAAGCTGCTTTCCATCCTGCGAATCGCAAAGACCTGTTCTTGGTTCGGAAAAAGACTGTACGTTAAGAGATAACCAATAAAACCAGTAAACGTCGTAAAAATATATAAAACGTATTTCTTGAGCTTGCTTTCCGTCACAACTTGCCAATCATCGCGTTCAACTGAACGTCCCACACCGAATAGTGGTGTCATGAAGATTACACCCAGTGAGGTGCCGACGCTGAATTCCACTAGATCGGCTCGTTGATCCTCCAAAATCTTCCTTCGATCAGCTACGTAGGTTACTAGACCGCCGATGATCGCCACCAGAGCCGCCTCTGGACCTAAGCTCGCTCCGAAAAACAAAACGAGTAAAGAGCCCAGCAGATTTCGCACTAATTTTCCATCATGATAGTCGATTCGTTGTGTTTCTTGATACTCCGTAAACGATTCCTGCAACGTTCGGGGATACCGGCCAAAAGCTTTCACAAAAAAGCCGATCGCTACTCCGCCGATCGTACAGACAATCAGTGGATAAAACCGTGGATCCCCAACTGCTCTAGGCAGTGTTTGCCAAATGAGATGATGGCCTAGCTCCGCCAATCCCATAAATAAGGCTACAATGACTCCAACAGCTAGACCTAAAAGGCCACTGTAGCCAAAAAATGATAGTTTAAACTTATTCATATAATTAACCTTTCTCTAGATAGACTCCGCTACATTATAACAAAGGTTTTGGTTCTTAGGAGACCTTTTTAGCGACTTTTTGTGATTTTATAGGCTTTTGTCGCATTTTTTTTCGCTGAATCGTCAGTTGAACATATGAAAGCGTTTGTTGCAGTTCAGGCGTCAATTGATAATGGTCAACTAAGTATTGCCGCGTTTTTTCGCTGAAGAAGCCTCGCATGAAGGTAAAGAAAAAGCCCTCTGGATTTTTGACAGTCTTATAGCGATACATTTGTTCGATGGCTTTAGCGATCGCATCGGCGATATCGTTCTTGAAGTACTCATTATGCTCAAAGGTCAATACCTCTGCCTCAGCAGGTAAGCCAGCTTGGATATATTGCTGGGTACTAGCATATTTTGCTTTAAAAATCGTATCAACAAACCAACGGGCCTTTTGATAATCCCCTTCACAAAACGGCAAGAAGCGTTGAAAGGCTTGCTGCGGTAATAGATGGGCATAGCGAGCACTTAAACCGTCAATCAAACTTTGTTCCTGCGAAATAGCAGCCGTTTCTGGTAGCGGCTCTGTTACGTTTGTTGCTCTTGTGGTTTGTTTTGCTAAATGTTTTTGTGTACTTATAAGCAAATCTTGCGCGTTCGTAGACGCAGATTCTGCTTCTCTATCCACAGTGGATAACTCAATTGTTTTTTCTGGAACATTGTTTTCCACAGGTACTATCGTTTTGCTGCTGGTATGATTTTTGAATGCTAGTTTTACAACAATCCCCTCTTCTGGAGCTTTAGGATTGGAAACATAGATTCGATAATTCTTCAGTCCATGACGAATAACCTGGATTAACCCAGCTTGAACTAAACGAGTCTTTAAATTGGTCACTTTTCTCTCAGACACACGCAATAAGTCTGCTGCTTCTTCATTAGAAAAATAAATGTACGGAAGTCCAGCTTCATCAAGCCAGCTGCCGTCTTTTTGGGAATTATAGATACTGCAGGTCATTCGCATCGTATATAATGCGTGAAGCATCATGGCCTCAATGGAAAGATTTTCATACTGTGGATTATTAATTAAATTCAAATCAATCGGAAGATAATTTCCGTTGGGTAAGTTTGCTGCTGTCATGATATTATCCAAATTTGTGGACACGACAAAAAACCTCCTTGTTCACTCTCAAAGTTAATTACGAAAGTTTTTAAAGGAATGCTTACTGTCACAAGATATCTGATTGAGAAAGTAACCAAAATATGGTATACTTAATAGAAGGTTAGGCAAACACCAATTTTTCTAACCCTTAAATGTTTATCTAAATGTGACAGGCTAATTCGCCAAAATTAGCTCAAACCTTTGAGTTTAAAGATCGCCAAATCTTTAAACTCTTTTTTCGTTTTTTTTCTACATGTATAGAATAATGGATTAAAAGCCTGTTGTAAAGCGATTCCCAACCATCTTTTTTTAAGGTAAACTTTTTTAATGTTTACAAAAGCAATTAAGGTTTACTATAATGTTGATATAAAAACAATTTTGGTTTACTTTATTAAATGATGTAAAAGTCATTTTGGTAAACCTTAATTAAAGTAATAGCAGCTCTCTTCTTAAGTGATAATGTGGATAAAAAGTAATGTGGATAAGGAGTTCATAAGTTATCCACAGAGGGCAATGAGGGAAACCTCTTTCACCCAAAAGTAAACTTTTATAAAAAATTAACCTTAATAAAGGTAAACTTAAATATCAGATAACTTTAAAAAAAGTAAACCGTAATGCTGATTACAACTAGCATTACGGTTTACTTTATTTGTGTTTATTTCTCATCATTTTCTAATTCTTTGAATAATTTTTGGTACTTCGGCTTGTCTTTATACTCCTCCATGGAGGCTTCTTCAAGCTGGTTTAAGAAACTTCTGTCGTCTCTGGACAGTCCCTTTTCAATATAAAAATCATATAAGAAGTCGATCATTCTATCCGGAGTATAGTCATCAAACTTCGCATTGATCAAGTTTTGTAAACGAATCTTCGTCCGAGCAGAGATTTTCTGCATCTCAAGCGCCTTATAACGAGGGTCCTTATATTGTCGCTTTCTCCCCCGCTTTCCTGCGCCACTTTCTTGATGCTGAGAAGGAGTCGTCTGAATTTGGCTTCGTTCATTTAATTGCCTGGTTTCCTCTTGGAATGAGGAACGTCGAAAATCCGTTTCTGGGCTAAGGGTTCTCTTTGCTAAGAGGTCCTGAGAGCTGGGCTTCTTTTCTTCTTTGTCTTGGTTGGAATACTCAGACATTTTTTCAATGCCTTTATTTTTTTTATTCGCCGTCAAAAGCGAATCTAGCTTCATTTTTTTCGCCATTTAACGTCTCCCCTACTCTTCACCGCTTAATATGAGGCGATGTTCATCAATTTCGTCCAAAATATTAACGAAAACCTCGTGTGCGCGCTTGTCCCATTGCTCAACTTTGCCGTTTTTGTTGATTTCATAGGTAATTCCCGACCCATCGTAGCGTTTCAAACGGCTCTGATTCAGTACCACAGTGTCCAAAAGATGGGCACCATAGATTTCTCTTGCTGCGGTATAGATCTCTTGGTCAACTGAATCCCGTTTTTGCATCATGAATGGAACAATGCCGACGACTTCTAGATCAGTTTCATATTGTTCAATGAAGAAATTCATGTAGTCAATGTAGTTTTGGGCTCCTTTTAAGGATTTCACCTGTGTCTGCAAAATGACGATAACATATTCCGCCACATACATGGCCGCATTTGAATAAGTACTGATCGTCGGTGGCACGTCAATATAGATCACATCGTAAATGCTCTTCAATGGTTCGATCAATTCTTCCATATATTTAAATTGAGACAATTTATCGCCAGGATATTTTTCAATCATATAATCTGGAAAATCAGAGAAAGAAATATTTGCTGGGATCAAATCCAAATTAGGCATGATCTCATATATGGATGACTGAATGTCTCCCGTCCGAACGGCTTCCCAAATTGTTTTGTTGAAATCATCTGGTAAAGTATCATTCCCAAAATTTTCTGCAGTTAATGATAAAACGTCACTTGTGTTTCCTTGAGGGTCCAAATCGATAACCAACGTTTTACGATCCTTACGAAACGCACTCTCGAATGAAAGCATCTGAACGGTAGTCGATTTGCCGACGCCTCCCTTAAAATTTCCTACTACATATGTCTCTGCTTTTTTTGGCATAAAAATTCTCCAATCATAATTTCTCAATTAAAGTTTACTATAAAGCCTTTGAAATATCAATAAGGTTTACTACAATTATTTGTTATAGGGTAAACTATAAATACTTTTATCATAGAAGTTTACCTTAATATCTTAAATTGAAGTATACTACAATTTAGCATTTAAGGTACACTCTATTTTATCATATAAGGTATACTCTAATATAATTGAGGTTGACACTATTATTTCAATTGAGTTTACTTCAAATAGAGATAAAGTATACTCATATTCATATAAGGTGTACTTTATAAATATATAAATGCCTATATATTAGCAATTCTATGTTTGAAAAGTATACCTTAATAATACTTGGGTAAACTTCAAATATACTAAAAGTAAACCACATATGATGGTTAATCTTAAATAAAGTAAACCAATACTATTAAAGTATACTGGAAAACCTTTTATTTAAAGTTTACCCATTTTATAAAAAGTAAACCGAAAAGAATCTTTTTATTTAAGGTAAACTTTTTCTTATCTTTAAATAAGAGTAAACCCTTATATTGATTAAAAAGTAAACTTTAATAGAATAAAATGAGGTTTACCTATTTATAAAAGTAAACCGCAATATGTAAGTTTAAGGTATACCGGATAATATGATAATGAGGTAAACTCTTTTTTTAAAAAGGTAAACCATATTTATTTTAAAGTTTACTCCATTTATCTAATATAAAGTAAACCGTAGAAACAGCAAATTTGTTAAATAAAGTAAACTTAAATTAAAAACATTGGTGTGTAGCAGTATATTCGATAAAGGATTGAAGTAAACCTCAATAATATTTTTAAGGTAACCCTTTTTACGTATAGGTAAAAGTAAACTTTAATTATTTTAAGTAAACTAAACTACAATGATATAAGGTATACTTTATATAGATGTTTTCAAATAGTATTAAAAAGTTTACTTTAATAAAAAATACTGAAACTATAGTTCTATTTGAGGTAAACTATATTTTATCAATGTTGAACTGGATTAAAATAAAGTAAACTTAATAGCATTAAGAAATGGAGTTTACTGCAATAAAATAGGCCATTGAGGTATACCTCAATGGCTTTAAAGTAAACTTTATGAAAACTCTACAGTTTGAATTGCTCGATAGATTTGATCAGCGGTAATATTAGGGTCAACCATATTAAAGGTTTCATTGGCGGAGGCGGCATGGTTGATTACTGGCAAAAGGGCTTCCTTTGAGGTATCGAAAACATTCAGTTCTTTCAGCTTCAAAGGTAAGCCAGCAGAACGATAAAAGCCTTTCAGTTTCTCTATTTCATCCAGATCTTTTGTATAGGCTAATTGGACTAAAATACCATAAGCGACCTTCATTCCGTGAAGCTGGTCATGGGTATCTTCCAAATAGGAGAGACCATCATGAATGGCATGGGCACCTGCAGAACGTCCATAAGAGGCAGCAAAGCCGCCAGTTTCTCCTGCCAGACCGATGATCGTATCAGTAACACGGTTGAAGGCAGGTGTAGGTTTGTTTTTCTCTAAGCTCTCAATAGCTGGGATCGCATCCTTCAGAAGAAGTTCTTGAATGGCTTTAGCACTAGCGATTCCAAGGCGGACATAGGCTGATTTCTCATCCTCTGGCAGATTACGGGTGATTCCTTCGATCTCGTACCATTTAGCTAGAGTATCACCGATTCCAGCAACGAAGTAATCTCTTGGCGTTTGCAATAGAAATGTTGAATCAACGAGGGTTAAAAAGGGTGCTCGTTTCATAAAACCCATCGCTTTGAAGGTTCGATTCGGATGATAAACCGCCACGATCGGGGTGAAGGGTGCACAGTTAGAGATCAGTGTTGGGATAACCATTAGTTCAGCATTCAGCTCTTCAGCAGTCATCTTGGCAGTGTCGATGACGCGTCCGCCGCCGATGGCAAGAATCAGCTCGGTTTGACCAATTTTTTTGGCTAATTCTACAGCATTTTCGTGGCTAGAGCTGCCATCGTATCGATAAGTGGGGTAGTGGAGCTCTTTGCGATAATACTTTTTGAAGGCTTCGGATGATTTTTCACCTGTAATAACGGCGATTTTCTTGAAGCCAGCTAAGTAGCTTGGTAAATTTTGCAGAATATTCTCCCCGCTGGCGTAGCGATTGGCACCAGGGCGTACTTCAGTAGTAATGTCCATTCAGTTCAACTCCTTTTTATATTGAGAAACAAGTTTTCTCAGAGAAACATGCTTGATTTAATATGTGAGATTTCAACTAGTTTATGCTTTGTAAAAATGAAAGTCAACTGTGTTTTTGATGATAAAAAAGTGTTGACAGTTTTTATTTTGACCTGTAAGATACGATTTAACAATTTGTTAGACAAAGAAACGTGATGAAGAGAAAAGTATAAATGACGAAGCATCAAAGAGAGTCCGGGTAGGTGAGAGCGGATATGCGGAAGAATTTAGAAAATGGTCTCTGAATGGCATTGCCGATAAGTAGGCAGTGACGGGGCAGCGCTCGTTAACAACGCTCAAGTATGATTGTACTTGTTGAGGCAATAGCTGTGAGGCTGTTGCAAATGAAGGTGGTATCGCGAGTAAGCTCGTCCTTTTCCTGCACATAGTGTGGGAAGAGGGCGGGCTTTTTTTCTTTGCTAGCAAATTGTAAAAAACGAAATTTTGGAACAGGGATAAAGACAAATTAGGAGGAAATGATGATGAAAAAATTAGGTAAAGGAATTTTATTAAGTATAGCGGCGTTAGCGGTGAGCGGAGTCTTGGCTGGGTGTGGAACAAAAGGCGAAGCGCAACCCTTAGATGAGAAGAAGGTAACGATCGGTGTCACGTCTGGGCCTCATCAGGAAATTTTGGAGGAGGTTGCCAAACAGGCGAAAAAAGATGGACTGGAGATCAACATCAAGAGCTTTGATGACTACAACACACCTAATACCGCATTAAGTGATGGAGATTTGGATGGAAACAGCTATCAAACTCTCTCTTTTTTAGAGCAGCAGGTGAAGGATAAGGACTACAAGATTGAATCAGCCTTTAAAACAGTGGCCTTTCCATTAGGGGTTTACTCTAAAAAAGTTTCTGATTTAGGTAAACTTCAAAAGGGTGACAAGGTTGGTGTGCCGAATGATCCAACAAACGAGTACCGGGCGCTGAAATTGTTAGAAGAAGCGGGTGTTTTGAAGCTGAAGGATGGGGTGGAAATCAAAGCAACGAAGAATGATATTGCTGAGAACCCTAAGGATATCGAGATTGTCGAGCTGGAGGCGTCACAGATTCCTTCTCAGTTGGGAGAATTGGCAGCAGCGGCGATCAATACCAACTTTGCCTTTGGAGCTGGTCTAACAATCAATGATGATGCGATCTATCATGAACCATTAAAGGATAACCCTAATTACAATGTGTTTGCCGTTCGAACAGAAAATAAGGACGATAAGATCGTGAAAGAGATTAAAAAATACTACCAATCGAATGAAACGAAAAAATTTATTGAAGAAAAATTCAAAGGTTCGGTTGTACCAGCATTTTAGAAAGAAGGGAGACTTCACATGATCGAGCTTAGAAAGGTTTCGAAGGTTTATCAACAGAAGAAACGGCGTGTCGAAGCGGTAAAAGAGGTTAGTCTGACGATCGAAAAGGGCGAGATTTTCGGTGTTGTCGGGTACTCTGGAGCGGGAAAATCGACTTTAATTCGCATGATCAACTATTTAGAGCCGCCAACAACAGGACAGATTTTGATCAATGGTCAAAATCTGGGCGAGCTCAACAAAAAAGAATTATTGTTAACTAGACGTAAGATCGGGATGATTTTTCAGGGGTATAACTTGCTGTCGACAGCGACGGTTTATGAAAATATCGCGAAACCACTGAAGCTGGAGGGTGTACCAAAGGAGGTCATCGCAGAACGGGTGGACCGCTATTTGGATTTGGTGGGTCTGACGGACCGTAAGGACAATTATCCAGCGCAATTGTCTGGTGGACAACGGCAGCGGGTAGCGATTGCCCGAGCTTTGGCTCATGAACCGGAGATTTTATTGTCGGATGAAGCTACCAGCGCCTTAGACCCGGAAACAACGGAATCGATTTTGACTTTATTGACCAAGATCAATCAAGAGCTGGGGATCACGATTTTTCTGATTACTCATGAGATCGATGTGGTACAGCGCATCTGTGATCGGGTGGCCGTGATGGAGGATGGCAGGGTCGTAGAGGTAGGTCCTGTGATCGATCTGTTTACTCGTCCTGAAGAGGAAACGACGAAACGATTCATTGGTGCAAATGACGGTTACAATGTTCCAGAAGAGGTTTTAGCGACGTATAAGGGCAGCGGACGTCTCGTACAGCTGCAATTTATCGGAGAGGAAGCGACGGAGCCGATTTTGGCGAAGGTAGCAAAGGATTTTCCATTGAGTCCGAATATTCTCAGCGGTAATATCGGTTATTTGAAGGAAAAGCGTCATGGACAGCTATTAGTTCAGTTTGATGGCGGAACAGACGCTGATTTTCAGGCGGCGAAGGACTATATCCAAAGCCAAGGGATTATTGTTGAGGGGGTTGTGTAATGAGCGAATTTTGGAATCAATGGGGGACTGTCGTGCTTGAAGGCTTGGGGCAGACGCTAGTGATGGTTTGTGTGGCTTTAGGCTTGTCGATTATTATCGGAATACCATTGGGTGTGCTGCTAGTCATTGCTCGACCAGGCGGATTGAATAGTAATCTTCCCCTCTATTCAATCTTAAATAGTGTCATCAATGTGCTGCGTTCGTTGCCATTTATCATTTTATTATTCTTGATTTTGCCATTGACCAAATTAATTATGGGAACGACGATCGGCGTGCAGGGGGTACTGCTACCGCTGATCATTTACACAGCACCCTATTTAGCTCGGTTGGTGGAAACGTCACTTTTAGAAGTCGATGGCGGCGTGATCGAGGCGTATCAAGCGATGGGGATCAGTCATTTTCATATTATTCGCAGCGTACTGTTGAGAGAGGCGCGGGGCGGGATCATTCGCGGGTTGACGATTGCTATGATCGGTTTGATCGGTGCGACAGCGATGGCGGGTCTAGTCGGTGCAGGCGGGCTAGGCAGTATTGCATATCAGTATGGCTTTTTGCGCAATGAGCCGGCAGTGATGTATACGACGATCATCCTGCTGATTGTATTAGTTCAGATCGTCCAGTCATTAGGCAATACGATCGCCAAAAGTTTAGATCGAAGTTAAGGGAAAACGATGAATCAGGGAGTGCTTCAGCCCGATTCGTCGTTTTCTTTTTGCTATAATAAAGCTGGAGGTGAGGTAGTTGAAAGCCAAGGATCTATTGACTGCAATGCAAGTGGATGCGACTGGAGAGCTGAAAAAATTATCTTCTTATACATATGTTTTTGTCAATGATGGGGACAAGCAGACGAATCATTTAGCTGTTAAGGTAGAAGCGGGGAACATTATTTTGACGAAGCAGCAAGGAGAGCGATTAACGCTGAAGCAGTTGATCAAGGTACTGAATGAAGCCAAGGATGCAGAGATTTTTGTCGAAGAAGAGCTGGTTTTTGGCTATAAATTGATCAAGCAGGGAATTGTTTTAGGGTAAAAGTTTTTCATCTAGTTTTAAAAACTAGATTGAATTATTTTGTTAACTATGATATAGTATCTTTAATAAGTTTATCAGAGGTGACGAATCAATGGAGAGACAGTTTAGCCGGAAGTACTTGATCACGAATGAAGTGTTGAATGCGGTGACGCATGGTGTGGGTGTGTTTTTGAGTATTGTTGGATTCGTTCTTTTGCTTAAGAAAGCCAATAGCGGGCTGCACTATGTTTCCTTTATTATTTACGGGGTCTCGCTGCTGCTCTTGTTTTTAGCATCGACCTTGTACCACAGTTTAATTTTTACCAAAGCCAAAAAGATCTTTCAGGTCTTTGATCATTGCTCGATTTATCTGCTGATCGCTGGGACATATACGCCCTATTGTTTACTATATATCAAAGGAACAATTGGAATCGTATTGCTGAGTGTCATTTGGCTGGCGGCGATCATCGGGATCGTCTACAAGAGCCTGACATTGAGCAAGGTCAAGTCAGTATCGAAGCTGTCCACAATCATTTATAATGTGATGGGCTGGGCAGTCGTCATTGCATTGCCAAGCCTGTATCACAGTGTTGGACTGAAGGGTCTGCTGCTGCTGGTTGGCGGCGGCGTTGCTTATACAGTCGGGTCGGTCTTTTACAGCATGAAAAACCGGCGTTACATGCACGTCGTTTGGCATCTATTCGTGATGCTGGGTGCGATGCTGATGTTCTTTTCAATTTATTTATAAAAGGATAAACAAAAATGAGTTGCTTCCGCTTGGGAGGCAACTCATTTTTTTATAGATAATCATCCTCGGAAAAGCCGGTATTGCGATAGGCGCCTTCATCAGCGAAATACTTATTGTAGCGCTGTTTGAACTTGCGGAAGGTGAAGACGACGAACAATTTGATCATGGAGTAGATCGGAATACCGAAGATCACACCGACCAAGCCTAAAAGATCTCCCATAACCAGTAAAACCACTAAGATTGTGATCGGGTGAATCTTCAATTTGTCTCCCATGACCCGGGGAACAACGAGGTCCCCGTGTACCAGCTGTACGACAAACCAGGCAATCACAAATTTCACCACCATCAGATTTGAATCCTGAAAGGCGATAAACATCCCCGGTAGGAAGGCTAAAAACGAGCCGATGTATGGGATGATACTCAAGATCCCGGCAGCCAATGCGATCACTGTCGCAAATTCCAGACCCAACAGTAGGAAGACAACCCAATAGATCAGACCCAGCAGCAGTGAGGCAATGACTTGGCCTTTTAAGAAGGCGCCTAATTGTTGATTAGCAATCTTAATCAGTGATCGGCAATCCTTTCTAAAACGCGGCGGGATCAGTTCAATCACAGCATTGTAAAGCTTATGCGGACTTTGCAGTAAAAAGAACGAGATGATCGGTCCGGTAAACAAGGTGATAGCTGTGCTTGAGACCGCTGAAAAGATCGTTCCTAAGCCCTTTGCCCCGTCTTGCCAGTTATTTCCCAGATAGGTCAGCGCTTCTTTGGTCAATTTGTCTAATGAATCCAACGCTTGGTCAGACGAAGCCGCAAACGGCGTTGAATCTAGGATGTTTTTGACCGCACTTTGAAAATCATCAATGTAATTCGGAAATTGCTTGATCAGGTCTTGCGCCTGGTTTTGGATCACCGGAATCAGCCGAGCGCCGCCAAAAAAGAACAGACCAAGGATCACCACGTAGGTAAGGATGATGCTGATTGTTCGCGGTACGCCCTTCTTGCTTAAGAAGTTCACCACGGGGTTCAACAGGTAATACAGCAGCAGCGCAAAGACCATTGGCGGCAGCACCGTGGTGATAATGACTACAAGCGGTCTGAAAATAAATGAAACAGTATTCAGTAAATAGATGGCTAAGGCACTTAAAATAATCAGCCCGATCATGTAGTACGATGTTTTCCCGCCAAAAAATTGAATGATTTTTGAGGGTTTCTCTTTTTCCATAGAACGAATCTCCTTATTCGATTTAATAGACTATTTAAAAAAACGTTTGTCCTGTTATTGAATCAATAAAAAGCAGGGCAAACAGTGATCATAGAAATAGTATACCGAATGTCCGGTAAACTGTATACTTTTCAGAGTTTTTGATTGAAATGGGTAAAATGGCGGAAATGAGTTTTTTTCTAACACATTGACAGATTAATAGGAAAGGATTATTCTTTCGATATGGGGTATGGGGGTATATAGCATAAACGGAAAAATAAGGAGGAGCAAGCATGTCACATAAACCGGATCATCAGGTGGATAATCTTGTAAAACGAATCAATCGGATCGAAGGGCAGATCGGCGGGATCAAGAAAATGATCGTGGATGAAAAGCCTTTTGATGAAGTGATCATTCAATTGAACTCAGCCAAGTCGGCGATTCAAAAGATTTCTCAGATATTATTAGAAGCGCACGCGGACCATACCTTTATGGATGCAGTGGAAAGCGGAAAAACTGAACAGGAATTAGAAAGCTTACGGCGAGCGATCCATCAATACAGCAAGATGCTTTAAGCGGGGGAACGTTATGACTTCACTTAAAGAAAATAAAATTTTGGCATTAGCCATTCCAGCGACGGTCGAGAACATTTTGCAGACGGCTGTAGGCTTTATTGACGCGCTGATGATCTCAAAGATCGGATTGGTGGCAGTGACAGCCGTCGGGATTGCTAACACGATCTTGAATGTTTATCTCGCGCTGTTTATAGCGCTGGGTGTGGGGACTTCTGCTTTAATTGCACAAAAAATTGGGGCAAAACGTGAGTCTGAGGCACAAATTATCACCAACCAATCGGTTCTTTTGACTATTGTGATCAGTCTGCTGTTGGCTTTGGTCTCAGTGCTCTTCGGAAGTCCGCTACTGCGAATGATGGGTGCTTCTGATCGAATTTTGCAGGAGTCCTTAACGTTTTTCGTAATTGTGGGTGGCGGTGCGCTGTTCATGGGTTTGATGACGATTTTCGGCAGTATTTTACGAGCAACTGGCGATACGAAATCACCGATGAAGGTCAGCGTAGTGGTCAACATCGGAAATATCGTGATCGATTATATCTTGATCTTCGGATTGGGACCGATTCCGGCGTTGGGTGTCTTAGGAACCGCGATCGGGACGGTTTTATCGCGAGTACTGGGTTGCTGGCTGCTTTATCGTAAGGTTCAGCTGTCGAAAAGTCCATTGGATTGGTCAACCTTGTTCGCATCGAGCAACTATCGTCCATTAATTAATTTATCAATTCCGGCTACATTGGAACGATTAGTGATGCGGCTGGGGCAGGTGCTCTATTTTGGTTTGATTGTCAGTATTAGCGCTAAGACTTTTGCGGCTCATTCGATTGCGGGAAATATTGAAAGCTTTACCTATATGCCGGCGTATGGTTTGGCAACAGCTGCCACGACCTTAGTGGGCAATGCGATTGGCGCTCTCGATCCTCAGCAGGCCAAAAGATATGGCTATTCGGCCGCAAAATATGGGGTGATCTTCATGTCGCTCTTGGGTGTGATTTTATTTTTCGGGGCGCCATTTTTCGCCTCATTATTCACCTCGGATCAGGAAGCGCTACGACAGATTGTGATCGCGTTGCGAATTGATGCTTTTGCGCAGCCAGGGTTGGCGATCAGTTTGATAACGACAGGTTCTCTGCAGGGGATGGGCGATACGAAGTCGCCATTATATAGCACGGCCTTTGGAATGTGGGGAATTCGTGTGGTTGGTGTGATTGTTTTATCCAAGTATTTGGGCTTAGGTATCGCCGGTATTTGGCTGTCGATTGCGATCGATCTTTACCTGCGTTCTCTGTTCTTGGTTTATAAATTCAATCATAATCTGAGTGATAAGAAGACAATACTCAAGGAAACCTCTGAATGATGTCAGGGGTTTCTTTTTTTTATTATGATGAACGACCGATCATTTTTTCCAGGATATTGGTTTACGTCTGTCTCTGGGTCGTCGATTCACCTTAGAGAAATAAGACTTACAGATGACAAAAAGATCGCCATTTAAGCATTTTCATGGTCGCTTAAGCGGTAGGAATTGTGTGCAACATCCGTGACTTGCGCAAGTTCTGTTTGGGATATCATCAATTGATATAAATCTCGAAAGACAATAATATGAATATGTCAGAAAGTACTTATTTATTTGGTACTCTAAAATATAAATTTGGACTATATCTGTATCCTGTTAAAAAAGAATTGTTTTTTTGGCCTGTACTAAAAGTTTACGAAAAGCGTTTTCTAATTATGATTCAGATTATTTAAAATGAAAGCGCTTGATACTAATGCTTTATTCTGGTACTATAAATTTGAAAAGTGGATTACATAAAGAACCATAGGGTGCACACTATGAATGATACGTAAATCACTTTCACGAAATTGTTGGTTGAGATTTTGGAAGCGGAAAAGGAGACTTGCAAAAATGGCTGAAATTACAGAAAAGGTTGAACTAATTAAATTTGATCAGGACAAGTATTTAGCTGAAGGAGAAACGATTTACGCACTAAGAAGTGAAGTTGAGGCACTTGTGGATGAAGTAGCGAAAACAGGATACAGCAATATTATTTTATTAGGTATCGGTGGTACCGAATTTGAATTCGCTCAGTTTGAATATCTAGTGAAGAAAAAATCTACAGTTGATATTTACGGATTTGATGCGGCGAACGTTAATACGCTGCGACCAAAAGAGATCAAAAAAGATTCTTTAGTAATTACTGCCAGTGCCAGCGGGAACACGGTAGAAATTATGGAAGCAACTAAATGGATGGTAGAAGAAGGCATTCGCGTAGTTGCCTTTACGAAAAAGGGAGGTCCTTTAGGAGAAATCGCTCAGCATGTCATCGAAGCCGATGTAACAACTGGTCAATGTGAATACTCCTATATGCTGCAGGCATTTTTCATTTATGGCTTGTTGAATCGTCGTGGAGAGTTTGACAACTATGAAAGATTCGCAGATCAATTAAAAGGAACCTTCAAAAATCTTTTGGATATCCGTAAGAGCTTTGAGGAGCGAGCAGATAAAATTGCTAAAGCCATTCATAATGCACAATATACCGTCTTTACTGGTTCTGGTTCTTTATGGGGAGAAACACTATTATTCGCAATGTGTATTCTTGAGGAAATGCAGTGGGTGAGAACGCGTCCCGTCACTAGCTCACAGTTCTTTCATGGAACCTTAGAGCTAGTCGAGCCAGGTGTTCCAGTATTTATTATTAAAGGTGAGGATGAATTTAGAAAACAAGATACACGGGTTGAAAACTTTTGTAAGATGATCAACGCGGAGTACTATGTTTTAGATACAAAGGAATTTGCTTTCGACGGATTGGATGCAGAGTTTAGAGAATTGATTGTTCCATGGATTGTAACATCGTTATTAACGGAACGTTTGGCTGCTCACTACGAGGTTTACACCAAACATAATTTGGATTATCGCCGTTACTATCGTCAGTTTGATTACTAGACCTATGAAAAAAGCTGTAATATTTGATATGGATGGTGTTCTGATTGATTCAGAACCCATCTATATGTATCATACGATGCTATTTTTTCAACAATTTGGAATCTCACTAGAAGAAAAGGAAGTCAGAAAACTCGCAGGCAGCAGCAACGCTCATGGGTGGGAAATGATGGCCTCCTGGTGGAAAGAGGCTATTACTCCTAATAAAATGAAAGCGTTTTACGAAGAGAACGAACCTAAGGAGGCCTTTCTTTATTCAGATATTTCAAATCCTTATGTAAAGTATGTACTTACTCGTCTTCGTAAAGACTCTTTTCAACTAGCGATTGCATCATCTTCACCGATGGCTGCAATCACCGATATGGTTGAAGACTGTCAGTTAAACGAGTACTTTGATTTGTTGGTTACAGGAATGGATTTTGCTGCCAGTAAACCGAATCCTGAGATTTATCTTTCAACGATGAAGCGGTTAAAGGTGACGCCAGAAGAGACGATTGTCGTGGAAGACTCCCACTACGGTATTGAAGCTGGTAAGAAGGCTGGAGCGACCGTCATTGCTTTGAAGGATGAACGTTTCTATCCGGACCAGTCGGAAAGTGATTATTTAGTTAATGATTTGCTAGAGGCTTATCTGTTGATTCAAAAGCTAAAGGAGTGAGGCAAATGGCTGAGAAAAGCTCTCTATGTGCGATGAATTGTTGTTATCGTTTTTATGAGCTGGAGGATTTTTTCAAAAGTGCAAAGGACAATGGGTATTCGCAAGTAGAGCTTTGGACAGGTCCTCAGCATTTCTTTTTGGATTATCAGCAGTATGAAAATCCTGACAAGCTTTTACGCCTAGAAGATCAATACGAAATGAAGATTATTGGCATTTGTCCAGAGCAAACCAACCCCAAGCCCCATAATATGGCTGCCAAAGACCCAGCAATGCAAAAACGGGTACTAGCCTATTTTAAAAATGCCATTGATATTGCGGTTGCTGTGAAGGCTAAGCAAGTCGTCGTGACTAGTGGATGGGCTTTTTACAATGAACCTTTAGCTGCTGCCTACCAGCGCAGTGTGCAGATGCTGCAGCAGGTAAGTGAGTATGCAGAAACTCAAAATATGCTCTTAGCCATTGAAGCATTGCAGCAAGAAGAATCACTGCTAGCCAATACAGCTGCGGATTTAAAACGCCTTTTAAATGATGTTAATCGACCTAGCTTAAAGGTCTGCTTAGATATTGGAGCAATGGCTGCTGCTGGAGAAACCATTCAACATTATTTTGATCTGTTTTCTGACGACATTGTTCATAGTCATTTTGTGGACGTAAAAGAGAAAATTACCCACTTGGCATGGGGCGATGGGGAGCGAAGGATGGCAGAAGATCTGGCGGTGTTCGATCAAAACAACTATCAGGGATTTTATTCGGTTGAAACTGTGAATAGTCAGTATTTTAAAAATCCGCAAAAGGCTGATGCCCAGTCAATGGCGATGTATAGGAGAATGGTAAAAAAATGAAAAGAAATTTTGTGATTGCAACCCACGGAACCTTCGCTGAGGGAATTTACGAAAGCTTGAAAATCATCGTAGGAGAGCAGGACAATGTTCAGCTGTTGAATGCTTTTGTAGAGAGCAATGAGATTGAGGGACCTGTTAATGAGCTGTTAGCTCGAATTCCTGAAGAGGAGGAATTGATTGTTTGTACGGATATTTTTGGTGGCAGTGTCAACAATGAGTGGATGAAACACATGGACCGGAAAAATTTTTATCTCATTACAGGAATCAACCTACCGTTACTGATGCAGCTATTTCTGTCTTTGGAGGAAGATACTGGGACAATGATTCAAACAATCGTTCATAAACAAGAGACCGCACCAATGTTTTGTAATGAGCTTTTTACGAAAAAAGAAGAGGAAGAAGATTTCTAATGGAGGAATTCCTATGATCAAATTAGTTCGAGTAGACCATCGACTACTGCATGGACAGGTCGCTTTTTCCTGGACGAATGGGGTAGGCGCCGACTGTATATTAGTTGCCAGTGATATGGTGGCCACCAGTGACGTTTGGAAAACGACGCTGCGTCTGGGGAAACCCACGGGCGTCAAGCTGGTGATGAAAAATATGCAGGATTCAATTGATGCCATCAATAGTGGCATTACTGATAAATACAAACTGATTATTGTTGTTCAGACCATCAAGGAAGCTAAGCAGTTAATTGATGGTTGTAAAGAGATCAAGAGTATTAATCTAGGGAACACCAAGGAAACGGAAGAGACCAAACAAATTAGTCGTCAGATTTTTGTCACAAAAGAGGAAGAGGCTATTTTAAGAGAGTTGATTGATCGCGGAATTGAGGCAGAAATTCGTCCCTTGGTTGATGATAAGAAAATATATGTGAAAGACGTGTTATAGATGGACGATCATATACAGCATGAAAATCCATTCTAATTTTTTGCAAAAAAAATTAGTACAGTAATATGAAGAAGGATGTCAGTTCTACTTTTAGCAGTATTACCAGCTGGAAAGAAGACTAAAGAACGATACCAGAAAGTACGGAAGGAAGCAGTTTAGTAGAATGATATACGGCATGAAAATCCATTCTAATTTTTTGTAAAAAAATTAGTACAGAAATATGAAGAAGGAGAATGATTATGGTCTTACAAGCGTTTTTGTTAGGGCTTGTAGCGGTTTGGGGAGTATTTGATTATCAAATGGGGACACTTTATACTTTCCGTCCGATTACGATTGGTCCATTGGTTGGGTTAGTTTTAGGCGATTTGCAGACCGGCGTAACAATCGGTGCGAGTTTGGAATTATTATTTATGGGTGCAATATCAGTCGGTGCCTACATTCCGCCAGATGTTTTGATCGGTGGGATTTTGGCCACTGCCTTTGCGATTAAAAGTGGAAGAGGTTATGAGTCCGCGGTAACGCTGGCGATGCCGATTGCTTTAATTGCATTAACGATTAGTAACATTATTGCCGCTGTTACCCCAGTTTTCTTGAAAATTGCCGATGATGGTGCGACTGCTGGGGATGCGAGGAAGATTCGTTTTACTCACTGGTTAATGGGGTCCTTCACTGTTTTTGAAAAATTTTTCTTAGTGTTTTTTGCTTACTGGTTAGGTGCCGATGCCGTCGAGGGAATTCTAGGCAGCATTCCAGAGGTTATAACGAATGGAATGGCCATTGCTGCAGGAATGCTGCCAACGCTAGGGTTTGCCATGCTGATGCGCATGATTTTAAACAAAAAGATCCTGCCGTTTTATTTTCTTGGATTTTTATTAACTGCTTATCTTGAGTTGCCTGTTTTGGGTGTCGCGTTATTAGGCTTGATTATCGTGGTGGAGAAATTCTCATTCCTTCATAAAGAGGAAGCAAATAAAACAGCTGTTGATGCAGGTGTTCAAACGGAGGTAATCGATGATGAAGAATTCTAAAGAAACCATCAGCAAAAAAGACTTGTCGAGAATGTGTTTCAATTCTGGTGCGCTGGGAATGGAATTTTCTTGGAATTATCCACGGCAAATGCATCTGGCATTTTGTTTGATGATAGAACCCTTATTGAAACGGATTTATAAAAATAATCCAGATGGCTATAAGTCAGCGCTGGAACGACACGTCGGCTTCTTTAATATTACGCCGCAGCTGGCTCCTTTTGTTGGCGGGATCGTCTTATCCATGGAAGAGCAAATCAACGCGGGCGTTGAAGGGGTGGACGGAGAGGCAGTAACCAATGTCAAAGCCGCTTTGATGGGTCCGTTGTCCGGGATTGGCGATTCTGTATTTCTAGGATGTATCCGGGTTATTGCTCTTGGGGTGGGGATTTCACTGGCCACTCAAGGGAATATTTTAGGTCCAATTCTTTACTTCTTGATTTACAATATTCCAGCCTTTTTTGTAAGGGTTTACGGTGCGCGTTTGGGCTATAATCTTGGTTTTAATTATTTAGCCAAGGCTCAAGCTGATGGAACGATGGATAAGCTGATGTATGCCGCAGGAATCTTGGGGATCATGGTTATTGGTTCTATGACTTGTGACATGTTTTGGGCAGAATTCTCTTTAAAAATTGGCTCAGGTGAAACAGCTACAAGTTTGCAGGAGATATTAAATGGCATCCTACCGGGAATCACCGCGCTCGGCTTTACCTGGTTCTATTATTGGATGTTAGGCAAGAAATTCTCAGCAACGACCTTGGTTATTGGTACGATGGTGTTTGGTATTATCATGGCTGCTTTAGGTGTAATGAAGGCCTAGCTTGATTGTGAGGGAAGAAAATGATTAACAAATACATCGATTATATTGACGACCCCAAAGATACCTTTGAGCAGTATCTAGAAAAAGCCAAAAAATACAATTTCCGCTGCATTTTCACTGATCTGGAGCGCTACGAGGAGGCAGTTGTCTTTCTCAAAGACACCGACATCATTATTGCTGGAGCAATTGACTTTCCTGAAGGAAACCAGTCTCTAGAAGAAAAAATGGCAGAATTTTCCCGTTACGCAGAAAAGGGCTTTGCCGAGATTGATTATACATTAAATCAACACGCCATTGAAAACCGCAACTTTTCAGCTATTGAAGATGAAATGAAAACTATTGCGGATTTTTGTCGAAAAAAGGGCATCAGTGATAAAGCTATCGTCGAAATGTGCAAGCTAGACGGGGATCAGGAAGCTAAAGCAGAAATTTGTCAGATTGCCAATCGTACAAAGCCGGCCTTTTTAAAAACTTCCACAGGTCGTAGCTTTGGCGGGGCAAAGCTGGAGGATGTGAAGCTGATGCGCCAGCTATTGGCTTCAGATATTCGAATCAAAGCAGCCGGTGGGATTCACAATTATGAAGAGGCGAAAGCCTTTATTGACGCCGGCGCCGATGCTCTTGGGGCCAGTGCCGGCATTGCCATCGTTGAGGGCGAACCTAAGTAGCAAGTAAGGTGGGAGTACAAGTTCAGACTTGTCTTCCACTTTTTTTACAAATTAAAACTAGAGGGGAGTTGTCTTGTGGGTGATAAAGGCTTTATTAGAAGATTTCTAGCTATTTCAATTCCTGCAGTGATTCAGCAGCTTCTATCTAATCTGCTGCAAATTTGTGATACCTTCATGATTGCCAGTCTTGGAGCGCTAGCTATTAGTGGTGTTAGTGTTGCGAATAAGTTTTTCTTTATTTTCACCTTATTAATCTATGGATTGACGAATGGAATCGGCTTATTTATCGCTCAGTATTACGGCGCTAGAAATAAAAAAGAATACAATCGTATTTTTCGTTTTGGCTTAGCTTTGTGTCTGATTACTTCTGCTGTTTTTATGATTTTCCTGCTGCTTTGGCCGGAGGTCACGATAAGTGTCTTCGTCCAAAATCCAGCCATCATTGATTTCGGGTTAGCCTACACCGCACTTATTTGCTACTCCTATATTCCGTTTGCGTTAGCAATGATGTGCGGGGTAGCTTTTCGAGTAATGGGAGACACAAAAACGCCGATGGTAGCAGGAGGAATTTCCTTTTTCCTCAATGTTTTCCTTAATTATTTACTGATTTATGGTTCTTGGGGATTTCCTAAATGGGGCGTTTCAGGAGCAGCAGTTGCAACCTTAATCTCTCGAATTATTGAGATGCTGATCCTACTGTTGCTATTGAATCGAAAACAAAGTGATCTCAAGCTGACAGTCAGGTATTCTTGGTTGGAGCTGTCCAAAATGAAAGGAATCATCCAAAAAACGCTGCCGCTGATTGGCAATGAGCTCATTTGGTCCTTATCCTTAAGTGTTGTTTTTATGAATTATTGTTACGTCAATGAGTACTACATCCCCTCTCTGACGATTGTAGATAATATTTCCTCACTGGTATACGCCTTGTTTGCCGGACCGGCAACCGCTACCGGAGTGATTGTAGGACAAGCACTCGGCGGGAATCAGCTAGAACAAGCGAAACGGGAGTCAAAAAGAATGATCAAGCTTGGAACAGCAATTTGCATGTTTGGCAGTCTGATTGTATTAGCCCTTACGCCGCTTGTCCCAACAGCCTTCTCACTAACTGGACCATTAGCTAGTATGACGATTCGTCTGTTAATTATTAAGGCGGTTATTAGCTGGTCACAAGGCTATGCAGAAACAGTCTATTACATTTTACGAGCCGGCGGTGACACGAAAGGGGTCTTAATGGTGGACGGTTTATTCACCTGCTTTGGCCCGTTATTAATTAGTACTGTAGGCGCTCGTGTACTGCAGCTGGATTTACTGTGGACCTTCGTGCTGACTGAAGGGATTTATTTGCTGAAGATCGGTCTTTCTACTTATTATTATAAGAAAGAACTTTGGGTTAAACGCCTAACCTAATCAGAACCTTATTTATGGGATTGGTGTATGGACAGTCTCGCTTGAACCCTTGATACCACTTGCTTAAAAATTATGATATATTTGAGAGAGTTCATGAATCAACGCTTAAAATCTATCTAAAAATAGGTGTTCCATCAAACTGGAAACGTTTAAGTATAAAAAAAGATACCTTACATTTACCTATTAATTACGGAAACCCAAGTCAAGCGTTTTTAAGTAAAAATAAGGGAAACTGGGGGATGAAAAATGCGTTTACTTACCTTAGATGTCATTATCAGCAATGAAATAAAATATATGATTGATCATCAACCAATTTCGGAAGGGGAGAAGCTTCCTGGCGAGCGGGAGCTAGCAGCGCTTTTGGATGTTCAGCGAGCAACGGTGCGCAAGGGGCTAAAAATCCTGCTTAACGAAGGGTGGATTTACGCAAAAAATCGCAGCGGTTATTTCGTATCTCCTAAACGAATCAAAAAGAATGTTTATATTCTGGGCTCTACTTCTAAAAATATTCAGACGGAAGGCACAGAAATGAAGCTGACCTTAATTGAGCGTGAGATGATGGAAGTTGGCAAAGAGTTATCCCAACGGATTAAGCTACCTTTAGGAACCAAGGTTTTTTTCATCTGTCGTTTAAGAACTGTGAAAAATGAGCATGTCTCTTTGGAAATCTCCTATATTCCTGTCGAGCATGCACCGACTTTGTTAGAGAAGGATCTCGAGAAAAAACCTCTTTACGAAATCTTAGAGCAGGAATATCTGGTGGATTTGGATCATTCAACCCAAACGATAACGACTGAAAAAGCGAGCAGTCAGGTGGCCGCCTTACTTGATATTGAGGAAGGAACCAGTCTGATTCGAGAAGATGGGTTGGTTTCTAGTCGGGATGGTGAATCCATCGAATATTCGATCTCCTTTATGAAAATGGATCGTTTTGAGTATACCAATATCAACTGTTGATAAGGCTTCATAGTTTTTATTGGTGGAATGGATATCGTGGGAGAAAGGACAGGAGGAGTCAGCGAAGATGGATTATCGCATGCCATTGTATCAGCAAATCAAAGCAGCGATTCAAAAGAAAATTGAAGACAAGGAATACCTCGAAGGGGAAGCGATCCCCAGTGAGCGCAAGCTGGCGGAAATTTACGAGGTGAATCGGATGACCGCCAAGAAGGCGATTGATGCCTTAGTTGAAGAAGGCTATTTGTATCGCGTTCAGGGACGCGGCACCTTCGTCCATAAAGAAAATACGCAAAAAATTATCTGGGGGAACGATGCGCTTGGTTTAGGAGCGATGCTGCGAGAAAAAGCCGATACCCGCAGAGACAAAGTTCTAGTCAAGGGTTTACTGAAGGCCTTTAACTTTTTAGGCAGCAAGCTGGACCTTGCCAAATACGAAGATGTTTATTTGCTGCAACGTGTTCGCTATGCGAACTCAGAGCCCTTTGCCGTAGAGTATTGCTACGTTCCCTTTAAATTTTTCAAAGATATCGATGAACATAATTTCGAACATACCTCTGTTTATGAGTATATGAAGAGTAAAGATCATCTTCCAGTGGAGTTTGATCAGAAATTGATCATTATCGGAGCAGAGGAACGCATTGCTAAGCAACTGCAAATCGCCGTAGGGACGCCGGTCTATTATTTTGAACTAATTAGTAAAGACCGCTATGGCAACACTGTAGAGTATACCGAAACCTTTGTTAGCTGTGAAAAAACGGTGTTTAGCTTTTACAATGAACGGCATTCGCCAAAAAAAAATTGAGATGAAGACGTTAAATTAATGGAGCGTGACAAAAGTGGCACAAACCAACAAAAGAGAATTTCCATACGTTATCCGAGATTTAACAACGAAGGACGTCGACCAGTATAATAAACTGCTGCGGTATGCCTTTCAGGTTACCGAGCAAGAGCTGATGGAGTACGGCTGGGAATCTGAGGAGATCAAGCAGTCAAAGTTTCCGATTATTGAACGAGCGGATATTTTAGGCGGCTTTGACGGGGACAAGCTGGTTTCCCAATTTGCCGTCTATCCATTGAAGATGAATATCCGAAACAGGACTTATGATATCGGCTTTATTACTAGCGTTTCAACCTATCCTGAATACACAGGAGAAGGAATTATGTCCCGCTTAATGAAAAAAAGCTTGCTACGTATGAAGGAAAAAGGTCAAACACTAGCCCTCTTATATCCTTATTCCATTCCTCTTTACCGTAAATTTGGTTGGGAGATTGTTTCCAGTAAAATTTCTTTCCGCATCTCGGATCGACAAATTCCAACCAATCGTTCAGCAGAAGGGCAAGTTCAGCGAGTGGATTGGGAGAACGAAGATTTTATAAAGCTGCATACAGCATTTGCCAAGCAGACGCATGGGTGTTTGTATCGTAATTCGTTGGCATGGGACGAATACTGGCGCTGGACGGAGGATAGTACCCAGGTTGCGATCTACTATAATACAGAAAATCAACCCTTAGGCTATTTGGTCTATCTATTGAAAGAGGATATTATGCATATTAAAGAAATGATTTATCTGAATCGGGAGGCCCAAGCAGGATTGTGGGAATACATCCATGCCCATGACTCCATGATTGACGAAGTCCGTGGCCATACGTATTCAAACGAGTCAATCGCCTTTGATTTAGATGATAGCGCTATCAAAGAAACGATTCGTCCGTATATAATGGGGCGAATCATCGATATTCCCGCCTTCCTCAAGTGTTATTCCTGTAAGCAAAAGGAAAAGAAAATCACTATCGCTTTTGCTATTCGTGATGAGCTTTTAGGATGGAATAATCAAACCTTTCAGGTAGCCTTTCAAAATGGCAGGTGTTACCTGACAGAGGAGCCGGCAGAATATCAGGTGGCGATGACAATAAATTCACTAAGTGCTTTATTGTTAGGATACAAAACAGCTGTCCAATTGTATCGGCTAGAAAGGATAGATGGCAGCGCTGAAGCCATCAATCAATTAGAGGATATCCTGTATCATGAGCCGCCCTATATTTCGGATTATATTTAGTTCTTTAAAATGTCCTTTGGAAAAAACACCTTAAGTAAACTGCTGAAGCAAAAGATTTCAGCAGTTTTTTTCTATTCGCTTGCTTCGACATAATGTCTGTCTCAAAATCTGGAATTTTCCTGCAGCAGAAGTCCGATCAAGCTGGCGATACTGATGAGTGCGCCTCGTTCAACTTTTTTTAGCTAGGCTAAATTTATTGCTAAGGATTCCTTTGTTGAGAACTAGGGGCAGGCGTTTGTACGGGATGATTCTGTTTTTCTATAAGCTTCAGAAGTGGATACGTTAGATACAGCTTGCTAGAACGTTTTGAATTATTTCAAAATTTTTTTTCGGCCTTTAACACTGATTGTTAAGGGCTTTTTTCGGTTTTCGCCCAATCTTCGTCAAAAGATAGAAAAAATTTTTTATTTAATTCATTGACAATGTTTAGGTACCGAAGTATACTAAGTTCAGATAAAAGTTAGGTACCTAAAATATAGGTACCGAAACAAAAGGAGAGATTGACGATGAGCGAGTATACAAAAGAATTATTGAAGCGTCTGTCGTATGTAGGAAGTGCCAGTCGTCGTTTGATGGATATCGGCAATTGTCAGAAAAGCGCGCCAACGCAACAATTGGTTTTAGATATTTTAGCAGAAGAAGACGGTGTGACCTCTGGGGTTCTAGCTGAGATTTTGGACATGCGTCCCAGCTCAGTCACCGAGATTTTGAACAAACTGGAAAGCCGAGGCGAGATTGAACGCCGCGAAGATGAACAGGACAAGCGGATCAAACGGATCTATATTACTGAGGTCGGTCGGGAAAAAGCTGACTTGAATAAGCCGCAGGAGCGTTCGGAGGAGTTCTTTGCCGGGTTGACCGATGAGGAGCTGCACACGCTGGATCAATTACTGAATAAGGTGATCGATGGTTGGAGCGAAGACTTTGGCGGTCGACCAGAGTTTCCAAATGATCCATTTGAAGCAATCGAAGCGTTGAAAATGATGAGAACGCAATTTGAACCGCATATGAAGGAACTCGGCCGTATGTCACAAGCAGAACGCCGTCAAATGAAGCGGGCATGGAAAGAACAGATGCGTAATCAGTTCGGCAGAGAGGGCTTTGGTCCTGGTCCATTTGGTCCGGAGCATCCGAGAGGACCGAAAGAAGGTCCAGGAAAAAAAGGACCGCATGATTCTCATCCTCATGAGAGTGATTGGGAAAACTGGTAAGAAAGTAAAGAAATAAGTGATAAAGGAGGTCGTTTATCATGAGAATTGAAATGGCTGAATTATTTAGTAAAGAACATACGGGTGCTTTAAAACTGCGGAAGCAGGTTTTAGGTGGAAAAACCGATTTGAGCAAGGAAAAGAATTTGACGATCTTTGTCGCCCTCGATGGAGATGAGGTCATAGGAACAGCGGCTGTCCAATTGTATCCCTTTGGTTTTGCACGGGTGCGTCAAGTGGCGGTTCATCCAAGCTACCAAGGTCAAAATATTGGAAATGAGCTGTTGAAGAATTGTGAGGATTACGCTCAGGAACAAGGGCATTCTCGAATCGTCTTGACTGGGCGCAAAACTGCGCAAGTATTTTATCTGAAACGTGACTATCATCGGATCTCGTTCTCCTACAAAAAGGAGGACATCGAGTTTCTTTGGATGATGAAGGTTTTGCCACTAGCAGAAGTTCCAGTGTTTTCACAGCACTGATGCATTAGTTGTCCGCCTCCCAGGAAAAGATGATGAAGGAGGAATCCATCATGAAGGAGTTATTTGACCCAAGAAGAAAAGAAAATGAACCAAAGAAGCATACAGGCAAAGAATCAGAAAAAATCCGTGTCGAACTAGAAGCCAAATCCCGGCTCTTCACCACGACACTGGGAATGATCAATTATCAGAAGTACCATGATCTGTATGATTTTGGCTAATGAATGATAGAAAAAAAGTTTTGGGAGATGCACGAGGCATTCTCAAAACTTTTTTTGCGTTAGAAGAGTTGCACTAAAAAGAAGAAGCCGACAAGGAAGACGATGATGCTGAAAAGTACGTTAATCACTCTTTTGACCACGGCATTTTGAATCGAGCGGGTAGTGACGATTCCCAGAACGGAAAAGACTCCCATCAAAGCAATCAGTGCTTTGCAAAAGAAGGGAAAGTAGTTCGCAGGCAACGGCGTATAGACAACGATCAATGGGGACAAACATAAGACACCAATGAGGGAAAGGATCGTGAAGCCGATAAATAGCAAGGATCGAGCTTTCTTATTTTTGATCCAAATCGCCGCGGCTGTTCCACCAAAAATGCTAATGAGAACAGAAGATAAGCCAAATAAAAGAATCGGAAGAACGATACCACATAGAATCAGTGGAAATAGAATCAATACGACATGAAACATAGAATCCCTCCTTTTTCATTCCTAACTATAAAACTCCTATTGTCATTATCTGTGAAACTTGATGGGGAGACAACCACTTTTTTGATTCTTTGATCGGAAGCAAGTCGTTTTATTCACAATAACCCTGTTTTTCTACGTATCTTAAGGTAGAAAAATTTTGAAGACACATTTGATCCCATGCTATAATGTAGGCGAGAAATGCCTTTCGGACTGGGAATAAATGCTGTCTGGAAGGTTGTGAAACGATGCAAAAATATTTGCCGACAAATGATTTATTATTCAAGAAGATGCTGACCTCCGAAGACTCCCCAAATATTCTGAAAGCCTTTGTTAGAGATCTGCTGGGGATCGAATTTAAGACATTGACACCTAAAGAAACCTATCACATTGACAGCTACAAGCAATCGTATGATGAAACAGCCATCTTTCGGACCGAGGTTGATATTTTGGCGATTGCCGAAGATAGCAGTCATACCACGATTGAATGCCAGATCCAGTCCCATGCCTATTTCCACGAACGCGCCATTTTTTATCTGGCGGAAGCCTTTCGTGCTCCTTTTGGAAATCTGGGAAAAAAAGAAGCAGAGAAGAAGAACAATTTTTCCAGCCTGCGACCAGCATATGGGATCAATATCGTGGATTTTCATCTATTTAACCGAAAAGAGCCAGCACTGCAGCAGTTTCGCCTACTAAGTAAGGAAACATCCCGCCCCTTTTTGAATAAAGAAGGAAAAGAGCTGCTGATTCTTTGTTTTCTGAGTCTGAAAAATGAGACGATCGACCAAAAAAGTGCTCCCTATCACTGGCAATACTTCCTGAAGACCGGTGAGGTGATGGATGCTGCACCTGACTATATCAAAGAGGCGAAAAGAAAGACCGACTTCTTAACATTGGAAAGAGAGGAAAAGGAAATGATCATGAAAATTGATAAATCAAAAGCCATCCATGATGCGGTGTTCGCGACTGCGATAGAAGAGGCGGAGGAAAAAGGGATAAAGGAAGGCATAAAAAAAGGAATCCAAAGAGGAATAGCACAAGGTCGCGAAGAGGAAAAGCGAGAACTGGCTATAAACCTGTTAAAAACAGACCTAAGCATAACTAAAATTTCGGAAGACACGGGATTGGATGTGAAAGTTGTTGAGCAACTAAAGGCAGAACAAGACTAGTTTGTATCAGAACAGTTTCTCGATACGATGAAATAGAAACAGCGGACAACTCTAATTTAGGGTTTTGTCCGCTGTTTTTGTGTTATCTAGCATGAAACAAATGATGAAGCAGCTGAGAAATTAGAATGATGACCACCACACCAATGATTGCAGATAGGAGCGATTTTTGTCCAAACAGCAGCCAGAGAATGATGGCGATGATTTCCAATCCAAAGATGACAAATTTCATTTTGAAGCCTTCTTTCCTGTGAGAAAACCGATTTCATTAAACAGTCAAATGATAATTTGTGCGGGTCATTCGCGTCAAATAGTCTGCTTAATCATAAATGAAAACAACCACCTTCTTAGTCAGTGATAAATTAACAATTATAAATGACTGATTGCAGGTGTTTTATAAGGTCAATTTTCCTCATTCGTGTTGGAATTAGAACCGTTTTTTTCTGCCTTTACGGAATCATAAATGAAGATGTTTTTGAGGATGCGCAGGATCGGTCGGATCGTTAAGAATATCGACCCAATGAGGTAAAAATACATGCCGAAGCGATCAGGGATTGGCGTCAAAGCAGCAACGCTTCCCAGTATATAAAAGATCCCGGTGATTAAATCTACACCTAGTGAGAGAATCGTGTACCTGTTTTGAAAATAAAGGCGGAATCGTCTTCCCTGAATCTCGATGTCTTCTTCAAGAGCCGCTTTAACCTCGTGAGATTTTCGTTCTATTTTGGGCACTTTGGAATCAATCCTTTCAAACTAATAGTAATTGGTTATTGTACTATTGATTCATTGAAAGGCTAAATAATCTGCCTATGCATTAAAAATGATCTGTTTTTGGATCTCGTAAATAAAAGCCCAGAAAATTTTCTGGGCTTTTACTTGTTGCTATTCATTTCGTTATTGCACGGCCTCCAGCATCACATCCATTTGACCAGGCTCTACATTGCCTGCGTAATTTGGAGTGAGGAGTGACAAACCGCCGTTTTTGTTATTGATCAGATACATCACGTTGTTTCGATCCTGTCCGCCAGTACCAGAAAGATGCTGCGTGAGGGTGATTTGCGTATTGGCTTTGACGGTGCGAATGCCGCTGCCATCTTGAGAGCTGACACGGATTTCCTTTGTAGGAATCGTCGTGACCTGTGCCGTGAAGACATCATCCGTATTCGAACCGCGTCTGTTGAAGATGATTGTTCCGCCATTGTTTTCCACTGTGATGGAACGAGGAACATTCACACCATGAAGATTGAAGGTAGCCGGATTGCTGAATTGCGTCGTATCAACAGCAAAGGGCGCCGTGTTTTCCGCCGCTTGACTCTCAGAGGTATCGCTAGTGCTGGAAGAAATAATAGAGCTGCTGGAGCTTTGTGAGTTCTCAGCTGAATCGCTGGTGAAGGTGCTCATTGATATTGCGGATTTTTCCGAACTTCTGTTATTTTCAATGGTGCTGATGCTAGTTGTTTCAGTCGTTTTAGATGCATCGATATGAACAGCTCTTGCGTTATCTTTTTTGTCACTGCAGCCTGTTAAAAGTAGCAGGAAAAGAAGTGCTATAGCAGCAATCGAAGGATATTTTTTTGACATATTTTCTCATCCCTTACGTTTTTTAGTCCCCGGAATTGTACTTTTTTGTTGCTTAGGAAAAAAATCACAAATCCGATTATCTTTTATTTTAAAGCAAAAGGAGAAGAAAATACAGATTCATTAAACTGCATTATATCCATGATAAATGAGCAAAATCAATCGTGTTTTATTCGATCAAATCGGCGTTTTATGAAAAAGAAAATTAGCGAGCAGCTGCACATGGCAGAAGTTTTTTATCGACCGATCTTCTGTTATTTAGTTGTCTCCTTCAGGCAAGTTGATTCGTCAGTGCTGAAATATGAACATTAGTTATTTTAAAAGAATATCAAAGAACCTATTTTCCTCTAAAACCTCGAAACAGATAAACGCCTAAGACGGCATTAAACCCCATCGCTGCAATCACACTGAAGCGTTCAGGGATGCCGAAATATTGAATAGGAACTATGTTGACGCCGATCGCACCGGCGATCATCAGCAGGAGAGCCAAAGCTGCCCACAGTGCTAAGGAGCGGTACTGCTGCTGACGGAATCCGCCAATTAGAATGACCAGCAGCGAGGCGATGGAAAGCCCCACGACAAAAATCGTCACGACCACATGCATGATATCTTGAAAAGTCCCCGCAAATCCACTATCGGTCAAAGGAAACATCGTATACCCGACCGCCGAAAGCCACATCATCGCCGCAAACAAATAGATTCCGATGCGCAAAGCTTTGGTCAGCTTTCCTTGGATGTAGACGCATACCAGCATGACGCACACGACACTACCAACACCAGATAGGGAGGATAGCTGATTCCACAAGATTCTGGAAGGTGCATTGTCCGCACTCAAATCACTAACCGCCTGCGCCATCCAGTTATAGCCAGGATAGGCTAGCGGACTGAAGACTACTGCTGTAACATATGATAAAAAGCTGATTACGCCGAACAAGCCGCACCACTGAATTAGGTCTCTTTTTCTATTCATCAGAATTCTCTCCAATCCGGTAAAGTGCGTTGAATTGACGAATATGCTGCTCCAGCGTCTTTACTGCTTCGGTTTCCCTTTCAGGATGACGGTCGCAGATTGACAGCAGCAGATGAATTGGGGAATAGAATTGCAGCGCCATAATCTGGGGATCGCATGACCGCATCACGCCAGCTTGCGTCAGCATCGAAAACAGCATTCCCTGATACGCCAGCGGATTATCCGCGTACTGCTTCGTAAACATCGCTGCCAGTCCACTATCCTGAAATTGCTCGATTGTCAGCAGCCTACGGAAATTCGCTGCATAATCATCGTGTAAAAAGAAAGCAAATAAATTCTTACCCAAACTGACAAGATGTTCTTCTGACATATTTTCAAATAAGCCTGCATCAGCACCACCGTCATGCCCATTCATTTGCAGCGAGGCCACACTCGTTTCATAGCGGCTGTTCATTTCCTGTACCACCGCCTCAAAAATTTCCTGCTTGTTCTTGTAGTGTTTGTACAAAGAGGGTGCTTTGATTCCCACTGCCTGGGCGATCTCCTCGACATTGACAGCCCCGTAACCTTTTCGGGCGAAGAGACGGGAAGCTTCTTCAACGATTCTTTCTTTAGTTGGTCGTTTGCTCATAATGTGTGCTCCTTTTTTAGGCTAATAGTTATTAGCTTCATTTTAGCTAATGATTATTAGCCTGTCAAACCGAAACATTTACTCTCCTGAGCGTCAATAAGTAAATGAACAAAAAGAAGAGTTGATCAGATCGCTTCAAGCGACTGACAACTCTTCGATTTTTATTTTTCTTGTAGGGAGATCGTTGTATATGCCCCATTGTGTCCAGCAGGTGTGAAGGCTAGGGTGATATTGCCATGGTCATTTAAATAGGCATAGATTTTTGTATCATTCCCGTTAAAAGGGGTGAAAAACTCTTGGCTGGGTTTGCTGCCGTTGCCTACTGAAAGCTTCAGCTCTGTGGTCACCTTGACCGTCTTGAGCGTGCCCTCTTCGTCGACTTGGATCGTCGTCTCTGGGCTAGTGATTGGAACGAATGCTGCCATCTCGCTCATGTGCGCATCAGGCGAAATGTAGCTATTAGGGCCATAGGAAATGACGAGATCATCATTTTGCGTATAGGTCGTCATAGCAAATTTCAGCTGTTCATTTTCACCACGGAGAATGGCTCCTTTTGGAAAAATGACCGGAGAAGCAGTCGCAGGTTCTGCTGATTCAGAACTCGAGGATGATGTAACATTCGCTTGCGTACTGTCTAAAGAAGAAGTTTCCATTACTGCCGCTTCTGATGACGAGGTGCTCACGACTCGTATCGACGGCTCCGTGCTTGTAGCTGGAGATTGCGAAGACTTTGACTCCATGATCTGAGTAACAGCGATGAAGATGATCAGGCCGATAACGACACAGCTCAATACAATGAGCCATCGCTTTAATCGTGCATTTTTCTTTTGCAGTTCATCATGCTTGTTCTTCATTCAATTTACCTCTGTGATTTTTTAATATTTCTAATATATCGAATATTCATTGAAATAAAAGGAAGAAATGATAAAAGATCGATGCCATCAAAATGCGAATTTTGTGATTTAAAAGAAGCTTCTTCAAGACCTGATTCATTATTATGCTCAACCCAATCATAGAATCGTCTAAAGGAACAAAGTGGAATAGACACATCGTTTATGATAGCTTATGATAAGATTAGACACATTTATCGGAGGTGAAAGATGAAAAAGAGTGCAAAAGATCGTGTTTTTGACGCACTTGTGAGGTTAACAGCAGATCGATCTTCCGTGACCGCGGAGCTGATTTCAAAGGATTTGAACCTGTCTCGTCAGAATGTCAGTCATTATTTGACTAGATTAATCGAGGACAGGAAAGTCGAAAAAATACCTGGAAAACCTGTTCTATGGAAGCCCTTAGGTGATTTTGCTATCGGGGTTGAGGATAAGATCAACGAGGCATTCAACTCAGTCGTTGGTTATGACGGCAGTTTAAGAGAGGTGATTCAAAAATGTATATCGGCGGTTAAGTATCCGCCAAATGGATTGAGTATTTTGATTAATGGTGCTACTGGTGTAGGGAAGAGCTTCTTGGCTTCAAAAATCTTCGAGTATGCGAAACAAGAAGAAGTCATTACCGCAGATGCTCCATTTTCGATTTTAAACTGTGCCGATTATGCAGATAATCCCGAGTTACTTTCCTCAACCTTGTTTGGCTATAAAAAAGGCGCCTTTACCGGAGCTGAAAGTGATACGGACGGGCTGTTGGCAACCGCCAATAACGGCTATCTTTTCTTAGATGAGGTTCATCGACTTTCAAAAGAGAATCAGGAAAAACTCTTCCTTTTTATCGATACTGGGAAATATCGTCGAATCGGAGAAAATGTCCACTGGTCTTCTTCAAATGTCCGCTTTATTTTCGCAACAACTGAAAAAAGCGAAGATTACCTGTTAGACACATTTGATCGACGAATCCAAATTAGTGTCACCTTGCCAACCTTTGAAGAGCGTCCGATGCGTGAACGGTTAGAATTAGTCCGTCTATTCTTTCAAAATGAAGCGGATATTTTGCAAAAGGACATTCTTGTTTCAAAAGAGGCACTTTCATTATTGATCTCTTGTCCGATTAGCGGGAATATTGGTCGTTTGAAAAACTGTATCAAGATTAGTTGTGCGGATATCTATAGCAAATCTGACAAGGAACCACTAGTCATTCGAAAAAATGAACTATTAAGTCAATTTGATGTCACTACTTCGGATTTAGAGACGTTGCCTGTAGAAGATTTATTCATTTCCAAGAATCAAAAGATCGAAATGCCTTCGCAAAACGTGTTTGATTATGACGCTATTCTCAAAAGAATCGTCGAGCTGTCTGAAGCAGGGGATTTTAATGAGAATTTTGCAGAAATTAAAAACGAAGTTCAGCGTTTGTTGCGTCTTATTGATAAGAACTCCTACTTATCAACGAGTCAAAAAATAATGACGCAAATGTATCGACGCTACTGGTCAGCAATTTTGGAGAAGAAATATGGCTTAACAACCAGTGGTCCGGCTGCCGAGATCACCAGTCGCGCATATGTCTTTCTCCCAGCCTATGAAGTAGATTTAGTCAAAGTAAATCGTGGTCTGGCAGTGAATCTGCCACGCACAGAGTATTTATGCGATCGCTTTTTAGATCGTTTACCAGCTCTTTCTGAAAGCGAGATCAATTTTCTGAGACTGCTGATAATCGTTATTCTGTCTGATTATGTGGATGAATCGATCGAATTAAAAGGTCTGCTATTAGCTCATGGCGACAGCACAGCCAGCAGTATTCAGACGGTAGTGAACCAGTTATGCAATAATTATGTCTTTGAGGCATTGGACATGCCTGTCGAGAGCAATGTTTCAGAAATCGTCGAGTTGACTAGGAATTTTGTAAAGAAGCAGGTGAACACTGACAGTCTAGTGCTGATCGTAGATATGGGTTCCTTGAACCAAATTTATACCCAAATCAAAAATGATCTAAAAGGTGAACTCCTGCTGTTAAACAATCTGACAACGTCCATCGCATTAGACATTGGTCTAAAAATGACGATGAACGCGCCCTTCAAGCAAATTGCCGAAGATGCGGCAGACAAATACTCAATTAATGTTCAATACTTTGAAGGATTTTCTCAAAGCAGTAATATCATCATCTCCTGCATGTCAGGCTTGGGAATATCTGACAAATTGAAAGATGTTTTTCGCCAGCATCTATCGAATGAATCGATCGAAGTGTTTACAAAAGACTACAGAGAACTACGCGAATTAATCGATCAAAATGATGAGTCGTATTTCGATAAAACGAAATTAGTGATCACCACTTCTGATCTGCCGCGTTCTTTTACGATTCCAAATATTAATGTCTACGATATCTTAGACGGTGACGGAGCAGCTAGTTTAGAGAGTATTTTGACCCCTGAGATGAAACCTGCGGAGTTTAATCGTTTAATCCAAGAGCTGGTCAAATTCTTCTCGTTGGAAGGAATCGCGGATCGATTGAATTTTTTGAATCCTACCATTGTCATGAGTGAAGTAGAAACGGTCATCTCCAAATATGAAAATTACTATCACTTTACTTTGAACGGCCGTGTGAAGTTGAACCTATATATGCATACCGCTTTAATGATGGAACGTCTATTTTTAGCACGAACGGAAAAAGCTGAAGAGCCAAGCTATGAGCTGAATCCAGAAGAAGATGAGTTCTATTCTGTATCCAGAAGCATTTTTCAACCAATGGAAATGAAATACAATTTTAAAGTAAATGCGTATGAGCTCTCTTTACTATACGAGCTGCTGGGTTCGTTTATTCGAAAATAAACTGTCTAAAAAAAGTGTCTGAATTGATTTTTCAATTTAGACACTTTTTTAATTTAGGATAATTCCTTGATAGATCAACGTTTTTAAGAGTTGGCACAGGAATTGCTTTAGTTAAAGTGAAAGCAAAGAAAGGAACGAACTACATGAAGAAAATACTAATTGCAACTCATGGTCATTTGGCTTCTGGTTACCTCAGCAGTATCCAACTGTTAGCTGGAACAACAGAAGGGATCGCGGTGATCAATGCATACGTAGACGAAAATGATTTTGATCAGGAGCTGCAACAATTCGTTAATCACATAAACGAAAAAGATCAGGTTTTTGTCTTTAGCGATTTGTTTGGCGGAAGTGTGAATCAAAAGGTAACGAGGATCTTTTTGGAGCAGAAAATATCTGCCACAGTGATCGCTGGGTTCAATTTACCCATTGTATTGGAAATTTTATTGGCATCAGAGGAGTTGTCACAGGAGAGCATCAGACAGATGGTGGAAAAATGTCAAAAAGAGATGAGGGTAAACATACTTAAAGAAGAAGTACTAGTAAATGATGAGGAAGATTTTTTTTAGGAGGAAGAAAGAATGATAAAAGCAGTACGAGTTGATGAGCGATTGATACATGGTCAAGTAGCGATGACCTGGACGAAGAGTCTAAATTTAACCGGTCTAGTAGTAGCCAGTGATGAGGCGGCAACCAATGATATTCAAAAGATGACATTGAAAATGGCGGCACCGTCAAATGTAAAAGTCATTATCAAGACAGTAGATGACGCTATCAAGTTACTTAAGGACCCGCGTGCAAGTGACATGCGCTTGATGGTACTGGTGCCAAATGTGAAGGACGCTGTAAAAGTCGCAAAAGCCTTTCCCACTGAAATCGAACTAATGAATGTGGGAAATGCTGGGAAAATGACACCGCCATCGGCAGATAAGAAGACCTTGTCGAAAGAGGTGATGTTAACGACGTCAGAAATTCAAGACTTAAAAGAGCTAGTTGAGTTGTATCCAGAGACGGTCTTTCAACCGACACCGGCAATGGAAAAACGTTCAGCTAAATCTATTTTGAGTGATTTTTAAAAATGGAAGGGAGATAAAAATATGTATGATGCATTTGTAGTTGCTTTGGCAGTTTTTGTCGGAGTCGCTGGACATGAAATGTTCGGGATGGCCATGTTAAGTCGTCCAATTGTTGTTGCGCCACTGGCTGGGGCGTTGATGGGGGATTTACAAACGGGGTTAGTTGTCGGCGCGTCGTTAGAAGCAATTTTTATGGGTGTTGTGAATATTGGTATTTCCAGTACAGCAGAACCTTCATTGGCTGCTGGGTTGGCAACGGCCTTTGCAATTAAAATGGGTGGAAATGTTGATGCGGTTATTCCGATCGTCTTTCCTTTAGCAGTCTTAGGCTTGCAGCTGATGAACATGATTTTCTCTTTTGTTTGTGGACCAATGGCAGCAAGATTCTTTAAATTTGCAAAAGCTGGGGATCAAAAAGGAATCATTAATCTGCACTTCTTGATGTGGTTTATCCACTATGCACTGTATGCTCTTATTCCATTCTTTGCAGTTCTATTTGGTGCAGATGTTGTGAAGAGTGTCCTTGATAATATTCCAGAAGTAATTATGAATGGGTTGACTGTAGCAGGAAATCTATTACCAGCTGTCGGGATGGCTATGCTCTTGCGGATGCTGTGGAGTAAAAATATCGCTGTTTGGTTTTTCTTTGGCGCAGTAGTTATGGCTTACTTCGAACTACCACTAATTGCCCTAGCGGCTTTGGGAACAATCATCGCGATCGTGATTGCACAACGCGACCTGCAATTGAAAAATATGCATGTGAGTGCAGCGCCACAAGGAGAAACGGCGACGAATGCAACGATCGATCAAGAAGAGGAGGACTTCTTTCAATGAAATTAACGGATGGCATTTCAAAAGATGAGAAAAAGTTAGTACGAAAAATGTTTTGGCGCTCAATGACGATGTACGCTTCAGTGAATCCTGTGACGATGGGGGGCGGCGGCTTCGCATATTCGATGATGCCTTTTATCAATCACTTCTATCAGACAGAAGAAGATCGGACTGCTGCGCTAGAACGTCACTCTCAGTATTTTTCTACCACGATTCCTTGTGCTTCTTTTATCATGGGAATAGCGGCTTCGATGGAGAAAGAAAATTCAGAAAAGGCTGGTTTTGATGTCGAAAGTATCAACGCGATCAAAACAAGTTTGATGGGCCCGCTAGCCGGGATCGGTGACTCACTATTTTGGGGTGTATGGCGAGTGGTTACCGCAGGATTGGCCATCAATTTAGCCAACGCCGGCAATGTTTTAGCTCCGATTATTTTCTTAGTGATGTTCAATGTGCCGAATTTCTTGATGCGATATTATGGCGGTGTTTTAGGCTACTCATTAGGGTCAAAATACATTGAGAAATTGTATGCGAATGGGCTGATCGAAATCTTGACAAAAGCGGCTAGTATTTTGGGGCTGATCATGGTGGGTGCCATGACGATTAGTATGGTTAAGTTCAATACTGTTTTGAGTTTCTCAATGAAGGGCGAAGAGCTGATGAACGTCCAAGAAATCTTAGACAGTATTTTCAAAGGTATTGTACCGTTACTAGTTACGCTTGGTTGCTTCAAGCTATTAGACAAGAAGGTCGGCGTTATCAAGATCATCTTTGGCATGGTCGTCTTGGGTATCGTACTGTCATTGTTGGGAATCGCCTAATGAAAGGCTGCAGCTAGTAGCTGCAGCTTTTTTAGCAAGGAGGAAAAATGACTATCAAATCAATCATTCATTCTAAAAAGCATCCCGTCTTCAACATTGAAACCTTTGGAAAGGTTTCAAGCACAACAAATCCGTACAGCTATTACAAAAATATGAAGGATACAAAGGGCTTAACCTTTGACGTCAGCAATCAAAAAGTATTAGCAAATATGGATGTTCAGGGCACTGTACAGTGTTTAACTTTCTATCATAATAACCTTCTGACCGAAGAAAAACCGGGTGTGTGGGTAAACAAGCAGTTGACTCAAAGTAACAATCTTGCTCTGACTGTCAAGGTGGCGGGGATTGATTATGATCTAGCACAGACGGATCATCGAGTAGAGGTCGACATCATCCACGACAGCCTGCCTCGATTTATCCACCACTATCCAACATTTAAAGTAATTGTTGTTCCTTTCGCCCCAATAATTGAGGGTAAACGATTAAGCATGCTGGTTCAACAGGTAGCTATCGTGAGTGAGACACAAAGGCCGCTTCAAGTAGCAGAAGTGAATCTTGTTCCTTTATATCAAAATAAGTACTCTGACCAACAGAACGTTCTGATCCATCAGAAAGGGAGTGAGCAGATCGTCAATTTTGGTGAGATAGCAACATTTTCAGTCGCCTTTGTCGATCCTAATGCATTTAAAGAGCTGCCACTCTTTCAAAAATCAGATACTGAAGTGTGGTTGCTGGATACGTTAAACTATTTTGATGAAATTTTTGGTGAATTAGTGCTGCCAGATGAAAACATCAAACACCTGTATAACCGAGCGATCTATCAAAGCTTTTCAAGCTTTGGGATGAATCATGACAATCAGATTGTTGGAAGTAACTGGGGAAGCTATCCGGCAACAAATCGTATTTGGAACAAAGATATGTACTATTCCTCACTGCCTTTTCTTTTCTTCGATAAGGAATTATGCCAGAAAACGATCCTGTGGTTTGACCAATACGGAATAAAATTTCCTGGTTCAAAATTTCCCGGAGGAATCAATCATTCCTTGAGTAATTCTTTAGCGAGTACCATCTTAGCAGTTCTTTACTATGAGCATACTTCGGATTTAGACTTCTTTGATGGCTATCCGGAGGTTTTAGACAATGCGATGACAATCGTGGATGAGGTGTTGGCTCAACAGCAGCCAAACGAGCCGATGCTTTTTGAATCTACTTGGATTTCTGATGCCTTTGCACTAGGCAAATACCATACAGGCAGCAATCTTTGTCTTTGGAAAGCCTGTGATGGGCTGGCGGAGATATTGGATGTGAAAGGCTTTTCGGTAGAAAGTAAGAGATATAAAGATGCCGCCAAAGCGATCAAGGCTGCGATTTGTAATCAAATGACGACAGAAGGCCCTTTTGGTACCCAGTTTTTAGAGGGAATCGGAGATGAGGAGCAAGCAAAATACGCCGTCAGCCATTATCAAAAACCGATTTTAGAGCAGGGGCTCATCTTTTTGAGCGATGTGATCAAGGATGGAAAAATTGATTTGCTGATGCATGATGGAGAGGAATCGGATACAACCTTGATTCCCTTTTATCAATTTTTAGCCAGTGATGATCCATTGTATCAACATACGTTGGCTTTTGCCGCAAATAGCGCGAACCCGACCTATAGTGAAGAAATCAAAGGCATTACCTGGGGCTTAGAATCTGGGGCGACATTTCCCGGATTTATCACCGTATTAATGAGCGAACTGGACAATGAAAAAGGCTTCTCGAACCGGCTGCAAGAACTGTTCAGCTTGGCTGATTTGGATGGCTCATGGTGGTGGTGGCCCTATCGATTGGGTGCATCAAGGGGCGATGTTGTGAGAGATTTTGGCTGTGGAAAATGCGGCTGGGCAGCGGGAATTTTTGTCAGTATGCTGCTCAGTCAATATTTCGGCTTAACCTTCATCAAAGGTGTATTGCAGATTAATCCAATCCCGAATCTTGAGTTTACATGGTCGAAGCTGCATTTCGGCAAGGTCTTCCTATCGATTGAATGTACGAAGAGGTATCTAAATATTACGAATTTATCCGAAGAATTGTTAACAATTAGGAAAAATGACGAAATTGTCGTTCTTGGAAAAGAGGAAAAAATCAGAATTGAGAGGGAAATAAAATGAGTCTATTAAAGGATATTACACAGTTTAAAAAAATCCAAAGTCGTGCGATCACACCGGAAAATCCAACTGGTGAAAAAGGGAAAGCAGCCATGCTTCCTAGCTCGTTAGGACCTAGCAGAAAAGGAAGAGGCGCTATTCCGCTACCTTCAGGGGAAGAAACCGTGATCGCTGAAATAACCGGTCCGGGAATGATTCGCCATATGTGGATGACGATCCGAGACCGCACGGAATTTGGCAGCTTTGTCTTGCGTGACCTGATTCTCAGAATTTACTGGGACAATTCAGAACGGCCAGCAGTCGAAAGTCCGTTAGGTGATTTTTTCTGTAATGGATTTGGTGAACGTTGTGATGTTAACTCTTTGCCGATTGTCGTGAATCCAACAGGAGGGTTTAACTCGTATTTTGAGATGCCTTTTCAAAATTCGGCAAAAATTACAATCGAGAATTTGCATCCGAAAGATATGACCTCCTTTTTCTATACGATTAATTACGCTTTAGTGGATGAACTTGCAGAAAATAGTATGTACTTCCATGCCCATTGGCGTCGAGAAAGAATCACCAAGCTCCAAGAGGATTATCAATTGATCGATGGATTAAAAGGGCAGGGCTATTATGTCGGAACATATCTGGCACTAACCTGTCTGGAACGGTACTGGTGGGGCGAAGGAGAGTTTAAGTTCTACATCGATGGTGACACAGACTATCCCACAGTCACTTCTACGGGCTCTGAAGACTACTTTGGAGGGGCATGGGCCTTTCATGAATACGATGAATTTGGCCGACCACATGCAAAAAACTATTGCACACCATTTTTAGGGTACCCATTTCAATCGAATCGAGATGCCACAAGAGATCGTTTTGAGACTGGAAAGTTGAATGCTGTGCATGCTTTTGGCGATGATGCTTTGCCGCGACATGGTCTTTATCGTTGGCATCTACAAGATCCAATCTGCTTTACTCAGGATTTGACCGTTAGTCTGCAACAAATCGGGAACGATGATGTTGAGCTTTTTGAACGTCAAGATGATGTAGCTAGTGTTGCTTATTGGTACTCTACGGATGCTACAGGGGATGAAAAGCGGAAATTCAGCAAGCGCGATCGTTTGCCTCGATAATAAAAGAAAAATGAATAGAGGACATGGATTGGAGGAAGAGCTATGCTCTATGGTGCAATTGAAGCAGGCGGGACAAAATTTGTTTGTGCGATTGGTGATGAGGAGTTGTCGATGATTGAACGGGTGAGTTTTCCAACGACAACTCCTGAGGAAACGATGCAACGAGTGATTGACTTCTTTGAAGAATACCGTGATGAATTAGTCAGTATTGGTGTTGGGTCTTTTGGTCCAATTGATCTTCAGCGAGCGTCTGCGACTTACGGATTTATCACGTCTACGCCAAAATTGGCTTGGCAGAATTTTGATTTTGTGGGTACATTGAAACGAAGCTTTAATGTATCGATTTCCTGGACGACAGATGTAAATGCGGCTTGTTATGGAGAATATGTTTTAGGGCATGGCAAGGGTCTATCCAGCGTGGTTTACTATACTATAGGAACAGGAATCGGAGGTGGAGCGATTCAAAATGGCCGGTTCATCGAAGGCTTCAGTCATCCAGAAATGGGACACATGCTGATCAAGCGACACCCGGAGGATCTGTTCGCTGGAAATTGCCCATTTCATCATGATTGTCTGGAAGGAATGGCAGCAGGACCGGCTATTGAAAAACGAATGGGAGTCAAAGGGCAGGAGTTGCTGGAGGAGGATCCTTTTTGGGCTATTGAGGCCTCCTATATTGCACAATGCGCCTATAACACAACATTGATTCTTTCACCAGATATCATTATTTTTGGTGGTGGCGTGATGAAGCAGGAACACTTAAAAAAGAAGGTGCAAGCAGAGTTTGTCAGACTTATCAATCGTTATGTGGATACACCGTCTGTCAGTGAGTACATTGTTACACCCAAGCTAGCTGATAATGCCGGAATAATCGGCTGTTTGGCTCTAGCTAGAGATCAAAGGAATCTGTAAATACGACTATACTTGAGGATTCTATTATTTTAACGAAGCGCAATCTCCATAATGGATTGATTGCGCTTCTTTGTGCATGGAAACGGAGGTAGTCAATGCGCTGAAGGTGTATGCTTGACTGTGTCCAGTTATTTATCTCAGGAGATCCAAACAGCGATCGTCAATTTGAAAACAATCAAGCGTACGGAGCGGACCGTTCCAACCAGCGTCAATAATCCGCCGACCAGCACTCGGAAGGTCTATCCAACAGCCACAGCGAGTGCCAAGTCCTACCCAAGAACCGGGATGCTGGCAGGTTCAGGACTCATGATTGCAGGATTCGCCGCTGTCGGTGCCGCATTGACCAGCTGGAAGAAACGCAAAGAAAAATAATCAAAAACCACATCTACCCTCATAAGATCAAGACGATTTTCCTCGTTTTGATCTTATTTTTTGATTTCCGCTAGCTCTCTTTGAATTGGTATAATACTAGTGAAGCAACCGTTTGATTCATTATTACCGAAAAAAGCTCCTCGGTAACAACTCTGCAACAACTCCTCTTTATACTAAATAATAGATTAGGACTAATCGTTAAACGAAAAGGAGAGGATGAGGAAAATGAATTTTTTTAAGGAAAAGAAGCTGTGGGGAATTACGCTGCTAGTCACATTGGGTTTGATTTGCGTCATGATTGTCGGGATTTTTTTCTCACAGGGAAGAACAGAAGCCAGTTTAGAGCAGCAGGAAAGTGAACCCATCGAAGTCACGCTTCGCAAGGAAGATGAGCTATACAAAGATCATCCGTATCTTTCCGCAGAAGTGATCAAAAAGGTCTGTGAGAAGTTTGACTTGGACTATGAAACGGTGACGAATGCGGAATTGACGGAAGAAATGATTGATTATGAGATGGTCGCCTATTCTCTGATCACAAATGGCGAGCATGCCGTGTTGACCAGTGCAAAAAAGGATGACACGAAAATCAGCCTAGAGGAAGAGATCGGCGATATCTATGCCTTTCATGGAGCAAAGGAGGTCATCGAGGAGGTCTGTGAAGCAGCTGGCATCGATGCCTCCACGGCTAAAATCAAGGATTTGAGTGAAGAGACCTTACTATTGATTCACGAACGGGCCTACCAAACTTCCGATCACCCTAAAAATTAAGGAAGGAGCAGTCTTATGGCAAGTATTGGGATTATTGAGGATGACCGCAGTATCAGTGAATTGGTCAAGCGGACACTGGAAAAATCAGGGCATCGCTGCTATCAGTTTTTCACTGGCGAGGCAGCTGTCAAAGGAATCAAAAAAGAGCAGCTGCAGCTCTTGTTGCTGGATGTGGGCTTGCCTGATAGTGACGGTTTCTCCTTGATCCAACGACTGCCAAAGCTGCCGACGATTTACCTGACAGCCAGAGATGAGATCACGGATCGCGTCAAAGGTCTCCAGCTAGGGGCGGAGGACTACATTATCAAGCCCTTCGCGATGGCAGAGCTGTTGGCGCGCATCGAGGTTGTACTACGGCGATATTATCCACGGGACAGCTGGATCGAACTGGAGGAGCACGTCCGTATCCATTTAGATGAAAAAAGAGTTTATCAAGGCGAAACGGAACTTACGCTAACAACGCAGGAATTTTTACTTCTGGAGGCGTTACTCGTGAACAAGAACATCGCCTTGTCCCGCGAACAGCTTCTTGATATCGCTTGGGGGATGGATTATTTAGGAGACATTCGTACAGTCGATGTCCATATCCAACGCTTGCGCAGTAAATTAGGCTTAAAGAAATCAATCAAGACAGTGTTTAAATACGGCTATCGATTGGAGATGGACTGATGCAGCTATGGCGAAAATACTTTTTTGTGGCTCATGGTCTGTTCGCGCTCATTTTTGCTATTAGTCTAATGATTTTTATCAGTGGAAATTTCAAAAATGAGCTTCACCACATGGCGGACCTGTCAAGAATCGAACGAGACACCCTTATCAACACATTGGAAAAATGGTATCGATTGAATGCGGAGCCTCGTGATATTATTGAGCATTGTCGGCAGTACGCGGAGAACGATATTTTTTTAGAGGTTAAGGAAGATGGGCAGGTTCTGGTGGATACGATAGATAAAAAAATCCGAGGTAAGCAGGGTCTGAGTCAGCCAATCCATAAAAGCAACGGCAATGAATATTTGACCCTGCTGGATTCCTTCAAGAATTATCAAGGAAATACGATCTCCGTTCTCTACGCAAAAAATATCCATCCAGTCTATGAACACCATTATCAGCGAATTCTTCAAGGAATCGCCCTATTCAGCCTATGTAATATTATTGTGGCGCTGCTTTTGTATCAGATGATGAAAAAAATCTATCAGCCGATTGAGAATATCGCCCATGAATTACGGACACCGCTAACAACGATTCAGGGCTACTCCGATTATTTGATTCGGGTAAAAACCGACGAAGAAGAAAATTTCTTTGTCGCCGAACAAATCAATGGACAAGCCATTTACTTGAAGGAGCTGATCGAAAAGCTGCTGATCATCGGGAATCTGAAGGATCAGCCGATTCACGTTGAGCAGTTTTCATTGGCAGAATGTCTTTCCGATTTTAAAACAATCTATCCCAACCTGACGATTCACGGAACACTGCCAAAGCTTAGAGGAAACGAAGTGCTGATCAAGGCCCTCTTCAGTAATTTATTGTCCAATGCCTACCGCGAAAGCCAAGATGTCTGGATCACAGCCGAAGGAGCGACGATCCAAGTCGGCAATCGTGGAAACAAGCTTCGTCCAGAACTTCTCAACAAATTAAATCAAGGTCTCTCTTTAAAAGAAAAGGAGATATCCGGCCTGGGCAAGGGAGTAATGATCTGTCATGAAATCATGGCCTACCACCACGGCAAGCTGAGCTATACCTCGGATGAACGGGGGACAATCGCCACGCTTAGGTTTAGAGAACAAGATGTGCAGGGATAAGGCAAACATTCTTAAGCCGATTAACGTAGTAGACACCGACTATCTTCTCTTAAAAGATTGAGAGAAGATAGTCGGTGTTTTAGTGATAATTTGAATAGTATTGATCTTGAATCCGCAGCGTTTCTAAATAACATCTGTGATCATAAGCTGTACTCTGATATCTAAGGTGGCGTAGCGAATACTTTGCAATAAGCATCATTGAGTTGCACATTTCCATTAGTGTTTCTCGAAACTTTCTGGTTAAACGAATCCTTCATTCAATCTTCGCTGCATCGCTTTCACACAATCCGATACTGGACTAATGATCCCATCCTGAATCGTGCCCATTCTTTTTTGTAATGCCAAACAAGTAGCTGGTTCGAAGTTGCCATCTGAGGGCACACTTAATAAAGCTTGGAGTCTGCGGATCACATTCGAGCCGCCATTTCCAAACTGAACAGAAGGGATCGCTTGATTCGCCGGATTTTCGATCTGACCGCTGATGATGCCGTCTTTGATTGTGCAGTTTAATACTTCTTGTAGTCGTCTGGTAGTCGCTGACCCCCATGAACCATCGATTGCTAAGATGCGTTGTTGAGCAGCACTTTCGCTCGGTCCTGTGACACTCGTGTTTTTCACCCGAAAATAGCGTACAGGTAAACCGGAATAATCCCCCATCCAGCCGATTGCTTTGGTGACGGCGATGTTTTGGCAACCTTTGGAATAAGTACAGTGCAAGGCATCGCCGTGGATATCACTCAAAAATAATCCAGTGTGTCCTGCTGAGCCCAGCGATGCGCCTTCATGTCCTGCGATCCATAGGTTTCCACGGCGAACCTCTGAACGACTGATTTCTTCTAATAGTTTTCCGTTTAATTTGAAGAGTGTTTCCGTATTTCCGATGAAGGAATCCTTAGGCAAAAAGCCTGCCGTAATTAACGCACGAAAGACAAAACTGGAACAATCCATCGAACGAACACCAAGCCTGTTAGACATGGAGTAACAGACTTTTCCTCGTAAGTTCAGCCCGTATTGCAGGGCATTTTCAGTAATTAGCATCTGATTTCCTCCTACTGAATATTGTTTTCTTGATCGTCTTTATCGGGATAATTGGCAGCCGTTTTCCCAACATCTCGTTCAAAGACTCGCAGCCATTTCTGCAACCAGGTGATCTTCAGCCCGAATTCATGGGCATTTTCCAGAATCGAGCCAATCTCGTAAACAATCAGTAAAGCCGTCCAAATCAGCGCAACATTAATAGGTAACGTGATCCCAACGGTTGGCGCAATTTTATCCAATGCCGCGGCGCAGATGATGGTGGAGAAGGTGATAAATTTGGTAAACAGTCCATAAAGATTGATGGAAGAGACCCAAGTGTGACTTTTTAAGGCTTTGACGTATCCAGTGGTGAGATCTAGTCCAACCATTGTCAGAAAAACACCCATGATTGGCACACTTCCGCCGAATAAATAATCGAGGATACTTCCTCCAGTTACGATTGAGACTAAGTTCATGCAGATTCCTCGCTTTCTAAAAATAGTTTGAAACACCTGCGATTTTCGTCGCAGGTGTCAGTAAAACGTTATTCCCCTACGCAGTATGAAAATTTCAAAGATCGAGTTTAATTGCGAAAAGGCTATTCTCGCGGGATTTCAGCGGGCCCATCTTTGTTCTTCTTCCTGATCCTGTGGAGCCATTGAAGTAGTCCGTTTCGTTCATTTGCATCTTGGCTGGAATTAGGTTCAGTCAGTGGTGCAGAATCATGATGTTGTTCATTAATTTCACTAAGGTTCCTTGTTGATTGTGGTAGAGCATCTTTCTCCACTGTTATTTCTACTTTTTCGGCTAGCTCAACACTAGTTAAGCGCTTGAAATAGCTGCCATACGGTGTTGTTGGTAATACAGTCTGTTTTGGCGTTGGTAAAGTCGCAGCTTCTTCCTGTTTATCCGCCACGTTAAAGCAACCAACTTCTTCACAGCTGGCTTCTTTGGCTGGCTTGCCGTAATAGGTAAGACCTTTCGTCTCCGTATCCGAATCGAACATCACTGTATCAATGTGAGTCAAGACCTTAGCCGTGATCACCGTATCAAATAGTTTTACGCCGTTTTGTGTACAAATATCTAGTTTTGTTAGT
>NZ_JAWGOQ010000013.1:0-123141 GCF_032555305.1 Enterococcus sp.
TTTCGTCAATTTCACGAAAAGACCCTTGCACTTATTATACTAGAAATCCCTCTGAAACACTGAGGTTACAATAAAATTCAATGATTCAGTAGACATTAATTAAGTCAGGAAATGCCTTCATACAGAAAAAATTTCGCACGAGGATTGCAACTCCGTATTCGATCAATGAATCAACATCCTGAGTTCGATCGAAGTAAGCCCTTACACGTTTGCTTAAATTTTCGACTTTCATTAAGAACAGCTGCCTCTCAGCTAGCTTCGCAATACCAACGCCAACACCCATGATCCAAAACCCCCATCTATTTTTATGTAATCGCCACCGTGCTTTTATATTCATTATGATATAACTTTTTTGTATGCTTGTATATATAAAAACAGATATACCTTTATTTATTAATATTAGTAAAAACTTTGAATTAATAAGCTTTTAAAAACAACCCAAATTATTTAACCAAAAATATTCTATTGAATAAATAACAAAAAGAGGACTCGATTATCCGAGCCCTCTTTTTGTTGATTATGCTTCTTGTTCAGTCATGATTACTGGACCATTTTTAGTAATAGCAATGGAATGCTCATACTGTGCACAGTAACTGCCGTCTAATGTGCGAGCCGTCCAGCCATTGCCATCAATACCGGCTTCCCATGTTCCAGTGGTAATCATTGGTTCGATCGTGATGGTCATACCTTCTTTTAGTCGCGCTCCCTTGCCAGCCGTACCGAAATGGGGGAAGAAAGGTTCTTCATGGATTGTTGGACCAATGCCATGCGCAAGAAAATCCTGTACTACACCATAGCCCTTAGCTTCTGCATAGGTCTGAATCGCGTGACCGATATCGCCAACTCGATTGCCGACCTGTGCTTGAGCAATGCCAATCATCAGAGCCTCTTTCGTGACATCCATCAACGCCTGATGTTCAGGTGTGATCTCACCGACTGCATACGTCCAGCAACTGTCAGAAATAGCACCGTGATAGTCGACACAAAAATCAACCTTTAATACATCACCTGATTTCAAACGATAATTCGATGGAAACCCGTGACAGATTTCGTCGTTCACGCTGGTACACGTGGCGAATTCATAACCCTCAAAGCCGATTTGCGCAGCTGTTGCGCCTGCTGCCTCAACTTTTTCTTGTACAAACTGATTGATTTCTTTAGTGGTGATTCCCGGCTTGATGATATCCCGTAATTGTTGATGAATTCCAGCGAGAATCGCCCCAGATTCTTTCATCTGGTCGATTTCCCGTTTTGATTTTAATGTGACCATTTCATTACTCCCTATAGTAATAGTATTTTTTAACCTACGACGTTGAATACTTGAAAAGTTATAACACGAAATGTATTTGAAGGAAAGCTTAGACACTTTTTTGACGTCTAATCAACCTCAGAACTTAATCTCAACTTAAAGTTTTTCAAGGGACCACTTTGCCACAGCTCATCATTTTTCAAATAAACCTGCCCGTATTCAATGATCCAGCCATGAAGATTTTGGGCTTTGAGGGTATCCATCGTTTCCGGCCAACTGATTTTGCTTTTTAACTGTTTATATCCCTTAGAAACAAAACCAAATTTTTCAAACATCCGCTGCGCGTACTTATCCGCGATAAAGGTCGAATGGTCAAAGACATACACCAATAAAGCATCGGCGGTCTCTTCACCGATGCCCTTGATCGCTAATAATTCTTTGCGTAATTCGGCAAAATCTTTCCGAGACACTTGCGCTAGATCAAAGTGATAGCCCTCCAACCATGTCAGCAACCCAATGATCGTATTTGACTTCCCCTTATTAAAGCCGCTCGGTCGAATCAATTCCTGCAATTGCTCTTTATCTAAAGCCAAAATCTTTTCCGGCAAAAACTGCGTCGCTTCATTCAAATTAGCTAACGCATAATCAACATTGCGCCAATTTGTATTTTGAACCAGTACCGCACCAAGTAAAATTTCCCATTTATTATCCGTGTTCCACCAGCGTTTATGGTCCATAATTTGGCTAAACACCGTATATAATTCTTCAATATTTGTGATCATTTTTATTCCCCATCAGCAATTTTTTCTTTATAGCCAAGTATATTAGAAATCATCCAAATAAGCTTGCAAAGTATCTGCCAGCTTACCAATGTGCAGACCATCGACAAACGAGTGATGCGCCTGAACAGAGAAAGGCAACAGCGTTCGGCCGTCTCGTTGAAAATACTTGCCCCAATCAAATAATGGTGTGGCATTATCCGTTTTACCAGAATTCGTATGGGAAATATGAGTATAGGTCACCCATGGCATTGGCGAAAACTGAAACACATCGTTGCCTAATGGACCAGTGAAATACTCCTGTTGCTCCTCTGCTGTTTTAGCAGCTAACGCTACATATTCCTCCAGCGTTTCTGTTAATGGAACATTTACTACCTTGAACAGCTCGGTCTCTTTATTCAGATAAGTAAACGCAGTGTCGATCTGATCAAAGAGCACAATATCCCCATCCACAAAGCGATAGCGGAATTCTTCAATTTGGTTGGCACACACCGAGACACTGTAAACCATCGCAAACGTAAAGGAATACTTTCGCTCTCGCATCTTATTCAAAAAATTCGTGATATCCAGCTCAAAAGTTACACAAAAAGCTGGCTCTACGCTATTTCTAAATACCCGACAATGCATCGCTCGTTTCCAATTCTTCTCATCAATCCGCACAAATTGATTTCCCATTTCGACACCTTCCTCATTCTTTTCTAATGTTTCTTTTTACTATAAAGTAGAACGAAGGGAAAGGCAAAAAAGCGGATATGACGCTCTGATCGTCATATCCGCTGTAAATCTATTTTCAGATCTGTTTTAAAATTTCATGAAACTATCCTCTGTTTCTTCATTCTCTATTTTGCTGCTTTCTCCAATTATTTCTTCACTCTTAACAGCATGGCGATGCTTGATCCATTCAGTCCGTCCAGAGTACCTTAAGCGATTAACAAATAAAGAGGCTGAAAAAATAGCTAAATCAACACCAAAAGATTCTAGATGACTGCCGCTATCCCCCAATGATTCGATACTCAATCCTGATGTCACCAGTAAGTTGATATCATTGCCCGTTTTATTGAAGTAGACCACCCGAACAACCATCTGGACTATATGCAAGATGACAATAATTACAAAAGCCATCGCCATAGAATCAATCGTAACTTTTTTGACTAGCTCATCATTCTTCTTTCGAATCTCTCGAACAATAAACACGGTGCTTGAAAATAGTGCATAGATCATTAGAATACTTACTACATCAAACATCGTTCTAATAAATGGGTTTGTTTGCCCACTTAAATAGAAAAAACTAATTATCCCGATCACCTTTTCCATCTCCTAAGTAAAGATATATTTACCTATAGTATAGATTAATCTCATGGGAAGTAAAGATATATTTACATAAATCATGATAACAATGTTTTCTCTAAAGGTATATTGAGTTTTTCCATTCCTCTCTCTTTATACCCATAGTTTCTTAGAGACAAAAAAAGCGGCTAGCTGTTAAGCTAACCGGATCGATTATAAATGATTGAAAATTCTTAACGCACCACAGATATTTTCTTTGATCGCTGCTGTAGCTTTTAAGGCCAAAGCATCAAAAAATAGCTCTTTATTCTGTCTTTTACTCGCCTCCATTTTTACAGCTGTACCTGCCGCTAGATTCATGTACGTGTAGTAATTTATTTTACGAATTCCTGCATCAATTGCCAGTTTATAATCCTCATCTGAAACCCCTGATCCGCCATGCATCACTAATGGAAAGTTGTTGGTCGCCGATCGAATAGCCGAGATTCGTTGAAAATCTAATTCGGGTTCGGTGAAATATTTTCCGTGGACTGTTCCAAATGAAATAGCTAAGCTATCCACTTTGGTAGACGCAACGAAACTTCTCGCTTGATCTGGATTCGTAAATAGATCTTTATTTCCAAAAGCACCCAACTCAGATTCGCGTCCTTCACCGCTGCCTATCGCTGAATTCGTCATCTCTCCTAATTCAGCTTCAACAGAAACATCCACACTATGCGCAATTTTGACTAGTTCTGTTGTTTCCTTAACGTTTGTTTCGTAGTCCTTCAGCGACGCATCATACATGATCGAGGTGAACCCCATTCTAATAGCTTTTACACATGCGTCTAGGCTAGAACCATGATCCAAATGGACTGCGACAGGGACCTTAGCTAATTTCGCATAGTGAATCATCACTGGTCCAATCTCCTCTAGTCTAATTAGATTCTCGTGAACTTCAGCATGTTGAATGATTACCGGCACTTCCAGCATTTCTGCTGCTTGGATCACACCTCGTAAGGACTCTAAATTTGGTACATTAAAAGCTCCCACAGCGCACTTTCTTTTTTCAGCCTCCATCAGTAGTTCCTTAGCAGTTACTAGCATACATCTTCACTTCTTTCTTGTTCAAAATTAACTATGATACGAAAAGCTTCGGTATTTACTGCCTCCTCAAAGGCCGATTCGATCTGACTCAGCGGATAGATTTTCGTGATGAAAGGTTTCACATCAATGATTCCCTGACTGATCAAACGAGCAGCACGGAGGAAATCACGTTTATTGGAATTCGCCGTCCCTATGATCTGCTGTCCTGTTTTATGGATGTGATCAAATTTGATTCCCACCGGTTCATCCGGATAGTAGGAAGAATATAAAATCATTTTTCCCGTATTAGATAAGATGTCCAACAACTCAGGAATTAAATCGGACATCGGAGTCGTATTAAAAATGATTTGTGCGCCTAAGTTTTCCGTATAAGCCCGCACTTTTTCGACCAAATCTTCCTGTACAGGATTAACAACGTGGGCTGCACCCAACTGTTTCGCTAACTTCAGACGTGCTTCGTTCGGATCAGAAACAATCACGATCGCTCCTCTTTTTTGCGCCAACTGCAAATGAAGCATCCCCATGATCCCTGCCCCAACAACTAAAACATAATCACCAAAGTTCACCTCTGCAGTCTCAACACTGTGCAAGACACAAGATAATGGTTCGGTTAAGGAAGCTTCTTCGGAAGAAACATTTTGATAACTGAAAATATTCGCTGGGGCGACCACAAGGTATTCGGACAGCCCGCCCATCCCCCTATAAGGCAAACCCGGTTGCTGCTTGCTATGATCAAAGTTCAGACAATTTTGTTCTTCACCTACGCGGCAATAATGACAATGACCACAGGCTAAGTTCGTGCCAAAAACAACCTTGTCTCCTACTTGCCAAGTTCCAGCTGCCGCTTCACCTATTTTTACGAGCTCTCCTGCAATCTCATGACCGCCTATAAATGGATAGCTGACTTTTTTCACTCCAGTGTACACGCGCTGTTCCCAAGTACAAATGGCACAAGTTTCAACCTTCAGCAAAACTTTGTCCTTCGGTACTTCTGGTAAGGGTGTCTCTTCTACTACCAACTTTTTCACATCATAAAATACTGCTGTTTTCAAAATCATTCGCCCCTTCTTATCTATTCAAAAAACGACGTCAGATATATTACTCTTCCCTTCTAACGTCGTTTTTCACTTATATTGAGTTAACAATCAAACCAAGTGCGGCTAAAATCGCTCCGCCAATAATTTGAATAACTAGAACTTTTGTTGGAGTATATTTTTTATGTTTCAATAAATAATACGTCAGCAACGTCACTCCCAACGGCAAGATTCCTTTTACCAGCGCATCCAGCACATCTGTTTGGATAGATAGATTTTCTTTTCCGCTTAGATGGACACTTAATGGTGTGGCGATCTTGACGAAATTCGCAGCTAACGATCCAATGACGATTGCCCCCAATGTCTGTGAGAAGGTCATGATATAGGACAAGCGGCCGCCAGCCATCATTTTCTGAATTCCTTCTTTTCCTTGCTCATAACCTTGAATCCATAAGAAGTAAGCAATGACCGTCATAATGATCCAATGAAGGGCAAAGAATAAGACTGGACCCATAAAAATATTTCCATCCGCTCCAAACGGTAAGGTGAAGGACAACAAGATCGGGATCAAGGTTCCTTGCCATAAGGTATCACCGATCCCAGCTAACGGTCCCATCAATCCTGTTTTCAATCCATTGATAGTCTGATCATTGATGTCTGCTCCCAGCGCCCTCTCCTCTTCCATCGCGATGGTCATTGCCAATATCGGACCGCCAAAGGAAGGTTCTGTATTGAAAAACTGCATATGGCGTTCTAAGGCAGATTTCATTTCATCTTCGTCTTTGCCATATAATTTCTTCAAAATCGGGCTGAAGGCATGGACGACACCAGTTGCCTGCAGCCGTTCATAGTTATAATTCGCATGAGAAAAGAAGGTCCAACGCCAGAAAGCTTTCACAACATCCTTTTTCGTTAATAGCTTTTCTTTTTTTATTTCCGCTGCCTGTTCCATTATGCCAACCCTCCATTTTTATCTTTCAAATATAATTCAGTGAAGACATAGCCGATGATTCCGGCAAATACGGCGATCGGCACAGAAGGTAGTCCCGAATAGATCGCTAACATAAACCCAAAAGTAAAGAATAAAAGTGTGCCCTTGCCATTCATCGCCCGCAAATTCATGGCGATCCCTAGGGCTGGTAAAATACCGCCAATAGCCGAAAGAACATCCAGTGGCCGTCCACTCAAAGCATCCACGATTCCTTCAACTGCATCAGCCCCTAGATAGGCAGCTAGTGCAACAGGGACAACTGTGATCAAAAGTAAAAATAATTGCGGTGGAACGATATGAAGCCAGTTGATCCGATCAATTTTTCCCTCTTCGGCTGCTTTATCCGCCATATGCACAAATGTAATATCGACCGTCATGTGGGCTACCCAGATCAAAGTCCCTAACAAACCGATCGGTACGGCTAGGGTCACAGCGACAGCGGGTTCGACTTTAGCCGCCATCGCTAAAGCGGTTCCAAGAGTTCCCGCAAGTGCCGGATCCATCGCAACCGTTCCGCCTGCTGAGATAAAGGCTAGATAAGGCAGATTGATCGCAGCTCCAATGATACAGCCCTGTACCGGATCACCCAAGATCAACCCTACAACAGTCCCATTTACTAGTGGACGCATCCAACCATGTGTCCCGACTAGTGAAAGCCACGGTGTTCCATTGATTCCAAGATAATAAACGACACCGATTAAAATTGCTTGGATTAGACTAATTTTCATTTCTCCACTTCCCTCACGATTTTTTTATAGCAATCCTTCAATTGCTTGTGAACCTTGGTCTGGAATAACATGGATCTTCATTTTCACGTTTTGACTCACGATATTTTTGAAGGTTTCTTTTTCCTCTTCCGATGCCGAGATGTTTTTATGGAAGGTTTTGCGATCCTTGCGCGCACCCATCCCGCCAATAATGATCTCATCAAACTTCACGCCATTTTCGATCAGCTTCCAATAGGTCTGCGGCTCTTTTGCTAATACAATAATCCGATGACCCTCTGGAATATTCGCCAGCAATGCTGTCCCCTCCTCAATGGTTAAAATAGATAATTTTATTCCATTAGGTACAGCCATCGACATGATTGATTTTGTAAACTCATCACCTGCCGTCGCGTCGTCCACGATGACGATATGATTTCCTCCGGTAAATTGCAGCCAAGCAGTCATTACCTGCCCATGAATCAAACGATCATCAATTCGTGCTAATACGATTTCTCCCATTTTTAACACACTCCATTCAACTATTTATCAATTCACATTTTTTCTAACTTAGTCATTTCATCCAAAAACTCTTTGATGCCGTCTTTTCCGGCCGTCATCGCTGCTTGATACATCGTTTCTAAATCGGCACCAAGCATGCGCTGGTTAAAGGCTTCGATAATCATCGGTAAATTCACTCCTGAGACCAGCCGATAGCTATGATCCTTCAGTTTGTTAAATGACATCGCCGCTTGGTTGTAGGGACTGGCTGAAAACAGATCGACCAACACCAATACACCAGCCCCCTTATCCAGCTCACAAATACCTGCCTGAATTTTTTCACTAAATTCACCAATGTCGTCTCCGTGTTTTAGACCTAGAGTTTGGTATTCTTGTTGGTCGCCCATGATAAGGCTAAGGCTGTCCATGATCCCTGTTGCCATCTCACCATGAGTCACGATCAATATTCCTGTCACATTTCCACCTCTTTTTTTATTTTGCATAGCTTACCAGCTAAAACGCATCACTGTTTTGTTCCAGCCAGGATTTTCAACAAATTTTTCCATGGCCTTCCTAAAATCATCCCCAGTTGAAATCTCGATCACTTGATCAGGCAATATTTTACTTAAGGCTGTTCGATATTCCAGCCGTTTCATTCCAGCTACTACTGCTTCAAAATCTGCTGTGGATGAACGGCTGCTTCCATGCGCAGTGATCCCCTTTTCCAAAATATCGCGTGTATCAATCGGAACCAGCTCCTCTGTGACCCCCATAAAAATGATATCCGCTAGCGAATCCGCGATATCGATTGCTTGATTTAACGCGCTCTGGCTGAATTTCCCACCTGTGCATTCGATTAAGATATCAAATCTTTCTATTGAGTTTTTGAAATCATAAGTCAATACATTCTCCGTCCGTGCAAAGTCAAAATGGGCAAGCTTATCGTCCGCCGCACCGAAAACCACGAATCGTTCTGCATCAACGCCGTACAAGTATTTCAACATTACAGCCGTAAAGTATCCCACAGGGCCATCGCCAAAAAGGGCTACACGGGTATTCGCTTTTTTCAGCTTGTCCTCCACATGACTGATTGCATGATGGGAAACAGACGATAGTTCTGCTAAAACAGCAATTTCATTGGGAATCTCATCTGGAATTTGTACTAAACAGTCCTCTGGGTGAACTAACCGACTTTGTGCCATCCCGTCATAGCCGCTGCCTAAAAAAGCATTACCTTTCGAATAATTCACAGGAATATCTGGTTTTTGATCAATCTCTGGATGCAGGATTTGTCCCGGTATATTGGGAACGACTACCACTCGATCACCTACCGCAAATTTTTCCGAATGACTTTCCTTAACAATTCCGATACCTTCATGTAGCAGAGCCATCGGCAATTTTTTTGCTAAAGCCTCAGGACGTCGCAAACCTGCAAAATATCTTAAATCCGCATGACAGATACTCGCATATGTTGGTTCAACAGCCACCCAACCTTCGGGGATTCTTCTCGTTTTACTCACTTCGTCAATCATTCCTGGTTCAACCAGACTGAAAACCTTTGATTCAACCACTTGTTCCATTTATTTCCCTCCTCATTTACGAGCGCTCGTTATATCTCTTTATTGCTCGTTTACGAGTATAGCACCACAAAGTGCCTGTGTAAACGCTTTATTTTTAAAATATCATTCTCTTCTTGCAAAAAAAGCTACAGATAAGTTTTTCAAAACATCATAAAAAAACAAAAATATTTTCTAATTGCTGATTCAAATTCATTTAATCATCCAAAGTTCAAACCTAATTATAATTTTTATTGGATATTTAGCTCGAACAAGCTCATTATTGCTCGATTGATTAGCAAACATATTGACACCTTCCGCTATTTTCCATAGACTGTAGAGTGAGAAAGTTTTCAATGATGGGAATAGCTCATATATACACGGAAAAAGCGAGAGGATGAAACAGCATGTTAACAGGAGAGCGCAGAATAAAGTTACTAGAAGCAATCGAGAACAAGCAATTTATCTCCGTTTCCCAACTGTCAGAGATCTTTCAAGTTCATGAAACAACGATTCGCAGAGACCTTGATGAATTGGAATCACAGGGGCTTGTTGTTAGAATCCATGGTGGGGTGGTTCCTGCCAGTATCAAACAGGATGAACCAGTCTTTGAAGACCGTGCAACGGAAAATATACTTGAGAAGACACGTATTGGAAAATATGCGACCAAATATATAAAAAGCGGCGAAGCCATCATCTTAGATTCTGGTACCACTACTTTACAAATCGCTAAAACACTAAACGAAATGCCCCATCTGCAAGACATTACGATCATTACGAATGATGTCAATATTGCATCTGTTCTACGATCAAATCGTAGCATAACCACTATCGTTACTGGAGGGACACTGTTTCATGATAGTTTTATGCTGAATGGTCAGATCGCTAACGAATCCTTGCATCAGTTGAGCGTTGATAAAGCCTTTATCGCAACACCGGCTCTCAATGTTGAAAAGGGGCTGACCCATTTCAACGAACTGCTAATTGCTACCAAAAAAAATATGATCGATGCTTCCGCAAAACAAATCGTTGTTACTGATCACACAAAAATCGGGCGGCGTGCTTTGTACACCTTTCTTCCAATTGATCAAATCGACTTGCTTATCACTGATAATCAAACAGATAAGAAGCTAATAGATGAGATGTATAAAAATGGCATCAAGCGAATAGAGAGCATTTAATCATAGAAAAACGCAGTTGATTTTGTAGTAACTTACAAAATCAACTGCGTTTCTTTCGTTCAACGATTTTTACTTATCTATTATTCCATCACCCGATCCTGCATGATCCCCGCTGCTTTCAAAAACATACAGGTAATGATCGGTCCCACGAAGCTGAAGCCTCTTTTCTTCATATCCTTTGCGATCACCGTCGCTTCCGGCAAAGTGTTCGGGACCTCATCCGCCATTTCGTACTGATGAATGACAGGCACTCCCCCTACAAAATCCCACAAATAATCAGCAAAACTATCGTACTCCTCAAGCAGTTTGACGATCGCCCGCGCGTTTTGGACGACTGCTTTAATTTTCCGCGGATTGCGGATCATCTCTGGGTCTTTGGCGATCCGCTCGATATCATCTGGAAAGAAGGCGGCTACTTTGCGAAAATCCATCCCGCAAAAGTTTCGTTCGAATACGTCTCGTTTGCTGGCAGCCGCCTGCCAGCTTAATCCAGCTTGAAAAACACCAATCGTCAACAATAAAAAAAGCATTTGATCATCATGGGTCGGTTCGCCCCAGCGATCGCTGTACCATTGAGATTTATTCATTGTCGTTGCACCACCTTTAATTCATTCATCATACAGCTATCTTCGTTTAAAGGTACAATTATTAATCAAAAATCCGAAGAGGAGACTTATTTGCACTTTGTAAACTATTTTTAACGGGCTAAGCCAGATAGAAAAACCGGCTTTTCAGCCGGTTCGTTCACTATGCTTCTTTGTGACACACTGCTTCAATATTAGAGCCATCTGGATCAAAAACGAAGGCACCATAGTAATTCTCATGATAATGGGGTCGCAAACCTGGAGCACCGTTGTCCACTCCGCCAGCCTTCATCGCTGCTTCATAAAACTCATCAACCGTTGCCCGATCCTTCGCACTAAAAGCCAGATGGATCTTGTTAGGCTCCATTGCTCCGATCCATAAGTCCCCGCCATCGGCTCCGAAGCAAATGGCATTTTCCATCTCGATCTTAACCTGATAGCCTAACGGTTTTAATGCTGCTTCATAAAACGCTTTGCTTTTCGCTAAATCAGTAACACCAATACTCAAATGATCAATCATATACTGCACCTTCCTCTTCGTTAAATTACTTTCAGTATAGCGGAAAAAACGTTTGCAACCAAGAGAAGTTCCAGATAATGTATTTTCACACTCAATATGGGCTTCACTATCATTTTGACAACCCGCTTTGTTCGTATCGACGTCTCATTAAGTAAATCAGAATAAAAACCGATAGTCGTTTTTTCTGAAATCAAAAGTCACCCACTTTTTCCGATAGCAGGATAAAGTATTGCTGTTAACGCCTTTTTACTTAATCAATGGCTGTTTTTTTTTTGAAAAAATCAGAGCCCATAATTTGAACTGATTTTAAAAATTTTGGTGTCTCTATCCTAATGACGAACATTCGATGAAAAAAAGTGAATTTTTTTAGGAAAATCACTTTCGACTTGAAGACTAATTCACAAATCGGTCAACAATTAGTATTAATTGACGAATTTTTAATGTCAATAAGCTATTTCCATCAAGAATTAGGTCAATAAGGCTATGCTAAAATTAATTTATAAGCAACATTTAGTCTGTTTTAAATAATTATCGCTTCAAAATAACGGAATAATAATAGAAAGGCGTGGAAGTTATGTTTAGAGAACTGTTCTTAACCAATCAGCAGCAGAAAAAGATCCATTTTTTCAAGCTGATGGAAGGCTATCCAGAAGGAGAATACTCTGTCCACACACTTAGTCATAAATTTGAGTGCAACTACCAGTCCTTTTTACAGATGCTGCGAGAACTTAACGAATCACTCCTTGAACTAAATGAAGCGCCTCTGTTTATTGAAACTTCGAAGATTTATTGGAAGAGTGATCCCGGTCGTTCCAATCGATTTTTGATCTCACAGGTCAAACACTCCGTTCCGTATCGTTTTATCGTGAATTCTCTCTTTCAACCTGAAAAAAGTCTAGCGGATTTCAGCAAAGAAACTTATGTCAGCGAGTCCACGATTTTACGTAGAATGCACCCTTTAATCGATTATTTAACCGAATGCGGGATCCAGCTGAACTTTTCAAAAATGGAGCTCACTGGGCATGAAGCAGTGATTCGCCTGTTCTATATCAAGACGCTTTGGTCTGCATCATTTGGTGAAGATCTGGCGAAGTGCAAATTTGATTTTACAGCCGAAGACAATCTGATCAGAGATTTGATGTCCGTCTTCTCTTTACATATCCATCCGAAATTACTTCGTTTGATGCTTTGTGTCTGCCGCCTGCGCAATGAACAAAAAAAATACTTAAACGAAGCTCCTTTTGACGATCTCTTATTTTCTCAATCGACCCAAATGCTTGAAATCTACCTTTCTAAGATTTTAGATTCTTCGGTCCAGGTCAAAAGAAATATCGAGTTTTTTAACTATCTGATTTACTACTATCCTTACTGTGTGAAAAAAGAACCTCACTTGGTCAACCCGTTAATGATTTACTACAATCGAAATGTTGAGGAGCGGGATCCTTTGTGTTTGGCGATCGACAGCTTTTATCGCTATTGCTCTGGGGAGCTGCTGCAAAATGTATTAGGCGAACAAGAAGAAAAAATATTGTTGAACAACATTGCCCGAACCTTCCTGGGCTATTCGATTCAAAAGAAAAAAATCCCGCTGCTTTTTGAAACAGGCAATAAGGAACAGTTTGTACAATCCGAGCTATACGGCAGGCTCTATCCAGCAATCAAAAAAGCGATCAAAAAACTAAGCCGCCGCAGGAAACTGGAGTGGCTGGCAAGAGTAAATGACTCGCTTTCAAAAACGCTATGCCTAAGTCTCTTACCGCTTTTTATCGCCAATGATGAAAAAATCCGTGTCGGATTAGTCTCCATACCTAACTATCTTTACTTACAGCATGTCGTCAAATTTCTAAATAATTTAAATTTCATCGAAATTGTTTTCCAACCACAGCCAGACGAACCGATCGACCTATTTATTACGACGTTCAAGGAATTACTACCATCCCAAAACAGCGATTATTATTTGATCAATGTTTTGAATGCTGATTATACATCCGACCTGCTGCCGCAGCTGTTGGCGATCCAAAATGAAAAAAGATTTGCATAAAAAAATCGTCTGGCTCGATTTCGAGTCAAACGATTTTTTTTAGCTATTTTTTTGCAGGTCTTCATAAAACGCTGCTTTTGTAGCAGACATATACGGTGCCAACCATAAATAGGCGATTCCTAAAGTCAGGGCTGTCACGAAATACCAGCCGATAAAGGTCACATCCAGCCAGAACAATCGGCCTTTATGTCCATCCATCAATCGGCGACTCGCCGTGATCGTATCCAGTACTTTTGGTTTCTCACCCGTTTGCTGGATGTGATCGTAATAGATGAAAAAGCTTTGCGAATACGCATAGGATTTTACGATCCCTGGAATAACGAACAAGATCATCCATAAAGAAGTAAAGATATTTGTAAGGATCGCTAGTAGGACTACGCCGCCGATAAATACACCTTGGAACCCGCGAAACGCGTCTTTAAACGGTTCGATCCCTGCACGTTCTCCTCTTAATAGATCCAAGTACGTCCAAGAAATTCCGCTCATAAACAATGCGCTAATAATTGACGAGACAAGGCTGGTTCCCCCGCCGCCAGTATTATTTTGCTGATACTCGGTAACAGAAGAAACGATATTGTCTCCTGACCCATTAATAAAAAACCAAATGATACCTGATACTACGATGAAAAAGGTCACAGCCAATCCCAATAATGTCGGAATCAAATTTAATATTACTGCTTGTCCCCATTTGCCTCTCAATGCGGCTTTCGCTTCTGCTTTTAGCTCAGCAGTCGTTTTCATAAAAAATCCCCCTCTCTTTCCCCTCATTTTAGTATATCAGAGCGGACTTAGAAAGCTTTTTGCTGAAACAAAATGAAAGAAGCCTACTCTATTTGATTCAGCATTTGCCAAAAACTAGCAAGTAGACGAGATTGGTATCGGCTTTTACGAACCAGGGCAGAAATATCATTCGTCAGCTTCCAGTCTGCTACCTTGATTTCTTTCAGTTTTCCCAGTGCGATCTCGCCCTTCACTAAGCGATAAGGCAGAACAGACAGTCCAAAACCAGCTTTGACTGCTGAAATGAGTGTCTGGGAATCCACACTTTCCCAGATTGGAAAAAGCTTAAATCCTTGAAGTACCGCCGCTGATTCAAAAGTTTCCCGCACAGCACTCCCTCTTTCCCGCAGCAATAGCGGCTGCTGCAAAAGCTCCGCGAAGCTTAATTTTGCTTGAGTAAATGCCGGCCCAGCAATTACACATAAGCGATAATCTGCAATTTTTTTTGCATCGAAAGAAGGCTGCAGGATATGGCCTTCAATAAAAGCCAAATCCACTTCCCCTGCTTCTAAACGCGCAATTGATTCTGAAGCAGGAAAAACCTGCACATTGAAATGCGCCTCTGGGTATTCCGCATTGAATGTTTGCAGCAGCTGCGGCAACTCGGTCTGTGCGTAAGTAATGCAGGAAGCGATTTTTAACGGCGGTTGTTTGTCCAAATTCGGCAAATGCGCTTCGACAGCCTCAAATTCTTCCAATATCGGCTGTATCTCCCGCAAAAATAATTCGCCAGCCGGTGTCAGCTTGACGCTGCGATGCAGACGCTCGAAAAGCTGCGTACCTGCTTCCTCCTCCAGATCCTTAATTGCATGAGAAACGGCTGATTGGGTCAAAAATAAATGATTTGCTGCTTTAGTAAAATTATTCGTCTTCGCGATCTCACGAAAAATGACGCACTGTTTGAAGTTCATACTAGCTCCTTTATGATGAATTGAATTCATATCTACCTATTAATATTATCATTTCACACATGGCAAACCAAGCCTTATACTAGAAAGATAGTAGTAAGAGAAGAAAGGTTGTTTACATGTCGAAAATCAGATTTTACTCATGGTTAGCCGGGATTAATCTATTCATTAGTACCTTCACCTTTGGCGGCGGCTACGTGGTCGTTCCCATGATCCGAAAATATTTTGTCGAGAAAAAGGGCCTGTTTACCAACGACGAGCTCATCCAAATGGCCGCTGTTGCCCAATCCTCACCCGGTGCCATCGCCATCAATCTAAGTGTATTAGCCGGGAAGAAGGTCGCTGGGACACTCGGGGTCTTCATCAGTGCGATCTGTGCGGTCATCCCGCCGTTAGTGATCATCGGCTTGATCTCAAATTGGTATGCGGCTTTTGCGGCGAATCAAGCCGTCATGGCCGTCTTAAAAGGAATGCAGGCATGTGTGGCAGCGCTGATTATCGATATCGTAATCGATATGTATCAGCTGATCCGCCAAGAAAACTCTAAATTGTTGAGTGCCTTGGTTCCCATCGCATTTATCGGAAATGCCTTTTTCAATCTTAATGTCATTTACATTTTATTATTCAGTGTTGGAATCTGCCTGCTCCATACGTATTTCCAACAAACAAGGGAGGCATGATGATGCAATTATTTTGGACATTTCTAAAAATCGGCTTGTTCAGTATTGGCGGCGGCTATGCCATCATTCCGGTGATTCAGGAACAGGTTGTTCATCAACAAGGTTGGTTAAGCGAACGCGTCTTTAGCGATATTATCACCATTTCCCAGATGACTCCCGGTCCAATCGCCGTGAACACCTCCACCTTTGTGGGGATGCAGATCAATGGAGTCACTGGCGCAATTGTCGCGACTGTTGGTTGTATTTTAGGCGGCGCCGTTATTTCCATTAGTCTATATCAGTTTTTCCAAAAGCATAATGAATCACTTTACGTCTCCACTGCTCTGGAAAGCTTGAAAGCTTCTTCGGTTGGTCTGATCATGTCGGCTGGCTTTACGATCCTGCTGCTGACCTTTTTCGAGACCTCGGAATTCTCCAGCAGTATTCTCTCGCAGTTTGACTGGAAGGCCGCTATTTTATTCGTTGTCTCTCTAGTAATCCTGCGTAAATTCAAACCAAATCCGATCCTTTTGATGTGTTTAGCCGGTGTCGTAGGGTTCTTTATCTATTAAAAGCGCCAGATAAAAATCTCTTAATAAATAACTCTAGCGATCAGACAGCTAGCACAAATAAAAAATGCAATCCGGTTCGATTCTTCTAAACCGGATTGCATTTCTATTTATACTTGAAATACTTTGCAGCTACTCCCAACGGAAGAATCGTAAGCTGAAGATCACTCCTGTCACAGTCACGACCCCTAATACTAGAATGGGAATCCACACCGAATCAAGCGGGCTATTCAAGGAAGCAGCCTTCATCAACTTGATTCCTTGTGTGAGAGGCAGAAAGTCCATCACTGACTGCGCCGTCTTGGGCATGATCTCGTAAGGAATCGTAGCTCCGGAAAAGAACAGCATCGGAAAATACACCAGCGTACATAGCAGGTCTGCTCGCTTTGCGTCTGGTGCGATACTGGCCAGCAACATGCCTAAGCTGTATATCGCCAGCGTGACAAACAGAAAGCACAGTAGGAACAATCCCACATTGCCCGGCATACGATAGCCCCACAGCAACTTGCAAATCACAAATAATGAAGCCAAAGAAATCAGCGACATCACAAAATTAATGACAAATTGCACCAACAATAGCATGATTGGACTAATCGGCGTGACCATATACCGTTTCAAAACTTTTTTAGCGCGATAGTCAGACAACTGCAACGGCATCCCCATTAGGCCCGTAGCACAGATGGAAATAGCCGAAAACGCCCCAAAGGATTCAGCAATCCCGCTATAAACAGATCCGCCATAAACTGTGCCGCTTCTCATCACCAGTCCTATCACGACCGCTACAATAATTGGAAACGCGATCCCGAATACGGGAATATTCATATCCCTGATACAAAGCTTGAACTCCGATTTAAAAATAGTCCTAAAGACTTTCAACTTCTTCCAGCTCCTCTCCTGTGTGCCATAAATAAGCTTCTTCCAACGTACTACAGGGGCTTTGATCGATGATACTTTGTACTGTATCCAAAGCAGTAATCTCTCCTTGCTTCAAAATACAGATTCGATCACAGAGCGCCTGCACCTCATCCATGTAGTGTGAAGTTAAAAAAATGGTGAGTCCGCGACGTTTCAGCTCAGTCAATATTTTCCATACATCCCGCCGAGCCTTCGAATCAAGCCCAGTCGTCAGTTCGTCCAGAAAGACGAAATCCGGATCTGGAATAAGCGCCAGCAAAACAGACAGCTTTTGCCGCTCGCCGCCAGACAGCTCAGCTACTATCCGCTTCTCCATTCCGGCGAGGCCAAACAGTTTCAACAGGTCCCGCCAATCAGCTGGCTTCTCATAAAGCGCCGCTGTCACTTCGCAAATCTCCGATACGCGAATCTTACTATGATACCCAGTCTGCTGAAATTGAACTCCTACTCGTTCAAATACCTGCTTCCGCTCTTCCGCCGGGTCCATCCCCAATAATCGAATCTTTCCAGTATCCGGTTTTCTGACATCCAGTATGCATTCGATTGTGGTTGTTTTCCCCGCGCCGTTATGTCCAAGCAAGCTAAACACCCCTCCTTTTTCCACACGAATGTCCAAATCATGGACTGCCGTCACGCCCTTGTAGCTTTTACTAAGACCCTCTACAATCAATGGTACTTCCATATGATGACCCCCTTCTTATATTCATCATACCGTTGTACCAAATACGTTTCTTGACCCTCCTTGCGAAAATAAAAAATGCCCAAAAGTCGATGAACAACTTTTGAACATATACTATTATTTGACGTTTTAAGACAACAGCGCTTCTTGTTCCCGCTCCTGTTCATAATATTCCAATGCGGTACTAGTTAAGAGATAACCTTCACCCCAAGAAGTTTGAACCGTTTCTCCCGCCACGCCGTCTTTTTTGAAGGCGATGCGCAATTTCTTGATTAGAATCGAAAGCTGCGCTAAACGTGATTTCGTTGCGCCGTCCTTCCACAGACACTCGCATAATTCTTCTCGTGAGATAACTTTGCCATTCGCTTGATAAAGCTGCTCTAACGCACGCCGTTCTAATTTTGATAAGGACAACGAACCAGTCGGAGTAGTTTCATTCCCGTCACTGATCCGACTTCCCACCAATGATAAAATGACTTCCTGTGAGGTTGGACATTTTTCCCACTGACAAAGATTTTCCCGTAGTTCTTCAACAGTCGCCTCCTCGCTGATCCAGCCATGAATTCCTTCTAACTGCTTCTCTGGCTCTCTCTCCAGCTTCCGCAAAATAATCTTTGATTCCGGCAGCAGCGTCAAAAGCTGCTGCAGCTCGTTTTCTGAGATAGTTTCACTGAGAATGATATAGTCGAAATAATTAATCATCGGCAGCCTTTTAGCCTGCTGAGTCATTAAATAGAACATGTTTGAGCAACAAAAGACTTCATAATTCAATCGCTGCAGCTTCGCTTGGAGTTTCTGCTCCACTAAAATATTTTTTGTTAAAAGCAATACAGATCCCATTTTCTTCACCTCTCTTTATCGATCGTTTGATTTACTCATCATCTCGTCGCTGAAATTTTTTCTTAAGTTGTTTGTTCATTTGTTCGGTCATTTTGGTGCTGACACTAAATAGAATGCCCTTTCCGATAAAGAAACCAGCAAGTATTACTACAAAGGCAAAAACCATGGTTTTTGCCGGAACATTCCAGACAAAAAACTGACTGCAGCCGATGAATGCTGAAAAAAGAATGAAAAGATAAGCTACTTGAATCCAAAGAATTCCAAGAAAATCTACCAGCGGATCGATGTAAAAGATGCCGCAGCCAACCCCGGCGATCAAAGAAAAAATCAGGATGGAAAAAACATTTTCGTTCGTTAAATTTGCGCCCGTAAAGAGAGCAAAAACGATACTCAAGGTAAATATGAATGAAAAAATAATCGTTAAATCACGGACAACAACCCATTTATTCATACTCACTCCTCCATCCCTAATTGATTTTTTAAGTTTCGAACATAATTTCTAGAGATAGAAATTTTTTCATCATTCTTCAACTTTACGATCAAACGTCCGTTGAAGGTTGGACTGATTAATTCAATTTTTTCAATATTCAGAATGACCGACTTAGAGACGCGTATATATTGTGTGTCTTTATATTTTTCTTCTAATTGGTAGAGTTTTTCTTTGATCTCAAAGACTTCATCTTTCGTGTATAAAAAAACTTTTTTCTCCACTGCTTCAAAGTAATAAACGTCCTTCAATTTTATCTTTTGCAGATGTTCATCTTTAGTTACCCACAAAAAAGCATTTTTTACCTGCAGAGAATTGATCAAGCGCAGTAAATCATCATCTAATGATTTTACCTTTAGGACGAGTTCTTCCTCTCCTTCGTCAATGATATCCACTTTAATTTTGATAGAAAAAACCTCCCAACCTTACCAGAATATTATACATAAAAAACAAATATAATTGTTTTAATTCCTTTTGTTATTTATTTTATATGAAAAGTCTGTTTGATTGATTTTATCTATCCAAAGGAAATACTGTTGTTTTTTCCCGATCAACACGTATTTCCCTCCTCTTACATCAACCTTTTTCATCAATTCTTCAGAATCCGGCTGTAATACAACAGGTTCACCTGCCTCAAACACAGGCTTATTACTTTTTTTATAACACAGTTTATAATTGTCATTTTCAGTATTAACAATTGAAATAGTATAGCAATGGTGTGCGATGATCTGCTTTTTGATTCGCCGCCAAAATAGATACAGGATACCCAAGAGAGCAAGGATGCCCAAGGCGATCACCAAGAATAATAGCCACTTTTGTTTTTGCTTGAGAGCGGCTAATTCTTGTTTGGCTTTAGCCGGCAGCTTCGTTCGTTCACCTGTCACTAATAAGCGATGGGAATTGACCATATAGGGCGTACAGGTAAGCAGCGTTACTAAATCTTTATCGGGCTCAATTCGCAGCTGCTCGGTTTCTTCCGGTTTGACCACTTGAATTTTTTTCACCTTGTACGCAAAAGTATTCCCGCCTATCTCGATGTAAAAGAGGTCCTTCTTTTTTAACTCGGGCAAATCGCTAAAAAATTTCGCCTTTGACAACCCGCGATGGGCAGAGATTACCGCGTGGGTATTTTTTCCGCCGATCGGATAAGAGGTTCCCTCTAATAAGGAAGATCCTCGTTCAAGAAAAAAATCACTGGTCCGATCGAAAATTGGCAAGCTGACATCGATCTTAGGGATCGAGATAGTGCCAATCGTATGATCCGATAAATAATCAGGATTTTTCGAAAAATCCTTTTCATCCTCTTTGCCGGAAAAAGGATCTCCGCCAGCATTGATACCTTCTAACGCCAGCTTGGCATTTTCTTCTAGCATCATTTTTTGCGAAGCTGCCATATTTTTTTGATCCTCGCGATTGGCTTTTTCCTGCGCGTCCTCAATAATCCGCTGATCAAGATACGACATGACTGTATTTCCCACAAAAGGATAGGCAATGGCCCCAATCCCAAATATCAAAATCAGCATCATGAGGACATCGATGACGATCTTTCTTTGCCATTTTTTCATTGAGCCACTCCCTTTAATACAAAGGCCGAGATTCAAATCACAAGTGATTGATATCCCGGCCTATGATTGATCATTTGTTTGTCTTAATCTTCAGCTGTTTCTTTGTTGCGTAAGAAGTATGCGCCAACCGCTAGGACTGCTACCACACCAACTGCGATAATCGCATAGATGCCGTTGCCGCCAGTACCTGGCAAAGTACCTTTACGTTTGTTCTCTACTTCAGTTTGGACTACGATTGTTGATGTGTAAGTACCATAGTCAACTGTAAATGGAATATCTGCTGTTAATGCTACATAATTATTATTTGGTGCTTTTGTTTCTTCTAACCAATATTGAACTAATTCTTCGCCCACTGTTGCTGGGTGTGACGGGTCACCGATTGAAGAGCTTCCTGGTACTGTTTCTAAAGGTAAAGCTGTTCCACTTGCATCGTGACTCACTGTTCCTTCAAGACCTGAAACAGTGAATAACCCGCCGCCTGCAGAAGTCAAAACTAAAGCGTCTGTCTTAGTTGTTGACCAACGAGAAGGGCTAGTTGGTGTTGCTTTAGCGATCATGTACTCAGTCACGCCATTGTTTTTACGTTTAACGATAAATTCTGCGCCATCTAAAGATGATCCATTGTCTTGGTCAACTTTTTTGAATTGACGTCCGTAAGTAATTACGTTATCGCCTGTCCAAGGTAAGGTTTGTAACCCATTCGTTGGATTATTTTCATATTGTAACGTTGCTTGGTTATCGATCCATGTATCTGGAACTGTATTTTCATCTAAATACATGCGGTATTTGAAGACTAATTTTTTCCCAGCGTAAGCACCAAGTTTTGTAACATCCGGTGTTTGATTTGCCAAACTATCTTTATCATTAAAGAATACGTGGAAGATATTGTCATAACCTGTTTTGATCGGTGTTCCACTTGGATCTGCGACTACTGAGAAGTCCACATCACTGATTGCTGTTAAAGTAACTCCATCTGCTTCTACTACATAAAGTCCTTGATTATCTAAATAGTGCAAGTTTGGTTGTGACTCATCACGTAAGAAGAACTGCGTATAACGATAAACTGGATTCAATGGATCGTTATTTGCTAATCCATCGATGCCTACTGGTACATCAAACGTGATTTTAAATTCGATTGGTTCGCCAACAGTGAAATCATCTTTGATTTCTTTTTCTTTTTCTACATCAATATCATCTGTTTGAACGTTTTTTGGATATAAGAAAATTTCAGAAAGCTTGTCATTGGTAGGTGTTCCATCTGCATTCATCTTGTAGACTGGGAAAATCACTACCATGTTGTCTGCTTTATTTGCATTAGAAACGTTGCTTGGACGAGACGTTTCAACGAATAGATACACAGCATCTTTTTCTACAGAATTTACGTTTACTTTATCTGGCAATGTAAATTTAGTATGACCTGTCGCATCCGTGATTTGCTCGGCAGCTGCTACAGATAGTCCAGCTTCTCCAGCCGCTGCAATCTCATCACGCAAATCATTAACTGACTTAGATGGATCTGCCGCTGCTAGTGTGTAGAATTTTTCTGTTGCATCATAAACCGTGAAACCAACATCTTTTAATGGACGTCCGCCATTATTCGTATGCCAGTCTTCGTCTTTTTCCCCGGTATTTTGAATATCCGTTGGTTTGGTATCATAAGCACCCTTATAAATATTTACATCTACATCCGTTGGTGCCGCTTCAGCTACCAGCCCGCTGCCTAATAATCCAGTAAAGCTGCTTGCCATGAAGATAATAACGCCCAATAATCCCCAAATCTTTCTCTTAATTTTCATGCCTAATACTCCTTTTTCATTTTAATGTATTTATTTTTCTTTCAGAAAAATCAGTTTGATGTTCAAGCCGTATACCATTCCTCTAAGGTGTTAAAGCATCAAGTGGAACTGGCATCCTTTTTCATTTTTCTTAAAATAATCACTGTGAGAACACAGATAAAACCAATAACTAATAAATAAATCGATTGAGTCATCCCGGTTTGCGGCAATCGTCGGTCAGGCAACCGATACGTTAATCGCTCGAATGTCCCTGGTGTACCGTCGTTCGGACTGCCAGTTGGCGGTAATTCCTTATTTTCACCCTTCTTATTAACGATCTTCAGCGGTTCTTTGGTTTCGCCGCTGGCTTCATTAATCTCAAAATCAATAAAGTGATTTTCTGGTAAAAAGTAGCCATCTGGTGCTTTGACCTCTAACAAGGAATAGTTGCCATATTCCATTCCGTCTAGCTCAAAGAACCCTTGCTCGTTTGAGGTCAAAATCAATAGCTCATCCGTGTGTTCATTGCCATACTCGGCTGTGACCCATTCTTTTTTCTTCGTTAGATAAAGCGTGTCCTTATTCGCAACGACAAAGCTTGCATCTTTTAACGCATCGCCGGATTTCTCATCGACTTTCTGGAATTTTTTCTTTCCAATTACGCGATTGTTGTAAACAACTGGCAGCTTATCCTTTTGCGATAAAGCGCCGACTTCGATTCCATTGATTAAGATCAGTTGCCGCTGATCTTGTGGAATCTCCACCGAAATTTTGCGTGCTTGGTCTGATATTTCGTATCCATCAACTGTTGCGACTTCTTCAAACTGATACGTGCCGCTTTTCAGTCCCAGATCGGGGCGGACGATTCCGTCTTGATCAGAAACCATTTTTTTCACACGCTCATCTTTTAAAGGCGAGTCGGTGACATCTTTTTCAGAAAGCCAGTCGCTGACTGAGCCGGCGGTGGTCCTTAAATAGAACTTTTCACCCTTCTCATTCTTCGATAAAACAAAGCTTGCGCCAGCTAACGGTTTCGTCGATCCGTCATCTTCTTTCGCCATTTTGACAAAATAAGGTTCACGAATATACGCTCTGTTTTTGGTATAGACATGTGTTGCACCTGATGCGAATAATTCGCTGTCTAAAACTAAATAGCTGGATAATCCGTCATGATCGACGGGTAAACTATCGCCACTGTCTAATTCGACGATCAGATAGATTTGCTTGTTGCCTGTTTCCAACGAAACGGAAAGCAACCCATCTTCAGTTACATTATTTCCGCTGCTATCAGTAAAGCTGCCCTTTGCTGTTTCTTTGGTTTGAAGGAATTTGATTCCTTGATAACGAGACTGGATAGTTGCAAGTTCTGCATGATTCGGTGTTGCTAACACTTCCAACTCGTTGCGTAGGACGTTGACCTCGTCAGCGATAAATTCTTTGGCTTGATCCAAAGGAGTATTTAAGCTGTTGAGGTAATCACTAACTTCAAAGATGGCAAAGGTCGAACCGTTGACGCCATATGAATCCTTCAACAGATCCGCATTCCCCAGCTCGCCGCTTTGATTGATTTGGCTAGGTGCTTCTTGATTTACAAATAATCGTTTATGGAGATGGACCTGTGATTCGGCTGCGTTCGTTGATTGAGTCCAGAAAAGACCAACCAGGCAGACCATCAACAGAGAAAAAATATGCTTCATTTTCATCGTCCATCACCTGCCTTTTTTTGCTTGAATTGTTCATTCGCAAAATAGAGGAGCACGATCATCAAGGAAACGACTGCCATTCCAATAATCAATGAATGACCATTGCCGCCAGTTTCAGGCATTGTGCCCTTCGGATGATTTTCAACCGTTACGATATTTGCTGAAGCTAATTGCCCGCCGGTGATCGTGAATGTTACGGGTTTAGAAAGCTGTACATAGCCAGTCGGTGCTTGGGTTTCTACAAAATAGAAGGTTCCTTCCGGCATGCCAGTAATCACTAATTCCCCTGCTGGTGTCACGACATTTTCTAATTGGAAATTCCAAGTCGAGCCCGTTTTGACCGCCTTGTAGGTTCCTTTATCATTTGTTCCATCGCCAACTTCCAATTCTTCCGGAGCAAAGAAAGTCGTACCTGCACTACCAGTAGCTACTTTAAATTTCGCGCCCTTCAAGTTCTTATCATTCGTGGCATCTTTCTTCTCCAGCGTTACGCCGCCTTCTGCACGATCATTGGTTATATCATAGGTAATCGTTACACCCTCATCAGTAATCTCGCTGACAGCGGTCTTGCCGTCACCGACAATTTTGTACCCATCTGGTGCTTTGGTTTCCAACAGGTAGTACTTCCCTAAAGGCAACCCGGTGATGTTGATCTCGCCTTTCGTCCCAGTACTTTCAATAAATTCATATTTTTTGCTGGTCGTATTGTATTTGTACTCATAGTCCTTACCAGTAACAAATTTCGTCCCCATTTTGGTTTCCGAAGTATCTGGATTGACTAAATACAATTCAAATTCAGCACCATTTAACAGTTCGTTATCCGGATTCTTTTTCGTCAGTTTCAGCTTGCCGGCTTTTTGTCGATTCTCTCTCGTTACACTGACCTCGTCACCATCAGCGGTGATTTCAGCTGAATCAGACTTGCCATTGTCGTCATACGTATAACCGTCTGGTGCTGCTTCCTCTTGGAAATAATACTCATCAATTGGCAACCCTGAGACAGTGATTTCTCCTTTTATACCAGTTGATCCGCCATCTTCTACCAATTCATAAGCTTTACTTGTATCGTTGTATTGATACTTATAATTTTTACCCGTTTCCAATAAAACCTGCGGTGTAACCAGCTCACTGCCATCTTTCTTGCGCAGAGTGAACTTGGCGCCATTCAGTTTTTCGCCAGTATCCGCATCTTTTTTGACTAAGGTAATTTTCCCTTTTGCCAGCACATTGTAGGCACTTACCGCAACGCCTTCTGCGGCGCTTTTATCGATCGTAAAATAATATTTACCAGACTCATTTTTTCCATCTGGTGGAACGATCTCCAACTTATCCGTGTATCCTGGATTAGGATTGTTCAGCTCGACCAAACAATAATTTCCATCTGTCAAATTCTCGTAAAGCAAGACACCGTTGCTATCTGTTTTCTTCTTTCCACCTGTAATCGCGACATAGGTATTTGAACCAGGGGTAGTTTCTTTTCTTAACTCAAATTCGACATTTTTTAGGATAACTTGAGTGTCCTTATCCATCTTCTTCAAACGGAACGTGGTCGGCGGCACACGGGTTGCACCACCACCCCAGTTACTGACAGTGACTTTGCTTGCATCACTCTCTTCACCAGTAGAATTAGTTTCCCAGTAGACTGTTGCTTTGTTCTCGATGATTGATCCTTCACCTAGAGTGGTTTTAGCGTAAATTCGAGCAACAATATTGAAAGGATAGTTATCGTAGGTCTGCCCGCTATCATGACTAAAATATTTCTCGTAGGCTTCTTTGGTTTTATCCCCACGTGACGCACTCATTTTTCCGCTATCCACAGCTGCTTGGATAATATCCCAAATCCGTTCTTTGGCATCTTTCGTTCCATTACCGAATAGAAGCAACCCATTACTTTTATCATTAGTCAGATTCGGTAAATCTTTGAAGTTCATAATTAATTTGTTCCCAGAAGTCACGCCGTAACAGGGATAATTATTACTTTCAATCAACGCTTCAAACTCACTATCAGATTCAGCACCTTGTGTCAGTAGTTTCAGAGGCATCGTAGTTGGTGCATTGTCTTGTCCCACCATTTGCACTTGTCCAATTGGATCCTTCGTCATTTCGCCATTATCATTCACAGCATAAATGTTCATATAGATACTATAGCTGGACAAGGTGAGGGATGAATCGAGCTGATCTTTCAAGACAACTTTTTGGTACAAAGTAGGTGTATCACCTTCAAGTGCCTTTTTGTAGTTATCCATCATAAGCGGCATATTCCAATAAACTTCATTACTATTGTTTGTGGCAGAACCGTTTTTGGTGATCGTTTTTTGATCACCGATCGGTGTATCAGAGATAGATTCAGATGGCTTTGGATCAATCACAATCGGATAACTTCCACTTTGATTGTCACCAATTGAACCACTGCTGTCTTCCTTACTCGCGGTCCCAAAAGCAGTTGCATAGCAGTCGTCCAATCCATTCCAGCCCGTTTCGACGACCTCATTAAAAGTAATTTTTAAACGTTTTTTTGTACCTGTCGTTTCTAACGTTATTTCACCAATTTTATCGCCACCGCTCTCATAAAATGGAACGCTGTTGCTGACTGTAGAAAAATTGAAATATTCTTCCGGTAGTTCAATAAAAATGAAATCATCCTTTTTCAAATTCACACTGGAGTCAACTGTAAACGTATAATCAAAGTAGACACCATCACCGACCTTGATTGTCGGTTGTGGACTTTGTACTACCGTGTCCTTCACGATGTAAATGTTTTCACTACTGTTTCTCTTGATATAAATATTGTTTAACAACATATCAGTAATTAAAGTTGTTTTGTCACTTCCAGAAAGTGGTGTGATGCCCCCACCTAAGGGTTTTATTGTCTGACTGCTTTCACTCGTCTTCTTTTTGGTGGTACTTTTCTTACTCGTTGTTTCTTTGGTTGGCTGCTCTTGCTTCAGAGCCAGATAAAATTCGTACGCGTTAAAGAAATTCAATGTTACCTGCGACTGCGAACGTACCTGATCAGCTAACTTAAAGTCAAAACTCACTCCTTCAACCGAAGCCTGTTGGTTGCTTTCATTAGTGATCTTTAGTTGATTATCTTCAATTAAGACAGTGACATCTTCGTGTTGATAAAGCTTCTGATCATTTGTCGTGATTTCTGCTGGAAGTCCGTAAGTGCCCTCTTCGTTTTCCCCAATGACCAGATCAAATTGCGCAACAATTGAAGTATCTAGCTCTACTTCTTGCGAAAGACCTTTCCCTTCAAGATCCGTCAGCTGTAGATTCTTTACAAAAGGTTCTTCTGACGGCTGCAGGTTCTCAGCGATCGTTTGAAGCGGAAAACTAGATAAGACGATCAGCAGGATTGAAAGTATCGCCCACCAATGGCTTTTGTATTTGTTCATGATACCCTCCTTTCCCTTATGACTTTTCTAACCCCTTTTTCCATTGATCCCCTCCACTCCATCTTTTGATGTACTTATTTCCCAAGCAAAATTTAAGTAAATAATTATGTTCATTCATTATTATGATTACTTAAACTTATGGGCTTATAAAATAAATACAGAAAATCATTTTAAAATCATTTTTATTATATTCATACTATTTTTATAAGACAATATTTCCGGAATAAGATGCGTTTAATTAGAACAAGAGGTTAAAATTAAGTCATAAAACTCATTCTTTCGTGCGAAAATTAAGATAATAATCTAAAAATATTATTCAAAACTCTAAAAATATTTTTAGATGGATTAATTTTTAATTACTTTAATACAATTAAAGAAGTCCCCAGTTTTCTCAAATATATATAAACAAGATAATAGGAAATAAATATATTTTTATGCGCAAAAAAGAAGCCGTATCCTTCCACTTGGATACGACTTCGTGATTAGAGCTTTTCCCATTCTCCTGATTCTCGATAGCTGTCCGCATAGGCTTCAGCCTGTTCAACGATTTCCTGGTCATAATGACAATAGGCCAACAGTTTGATCGCATTGCTACCAGTCGTCACACCCTCTCGCAAGGTATAATCGAACAAAATATCATCCGCTGTGATCACTTCTCGGAAATGATAATTTTCATAGCGGGTACCTAAAATCTGACTCAGCTCCACATCATGAGTCGCTAAGCAAATAAAGCAATTCAGCTCGGCGAACTTTTTCAGAATGATCGAAGCGGCAGCGATTCGTTCGATCATGTTGGTTCCTTTAAACATTTCATCCATGAAGATCATGGCGTAGTCATTGGATTCTGCGATCTTTATCAAACGCTTCAATGATTTTATTTCCGCCATATAAAAACTGTCTCCAGTAACAATGTCATCCTTCAAATTCATCGAACTATAAACGTGACAAGGTTTAAAAGTGTAACTTTTCGCCAGACACGTATTGAAGAGCTGTCCGAAGATCGTATTTATCGCTAACGTTCGAGCAAACGTTGATTTTCCGCTGGCATTTGAACCTGTGATCAATATCTTATTTCCAATACTGCGGGAATTAGGAACGGGCTCTCTCAATAGCGGGTGGATGATTTCCTCAAAAGTCACCTCATTTGTATCGCTGAAATACGGCTGACAATAATAAGGCAAGCTTTCCCGATAGGAAGCTAGAGAAATACACAATTCGACATACCCAATCGTCTCATATAATTTCAATGCCTCCTTGCGATATTTCTGAAACATTCGGACCATCGCATAATACGCATAGCCATACAAAGAAAAGTACGAAGTAATGATCATCATCAGGCTATTGGATGAGCCAGAAACTTGAACAAGATAATCCGCTAATCCCGTGATATTTTTGAAGACCTTTAGATTCTTACGCAATTGTTCCGTTTCTGCTTTAAAAGCAGGCAAATCGAGCTTCACCATCACCTTAGCAGCCCGAACCATTCTGGTAAACATCCCCATCGCTTCAAAGGCTTGATAGATTTTCCGCAAAACAATCGAAAACAAAATCAATCCCAAGCAAAAGCTCAAACAAACGGCCAAGACACCATAATCAATATCGATCGCCAGCCAAATCAAACTCCCGACCCCGATCACTGTTACTAAAACAATCGGCAGCATCGAGATTTTTGGAAACTTGCTGGGCTCTAATAATAAATCAACCAATTGATTATTCGTCTTCCGTCCAATGCGATAAAAAGCAAATTGCAGCCGTTCACGTGCCTCAGCACTCTCACTCATGCACTGAACAGCTTCTTCAAAATGAGCCAAATCTGGATTTTTCTGTTTTCTGAAGAAATAATAGCTATATTCATCACCAATGCTGGACTGTGTATTTTTTATCTGTTTGAAGATCTGATCCATATTCAGATCATTAAAGGTGATATCATCAATCGCCGACTCGTCTGTTTTCTTGTGCTGATAATACTTTTTCATACTGGCATAGTCCCGTTCATCCAACTTCCATTCAGGCTGCTTGCCGTATTCCTCCTTGATTCTCGCTTTGATTTTTAGATTCCGGCGATACAAGAAGTAAAAATAAAATAGAAAGAAAATCCCAACAATCCCTAAAGCAATTCCGTAATACCCGATAACTCCCAATAACTTACCCTCGCATTCCTTTTAGAATATCTTACCATTCAAACCGTGTAATCAAAATCCGTCCTCAACAGAATTTTGCTCACGCAGCTAGCTCAGAGGTATGGTATTCATTTCTCGTTTCGCATACGATTTCACTAAAGCGCTCAGCACCTTGGATCACTTAAATTTCTAGTAAAATTAGACTGCGGTAGATACTGCGAAAAGTGAAACTCGCAAAAAGACCAATCATTTTCTGACTGGTCTCAGCTTATCAGTTATATCGCCATCGCAACTGGCTTAAAGCCCTCTAAACCAATGATCACAAACGGCGAACCCTTCTTGATCGCAGCTTCCTTGCACTTTATCCGAATCCTCTTGCCATCAACGATTCCCTGACCTTTGTAAGAAATATCCGTGGCGGCTACGCCGATCTCCCAAAGTAATTTTTGTTCCTTGCGATCTCTCAACACAGCGATCGAATACCGTTCGATAGTCATCAGCACACCGAGTAAAATGATCAAAAAAATTTTCAATTGGATAGTTCCAACTGCTGGCACGATCGCGATGGCGAGGATCAGTCCGCTATTCACAAGACCGCCGCCGTCCCAATTATCGGCCCACGCATAAAACAGCGAAGCATCCGTATATTTTTCAAGAAAGCAGATAAAAAATCCAGCTAACGCAAGGATTCCGGCAATACCGTAAAGAATAAATACGGGTGCAGAGTTCGTGATTAGGCTGCCGCCCCACAGGAAAGGAACCAAATTCAACCCCACTGCCCACACAAGATAATAAATCGTCATTCCCCACTCGATCCCTGTGCGATGGACTTGATTCAATTTAGTCCCAATACTAATTGGATCGCCTAGCTGGTTCAACGCTTCCTCTGCGGCTTCTTCTTCACTGAAACCTCGGCTGACCAAAGCTGCTTTATGATCTTCAATATGCTCCTCGTATTCGCGAATGATTTCTTTGCGAGCACTGGTCACTTTGATACATTTCGCAAGCGTTCGTAAATATTCATTAGTGTCCATAACTCACACCACCTAAAATATCTGAAACGGTGCTGGAGTATGTATCCCATTCTTTGATTTTGGCTTCTAAGTAGAGTTTCCCTGTTTTGGTCAATTGATAATATTTGCGCTTTTTGCCATTCACTTCATTCTCATAGCTTTTAAGATATTTCGTCTTTACTAATTGGTGCAGGAGTGGATACAAGGTGCCGGTCTTCAACTCGAAAACATTTTGAGAACGCAGGGCTAAAAGCTCGATCATTTCATACCCATACATATCCCTTTCAGAGAGCAAACTTAAAATCAACATCGTCGTACTGCCAGAAACCAAACCTTTGTCGATCATCATTTCCACCTCCATATGTAGATTATCTACCTATATTATATGTCGATGATCTACATATGTCAAAGGACTCTTACTCTTTCTTAAATTTATACTTTTATTACGTTGTTCGCCGAAATCCGTGCCAAAAAATAGACCACAGATTTTAAAATCTGTGGCCTGTTTTACCTTATAAATTAAACATCTTTCGAATGGCGTTCACCAACTTGGAACTCAGCGGCATGCTCAAACATATAGCGAACGGTGATAGGTGTATCGCCAGTCAGTTTTTCAAAATCATCGGTATGCTCCGCCATCTTATTTTCACGAATCGCTTGAGCAAAAGTGACCATCCCTTCAGAAGAGAATGGCGCTTCGGAATCTTCCTTGAACGTTCCTTCAGTCGTGCGTGGAACCCCCATCGCATCGAATACCGCATAATTTTCTTCATCTGAGATTTCTTTATAACTAACTTTATTGCCAGTAACGTCATTCCCCACAGCAATAAAATCACTGATTGTCATCAAATCTTTTCCATTGATATTCAAAATTTGATGATGCAATGCTTCATTGATTAAGGCATACGCGACAGCTTTGGCACAATCCTTTCTAGAAATATACGCCATCTTCCCTTCACCTTGACTGTTAGTCAACACACCATCGCCTTTTACATAGGTGAAGTAATTTGTAACCATTGCTTCAGCATATTGGGAGTTGCGCAAGAAGATATAATCAAGTCCGCTTTCTTGGATATACTTTTCCGTAAATGCATGATCTATTTTTTCAATACTAGGATTTTCAGGGTCAGCCGCATTGACCAGCGAAGTATAAATAATCTTTTTCACTCCCGCTGCTTTCGCTGCGTCAACCACATTTTTATGAGCGGCTTGCCGTTTTGCACCCACAAAAGGCATTGAAATAAGTGCTAAGGTTTCTCCCCCAGCAAATTTTTCAGTTAATCCTTCCAGATGATTAAAATTCGTTTCACGTGTCTCTACTCCCTGTGATGAAAATCGCTCTAAAGAAGCTGGATCATATCCGCAAAAAACCAAACGGTTCTTTTCTGCCATTTCCAATAGATACTCGGCTGCCTGTCCGCCTAGGTTGCCATCTACGCCTGTCAAAATCAATTTATTCATTGAATAAGCCTCCTCATCTTTGATAAGTTAAGCTTATGTGATTTACTGATCAAATGCCAATACATCTATTTAATAGCCTATAAGCAAAACTTATCAACGCTTACTTCAACAAATTAAGTAAGCGCTGGACAGGAGCATTTTGTGTTGTATCTAAATAGGCCAGAACGATCTCGAATCGATGATGAGAATCCTCAATTGGCAACAGCTTAAGATCCATCTCTTCGCCGATCAAGGGATAGTTTTCAGGAAAAAAGCCCACCATTTCACTATTTTGAATCAGAAAGATTTCTGTTTCGATATCATCCGTTACTTTAGCGATATTCGGCGCATAACCATCCTGCAAGGCATGATCCAGCATCAGATAGTAAGATTTTCCAATGGTTTCTGGCGATAGCATAATAATTGATTGTTCATACAGCTCTTCAAGCGATAACGACTCTTTGTTGAAGAAAGGGTGCTTCTTGCCGACGACTGCACAGTAGTCTCCATAATACAAAGGGAGTGTTTTGATTTGATTTTCTTCAAAAAAATCTGAGTCAAAACTAATCGCTAAATCGTAGCGATGATTCAAAAGATTTTCAGCGACACCTTTCAGTGGAACCTTCTCCACATCAAGTAAAATATTTTCTTCCTCAAGCTTTTTGTCCTGTACTACTTGAGAAAACAATTGAATATCCATGATGGAGGTATATTCGATTCGAATCCGATTTCTTTGTTCATTATAATCAGACATGCGCTGCGTCAACCGATCATATTGCTGCATTAGCTGAAGTGATTCCTGATAGAGAATTTTTCCAGCTTCAGTCGGTTTGACTGGAATTGTTGAACGATCAATTAACTGACAAGCAAAGTGTGTCTCCAAGAAACGAATTTGTTGAGTAATACTTGCTTGAGAGACGAAATTCTTTTTTCCCGCCTTCGTAAAGCTGCCTGTCTGGACTAAATCAATGAAGTATTTCAACTTTTCTAAATACATAATCTTTCCCCCGCTTCCTCTACTCCATTTTACCAAACACGGTTCCGGCTCTCCAAAAGGATGATAGAATTTTTTTGTCAAAAAAATTCAGAAAGTAATTAAGCTTTTCGGGTTTGTGATCACGAAAATGAATGATAGAATAGAGAATCATACTAAACAAGGAGAAACTTACTAATGACCAATGCACTTGAAATAAAAGATTTAAAAAAAGTCTACGCCACTGGTGTTGAGGCTTTAAAAGGAATTGATCTGACGGTTGAGGAAGGCGATTTTTATGCCTTGCTGGGTCCGAACGGTGCTGGAAAATCAACGACCATCGGAATCATCACTTCTTTAGTCAATAAAACCGCCGGCAAAGTAAAAGTTTTCGACTATGATTTGGACACAGAGCTAGTCATGGCGAAGCAGCAAATCGGCTTAGTCCCGCAGGAATTCAACTTCAATCCGTTTGAGACTGTCCAACAGATCGTTGTCAATCAAGCCGGCTATTATGGGGTTCCCCGTAAAGAAGCCCTGATCCGCAGTGAAAAATATTTGAAGCAATCTGATCTATGGGAAAAACGCAACGTCAGAGCCCGGATGCTATCCGGTGGGATGAAACGCCGCTTAATGATTGCCCGTGCGTTGATGCATGAACCGCGCTTGCTGATCTTGGATGAACCAACAGCTGGTGTCGATATTGAATTGCGCCGTGAAATGTGGACATTCTTAAGAGAGTTGAATGCCAATGGAACCACGATCATTTTGACCACTCACTATTTAGAAGAAGCCGAGATGCTTTGCCGCAATATTGGGATCATCCAATCTGGTGAACTGATCGAAAACACCAGCATGAAATCTTTACTATCGAAATTACAGTTTGAAACCTTTATTTTTGACCTTGAACCTTATGACAAGCAACCAGTAATCACTGGCTTCAAACATACCTTTGAAGACGATCAAACCTTAGAAGTGGAAGTCGTACGGGATCAAGGGATCAATGAATTGTTCGAACAATTAACAAGTCAAGGAATCAAAGTCCTGTCTATGCGGAACAAATCCAACCGCTTAGAAGAACTATTCCTGAAAATCACGGAGGAAAATCATGTCTAATCTCTATTTTACTGCCCTTAAAAGTCTGGCAGTCAAAGAAACCAATCGCTATCTGCGGATCTGGGTACAGACTTTAGTTCCGCCAGTCATCACCACCTCGCTGTACTTTGTCATTTTCGGCAATTTGATCGGTGGACGAATCGGTGATATGGCCGGCTTCTCTTATATGGAATTTATTGTTCCCGGACTGATCATGATGTCGGCGATCACCAGCTCATACGCCAATGTCTCGTCTTCCTTCTTCTCGCAAAAATTCCAGAAGAATATTGAAGAAATCTTGGTTGCACCTGTTCCTACTCATATCATCATTTGGGGCTTCGTAACTGGTGGTGTTGGCCGAAGCGTTCTAGTCGGATCATTAGTCACGGTCATTTCATTGTTCTTCGTACCGCTGCATGTCTATTCATGGGCGATCGTTGTTGTTACCTTATTGATGACCGCTATCCTGTTTTCATTGGCGGGATTATTGAACGGGATTTTCGCTCAATCCTTTGATGATGTATCCATCGTACCGACCTTTGTTTTACAGCCATTGACTTATCTTGGTGGAGTGTTCTATGCTATCTCGATGCTGCCGCCATTTTGGCAAGCTGTCTCAAAAATCAATCCGATCGTTTATATGATCTCCGGTTTCCGTTATGGCTTCCTTGGCGTAATGGATGTCTCGATCGTCGTATCAATGTCGATCTTAGTATTATTCATCGTGGTTCTTTACAGCGTTTGCTGGTATTTAATTGATCGCGGGCGTGGGTTAAGAAGTTAAATTAAAACAGCAGAATTTGAGTCAATCATAGTTGCTCAGATTCTGCTGTTTCGTTGTTATTCGCGTATACTCAATGCAGTTTTACGTTCTCTTCTGATTGATAAGTTCTCCAAGAACCATAATGCGTAATATCTTTTCGTTTATCTTTTGGTACTTCTTGGCAAATAAACCCTAATTTTTCTATCCCATTCTCTAATTTAACTTTTCCGATCCCTAGCGGAAAGGGAATGGTTTGTACAAAATCGCTGAGAGAATTATTCGGCAACCGCCAGACTTCAACCGCGATTTTTTCCCCGTTGCCTTTGTCTTTAATCAATCCTGGTTTACAAGGTTCTGTCGCTAATTCGTACAGACGATAATCTGCCGAAGTTTTTGTTTGATAACAAAATTCTCCACCGATTGCTCGCAAATCATTTTCTAAAGGGAATCCTCTCATGTGCAGCCCACAGACAACCAATTCCACCTTTTGCTTGTCATACTCAATTTCTTCCGCAAAATTCTTTAGCATCCGCTCCTCTTCTGGTAATGAAAACAAAGTAATTCCGAACGGTAGTCTACTTTTTACCGGAGCGGGCAACGCCATAGCACTCAAGTTCAGTAAATTACAATGATTGGTATAAAGCCCCATTTGACTATTAGTCGCAATAGGATCTGCTAAGACCTGATCGATTGTCCAAGTGCCCGTGCAGGTCGGTAAAATCAATAAACGATTCATCAAGCTTTTTTTAGTCGCTTTTTCTACTTTTTTACAAAAATGCAGCGATTCAAACAAAGAATTTGCGGAGTAATTTTTCTTTCTAGCTTCTTGCAGAATTTCCATTAAGGGTTGTTCCAAATCTTTTTCATGAGTAGCAGCAAAATTTCCAATCGCAACTTCTCGTTCGACGACAAATGGTCCCTCATATAATAATCTGGAAACAGCTTGGAGGTCCGTCATATCAAAAACCTCAACATTGATTCTTTCTCTAAGGTATGAGAGCATTTGCCCCCAGGCTTCCTCATAGTCTTTGGCGAAAGGACCGAAAAAAGTGAGCTTATTAGGTAGTAGAATGGTTTCTGGCATTGCTTTGCCTGATCCTTCCGCTGAATCTGATTTCGATAATACGTGATCGATTTGGTGAATGTCCTCCATAGAATTCGCAAAAAGTGATACACAATCAATTGATTCGCATGCGGGAACTACCCCTACTGTTGAATATCTGCCAACAGCAGCTTTATAGCCGATAATCTCATTTAGCGCCGCGGGTACTCGGCCTGAACCGGCAGTATCAGTCCCTAATGAGAAACAGACTTGACCCAAAGCCACCGAAACTGCCGACCCTGAACTGGAGCCCCCACTGATCATTTCAGGATTCAGTGCATTTTTGGTCACACCATAGGGAGAACGCGTCCCTACCAAGCCAGTCGCAAATTGATCTAGATTGGTTTTTCCAATGGGGATTGCGCCAGCTTGGATCAGTGCTTCCACCACTTCTGCCGATTTTTCGGGAATATAGGAAAACGCTGGACAGGCAGCCGTAGTGGGAACACCACGCAAATCAATATTGTCCTTGATGGCAAAAGGAATCCCCCATAAAGGCTTCTCAATCAGAGAGAACCTTCCTAACTTTTTCACATACTGCATAATCTCTTCTTTAGTCAGCAGATGAATCCAAACATGGTAGTCAGAGAATTTCTCGGCAGAAAGCAGTGCTTGGTCAACAACTTCCTCTACCGTCAAACTCTTTTTCAAATATCTTTCGTGCAACTGTCGGATGGTCATTTTTTTCAAAATTACACCCCCTCAATGAAAGCCAAGGATTCACCTGATTGTAAAACATCGCCTTGCTTGATTAAGATTTCCGAAATTTTCCCATCACATGGGGCATTGTAGGCAACTTCTGTTTTCATACTTTCAGTAACAACTATCGGATCCCCGCTTCTGACAAAATCGCCCTCATCCACTAATATTTTCCAGACACTTCCTGGAATCGAACATTTCAACACTTCGCTGTTTTCTGGAACCTCTAATTCGGGCATCGCTTTGTTATCCACTACCTCTGGGATAAACTCTAGTAATCCCTTCGCTTGCCAAGCTTCACGTTCCGCGTTGAAGGCCCGTTGCTGTCGCTCTTTTACACGACGAATCGCCGCTTCCTGTTCCGTGACCGTTTCTAAATAGTCCTTAATTGAAAATTCTGTTTCCTCAATTTCGATCGAATAGTTTCCTTGAACAAAATCCTTTCGATAGCGTTCCAGCTCTTCTGGTGCGACTAAGAAAAACTGCAGTTGATCAAAATAATCTAACAGCCATGGTTTTTCTGCGCTGAAGAAGGGCGTCTCCTTTTGCAGATTCCACATTTGGATCGTGCGTCCAAACAGCTGGTAACCTCCCGGACCCTCCATCCCATAAACGCAGAGATAAGCACCGCCGATCCCTACCGCATTTTCTGGGGTCCATGTTCTAGCAGGATTATACTTTGTTGTCACTAAGCGATGGGTTGGATTGATGGGAACCGCCACTGGCGCACCCAAGTAAACATCGCCCAAGCCCAAAACCATATACCGCGCGGATAGAATTGTTTCTTGAACCTTTGACTTCTCCGGCAGCCCATTGATTCTGCGAATGAACTCAATGTTGTCTGGACACCAAGGAGCATCGCCACGGACATTGTCCTGATAACGTCCCATGGCCTTCACTACCTCAGGATCATTCCAAGAAAGCGGTAATTTAACCACGCGTGAAGGAAATACAGCATTTTCCAGATCTGGCAAGTCATTGTCAAAACGCACGATGTCTTGTATCACCTCTTTTAACGATCGCTTACTGGTGTCGACCTGTATTTGTAGACTGCGAATCCCTGGCGTTAGATTGATGGCTGGCAACGTACTTTTCTTTATCTCGCGATACAGTGCATGAATCCTGACTCGTAAAAGAAAATCCAAATCCATCTCGCCATACTCCACTAACAAATAGCGATCACCTGATAAGCGGATCGTCAGCTCAATACCACTTGCATTTTTTTGTTGATAAAAAATCGGATACTCCGGTCTTTTTTTCAAATAATCCGTCTGTTCTTCTTTTTCATTTCGATATAGCTGCTTTAATATTTGTCTGCTCAGCGGCTGCTCTAACAACGCCTCTTGTTCCTGATTCAAGGCATTAGCTGTATCGATATCCACTAAACAAAATTGAAGCGTATCGCCCGGCTTCAGCTGGCCAATCTTCCACAAATCACTGGTAATGACCGTTGCTGGACAAACAAAGCCTCCTAGGCTGGGACCATCCGGCCCAAGTATGATCGGCATGTCTCCTGTAAAATCAATCGTTCCAACAGCATACGCATTGTCATGAATATTAGAAGGATGCAGCCCAGCTTCCCCACCATCTTCTCGTGCCCAATTTGGGGATGGTCCAATCATTCTTACCCCTGTTCGCGAACTATTAAAGTGGACCTCCCATTCTGCCGCACAAAACTCTTCTAAAAAGCCGGGATCAAGAAATTCATTCGTACAATGAGGACCAGGAGTCGCATAAAGCTTCCAATTTTGGTTCTCTCTAGTTATTTCAAAAGCTTCATTTAATGGTGCTGGTTTATTTTCAGAGGATTTCTTTGCCAAAGGATGCAGTATGTCTCCTGTTCGCAGCGTTCGCCCATTTTTCCCACCAAAATTTCCAAGCGTAAAGCATGAAGCACTTCCTAGCACCTTGGAAACATCAAAGCCTTGTTCAATCGCTAAGTAGGTTCTCATTCCTGATACCATTTCACCAAAGCTCAAAATCTGTCCGGCTTTTACTTGAATAGGCTGAAACATCGGGATTGGACGACCATCCAACTTTGGCTGCAGATCTGCCCCGGTTAGAGCGATCTGCATTGCTCCTCGAAACAACCATTTCCCACCAGACAAGGTAAGCTCTATGACTGGCGCCTCCATTGAATTGCCTAATAGTTTATTAGCCAAGCGACTCGATAAAGCATCCATCGCCCCTGATGGAGGAACGCCAACGCCCCAATAGCCGATTCGTCCAGGAAAATCCTGAATTGTACTATGAAATCCGCCATCCAATACTTCTAAAGCTGGAATATCAATTGATAGATTCTCCAGTGTTTTTGTCGTTGACCAACTATTTGTTTCGTTTAAATAAGCATAAACCTCTCGTAGAAAAGGGAGATTGGTTTCAATTCCGTAGATGTTCGTCTCTGCCAGACTCTGCCCTAATTTTTCTAACGCCTCTTTTCTAGTTGTCCCATGACAAATTATTTTCGCCAGCATGGGATCATAAAAGGAACTGATGTCTGAATGATTCGAAATAAACGTCTCTGTCCGCGCGGCTTCACTCCACACGACTTCATCAATATGCCCGACACTTGGACGAAAATCATGATAATAGTCCTCCGCATATAATCGCGCTTCAAAGCTGCTTCCATGAGGAACAAGCTTAACCTCAGACAGTTCCGAAAATCCATCAGCCGCCTCTTTGATCATCCACTCTACCAAATCGATCTGAAAGACCTCTTCAGTAATCCCATGTTCTACTTGAAGTCTCGTATTAACCTCCAAAAAATAGAACTTTTCAGTAGCGACATCATAAAGAAACTCGACCGTTCCGACATTTCGATACCCTACCGATTCTCCAAGCTTCTTAGCCGCCTGCTGCAGCTCATGACGTGTAGCAGCCGATATCCCATAAGCAGGGCATTCTTCAATCACTTTTTGGTTGCGGCGCTGCAGGGAACAATCTCTTTCCCCAATCGTCACCAATTTTCCTGTAGCATTTCCAAATATCTGTACTTCAATATGCCGAGCGTCAGCGATATACTTTTCTAGAAATACACCACTATCACCAAAGTTAGTCTTTGCCTGATTTACCACACTCTCATAGGAATTTAGCAGCTCCTCTTGATCAATGCAGACCTTCATTCCAATCCCGCCGCCTCCAGCAGTACTTTTCAGCATCACCGGGTAGCCTATTCGGTCGGCTGCTGCTTTCAACTCTTTTTTTCCAGTTAAAAGCTCCGTGCCAGAAATCATTGGTACCCCGACCTTCGACGCATAGTCTCTTGCCAAATGCTTCAACCCGAACTCTCGAATATGTTGCGCCTCAGGACCAATAAAGGTTATTCCCTCAGCCATACATTCCTCTACAAAATCAGCATTTTCACTCAGAAAGCCATATCCAGGAATAATCGCGTCGGCTTGGCATTTCTTCGCCACTCTCAAGATCTGTTGACTGTCTAAATACGTTTCATCAACCGTTCGCCCTTCGAGCAGATAACTTTCATCGGCCAATTCAACATGCAGGCTCTTCTCGTCTGCCTCTGCATAAATCGCAACGGATGAGATCGTCATTTTTTTTAACGTTCGGATGATTCGAACGGCTATTTCTCCACGATTTGCAACCAATACTTTGTTAAACATCTGATCATCCTTTATTTTATTTGGTCTTCAGCCAAATTATTTTCAAAAGCTCTTGTATTTTCAGCACAAGCAGTAACTACCGGATCTAATAAATCTGCGGACCAGCCTTCATATATTTCCAGTTGAAATTCCCCTCTTGGATATTCACTCGCTGAATCTAAGGGATGGGGGGTATTTGAAAGGATAAGTAATACCGATGAATCTGCCCTGAGAACCACTTCTTTATCCAATGTCTTTTCAGGGATATAACTCAGCTTGCCATCATCGTCTGAAACAACTTTTGAGAACAGGTTGACTACTGACGATAAATCACGACGATCCAGCCCTCGGCGAAACAGCTCAATCGAGAAGTTGTCATAGCTATTTCGCTGCCTCTCATTCCGTTCAAGCTGATAGGTTGATTCACCAAACTTTTCTGAGATTTTAGTCTTAGTGGTATGACCACAAACGGTATCATGCCAGCCAAAAGTATCCTTCATTACACTCAACAGCATCTTTCCGTTATCACTCATCAGCAGATTGTCTTTCGAAAGAAAAAAAGTGTGCTGCGCCTTTAACGAATCCGGCATATTGTATTTTTCTTCTGGATGCTCCCCATGGTACGCTCCCATCACTAGATTACAATTCTCCTCTTTAGCGACTATTCGAACATACTTGCCAGCGCCTACATATTCCGACCATTTCTCACCAGGCAACAGTCTTTTCGTATACAACAGCTTCATTACGCTTCTCCTTTCCAAATCAACACCTCTATCGGCGTGGGGTTATAAGCATTACAGGGATTATTTAATTGCGGACAATTACTGATCAACACAACGACATCCTCCAAAGCTTCCAGCTCGACATAGAATCCTGCTCCAGATACACCATCCTTAAAATCTAAGCATCCTTCTGGGGCTACCGGTACATTCATAAAGAAATTGATGTTTGGTGCTAAATCTCTTTTTGAAAATGGATATCCTGACGCAAAGCGGCTCATTTCCAGCATGAATGTATCGCGACAAGCATGCATAGATACCTTTTCTCTTTGATAGCGCACAGTATTACTTTGACAAGAACAAGCCCCGCCGATCGTATCGTGCTGACCACAGGTATCCGCCGTAATTTTCAACATTTTTTTCCCAGATTCGCTTACTAAAATCGTTCCCGTACTCAAATAGAGACTCTCTTGCTCTTGGATTGTCATCGAAGCACTATAATGATCGGCTGGATCATCTGCTAAAAAGAAGAGGGTATCTGCTGCCTGATTTCCTGCCTGATCGACAATGCGCAGTGTATCGCCTTTGTTTATCCTCTTCATAAATCCGTCCCCGGCTAAAATTTCTTTTTTATAATCAGAATTTTCTGACTTTTTTTCGCTTAACGTAGGGATGAAAACCATCGTGAATCACTCCATTCTTCTATAGTTAATCGTTCCATCAACGGCCACTTTGGCTACCGATGAATAATTTCGTCGATCTCTTTTTTAATCGAGATAAATTGCGGATCATCCTTTAAAGCTAATCCTCTTTGGTAAGGTAAATAGATCGGTATCGTTTCTTTGATTTCACCTGGACCGCTGCTCATAATCACCACTCGTTGCCCTAAAAAGGCGGCTTCTTCAATGTCATGGGTAATGAAAAGAATCGTGGGACGTTCGACTTCCCAGATTTCTCGCATCAGTAATTGCATCGAGCTTTTCGTCTCTGGGTCCAAAGCGCCAAACGGCTCATCCATCAATAAAACCTCCGGACTATTTGCCAACGAACGGGCAATCGCTACTCGCTGCTTCATCCCGCCTGAAAGTTCTTTGGGTAAGCTTTTACGAAATTTTTCCAACCCAATAGCTTCTATATAACGATCAACGATCTCTTTGATCTTTTCCTTTGGCTTTTTAGCGATTTTCAGTCCAAAAGCAATGTTTTCCTCCACATTCAACCAAGGAAATAAGGAATACCCTTGAAACACCATTCCGCGATCTGCTCCAGGACCAACCAATTCTCGGTCATTTAACACAATACTTCCCGAAGTCATATCATCTAGTCCGCCCAAAATTTTCAACAAGGTTGATTTTCCGCAGCCTGAAGGCCCAACGACACATAGGAACTCATTATCCAAGATGTCTAAATTAATATTTTTTAAAGCGACGACCTCATTTTTCTTTGAACGATAGATTTTATTGACCCGTTCAAAGGAAATTTTACTGCTGGCAATTTTTGCTTCTAATCCAAATTCTCCAGTTATTGCTGCCATCTTTTCCACACTCCCTACTCTTCAACCCAGCGAAACAGCACTTTGTTCAATAAAGCGAAGGCTCGGTCCGTAATTAATCCCAATAGTCCAATCACTAAAATCCCCATAAAGATAGATGAAGTATCCAGGAAACGCTGTGCTTTCAAAATGTTGTAGCCCAGTCCGGAATTCGCTGCGACTAATTCAGCGACAACTAAGTACGTCCATGCCCACCCCATGATCATCCGTAAACTTTCCATTAGCTTCGGCAGCATCGCAGGCAGGATTACTTTAAAGATCACAGTTGTTGATTTCCCGCCGAGTGTGTAGGCAGCATTGATCAAATTGGATGGCACACTTTTTACATTGTCCGCCACCATTGGAATGAGCTGAAATAGAATCCCTAACAGGATGACAGCCACTTTCGCATTCTCACCGATACCGATCCAAACCATAATCAGCGGAACAAAAGCAGGCACCGGCAAATACCTGAAAAACTCTGTTAACGGTAAGATGAACGCTTCAATTTTTGAAAAGGAGCCTACTAAAATCCCTAATGGAACTCCAATTAGTGTCGCCAGCAAAAAACCTTTAATGATTCGAGAAAAGCTTACCCAGGTGTCTGCCGCCAGCGAACCGTCCTTCACTCCATTGATAAACGCTTCGATGACTAACGCGGGTGCTGGCAAGAAGATTTGACTAACGACTCCGCTGCTGCTCAAAAGCTGCCATAATGCCAATACTAAGATAAAAGCTGCCGCTGCAATTACTGTATAGTTTTGTTTGGAGATTACTTTTCTGAGTTTGATTTTACTTCCCGTTCTCGGCAAAGTTTTTATATCCATCCTATCTCCCCCTGTCTATTGCTTCTTAGTATCTGGAACGTTTTTATCGGGAGATTCTTTATACAGCTTATCGATGTATGTCGAATCAAAAATACTCGCTGGATCAGATAGTTCCGTCGATACCATTTTCTGCTTCAGTAAAAAGTCTGCGGTTTTTTCTGCCGTGTAAGGCAAGTAGGAATAATCCTCGGCCTTCGTATTAAAGGCTTCGTAATTGTCCTTGATTGAAAACAGTCGCGCTCCCGCCATGGCAGTTGCCATTTCCTCAGTGCTTATATCCGCCTGCTTCGCCATGAAAGCCAATGCTTCATCTGGCTTCTCTACATAATCCTCCATCCCGTCAAAATAAGCATTGACGATTTTTTGAACATCGTTGGACCGATTCTTTAATAGGTCACCGCTGACCATCAATGTATCTGGTATCAGTCCTGGCGTTTTTGATGAATCAAACAACAAGTTAGTGTCGCCATCAGAAGCTGCGTAGCTTAAAGACGGTTCCCATAGACTAGCCGCATCGACTTTTCCCGAAATTACCGCAGGTCCGGCATTTTCTACTGTCATATTCGTCAACTTGATGTCCGATTCCTTTAAACCGGCCGTCTCCAAAGCATTCAGTAAAAAGAAATGCTCAATCGTTCCAATTTCGGTAGCTACCGTCTTCCCCTTTAACCCTTCTAGAGAAGTAATGCTAGATTGGGCAACGATCCCATCTGCCCCGGATGAGTTATCATTCACTAAAACTACCTTAAAATCGACTCCCTTGAGTGCTGGTGAAATCGTATCGCTCAAAGCCGCACAAACGCCATCAATCTGTCCACTGTTGAAGGCCTGAAGGGAATCGCTATAGGTGTTGAACCAAACAAGTTCCACATCTACATCATTTTTTTCAAACTGCTTAAAGCCTTCCACGGCATACCATGTATACCAACCTGGAAAAGCACTGACACCAATCTTAATTTCCTTATCCGCTGATTTCTTAGCGGCGGTTTTAGCATCACCGCTACTATCATTCCCACAACCGACCAATATTACGATTGCTAAAACGGCCATTACCAAATAACCAACAATTTTTTTCATTTACCATACACGCTCCTTTTAGACTAAAGCTTCCTTACCTGTCTCGTTTGTTCGAATTCGAATCGCTGAATCCAATGGTGTTACAAAAATTTTCCCGTCACCTTTGTTTCCTGTCTTATTGACCTTTAGGATTGTCTCAATCAAATGATCTAAGTATTTTTCTTCAATATAGATATCAATCATTCGTTTGCTTACGAACGGATATTCTTTGACAAGTTTTCTAACATCAGAATCATTGATATCAAAATTCTGTTGTTCTTTTCCCCTGCCTAAAACACGATAGGTATTCAGCGAAAAAAAGTTTTCCTTTATCAACGCTGCTTTTGTCTCGTAATACTTGTTATCCCGTATAATCACCGTGACTAGCTTCATTCACTCAACTCCTATAATTTTTCTAGACCACTACTGACTGTAATAGCTCTTTCAACCGGCAACACGAATATTTTTCCATCGCCAAATGATCCTTCTGCACCTGATCGACAGACTTTTTGAACTAAATCGATAACCGCTATTTCATCCTCATCCTCGACAACAAGCACGATGGTCTCTTTAGGGATTTCGTCATAATAAACATCTCCCAACTTGAGCCCACGTTGTTTTCCTCTTCCCAATACACTGTACCTAGTTGCCGAAATAAACCCTTTTTCAGCAAGCTCACTCAACACCTCATCTGCTTTTTCTGGTCTTACAATCGCTCGAATCATTTTCATACTTCTCATCCCTTCTAAAAAAAATACACTGTTCGACCTCTTGCACTCAGAGGCCTAACAGTGCTAAGCATTTTCCATATAAATCACCGACCCCGGCAGGTAAATGATTCTGGATATTTATCAACATCATAAAGAATATCCAATGATATTTCAATAGCGTATGTTACATTATCTAACATGAAAAACAAGTTTTTTTAAAAAAAGAACATTTAACGTGATGTTTCATAACACGAAAATGTTTAATTCATCTATTTTAGTCCAGAAAAAAGCAGATAATGAGTTTTTGACAACTCACTATCTGCTTTATTAACAATAAGAAGCCTAAGTCAAAATTGCCTGACTCATCTGCAACAACTTCTCCACATCTTCCGGACTTGTATTTCCTGTCTTAGGATCAATAATCGAACTATAGACATGAGGAATAATTTTCTTAACTCCAGCGTCGATCGCGATTTGCACGATTTCCGCAAAATTATTCAAATCTATCCCGCCGGTTGGCTCCAAGTAGAAATCATATTTAGCGCAAGCTTCAGCAACTGCTTGATACTCCTCTTTATGAGACAAGCCCTTCATCGGGAAGTATTTCACCGAGCTGCCCCCCATATCCTGCAGCAGTTTAATTGCTGTTTCGATCGGTACGATGGCTTCTGGTGCCTGCGAACTTAATGGTCCAGTCGCAATATTGACGTAGCCGACTTTTCCAGTTGGTGAGACTAAACCGTTAATGATTGTTTTCTTCTGTCCTAATAGTGCGCGAGAAGTTCCCACTCCAGTAAACACTTGATTGACATGTTGCGGCTGTAAAACAGCGGAGACACGCGAGACCATTTGGCTTTGATTAGGATCACCGGCCCCTAACCCAACAGATAAGGCATTATCCGTTGCCGCTTGATATAACTTCATATCTGCGATCGCTGCTTCATCGGTAGCATAATTCTTCGACAATACCCCTAGTACAACATGCCCTTCTGCAGCATCATAACAATCTTTGGCATTCTCTACGGAATTGGCTAAGACATTTATACATATCCGATCATTTAAATAATTGGGACTTAATGACATTGTTCATATTCCTCATTTCATAATTTCTTGCAAACGTTGAACGATTTTCTCCATTTCTTGCTCATTAACCGAACGAACATCAAACTCAATAATTCCGTTATTCGCTTGGTATTCTCGCGTATAAATTGCCGGATTTTCTTCTTTCAGTTCAGCAATAACTTCCTTGGCTGATTTTGATCCGCTGACTTTAAGACTCCCTCGATAAATATCGCGTCCAGCGCCATCTTGTACAATCTTCGCTTCTAATCCAGCAATTTGATTGACTGCTGCGATAAATGGTTCCAAGCGCTGCTTCATCGCGTTACCAGATTCGCTGCCATGAGCCAAATAATCTTCTACCGCTTGCGTAAACCCCAACACATTATCCTTGCCGATCTTCATTGAACGGCCGATTCCTTTGCTCTGCAATCTCACCCATTCCACATACTGCTGCTTGCCGATAACTAATCCAGCGCTGGGGCCTTCGATCGCCTTAGCTCCTGAATAAATCACTAGATCGGCACCTGCTTGAGTATAGTTGAAAAGATCCTCTTCCGCAGCGGCATCTACAATCAAAGGGAGATCGTATTTTCTAGCTACTCCGACTGCTTCTTCTACACTCAGCATACTTTTTTGAACTGTATGATGGCTTTTTATATACAAAATCGCCGCTGTTTCAGCCGTTACCATCATTTCTAAATGTTCCGCTGAACACATATTGGCATAACCAGCCTCAATGACTTTTCCGCCGCCCTGCTGAACCATGACCTCCACCGGGGTTCCATAATCCACATTGTGTCCTTTTGGAAGGATGATCTCACGCTTTGTTATCTTAGAAGTATAAGGATGGTACACGTGATAGAGACTGCCTTCGCCAATCACCGCGGCAACAGACTGAGCGATGCCTGCCGAAGCAGAAGAAACGATTTGGGCATCTTCTGTTTTCAGCAAGCCAGCCAGATACTTCCCTGTTTGAACCATTAAATCACTCATCTCAAAGAAATGTTCGCCGCCAAAGCGCTGGGCTTCCATTACTTTTTTCGATACCTTCGACACGCCTAAAATCGTCATTCGTCCAGACGCGTTGATGACTTCTTTTAGACCAAATTTTTCATAGCTGATCATGTTTACACCTTCATTTTTATAATAGTCCGAAGAACGATGCGACGATACTGATTATGACGATCGTGCCAATAATGATACCGTAGCGCGGACCTTTTTTAACCATAAAATAGTAAATCGCGAACACCGCAGTCAGCGGCAACAAGCCTCTCACGATCTGATCAAAAATATCCTGTAAAATAATCGTGGCGCCACCGGGAACTTTGAATTTCATTGGGCTGGTAATATTTACATAGCTGGCACTCAGAGCCCCCATCATCATCATTCCTAAAACATTAGCAGCATAGATCACTTGCTTGATCTTGCCGTCCTTCAGCAAGCTCAAAATCGAATTACGTCCTAGCGTATAGGATTTATTGATTAACAACCAGCTGATATACATCGTTACTGCTGTATAAATCACAATTGGTCCAATCCCGCCGATCGCATTCCCATTCGAAGCCATTGGAATAAAGATCGAGATGATCAGCGGCATAACAGCCGCCCAAATAATTGAGTCGCCGATCCCAGCCAACGGTCCCATCAAACCAGTTTTGATCGAAGTGATCGCCGTATCCGTGATCGCTGCGCCGTTGGATTTTTCTTCCTCCATCGCAATAACTATCCCTTGAATAGAAGAACCGATCGTTCCCTCTGTGTTAAAGAAATTCAAATGGCGTTTCAAGGCTTCTCTTTGCGCATCCTCATCATCAGCATACAGCTTTTTGACCGCCGGAATCATTGAAGCACAAAAGACCAAACTTTGCAGACGCTCATAGGAATTGGATAGCTCACAACCTAATTGATAGATCCAGAATGAACGAGATAATTCTTTCTTCGTAATTTTCTTTTGCTCTAATTGCTGTTCGTTTTTTTCTGTCATTTGTTCCATTATGCTGCCGCCTCCTCATCTAACGCTTTGTTTCTAACCAAGAATGCTATACAGATACCAATAATTGCTACAGCCATGACCTCCGCACCAAAGTAAACAACGGCCACAAAACCGATCAAGAAATAAGGAATCAAATGCTTCTTCCCGATTACCATAATCGTTAAAGCAAATCCAAGGGCTGGCAAAATTCCACCCATAACTTCAAAGCCATGCATCAGCCATTTCGGAATCACATCTAAAATCTGATTGACGATCGATTGACCAAAGAAATTCGCAGCGAACACAAGCGGAAAACGAATAACAAAACCAGCCATTGCAGGATAAAGAAATGCTGCCCGATAAATCCCTGAATAATTTAAATCCTCCGCATATTTGTCTGCCATGTGAACCCAAGTCGCATTGATCGTCCGGCGAAGCTGATCCATGAATACGCCCAATACACCAAACGGCACCGCCAACGCAATCGCCGCTTCCGCATTCATCCCAACACCTAAAGCAATCGGAATCGCAATAGCAGATGCAAGCGCCGGATCACTCGGAACATTTCCGCCAGGTGTCGAGGTTACACCCAAGTAAACCAGCTGAATCCCTGCACCAATCACCATCGCCTCTGCCAATTTGCCCGTCGCAACTCCCGCGATCAACGCCGCCGAAAGTGGCTGGGACAGCATTCCTGAGAAGGTGTAGCCAAAACGCAGACGCGCAAACCAATAGTACAACCCCATCACGATTGAAATACCTAGAACAGCCATAATTCAAACACTCCTTTTTCATATTAATGTATTTATTTTTCCTTCAGAAAAATAAGTTCGATTTTCAAGCCGTATACCATCTAACTAGATTTTGTTCATTGATTTGTTCTGAACTTTCGTTTTCATTTCGTATCAAGTAAACTGTGAAAAGTTAGACTGGCATCCTTTTTCTTTTATAGTGATTTGTATTTTTCGATTAATTTTTGGATCGGTACTGGTGTTTCTTCTGGAATGGCTTGGAAGTATACGTCCATTTCCTTCGCTAATAGTCCTTCTAAGATTTCGACATCTTCTTCGGATAGATTAATATTTTTCACGACGTTTTTACGACTAGGTCCGCCGCCTAATCCGCCGACCTGAATCGCTTCGGTCACGATCCCAGCTTCGACCATTTCCTTTAAGGTGGTTAAATCAGGAACTAAAAATAATACCTTCGTATTTTTTTCTGACGCTTCATTCTCCCAATAATTTTTAACTGATCCTGTTCCTTTGATGATGACTTCCACTCCCGGAGGTGCCGCCATCAAGTAAATACTTTGCAGAAATTCATCCTGCTCCAATTCATCACTCACTACAATGATTTCATTCGCTGCTGATTGCTGCAGCCATTTAGTAACAACTTGACCATGAATCAAGCGGCTATCTACTCTTGCTAACACGATTTTTGACATTTCACTCATCCTTTACTGTTTAATTGGTAATTCCAATATCTGACAACTATCAACGACTGTCCTGTGAATCTCCTGCGCCAACTCCCTTGTAAACCCGCCAGCCTCTTGCTTCATAACTGCCTCCAATAACATGGATGCACACAATCCTGAAATTGCCACAACTTCATAATCCTTTGACAAGCGCAACGCGACATTACTCGGTGTTCCACCCTTGATATCTGTTAGAATCAACAGTTTATCAGTCCATTTCAATTGATCGATCTGCGCTTTGACCCGCTCCAAATAATCTGGCAAAGAATCTTCTGCGTTTAAAGCAACCTCATGAACATTGCTGATTTCTCCAACAATCATTTGAACACTTTTTAAAAGCTCTAGTCCCCAACCATTATGTGTCAAAATTAAAATCGGCTCTTTTTCCATACCCTCAATCCTCGCTTCCACTAACATTGTTTTCACTTTCCTATAAAGCAAGTGCTGTGCCAAAAAAATAACCCTTTAGAAAAGGGCTATTTCTTGCGGTTTAGACATTGACTTCAAACAACAATTCATAAATATATTTCACTTCAAGCGGCGGAATGATGACATTGTATGACACTTCGATTGGTCGGAAGGCCATTTTTATGACAGATGCCAATTCTGGCAGCTCCCGATATGACAGTTCATAAGACGTATGATCGTATTCCGGATGTTGGATCTGCCGTTCGATCATACAAGCACAGTGAATGATGAAGCGCAGAAGTCGTTTTTCATCACTTTTCTTTTTCGTTTGCATGCAGATATCCGAATAAATCTTGGATAACTCGATCGTAATACTTTTCGGATTCAAAATAACCAATAAATCAGTGATGGCTTCAATCGACAAGCCCTGAATGTATTTTGCCGAGACTTTTTTCAGTACCGCCTGGTTCTCATCTTTGGTTAAATCAAAGCCGAGCATTTGGAAAACTAGTCGAATTCCTTGATCCGATAATAAATTATCTAATGAAACAAACGGAATATCTGGAATTTCCGTCTTCACAGTCCCGATAATTCCAACTAGCTTCTCATCCTCGTGAACGAAGGATAGTAGTCCGCTAAGGTCCTCCAGCTCTTTTTTCTCTAACGTAATAATTCTCACATTGGTCAATAATTCTTGCGGGAACGTATTCAGCAGCAGCTTTTCGATCTTTAGTGCTGTACCTAAACCCGTCAGACATGAAATGACCAAAACTTTGGAATCCTCAAAATTTCCTTTGCGGCAAATCAAGGCTTTATGATTCTTTTCTTTTAGAACAGGTAATAGGTATTCAAAGTTGGTTGACTCATAAATCACTTCACGCGCCACCTCAAGCAAGGTCAGCAGATTAATATTGCTGATCAAGAGTACCTCGATTTGGAACTCCTTACTGATCACATTACCAAAATAGACGAGTGAACCGATGTCTACCATCAGAATCAATTTACTGTAGCCGTTATCTCTGACGACATTTCGCACCTTGTCCAGCGTTTCCTCCACCGACTGATTGATCGGCATATTGACCGAATTTATCAGACTCGTTGAAAACAAAACGTTGGTATATTCCACCATGCTGGAGGCTGTGGCACTGCCATGAGCAACCACCACGATCCCGCATTTTTCATCCAGCTCATAGCGGCGATCCGTCGCCTTGGTTTTCCGAATAAACAAATCATAAAAAATGATTTCGGTATTCGGCAGCTTTAAAGCAAAGTAATCTTCAATATACAAAACAATCTTTTCCGCCAGTTGATAGTTTTCGATTTTTCCTGAATAAATATTTTTCGTCAGATCAAAAAAATCTTCATTGATCTGAGCCGAATAAAAGACGCTGGAATAAATGTGGGCCGCCAAAACATCCTTCAAATTCTCCGGCAGCAGAATCGCCAGCTCCTGTTCGATGTATTGAATGATTTGATTGATTTGTCCATAGAACTGCTCGTCAATCTCATGGTCTTCTGATACGGTCTGACTAAAAAGATCCATGTCGTAAAGCTGATCCAGCTTGTTTTGCATCATCGCGACGGCATCCTTCGACGAAATATTGACGTTCTTAAGATCGGCGTATTCCTTCAATAAGAAATTATAAAACCGATCGTTCTGCTTATCCTTCACCTGCAGGAGCTGCTCCACATGCGGATAAAAATAATCATGCTGAATGTTGATTCCGCGGCTGGGAACATACTCATTCAACACCACGATATCCTTCGTATCGACTGTATTCTCATCTAGCATCCCTAGCGGCAAATCGATTTTCAATTCATGTATTTCATAATCAATCGCATCGAGATAGGCCTGGGCACAAATAAATTGAATCTCTGACTTCAATTCTCCAACATTGGCCTTATATTTAGAGAACACCAAATACTTCAAGGTATTATAAGAAATGAAAATATCCTTCTGAATTCCCTGACTTTCCTCCATAAAAAAGGTCAGGATCAATTGGATTTTTTCTTTGATCGAACGCTCAGACAAGCTGGGAATATGTAGATTGACCGGTATCCGCCGCAAAAAGGTTTTCAGAAAGGTTTTTTCCAGCTCTTCTGTTGTTGCGAAAATAAACTTGATCGAAACATGCCGCTGCTTCTCCGCTTCTCCCATCCGTGTAAAATAGCCTTTGTCTAATAGAGTAAAGAGCTTCTCCTGTCCTTCGTTAGTCAGCCGATGAACTTCGTCTAAAAAGAAAAATCCACCGTCTGCTAGTTCCACTAAACCTTGATGGTCATTGTCTGCTCCGGTAAAGCTGCCTTTTTTGTACCCAAATAAATGGGAAGTTAACAGCTCTGGATTATTAAAGTATTCTGCACAGTTAAAGTAAATGAATGGTACTTCGATCCCCGTTTTTGCTTCGAAAAACTCATGCAGGTGTTCAGCTAACAAGGTTTTCCCAACTCCCGATTCACCTGTCAACATAATATTCAGCCCTTTAGGCGGATATAAAACAGCCGCTTTCAGCTTTTTGATGCTGTCAGCCAGACTGCCATCATGACCAATCACTTTTGAAAATGGATTTTTTCGCAGCTCCTGCGTTAATAGCTCCTTTTTATCTAGCTCTTGCTGAATTTCCTTTTTCAGCTCATCTAATGAAGCGTATTCATCCTTTCGCGGAGAAAAAAAGAACGTTTTTTCCAAAACTGAACGTGCGAAAAACAGGACTGGACGTGATTTCACCTTGATTACTTGCTGATCGCCAGTTAATTTTGTTAAATCTTCACTGACCGCCGTCCGGGCATAGCCCGTTACTCCACAGATATCCTTTACCCTACAACCGATTAAGTTGTTGGCAGTCACTTCATGCTGTTGATGGAATTCGTAAAGACATTCAAATATCGTATCAATCCTCATAGGCTTCTCCTTCAAAGAGTCGTTAGCTTGTTTTTATCATCTAGCGCGTTAGAAAGCAATACATTTTTACCTTTCAAGCACTTCATATTGCTCATCATGAACCCAAACCACCTGATTATCATTGATCACTGCTAGCTCTTTCTGATCCTGATTTTCCTGTACCATCTGCTCTGATGACGCCTTAAATTCTCGGCTTTGATAATGAGGAACGACATAAAAGTCCACCAATCCTAAACCTGTATAATCTGTCAGATCAGTGGCTTTTGCCGGATCGTCCATGATTGAGGAATAACCGATATCGGGACAAGCGACAATCGCTCCGGCTGATTCGCCAATGTAGAGCTTACCCTGATTCACCTCATCAATAATCAGCTGATCGGCTCCCGTTCTACGTAGTTCTTGAAGCAGGAAAAAGGTATTGCCGCCTGCCACAAAAATGATGTCATTCTTGGCTAATGTAGCTTTGATCTGTTGATGATCCGCCTGCGAAATCTCCAGCTCTTCCACCTTCATTCCGCTGAAGCGCAGAGCCCATTTACCGATTCGAATAAAGAAGCCAAGCTTCTCAACTTTGCTGGCGGTGGGGATATAGGTCACCGTTTTGCCCTTCACGTCTTCAATCGATTTAAGTAATCCCGCCACATTTTGAAACACTGAAACAAAAAACAGCTTTTTCATTTTCGCTCCCTCTCTTTCTGCAGCTTCTTCTATTCATTATAAGTGAGCGTAAAGGACAAAAAAACTGATTTCGAACGTGTTGTCGTTCAAAACCAGTTTTTGGTTTTAATAATAAACTTCATCTAAAAAAAGTCCTTGTGCTGGTGCTGTTTCGCCGGCATTTTCGCGAACTTTGTTTTCTAATACCTCGTCAATAATCTCCATCGGTAATTTTCCGGCTCCGATCTCTAAAATCGTTCCCATTAAAATTCGCACCATCTTGTGCAGGAAGCCGTCACCGACGAAGGTAAAGTGCAGCATGCTGCCTTCTCGTTCGATCGAGATTTTTTCAATCGTTCGTGTCGTCGATTTTTTGGTCTTTTTCAATGCGGAAAAGCCAATGAAGTCGTGCTGGCCGATCAGCTTCTTGCAGGCTTCATTCATTTTTTCCATGTCTAATTTTTGCGGCACATAAAAGCTGTGATAGCGTTCAAAGGCGGTTGGAATCGGATCGTTCCAAACATAATAGCTGTATTGCTTGCCCTTCACATTATAACGAGCATGGAAGCGTTCCGGCATCTCTTCAACTTTTTTTACGACGATGTCCCCGGGTAAGTAACGATTAAAGAACACCATCATTTCATTGCGCGCCATTTCTGAATTCGTTTTAAAGTTCGCCACTTGTCCTCTTGCATGAGTCCCTGCATCTGTTCGTCCAGAACCAATGATCTCTATTTTTTCACCCGTCATTTGCGCGATCACACTTTCGATTTTCCCTTGGATCGTCTTTTCTGAATCCCCTAAACGCTGCCAGCCCAGGTAACGTTTGCCATCATATTCGATGGTTAATTTAATATTTCGCATAGGATGATATCCTCCTCTATAGTTTCCACTGACTCACTGTACCACAGAAGTCTGAGATGCTCTAGTGGATAGGATAAAAAGGAAACCAGAACAATGGTAAAAACTGTCCTGGCTTCCTTTTGAAATTAGACATATTCCATATTCTTGCTATACTCTTTTTTGATCCGACTTAATGCCTCCAGCAACAGTTCACGCGGCATGCCGATGCTCAAGCGGACAAAGCCCTCGCCATCTTGAACAAAATAACTGCCGACGACCATCGTGAGATTCGCTCGGCGGAAAAATTCCTGCATCTCCGCTTCATCCTTGAACCAATCATGGACATCGATCCAAGCTAAAAATGACGATTCGGCCGGCATCACTTTGGCTTCTGGTATTTCCGCGAAGAAATCGTAAATGATCTGCATATTCTTTTCCACATAGTCGATCATCTCATCCAGCCAGGCTTCACTTTCATTGTACGCCGCCACGATTGCCGGCACAGCGAATACATGGGGTGAGGTAATGGAATTTTTTTGCAGCTGATTCAGCAAGGTTTCTCTAATTGCTGGATTGGGAATCACCACATAAGAAGTTTTCAATCCGCCTAAGTTGAAGCCTTTGTTTGGTGATAGACACAACACACTGTGCTGCGAAATTTCCGGATGGGCATTCCAGATTGAAGTGAAGGTTTGATTTTTATAGACGATATCACGATGGATCTCATCGCAGACCAGCAAAACATTATGGCGGATACATAATTCTGCTAATTGGAACAATTCCTCCTTGGTCCACACCCGACCAGATGGATTTTGCGGACTGCAGAAAATGAAGAGTTTGATATCATTTTCCACCATCTGCCGTTCCATATCTGCAAAATCGAGATAGTAGCGATTGTCACGATTAATCAATGAACTGCAATAGAGTTTCCGATCATTGTGTTCGACTGCTTCCGCAAACGGATCGTAAGCCGGCGTATTAATCAAAACGCCCTCGCCCTTTTCTGTATAAGCTTGGACGACATAATGCAAGGTCGAGACCGTTCCAAAGGTCAGCTTGATCCATTCTTTTTCGATATAGGTATCATAGCGCCGCTGATTCCAGTCAATCACCGCATCATAAAATTCATCCGGCACATAAGAATAGCTATAGTCGCCGATACTCGCTCGCTTCATCAAGGCGGCTTGGATCGCCGGAGCGACTTCAAAATCAATGTCCGCCAAATCCATCGGGATTGCGTCTTCATTCAGACCAAATTTTTCCTTCAACACTTGATTGCTCCACTTGCGGGCATTTCCTTGTTTGCGGTCGATAACCTTATCCAAGTTATACATAGCATTCACCTACGCTCAATAATTCTTTCGTCGTCTGGTTTAGAGCGACACCGACACCGTTTTGGAGCACGACATCGTCTTCGATCCGGACACCGCCAATATTCGGCAGATAGATTCCCGGCTCAACACTCATCACCATATTTTCCTTCAAGACCATTTGGCTCTTCGGATTCAAGATCGGCACATCGCCGCCCATGCCGATACCATGTCCCAAGCCATGACTGAAATACTCACCATACCCAGCCTCAGTAATGATCTTGCGAGCCACCGCATCCACTTCCTGCCCAGTCACACCTTCGCGAATGAAGTCCGACGCTGCCTGCTGCGCTTCCTTTACTACTTGGTAAATCGTCTGCAGTTCTTGGCTAGACTCGCCTAGTGTAACCGTCCGAGTCATATCTGATTGGTAATCATCCAAAACGATCCCAAAATCAATCGTAATAAAATCGCCCTGTTCAAACGCTCGTTTGGTTGGACGACCATGAGGCAGCGCACTGCGAGGTCCACTAGCAACAATTGGATCGAAGGCCATCGCCGTAGCACCTTTTTTCAATGAAAGGTAATGAATCAAGGCACCTAGTTCATTTTCCTGCATGCCGACTTTGATTTCCGGTAATAATTCTGCGAAAATCTCGTCGGTCATAGCACAAGCATTTTTGATCAATTGAATTTCTTCAGTTGATTTGATTGCGCGTAATTCTTGCAGCTGACTTGACCAAATCTCGACGTCAAATGCTTCAGAAAAACTGCGATATTCTTGGATCGACAGTCCATTCGGCTCAATCGCCAATCGTTTGATCCCCTGCTTACGCAGCCAATCGAAGATCATCGGCAGGTAGCTGCCCTGTGGGACTTCAACATTTTCAAAACCGTCTGTTAATTCTTTTATTTCTTGTCGGTAACGCCCATCAAAAAACTGCACTTGAGAAGAAGGCGTGACAACTAAATAGATGCCACTGCCTCCTAATGAACCAAAATATTTTTTGTTTTCGCGGTTTTTGATGATGATTGCGTCCTTCTCCAACTCAGTCAAAAGCTGTTGGATTTTTTCAATTCTCATCTATTACACTCCTCTAGAAATCGAGATCCAAACCATCCAAAATATCGGTATCGCCTTGGTCGAAGATATTTTTCTCTTCTTTTTTCTTCGCTTCATCCTTCAATTCATTGCGCTCCATGACCTTAAAGAAAGGGACGTAGATCGCAACTGCTAGAACTAATTGCAGCGCATTTGCAAATATTGTCCGCCAATCACCATTGGTCAGGAAACCTTCCAAAAAGACCCCGACATACGGCGGGTCAAAGATCGGTTTGTTCAACCAGCCCCAGTGCATAAAGAACATTGGCAAAGTTCCAATGATCGCCCCGCCAAATACGTGGGGAATGAACATCAATGGATTCAAAATTATCGGTGCACCAAACAAGATCGGTTCATTGATACCAAACAACGCTGGAAACAGCGAAACCTTTCCGATTTGACGATAACGTTTTGACTTCGAGATTAAACACGCAACAACGCAACCAATCGAGATTCCGCAGCCAGTAAATCCGAAGAAGGCACTTGAAGCTCCCGCAGTATAGAAATGGGGAATCGGCTGACCTGCTTGGAAAGCAGTAATATTTTCAGCGATAAACGCCACCATGATCGGACGTGTGATTGGGCTGAATACGGACGAATGAATCCCAAAAAAGAAGATCAAACAAATACAGAAGTTCAATGCCAAGACGGACCATGGATTGTCCATCGAACCAACCAATGGAGATAAGAAGCGGGTTAAGATCGTTGGTGGCAATTCTCCAGCTGTTTGCATCAAAGCGAATCGTCCGAGAATGAAGGTTCCACCTACCAATAGAGTGACTGGAATCAACTCAAAGGATTTGGAGACAAAGTCTGGTACCCCTTCCGGCATCCGAATCGTCATGTTGTGTTTCTTACAGAAGTTGTATAATTCCACTGTGATTAGCGCCACGAACATCGCGGTAAATAGACCCTTGGCGCCAAAGTTGGTAATATCCAGCATCCCATTTTCGTCAAATACAGCGGTCATAAATAGAAAACCGAAGAGTGACAATGTCACCGCTCCTGGAATGTACAACTTGTAGTGGTTCCCTAAGTTATAGGAAATCGCTGCACAAGCGTATAAGCCGATCAAGCCTGTCGATAAAGTGACTGGTAGATTAAACAACTCCGCATTGCTCAAAATAAACTGACTAAAGGCATTGGACTCTCCCAGCATATTCGGCAATGCTGGCAGAATCGCAAAGAAACTTCCTAAAATAGTGAATGGTGTCATAGCAACCATCCCAGCCTTAATGGCACTCAAATGTCGTTGGTTATCAACCTTGTGCGCTAGCGGGACGAAGAAACGGTTCATAAAAGCCTCAAATTTTGCGAACATAGTATTTCTCCCCTTTTCTTTGATTAAACTGCTTGTTTCGCCAACTGATGCTTCTTATGAGTGACCAAAGCCAGTTTCATCACCGTTGCTCCATCCATTTGTCCATAGACATCTTTATCAATCACAGCATAGGGAATATCACGCGGCTCAAGAATTGATTTGATGAAGTCGATCTTATGAGTGATTTGCGGTCCGACTAAAACAATGTCCCACCCGTCAATTTGGCTTTCAATCGAATCCGCTGGGATCGCAGTAAAATCAAAGTCCGCATCATTCAGCTTGGCACTTTGTTGAACCACCTTCCGCATGTTTTGCATCAGCATATTTGTAGAGAATCCCCCGGCGCAGCATAGTAAAATTTTCATGTTCAATTTCCCCTTTATCTTTATTATTTTTATTATTGCAATACTGAAATAAGTGTTTCGATCAAATCACGAGCCAGCTGACTGGTCATGTAATGATCTTGTGCGTGAACCATCAATAAGCCAACATTCGAAGATTCCACCTCTTCATTTAACTCACGAGTTATCAGCTCTGTTTGAATATTATGTGCTTCCAAATCAAGGTTGCGAGATTCTTCAATCAATCCTTTTGCTAAGTCAAAGTCTTTGGTTTTGACACATTTCAACGCTTCGAAGGCCTTTGCTTTGCTTTCACCAGCGATCGAGATCAGCTGAACGATTTCTTGTTCTTCTTTTGTCATGTTGTTCTATCTCCTTGTTCATATTAATGTGATAATTTTTTTCAAAAATTAGGTTTAGTTTCTCGCCGTACACCATCCAACTAAACCTTTTGTTTCAATGTTTCGGCTTTAAAAATCTGAACTCTCTCATCTTTTTGACAAACTGGCAACCTTTAAATAAAGTCCACCATACGGCGATACGTTTTTTCTGTAAAATTCTTGATTATTTCTTCATATAAATCGATCATTTGCTGTACATCTCGTTTATTCACGATCGAGTAAGCACAATGCCCATAGCGGACCGGCAGGATCGTTACGACAGTTGGTTTGCCTTCATTTACTTTATGAGCCTCACCGCCGTCAGTTCCACCTGAGTTGAACATATCCAGTTGCAGCGGAATGCCTTGACTCTTCGCCATTTCTTTGACATAGTGAACCATTTCCAAGTTCGGTGCTAAGGTTCGGTCAAAATGGGTTAGGATCGGTCCTTTGCCGATTTGCCGTTGATTGGAATGATCCCGGACAAATTCGGTACTGAAGGTTGCCACATCAATCACGAAAACCACGTCTGGATTGATTGCTTGAACCGCTGTCTTGGCTCCGCGAATCCCGACCTCTTCACTGCTGGTATTGGCAAAATGAACCGTTAACGGCATCTCTTCATCAGCCAACCGCTTCATCAGTTCCCCCATGACAAAGCAGGCCAGACGATCGTCAAAAGCTTTGCCGGCATAAATATCCTTCACTGCGAACGCTTCAAACTCTGTCGCATAACAGGCCATGTTTCCGACTTCGATCCCTAATTCAGCCACTTCCTCAGCTGTCGTTGCACCGATATCGCAATAAAGATTTTCTGTTTTGCCCTCACGATGCTCGCCGTTAATGACACCGCTGATTTTTCTGCCATCAAAGGTCGTGATCCGAATTTTTTGCAGGTGTTGAGCGATCGGTTTTACGCCGCCGACCACCATCAAATGGATCAGCCCCAGCTTACTGATACTGCGAACCATGAAGCCGACCTCATCCATATGACCGCAGATCATGATGCTCTTAGGACTTTTGCCCTTTTTTGTAAAAATCAGGCTGCCAAGACCGTCAGTTCTTTTTTCATAAGGCAAGCCCTCTAGCTCCGTTAGAATCGCTTGCCGGACTTCCTTTTCATTACTGGCGATCCCATCCGCATTGGACAAATTTTTCAAAAAATCAATGTTCACTCTGATTCCTTCTTCCTAAAACCCGTTTTAATGTATAGTAAAATTCGTGGTAATCCTTACTTTCAACCAGCGCGTTGATAGCGGCTGGGTGATTCATTAATTTGCTCAACTCTTTTGAAATAATTTGGTGGATGTTTAATTGCTCCGCTTTTAAAGAGACCATAAAAATGATCTTTGCTTCGCGCTCCGTTCCACTGGCTCCTTCTGGCAATAAACAAACAACGACGCGATTTTCCTTACCTGACATGATTAATGGATGGGGAATCGCAACACCATGTTGATAGATGGTGGATAAATAATTCTCGCGCTCCATCAATGAGTCCTTATATCCAGCGAATCCGACCTGTGCTTCCACTTGATCAGCCATTCCAATTAAGATATCGGAATAGCCTCGCTTCTGTTCGATGCGAAATAGCGATTCGGAAAATAAATCAAAGAAGGCTCGTTCAATCGAAAAGTTTTCGTCACTTTTTAGGAGACTAAGATTTTCACTGACCTCTAAATAGTCAAGTTCGCTTTGGATCTCACTCATCAAAATCACTGGACAATCAACGTCGATCGTCAGCTCAATAATCGAAAAGATCAAATCCGGGAAATACTCCTGAATCTTCTCTATTTCAAACATCGAAAAGGTCTGAATCTTGGCCCGTGGGAAAATACGCCGCAGTTTCATTTCTACTAGATACGCCATCCCCCCGCCTGAGGAACAAACGACTGCGATCCGATAAATATTTTCGATCAAGGTTTGCTGCCACTTGTGATAAGGAACTGTCATGTGAGTCGCCAAGTAACCAACCTCGTCTGAAGCAATCTTCAATTGAAACTTTTCCTCCAGCCATTTTGAAAACATCACCGCAAAATTGAAGATTACTGGATAATCCTTGCTAATATCCTCCAAATAGGGATTGCTGAAATTTACGTCCTTCCGCGAACGTTCGATCAATGCCGCAACATGGAGATAGACGAGATCCAAAAACTCATGATCCGTCGAAAAATGCGTGTTTTGCTGTTCATCCATTTGAAGAAAATAGTTGGTGATTTCTTCCTTCAGCAATTGTTTATTGCTAAGAATCTCCAGCTTCTTCGTTTTCGCTAATAGGCTGGCTTCAAAATAGTCATGAATCGCTTGTTGATTTGGAATCGGTATTGGCGTTCCTTGAAGGACCTCTGTTAACAAGGAATTCGGTATATCGGCCGTTTCTGACCGCTCTTTAATCAACAGCAGCAAGAATATTTCTTCTTCCAGCCGACGAAACTCTACATAATCAATTTCCCAGTTGTGATCGCGAATTAGATGATAGAGGTTGTCCTTCAACTGTTTCTGTGTTTCCAAGGTAAAGGCGTCCTCCAGCTTTTCCAGCAATTTTGCATTGCCTCTCCTGTAACAATCCAGTAATAGCAAGAAACGATTTTTTAGCTCACTAATGATGCGGATGCCGTAATGCGCTTTGCGCTCCAAAATTAACGAGCTGCCTTTCAGATATAATTCAAGTTTCGATAAATCTTTTTTTATTTGACTACCACTAACCAGCAGTTCATTACTTAGGTGTTTCACTGTCTGATAATTTTCATTGATCAGCAGTAAGCTTAACAAAGATTCGATCCGATCTTTTTGCATCTCAATCGGCACCTCAGAAAGTCCCGATAAAAACATTGAGAACTTTTTTTCATCAGAAATAGCCAAACGACAACCCAGCTTTGGAGATTTTTCAATGGTAAAGCCTTGCTGTAATTCTGATAGCTCTTGCAGATCATTACGGATCGTCCGTGAGGAAACACCAATCATTTTTGCCAGCTGATCGATTTTCAAGTAGTCGTGCTCTCTTAATGCCGTCAATATTTGTACTTCCCTCATCCTCACCTCTCCTTTTTTGCAAGCGCGATCATTTTCACGTTTAGTATAGGAAACCCCTTTCAATTAGAAAAGTTGAACTTTTTCCACCCGACGATGCAAAACGTGTCTGTTTTGAACAAATTTCAGATATCGGGTCTAAACCAGTGTATGCGCTTTAAGCATTGTAACAAGCAAGAAAGTTCCTCACAATGAAAATGAAAGATTTGATATATTAAATAAAAAAAAACGATCACCAATAATGATGATCGAAAATCTCTGATTGATAGTTTAATAATCACTCATGATGCCTCACAGTTATCTGTACACACAAGCTATCACTGTATATATTATTCACTTTAATCCACCCGAAGCAATACTTTCCCTTTTGGATGTCCTTTTGCGACTAGCTGTAATGCCTGATCAGCATCCTCTAGTCGAAAAACGGTCGGATCAATAGCAGGTACGATATTATTTTTCTCGATAATACGGCTGATCTCCTTCAATTGTTCACCATCTGAACGAACGAAGATAAATCGGTATTCGACGTTTTTTTCTCGGGCTTTTTTATCGAATTTTTTTCCTGCTAAACCAAAAAGCAATTGTTTTGCTTTTGGCATTCCTTTATCAATCGCAAACTGTTTATTTGGACCAGCGATCAAGCTGACTAATTTCCCTCCCGGCTTGATAATCGAGAGTTCTCGGTCGAATTCCTTTTCGCCTAGAGTATCTATTACAAAATCGACGGGTTCTAATAATTCCCAATAGTTCTCCGTCTTATAATCTAAATACTTGTCTGCACCAGCTGCCAACGTCCGCTCCTTTGCTTCGGCACTGCCTGACACGATCACCGTTAGCCCTAGATTCTTAGCCAGTGGAATCGCCATTTGTCCAAAGCTTCCTGAGCCGCCGGGAATAAATACGGTTTGTCCAGCCTTTGCCTGTAATTCCTCATGCAACGCTTGATAAGCAGTCAAGCCGGTCAAAGCGGCGGCGGCTCCAGTTGAAAAGTCTAAATTTTCAGGAAGATGAGCGATTGCTTTGGCATCTATTGCCACATATTCCGCAAACGCACCGATACTTTCAATAGGTAATCGACTATAAATTTTCTCTCCAATTTGATAATCTTTAACCTTATCTCCTACTTTTTCAACAACACCGGTTAACTCATTTCCTAAAGTCAATGGCATCGGATAATCCTGCATCAGCTTGACAGCACCTGTGATATTCAATAACTCTAGAGGATTGACCGCTGCTACCTTCACCTTTACTAAGACTTGATCGTCAGTAATCGTTGGTACTGGAATCTCCTTCACCATTGTCTGTAAATCTTTCGTATACTTCTCAATTTGGACTGCTTTCATGATAACTCTCCTTTTTTAGAATGAACGTTCTAATTAATGTAAAAATAATTGTCTCAGCGATTTGCCAAGACATGCAATACTTAACTGATAATACTTAACGCCAGATCAATTGATTGATAAATCTCTGCCGGATCAGCAGTAACCTTTGCATCTACACGTACTCCGAGCCACATGGTATGTAAGTAATGAGCAGCATTTTTTAGCGGCAATGATTTGGGGATCTCACCCTTTTGCTGTCCTTCAACTAATAAGTTGTAGATGTAGTTCTCACTTCTGCTAAATATCTCATTGATTTTTTGACTAACCTCTTCATCGATCAAGGCCAATTCAGAGGCTGTGTTTACGATCAAGCATCCAGCAGGCTGATCCTCATCTCGTTCTAGTGTGATCGAGAGCAAACGACGAATCTGCCCTTGAACCGATTCATTCGAAGGAACTCGTTGCGTGATTCGATTCGCTAGATTGTCTTCGTACAAAGTAAGACTTTTTAAAAATAGCTGATGCTTGTCACCGAATGTGTCATAGATACTGCGGCGATGAATACCCATCCGATCGACCAGCTCCTGCATCGATGTCTTTTCATAGCCTTGTTCCCAAAATAGGTTCATCGCTTTCGTCAAAACGACTTGTTCATCAAATTCTTTGGCTCGAGCCATAGTCTCCCTCCCCACTTTCGAGAATGATCGTTCTAATATTAACCGATGTTGCATTATTTGTAAACCGATACGAATGAAAAAAGCAGATCTCTCGTTTTGAAAGATCTGCTTCAGATTAAACTTATTTTCCGATTACCATTCTTCTAGTATACACTGCTTGTCCCGAATGCATCACAGCATCATCAATCGCAGATACAATCCGCACTTGGCGGGTGACTGGCGGATCCCAATTCGTATCGATCACATCATTCAGACTCGCTTCTTCGACGTTTTTCAAGTATTCCTTGGTAAAGTCGATACTAGCAGATAAATAATCTAGAACTAATTGTCGATCGGATACGACTACTTTCGCTGCTTCTTCAGGCGTGTGTCGATAATCCGGTGTATCATCGGGCAAATCCAAAGCAAATTTTTCTGACCAGCCAGCACTTGTCCATAAAAATTCCGTGCCGTTTAGATCAGAGATTTGCATATCCAATTCCCGGGCTGTATGCCACATCAGCCAAACCACTGATTTGATCAAAGGAGCGGGCATCTTATTGGCTTCTTCGGTTGTCATCTGCTCAAAGGTATCCACAAAACGTTCCTGCGCACGATCCAGCATTTCCATCGCGAATTCCGTGTTCTTCATCTTGAAACCTCCTCATATATTCTCTACTTTCACTTTACTACGAGGCTATTCGATGAGCAACTATCCGAATCCTATAGCGCGAATAAATACTCAATATCCTTGACGAACTGTTCTGTTTCTTCAACAGTTTTAAAAGGAATTCGAAGCTCTTGATTCGACAGCTTCACGATCACCTGCTTATTTTTAGACTGCAGGTCAATCTTCTCGTGCGGAAAAAACTCATGGGTAAATTGATCCAAATCAAGTTGCGGATGGATGAGCATCACCCCTTTTTGATAGAAAACAACCGGCGTTTCATCAGCCGCTTCGACTAGGGTAAAATTCATCAATTCCTCTTCGGAAAGTTGTGAATCAATATACGCCTGCAGAATCAAAAACTGTTGAGCTGAGTCAAATACTTGTTTAAATTCGCTCATGATTTATTCCTCGATCAAAATCGCCGGAATGCCAAACCCGGCTAAGATACGCGCAGAAGTATAGGTGTTCAAGCCTTTTCTAAACGTAATATACACTTTGCGATCTCTTGGAATCTCGTTGATCCGATCACGCAGCTCATTCATAGGAATATTCTTTGTTGCTTCAATACTGCCGGATTTTGCTTTATCTGGTTCACGGATATCCAAGAAAAAGGCAGTTGCTAAATCTTCTGCTGGAATATCCGTGGCTTTGATGGTTTCCACAACGTTGGTCATTTGATTGATCGCTACATAGCCAGCAATATTCAATGGGTCACGTGTGGTTGAATAAGGAGGTGAGTAAGGCAACTCCAAATCAGGTAAATCGAACACAGTTAGATTGCCAGTGATTGCCACAGACAATTCACCCATTCGTTTATCGACTCCTTTTTCTCCGACAGCTTGACCACCTAAGATTTTACCGCTGGTGGCATCAAAAATAATTTTCAAATTCAACCGGGTTGCGCCTGGATAGAAATAAGCATGATCAAAAGGCGTTACAAAAATTGATTTATAGTTGGTCATTCCCGCAGCCTTCAACGCATGTTCGGTCATTCCTGCATAGCTTGCCGTATAATCAAAGATCTTCGCTACACCCGCACCGATATAGCCGCGATAACTCATTGGTGTTCCATTGATCATGTCCGCCAACATATGTCCCTGGCGATTGGCTGCACTAGATAACATGCTGGAAGTCGCTAACCCTGTTACTACACTCGTTGTTTTGATAATATCTCCGATCGCATAGATATCTGGTACATTTGTTTCCAACTGATCGTTGACGATGATCTGACCATCATCGGATAATTCAATACCCGCGGTTTTTGCCACTTCATTATTCGGTGCTACGCCAGTCGCAAATAGAATCAAATCTGGGTTAAGACTTGTTCCATCAGATAATACGACTTCTTTTCCTGCTTGGCGGATTTCTTCTACCTGTGTACTCAAATGGACATGTAGTCCATTTTCGATTAATTTGTCGTAAATCAAGTCGGCAATTTCTTCATCATAAGGAAAGGCCACTTGCGGCAATTGATCTACTAAGGTAACATCCATTCCCCGATGTTTAAAGTTTTCCGCTAATTCCAAGCCCATGACACCCGCGCCTAAAACTAAAACATTCTTAGGCTCATGAGCATCCATGTAGGTTTTGATATCAGCTGCATCCGTGACACTGCGTAGGACAAAGCCATTTTCCGCTTTACCTGCGCCTTTGATTGGCGGCAACGTTGGTCGTGCTCCCGCTGAGATTACCAATTTGTCATAATTCGTCGTGGTTTCCTCACCCGTCGCTAAGTCCTTGACGACCAATTGGTTTTTAGCTGGATCGATGGCTTGGACTTCATGCTTCGTCAACACATCGATATTGTTTTTTACTTTTAAAATTTCCGGTGTACGTTCAATTAAAGAATCTAGGTCTTCGATGACTCCGCCTAAATAGTAGGGCAGCGCACAGCTAGCATAAGAAATATTTTCTCCGCGTTCATAAATCACGATCTCGTGTTCTTCATTCAAACGGCGCAGACGTGTAGCAAAGGATGGCCCACCCGCTACTCCGCCGATAACGACAACTTTCATAGCAAAATCTCCTTTTTAAATCAGATGGATAGATGAGTCCTTTAAAGAGGACACAGACATTCTTTTTTGATAGTACTATTTTTTTTAAAGACCAGCAAAGAATTGTTCTTCAAGTTTTTCGGCTGATACGAATTGGTTTTCACTTTTTTCTAAGACTCAAAAAAACTACCGATCAATCAGCTTCGTCTGCTGTTTGATCAGTAGTTATTCTTTCTTTAATTTTAAGACGTTCTCTGTTTTTCCATTTCTCACAATTTTGAGCTTCAGCTGTTTTCTTCCAGTTCTAAAGGCCTGATACTCGATAGTGTGTCGATCATCTGTCACAATCATTCTTTTTTTACTCGAGTTGACGTCTAAACGACCGATTTTTAGAACAACGTTTCCTTTTTGCTTAACCGTCCAATCAGTAAAATTTTTATTATTGGCTGTAAAAGAGTAGCTGTTTGATTGATTTCTCCAATTCCCCTGCAGCCAAGCAGAATTATTGGGAGACAGCTTGTTGATGAACATCAAAAGCAAAACAATCGCTGCGATTACTAGAATGCGGGCAATTTGCTTCTTCCATTTAAATAAAAGATGTACAAGATTTTCTATGATTTCTTCAATAATCGAACGACTCATCTTCAGTATTCCCTCTCCGCCAACTGTGTATTCTACGAGACTAGATAGTGAAAATGGTAACATATCATTTAGGGCTTTACAAACCCTTTTTTCCTATGTTTCATTCGTTTTGTGAATAAAAAAGGTTCAATCATCCGTAACGATGACTGAACCTTTTTTTTATTCAGCTAAATTTTCTTCAAGGATTTCTATAGCCGTAGCAACATAGTCAATACAGGGCCTTTTTCCAAGTAACTTAATGCAATACAAGGAGTCGCATTCACGTTCAAAATCTTGCGTCATTTCAACCATGAGCTTCCCCGCATCATCGTCTTTGCACTTTGCAGGATCAGTCATTTCAGGAGTTCCCTTTAGATAATTCGCTACCATGTAGGTTCCCGCCAAAGCACCGCATAGCCCTTGATAACGCCCGCCGCCATAATCAGCTGCCAACTCATTGGCCTTCTCTTCAGTAATCCCCAGTTCAGTGCAGTAGGCTCCGACGACCGCTTGACAACAGTTGCGACCAGCTTCAAAATAAGTCATTGCTTGTTCTTGATGATCCATCACTCGTCCACCCTTTCAGCTACTTACTCATATCCTTTTTTCTAATGTAATACAAGATACGCAGTCTTCTTCATAAGGCTCGCCAATCTTGAGATAACCTAGATTTTCATAAAAGCCAGCGGCCGTCAGCTCGGCATGGATCAACAGTCGCTTAGCCTGCTGCTCTACAGCGACATCCTCCAAGGCCTTAACTACTTGTCTGCCCAACTGTTTTCCCCGATATTCTTTCAGCGTCGCCACACGTCCGATACGAGCAACCTTGTCCTCTCCACTTAACAAACGTGCAGTAGCGACTGGAACTGCTCCATCAAAAAGGACACTATAGATAGTATCCGGTGTATCGTTTTGGTCAAATTCATCAGCCAATGCCAAGGAACGTTCTAAAACAAAGACCTGCATGCGAATATAGCTGCTCGCCGCTCGTAAATAGGCGGCATTGCCAACATCTAATTTCAAGTTATCCATAAGCCCTCCCCTTTTCTTCATTATACTATTTTTGGGAACTGTCTTTGATAGGCAATCCGGCTTCTTTTAGAAAAGGGGAGATATCGATAGCCTTATTGTTGACCATTTTGGGATAAGTCACATACAAATTTTCTTTTGCTCGAGTGATTGCCACATACATCAGTCGACGCTGTTCTTCGATTGTGGTTGGTGGCGCAGCTTCTTCTTTGGCCTTTTTCAAATCACAATCGGCTTTTTTGACCGTATGATGGTTTGGCAGTGAGTCCTGATAGACTCCTTTGATAAAAATATTTTTCTTGCCCAGACCCTTGCTGGCATGAATCGATAATAGATACACGGCATTCAGTTTTTCCTGATCGTATTCCCTTAACCGTTTTTTCATGCCTTGATTTTGCTCACTGGCCTGCTGGTATGCTTCCAAAAGTCCTGGCCAATCACCTGCTGCTGTCAGCTCCTTCTTCAACCAGTCCGCTTCTTCTTCACTCAGATCCTTCTTAAATTTCGGTGTCGCCAATAATGCGGCCGCAAATGCGGCAAGATTTAACTGTCTGCGTTGATAAAACAAATAAATCTGTTTAAAGAATTCTTTCGCTTGATCTTGAGAGGCCTGTGAAAGTTTCCGTTCTTTGACTAGAAAAGCAATCAGATCATTGATCTTGAATTTGTTTTTGCTAAATAGTGCTTCACTGAATTTTGCACTAGCACCAAATTTGATGAAGTGATAAAAAGCATACTGCTGAATAATTTGCTTCAAGGCATCATTCTTTTGCTGACTTGAAGTGGCAGCTGCCAGCATGGTTAATTGCTGAAAGAGTGTTTTGAATAAGGGCAGGCCGAAGATACCTAATAAATCATCGTTGGATGGCGTCACAAACGGCACCTTTTGCTTCTTCAATTGCTTCAACAATGAGCGCAATTGCACCCGTGTCGGATATAGCACCATCGTGTCACGATAATCTGGACTGCCATCTTCCATCGGGGACGCTTTCGCCAATGTTTGGATTTTCTTTCCAATCCAAGCGGCTTCTTCCTCATCATCAGGAAAGCCGATGCCGTAACAGTCATGATTTGTGGCGGTTTTGCTAGCGATCATCGTCTTTTCTAAGCGATCATAGGCGTTGTATTGGATCAAGCGATTCCCAGCCTCTACGATTGGAGCATCGGAACGATAATTGGTCATTAACTTCAAGGAAGTTTGCTGGTATTCTTGCTCAAACTCTTTAATATACCTTGGTTCTGCGCCGCGAAAATAATAAATACTCTGATCATCATCCCCAACGATGATCAGCTTACCTGATTCAGAGTCAGGCGGACAAATCAACGCCACGATTTGCTTTTGCAGTGGATTGATATCTTGAAATTCATCAATAAAAATATACCGATATTTTTCCTGCAGCGACGCACGGACCTCACTGTCATTTTCTAAGATCAACTTCAAATTAAACAGCATATCATCGAAATTGATAAATTGCTGACTCCTTTTCAACAATGCCAACTCGGCTAAAAACTGCTGAAAAACCTCACTCAGCTTTTGATTCGGAATCAATTCCTGCGCGTCAAAATACTTCGCAACAAACTTGACCATTTCCTGATCCGAATACCCCATATTACGCCAATAGCTGATGCGGGAGGCAATCGTCCGTTCTTCAAATTTGTCAAAATTGTATAAGTGATATTTCTTAATCAATTGATTGAGCGTTTGAAAATATTGCTCTTCATCAATCGTTCCTGCGATTCCCCACTGTTTTGCTGCGGGAAATTGACGAATCAGATCATTGTATTCTGCATTGAACCAGCCATGGAAGGTCTGGACATTCATCCGCGCATAGCCGCCTAAGTATTGATTGACCCGAGCTTCCATCTCTAATTTTGCTTTGCGGGAAAAAGTACACATCATGATCGTTTTTGGATCAATGGATTTTTCCAACACTAAATAAGCCGCTTTGGCACAAATCGTCTGGGTCTTGCCGCTTCCTGCCCCTGCAATAATTCGTAAATGCGTCTGCATCGGAAAACGAATCGCGGTCAGCTGCTCCTCACTAAAAGAATTGCCGCCATTTTGTGCAATCAGCTGCTGCAGGGTATCTCTATCATCTATTTCTGCTTCGATTAAATCGGATTTTATGTAAGTTGAAAGCTTCGTAAGCATGAATCCATGGTTCCCTTCTATGTAAAAAAATCGTACTTGTCCATTATACCGAATTTGTTGAACTTTGATAGTCCTTCCAGATTGACGGAAAAAAGACCGAATCATCCTTTATTCGGTCCTTTCCTATCATTGGTTTTCAGACTTAATAGGCTACCCTCGCTTACTGCGATCGCAGCTTTTCCTTGCGATAATTTAATGGCGTCATCCCGGTGATTTTCTTAAAGCTGCGGACAAAATAACTCGGCTCGACATACCCCAGTGCATCGCTGACTTCACTGATTGACCAGTTTGTCGTTTCCAATAATTGCTTCGCCCAATACACTTTCAGTTTTCCATAGATTTTACTAAATGGTTCGCCAAATTCTTCCTTTAGCAGACGGCTTAAGTAGCTTGGGGAAACATTCGTCACCGTAGCCAATGTGCCCAGATCGATATGCCGTTCTTTATTCTCAAATACTAGGTCGATCGCTGGCTGCAGCAGGGTATTTTTTGCTAAATAGACCCCAGTATCTTCCTGTAAACGATTCTCTAATTTGGAATGCTGGATATCTTTTTGTACGAACTCCAAATCTATTGGATTCTCTGCGATTGGCTCCTCTCGCTTAGAAAGTCGCAGCGTCTGCTTATAAGCTTTAATCAGATAATCCTTCTTAATGGCTTCACTGACAATGTATTCACTGATTTTTTCCAGCATTTCTGCTGATTTTCGCAAATCCTCTTTACTAAAACGTGGATACTGATCAAGTAATTCTTGATGATCCTTTTTGAACGTTGTCAAAAAGAGCGGGTCTTCCAGCTGCAATACCTGTTCTAGTTCATCTTGCCCGTCCTCTAATAGAATTTCTCCCGCCATAATTGCGCCAACATAACGATTGTCGATCATAATCGGAATCGCCATGTCCACAATGTCAAAATGACAGCGGTAAATAAACGGTTGGCCGGTGCGCACCGCTTCAAGTCCGCCTCTTGAATCACATTTCTCACAATAAACAGACAACTCCGGATGATTACGCACTAGCTGGCAAAAAGGTTTTACTTGGCTATGCCGCGTGATCGGCTTTCCTCGATAATCCACTAATATGATCGCCAAGTGAGTCGCTAGTGCGATACTTTCCTGTACCGCTTCCCATTTATTCAAATCCAAAACTTGCTCAATATCAAATTGGGCATTATTCACACGATCACCTCTCCCATTCATTATAGAACTTTCCTGCCGAATCACAAAATAGTTCTATTTCATAAAATAATTCAATTGATTTCTGTAAGAAAGCGGTAACAGAGTTCAATGATTTTTTAATGATAACGCTTTATGATTGGTCTGTAAATAAAACCAAGGAGGATTCATCCATGAGAAAAGCACTGATTTTACCAACGAAATATGTTCAGGGAGAAGACGAATTACTAAACTTAGGTTATTTTGTTTCAACCTTTGGCAAAAGCGCCTTATTAATCGCTAACCCCGATGATGTGAAACGAGTTCGTCAACAATTGGATGCCACAGCAGAAAAATTTGATGTTTCATTTATTGAAGGCGGATTCAACGGAGAAGTGACCCGGGAAGAAACCCAACGCTTACAAGCAATTGCTAAAGAAAAACAAACGGACTGTATCATCGGACTAGGCGGCGGAAAGGCGATTGATGCGTCAAAAGTTGTCGCTGAAGGTGAACGCCTAATCATCGTACCGACGATTGCGGCTCAAGACGCCCCAACCTCGCATTCTGCGGTACTGTATCATGCCGATGGCTCTTTTGATGATTATGCGTATTTCAAACAAAGCCCAAGTGTTGTTTTGGTGGACACGAAGGTCATCGCCAAAGCACCCACTCGTTTCCTTGTTGCTGGTATGGGAGACGCATTATCAACTTACTTTGAAGCACGGGCGACCCACAATTCCTATTCTCGCGTAAATGCAAGTTTGCCAATGGGCTCTCGCGAAGGACTCACTCCTCCAGCTAGCGGCACCTACGCAGCACTAGCTATGGCAAAACTCTGCTGGGATCACTTGCAAGAAGACGGGTTGAATGCGAAAATCGCCTGTGATGCGGACTTAGTGACTGAATCCTTGAACAAGATCGTTGAAACCAATATTTTACTTTCAGGGTTAGGCTTTGAAAGCGGCGGCCTTGCAGCTGCTCATGCGATCCACAATGGCATGACTGTTCTCGAAGGCACACACCATTATCTTCACGGTGAAAAAGTCGCCTTTGCAACATTAGCACAGCTTGTTTTAGAAGATGCGGATACTGCTGAAGTGACTGCTGTTATGGGCTTTATGGCAGCAATCGGATTGCCACTTACCTTAGCCGATCTTGGTGTAGAGTCTATCACCTTTGAAGAAGCGCTAGAAGTCGCGAAAATTGCTTCAATCCCTGAGGAATCCATTCATTCAATGCCATTCCCAATCGTTGAAGAAGAAGTTGCCAACGCCATTATCGTTGCCGATCGAATCGGTCAAGCTTACAAAGAAAAACATCACATATAACACCAGCTTTTGAAGCTAGTCTTACCAAAAATGAAGGAGCAATTCGATGAAAAAAGCAATTCTATTAATCTCTCATAGTCAAAAAATCACCGATGGTATCAAAGAAATGATCGAACAAATGGCGCAAAGCGAATCGCTTCAAATTTTCTCCTTGGGCGGAACCTCCGAAGGCGAATTAGGCAGCGATCCGACAAAAATCGTCGATGCAGTCAATAAAGCACCTTCTGTCGATAAATTTTTCGTCTTTGCCGATCTTGGCAGTGCCGTTTTAAGTGCCGAGCTAGCCTTTGACATGCTGGAGGAAGAGCAACAAGCAAAATATGTCTTAGTTGATGCGCCGCTGGTTGAAGGCGCCTTCGCGGCTGGTATCACCGCTAGTGTCTCAGATGATTTCGAGCATATTCTCACAGAAGCGCAAAATGCGCCTAAGAAAGGGTGGAACTAACATGAAAAAAATCATCAACGAACCACAAAACATCATTGAGGAAATGCTGAATGGGATCGTCAAAAGTTATGCCGCTCTTGTTCACCGTGTTTCCGACTCTCGAGTCATCGCGAAAAATGACAAGACGAATCAAGTCGGGCTTGTATCAGGCGGCGGTAGCGGACATGAACCCGCTCACGCCGGATTTGTTGGCAAAGGGATGCTTAGCGCTGCTGTTTTAGGCGATGTCTTTACCTCACCAACGCCAGATCAAATAGAAATAGCGATCAATGATGCCAACCAAGGTCAAGGAGTACTTTTGATTGTCAAAAACTATACCGGTGATATTTTGAATTTTGAAATGGCCAAAGATTTAGCTGAGATGAACGATATTCCTGTCGAAATGGTTGTGGTTGACGATGATATCGCAGTCGAAGACAGTACCTACACTGCTGGTAAACGTGGAGTCGCTGGCACTGTACTGGTCCACAAGATTCTTGGGGACGCGGCAAAAAATGGTGCCACGTTAACTGAGCTGAAAGAGCTAGGCGACCGTGTCGTAGCCGCTACGAAAACAATCGGGGTTGCATTAAAAGCGGCAACGGTTCCCGAAGTCGGCAAACCAGGCTTTACGCTTGCGGAGGACGAGATCGAATTTGGTGTAGGGATTCATGGTGAACCCGGCTATCGCCGAGAAAAATTGCAGCCCTCTAAAGCATTAGCCCAAGAATTGGTTGGTAAATTGATTACCGCTTACGATCAGAAGCCAAAAGAAATTGGTGTCTTAGTCAACGGCATGGGCGGAACCCCTCTGATGGAACAGTTCGTTTTTATCAATGATGTCTTAAATTTATTGCTAGAAGAAAACATTCATGTATCTTTCCACAAGGTTGGCAATTACATGACTTCAATCGATATGCAGGGACTCTCTTTAACTTTCATTGAACTGTCTGATTCTAATTGGCAAAAGGCTTTAGATGCAGAAGTAAATACAATCTCTTGGTAAAAAGAGTAATCACTAAAGGAGCAAGAAAAATGAATCTAACAGTAAAAGAAATTCAAGAATGGCTAGCCGCTTTCGGTCGAACGATCGAAAAAAACAAAGACTATTTGAGTGATCTAGATACCCCGATTGGTGACGGCGATCACGGAAATAATATGAATCGCGGAATGAGTGAATATACGATTGCTTTTGAGGCAAAACAACCGACAACAATTAGCGACACCTTCAAAGTTCTTTCTATGGCTTTGATATCAAAAGTCGGTGGTGCTTCTGGCCCATTGTACGGCTCAGCTTTCATGAACTTGACGAAAGCAACGAAGGACATAACAGAAATCACCAGTCAAAAGCAATTAGGAGAATTATTAGAAACAGGTTTAGCCGGGATTCAAGCTCGAGGAAAAGCAACTCCCGGGGATAAAACAATGGTTGATGTGTGGGACACCGTCGTTCAAGAGCTTAAAAATTCTGACTTAACCAAAGCTGGTATCGAAGCAGCAAAGGAAAATACCAAAGAAATGGTCGCCAAAAAAGGACGCGCTTCTTATTTAGGCGAACGCTCACTCGGACATATCGATCCTGGAGCAGCCTCCAGCGCGCTGCTTTTCCAAAGCTTATTATCTTACTTGTAATCAACATGCAAAAAAAGAGTTTCCGAATTCGGAAACTCTTTTACAAATTCTTATGGATGAATATAAGTTAAGCCGGCTGCGCTTAATGTCGCAGTGTTTGGTCCAGTTGGTGATGGGAAGCCCATACCGCCTTGAGTAATAGTGATTGTATTATCTGCAGCATTGTATGATTGTACATATGCAACGTGTCCATATGAAGGATCCGCATTCCATGTTCCTACTGATTGACCTTGTGCAAAGCTGACGATTGCTCCTGCTGCTGGTGTACCATCTACTTGGAAGCCATCAGCTGCTGCTGAAGCGCCCCATTGACAGCCGTTACCCCAATAAGTTCCAGCCCAAGGTGCAACTTGCTTCACGTACCAAGTACATTGACCAACTGCATAGGCGTTGCCTGAACCAGTGTGATCTACTTTGTTACCGCCTACTGAAGGACCTTGTTGATTTCCTCCTGGAGAAACTGGCGTTGGATCTTGTTTATCTGTACTATCAACAGTACTTGCTGGTTTTTCAGTTTTTGAAGATGAAGCTGTTGAACTTTCTTCACTGGCACTTGATGATGCTTCAGTAGAAGATGAAGTTGAGCTTTCAGCGGCTGCTTTGGCTTGTTCTTCTTGTTCCTTCGCTGCTTTAGCTTGAGAATCTTCGAAGGCTTTTTGAGCTTTCGCTGCTTCTTTTGCTTGACGTTCTTGTTCAGCTTTTTGAGCTTTCGCTGCTTCTTCTTGTTCTTTCAAGATGCGCGCTTGTTCAGCTTTCGCTGCTTCTTGCTCTTTCTTCAGCTTAGATTTGTCTTGTTCAGCTGTTGCTTGTTCTGCAGCGTAATTTGCTTTGACAACATTCAATTCAGCTTGTTTATTAGCAATCTCATTTTTTTGTGCTTCTAATTCTTTTTGGTTTGCTTCTACTTCAGCAACCTTCGCTTCGTTGTCTTTGACTTTCGCTTCTACTGCTTTTTCATCAGCTTTTTGTTGCTCCATCAAAGATTTGTTTGCTTTAACGATAGTAGACATTGCTTGTACACGACCGATGACATCTGATAAAGAATCAGCTTCTAAAACAGCTGAAACATAACTAGTCGCTTGACCTTGAACCTGTGTATCACGGGCTTGGTTTTTGATTGTTTCATTACGTTTTGCGATGCGTACTTTCAAAGTAGCGATTTTTTCTTGTAATTTCATTGTATCTTTGTTCAATTGATCTTGTTTTGCTTCTAAGTCTTTGACTTGTCCGCTAACTGTCGCAATTTCACTTGTTAATCCGTCGATCTGTGCTTGGACACCTGATTGTTTTCCTTGTAAATCACTGATCTTTTGGTCTTTTTCTTGGATTTGTTGATCATAATTATCTGCTAATGCAATACTTGGTAAAGCTGATACAGCGATGGTGCATACCAACAATGCTGATAATATACTCTTTTTCACTAATTATTCCTCCGGCTATTATGTAGATTTAATTGATAGATCGCATAACGTCAGAAGTAATTCTAACATAGTGATATATCACGCATATAAAAGGAATGTTACAAATACATTTCAATATTATTTTTTAAGTTATTGAATTTACTTGCAAAACCCTATTATAACGCCATTTTAGCGTGTTTTTAAAACAAGTAAATTCCCTCGCGATTAACCCAGATACTTTAGCTGAGTTAAAAAAAGTGAAAATAAATTCAAACTTTAATTTATAGATGATCAATTATTGACTAAATATTCAACTGAATAGGGTTAATTTTGAACCAGAATAATCGCTTAATCCAACAGCCCTTCGAAAACCGTGAGATTGCAGAAATGTGCCTAATTTACAAGTATAAGCAGCAATGGTTCACAAAAACCACAGGCTTAATTCTTTGGCTCTATTCCGCTTTTCGCATAAAATAAAAGTAACAGAAAAAAGGGGGATTTGTTATGCGTTGGCGAGGGGATCGACAAAGTTCAAATGTGGAGGATCGCTCAGGCAGTGAACGTCCAGTTGGAAAAATAGCCACCGGTGGCGGGATTGGAGTATTCTTGATTGCTATCATTGTTTTCTTTCTATCAGGTGGCGATTTAAGCACGGTCACTGATACTTTGGGAGGCGGAATTACACCAGCAACTTATGAGACAGAAAATGTTTCCTCAAAGGAATATACCGATCAAAAAGAGTTTGCGGCTGTTGTTTTTGCTCACCTAGAGGATTATTGGGATGGTGAATTTGAGCGGCTTAATCAGTCTTATCAAAATCCCAAGCTTGTCTTATTTACTGATAGCGTCAATTCTGCCTGCGGACAGGCCAGCTCGCAAGTTGGTCCCTTTTATTGCCCAGCAGATCAAAACGTCTATTTAGATTTGAGCTTTGCGGACGACTTATCGAATAAATATGGCGCGACTGGTGATTACGCGATGGCTTACGTGATTGCCCATGAAGTTGGACACCATGTTCAAAACGAGCTGGGGATCTCTGCCCAGTTAGATAAAATTCGCAAACGAGTGTCCGAAACGGAGTACAACAAGTACAGCGTTCGTCTGGAATTGCAGGCTGATTATTTAGCGGGCTGCTTTTCTAAATACCTAGCCGGCGAAACCTATCAGGGACAGCCAATTTTAGAGGAAGGCGACATCGATGAGGCAATCACCGCAGCCAATGCGATCGGTGATGACACGCTGCAAAAAGAGTACCAAGGCTATGTGGTTCCCGACAGCTTTACTCATGGAACGAGCCAACAACGGATCAATTGGTTCAAACGCGGGTATAAATATGGTGACCTGGATCATGGCGACACCTTTAATGAAAAGGACTTAAATCTATCAACAGCTGCATAACAAAAAAGAGACCCTCTCATCATACTTTTGAGAGGATCTCTTTTTGTTATGAATTACACCTGTCTTTTCCGATAGAAGTATAGTGCACCTGCCAGAATGACGATCACTAATCCAAGGTATGGCAAGATCTTCAATACTCGTTCACCAGTTTGCGGCAGACTACCTCCGCCTCCGCTGCTGTATGAAGAATCGTAATTCCCACCGCCATAAGACGTACCGATACCGGCATTATTAAAGGTATCGCCTTTTGTCTTAGGCAGTTCAGGATTGGTCTTCTTAATCGTCACTGTTTGTGCTTCATCGTTGATGTCTTCATGGGCACCAATCAGATTTCCTTTCGCATCAAATAGTTTTTCAAAGACTACTAGTGTTAAGTCATTCGACAATAGACTGCGACGGAAAGTAAAGGTCATTTCCACCGTTCCACTTCCTGAATCGCTTGCTACAAAGGTCGCTTGACTTTCGACTTCACGTCCCATGACAGTGAATGGTGCGTTGGCATCTTTCATCATTAGTTTTCCGCGAACCGTATAACTTTCGCCTGGAATCAGATTTTCGTAGAAAACAATATCCTTGATCACTACATCTTCATCACTATCACTGCTGACTTCCGCTGCTTGTGTCCTCACTTTTGGATAATGAACTGATTGTTCTTTGTCCTCAATATCCGTATGGGCCGCTACTTCTTTTTCTTCTTGGTACAAGGTCTCGAACACGACCACTGTTTTACCAGCTAAATCACCCTTCGTGATCTTGAATTCCAATTCGATCGTACCATCACGTTTTGTTGCCGTGAAGGTCTTCTCAGCATGAACTTCATTGCCATCACGTGTCACGAATGGTTTATTGGTCGCTTTGTCCATCAAGACCCCTTTGACTGTATACTCTTTGCCGATTTCTAAGTTCTTATAGCTGACTTCATCCACTACGGTCACATCTTCATCCGCAAATCCTTCATTGGTTCCTGTCTCTTTGTCTTTGGCTTTCGTTGAGACTTGCGGTTGCCGAACTGTTTGATCCTCATCTTCAATATCTTCATGCAAACCAACCAGCTTGCCTTCAGCATTGAACAATTTCTCAAAGACCACAAGTACGGTTTCTTCAGTCAAATGACTGCGATCAAATTGGAAGGTTACTTCCACCGTTCCACTGCCAGATTCAGCGGCAACAAAGGTCGCCTTACCTGTAACCTCGTCGTCACCCGCTTTAAACGGTTTCCCGGTTGCTTTGTCCATTAAGGTACCAGTCACGGTGTATTCCTTGCCAGGAACTAAGTTTTCATAAGAAACGATATCTTTGATAATCACTTCTTTATCGGTTGATCCAGTCGTTTCAGAAGCTTTCGTGCCGACTTTCGGATAAGTCACCGTCTGCGCCTCATCTTCAATGTCCGTGTGAACAGCCACTTCTTTTTCATCATGGTAAAGTTTTTCGAACACGACCACTGTCTTACCAGCTAGGTCGCCGCGTTTAATGTAAAATTCTAGATTGATCGTCCCATCAGATTGCTCTGCTTTGAAGGTTTTCTCCGCATGAACTTCGTCACCTTCTCGTGTCAAGAATGGTTTGCCGGTCGCTTTATCCATTAGTGTCCCCTTAACCGTGTAGTTCTTGCCCACGATCAAATGTTTGTAGGAAACTCTGTCTACGATCGTTACCCGTTCGTTGGCTAAGCCTTCGTTCATCTCAGTATCTTTATCAATGGCATCCGTCTTCACTTCTACCTCTGGCTTAACTTCCACCGTTTGATCTTTGTCTTCAATGTCTTCGTGAAGCCCAACGAGTTTGCCTTCAACGTTATACAATTTTTCGAAAACAACTAAATTCTTCGGATCTTCTAGTGCTTTGCGAGCAAACGTAAACTCTACCTCGACCGTACCTGAACCTTTTTTGTTCGCGGTGAAGGTAGCTTCACCAGTTATTTCCTTGTCATCGACCTTGAATGCCTCACCGGTTGCTTTGTCCATCAAGGTACCAGTCACCTTGTATTCCTTGCCTGGAATTAAATTGTCGTAAGAAACAATATCTTTCAAGATGACCGTGTCGCCATGGATGCTGGTTTCGGAAGCTTTGGTTCCGACTTCTGGATAATTCACGGATTGCTCTTTGTCGTTGATATCTGTATGGGAGCCTACTTCTTTGTCTTCCACATACAATGTTTCAAAGACAACCACTGTTTTACCTGCTAGATCACCTTTAGTAACAGTAAATGTTAACTCAATGGTACCATTTTGTTTTTCTGCGACAAAATCACGTTCCGCATGAACTTCTTTGCCATCTTTTGTCAAGAATGGTTTGCCAGTCGCCTTATCCATCAAGACTCCTTTGACGGTGTATTCTTGTCCGATATTCAAATTCTTGTAAGAAACCGTATCGATGATCTTCACTTCTTCTTTAGCAAGACCTTCATTCATCTCAGTTTCTTCATCTTTTGCGGTCGTTTTGATCTCGACCTCTGGCTTGACTTCCACCGTCTGGTCTTCGTCATCGATGTCTTCGTGTGTACCGACTAATTTTCCAGTTGAACCATACACACGTTCGAAGACAACCAATTCCTTGTTGTCCTTCAATGCTTTCCGATCAAAGGTAAACGTCACTTTGACCGTGCCATTCCCTGTACCAGATGCGTTAAAGGTTGCAGAACCAGTCACTTCCTTCTTATCGACTAAGAAAGCTTTGCCAGTTTCTTTATCCATCAAGACACCTTCGACTTTGTATTGTTTTCCAGGAATCAAGTTCTCATAGGAAACAATATCCTCGATAACTACCTTATCTCCGTGTATACTTGACTCAGCGGCTTTCGTACCGACATTAGGATAGTAAACGGTTTGGTCATCGTCTTCTATGTCAGTATGGGAGCCTACTTCTTTGTCTTTGTTATACAGTTTTTCAAAGACAACAATTGTCTTCCCTGCAAGATCGCCTTTAGTGATGGTGAATGTCAGCTCAATACTGCCGTTCGCTTTTTCTGCAGTGAATTTCTTCTCCGCATGAACTTCGTTGCCCTCCTTCGTTAAGAATGGTAAGCCCGTTTCTTTATCCATCAAGGTACCGTTAACCGTATATTCACGACCGATAATCAAATTCTTGTAAGTTACTTTATCAACAATCGTTACTTCATCCGTCGCATTTCCTTCGTTTGTACCCGTTTCGCCATCTTTGGCATTGGTTTCTAATTCAGGATAGTTGACGGTCTGATCTTCGTCATCGATTTCTTCATGAACAGCTACTTCTTTTTCGCCTTCATAAAGTTTTTCAAAGACAACAACCGTTTTTCCGCGCATATCCGTTTTCTTCACGATAAACTCTAAATCGATCGTGCCATTTTCTGTTTCCGCTTCAAAGGTTCTTTCTGCAGTAACTTTTTTGCCATCTGAACCGACGAATGCTTGTCCGGTCGACTTATCCATTAAGACACCTTTAACCGTGTATTCACGACCAACGACTAAATCTTTATAAGAAACAGTATCGATGATCGTAATTTCTTCTTTTGGTTGACTATTCCCGTCTACCGCATTTCCTTCATTGATGCCTGTATCTTTATCTTTCGCACTTGTTCCGATTTCGATTTTAGGTCGGACAATCACATTCTCCGTTTTTTCACCTTTTTTACCTGTATGAACTAAGTTGCCTTTGTCATCGTAGAGCTTTTCAACATAACCGTAAGAACCGATTTCTTTTGGTGTAAACGTTCCAGTTTTGTATTCACCAGAAGCACTCACCTTGATCTTTTCAGAAGTCCAAACGATATCTTTGTCCGTTGCGCTTTCCGCATTAGCAAAGTCGTTGACTTTATCCGAGAATTTGTACAGGTCAACAATCACGTAATACCCATCAGGTACTGTATTTTCTAGGATAATCGTATCGTAGATTGGTTCGCCTAGATAGATATCGTTGCTGGAAGCTTTCGTATGAATATTTAATTTTTCAACATTGAAGACTTCCCCAACATCACCATGTTTGCCCTCATAAAGTACTTTATCCGTTTTCGTATCAACAACTTTTGCTACCCAGCCATAAGTTCCCGGTTCTGAGATGCGTAAGTCTTCTAAGCCGTAGCCTTTCGCATTTGACTTGTACTCGCCATACTTCTTAATAGGCATGCCTTTAGAAGATTTCGCGATTTCTTTAGGATTTGAGTAATCAAAATCATTTACTTTGTCACTGTATTTGTACAAGGTAAAGGTGACTTCAGCATCATCGCTCTTCAATGCTTTATTGACATGCAATGTATCGTAAACAGGTTTGCCAATAAATGTGTGCTCTTCATTTACTTGTGTGTAATACTCTTCTTCCGATCCCTGCGGTACATGAACCGTTTCTGATGGAACACCATACTCTGTTTCGAATTTGGCTAAACGGCCTTCATCTGATCCGCCGGATACCACGATCGTGTACCAGCCCGCTTTATCAAATGGTTTAAACTCGGTCGTTCTCAATGTTCCTTGAAGTAATGGAGCTTTTACCGTATCAAATACTTCTGCATTCGCTGGTACACTGCCGCGAAGAGGTTTTGTTGGGCTGTAGTACATTGTGAAGGTCGCTTCGATAGCCTTGTCTTCACCTTTTCCGAATCCATCTGGCAAATTATAGTTACCATCCTTATCTGGATCACGATCTTTACCGACTAATTCAGGATTTTTAAGTCCCCATTTATCCGTGTCGCCTTTTCCGTCTGTAGGCAGACCCCATAATCCCGGAAGATCCAAGACAGTGATCGAATCATAAACCTGCGACTCTATTTCCGAAGTCGATTCAGAAACAGTCGTTTCAATATTCGGTGTCCACGGAACAACTACATATTCATCTGCACTACCGAAGTCAGAGTACCAAGGTTCGGTATAAGTTGTTTCAGCAATTTCTTCAACCCAGACATACCAACCTTTTTCAGTCACTTGAATCTCTGGGGTCGTTACGGTGCCATTTCCTTGAATCTTCGTCGTTACCGATCCAGCAACTTTTGCGTTAGCAGGAATCTGTGGACTTCCTCCTTCATGATTGTTCCCATTTTTAATAAAATCTGGTTTCGTTAGGAATGGTCCCAACAATTTACTGGTGATAGTAATTTCATGTCCACCTTTATTATCAGTGACAGTCAATTTATCGGCGACTTTTCCACCTTCAGGACTTAGTTGCGCCACAGTAGTTTCTGTTTTGACTTTTGGTTTCCATTTAGTGAGGGTTTGCTCATCTTGTTCATTGAATTTGCATTGGAAGCCATTGTAGAAGTGTTCTTTATTGGCCTGATCATTCAGATCCAGCTTCAATACCGGGTAATAGAAGCCTGCTTTAGTTGATTTCAGATGTGAATTCACTACATGTTCGCCAGTTTTAGTGATCGTCAGTTCATCTTTACCCAAATAACTGATGTCCCCTGGCAAACTGCCGACATCAATTTGAGTATTCCCATAATCTGTTTCGGAATAATACCAATCGACGACTAATTTTACCGGAACTTTATCATTCGTTCCTAAAATATCCGGCCACTTCATTTCCGAATCTTCTAATTGAATAGTTAGTGTGTCTGTTAATGTATCGCCAACATTCACACGACTTTTAGCTTTTGTTGTTCCAGTCAAAGAAAACTTTTCAACGACTTTGATTTTTTCGTTTGTGTCATTGAAGGATGCTTGAAAGCCTTCTTTAAGAAATTCTTTGCTGGTTCCTTGCTTATCAAGATCCATTTTCAGGACGGGATAATAGTAGCCTTGCTTATCGATTAGATTTTTTGAATTTAATTGATAAGTTCCAGGTCCAGTGATCGTCATCGTGTCTGTCGTGACTTTAGTGACTCCTCCTGGTAAATTGTTTACATTGTATTTGGTATTACCAAAATCTTGCGTTGAATAATACCAATCAACTTCTAGATTTACCGGAACGTTTTGTCCAGTGTTTGAATCAACGGCCCACTTGCCCTCTTTCAGTGAAATAGTCAATTCATCTGTTAAACGGTCACCTACTTCAAGTTCCGTTGGTGTTTTCGTTGTTCCGTTGATTGAGAATTTTTCTTGTTTGATTTCTAAATCATCACTGACTTTTAGCGCAGCCTGTAGTGGTACATATGCACCAACCATATTTTGACTGTTTGTCCAGTTATAGCGAATCAATTTTGTGCCTGGAAGATTGTTGATCGTTGCAGTCACAGAAAGTGGATTACCAGCAGGACCTTGCACTAACGTATAATTGTCTAGCTCCGTTGCTTTGTTAATGGTAATATTTCCAACTGAAGTCGATTCTCCGTTTTTCTTAAATTGCCCACCAGTCATTGTTAACTTGATATCTGAGCCATACCATTGGCTTACATCTGTTCCATTTGCTGATTTTATCACCAATTTTGCTGTTGCTGTTTTTGTGCCTGGAACCTGTGTCATTTTTACTGTTGCTGTATAGGGACCGGCATATTTTTGGGCATCCGCGTAGTGTTTTTCAAAGCTTTTTATCACGTTTTCTAATTGTGCATCACCCCTAAAAGCACTAACACTCTCATTAAACTTTTGAGCAGTAGCAGAACCAGCTCCGCCTGTCTCTAAATATTTGTGTACATAATATGAAACAGTTGCGTGATTAAGATGGCGATTACCAATACCACCATAATCCTTATTGACTAACTCGTTCATTAAATAAGCACCGATGGGATCAGTAATTGTCTCTTGAGTAGCCGGTCCAAAACCTACATCATTAACCATCTTCCCATTTTCAGTACAGAACATGAACTTAGCACCGTTTGGTTCCGAACCCCCCGTTGCGTAAGATACTGTCCGAAAACGATTTTTATGAGTTGAGCCTCCATACATATAACCATAAGCATTTACTCCGAAACCGGTTCCTTCACTTGCGGTGGAGCCCGCTTCTGCGATCAAAGATAAACCATTGATCCCCAATGATGACACGACCATAAAAAGAATTGCCGTAATTCGTGTCATTTTACCAAGAATCTTTCTAATTCTTGTCTTCATTTCCATTCACTCCCTTTCTTTTTCTCTCCTTTTTTGCCGGTAATACCACCTTTTTCTTCCCCGTTAAGCGTCACCTCCCCTAAGTTTTTACAAAGTGTCGCATGGTTGAACTGCCACGTTTTCTGTCATCACTACATCATTTTCAAAATAATCAAAAAAATCCCTATTTAGTCGATAGCCTTGCCCCCAAAGTGTTTGGATGGCCTCGTGTCCAAATTCCTGCTCCAGCTTTTCATTTATCTTGGAGACAACCTTGGATAAGCTTGCTAGCACAGAAGCGTTCGGCTCTTTTTCCCAAATTTGCCGGCTGATCTCTTCTCTTGAAACAGTTCGGTCCCCCGATTGGATCAAATAATAGACAATTTCCTTTTGTTTTAGCTTCAGATTCAAATCTGATAATTTTTGCTTAACGGTAAGCTGTTGGGCCTGTTCCTCTTTTTGATGCGCTAGGCGAGAAATCTCGACGATCAACAACAGTTCTCTCAGCCTTTCTAAATTTGAATCTACTGGGATTAATGCGTCAAAAACCGATTCCGAGCTCTCATCGCATCGTGCTTCAACGACCCGGCGAAATAGTTTGAACCGTCCCTTTGGCAATTGTTGAATCAACTCTTCAGTTTCTTTTTCAAACAGTGTTTCACTGAAGATGATCCCCTCAAATTGAGATAAAAACTGTGTGTTGCAGGTTCCCATTTTTAACAATGCTATTAAATTGCTTGAGCAATAAACCTCATTTCCCAGTTGCTTTAGCTGATTTTCAAAATTTTCTTCATACAAAGGAACCTTTGTTAAAACCAATAACTGCATTATTTTCTTCCTTTCTTTATGACGCCTTTTATTCAAATCATTTTTATTTTCATTTCAAATAAATTAAAAAAACCAAACAAATAACCCATAAATTTTAAATTATATTAACAAAATAATTATATTATATAGTTAATTTTAAATCAAATTATTATCCAAAAGTTACTTTTATCTATTATTTTCATTTTAAATTATTATTAATTAGTCTATCTAAAAACTAATAATGTAAAAAAAGCAACATGCGCTACAGCTATAAATTCTATACCTTAAAAAGAAATAACAGAAAAGCCGTAAACCTTAATCGTCTTTTCAACGAAATTTTTTTTGATTGAAGAAATTTTAATAATTAGTAGGAAGTGATATTTTTTACTACAAAGAATTTTTGACTGTAGAAAACAAAAAAAGGCATTCCCTTTCCGAGAATACCTTGGTTCTATATTTACTTAGCGGCAGCACCTTTTACTCCATATCCAGAATACGCACGATGTTTGCGACTGTTCGCTCCAAGTTGGCTTCTCCTGATTTGAGCGCTTCGTCTAATGAGCCGGACTTAGCTAAAATCCCAAAAATAGCCGTTATCCCTTCATCATAAAGTACCTCAACGTTTTCACCAATATGGCCAGCACAAGCAAAGACAGGCTTCTGATATTTTTTTGCAACCTTCGCCACACCATAAGGCGCTTTGCCGAATTTTGTTTGAAAATCCATCCCTCCTTCTCCGGTAAATACATAATCCGCTTGGGAAATCACTTCTTCTAGATGAGTCAGCTCGATTACTAACTCAACTCCTGATCGCATACTAGCACCAGCAAAAACCAAAAGTCCCGCTCCTAATCCCCCGGCTGCTCCAGCACCAGGCTGATCAGCAATGTTGATTGCTAACTCTTTTTTTATGACCTTCGCATAATGAACAAGATTTTTATCCAGCTCTTCAACCATCTCAGGTGTCGCACCCTTCTGTGGTCCAAAAACTACAGATGCGCCATTTGGTCCAGTCAAGGGATTGGTCACATCACTGGCGATGATGATTTCGGTATTTTTGATGCGGGGATCGATATTGGTGACATCAATTGTTGCCAATTTTGACAATGCTCCCCCGCCTACAGGAAGTTCATTATTTTCCTCATCCAACAATCGAACGCCCAATGCTTGGGCCATTCCTGCCCCGCCATCATTTGTTACACTGCCGCCGATGCCGATGATAATCCTCTCAGCTCCATGATCTAAAGCCGCCTTAATCATCTCCCCAGTGCCGTATGTTGAAGTAAGCAATGGATTACGCTGATTCTCAGTTAACAGCTCGATGCCGTTGGCTTTTGCCATCTCCATCACAGCCGTCTTTTTATCTGCTAATAAGCCGTAATAGGTCGTTATTTTTTCCGTTGGGATCGGTCCAGAGACGACTACTTCGATTCTTGTCCCATCACTACCATCGACCAACGCATCGACTGTCCCTTCGCCTCCATCTGCCATCGGGACATGGATCGCCTCCGCATCCGGCAGTACTTTGCGAATCCCCCGTTCCATCGCTTCGCAGGCTTTTTTGGCACTCATACTTTCTTTAAACGAATCCGGTGCTAACACAAACCTTTTCTTCCTCAAAATTTCCACCTCGTCATGAATTTATACTAATAGTATCTCTTAAACTAGCGAGCCTAATCAAGCTTCATAGAAAATTCTCAGGTATAAAATTCCCTTAATCATTAGGCAAAAAAATTGCTTTCGCTTTTTTGATCCGTATACTATTACTAAACTTAAAAAAGCAGGTGATCTTATGTATGTTGTCAAAGTCCTACATGGTTACATTGGTAAAGAAGGTCAGCGCACCCGTGAAAAAGACCCTGAGAAGCTTTGGTCATTCCAGAGCAAGCAAGAATGTGATCAGTTCGCCGCAAAGATCGGCGGTCGCAGTAAACATGTCTCAAAAATCCGAAAAGATTAGCATTGCGCATCCTAGCTAGGACGCGCATTTTTTTGCGTAGTATCCTCGCAATGCAAATCAGATACATAAACTAGCTCACCGGCTTCTTCAATAAGATAGGAAAAATTCAAACACTCCAGCAGCCTTATCGAAGCAGTATTTTCTGGCAGGACAGCAGCCTTTATACAAGTACCACCTTGTTCCCTCGCCCAGTCTATTACCCCAATCACAGCTTCTTTTCCAAAGCCCTGCTGCTGAAAGCGCGGGTGAACCGTATACCCGATCCAATAGATTTCTTGTTCACGTTTCAGATAGACATCCCCGATCAACTGGCCCGTTACTGTATCAGTGATGGCGTACTGTTTTCCAGCATCAAGAGAGTGATTCCCCAACAGTTCTCTCTCGTAGCTTTCTCTCGTCATACCTTTGAACCCCTGATAACGCATCCACTCTAGGTCGTTCCGGTACTCCATAAATGTATCGATGTCATTTAGCTTAAAATCGCGAATCGTAGTTCGTCTAGTTTGGATTTTAAATTTCATAATGAATGACTCCTTCATAAAAGAAAAATTTCCCACAGCTTTGATAAAATCGAATAAATCTTTGTCGCTATTTTCTACTATTCAAAATGATTTCGCAATTGACTAGCTTGAGCAAATCAATTTTGATTCACACACATCCATAGTATGGTAGAGATAGAATGAATTGAAGGAGGACACATGTATGCCTTGGAATATGAATGATTACCCAGCCTCAATGAAAAACCTGGATCCACTGATTCGGAAAAAAGCCATTGATATCGGCAACGCTCTATTAAACGATGACTATCCAGATGAACGAGCGATCCCGATCGCTATCAGTCAAGCTGAGAAATGGTACGATGACGCTTCTGCCGAAGAAAAGAAGGACTTTCAGAAAGCGAAAGCACCTCAAAAAAATGATTCTCATGAACACGACAAGAACGCTAAAAAACTGATGAACGCGGATGTTGAAGTCAAATATCAAGAGGATCAATGGATCGTCATTTCTGAAAAAGCCAGCCAAGCAAGCGACACTTTCGACAAAAAGAAGCAGGCGGTAGAACGAGGGAAAGAAATCGCCAAGAATAAAAACTCCACGGTGAAAATTTATAAACAGGATGGAAAATTGCAGGATACTTTTAATTATTCTGAATAATGAAGAAAGATGGTAAGAAGAAGCAGTGTGCGACTTCTTACCATCTTTTTTTGCTGATTAATCGTTCTTTGCAAACGCTTCAAAATTATTAACTATACTCTCTTTTGCTTTTCTTGTAAAATCGCAATTTTACCCGTAACTCCTCAATTTGACCTGTTTTCGGTCAAAAACACCCTTTTTCACCCTGAAAAGAGTCAAATTGTGGGGGGATTGGGTTAAATTACGATTCACATGTTTTAAAAAAAATCCTTTATCTTTTACTCAACGGCCGAAACTAAAAATAGATTCCAGATGAACGGTTCAGGAATGAAAGATAATTTTTAAATTTACCACTTTTTAGTTTCCTAAGTCAAAGAGCAAATTCGAGTGCTCCCCCCAAAAATTCGAGAAATCAAAACGGTCTTTCAACATTTCAAGGACCTAAACACTCGAATTTGGGGAAAATAATCGAAATTGCGGTTCGCACTCTTTTTGGAAATTGATTATCCTTTAGTCATCGGCCGGGACTAAAACTCAAAATGAAAGGCAACAAGCTTTGCTGCAAAGACGGATCCACTATCTAAAAGCACGCGTTATAGCGAAACTATCATTTTTTGAAACACTCATTGTTGAGGAGCGGCAGTAGCGCTGCTGCCCTCCTCAACTTAGCAAAAGAAGGGATGAAAATTATGTATGTACAACCACTATCGTTCAGACAGCTATTCAATCTAAAACCAAAAACACTCGAACGCAGAATCACGAATTTCTATGATGAAACCCAAAACAGCAATATCACGATTCAATACATCCTAGCAATCAAGGCACGTAATCAGCTGGGAGCGGCGGAGTTTAAGCATTTTCTAAAGGATCTTGTCCGCGACCTGTTCATGAATACCAAAGCAACTCGCTCCATGAAGCGCCTCTTTCATTATTTTGAAGACTACTTCATGGCTCCTGAATGGAAAACGTTGAGTTCAAAAGTTTTTCCAAAAAGAAGCTTCGGTGAAACAATCATGTCAACCGTCCGTTCCCTACTTTCATTTGGCCATCCCGAAGAAACGAATGAACCTTGAAAAAACTGAATGTTAACGAATAATCTACGCAAAATATTAATCAAAGAAAGGACACAGAGCTATGACCCAGGATTTAATTACTACATTTGGTAAAAGTGATGGCGGGACACATGACTGGAAATATAAAGGGCTCGACCCTAAGCTGTCCGCACCAGAGATCAAAGAAGCTTGCGAACTACTAACGAACCTGGATATTTGTACAGAAAACGGCGTAAAACTATTTGATTCTGTAGTGACGGCAAAGGTCGTGATCTACAAGGAAACCTTGATATTTGATCCAGAGCATGAAACAAGAGACGTCAATTATTATGGCGAAAAGGTGGAAAAACCTGTCGAAGAACAACGCTGTGAAGCGGTTCAAAATATTGAAGTAGCAGAGGAGCAGGTAGAATCAGATACGATGATTCCAAGCAAAGAAAAACAAACAAAATTGACACCTTTTCTGCCTTTAGCAAATGACTCATTTAAGCGACCACATGGATACCAATTTTTTAAACTTACAACTATGCCAAATATGAACGCATTCATGAAACCGAAAAAAGAAGCTTTCCCACAAGTAAAAAGCGCCAACCAGCCAGAACAACTCATTGATATAGCTAAAAAATACCCTACTGATCCAGATCAGCCGCCGATTCAGCCTGAAAATAAAAAAACAGCCGAACACAACGGGCTGCTTCGTTGGATCAACAGAATAAGGAAACGCAATAAAGACGGGCCAGAAATCCCGCGACGAGAATAGATTTTCATAGTACTAATCGATCCTTCACAACTAAATAATAGAATGATAGGAAGAAGATAAATGAGATTGCTGGTTTCATTTGGACGTGGTCCGGACACGCTAAATGAGTCATCAGTGAAAAAAACTAAGCCCGAAAACTCCTTTGGTTTCACAATTTATTTCTACATGATGTCGTTATTCCCAGCTTCAAATGTGCGTAACAAAAAAATAGGAATCTCTATCAGGATAATCATACTCAATCGGTAAATCACTATGTTCTATTTGCTGGTAGCCATGCCTTTTGTAAAAACTATGGGCCCGTGTGCATTTGGCTGGTGTATCTAAAACGATGCAATCTATACCGTGCTGTTTCGCATGGGTAAGCAAACAATCATAAAGCTTTGAAGAGACACCCATCTCTCTTCCACGATAATCTGGATTTACGAAAAACTTCTTTAATATACCAAAGTGTTGATTCTTTTTCATTAGACCTAATGTCCCGACAATATCATCGGAAGAATTTATAGCTAACCAAAAGCCGCCACCCTTTTTCATATAATAGTTTTCAATATCATCCATATCAGGCTGCTCATGCAATGACAGATCAACTTTGTTATCAAAATTTTGCAGGTATAGGATCAGTGCGATTACTTGGTTTTTGTATTTATTTTCATAAGGTATGATTTTCATTTAGTTTCCTCCATCAGTTACGGGATTGACAGGTAATTCCGTGTAACTTATACTAACTCAAACATCCGATTCGATAAAGACGAAACATTTGAATTGATAATTCGTAAATACCGAACTATAAAGGAGTTCTTAATGGATACAAAACACTTAGTAACCTTTAAAACGATCCTAGAGCAGGGAAATTTCAAGAAGGCCGCCCAGAAACTGAATTACGCTCAATCAACCGTTACTTCACAAATACAACAGCTGGAGGAAGAACTATCTGTTCAACTTTTTGAAAAAGTTGGCCGTAGAATGAAATTGTCACAGGCAGGGAAAGATTTACTTCCTTCAATTGAATCCATCCTTAACTCAGCCGATTTTATGAAGAACTATCAGCATAACGGTAAGAGCTTAAGCAGCAGCCTACAAATCGCAGTCCCAGAAACGATCCTGACCTATCGCATTCAACCTTTTTTAGAAAAGTTTCGTGTGATGGCACCTGATGTTACCCTATCGCTGCAATATTTGAATTGCTATGAAATACGAGACAAAGTAGAAGATGGCTCTATTGAATTAGGAATCCATTATAATGTTGGAGGCTACAGTCAAAGTATCGTCTCTGAAGCATTGGGTGAGTTTCCCCTCGTCCTGATCGGAAATCCAAAAATCGATTTACAAGACTATGATTTTGAAAAGCCGAAGCAAAAAATCAACCTGTGCCTACTAACCGACGATAGACAAAGCGTTTACCAAAAAATACTCGACCAGCATTTGAATCAAAAGGAAATAAGCTTTAACGGCTTAATGGAAGTCGGCAGCATCGAGGCGTTAAAGCGCAGTGTGTTGAGTAATTTAGGAATCGCGTTTTTACCGCGCTTTACTGTGGAGGATGAATTAGACAAGGGGACTCTGAAGGAAATTCCCTTTGAAACAAGTACGCCTAGTTTGAAAGCCGTCCACATCCATCATAAAAATAAGTGGCTTTCGCCAGAGTTAAAATGCTTCCTGTCACTGATTGAGGATGGGATTTGAAAAGTCGAGAAATTCGAGAGTCCCTCTCGATGATTCAGACTGGGAAACCCAACATCAACGAACCTATCCAGCGTCGAAATCATATTCAGAATATATTGCAACGCGCCCATGTCAAAGAGGCAGGCTTTGTCACTGATATCTCAGGATTAAGCTGTTTGGAGTTGTTGCTTACTTTTCAATTTTTTTGAGAAAGCTTCAGCTGGGAATTGATTTTAATATGGAACACGTTCTTTCAAAGCTCTAATGGTACATCTAGCTCTCCAAACTCTTCTTGCGAAAATCAGTGACACTCATACCCGTCCAGATCGAAAAAGCCCTTAAGAAAGAATTCACTTCTAAGTATCCCAAAAGATAAGCAATTTCATCAGAAGACAACGACGTGTTCGTCAAGTAACTTTTAGCAAGCATTTCCCGAACGCTATTAATTTGTTTTTGAAAGCTTGTTTGTTCTTCTTTTAATTTTCGCTGTAACGTGCGTTTGCTAATACTCAATTTGCGAGCGACATCATCAATTGAACTTTCCCCAGCTGGTAATAAATCAACCAATGCGCTACGAACTTGAGCACCAAAAGATTCATCAACGTCTAGTTCAGATAAACGTCGATTTAATTCTGGGGTTAAATATTCCCGTAGCCCGACATTATCTGTTAAAAATGGCAGTTCTAAATCTTCTTCTTTAAAAACAATGCTATTCGTTTCTGAACTAATTGGTTCGACGCCCAGTTGCTCAAGATAAGACGGATCAAAATTGGTAAAAGTTGAGGTAATTCTCAATGGTTGAATCTTTTGTTCCGTTGCCTTAGATAGTAAATTAATCAGAAAGATAAACTCACTAGCAAGAAAAAATTTAGAATCAATCTGTAAATCATTTAGTGACCGTAATGTAACTGTTACCTCTTTGTTTTCTGACGAAATTTGATACAAAATCGGTCCAATCAATTGTTTGTAATGACTTAAGCGCTCAATACATTTAAGGCCATTCTCACTACAATATGCCGCTAGAATCGGTGCCGAAAAGGTTTCAATGCCATCATAGGTAGCAAGATTAATCAACGTTTGTTTGTCTGGCGCTTGACTGTCAATAGCATTCATTAACGCATAGTATTCTGGTTCATCAAGTCTAATCTGTTCACGAGTAAATAGATTTTCTGGTAACCTTGCTGCTCTTAATACCTTTCTAACATCAAAGTGATTCTGCATTAATAATTGGTTATACTGTCCGTTTACAATAAATTTTTTCATACTTTTTCATCCTTAACTTGGATTTGATTGTTGATTTGCAACAAAGCCCATAATTGCTTTCTTAGGCATTAGCGGCATCAAGCCGACAAATGGCCGTTGTACTGGAGAGAGTCCGGCAAATACATTTAGTTTTCCTGCTAACATAGCTTTGTAGCCAGCATTAGCTACAGCAACAGGGCTAGCACCGTTGGCAAACATTTTAGTTTCAGTTAAACCACCTGCCTGAGCAAATCCAGTATCAATTGCTCCCGGCATTAATGTAGTTATTGTCACACCTGTATCTTTCACTTCATAAGCAATGGCATTACTTAATGAAGTCACATAAGCTTTCGTCGCATAATATTCTGCTTGCAAAGGTCCTGGGATTAATGCAGCAGATGATGAAACATTGAGAATTTTTCCGGAGCCCTGTTTTACAAAATCAGGAATAAATAGCTTCATCAGTTTGGTTGGTACTAACATATTAACATTCATCATGGAAACATCCTGTTCCATTGTCCGCTCGATAAATGATCCTTGACCACCTAATCCAGCATTATTAATAAGATAATCAATTTGAATACCTAATTTTTTTACCTGTTCATAAATTTGTTCTGCCGCTGTTTCTTCTGAAAAATCAACAGCGATTGTTTCTGCCTTGATTAAATAGTCATTTTCGACTTTTCTTTTTAATTTGGCAAGCTTTTTAGCATTACGACCAACCAAAACTAAATTATTTCCATTTGCGGCAAATAGCTTTACAAACTCATTCCCTAATCCACCTGTTGCACCTGTAATTAACGCTGTATTTGTCATTTTAAATTCCTCCAATTTTCTTTTTGCTTAACTGATGAGGTAAGTATAGCGAGAATCCTTAAGAGGTTGAACATCAATGAACGCCAGATAAACATCAAATGACGCCTACTTGAAATAGTTGATTGTTTCACCTTTTCATCAATCAATTGAAAACAACGTAGCTACATTTCCTTTGGTACTTGTTCATTCACTCTCCTTGTGATGTAGCGATTTTCTTTTGTATCGAACATTGGTCTATCCTCCTTTAGACACAAAAATAGCCCAATCATCGATTAAGATAATTAGGCTTCATAATAATAATAATATATATTTCAAATTGAAGTTACTAAGATAGCGACTACCCTACTGATTTGATTTTACAGTACACATCAATATCATATCCTGAATTCTACATTTCTTTTATTAGGCCATTTTAAACACCCGCTTCATCGAAAGAAGCGGCCAGTCCAACCCCTTGTTTGAAAGCAGCTTGACCGATCTGCAAAACGTTCGAGGAATCATAGATATTTGTACCAATAGCCTCATTGCTTTGTTCATCTGGTTCTACTAAAATGACCCTTGAATGCTCCGACAATTTTTCAGCTTCATCGCGAACACTTGGAATCAGTCCGTATTTTTTATTCAGTGGAGCAAGTAAAAGAATGGTATCACAGCCGACCATGTATTCAGCATTTGTCGGTGAAACCATACCGCCATCAATCCAGTCACTTCCGAAAAAAGACATATGAGGCCACACACCTGGGACAGCTCCACTGGCAGATACTGCTTCAATCAGAGAAATACCACTATTACAGTCAAAAATATGTAATTTTCCGGTTTTAGCATCCACTGCACTAATAAATAAATTTTGTGGCCACTCTAAGCGAACTAATCTATTGCGAACGATTTCCATTCGTTTCTCTCGACTTACCTTAGATGGATGGGTATAAATGATCTCTCCCATTTTTTGCCCTACTGTTTCTTTGTTGCTTCCGCCAACCATAAAAGCTTCTGTCCAAAGTTGATAGACTTCTGGACTTACTTCAGCAAATTCTTTCATTTTAGAAGAGTCACTCACCCTATCGAGATAATCCTTCATATCGTAATGATTCGCCAAAGTAGCTCCCACAAATGAGCCAGCCGAAGTACCTAATATTTTGTGCGCACGGCTCAAGTCAATTCCCTGATTGAGCAGACCAGCAAGTATTCCAGTTTCCCAGACGAGTCCCGTGATTCCTCCACCTCCAAGTACAATTCCCAATGATTGATCCATAATCAGTACCTCCTGATAATTTTGTCTTTTCAACGAACTTACTATAAACTATGAACTATACTTCATAGCAAGATGGAAGGATTAAAAATTATGAAAATCAGTGAGGTTTCAAAAGCGACCCATTTGCCAATCTCTACTATCCGTTATTACGAACGAGTAGGACTAATTCATGACGATTATTTTATTCGTGAAGACAATGGGTATCGTAACTACTCAACATCTGTCGTTCCTCATCTACAATTTATTTCTAAACTACTTGAAAATGGTTTTTCAATTTCTGAACTTCTTCAAATAAGCGATACCTTTGGAAGCTCTCCGACAACCGAAGAAAACATTCAATTGTTGAAACAGAAAATAGACGAAGTTAGAAAAAAGATAGCCGATCTAGAAGCATCAGAAAAAATATTGCAAAAAATGCTCGCTCATAAAATGGAGAAGCTATAAAAATATCCCTATTTATGATACGGCTCAACATCACTTGGGCGAATGGTTATCACGACTGCCAATGGTCCGGTCTTTTCATCCTTTTTCGCGGATTCCCATTCTCGCCTAAAGACATATCGATGGGTACGTGTTTCTGAGTCTCGCCAAATTTCCGTTTTTACGATCTCCAATTTCTTCTCGATCATTGTGTTCATCCTCTCTATTGTTATCTTTATTAAATAATTTGCGCGTTAATCAATGTCACAAGTACCGCTGTTACAATCTTCGCGATCAACCTGAACCACTTCATCGTTGTCACCAATCCTTTCATTTTTCTCTAGTGCCAATAGGATGTCCTGTAGGCATTCAGCAATCGTTTTCCATATTTCAGGACTAATCATAGGCCTCACCATTTGAATACCATTGAAGCTTTCCTTCTATTAATAACCCACGAGTAAATTCGTGCTCACTGTGAATATCCGTCAGGAAGTACACCACGTAATCCTTGCCGGATTCCTGATCCACGTATACGAACAAATGAGTCATAACTAATGCTAGTAATTTTGTGTTGCTTATCTGAATAATTGCTGGGTCTAGTTCTTCACGTTCAGCGGTAACCGATTCAAATCCCCAATCTTTTTCAGTTGTTTCAATCCCCGTTTGTTCTTTTAGTATGTTGATTGCTTGATGTAACATTTCGATCCGTCCTCTCTGCAAAAAGAAAACCCTAATGACCAGCAAGCGTCATTAGGGTTATTCGTCATCCTTAATATGTCCTTCGGCTCTCATCGATAAGTACTCTCCACCTGAACCAATGATGATATGATCTTGTAATTTGATCTGTAATAACTTAGCAGCTTTTTCTAAACGAGCGGTTAGTTGAATATCTGCGAGTGAAGCGGTAACGTCTCCTGAAGGGTGATTATGTGCGATACAAATTGACACGCTATTAGATAACAATGCTGCTTTTAAAATGTCTCTTGGATAAGCTAACGATTGATTAATGGTACCAATGTGAATCGTCTGGATAATCGTCGGTTCTAACTTTTGAGAAAGCCCCGCCATCACTAAAAATTCCCTATCTTTGTGCTCTATAAAGGGAGAAAATAACTGATACAACGCTTGTGGACTATTGCATTTTCTTCCTGCATACAGTACGGATGATTCCTTTACTAATTGTAAAGAGACGATATTTACACGTTTTTTTGGCTCAGATTTCACTTGTTGGTTTTTCATTGTCAAGACCTTCTTTCTAATATTCTTTGAAATTTCTTACTCTTGTACTTACTATGTGCAATCAATACTCTTCCGGTAACAACATCGTCTGATGGGTATGATCATCAATCACCCATAGCTTTTTTATTTGGAAACTTGTTAAAGCATCCGTTATTCGACATTCATGATACTCAATAAAGAATGGTTCCTCTTGCCGATGGATAATCGTGATCGTTCCCCTCTGATCATCTCGATTGAACTCGAATATCTGTAGGTAATCTAACTGAACATCCGCTTGTTTCACCTTCTCATCAATCAATTGAAAACAACGTTGCTGCATCTCCTTTGGTACTTGTTCATTCACGCCTCTCGTGACATAGCGTCTTTCTTGTGTATCGAACATTGCTTGATCCTCCTTTAGACACAAAAATAGCCCAATCACCGATTAAGGTGATTAGGCTTCATAGTAATAATATATATTTGAAAAATTAGTTGATTCTATCAAAAATGAATAATTGTCTTTTTCATTTTTTTGGCTTTCCAAATATCATTGTGGTGAGGTGGGTATCCTTGTTACATTCAACAATTAAAAACGAATAATTATTTAGTAACTCTGTGATTCCATTTAGTTATATCCTGTTTGTTTATTAAAGCTTTTGTAATGAATAGGTCTTTTTCAATTTCTCCTATACTCTTAAAATAGTTCATTATTCTTTCATCATTAAAGATTTTTCCAATCAATCCAATAGATTTTCTGTTCTCCTTTTTTTTCATTCTTCCCTCTCCGTTTTAAACAAGTGGGCTACCTATATATATCTGTCAAAATTATTATGAAAAAGGATGTATTGTGACAATTAAATTCCACATAGACAGTCTATTTCTCAATCAGTTTTCAAATTTTTTTTGCTAATGCTAGACAGCCAATGACTCCAGCATTGTTTTTCAGAAAAGGGGTTACAATATAATTTTTCATTTCTGGAGTTCTTACATAGTTCTTCATTAATGAATGAAAGGCTACACGAACTCGTTCTACCATATGAGATTGCTGCATCACACCACCACCTAATATGATTACATCAGGAGAGAGTATCAGTGTAGTATTGTAGACGCATTGGGCAATGTAAAAAGCCTCGCTTTCCCAAACAGCATCAGTCTCAGAAATATCCTGCCCTTTTCGACCTGTTCTTGCTTCAATTGCTGGACCCGCCGCCATTCCTTCTAAACAATTTTTGTGAAATGGACAATTTCCTTGGAAAGAATCTTCGTCGTGTGGAACTACAAGCATATGCCCCATTTCAGGGTGACTAAAGCCCTCGATAAATTCTCCTTTTTGAATTGCTCCTCCACCAATACCAGTTCCAATAGTATAATACACAACACTATTTTTTCCTCGCCCTTCTCCGCAAACATACTCCCCATATGCTGCAGCATTTACGTCTGTAGTCCAAGCAATAGGAACATCAAAGTGTTTCTTCAAACTCCCTACAAAATCAAAATCTTGCCAACCAGATTTGGGAGTAGAGGTGATATAGCCATAGGTTGACGAATCTTGTTGAACATCAATTGGCCCAAAAGAGCCAACACCGATACTCTCAAGTTCTGTTTGATAATCATTAAAAAAGGCGATTACCAGATTCATCGTTTCTTCAGGAGTAGTTGTAGGAAAACTAGCTCGGTTTTCAATGTTTAGATTTTTATCTCCAATAGCACAAACAAACTTTGTCCCACCTGCTTCAATTGCACCAAAAACCATATTTTTATCCCTCCATTTTGAGTGAATAATTTTCTAGTTGCTCTATGACTAATAAATCTTCTGATTTGATAACAAATAGTTCATCGCTATTTGTTGGATATACTCGGTTTGTAACGACATATTCCCCTTCATTAATAAATAGTTCTAGCGCATTTGTATCCAGAATCAGACGAACAAGAAGCTTTCCATCATTCACACTTAATGGAGCGACAGAATTATCTTTGTTCCCTACTCCTGAAAGCTCTCTATCTACTAAAACCGTCATCTGCTTCAAGTCAAAATGAATCCTTGTTTTTTCTTTCATGTCTTTTGAACATTTTACAAAAATGTCAAAGACTTCTGCCTTGGATTTTTCCATATCGATGGTAAGTAATATGTCCGAAGCGCTCGTTAGTGAAGTATTGAAACTTGATTTAGAATCTATTTGAAGATCTTCCACAAGCTCTGAATCTATACGATAATCGTTCAATTCTACGATTGGGTATTGGTAAAGTTTGTTCTTCTTAATTGTTAACTCCCGTGCAATTGTCATCGCTCCGGCCCAACCATCATTCTTTTCAGGCATTTCAGCAAACCAGATGTTCATCCAAGCAATCATTATCCTTCTGTTTTTTCCATCAGTAAATGTTTGTGGTGCATAAAAATCCTTGCCATAGTCTAAAGTGAAGAAATCTTTTTGTTCAAATTTACATGTATCGTAATCAAAATTCCCCAATAAGTAATACGGACTACTGTTTTTAGTTCCAAACATCGGAGATATAATCAAAATATCTTGTTCATCAAGTGTAAATAGATCTGGGCACTCCCACATATCACCTTGTTGTCCATTACTTTCAGCCGCGATGCCGCGATACTCCCAATCCTTCAAATCTTTGGAGCTATAGATTGCCGCCTTTCCTTTCCCATCCTTCTTTGTCCCTATGATGGCATAATACATCTCATCCTTTTTCCATATCTTAGGATCGCGAAAGTCTTCGGTAGCTTCATTTGGAAATGTAGAGATCACTGGATTATTTGAAGATTTTGAAAAACTTCTTCCATCTTTTGAAAAAGCAATATTCTGCGTTTGACGCGGCGTTCTACCATCAACATTTCCTGTATACATTAAGACTAGTTGATCCTCTACCGAAATCGCACTACCTGAAAAACAACCATGCCCTTGTTCAACACTGGAATAGTCGTATTCTTCTGATGGAGCAAGAGCAACAGGAAGGTATTCCCATTTAATTCCATCGCTACTTTTAGAATGCCCCCAATGCATCGGTCCCCACTCAACATCATAAGGATAAAATTGGAAAAACAAATGATATTCACCTTGATGGAAAACTAAACCATTCGGATCATTCATCCAACCTAGCGGTGTCATAAAGTGCATTTTCAATCTAGATTTTTTTTCCTGTACACTTGCTCCGTTCTCTTTAATATAGTCATTTGCTTTTTTTAACTCATTTTCATGATTTAATGTTTTTTCGTTTTTCATCCTGTCATCCTTTCGTTGCGTTTCTAAAAAAGTTTGATAGCTACAAAAATAGCAACTATCAAACTTTCATTATTTATAGTGTATTTTTAACCCGTTGAATATCCTCTAAATTCTCCTTCATCGCTTGGTGGGTCTTTTTATATTTTAGCTTCATTTGTTTTTCTTTTTCTGACCGATAATAGTCTTCTCGCGTTTTTGCATCGACAAAAGCTTGTTCTTGTTCAACTGTTAATGCTGGAGTCTCTTTCTGTACTGGTTTTGATAATGTTGCAACAATCGGAAGTCGCTCTTCTACTGGCAAAATATCTAGAGTCGGTGATGGAATAGTTTGATACCAATAGGCTGTAGAAGACCAGTCATCTGATAAATGATTCGCATGACCATGTTCAATAGTTACTTTTATTTTTTCTGAAAAATGGATTGGATCAGCAATGTGGAATCTATAGGCAACCGTATAGCCAGGCATATCTCCTTCATGAATAATCGTTCCATTATATAGAAAGTGATTCTTCTGCATTCCCCAAGCAAAACTAAAATAATCTTCTGTACCTGTTCCATTAATACTTGGCATTTCCTCCCCATCAATAAAAATCATGTCATCACCTTCACCCCACCAGCTACCTTGGAAATGGTTGACTGATAAGTTACACCCTACATAATGGCCTTTCCCTTCTGTTTCCAATAAAACATAATTATCTTCACCAGATAAATTACTAATAGCCTGAACGTCGGGACTATTGGTTTGCAGCCCATTTCCCCAGCCATTATTCGGATTATTTCTTTTCCAATTAGCATGAAAATAAACTGTATCTTCTGGAAGCTCTTCTTTATACAACTCATAATCAACATAAAAATACAAAGCAAATGGCAATTCATTTTCATTAATAATTTCGATTTTCGCTTTTTTATTAAATGGCATAGGGAAAAAGCAATTCAAAGCACATGGAGCTCCAAATTTTCCAGCCTCTTCAGGTTTTACAGATACATTAAAAGGCATGGATTCAAAATTACCTGGCAATGAATGTCCTACACAGAAGAAATCACCTAATGGTGCTAAAACACTTGGAGTATCTTGATCATCCCAAGTAATTTTGATTAAGGCTTTTCGATAGTAAAATGGGTCTTGTTCCTCCCAAGTAATTCCTAAAGCATTATGGATCTCATTTGCTGGAGCAACATTACTTCCTAAAACAGGATCAACAATACTCGGGCCCATAATTTTTCTGCAAAAAGAGGTCATCCAAATGTGAGTAATACATCCTGGACCATCGATTTCCCCTAAGGTAATAGATTCACCTGGAGGAATCATCCAATAGTCTTGATTTTTGCCACTGTGATCGTAACTAGAGACTCTTGCAGATCGTGCCTCCGCTGTTTTTGTTAAAGCCTGCATGTTTCCATTTGAATAATTGTTCATCATAAATTCCTCACTTAGTTTAAATTTTTATCCTTTAACTGCTCCAGCAGTCATTCCTTTGATAATTTTTTTCTGGAAAATTGCGTAGAAAGTCAGCTGTGGAATAATTAGTAAAATACTTGCGGCGACAATTCCACCATAATCGATATTGTATCGCCCTTTAAATTCTGAAATTGCCAATGGAATGGTCATTTTTGAGCTATCACTGATTAAAGTTGCTGCAAATGGATATTCATTCCAAATGTATAGAATATTAAAAATAAAGATAGTTACAACTACTGGTTTAACTACTGGAAAAACAACTTTCCAACATAACTCAAATAAATTACAGCCATCCAGCAATGCAGCTTCTTCCAACTCACTTGGAAACTCCTTCAAAAAACCAGTGAATAGTAACGTATTAAACCCGATTGATGTTGCGATATAAGGTAAAATCAAAGATAGATACGTATTTTCAATCCCAGCAGCTATCGTCAACCGATAAACCGGAAACAATAGAATAAAAGGCGGAATTGCTTGTCCACTTATGAATAACAGGTATAAGGCTTGGCTGATCTTTTTTTTCTTAAAGACGAATCTGCTTAAAGCAAATGAACTCATGTACGTGATGATCATTTCAAAAAAGATCGCTACAACGGCAATAATAAATGTATTCTTATAAATCAACTTGAAATCTAAGGTTTCAAATGCTCGATTAAAATTCGATAAATCTAATGATTTAGGTAGCGAAAGGGTGTCTGTTAAAATGGCTGAACTGTCCTTAAATGAAAGTAATATCATCCAAAGAAATGGAACCATAATAATTAATGTAATCAAATAAGTAATACCACTTAAAAAAATATTTTTATTTTTCTTGATATCCATTAGTTACTATTCAACTCCTTTTCTCTAAATTTCTTTACTATTGTAAATACTCCAAAAATCATTCCAGCACACGCAAAGGTTACTAATAATGTCATGACTGCAATAGACATACCATATCCATATTCGCCTGATGTAAACGTCATTCCGTACATATAAGTGACGAGGACCTCAGATAAATGATTGGGTCCACCATTGGTCAGCTGTAGAACTGTCTCGAATATCTTGAAAACCAAGGTAATGACCAAGATCAAATTCATCTTGAATGTCTCGTTTAGCATGGGAATTGTAATGTTTACCACTTTCTGAAACCCTGTGGCACCATCAATATCTGCTGCCTCATATAGTTCCTCGGGTATTAAAGTCAGACCAGCTAAAAAGATTGTTGCTATATACCCCAATGACTGCCAACTCTGAACGATTGCGACTGAAAATGGTGTCAGTTTGTCTCCTCCGATCCATTCTAATGCAAGACTGGACAAACCAGCTTTGTCTAAGAGAACATTGATAAGCCCAATTTTCGGATCTAAAATGAAGACCCAGATCAAACCGACCATGATAGGTGCTACGATCGATGGTGCATAGTTGATTGCCCGGACGAGTGTTAGCCCTTTCATATTCCGATTCATTAGCAGGGATAACAGAAAGGCTCCCGGAATTAAAATCAAAATGGTGACTAGCAAGACAATGATTGTATTTTTTAAGGCAATAATGAAGATTGGATCTTTAAATAATCTCAAATAATTTGACATACCAACGAATTGAGGCTGACCTATACCTGAAAATTTTGTAAAACTATAATATGCAGCAATAAATATAGGTGCAATAATATAAGCTAAGTAAAGCAACAATGCAGGCAGTATCAGAATGACTTTATTACGGGTTGAACTATACCATTTCATAACAAATCACCTCTATACTTTATTTTGTATCGTCTATTCTATTCTGTACAACCTTTGCAGCTTCTTCAGGAGTATAGTTACCTACAATAACACCGTAAATACTGTCATACATTGCATTCCCAATTGATTCAGATACAACTAAATCAGGTTGATTTTCTTGGCTTGTCCATTTAGAATCCTCCATATTATTGATAATATCTGCAAATACTGGAGATTCCTTTTCATCTACTTCGACAGATATGTTAGTCATTGGAGGAATTTTATTATCAACCATAATTTGAATACCTTCTTGACCATAGTAAAATGCTAAAAATTTCTCGATGGCAGCTTTTTTATCTTTATCTTCAAAAGCAGCCTTGCTCACTACCAATGGAGCGGATGGAACGATAGAACTTAAGTGTTGATCACCAACGCCATCTTTAAAAGTAGGTCCCCACCAGAATCCAACATCGTTACCGACATCACTAGATTCAATTTTTTGTGCATCCCAAGAGCCGGAATCCAACATTGCTGATTTTCCAGTAGTAAACTGTTCAACTGCTTGGAAATAGGATTGTGTACTCACGTTTTTAGGAAATGCTCCCGCATCTCGAAGCTCGGCAATCTTTTCATAATAGTGAATGAAATCTTTATTGTTGTACTTTTCTTTACCAGCTAAAATATCATCCATCTTATCTAAATACCCATAGCGTGATAGCATAATGAGAAAAGCCCAAACCGAGTAACTGTCTTTTGCACCTTTAGAGATTGTCACAATATCCTTTTCATCAAGTGCTTTCGCTATTTTCATCAAGTCCTCAAAGGTTTCTGGTTTTTCAAATCCATTGTCAGATAAAACTTTCTTATTGTAGTACAAACCTGTTACTAAAGGTTGATAAGGCATTCCGTATTGAACTTTTCCAGCTTGGAATGGTTCAATCATATTCTCGCGTCCATCAAATGAATCCTTAATATCCTTGTGTTCTTTCAAAAAATTGGATAAATCAGCTAATACGCCAGCTTCCTGGAGCTCTTTAGCCGAAGCTGGTAACATCCAAAAAATATCTGGAAGCTTATCAGATTGAGACCGCATTTTCATATTTTTAACATGTTCTGATTGCTCTTTTCCCTCCAAATTGATATCAATATCCGGATTTTCCTTTTTAAATGCTTCAACAACTGCATTAAAAGCCGGTTCCTGATCTGCTGGATTAGCAACATGAATAGCAAAATCAATGGTCGTTTTACCATCTTCTTTAGCCGACCCGCCTCCTTTATTGCCGCATGCTGCTAAAGCTAATAGGGCTGTTAATGCAAAACCAATACTAATCAATTTCCTTTTCATTTTTTTCACCTCATAATGATTTTCTTTCAATAATTTTTGATGGTATTTCTACTCTTTTCGCTGTATGTTCTTGATTGTTTATACTATCCAAAATTAATTTCGCTGATTCTCTTCCCATCTCAAATGCTGGTTGTCTGATTGCGGTCAAAGGTGTTTTGGCTATTTCCATCCAAGAATAGTCATCGTAAACTGCTATCCCCACGTCATCGGGAATTGAAATTCCATGATCAATTAGATACTTGATAGTACCCATAGCTATCGTATTATTTCCAAATAAGATGGCAGATCTTTTTTCTTCAAATGAATCTACTACCTCCTTTCCTATTCTATATCCCGCTTCAAAAGATGAAATTGTTTCAAACCTTTTTGGTTCTTTATTTCCATTGAGTTTATAGAAAATTTTTTCATATGCCGTATTTCGTTCTATCGTAGATGAAACATCTGTTGGGCCGGAGATAAAAATGATATCTTCATATCCACGATCCACAATACCTTCTAATAACTCCAGCGTTACTGAATAGTTATTTGTATAAACAACATCATATCGTTCTAAATCGTTTGGTTTCCTATCAACAAAAACAATTGGCAATGTCGTATTTGATGCGATTTGGTTAATGTTCTTTAATAGTCCTGAAGTGGGAGCAATTATTATCCCATCCACATATTCGATCATACTAGAATTGAACAATTCTAAACGACTCTGTTCTTCGATTACTCTTTCATGAGAATTGGCAATTATTAGTTGGTATCCGGCTTTTTGTAATTCACTTTCCACTCCTGAAGCTAAAGTAGAAAATAATTCTGAAGAAGAATCCTGTTCTTGTGAAGGGATAATCAGTCCGATTACTTTTGAGCCAACACCTTTCATTGATTTCGCTAGATTGCTGGGTCGATAATTTAATATTTCCATTGACTTCAATACTTTTTCTCTTGTATCCTGCTGTACAAATCGTGAATTATTCATGACGTTCGAGACAGTTGCAGTAGAAACTTTGGCTAATCGTGCAACGTCTTTGATAGTTGCTTTTTTCAAATCTTTCCACCTCTATTTAATCGTTTAATCAAGTTTTATATTTATATTTAACGTGAACAAAAACTGAAATATAGGCATTTGCATTTCATTTAATCGATTAAATGAAAAATTAAAAAAATAATTATTTAATCGATTAAATACAGGGTTAAAAAAATACAGTTTTTGAGATAGCGCTTTCTTGATCTCGATTCCATTTTACTACCTTTCATATTCTTAGTAAAGTCTTTTTTGCTTTTTCAAAAAAATATTGGAAAGAAGAAAAACTCAGAAATAACCATAAACCTGAAATATGGTCGTTTACATACAAAAAAATACAACTCAATAGTAACAAATAGAAATTAAGTTTAGGATTGATTAAGAAAATACCGACTAGTCTTTTAAAATTGTTTTTTTTATTATGGACAGGTGTGTTGATTGCATAAGCCACCAAAAGTAGTAACATTGCTCCCGTCATGATGAAGTATACTTTATTGAAAAATTGTCCAAGTAGCACAAACTGAGCAACCCAAAGAATAATCAAGAGCAACAGCATAAAACAGGAAGTGTTTATCGAAAAAAAAGATTCTTTAAATCCCTTAAAAAAATCCTTCACCCTTATTTCTTCCCCATTGTTTATCCTACCTATTCCTTGAACAAGGTTATATCCGCTAGGTAAGATACCAAAAATAATTCCGCCAAAAAGTACCCCAATGATGAAGAGAAGATTCAACACAATTAATTGATAAACCAATTCAAAAAGTCTATGAAATTTAGTAAACCGCTTAATATCCATATTTTTCCACCTTACTTATATTGTCGTAACAATAAATTACTCTTAACCTGAGGCACAATAACGAAATGAGCTATCCCCCTTCAAGCAAACGATCAACGAGCAACATTTAAGGAATCGAAATAACTTCCTCAGTTTCTATATCAAAGAAATGAGCCTTACTACCATTAAACGCTAGTTTTATTTTCTCCTTTGGTTCTAAAAAGTCGCGTGCATCTACTTTGGATACAAACTCAGTTGTTCCTACTTTTGAATACAGCATTGTTTCAGCACCCAATAATTCAGAAACAACAACTTCTGCAATCACTGTCGAGTCTGGAGTTACTTCTATTGCAATCGGTTCTGCGTGGATATCTTCTGGACGAATTCCGAAAATCAACTTCTTACCTTCATACCCTTTGGCCTTTAAAACTTTATATTTCCCTTCTGCAACACGCAAACGCAAATCATTACCATCTGTAATATATCCATTAGTAAGAGTAACATCAAAGAAATTCATGGCTGGTGATCCGATAAAACTAGCTACAAAAACATTTTTTGGTTTATTGTAGACTTCTTGGGGTGATCCAATCTGCTGAACAATACCATCTTTCATAATTACAATACGATCAGCCATCGTCATCGCCTCTGTTTGATCATGTGTAACATAAATAGTAGTCGTATTTAAACGCTGGTGAAGCTTAGCAATTTCTGCGCGCATAGCAACTCTCAGTTTTGCGTCTAAATTTGATAAAGGTTCATCCATCAGAAAAACCTTTGCATCACGAACGATAGCTCTTCCAAGGGCTACTCGCTGTCTTTGTCCACCGGATAATGAGGCTGGCTTTTTATTCAAGTAATCGGTCAAGCCTAATATTTCTGCCGCATTCTCCACTCTCTTTTTGATCTCGTCTTTATCAAATTTCCGTAACTTTAAGCCAAAAGCCATATTATCAAAAACTGTCATATGTGGATACAGCGCATAGTTTTGAAATACCATTGCTATATCTCGGTCCTTTGGCGCAACCTCATTCATTCTTTCTCCATTAATGAGAAATTCGCCTTCAGAAATACTCTCAAGACCTGCAACCATCCTTAAAGTAGTCGATTTACCACATCCAGATGGTCCTACAAAAACAATAAATTCCCTATCTGCTATTTCAAGATTGAAATCAGTTACAGAATACTTGTCATTGTTTTCGTATTTTTTATAAATATGTTTCAATGTTAATTCTGTCATCAATAGTCCTCCATTTCTATTTGATATAGGAATACCATAAATGAAAGCGTTATACATTTCATCGTCAATCTGCCTAAAATAAAAGTTGATTACTAGGTAAAATATCCAAATGGAAAAGTCACTTAAGAAAAAAGCGAGACGAGTAAATAGCATAAAAAAAGAGCATTATTATTTTTTAGATTGAGCATCGTTCGTTCTTGAAATTTATCAATTTTATATAGTAACGAGTTCCGATGCATAAACAATTCTTTTGCTGCTGAACTAAAATTACCTTGTTGTTCCCATAATACTCTAATTAAATGTCTCATTTCTTCATCATTAAACCAGTCTTGATATAATGACAATAAGAGTACACTCTCACTAGCAATCTGGTTAGAAAAGACAGAAATTATGCAATCGGATAGTTCCAAACATTTCACGTTAAAATTCTTTTTCAAAGAATCAATGAATGCTTTCTTTTCTTCACGAAATAATTGGCTAAAATCATGTTTCCATACATGAAACGATCCTAAAAAAAGCCTTGTTGAAAAATCAAAATCCATATCTAAAGCAAGAAAAATCCCCTCTAAATCATTCACAAGTAAATTATCTAGACCTCTCTTTTCAACTATTAATAAAAATTGTTGATAGAAAAAAAGGTCTACAGAATTCGGAAATATCTCTCCTATTTCTTTCAAGATCCTTTCTTTCTGAGAGTCTTCTAAATGTTTCATATAAACTTGGATTATCCGGAATTCACCATCCTCTGTATTTTGTTTGTACTCAAACAAAATCTCATACCAAGGATGTCTTTTTTTGTTGATTGATTGACCTTGACCTAATCTAGAAAACAAGAGAACTTCTCGTTCAGTTAAATCTTCTCTCAAGAAACATGCATACCCATCTAAAATTGGAACGTTTACAGTTTCACTGGAGAATGGACCTTTTTTTAACAACATTGCTTCTGGATAAATAGCTTGGATTTCTTTAAAGCTCATCCTTTCCATATTCCTCACCTCCTCTTCGGTAATCAAACTCCGCATCTTCTTTTTATAATAAGTAAAGCTGATAATAATTTCAATATTGATATATCCACTACTTCTCCACTATTAAAATAACCCGATCATTTCAATTTAAATGATTGGGTTATTTTAAGATATTACAAAGTTTCACATTCTCATATCAGCCTTACTAAATAAAAAATGAAACTCGATGAGACTAGGTAAATTTTGGGGAAGAAATAAACTCATCCACCTCGAAAATCTCTGGCATTGAGCAAAGTGCGCCTTTCTTTGTGGTGATCAATGAAGCTGCTGCATTAGCGAACGTCAACATCTCAGCTAATTGTTCTTTCGTTAATTCTTTTAGTCCATAGTCAAGAATATATTGAAGTACGCACCCACAAAAAGTATCCCCTGCACCAGTAGTTTCGATGGTCTGTTCATTCTTAAAAGCACGAACTTCAATCATATCTTCTTCATAATATGCTCGGCTTCCCTTATCCCCCATCGAAACAAGGATTAATTTAATCGGATATTTATCTCTAATTTTTTTAACCCCTTTTGAATAATCCTCTTCTCCTGTAAGCCATTGAATTTCGTTGTCTGATATTTTAAGAATATCACAATAGCTAAGCCCAACTTCTACTTGTTTTCGAGCCTCTTCTAAATTTTCCCATAATGGTTCACGAATATTGGGATCAAATGAAATCAAGCAATCATTACTTTTAGCGATAGTCAGTGCCTTTTTCGTTGCATTACGTACTCCTTCATGGGTCATGGAAAGTGTTCCAAAATGAAAAATCCTTGATTGCTTGATTACCTCTTCATTTACTTCCTGTTCATTTAATTGCATATCTGCTCCTGGATTACGACAAAAAGTAAAATCTCTATCCCCGTCTTCTCCATTGTGCACAAAGGCTAAGGTGGTGTGTACGTCTTTATCAAAGGACAAATTGCTTATATCAATTCCCAATTTTTTGGCCTTTTCTTTCAAGAACCAACCAAAATTATCATCACCGACTTTTCCAATGAACGCTACATTGCGATCGAATTTTCTTAACATCGCTAATACATTACATGGTGCGCCACCTGGATTCATCTCTAATAGTGGATTGCCCTGTTCGCTTAGACCATTTTGAGTAAAATCAATCAGAATTTCGCCCAGAGCGGTTACATCAATCGTTTTCATTTTCATCCTCCATATTTCAAATGCTCGAAGACGTTTACCTTCTTCGAGCATTTGACTACATTGTTTTCGTTAGTTCCCATGTTTCAAGCTGATTAATCACAAGTGTGCCCTCAGCAACAGAAACATAGTTCTTATTTTGATCCTTTTTTGCAAAAACATTTAGACTGTGATTCGTTTTATAGTCATCTGTGAAAATCTCTATAGAGGATTGATCTACAAACAAATGGATCTTTAGTGTTGCTTTATCCTTTAGCAACAAATTACTTTTTGTAGTTCCTTGGCTCCAATCATCTGAGTTGTCGCGAGAAACTGTTAGAATCTGCTTTCTTAAATCGAATGTCGCAATCGTAGCTAGATGATCGTTGCTCCTCAAGCGTAGCTCAAAGGAATCAGTGGTACTATTAGCAAGATCAATGGTCATTTTCAGTTCAAAACAATTGCCGTTACCTGTGGGAATCAAGAATTCGCCTTTTTCAAAAATAGACTTTTTATGAATCGCTTCAGCTGATTTCCGAATAGATTGCAGCTCTTCTATAGGTACAAACTTCAATGTATTATCCGTATCAAGGATTGCTTCTCGCGGAAGGTTGAAAGAACCACACCAGCCTTCTTTGAAGGTTGGCCCCCAATCCTTCCACCACGGCATCCAATCCCAACCATTCGCCCACGCAACAAGAATACGTCTGCCGGATTGATCAACAAATGATTGCGGCGCATAATAATCAAATCCCCAATCAATATTTCCTACAGTTGTGTAATTGAACTTTCCAGTTTCATAATTCATATCTCCGACTAAATAAATACTCGTTCGTTCTTTCACTCCCATTGGAGAAAACGTTAAAATATACTTTTCTCCAATGGCATTTTTCAATGGGAAAAAATCGGGACATTCCCACATATAGCCAAATTCTCCTCGACTTTCTGCAAGAACATTAAAGAAGTTCCAATCTTCTAAATTTTTTGAACGATACAATAGTGCTTGCCCAAGCCCATCTTTTTTCCCACTACATACCAAATAGAAATAATCTTCATGCTTCCAAACTTTTGGATCTCGAAACTCACCCACATCGTAACCAGTTGGTGGAGCAGCAATAACCGGATTCTTTTCACTTTTGACAAAATGGATACCATCATCGCTGTATGCCATACACTGATTTTGAATAAACCCGTCTCCGTAGTTTGTCGATGCGGTGTATAAAAGGTAGAGCCGCCCCTCATATTCGATCGCACTTCCAGAGAAACAACCACCTTTTGGATGATTGTCGTAGGTTTCGCTCGGTGCTAACGCGAGCGGCAAGTATTCCCAGTGCAGCATGTCATCACTGATTGCGTGTCCCCAGTGCATTGACCCCCAATAGGAGTCATAAGGATTATATTGATAGAAGAAATGGTACTTACCTTTAAAATAAATGAGCCCATTCGGATCATTTAGCCAGCCTTCTTCAGCCATAAAATGATACTTTTGGCGCATTACTCCCTTCCCCACTTCTGATCTTTTTTTATCTATTTCAGCTTGAGCACGAACAATATTTTTTTTCATTAATTCAATGGACAAGAGAATCCCTCCTAACTTTAACGATCACTTTTCAACGATAAAATTACTTCGTACACTTAATTCTCAATTCTGTCTTTGGATCAAAGAAATGCCCCTTTGAGATTTCTAACGCTAAGCGAACAATTTCACCTGGACGATGGAAGTCTCTAGCATTTACTTTAGAGACAAATTCTGTTTCATCAATTTTGCTATATAACAACGTTTCTGATCCTAACAACTCTGATACGACAATCGTTGCATCTATTGCTGACTCAATAACTGAGTCTAAGACGATCTGTTCGCTTCTAATATCTTCTGGCCGAATCCCGAAAATCAAGTCTTTTCCTTCATAGCCCTTAGCCACGAGCACTTTATTCTCACCTTCTGGCACCTTTAACTTGAAATTTCGTCCACTAGTGATGTAACCATTTTTTAAGGTCACATTGAAAAAATTCATTGCAGGTGATCCAATGAAACTTGCAACAAAGACATTTTCAGGTAAATCATACACTTCTTTAGGACTACCAATCTGTTGAATCAAACCATCCTTCATAATGACGATCCGATCCGCCATTGTCATTGCTTCCGTTTGATCATGAGTGACATAAATGGTTGTCGTTCCTAAGCGTTGATGCAACTTTGCGATTTCAGCACGCATGGATACACGTAGTTTTGCGTCCAAATTAGACAAAGGTTCATCCATCAAAAAGACTTGAGCATCACGGACGATCGCACGCCCTAAAGCGACGCGTTGACGCTGTCCTCCAGATAAAGCCGCGGGTTTTCTCTTTAGATACTCAGTTAAGCCTAAAATTTCTGCCGCTTCTTCTACCTTCTTTTTAATCTCATCGGTTGGGTATTTTCTGAGCTTTAAACCAAAGGCCATATTGTCAAAGACGGTCATATGTGGATAGAGCGCATAATTTTGAAAGACCATCGCGATATCTCGATCCTTTGGCGCTACATTATTGATGACTTTATCACCGATTTTCAATTCTCCTTCAGTGATGTCCTCAAGACCTGCTACCATTCGAAGGGTTGTAGATTTCCCGCAACCAGAAGGACCTACAAAGACGATAAATTCCTTTTCATCAATTTCTAAATTGAAGTCAGTTACGGTATAATTCTCTGCATTTGAATATTTTTTATAAATATGTTGCATGGAAAGTGTTCCCATCGTTTTTACCCTCACTTTTTTTACTATTAAGCATTGCTAAACTCTAAAGAAAGTTTAATAGCGCTTATCTAAATTCGTTCAAGATAGAATTCCTAACTGGAATCGGAGTCGCTCTAAAGGCATTGTCTTCTTTATCTAGTTCAACTTGTGCTTCAGAACCAGAATCGAGCACCGTATTTCCAAAGGACTGTCTTTCAATTAAGACCGTCTTGACCTCAAGTGCCTCGGTTGCATCATTGGTCAATAAGGCTTCTACTTGTGATGCAAAACAGGAATCACTGGATGTTAATTCTGCTTTTGTAGCGACTATATGATTATTTGAAATATAATTTCCATTACCAGCAACAACATGGATAATTACAGGAGTTGCTCCTTTTGGTGAAATTTGATCTTTGTCAATAATTTCAGAAAAATGGTTGCCAATCACCGTGTTGCTGTTACCATTGATTGATAAAAGTCCAAAGGTATCATCTAAACCATTATTCCGCCCTTGCAACGGTGCCCAAGGTTCATGATCATGCAAAAGATGGTTGGATGAAATAGAATTTTCCGAGCTATTTTTATCTAAAATAACCATTCCTGGGTAAAAGGCATGAAGTCTGTTATTGCTAATAAGCGAGCGAGTAACTCCTTCAAGATGAATACAGCTGGCTCCTCTAGGAAAAACATTATTTGCAGTCACTAGTAGACCACCAAAATTCTCTGCATAAATGGAATAGCCCTTGAAACCTGCACCAATCAAATTATCTGTCACCTTCGACGCCTGTCCCCAACCACGTAATTCTATACAGCTCCCACATTCCGCGATAAAATTATCATGGATCGTAAGGGCATCCGAGTGATAGGAAATAATTCCATGCTCCAAATAGACAAATCCCATGCCTGTAATTCGAAACGAATCATTCGCACTGTCAACGTATATTCCCGTTTTCCCATTTGTATAAGTGTTTTCTGGATTCGTTTCATCCGAACCATCATCGACAAAGTGTAAGCCGTCGATACAAAAATTTGAAAATTCAACAGAACTAATTCGCGGATCACCGCTACGCTGAATGTAGAATGCCGCGCCAGCAGCCTCTTCTTTCGATGAACCCGACAGATCAACAAGAATGCGACTGCCGCCAGGCCAAAGCTCATGTAGATCACTCCATTCATCCTCTGGCACATTATAGCGGATACTAGAAGAAGTAAAGCCATGCCCAGAACCCATGATCTTTAAGAAACTAATATCAAGAACAACCTGTGTTTTCAAGTGATAATCACCTGGTGGAATATAGATGACTGCTCCTGGTTTGCCTCCATCATTTTCATCAATCTCTTTTTGTCTTTTTTTAATATCTAAAAGAATACTGTTAATGACTTCCCCAATATCGTTAAATGGATCCCCAATTTCCCATTGAGTGACATCATAATAATTTTTACTCACCATTACTCCTCCTGATGAGCGATTCTATAATTAGAATCGCTCTTTTGTTCCTTCAAATACGTTTTGACTAGCTCTTAACTGAACCAGCGGTTATTCCTTGAACAATGAATCGCTGTGCTACGATTGATAAAACCATTACAGGTAAACTAAAAATTAGAGCTCCTGCACACATCGGACCCAAGTCCATACTGTAAGCTGATAAAAATTCGGATAATCCGACCGTAAATGTTTTTGCCTCTGTACTAGTCAATAACAACGACAATAAAAATTCATTCCAAGATAGAAATAGCGTAAATACAAAGGCTGTAGCCAAACCTGGTGTACAGATTGGCAAGATGATTCGAATAAATGTCTGGAGACTTGAAGCCCCATCCATACAAGCCGCTTCATCAATACTCGTTGGAATGCCTTCATAGAAACCGAGCATGACCCACATAACAAAAGGCATATTTATCGCTGCATAAACGATAATTAAGGCAACTCTCGTATCATACAAACCAAGATTTGTAATCAACTCATAGATCGGTACAGCAATACTCGATGTCGGAATCATTTTTAAACACAACACGACAATAATCAAAAAGGTGGCAATCTTAGCTCCTGAACGTTGAATCGCATAAGAAGATAACGCCCCTAAAATTACTGCAATCAAAGTACTGCAAACAGCTACTAAAAAACTATTTAAAATGTAATGAAAGGCAGGCATCCGTTCGAACAAACCAGTGAAATTTTCCACAGATAGAACTGTTGGAAAAAATTTTGCAGGAATTGAAACAACCTCACTACCTGGCTTGAAGGATGAACTAATCAAGTACAGATAGGGAAACAACCAGACTACAGCACAGACAATCGCTAAAATTATCAGTAATTTACTTTGAACACTTCTTTTTTTCTCCACTTGCTATCCCCTCCTACACTGATTGTTTTTTCTTCGGGTTCCATAGTCCTTGCATGAACACAAGAGTGAACACAACGAGTACTACCACAAGTATTAATGCCATCGCACTTGCATACCCGACTTTGTTGTATCTGGTTAGCGTTTTATAGATTACAACACTGATAAGTTCTGATGAATTGTTCGGGCCACCCTGCGTCATCGCCCAAACAATATCAAACGTTCTTGCCGCATCAATAATTCGGATGGATAATGCGGTTAATAATACTGGTTTAATATTTGGTAGTTTGATTTTAATAATTTTTTGCCACCAATTTGCCCCATCAATCGTAGCTGCTTCAATCATACTTCCATCAAGCCCTTGAAGACCGGCAAGAATCATCAGCATCATGAACGGGGTCGTTAACCAAATATCCGCAAAACAACAAGCCAATAACGACCATTTCTCATCCGCAAGCCAAAGGATCTGGTTCGAATTTTCAAGAAGACCAACATTTACTAATAGTTGATTGATAATGCCAAACTGCGCGCTCAACATTAACTTCCAAATCAAACCAGCCACTAGCGGTGCAATCATTAGTGGGGTCAAAATAAGTGACCGGATGACCTTGTTTCCTTTAAAGTTTTCTTCAAAAACTAACGCTAAGATCGTTCCTAATATTAGTTCGACAACAACAGCAATAAAGATGTAGACAAGCGTATTTTTTAACGGCTGTAAAAAGCTTTCATTTCCAAAAGCTTTAATATAATTGTCAAAACCAACAAACTCCTTCATACCATTTGGATCAAAGCTATATAGACTGTCAAAAGCCATTTTGAAAATCGGATAAATCATAAATATTCCCATAAATAATGCGCCTGGTAAAAAGAAGGCAAGCACGGTTTTTCTGGATATCAACTGCATGGTTTTTCCTCCTTGTTCTTGTCTTACTCTATGATGGTCTCAATTTCAGATTTCGCATCTTTAAGAGCATCTTTAGGAGTCGCTTTTCCAGATAACGCCGACTGAACAGCTTTCGCTAGCACTTCTTCAATTTCTGTCCAATAAGGAGTAGCAGGTCTATTTTGAGAGTATTCATTATCTAACGTTTCTAATACAGCCCCTAGATGCTCATCACCTGCTTGTGTTTCATATTTTTCATATACAGACGTTCTCCCTGCGATCTTCAATGAACCTTCAGTCATGTATTTCTCGTTATTGTCATACATGAATTTCAGATATTCGATTGCTGCCTCTTGATTCTCAGAATTTTTCATCACACATTGATACCATGGTCCTGTTGTAGCGGCTACACCAGCAGAGCCGCCAATCATTGGTGCTACACCAACTTTTTCCTTATTCAGTTCATAAGCGGCCGGATATTGATGGCTCCAGTTTAATTGCATCGCAAGTTTTCCATTATTAAACATTTCCTGAGCCTCAGTAGATGCGACAGATAGCGTTTCTTCAGGTGCGTAGCCTTTTTCATAGAGATCACATAGATATTGCAACGCATCAACATAAGGTTTTTCATCAACCAATACTTCATTGTCCTTACCTAAAACTAACGGTTTTGCTCCAGCCTGTGATGCTTGATCAAGGAAACTACAAACCGTATCTCCAGATGCCATCCCGAAAACGGCGGTTCCATACATATCATCTTTAGTAAAGAATTCCGCACATTCTTTGTATTCTTCCCAAGTAGTAGGGACTTTTAAATCGTGACCATATTTCTTGTTGAATTCTGTTTTATTTTTCTCATCTTCAAAGAGATCTTTTCTATAAATGAGTACTTTACTATTAATCCACATCGGTAGTCCTAGCAGCTTATCATTCAACGTCCCACCATCTTCAAGTGTCGGAAGAAAATCAGAAGTGATCTTGTCATCCACTGATTTATTAAGTGGTGTTAATGCGTTCTCAAAAGCGGATAACCAGAGAACGTCCAGACAAACAACATCATGAGCCGCCGATTTTGATTTCACTTCTGTCGAAACTTTGTCATACATTCCAGAATAAGGAACTGAATCAACCACTACCTTATAGCCTGTTTCCTTTTTGAAAGCATCAGCAGTACTATTAGCGATCTTCTCAGCAGGACTTCCACTTTCTACAAGGACTGTAATTGTCTTGTCCTTTCCTGCTTCCTTACTTTCCGAACCATTTCCACAAGCAGAAAGTACTAATGTGCTTACCAGTGTCAAAGCTGCTAAAGCAAACACGCCAAATCTCTTTTTATTCTTTTTCATTTTTCCACTACCTTTCTTTTCGACCATTTAAGAATTAAATGCAAATGACAATCAATTATTCCAGCAATACATTCAAACCTAATCTTGGCGGCTTTTTTATGAACCGCTTTCATTACAAATCTATACACAGTGCTAAAAAGGAACCGAGTTAATCTTAGTTGATTCACTACCTCCTTTTCATTTTTGTAAGCTCTTTCTAACACCCTACGCCGTAAGTATAAAATATGAAATTATTAATGTCAAACGTTTTCAAAAATATTTTCTCTAATTCGTCAAAATGGGATTAGAAATAAAAAAGGAACGAACGAATTTTAGTTTAGAAATAGGCAGTTCCCGAAGGCATACTCTTTCTTAGCCCCAAAAAAGTGTTTTAATATTGAAATTCAAATGACGCATTTTAATGAAAATATTTTCATGAATTGCTTGAAATAATCTATTCCACATTGTATGATAACCGTATGATAACTAGACAGTAATTTACAAACGCTTCCACTCGAAGCAATACAGTCATTTGAGTTACGTAAACCATCAGGCAAAGAGAGGCTGCACAAATATGGACAAAGTGGGAATAAAGGCGATCGCAGAAAAAAGTGGTGTTTCCCTAACTACTGTTTCAAGATATTTTAATAAACCAGAACTGCTATCACAAAAAACAAAAAATAAAATACAAGCAGTGATTCAAGAATTAAATTATAGTCAGGATAATGTTGCCAGAATATTAGTAACCGGCAAATCTAATCTTGTAGGCGTCATCTTCCCTCAGTTACACCTTAGCTTCTATACAGAATTGCTAAATCAGCTCATTCAGTTTGGAGAAGAAAAAGACTACAGTTTTATTGTTTATACCTCAAGAGATACGAAAGAGGAAGAACTAAATGTCATCGACATGTTAAAGTCCTATCGTGTAAAAGGGATTATTTTATTAAGTCATATTCTGGATTCAGAGGACATTGAAAAATTGGATGTTCCCATCATCTCAATTGAGCGTGCTGGCGGGGATTTTTGCCAAATCAATAACGATAATTATACTGGTGGCAAGCTTGCTGGAGAAAAATTGATGGCTGACGGATGTGAAGTATTGATCCATATTAATAATGGATATTATGATGATTGGCCTTCCTTCAAACGAATTGTAGGCTTTGAATTTTCAGTGAAGGATACGCTTCATGAAACAATCATTCGTGAAGAACTGACCGACCCATATTCTGAAGAAGCATCCACTACTATGTCTGCGGTTTTAGATAATTTACTTGAAAAATATCCAAATAAAAAAATGGGGGTTTTCTGCTCAAACGATGATATTGCAAATATGCTTCAAAGAGACTGCATACGAAAAGGGATAAAAATACCAGAAGAGTTAGAAATAATCGGGTATGATAATTCCCCAGTATCTGACAACGCTATTTACCCCATCACATCAATAGACCAAAATATTCCATTGATGGCAGAAATAGCTGTGAATTCATTAGATACGTACATCCCTCACGAAAATGTAGTAGCTGCGAAACTAATAGAAAAGGGAACCACCCTTTAGAAAATTTAACAGAATACATTGTATAAATCGTATGAGTAACGACTAATCTTAGGTAGTTGCTTTGCGGTTTTTCTTTTTTCCAATAGAATCAAACGACTGTCCCTCTAAGGTCCACTATCAATGTTCTTCTAGCAACATCTTTCGATGCGTATGATCGTCGATAATCCATAGCTTTTTTATTTGGAAATTTGCTAAATCATTCGTTATTCGACATTCATGATAATCAATAAAGAATGGTTCTTCTTGCCGATGGATAATCGTAATGGTTCCTCTCTGATCATCTCGATTGAACTCAAATATCTGTATGTAATCTAACTGAACATCCTATTGTTTCACCTTTCCATCAATCAATTGAAAACAACGTAACTGTATTTCCTTTGGTACTTGTTCATTCACTTCCCTCGTAATATAGCGATTTTCTTGTGTATCGAACATTGCTTAATCCTCCTTTTAAGGCACAAAAATAGCCCAATCACCGATTAAGATGATTAGGCTTCATAGTAATAATATATCCTTGTAAATTGGACTGTCTCTAATCCAAGTAATACTTAGTAGCTTATCTTCATAATACTAAGTAATTCGGGACTCACTTAATGTAACTCAGTCACTAAATAAGGACTATTCTGTTACATTCAAAATATACTAAATGGAAAACAGCGTGTCACTTTTATTTTTAAATGACGCGTTTTTACTATAATAAATGGCGTGATCATAACCCAATAACTAAACTATCTCTTGCTGCTTCTACAACATCGACAGTAATAGTATTTAACTGATTAATTTCCAGTATTCGATGGATTTGTGCAAATAGTCTGTGCAGTAATCTAAAATTTCCTTTCGTGATCTTTATAATGCTAGTAATTGCTTCATAGTCAGAAAAATCTTCCAATTTCAGATCAAGTCCTAGATCCGACCATTTGTATTCAATAATATGATGGGTCTCATCTTTGCTTAAGTTATCAAACTCATGTGCAAATCCGATTCTTGAATAGAGTTGAGGGTACCTGCTTAGTCTTTTTTCTATACCAGGCATGCCGATCAAGACCATGGCAATATCATTTTGATCATAAATATCTCTTAACTGCTCAAAATGTTGAAGCTTTAATCGATCAATTTCATCAACAATAATTAAATCAATTCCCTTATATGCGTCAGTCGATAATCCGCCATCTTCTTTTCCTTCTTTTTCGGTTAGATAAATATTTCTAGTCAATCCAATCCGCATGCCATATGTATGAATATCACCACTGATCCTAGTTTGTCTTTCTGCTGGTGCTGTGCAAAATATCGTATTGGCGTAAAGAATTTCTTTAGTTGCATCTATTCCGATCTCCTTGTTAACTTTAAAATCAATTTGCTTATAAATACTATCCCAGTTAGCATAATGGCGTGCTGATACAGTTTTTCCAACTCCAGGAATTCCATAACAGACTCCAATGTATTTGTATTTAATGCATGCGTCACAGAATTCCGCAAATCGTTTATATTCTTTCGTCTCAATAAATGTTTTCGACTTATTCATTGAAATACCTCTTTAAAGTAGTTTTTTTTTTCTTATTAGAATGTCCAGCTTTTTCCTCTTGTTCTGTGATCAATAGATCGACTGAACTCGGAGAGTTGATTTTCTCTTTTAGGATCTTTCTACGTTTTGTTCTTGCAGCAACCAAATCATTGATATCGATCGAATAATTTGAAATTTCAGGAGAGACTGCATTACACAAAAATTGATTGCGATAAAACACTCGAATTTCTGCTATGTCTGAAGGGTTGTATCGAATTAGGACTGATTCTCCTACAAAAGCCGAGAGGTTAGGATTGGTATATCGTAGTCCTTGGAAATGAATACCATCTGAATGTACCTTTCTCGACTTAGAAATTTCCAGCAACAATAAATCTAATTTTTCAAGATTTTCTGGAAGATTCGGTAAAAATAATTTTGAATTCCATTTATCAATTGGACACATCTTAATTGAAGAATGTTCTTTAAAGTTATAGTCATAGATCAAAAAATGATGAAGTTTGTTCCGAAATTCTTGAAAATTAAGTCTGTCAGCTTTATCAGAATTTCCAATATATCCTGGTAAAGACTCTAAGAAAAGCTGATTAACTGTGAGAAAGAAACGTTCAATTTTTCCTCTACCGCGTGGAACTCCTACTTTAGAAAATAATAAGTTAATTCTCAGATCAATCGCAACTTGTTCCAAGTGATCAGAAGTGAAGTCACTCCCATGGTCTGTATAAAAGTGTTCTGGTATACCACAAATAGGCCATTTGGAATCTCGTTTGGTCCAAATAGCCTGGTGTAATGTTAATGCAGTTTGAATAGCAGAAGGGGAGTCAAAAGATACAGAATAGCCGGCAATTGCACGACTGTAATCATCCATAATAATCGTTAACCATGGACGTTTTGGGACTCCTTTAGTATCGATGATCTCGATATCTAATAAAGTATGGTCCGCTTGCCACACTTCATTTGGTCGTTTGGGCTCTCGAATCTTGATAAGGTCGAACTTTTCTGAATAAACCTTCTCACCCTCATGAGCCAGTACACCAACAGAAGAGGGAAGAGATTTAATAGCCTTATAGACCTGACTATAGCTAGGGGAAATGAACTTTTTTTCGGTACAAAATTTACATAGCTTTCTTTGGATGGTTGCAATACTCATTTTTCTATAGGTAAAGAACAAGCTTTCAATTTCACTAATGACTTCTGGATCTAAACGAGTTTTACCGCTATCAGATCTCGTTTTACGAACCAATCCAATTAATCCATTTTCTTGATAGTGTTTCTTCCAACGCTGCAAGGTTCGAAGTGGGATTCCTTCATCTTCAGATATATCAACTAAGGATTTCTGATAAGCTAAATTTGGTTGGATTACTTTGTACTTGCTCATTGCTGCTTGTCTTTGATTGTCGGAATAACTAACTAACTGATCCTTTCGACTTTTCATTATCTCTGGCCTCCATTTTATCGAGATACCGGTAAATTGTTGTTCTAGAGACATTCCATTTTTCCGCAATAGTTTTAATTGGCGTACCATTATCGATCAACATTTTCATTAGATCCAAATCGTTAGCGTTCAACTTTTCTGGTCTTCCCCCAAATCGACCGCGAGCTCTTGCAGCAGCTCTACCAGCTGCCGAACGTTCCAATATCAAATTCCGCTCAAATTCTGCGAATGCTGCAAACAAGTGAAACATCAATTGACCAGTAGAACTAGATTTATCCATAGTGATATTTTCCTGAAGGCTATGAAAACCAACTCCTCGTTCATTCAATCTATTTACAATAGAAATAAGATCTTCCATATTTCTTCCTAAGCGATCCAAACGCCAAACAACTAATGTGTCTCCAGATCGAACAAAATCAATGGCCGTTTCCAAACCAGGTCGATTACTTTTTGCACCACTCATATGATCAGTGAAAATTTTCTCACATCCAAATTTATTTAAGCTATCTTCTTGTAAATCCAAATTTTGTAATCCGGTAGAGACCCGGGCGTATCCTATTTTCAAAATTATCACTCCATTCTCGAAAATATTGTACCATAACTTTAGAAACAGGGGAGTATTTGAACATAGATTATGATACGGGTTTATGAACACGATATAATTCTATTTAGGTAAAATTTTAATCAAAAACAAAAGTGTACAGAAAGGGACCATTTTATGAACAATCAAACAACCATTTGAATATAGATTGGTGTTCTGATATAATACATTCAAATATAAATTTGAATGTAGAGGTATGAGCTTATGAGTAATGAAATTTGTGAAATAACTTGTATTCATGAAGACAAGGTTAATCGTGCCAAAGCTAAGCTAGCCAACTTTGACACTCTGACAGTGAGTGGTTTCTTTAAAATATTGTCAGATGAAAATAGACTAAAAATTGTACATGCCTTAGTTCATGAAGATGAGCTATGTGTTTGCGATATTGCAAATATCATTGATGCTTCAGTCGCAACTACTTCACACCACCTGAACTCCTTAAAAAAATTGGGCGTAGTTGATAATCACAAGGATGGAAAGTTAGTCTACTATTTCCTAAATAATTCATACTTCCAAATCACACCCACAAAAGCTTGATATTATCACTATTTTGCAGAATAGTCATTTTTCACCTATTGGGTACACAAAAA